>CAWGUX010000001.1:0-556610 GCA_963825965.1 uncultured Acidimicrobiaceae bacterium
GGATCGTGTTCGCCGACGTAGGTGAGGATGGGCCGACGGTCCGCCGGCGGCGTGTTGACCATGCTGAGGTCGCGGATGCCCGTGAGCGCCATCTCGAGCGTGCGCGGGATCGGGCTGGCGGTCAGCGTCAGGACGTCGACACCGTCTGCCATCCGTTTGACCGCCTCCTTGTGCGTGACCCCGAAACGCTGTTCCTCGTCGACGACGAGGAGCCCGAGGTCGCTTGAAGGCGACGTCCTGGGCCAAGAGCCGGTGGGTCCCGATCACGACGTCGACGCTGCCGTCGGCCAGCCCGTCCACCACGCCTTCTGCTGCGCCGGCGAGAGGAAGCGGCTGAGCAGTTCGACGCGGACCGGGTAGGGCGCGTAGCGGTCGGCGAAGGTCTGCGCGTGCTGGCTCGCCAGCAGCGTCGTGGGGACGAGCACCGCGGCCTGGGTGCCGTCCTGGACCGCCTTGAAGACGGCACGTAAGGCGACTTCGGTCTTGCCGAAGCCGACGTCGCCGCAGACGAGCCGGTCCATCGGCCGCGGCTCCTCCATGTCGGCTTTGACGTCGGCGATCGCCTTGAGCTGGTCGTCGGTCTCGACGAAAGGAAAGGAGGACTCCATCTCCGTCTGCCACGGCGTGTCGGCCCCGAACGCGTGGCCCTCGACGGCCAGCCGGCGCCGGTACAGCTCGACGAGCTCGGCCGCGACGTCGCCGGCGGCCGCCCTGGCCCGGGCCCGGGTCCGCTGCCAGTCGGCGCCGCCCATCTTCGAGAGCGTCGGGGACTCGCCGCCGCTGTACGGGGGTGATGGCCTCGATCTGCTCCACCGGCAGGTACAGGCGGTCCGAGCCGCGGTACTGCAGGATCAGGTAGTCCCGCGTCGTGCCGCCCATGGTCCGCGTCGTGACGCCCTCGAAGCGCGCGACACCGTGCTGGCGATGGACGACGAAGATGCCGACCTCGAGGTCGTCGAAGAAGCCGTCGGCCGCCCGCGCCCGCGGTCTGGCGCGGCGGTGTGGCATGCGCCGGCCGGTGACGTCGGTCTCCGAGAGCACCGCGACCGAGGCGCCGGGCACGATGAACCCGTTGGTGATGGGCGCTACCACGACCGCGGCACCTGGCGTGCCCGGCGCGACGTCGAGGACCGGCGCGTGGACGCCGTGGGTGGCCAAGGTGGCGGCCAGCCGAGCCGCCCCGGAGGCCGTGGAGGCGCACAGCGACGACCGCGAACCCCTCGCCGACGAGCCGCGTCACGCCCGCGGCCAGCCGTGCCGGATCTCCTGCCACCGGGTCGAACCGCTGCACCCCGAGCGCCGGGACCGTCGGCCCTTCGGGGACGGGCGGCATCGTCGTGACCGGAGCCGGGCAGTCGCGCAACAAGCGCTCGAAGGGGACGTGCAGGCGCGGGAAGACCTCCTCGGCGCCCTCCTTGGCCCCCCACGTGGCGGCCAGCGTCTCGGCCAGTGCTGCCTCCTCGTCGAGGAGTTGCGCGCCCCGGTCCCTGATGCGCCGCGGCTCGACGAGGAGCACCTGCCCGGCCGGCGGCAACAGGTCCGGCAGGACGCCGCTCGGTCGGCTCCACGAAGGGCAGCCACGACTCCATGCCGTCGAACTGGTCGCCCTCGGGCCAGGCGGTCCCACACCGATGCGCCCCACGGCGGCGCGCCACCAGCGCTCGGCCGCCGGACCGCAGCTCTCGGTGAGGACGAGCTCACGGCAGCCGTAGATGGCGACCGCGTCGAGGTCCCGCGACGAGCGTTGGTCGCTGACGGAGAACGCGGTGAGGCGGTCGACCTCGTCGCCCCACAAGTCGATGCGGACCGGCTCGTCCGCCGTCGAGGGGAACACGTCGACGATGCCGCCGCGCACCGCGAACTCCCCGCGGTGCTCGACCTGGTGCTCGCGCCGGTACCCGCGCGCCACCAGCTCGGGCAGCGAGCGCATCGAGCTCGAGCTGGTCGCCCGGCGCGGACGACAACGGGCGCGGTCTCGCCGAGCGGGCCGAGCCGCTGGAGCAGGGCGCGCACCGGCGCCACGATCACCCGCGGCGGCGGGATCAGGCCGCCGACCCCCAGCGTCAGCGCGTCAGAGGATGGCGAGGCGCCGGCCCATCGTCTCGACCTCCGGGCTGACACGCTCGAAGGGCAGCGTCTCCCACGCCGGCAGCACCACCACCGGACCGTCGAGCGCCCCGACGACGCGGCCGCGGACGCGGCCGTCCCGGGTTCGAGCGGGCGCCCTCGTCGGTCCCCGATGGTGCAACGAGGCAGGAGAGGTCGTCGCCGATGCGCTCCGCATCGAGCCCCGTTGCGGTGACGACGACCAGCGGTGCGCGGTCGGTGAAGGCCGCCAGCGCCGCGACGACGACGGCCTGTGCCGCTTCGGGGACGGCGACGGTGGCGTCCGCCGCGCCGATGACGGCCGCCAGCACGGGATCCGTTCGCAGCAGGCGCGGCAGCGCGGCCAGGCACGCCGGCCGGTGCCGGGAGACGGAGTGGTGCGGAGGGACGGTCGTCATGTCTGCGCTAGGTCGGGAGGGCGTGACACCACGCCATGGCCGCGTCGAGGCCGTCGGCGGCGATGCGCTCCACCGCGTCGGCCGCGATCGACACCGCCGCCGTCAGCGACTCGCGCACCGCCTTGGACGGCCGGCGCAGCACGTGCGACGCGCCCTGCGCCGCGCTCGGCGGCTTGCCGATGCCGATGCGCACGCGCAGGAAATCCGCCGAGTGCAGATGCGCCTGGATCGAGCGCAGCCCGTTGTGGCCGGCCAGGCCGCCGCCGGCCTTCAGGCGCACGGTGCCCGGAGGCAGGTCGAGCTCGTCGTGCACGATCACGATGGTCGCCGGGTCGCTGATCCCGAACCGGCGGGCCAGCGCGCGCACCGCCGTCCCGGACTCGTTCATGTACGTGGTCGGGACGGCGAGCGCGACCCGCTGGCCCGCCGAGCGTGATCGACCGCTGCCCGCGCCGCCACGCCCTTCTCGGCGCGCAGCGACGCGCCATGCCGCTGGGCCAGCAGCTCGACCATGTCGGCACCCGCGTTGTGCAGGCTCCCGGCGAACTCGGCGCCCGGGTTGCCGAGCCCGACGACGAGCAGATCCGCCGGGGTGCCCCGGCGCTCGGACCGGGCGAAGGGGCGGCGCAGGGCCTAGCCCTCTTCGGACGTGGCGCCGGATGCCTCCGCGCTCGGCTCGGCGGCCGCCGGGCCTCTCCCTCGGCTGCGCCTTCCTCGGCCTCGCCCTCGGCGGCCTCCTCCACCACGACCCGCGGCGGCTGGCCGACGACGACGGTCGTCTCGGGGTCGACGTCGGTCGTCACGCCGGAGGGCAGCACGAGGTCGGAGACCCGGACCTGGCCGCCGATGGTCAGCTCGCTGATGTCTGCCTCGATGGCGGTCGGGATGTCGGTCGGGCAGCGCGTTGATCGGGAGGGTGAACATCTGCTGCTCGACAAGGCCGTCGCCGTGGTGCACCTCGATCGCCTCGCCGACCAGGGTGATCGGGCACGTCGGCGCTGATGACCTCGTCGCGGCGGACGATGACGAAGTCGACGTGGGTGACGGTCTGCGCGACGGGGTGACGCTGCATGTCGCGGGCGAGGGTCAGGTAGGTGCCCGAGCCGGTGTCGAGCGAGAGGAGCTGGTTGGCGCCGGCCTCGGTGTTGAGGGCCACACGCAGCTCGCGGGCGACGACCGCGACGGGCACCGGGTCTGTGCCGTGGCCGTAGATGACGCCAGGGATCTTCCCCTCACGCCGCAACCGGCGGACGGCGCGCGAGCCCAGCGGGCGCCCAACCTCGGCGGCGAGTACGACTTCGGCCATAACGGATCTCCTCGGGACGGCAAGAACGGCGTGCGCGGACGGCCGTGAGCCTCCGGCGAACGGCTCACTAGCGTAGCCGCCCGGCCGCGACGGCGACCGCAACGGCCCCCGGCCCGGGCCGGAGACGCCTAGACCAGGTTGTCGCCGCCGAAGAGCTCGGAGACCGAGGTGTCCTCGAACACCGCGTCGATGGCGTCGGCGATGATCTTGGCCACCGAGAGCACCTCGAGCTTGTCGAAGTGCGGTCCTCGGCCACGGGCAACGTGTCGGTCACCACCACCCGCGAGATCGGCGCGGCCTTCAGGCGGTCCACCGCCGGGTCCGAGAGCACGCCGTGGGTGGCCATGGCGCAGATCTCGGACGCGCCCGGCCTCGGCCAGCAGTTCCGCCGCGGCGCAGATGGTGCCTGCGGTATCGATCATGTCGTCGATCAGCACGCAGTGGCGGCCTTCGACGTCGCCGATGACGTGGCGCGCCTGCGACCTCGTTGTAGGTGCCGCGGGGCCGCGTCTTGTGGATCAGAGCCAGGTCGGAACCCAGGTGCTGGCTGTAGCGCTCGGCCACCTTCACCCGCCCGGCGTCAGGGGCCACCACCACGACGTCGTCGCCGAAGTGCTCCTTCATGTACGCCTCGAGAACCGGTGCCGCGACCAGGTGGTCGAACGGGCGTGTCGAAGAAACCCTGGATCTGACCCGAGTGCAGGTCGACGCTCACGACCCGGTCGGCACCCGCCGCCGAGAGCATGTCGGCCACCAGCTTGGCGGTGATCGGCTCGC
Source organism: uncultured Acidimicrobiaceae bacterium (assembly GCA_963825965.1). Taxonomy (GTDB): domain Bacteria; phylum Actinomycetota; class Acidimicrobiia; order Acidimicrobiales; family RAAP-2; genus Bog-473. The sequence continues at coordinate 4,588 of CAWGUX010000001.1, forward strand.
GGCCGGTCGACTTGCGGTCCTGGCGCGAGTAGCCGTAGTAGGGGCACACCGCCGTGATGCGCTTGGCCGACGCACGCTTGGCGGCGTCGATCATGATCAGCTGCTCCATCAGCGAGTCGTTCACCGGGGTGGCGTGCGTCTGGATGATGAACACGTCGCAGCCGCGGATGGAGATGTCGTACTTGCAGTAGATCTCGCCGTTGGCGAACTCCCGCAGGTTTGCCTGCCCGAGCTCGACGCCCAGATGGCCGGCGATGTCATGGGCGAGCGCCGGATGCGCGCGGCCCGAGACCATTTCCAACCGACGTCGCGGGATCAGCTCCACGGCCCCCAACGCTACTGCCCCGCCGTTCGCCCCGTCTCGGGTGGCAGGCAGTCCGGGCATGATTTCGTCCCCCGGTTCCCGCTCCCCGGTCCCCGCTTCTCGGTCCTCGCGCTCCCGCCCGGCCCTCAGGCTCCCGGACCGGGCACGATGCCGTGCGGGGCCACCTGGCCGCCGGCTGCCACCTCGGCCCCCGGTTCGAGCACGCTGTAGGGACCGACGCGTGCCCCGTCACCGATCGTCGCCCGGGTGCACACCGACTCGCTCACCGTTGCGCCCACCCCGACCGTGGTGTCGGTCAGCACGGTGTTCGGCCCGATCTCGGCTCCCGCCCCGATTCGGCACGCACCGCGCAGAAACACCCCCGGGAGCAGCGAGACGTCCGCGTCGAGCGTGGCCTCGGCATCGACGTAGGTGCGCTCGGGGTCCCACATGGTCACGCCGCGGCGCATCCAACGCTCGTTGATGCGGTCGCGCAACTCGGCCTCGGCGACGGCCAGCTGGGCTCGGTCGTTGACCCCGGCCGCCTCCATGGAGTCGGGCAGGACGAGCGAGCGGACGGCGTACCCGGCGCTGTGCAGCACGCCGATGGCGTCGGTGAGGTAGATCTCGCCCTGGGCGTTGGCCGGGCTGAGCCGGCGCAGCGTGGGCGCCAAAATGCTCCGGCGGAAGCAGTAGATGGACGTGTTGACCTCGTCGATCAGCGTCTCGTCCTCGGTGGCGTCGACCTCCTCCACCACCCGGGTCACCAGGCCGTCTTTGCCGTGCACCACACGCCCGTAGCCGGTCGGGTTCTCGACCACGGCCGTGAGGACCGTGGCCCCGGCCTCCTCGGCGCGGTGCGCCCGCACCAACGCGGCCAGCGTCTGGGGCCGCAGCAGCGGGGTGTCACCGGGCAGCACCACGACGTCTTCGACCTCGTCGTCATCGTCGTCGGGCAGGCCGGTCAGGCCGACGGCCAACGCATCACCGGTGCCGGTCCTCGCGAGCTGCTCGACGAACTCGATCTGCATGCTCGGCGGCGCGTGCTGCACCAGGGTCTTGGTGACCCATTCGCCCCGGTGGCCGACAACCACGACGACCCGCCGCACGTCGATCTCGGCCATGGCATCGAGCACGTGCAGGATCATCGGCCGGCCACAGAGTTGGTGCAGCGGCTTGGGCCGCTCGGAGCGCATACGGGTGCCCTCGCCGGCGGCCAGGACGACGGCGGAGAGGCGGCGGTCAGGCATGGCGGCATTCTTAGCCCGCCGGGGCGGCGGGCGTGTGTATGGGACACTCGTTCCCGTGCCGGAGCTGATTCCCTACGACGAGTTCGGGCTGTTCCACGAGAACGCGGGGGAGTACCACCTCCCCTACGACGGCCCGCCCGACGTGCAGCGGGTCGACGTCGAGGTGGAACCCGGTCGGAGGGTCTCCAGCCTGCTCTGGGGCGCCCGCACCGGTCCGCCCGAGCTCGTGCTCGTGCACGGCGGCGCGCAGAACGCCCACACCTGGGACACCGTTGCGCTGGCGCTCGGACGGCCGCTCCTCGCGGTCGACCTGCCCGGCCACGGCCATTCCGACGGAGGCCCCGACGGTTCCATCTCGGCCACCACCAACGGGCGGGATCTCGCCACGGTGATCACCGAGCTCGCGCCCGAGGCGCGCGGCGTCGTCGGGATGTCGCTCGGTGGCGTCTCGTCGCTGGCGCTCGCCGACCACGCGCCCGAGCTCGTCCGTGCGCTCGTGCTCGTCGACGTCACGCCCGGCGTGAACGCGGAGAAGGCGGCGCCGATCACCAACTTCGTCAACGGCCCCACCAGCTTCGACAGCTTCGATGACCTGCTGGCGCGCACCATCGAGCACAACCCCGGCCGCAGCGAGTCCTCGCTGCGCCGCGGCATCCTGCACAACGCGGTCCAGCGCGAGGACGGCAGCTGGGTGTGGCGCTACGCCCGCTTCCGCACCGGCCCGTCCGGCCCCGCCGCCCACCCCGAGTTCAGCAACCTCTGGGAGGCGGTGTCGCGGCTCACCGTCCCTGTGCTGCTCGTACGCGGCCTGGCCTGGTCGGTCGTCGACGATGACGACGTCGCCGAGCTCCTGCGCCGCCAGCCCTCGGCGACGGTCATCGGCGTAGAAGGAGCCGGCCATAGCGTGCAGGGCGATCGGCCGCTCGAGCTCGCGACCATCATCCGAGAATTCCTGCACCTCGAAGGCTGATGGACAAACGCGTGTGGCTCTCGGGCCGCGCCCTCAGGCTGCACCTGGTCCTCCTCATCGTCGTCCCCGGCTTCATGGCGTTGTGTGTCTGGCAGACCTCCCGCGCCCTCGGCGGCAACAGCCTCTCGTGGGCATACGTCTTCGAGTGGCCGCTCTTCGCCGCCTACGCGGTCTACATGTGGTGGCGCCTCGTCCATGAGAGCACCGCCGAGGTGCCGCCAGCAGCCACGACCGACGGGTCCGGGCGCCGGGGCGCGAACACCCCGGCGCCCGACGGCGAGACGTCCGGTGCAGCGAGCACCGACGCACCCGAGGGCGTCGCTCGAAATGACGAGGAGAAAGAGGACGCTGATCTCGCTGCCTACAACGAGTACCTGGCCCAGCTGGCCGAGCGGGACAAGGCCGCCGGTCGCTGAGCGGCAGGCGCTCCGGGGGGAGGGCTCGAACCTCCAACATCCGGCTCCAAAGGCCGACGTTCTGCCGATTGAACTACCCCGGACCGAGGCGAGTGCCCGTTCAAGGTTAGGCATGCAGCGCCCGAGCCCGGATGAAACCCGGCGGTAGCTTCTGTGTCGTGCGCATCCTGGTCGTGGACGATGACCTCGCCGTCAGCCGCTCCATAGACCGAGCCCTCCGCCTCGAGGGCTACGACGTGGCCACCGTGCCCTCGGGCGGGCGAGGCACTCGAGGCGCTGGCGCAGACGCCTCCTGACGCGCTGGTGCTCGACCTCGGGCTGCCTGATCTCGACGGCCTGACCGTCTGCCGCCGCATGCGGGCCGCCGGCGACGACACGCCCGTCCTCATGCTCACGGCGCGCGACGCCGTCGACGACCGGGTCCAGGGGCTCGATGCGGGAGCCGACGACTACCTCGTCAAGCCGTTCGCGTTGGCCGAGCTGCTGGCCCGGCTGCGCGCGCTGCTGCGACGCCGCTTCGAGGGTGAGGGCGGCCTGCTGCGCGTCGGCGACCTTGCCTTGGACCTGTCCACCCGCGAGGGCCAGCGTGGCGAGCGCACCTTCGCCCTGACTCGCATCGAGTTCGACCTGCTCGAGATGTTCCTGCGCCACCCCCGCCAGGTGCTCACCCGCGAGGTCCTGCTGAACCGGGTCTGGGGCTTCGACTTCGACTCGGGCACCAACTCGCTCGCCGTCTACGTCGGCTACCTGCGCCGCAAGCTCGAGGAGGGTGGCGAGCCGCGCTGCATCCAGACGGTGCGCGGCGTGGGCTACGTCCTGCGGGACTCGTGAGCGCGTGACCATCCGGGCGCGCCTGGTCCTCGCGACCACGGTCGCCGTGGTGGTGGCGGTGCTGGCCGCGTCGTTCGCCGCCTTCTTCGTGGCGCGCAACACCTTGCTGCAGGCGGCCGACAGCTCGCTGACCGCCGCCGCGCAGAAGATCGTGGCCGGCGGGGAGATCGGCTCCACCACCGCCACCCTCGGCCAGGTCATCGAACCCAACGGCGCGGTGGTCTCCGGGGGCGGGCTGCCGGTGACGGGACAGGTCCGGCTCGTGGCGAACAACCTGGCTCCGGCCTTCTTCACCACCGTCATCGTCGAGGGAAACGAGATGCGCGAGTACGTCGAGCACCTGCCCGCCGACTCGCAGGTCCCGTCGGGCACCCTCGGCGACGGCGGCGCGCTGCAGATCGCAACGCTGCTTAACGTCAGCTCGGAGCTGAAGAAGCTCGCCCTGCTGCTCGGCGCCGTGGCCCTGATCGGCGTGCTGCTCGCCGTGGCGCTCGGGTGGCTCGTCGCCCGCACCGCACTCGTCCCACTCAATTCCTTTACGCACGCAGTCGAGGACCTGGCCGAGACGACCGACGTCACGCGCCGCCTTTCACCGGGCGGCCAGGACGAGCTGGGGCGCCTGCGCCGCACCTTCAACCGGCTGCTCGCGGCGCTCGAGTCCTCTCGCCGGGCTCAGAGCCAGCTCGTCCTCGACGCCTCCCACGAGCTGCGGACGCCGCTCACCAGCCTGCGCACCAACCTCGAGGTCATCCGCCGCGTCGACGAACTGAGCGACGAAGACCGCAACGTCCTCGTCGACGACGTGTTGGTGCAGCTCCAGGAGCTGACGGATCTGGTCGGCGACCTGGCGGAGCTCGCACGCGGGGACCAGCAGCCGTCCGCGCCCGAAGCGCTCCGTCTCGACCTGCTCGTCCGCGATGCCGTCGCGGTGCAGAACACGCACGGGCGAGCCAAGGACGTGACGTTCGAGCTCGACGCCGCTCCGTGCTGGGTCGAGGCACATCCCGACCGGCTGAGCCGCGCCGTCGGCAACCTGCTCGACAACGCACGCAAATGGAGCCCTCCGGGCGAGTCCGTCTCGGTCCTGTGCCGCGACGGGGAGGTGGTCGTGCACGACCACGGTCCGGGATCGCGGCAGAGGACCTCCCGCACATCTTCGACCGCTTCTACCGCTCGCCGGCTGCCCGCGGGCTGCCCGGCTCGGGTCTCGGCCTGGCCATCGTCGCCCAGGTGGTCAAGGGCGAAGGGGGACGATCACGGCCGAGAACGACCCAGCCGGCGGTGCCCGCATGTCCATGCACCTGCCCACCGTCTCGGCTCCCGACGACTGATCCGATTTTCTTCGGGGATGTGCGGGGTGACAAACCCAAGTCGTTAAGTCGGATGAACCACCCTCGGTACGCTGAACACATGCACAAGCGGTCAACCACGGCGAAGCTCCGTGCCGCTGGACGGGCTCGTCCGCCAGAAGAACAACTCTCATGGCGGTACTACTTGCGTGCTCACTTCGGCAGGAGAGCCGAGCTGGAGCGCCAGCTGGGTCGCCCCATCTGTGGATTCCGAGCAGGTGGAGGACCCTGCGTGCTTGAACCTGGACACGCCGGACTCCACAGCGGTGACTACGCAGCGGGAGGCGTGGAGCCGCCAGTTACCGCTTAGTCCTCAGAAAGTCGGACCGCCTCGCCATCCTCGGGCAGCTCACCCTCCACGATCACGAAGGTTCGCTCCTCGGACTCCTCGTCGTCCTCAGGGACCTCTCCCACGTCCATGACGCCCTTGATGAAGGCGTCCGGGGGCAAGTCGACCTTGACCCGCTCGTCCCGCTCCTCTGGGTTGGGGTGGTGCTGGTTGCGTGGCACGGTCGAACCTCCGGGCCCGAACGCGAGTGAGGCCCCGGTTGGCCCGGAGCCTCACTCTAGAAACTTGGCCGGTCTTATCTGCGCCACTCAAACCGACCGGCATAGTCGAGCTGGTCGGCTATCGACAAGGCCACCATCCCTACGTCGTCAAAGCCGATCGGCCGGTCGAACCCAACGATGATGACGGTCAATTCCTCTGCGATCAGGTCCCGCAACCGGGCGACCTCCGGCAGGATTTCTGGGTCATCGGGCATAGGAGCTAGTCAAGCAGCTCGCCCAGATCCGTTGGGTTTGTCAGGCCGCACATCCCTTTTCTTCGCTTCTTCTTAGAAAAACCCAACGTCGGACTCAGCTGGCGGGGGAACACTGGTCGCCGCACCCCCGGTGGAATGGGAGTTCGCCACTTTCACCACCGATCCCGCCGGCGGGGGCGGCTGGATCCGACGCCGCCCCCGCCGGTGTCTCCCCCCTCACTCCCCCGCCTCACTCCTCCGCGATCAGCTCGATCCGGTTCCCGAACGGGTCGTCCACGTACGCCCCCTGCCCGCCGTCCGCATCGAGGTTCGGCCGCACCGCGACCCCGGCGGCGTCCAACGCCGCCACCAGGGCGGGCAGCCCGCGGACCACGAAGGCCGGATGGGCCTTGCGAGCCGGTCGGAAGTCCTCCTCCACGCCGAGATGCACCGCGGTCGCGCTGTGGGTGAACCAGCAGCCGCCCCGCGCGGCGAGAGGCTCGGGCTTGGGGACGCGAGCGAAGCCGAGAAGACCTGCGTAGAAGGCCTCAGCCTCGTCCTCGCGGCCCGTTGGCATGGCCAGCTGCACGTGGTCGAGACGGACAATCTCGTAGTCCATTGGTGCCTCCTCGCGCCGGGAGCGACCTGGCAGTCGGTCCCCCGGACCGCTAGCCTGCCGCACGAGATGGGATCGCTGATCAAGAAGCGCCGCAAGCGGATGCGCAAGAAGAAGCACAAGAAGATGCTCAAGGCGACCCGCTGGCAGCGCCGGGCGGGCAAGTAGCGCACGATTCACCCGCCGGCGCCCTCGCTCCCGACGCAAGCCCTCGCCGGACACCTGTTCGATCCCTTTCGTCCCCGTCAGTCAGTCCCCGCTCCATTCCCCCGGGACCGTGCGCGTCCGCAGCAGGCGGCCGGCCTCGTCCCCCAGCCGGAGCTCGGCCAGCGAGGCCGTGCCCGCCTCCGCCGGGCCTCCTTCGACGAACCAGGTGGACCCGCTGCCCGCGAGGGCCGGCTCGGTGCCCGTGAGCTCGCCCAACGCGTCCCGCCAGGCGGCCAGGCGCGGCTCGACCACCAGCGCGGCGGCGGCGAGGTCGTTCGGGCGCGTCGTGGGAGGGCTTCTCGTCCCAGGCCCGGTAGACCGCTTCGGTGTCGACTCCGAAGGGCGGGAGGAGCAGGAGGTAGTCGCGGGGCTCGAAGGCGAGCGGCGTGACACGCTCCCCCACTCCTTCGACCCTCGCCCGGCCGCCGACCACGCAGAACGGGACGTCGGCGCCCAGGCTCGCCGCGACCGAGGCGTCGGCGCAGCCCGCCCACCGCAGGACGGCCGCGGCGTCGGCCGAGCCTCCGCCCAGTCCGCCGCCGAGCGGGATCCGCTTGGTCAGCCGTACCGAGGCCCGTCGCCCGCACGCGGCGAGCGCCCGGACCACGAGGTTCTCCTCGGCGAACGGCAGCTCGTCGGCCCGCGTCCCGGGCTCGGCGTCGACGACGAGGCCTGTACCGATCTCGCTGGTCCCGCCGGCCCCGTCGAAGAGCAGCTCGTCGGCCAGGCTGAGCGTCACCATCTCGGCGTCGAGCTCGTGGTAGCCGTCGGGGCGCACGCCGAGCACCCGCAGCGACACCGTGAGCTTCGCGGGAGCCAGGAGCCGTCTCACAGCGCCGCCAGCCTGCCCCACTCGGCCACGCCGAGCTCCTCGGCCCGCGCGTCGGGCCGCACGCCGGCGCGCTCGAAGGCTGCGGGATCGACCACGCCGGCGAGGGAGCGCCGCAGCATCTTGCGCCGTTGGGCGAAGCCGGCCCGCACGACGGCGTTCAGCCGTTCGTAGGAGACGAGGGCGGGGTCGACCGCGGGCACGGCGAGGCGCTCCAGCCGGACCAGCACCGACTCGACACGCGGCCGCGGGATGAAGACCGACGCCGGGATTCGGCCCACCACCTCGGACTGGGCGAAGTAGGCGACACGCACCGACACGGCGCCATAGGCCGCCTGCCCAGGCCCCGCAGCCATCCGCTCGCCGACCTCCCGCTGCACCATGACCAACAGGTGCGCCACGGCCGGCACCTCGACCAGGGTCCGCAGCACCAGCGGCGTGGCGAGGTTGTAGGGCAGGTTGGCCACCAGGTGCCAGGGCCCGGCGTCCCGTTCCGCCAAGAGCCCGGCCAAGTCGAGCGTCATGGCGTCGCCCTCGACGACCTCGGCGCCGACCGGTTCGACGACCGAGCGCAGGACGGGCACGACGTGGCGGTCGGTCTCGATCGCCACCACCCTCGCCCCGGTCTCGGCCAGGGCGAGGGTCAAGGAGCCGAGCCCCGCGCCGATCTCGAGGACGCGGGAGCCGGTGCCGGCGCCCGACAGCCGGGCGATCCGGCGCACGGTGTTGGGGTCGGCGACGAAGTTCTGTCCGAGGGCCCTGCTCGGCCGGATCCCGTGCGCCGACAGCAGTTGGGCGATGTCGGCGCCGGAGAGGGTCACCAGGAGATTGTGACTTCCACCACTCCCTCGGTCGTGTTTGCGATCTGCGAGAAGCCCTCGGGCGACATGTCGACGACCCGCGGGTAGCCCGCATCCTCGCGGTCGTCGACCGTGCACGTCGTCGACGCCCCGGTGTCGTCGTTGGTCACGGTGAGCACGGTGCCGAAGGAGAGTGTCGGGCTCGCGCAGTAGCCGTCCGCCGCCTCGGCGTACCAGGTGGCCTCGCCCTGCTCGCTGTTCGTCGGCCGCGGCGGCGCTGTCGTCGTCGTGGTCGTGGGTGGTGGTGGTGGTGGTGGTGGTCGTCGTTGTCGGCGGCGGGGGTGGGTCCGTCGTCGTTGTCGACGCGGGAGTCGTGGTCGCGGTCGTCGACGACGTCGTCGTGGTCGCAGGCGCTCGATACGCCGCGAGGTGCGAGCGCAGGTTCACACCGGCACCGCGCGACCCGTCCGCAGTGCTTGCGTGCGAGACGTGTGTGCCGTGGACCGTGCGCGCCGCGCGCAACACGTGCGACGCCGTCGCAGACGAGTTCTGCAACAACAGGAGAGGCGCGCCGAAGAGTACGCCGCAAATGATTGCAGCGACGCCCAGGCGCCTCCCCCCAGTGCTCTGGTTCCGCAGGGCTCCACCCTTCTCCGGGGACTCAGTGCACCCGCGCCGACACACGGGTGGCGAGGGGTTTCTGGAGAAGTTAGATAACCAATCACGACACCCGCAAACCAGAAAACCGGCGAAACGTTTTGCCGCCCTCTTTTCCCAGGTCACACACCACGTGGTTCCCGATATTTAGGAAAACACCCAGTTCAGAGGCGCATTGTTTGCAAAAACGACCTCAAACACCCAGGTCACAAGGTTCTCGTATTACACACAACAGCACGTGCATTAGCTGTCTGTGGAGAACACCATGGCGGCCGTCGTTGCGGTGCGCTCCATCACTTCATTGAGCGTGCACTGCTTGACGGCTGCGATGGTCTCGCCGACGAGGGGGAGATACGACGGCTCGTTCGTCCGGCCCCGGTGCGGCACCGGCGCGAGGAACGGGCTGTCCGTCTCGACGAGCAGCCGCTCGAGTGGACAACGCATCGCGGCATCGCGCACGTCCTGCGCGTTCTTGAACGTCACGATCCCGCTGAACGAGACGAACATGCCCGCGCGCAGGCAACGGTCGACTTCGTCGGGACCACCGGTGAAGCAGTGCAGCACCGTGCGCTCGGGCACGCCTTCCGCGGCGAGGATGTCGAAGATGTCCGGCCACGCGTCGCGCGCGTGGATGACGAGTGCAAGGCCGTGTGCGTGCGCCAGCGCGATCTGCGCGGCGAAAGCGTCGCGCTGCGCCGGGCGCGGCGAGTGCTCGTAGTAGTAGTCGAGCCCGCACTCGCCCACCGCCACGACGGCACCGTCACCCGCCGCCAACTCGCGTGCCAGCAGGTCCGCCACGGCGTCCACCCCCTGGCTCGCCTCGTGCGGGTGCAGCCCGATGGACGCCCAGGCCCGTGGCGTGGACTGGTGACGGGCGGTGGCCCGGGCGACGCCCACGGCCTGAGTCGAGGTGGTCAAGCCCGTCCCGATGCAGATCAGGCGGTCGACACCCTCGTCACGGGCACGGGCCATGAGGGGTTCGAGCTCGGCTCCTTTCCCCTCGTTTCCCGCCCGATCGTCCCCCTCGCCTTCCCTGTCCAAGAACTCCTCTTGGATGTGGCAGTGCGAGTCGAACCAGCCCATCTCAGGCCTTGCGCCGGGGGAACAGCGGGTCGCCCTTCACGACCTCTGTCCCTCCGGTGTAGCCGCCCCACGCCGCCGCCTCGGGCAGGCGCGCCGCGTTGGGGTCGCCGGGGACGCCGATGCGACGCCAGATCTCCACCGCGGTGGACGGCATCGCGGGCGCAACGAGCACGGCCACGATGCGGAGCACTTCGAGCGCGTCGCCGAGCACGGCGTCGACCGCTGGGCCCGGGCCCATCTTCCATGGTTCGGCCGCCTCGAGCTCCGCGTTGGCGGCACCGATGAGGCGCCACGTCTCCTCGAGCGCCTCGTGCGGCGCCCAGCGCGCCCAGGCCGCCGTGGCGGACTCGAGCACGCCCGCCGCGACCTCGCCCAACACGCTCCCCGGCACACAGGCCGGACCGATGCCGCCGCACTTGGAGTGCACCACGGTGGTCACGCGTGACACCAAGTTGCCGAGGTTGTTGGCCAGGTCCGCGTTGTAGCGGGCCACGATCCCCTCGTAGGAGAAGTCACCGTCGCTGCCGAGAGGCACGTCGCGCAGCAGGTGATAGCGCAGCGGGTCCACACCGAAGTCGTCGGCCAGCGCGAGCGGCGAGACGTCGCCGATCCGCACCGGCTTGGCGTCGTCCCCCTCGCCGGCGACACCCGCGGCGATCATGGTCTTGCCCAGCTTCTGGCCGCCCATCAACAGGTAGCCGTGTACGAAGATCTCCGCCGGCGGCTCAATGCCGGCCGCCATGCACATCGCCGGCCACCACACGCAGTGAAACTTCAAGATGTCCTTGCCGATGAGGTGGTGCGCGGCGCCCCAGCGGGCCTCGAACACGCCTTCGTCGTCGCCGAAGCCGGCCACGGTCAGGTAGTTGATCAGCGCGTCGTACCAGACGTAGAAGACGTGGCCGCTGTCCCAGGGCACCGGGACACCCCACGAGAACGAGGTGCGCGTGATGGACACGTCGCGCAGGCCGCCGCGGATGAAGCCGAGGGCCTCGTTGCGCTTGGAGACGGGCCGGACGAAGTCAGGGTGGCTGTCGTAGTAGTCGAGGAGTCGCTGTTCGAAGGCGCTCAGCTTGAAGAAGTAGTTGTCCTCCTTCATCTCAATGACCGGGCGGCCGTGCACCGGGCACAGCCCGTCGACCAGTTGGTCCTCGGTGTAGTAGTCCTCGCAGGCCACGCAGTACAGGCCCGAGTACGGGGCCAGCTCAATGAAGCCGTTGTCGTAGACACGCTGCAGGAACTGCTGGACCACGGCGTAGTGCCTCGGCTCGGTGGTCCGGATGAAATCGTCGTAGGCGATGTCGAGCCGCCGCCACGCCTCGACGAAACGAGCCGAGGTCCTGTCCGTCCAGTCCTTGGGCGTCGTGCCGTTGGCCTCGGCGGCCTCGACGATCTTGGCGCCGTGCTCGTCGGTCCCGGTCATGAACCAGACGTCGTCGCCGAGCAAGCGGTGCCAGCGCGCCAGCGCGTCGGCGTTCACCGTGGTGTAGGCCGTGCCCACGTGCGGCGCGTCGTTGACGTAGTAGATCGGCGTCGTCAGGTAGTAGGGGGGCACGGCCGGTAGCGTACCGGCGGCTTCACGCTCGGCCGGACGCCTGCGTCATGCGTCACGTAGCCGCAGTGCCGCCTCGTAGGCCCGCCGCCGCGGCACGCCGAGCGCGATGGCCACCCGGTCGGCCACCTGGCGCGGGCCGGCGTCGGGGTCGTCGCCCAGCGCGGCCCGCACCGCCGCGTCCACCGCCGCATCGTCGGCCGGATCGGGAGCGGGCGCGCCCTCCACCACCACCACCACTTCACCCCGCAGCTCGCGCGTGGCGAACGCCTCGGCTGCGTCAGCCAGTGTGCCCCGCCAGACCTCCTCGTGGAGCTTGGTCAGCTCCCGCACCACGGCGACGCCGCGCTGGGGTTCGGCCGCGGCGAACTCGGCCAGGGTGGCGCCGACGCGGCCCGGCGCCTCGAGGACGATCGTCGTGCGCTCGTCGCTCAAGAGCGCGGCGACCCGGTGGCGGCGCGCCGACCCCTTGCGCGGCAAGAACCCCTCGACGGCGAAGCGGTCGGTCGGCAACCCGCTGACGACGAGGGCGCCCAACACCGATGAAGGCCCGGGGACGGTGCTGACGGTCTCACCCGCCGACGCCACGCGGGCCGCCAGTAAGGCGCCGGGGTCCGAGATCCCCGGCGTGCCCGCGTCGCTCACCACCGCGACCGTGGCCCCGCCCGCCACGGCGGCCGCCACCCGCTCGAGGCGCGCCGCTTCGTTGTGCCCGTGCAGCGAGAGCAGGCGGTCGCCGCCCGCTCCGCCCGCTGGGATCCCCGATGCGGAGAGCAGGGCCCGCGTGCGACGGGTGTCCTCGCAGCAGATGAGGTCGGCTGACTCGAGCACCTCGCGCGCCCGTGGTGAGAGGTCGCCGAGGTTCCCGATCGGCGTGGCCACAAGCACGAGCCGGCCGCGCCCCGCGTCGCTCAAGGTCCGTCGCTCACGGCGCCGTTCGGCACCTCGCGCACCTCGAGCTGGTCGCCGACCCGGACGCCCCAGCGTTCGAGCGCTCCCGCCTCGGTCTCGACCGCGCTGCGGCGCCGTGCGCCCGCCCATCGCGATGCGCCAGGGCTTGAGCCGGGCCACCCTGACCACGACGCGGTCACCGGAGAGGAAGGCCACGTCGATGGCGAACTTCATGCCTGCCGTGTGGACGGTACGGGCCCTTTCGAGGTGGAGCGCCCCGTCGCAGCCGCTCCGGCCACGCAGGGCGCCACGCTCGGCGGGCGATTCGGCCACCTCGAGCGCGCAGACCACGTCGCCGTCTCGCAGCAGCCAGCCGGACCGCATCGCGCGAGGCTACCGGACCGTCCTCCGCTGGCCGTCTACACTCTGTCCCTTATGTCGAAGCGAACGGTGAAGCGCAAACTGCGCACCAAGAAAAAGGCCAACCACGGCAAGAAGCCGAACTGCGGCCGCGGCTGAGCGCGGCTGACTGCGGCTGAGCCGGCCCACACGCAGCCGGCAGCTCAGCGCACTCTGGTGCCGTCCCAGGCGACGCCTCGGGCGGCCAGCACGCCGCACAGCGTGGTCGGCATGTCCGAGATGATCCCGTCCACACCGAGGTCGAGCAGGCGCTCCATCGACTCGGCGTCATTGACTGTCCACACGTGGACCGCCTTGCCGGCGCGGTGCGCCCCCGTAACGAAGCGCTCGTCCACCACGACGAGGTCGCCCTGGCGCTCAGGCACCTGGAAGGCCACGGCGGGGTTGTCGGGCAGATCCTCGCCCGCCTGCACCGCCCGCCAGGCCTCTGCCGTCGCCACGGTGCCCGCCGAGGTCGGCACCGCGGGCGCGTAGCGGCGGAACGCATCGGTGGCCGGGTCGAGGAACGACGCGACGATCACGTCGTCGGTGCGGCCGAACTCGGCCAGGAGCCGGGCCAGGGCCTCCTCATAGGGCGCCACCACGGGCGCCGTCTGCTTGATGTCGAGATTCAGCACCACGCCGGGGAAGCGTTCGAGGACCTCGCGCAGGGTGGCGATCCCGAATGTGTTGTCGGCGGGGGCCCGGCCGCGGCACGGGTAATCGCCGGCCGGGCGGCCCGGCGTCACGTCGGCGCCGGGGATCCACCAGTACGAAAAATCCATCTCCTTGAGCTCGGCAAGCGTGAAGGAGGCGATGGTCCCCTGCGACGCCGTGGTGCGGTCGACCGTGGCGTCGTGGCACACCACCAGCTGGCCGTCGGCGGTGGCGTGCACGTCGAGCTCAATGGCGGTGGCGCCCACCCCGAGCGCGTGGTCGATGGCATGGAGCGTCGACGACGGTGACTCCCATGCCCCTCCCTGATGTGCGTAGGCGATCACCCTGCGCTCGAGCCACACCGAGCCGTCCCTCACGCGTCCGACGGTAACAGCAGCCCTCGGCCGCACAACCGATGGTCGGACCCGCCCAGGGGCGAAACCAGCACCCGGCGTGGCGGGCCTATCCTCCTTCGGCGTGTTCGACCACCTGCTCGTCGACGTCATCGGCACCATCCGCGGCTCGTTCGACCGGGCACTCCTCCAACGCCAGGCGGTCGAGGAGCGCTTTCAGGTCGACGTGTTCCTCGGGGATGTCTCGTGGGAGACCTCCTACAGCCTTCCGGGCGAGGAGCAGCCGCCGCGCGTGCGCGCCGACGTCTCGGTGGACTGGCCCACCTGGAGCCAGACGGCCTACCGCAGCTGGTCGATCGGCGAGCCGCCCGACGAGCTGCCCGAAGTCGTGATCGAGGTGGCGCTGCGGGTCCAGCGCATGGCCGAGGCACCCGACACCGAGAAGGTCATGGCGGCCCTCCCCGCCGCCGGCCCGCTGGCCGAGCCCCTGGACCTGGTCCGCACCGCGACCACCATCGAGCAGGTCCGCACCGACGCCCACGGGATCGACGCCGACGAGGCAAACCGCTGGGCGGCCGAGGCGACCTACGAGGGCTCCATCCGCTTCAGCGAGCAACAGCTCGAAGACAGCGCGACCATCAAGCCTGTCTTCGACGACCTCACCCGCTGGATCGCCTCCACGCTCATCACCCTGGCGGACCTGCCTTTCACCTTCCTGCCCCCCGGGGAGGACGACAGCTGACCCTGCGCCGCCTCCGCCGCGCCACGATCACCATTGTGCTGGCGGCTCTCGCCGCGCTGCTCGCCGCCTGCGGGTCCGACACGCCCGCTGCGCCGCCACCGTCACAGGGCCTCGTCCTCAACCGGCCTTCGCCCCAGCACGTCGCACTGGTGAACCAGCACGGTCAGACCGTTTCCCTTGCCGCACTGCGCGGCAAGGTGGTGGTGCTGTCGCCCTTCTTGTCCCTGTGCCAAGACGAGTGCCCGCTCGTCACCGGCGCCTTCATCTCGCTCAAACGCGACCTGCGCGCCGCCGGACAGGCACACCGCGTCGTGTTCGTCGAGGCGACGGTCGACCCCGGGCGCGACAGCGTGGCACGGCTCGCCGCCTACCAGAAGGAGTTCGGGGCGGACTGGGACCTCTGGACGGGCACGCCCCCACAGATCGCTGCGTTCTGGCAGCCCTTTGGCGTCGAGTACGAGAAGATCCCGGAGGAACAGCCGCCCAAGGACGACTGGTGGACCGGCCAGCCGCTCACCTACGACGTCGAGCACACAGACGGGTACGTCCTGATCGACGCCGCTGGCCGCGAGCGCTTCGTCGACGCGACGGCGCCGAACTTGAAGGGTCAACTCAACAAGAAGCTGAGCTCGCTGCTCAATGAGGGCGGCATACACGATCTCGACCACCCCCAGGGGCCGAACTGGACGACTGCCGATGCACTCGCTTCCATCAGCTGGTTGCTCGGCACCAACGTCCCCGTCGCAGGATCGTGAGGCGGCCCACGCTGCGCCGCACCGCCCTCGTCGTCCCGGCAGCCCTCACCGGACTGGCGCTGGTCTTGAGCGCCTGCGGCAATTCGGGCGTCACGACACTGTCCTCCCCTCCGACCACGAACCAGTCGCTCACCCTCACGCTGCAGCGCTCGCCGCACGGCCCGATCCTCGCCACCGGCGGCGGCAACACCCTCTACGACTTCGTCCCCGACACGCCAACGCACAGCGCCTGCCTGAACGACGGCTGCGTGCTGCAATGGCCACCCCTGCTCAAATCCGGACCGGTCCTAGTGGGGACGGGCCTTGACGCGTCACTCGTGGGCACACTGCGTCGCCCCGGCGGCGTGACCCAGCTCTCGTACGGCGGCCACCCGCTCTACACCTACAACCTCGACGTCACGCCCGGGATGGTCACAGGCCAGGCCATCGACCAGGACGGCGGCCTCTGGTACGTGCTCAACGCCAAGGGTCAGCAGATCACGACCGCGTTCTCGGTGACGAGCCCCGACGCCAACGGCTGAGGTTGACGGGGGGGCCGCGCCCGGAGACGCTGTCGTCATCCGATTGATGCCGGAGGACAGCGTGGAGTCCGACTCTTTCCACGATCCGACTTCACCGATCCGCTCGTTCCAGAGGACCGGCTGGCAGAGATGAAGTGGTGGCAGAGTGAGTTCGGCGAGAACAACCACTACAAGAGGGGTTGGAAATCGACAGACGTCCGAGACCGCCGGGAGCCGAAACGGTTCACCCGTAAGCCACGCTCCGAGAGGCCCTGAAACGGAGGGCCGATCTGGGGGCCGACCCATGGCCACGGCCTTGGAGTGGACCCCGCCCCCAACAGTGACCGGACAGGGTGCCTCCCTGCGGCATCATAGGGGTACCCGCGAGACGGCGAATCCATCCCGTGCGTGATCGAGTAGCACTCGTTGAAGACGACACATTGAGGAGCATCAGAATGGCAAGGGTATTGATGGTTGTGCAGCATCCCGTGAAGGACTATGACGCTTGGCGGATCGAATATGACAAGGCGCAAGCGATACGTGACAAGCACGGGGTCACCGACGCCACCATCTTTCGGAATGCCGATGATCCGAACGAAATTACGGGGCTGCACTGGTTCGCTTCAGTCGATGAAGCTCACGCTTTCGCCGACGATCCCGATCTGAAGGACGCCATGGCGAGAGCAGGCGTGAGCGGGCCACCCCGCATCGAGATCAGCGTCGAGGTCTAAGACTGGTTTGCGTATCGCCGGGCCAGGACGGCCCAACCGACGATTGGTCACCATTATGGAGACGACAAATCTTGCGGACCTCTATGGGCTGCCAACCATCGACTGGACCACTATCGAAGACCGTCTGGCACGAGGGATTACCCAAGCCCCTGGGACGGGAGGCCCTGATCGACACACGAGCTGGTTGGCGACGATCAACCGGGACGGAAGCCCGCACGTGACAGGCGTCGGTGCGCTCTGGTTCGACGGAGCCTTCTGGTTCGAGACCGGAGAGCGGACGCGCAAGGGAAGAAATCTCGCACATGACTCGCGCTGCACATTGAGCCTGGCCACTCATGAGTTCGACCTCGTCATAGACGGCGTCGCCGAGAAGGTGACCGAACCGGCCGTGGTTGCGACCATGGCCGAGCAGTGGAATGCCGCGGGATGGCCGGAGCGAGTGGATGCGTCCGGCGTCGCCCTCACCGCTCAGTACAGCGCCCCGTCCGCTGGGCCTCCCCCGTGGGCGATCTACCGCATCACGGCGTACCGTGCGACATCGCTCTTGGTAGCCGACCCGGGAGGAGCAACCAGTTGGCGATTCGCTCGGGCGTGACTTTCAGTTCACCTGCGCGGCACATGGCGATGTGTATTCGACGCAAATGCATGTGCCAGCCTCTCTTTCACGAAGCCTTCGAAGGCATCGCTCCGGCTCGGGAAGATGATTCGGACGTGTCCTGGCTCCGGAAGATGAGTCGGGACCGGTTCGCGTGCGTACGACTCGTGCGATAGGCCGGGCAAGACCTATGGACAGTGAGGATGCTGCAATTCGGCGGTTACTGGACAAGGACCAGATAATCGACCTCGTCCATCACTACTCGTACTACGTCGATCACCGGCTCTACGACGAGGTGGTTCAGCTGTTCACCGAGGAATGTGTGGTCGACTACGGACCGAGTATCCCGCCCGTCAGATCGAGGGCTGGCCTCCGGCAGATGTTCGGACATCCCGAAGCTCGAATTCGCCGCAACGAGCCACCACAATGCGAACGTCCTCGTGACATTCGAGGACCCCGATCATGCGACAGTGCGCACATCCGTGTATGCCTGGCACCAGCGGGCTGACGGGGGTACGCCTCGCCTGTGGGGGTATTACCACGACTCAGTTGTCCGACTTCCTGAAGGATGGCGCATTGCTGAGCGACAGCTTCGGACCCTGGGTGCCGAGGATTGGAATATGGAGATGCATTCGGCCCTCGATGGCGAAGCTGGGTAGGTCGGCGGTCGTCATCCGATAGCGAAGCCGCCTCTCGATCCGAATCACCGGAACTCGTCGTGTGGATCGGGTGAGTCCACATCGCCGGGACAGTTGGACGCGTCACCACCATCGGGATGGTCAATGGAGTGTCAGAGTCCCGCTCGGCATCTGGCAATGCCCGACGGGTGCCCTCGCGAGTGGGTCTTTGACCAAACGCCCGATACTCAAGGCACCTGGGAATCCCGCCTTTGGTGCTCCGTGGCGAACGTAGGGTGGCCCGATGCGAATCACCATCTTGGGAATGGGCAACATGGGCCGGGCTTTCGCGGCCAGGGCGATTGAGACTGGTCACCAGACGACCGTTTGGAATCGCACTCCGGGTCGGGTCGCCGCCCTCGCGGCCACCGGTGCCATTGAGGCCAACACGTCCACGGCGGCGGCGGCGGGTGCCGACGCCGTTCTCGTCGTGCTCGCCGACGACGCAGCCGTCCTGGACGTGTGCCTGGGCGACGATGGTGTATTGGCATCGCTCGAACCCGATGCCGTGTTTGCCAACGTCAGCACCGTCTCGCCGGAGACTGCTCGCCGCCTTGCCGAAGTGGGCCCTGAAGGTCGGGTCCTTGACGCTCCGGTGATGGGATCGCCACAGATGATTGCTGGGGGTCTGGGGAGGTTCCTCATCGGCGGTCCCGCCACAGCGATTTCTGCCATTGAACCCCTGTGGAATGACCTTGGGTCCGGCTATACGCACTGTGGCCCGGTCGGAACCGGGGCCACCATAAAGATCTTGGCCAACTCGTTGTTGATTACGGGAGTGGCTTCGCTCGCCGAGGCCATCGCCACGGCCAGAGGGCAGGCAATCCCCGAAGAGCTCCTGAGGACACTCCTTGCCGACAGCCCGGTGTTGAGTCTCGCCAGCAACCTGCGGCTGGACAGTCTGCTCGATGCGACGCATCCGGGCTGGTTCTCTCCGGCGCTGGCCCGTAAGGACCTCCGCCTGGCGATCGACCTGGCCGAAGAGTCCGGAGTTGGTGTGCGCATCGGACCCGCAACCGACGCCCTCTTGACCACCGTTCTTGATGCTGGCGGGGAGTGGCCAGACTTCACCGCCGTGATCGAAGCACTTTCCTGAACGATCAACCGAGACAACAAACCGAACCGGTCTCTGCTGCGGGCTCCACCGGTCGGATGCCAAGTGTCCCCGCTCGCCGCCGGGGTTGGGTGAAGGCAACGGAGTCCGAATTCCGCCAGCACGTGCGCGGCAGCGACCTTACGCTCTGGTGACGTGCGCGACGAAAGGTCGAGGTGGAGATGGATTCCAAGCAGACGGTCATGGCACTGTACGGCGCCTACGCGACCGGGGATGCAGAGAAGATCAGCGATTTGCTGCATGACGAGGTCGTGTGGACAGCGCCAGCGGGCAATGCAACGCAGGTCGCGCTTGGGCTCGGTCGACCCGAGGACGCCGGTCCGCCAAATGGATCGAATGATCTCGATCGTGA
This sequence comes from uncultured Acidimicrobiaceae bacterium, assembly GCA_963825965.1. Taxonomy (GTDB): domain Bacteria; phylum Actinomycetota; class Acidimicrobiia; order Acidimicrobiales; family RAAP-2; genus Bog-473. Next base: position 23,961 of record CAWGUX010000001.1, read on the forward strand.
TGCCATCGTGGCGTTCATGGCATACAACTTCGCTCGGTTCTTCGGAGATGTCGATAACAGCTTCCGGACGGTTGTGGCCGAGAGCGACGTGGTGGTCGTCGAGCACCGACTCTCGGCCACTCTTCCAAATGGTCGACCGTATGTGAACGACTACTGCTTCGTATACGAGGTGCGCAATGGCAAGGTATGGCGGATCCGTGAGTACATGGATACGCGGGGCGGTTGGGTGCAGGTGTTTCGCGAAGGTGAACCGGTCCAGCTGGTCGAGTTCGTTGTTGGGCCGGTCGAGCACAACACCTATGCCGCCACCTCTCCCGGACCGAACCTGCCCCCCGCGTAACGTCACTCGGGCACCTGGGCAATCTACGGATCGATTCGCTCGACGGAACGGAAGTCCGAGGTGCGCCCATAATGCGTAAGCCAATCATCGTTTGGCGCTGCGGCCCCCTTCGCCAGGCCTGGGCGCTGCCTGCCGGCTGAAGATATGTCAGTGCGCAAGGCTGGTCGCCCATGGACCGATACCACCAATTCGCGTGATCGAGTACCGCACGATGAAGCCAGGCTCCGAACCCTCAGGAACGGGGACTTCAGCATCGGGCGAGACGTAGACCTTCGCGTGGGTGGTCATGAGGTCCCAGATGCGCGAGCTGGGTTCTACCGTCGCCCGTGCATACACGACTGCATAAGGGTTGATCCAGACGCCGGGCTCTCGCGGGACGTCGAACGAAAGCGCGACACGGGGGTCGCGTCTGATGTTTCTGAGTTTGATGTTGTCCCGTAGGTGGGTGCTCACCAGATCGTCACCGTCCAGCCCCACCCAAATGACGGTGACCTGGGGGCTCCCGTCGGGGTTGAGGGTGCTCAGGTGGGCCATGGGTCCAGACTCGATGAACTCGCGAAGTTCGGATGGCAGTGCTGGCATGGCCTTAGCGGAGCGGTCTTCCGGACCGCTCGCCATGGCGGGCGGGCCAACGAGCGTCGTCTGACGGGAAAGCCACGACCCAGGCATCTCTCATCCAAGCAACGATAGGTCCGGATGTTTCCACATGCCCCCGTTCGCAGGGAATCCAAGAGATACTCGTGGACTCCAGGGGTGGCCGAGTCCATAATCTCAGCGTGGCCCGATCGAGTGCCCGTGCCAGCTCGGTATTGGTTCTGCTCGCGATCTTGGCCGCAGCATGCGGTGCCAATCAGAAGCCGGCCGCCCTTCCCCGAACGACGTCGACGACGGGAAAGGTCGCTGTTGTTCTCGAGGCAGTGGGCGTATCGGTCACCCCATCGCACAACCTTCACGATGGTCAGCAGGTGAAGGTAAGCATCAAGGGATTTCCACCAGGTTGGAAGGTCTTCGTCTCGGAGTGCATCACTCCGTCAGAAGCCAACCCTTTGGGCTGCGGTGGTCAGTTGGCACGTCAACCATCTGGATTCAGCGACCATGTCGGTAACGGATCGATCCCCGTTGTCGTTCATTCGTCTGCGGCCACGTCGCCGTACAACGCGACGCTGTCGCCTTGTTCGGGTGAATGCGTGATTGTTGCGACAACGGGCGTCCCCGTTGGAACCCCTGTGCATGGGGTGTACTTCATGGCGCCGATCACGTTCGCGCCGACGGCACTTCCGCCGCAGGCCGGGTACCGGGGTATCGAGAACTTCTGTGCCGTCTCGCCTCTGACTGGAACGATCGATTACGACGGGATAAGCGGTGGGCTCGTAGGAGTTCTCACGGTGAGCGTCGGCGGTCTGCCTCCCGATGACGAAGTATTCGTCAACTGGTCGAACAACCATGTTCGAGCGCCGGTGATTGCCGATTTTCGGACCGACTCGGGTGGGAAGGCCATTCAGTCGTCCGTGGACGTTGGCCGACTGGGAGAGATGGGAGGCGTGCAAATCGTTCTCTCGGCTGCGAGTGTCCCCAACCCCGCCCTGGGTCGCCTGGAACCCTGCTGACGAAGCTGGGCACCACCGGCTCGCATCGGCTTGTCTCGGAACGCCACGTGGCGGCTCCATGCCGCCTGCTGAGGTCCCACCAGTGTGCACGTCGAGGGCATGCTCCACCTTGCTGACAACATGGTCAAAGCGGGAAACCTCGAGTCGGTCAGAATGCGTTTCAGGCCGATGAATGATTCCGCGGGACCTGCAACGTCCAACCGTATGAAACCACTGACGTGCACGGTAGAGCAGACGCAGAGTGCGGAGGCAGAGAAAGAGAGGACTTGACCATGGCAGAGGAAAGCCGGCGGGTCGAAGTGTCACGCAGAATCGAAGCACCGGCGGCCCTCATCTTCAAGATCCTGGCGAATCCGCAACGTCACGTGGATTTCGACGGATCCGACATGCTCCGGGGAGCCGTCCTCGACCGTCCCGTCTCCGACGTGGGCGACACCTTCACCATGAAGATGCATCGGCTCGGAGACGACTATCTCATGCTCAACTACGTGGTGGAGTTCGAGCCAGATCGACGCATCTTTTGGGAACCGGCTCCCGGAGACCCTTCTCGGGCTGAAGGTGATGATCCCTCCAAGGTCGGCATACCTGCGGGCTACCGCTGGGGCTACATCCTCGCTCCCGACGGTGACGACGCCACCGTCGTCACCGAGGTCTTTGACTACGGCCCCTTGCCGGTAGACCTCCGACGTGATGGCGGGACGTGGATCAACGGGACCAATTCGGTGCGTGAGTCCATGACGGCCAGCCTGGAGAGGCTCGAGAAGATCAGTACCGAGTAGGACCCCTGCCGGAGCGTATCTATGAATCGGTCTTCAGAGCGTTCGAGTAGGCAGACACCATGTCCCATGACGCCGGCTCTGGGCGCATCTGACGCCGGGGCGTCGGGCAGCTATTTCGATGGTGCCCACGGCAGGCGGATCAGCCGAAGAATTCGAGTGCTTGCCCGAAGAGGTCGGGATAGTTGACGATCGCTCCGGAGAAGTCTCCCGTCGCGAAATCGAAGGACACGACCTCATCTCGCGCGACACAGCAGAGAAAGCCGTCTGCGCTGAAACGCAAGCCTCTGGGGTTGCGAAAGAGGATCGACTCGTCAGGTCTGAAGATCCTGACGAGTCGGCCGCTGGTGCTGTCGTACTCGCGAACGCTCGAGACGGCGTCGCGCTCGCCGAAGGGCCATTCGCAGGACACCACAATGTTGCCGTTAGGCGCGATGGCAAGATCGAGCGGGCTCAGCTGCGAGTCTTCGACCAGGCGAGGCGCGATGAGATGGCCATCAGCATCGAATACCTTGACGGTGTTTTCGCCGATGCCCGAGGGGCTCACACCCGACGCCAAGAAGACGCGACCATCGGGAGCGAACGCAAACCCCCTCGGATCCCCTCGGGTCTGCGACGCGGCTGTCGTCACAGAAGGTTCCCAACGCGTTGCCCACGAAATCGAAGGCGAGGATGGTTCCGTATCCAGCGCCGTTCGCGCCCTCTGCACTGGAAACGAGGAGTCGCATCTGAATGGTCCTCCTTCCGGGTCTTTCCACGGCGGTCCATCTTGACCCAGCTGCGTCGCCGGGAAGCCCCGGCGAGCAGGCAGCCCACATGTGGCGCTGAACCACGGATCGGAGGGGGGCCACGGGAGCCCCGAACACGCCGTCCGGCAAGTTGGACATTCGGTGTCTCCGAGAAGGCTCCCGCAACCGGCCGCGTTAGCCCAAGTCGCCGAGAATCTCGACCTTCCTCCGAATCCTCGATGTCTGGGAGAGATACTCCAAGAAGCAAAGAGCCGATACGGTGCCGACCGCGGCGGCGGGCAGGGCAGCGACGAGATGGTCGCCCGCGAACCGATGGAATCCGATTGCGGAGCTATAAAAAGTCACCAGGGCAGCGGACGTCACGGTGCCGAGCGGGGTCCATCTGAGGCCCGCCAGTAGCCCCACCGACGTGGACACCTTGATCGTCGGGAGGAGTGGGCGGAGCGCATCCGGGAAACCAAGGTGATCGAGCCGGGCCGCCATTGACATCTGAGGGGTTGCACTGGCGAGAGCGTCCGCGATCTGGACCACGACCAAGCCGATGGCCAGCGTCCGAAGCCGAGAGCGCATAGATCCGGTCATCCGGTGCGTGTCGCGTCCCGCCACATGAACCGCGTGTTGACGCCGACGATGTTCTCTTTCCTCGCGACGGCGAAACCCACGCTCTCATAGAGCTCGACGTTGCGGTCCACGTCCGTCTCGAGGAACGCTGGTGAACCGACCTCATCGATCGTCGTGAGGAACGATTTGAGCAGTGCCGTACCGATGCCGCGGCCTTGTAACTGGGGCCGAACTCCGATCGGACCGATGTGCCAATGGGGCTCGTGAGGATCGCGGGCCTCCCGTTTGCTCATCATCATGAAAGCCCTCGGCAAAGCGGACTTCATGATCCGGACCATGGCCGGCGCGGTCTTGATCTTTTCCGCCATCCCCATTTGGCAGCGCGGCCACTCTGCGGCATTCAGAACCCCGACGACATCGTCACCCTGGAGGGCAACGAGCGCGTAACTCCATGGTCTACCGAACTTGGCGACCCGGACGGCATCCTGCATAACGCGGCGAGCTCTGGTTCTGTCGCCGCGCACATTGGCCAGCGTGCTCGGGTTGTCGGCAAAGGCCCACCCGATGATCTCGCACACTGTGTCCATGTCAGCCAGAGTCATTCGTCGGATCACTATGTCAAGCGGGAGGGCCATGGAGGGACTAGCTGCTCGCGCCCATGAGTGAACGATCAACGGTGACGTTTCGTGAGGGAGTCCGAAGGAGGTCGATGCCCATCCAGCAAGCCCAGGTCGGCGCGAGAACGAGGTACACGGTCAGGCCGGCTGATGCAATGGCGTCGATGTTCAAGGCCGTGCCGAACGAGTCCACGAGACAGGCCGCGCCGAGCACGACGGTGACGACGCCGAGGCGCCGGCGTTCGGCCAGCAGCACGAGGCCGAAACCGATCCACCCGATGCCGGCCAGGAACTCCTCGAGCAAGTTCCACAGTCCCCTGTAGATCCCGTCGGTGTAACCGGTGAAGACGGACTGCAGACTCATCTGGTGAGAGCTGCTCGCCGTTCCGTACTCCCGGATCAAGGTGGGGAGAGCCGTCGCCAGCATGGAACCACCGATGGCGCCAATGAGGCAATAGGCCAGCAGGCACAGGGCGAAGAGATCGATCCAGTTCGGGCTCCGGTGCCGAAACGAAGTGTGGAGGACCAGGATCAGGGGCACGATCGGCAGGTAATAGCCGAAGATGTCGAGGAGCATGCTCCAACGCCACAACGGTGCCGCTGCTGCTCCTGCGTCTAACAACACCAGCGGGTTTGTCATGCCACTGAGGTTGAAGTGGACCGCAGCGAGCATGACGAAAAGGTTCCCGACGGCCAATGGTGCGGACGCGATGGCTGCGATCGCCGCCACGCCAGCGAACGAGCGATCACTGATCATGAGCTCGTCGTCGAAGCACAGCGTTTTGCAACATCAGTCCTCCAGAACACGGAAAAGAGCGTCGGCCGCCTGGACCAGCCATTGCTCATAGCGGTCCACCGTCCAGTCCCGCTCGTCGGTGAGCTTGGCGAAAACCTCGGGGCTGGCCAGCGCCCAGATCGAGTCGACCAGGATCTCGGGTGGCTGCTTCTCGGTGATGAGCGCAAGACCGGCCAGAATCACTGCGCGCCGATCGGTCTCATAGGCTTCCCAGCGAACCCTCGATGCCGGGTCGCTCGCCGATGCCTCTCGGAGTGCTCCCATCAGGGGAACGGCGTGCACGAGAGCTCGGGTGATGATCCGAGCGGCCGCGACCATTCGCTCCGAGTGCGTGCCCGCGCCAAGTGAGGTGAATTCGGGTCTCTCCACTAGTGGCGTGTCGTCGTCATCTCCGACGATGGCCGCATCAATGGCCGCTATCAGGAGCCCTGATTTGGAACCAAAGGCCGAATAGACGGTCTCGACGGCCGTCCCGGCCTCAGCGGCTACCGCAGCGAGCGTCGTGGCTGCCCAACCATGCTCGATGAAGAGGCGGGCAGCAGCGGCGAGCACGGTTTGGCGCGTTTCGGCAGCCTGCCGAGCACGCAATGGCGAGTGATAACCGGACTGAGATTGCCGGGCGCTCGGGGTAGCCATACCGTATTGTATAGTCTATGGCTATGTTCAATACAAGTAGATTCTAGTGAAATAAATGCGCCCCGCATACGAAAGCCGTCCAGATCGGCCGGGGCACGGTCACACTTTTCAGGGTTCGAACGGCCGGATGCTTGTTCCTGCGAGCGACCGAGGTGCGTCCGCAGGATCGAGTGCGGCGATCGGCGTGCGGTTGGCCTCACCCCGCGGACCTGGGACCGAAACGTGCGCCACAACGCGCAAGCTTCCTCGCTCTTGAGACTGCCCAGTACGCAATCGGGTCGGAGACGCTTTTTGAAGGGTCCAAGCATCGACACCGTAGGCATGGAATGGCCACGGTGTCGCGGGGAATGAATAGATCCTAACGGAGCAGTCCGAAAGACGTTCACGGCACCCGAGAATGAAGCGAGGATTTGGATGTCCGACAAACTGACAACCTGCTTGTGGTTCGATCACGGCGAGGCCACCAAGGCGGCCGAGTTCTACGCGACGACCTTTCCCAACAGTCACGTTGACGCGATCCACCGAGCTCCTTCGGATTACCCCGACGGATCGGTCGGCAACGAGCTCACGGTCGAATTCACCGTGCTCGGCCGAACATTTGTGGGTCTCAACGGTGGAGCGAACTTCGTCCCGAATGAGGCCGTCAGCTTCATGGTGCTGACCGACGATCAGGCCGAGACCGACCGCTATTGGAACACGATCGTAGACAAGGGCGGGGAGGAGAGCGCGTGTGGCTGGTGTAGAGACCGGTGGGGCTTCTCCTGGCAAATCACGCCTCGGGCCTTGCTGGAGGCGATGCATAGCCATGACGAGGCCGCTGCAAAGCGGGCCATGGACGCGATGATGACGATGACGAAGATCGACATCGTTGCAATCGAGACCGCGGCCCGAGGATCAACGCAGCGTCCTTCGCGATGAGGCACCACGTGCGCTCCCAGAGCACGCGTCGTCATGACCGAAGTTCCTGCTCCGCACAGGTCGGGAGCGGCGGGACTGTCCAGTGTCCTCATTGAACAATGGGTTCACGAACTGCGGGACGGGGTGTCACTCCCAGACTGCGGCCCGGGCTACCCGAGCCGAGTCGCGGTGATCAGGACGGTCTCGAAGTTCATCACGAACGAGCCGCCGTGATTGTCGATAGCCGCGCCGATGGCTTCGAACAGACGGTTTTGGACTGCTGGTTCCAGGGCAGTGTGATCGCTCCGTGATACGAGCTGGTCCAGCCACTCATCACGCTGGTAGGCCCGCGTCCAGGGGAACCACTTCTCTGTCGGCGCACCGAAGTCAGGCACCGCTGAGATGGCGTCGATCTCCGAGTCGAGTCCGCTCTTCACGTCAGATGACCGGCTGGCCGCGTACCCCCGGAACAGACGGTGACCGCCGGGCGGCACCACTCTCGCGTACACCTCCTCGAGAGCATCGGCCAGATCATCGGGCTGACACCCTGCGTTCCAGATCAGACAGAGCTTGCCGCCCGGCCGCAGCACAGAGGCCGCTTTGGCGGTGGCGATAGGGAGGTCGAGCCAGTGCCAGGCCTGCGCCGAGGTCACCCGGTCGAACGTGCGACCAGCAGCGTCCCAGGCTTCGAAGGCCGCGAGCTCCACATCGACTCCATGACCGCGGGCGATCTCCGCCATTCGCGGAGCGAGTTCCACCCCCAGCACCTTCGCGCCACGCTGGGCAATCTGCCGTGAAGCAATCCCGGTGCCACAACCCACGTCGAGAACGTCCAGGCCCATAGGCACCGGACCGAGCAGCTCGTCGATCACCGCATCGGGATAGGTCGGCCGGAACCGGTCATATGCCTCGGCGTGCTGGTTGAACAACCTCGAACGTTGCTGAGCCAGAGGGCGCGCTGCCAAATGGTCGTGTTCGCTGGCATCCACAGACAGCCAGCCTGCCTCAGATTGCCGGGAACGGGACACCGGCAGGCCACCGCTGGCGCGCTTGAAGAAGCCACAGCTTACGGATCGCCGGGATATGTGGTCGGGGTTGACGTCGGATAATGCCCCGTCGTGTTGTGAATGGTCAGAAAGTTCTGCGCAGTGACACAGCCCTTTGTCCAATCGGTGGGTGATGCGATTCCCGTTGGGACGGTCTTGCAGTCGTACCCCGGTGAGGCAACCGCTCGGTCCCAGCCCTGCTGGTACGGCTTCGCCGGACTCGATGTTCCGCAGCCCGTGAGACCCAATGACAGTCCCACGAACGCGACCACCACCAAGAAGGTGAACCTCACACGAATATTCAATCAGGCCAGACCACTCTCCTTGGATCTTCAGAGGGTGCCCCCATTCGCCGGGCTGAGCTACTGCTTCAACCTCTTCGAAGGCAGACGCCGGTTTGTACGTCGGCGATCTGCGCATGTCGCCCGCCTGAGCGAACAGGCTACGGTGCGAGCAAGGAACGGAGTTGGCGATTCCTAGAGATCGGAGACTGGCGATGACCTCGAAGTCTGATTTCACGGCTGAGGAATGGCAGCTGATCCTGGAAGCGCCACCAAGTGCCGGCATGATCGTGGTCACTGCCCAACGAGGCGGCTCGTTTCGCGAGACCATCGCCATGGCCAAGGCCTATGTCGAGGCACGCCAGCAGCACGGCAAGAGCGAACTTTTGGATGACATCGTCGCGGCGAAACCTGAGCGGGATCACACGCACTATCACTCTCCCGAGGAACTCAAGCAGCACGGACTGGAACACGTGCGTGATTCGGTCGCTCTCCTTGAGAGGAAGGCCACGCCGGAAGAGGTCGAAGAATATCGCCGGTTCATCGTCACGCTGTCCCACAAGGTCGCAGCTGCTCACCGAGAGCATGGTCAAGAAGTCAGCGAGTCCGAGCAGGCGGCGATCAACGACATCACGGAGGCCTTCAACACGACCGTCAGCTAGGAAGCGTCGAGTTTGCGTTCGCTCCCGGCGTTGGACGAGGACGGCGTTAGACCGGGTGCATTCGAGTGTGTCCCAGTGCGCCTGGCCCGAGCCGCCTTTTGCGGCTGACCGCGCCGCTCTAGGCCAGAGCTCAGGAAGGACTTTCCCCTCCTTGCTGCTGAAATGCCAGCCGTACCGCGACATCGCCGTCCTCGTACGAGGACGGCGATTTCGGTTGCGGAGCAGCGCCTCCTGTTACTTCGCGGCCTTGAACTTCACCGCGAAGCTCGACCCGGCGCAGGTCGTGGTCAGTTGGCCGGTCTTGAGGACCAGGTCGCCCCCGTTCAATGTGTTGACCTTCGTCGGGCCGTCGAAGCCGAGGTAGTCCCCGTTGACAGTGGCGTTCGTGAACGCGTCCTTCGTGAAGGTTGGAACACGTTGGCCGTTAATCGTCAGAACCGTCCGAGATACCCAAGTGTCACTCGGCCCACACGCTCCGCTGCAACGGTGGTGATTCTTCAGCGGACCCACGATGCCCTCAAGACTGTCAACTTTTGGCCGATATGTGCTGACATCAAAGACTCTGCAGTTACCCAGGACCGTAGATGCTCTCCCGCGCTCGGTCGGAGGCCGCGTGCAGGCATCAAACCTATGGATGACGATTGCACATCGTGGGATGCGGAAACTTTCAAAACATTTCCGCACGGTTCCTCTGCTTGTTGCGGTCGTCGCGGGCGCCGGCAGCGCCCTGGCGACTCCGCCTTCCCAAACCAGTGCGGCTGTCGTGCAGCACTGGGTGTACCTCACGGTGGACTGGACCTATCTCAACGCCCAGGGTCAGGGGGCGACCGCCATATCCTTGAAAGATATTGGGGGAAATTGTGATCAAAAAGACTTTACGTATCGGGCACTAACCCCAGGACAGACAGTCTCACAGATCAATCGCCTCTTCGTTTCCAGGGATGTCGGGAGTTGCCAATTCGAAGGCTCGAACAGTCAGTACCTCGTGACTCTGTACCAGACCAGCGGCAAGACGGCCCGCGTAAAGCTCAATGTCACACAATACGACGGTCCGAGGAGCGGCTACAAAGCCACGTGTTATGAGGCCCAAGGCATCAGCTGCACCGGCGACAATTTCGGAAAGGTTGCGACGAATGGGGGTGCGGGAGGTAACGGCGCGTCCGTGAACCTCTACTTCTGGCCGATCAATTTTGTCGGGGCAAAAATGGGGCCGACGGACTACATCTACTGCACTGAAGAGAACGCTTCCTCCGCGATCCCGCAAACCGACCGGGCGGTCACCATCGCCTACGGCGCGAATGGGAAATACACGTATAAGGAGATGCCCGCGAATTATGGCAGCTTCCAATGCGCCCTCCCCTTCTTTGGTAACGATCCGATCTTCGGAACCCTGAAGGCGTGTTGGTACAAGTACAAGTAATGGTGGGAGCGAGGTAGCTCAGCACGCCAGGGCCGGCTGTCGCTGCCCGGATCGGCCCGTCGAGTCGGCGTCCGTCTTTCTCCGGGCGCTACCCCTTTACGTAAGACAGCTTTTCGGTGATTCGTCCTTCTACGACCTTGAACAGATCGACGCCCCGCACGTGGCCGCCGTCCCAGCTGTAGCGCCACCGCTGCACCACCCGGTCCCCTGAGCCGAATGTCTCTTCGGGCTCGAACTTCGACGAAGAATCGTCGAAGATGTCCTTCCAGGCTCTTCGGATCTGCTCATGCCCCACGTGCTGGGATCCGTCAGGTGCAGGTCCCGTTCCGTCGAAGATGCAGTCGTCGCTGAGGTACGAGATGGCGGCCTCGAGATCTTGACCTGCCCAGGCCGCTCCGAATGCCTCAACCGTCGCGATGGGCTCCACGGTCACGCAGCCCATCGTAGGTTTGACACTGCGCCGAGTCCACCGGCATTGAGGTGACTCCGGTGAGCCATCAACCTCAGACCGTCGCTGCACCCAGTGTCATGTGCATCAGCGACTACCACTGTTCCCGAATATTGCCGGCTTGGGGCGACCCTGGGAGCACCCAGGCCGGCCCGAGGGCGGAGGTTGCTCATATCGGCAGCGTCCAACGGACCTCGCCCAGCGAGTATCAACACGTGCGATCTTTGCGCCCCCTGCCACCTTGGCCAAGATGTCCCCACACGTCGGGAAGGCAGTACGGGAATGGACTCGAGCCGAGCAGCGCGACTGGTTTGACCGCTATTGCTTGGACGGGTCCGATCGCTCCTTGAGCATCCGCCTGCGGTACTCGACGCCGAGGTGAACGGGTTCCGTTGAGTCCACGAAGTCGACCAGAGCATTGACGAACTCTTTCGGCGCCTCGATCTGAGGAAAGTGGCCAACGCCCTCAAGAATCACCAGTCGGCTCCCAGGGATGGCTTGGTGTGCAGCGTGAGCATGACTCAGAGGGATGATGTCATCCCGGTCCCCCCAGATGATCAAAGTCGGCATCGCAGATGCCAGATAGAGACGATCCATTGCGCTCACCGCCTGACCGCCGGGGTCGATGACGGATCTGATGGTGCGGACGAACGCTTGACGGTTCTCCGCCTCGGCCAGCGACGCGTAGGCGCTCCACATCTCCGTGACCCGACCCAGGCGGATGCCGCGGTTGTTGATCGAACGCAACAAGCTGTCTCCCCAGTCGCGAAGAAACCCAGGAAAGATCAAGGGCATCAAGTACTCGCTTCCGGGAAGCGTCATGAATCGAAGCATCCAATTCACTTCTCGGCCAAGACCGCCACTGTCAACGAGCACGAGGCGATCGCAGAGCTCAGGATGCTGGTAGGCGATCTGCATGGCCACCCCGCCGCCAAACGACTGGCCGACTACAGATGCCCGTTGAATGTCGAGGACGTCGAGAAGATCACGAATCCCGCTGGCGAACGCCCCCAGCGAGTAATCCCCGACCGGCTTCTCGGAGAGACCGTGGCCGATGAGGTCCGGCGCAACCACGGTGAAGCGATCGGACAGAAGGGGGATCACGTCCCTCCAGGTCCGAGAGCTCCCGGCGATGCCGTGGAGTAGTAACAGCACGGGCCCGCTGCCTTCCATCCGGTATGCCACGTCGTGACTGTGAATACGGACGTGCTGGATTTCTCCTTCCATCGGACAATCATCTCTCAACGGAGCAAGCAGAGTCTGGGGCCAGCAATACTGCAGTCCAATCTCGAGAACACGCCACCTTTGCGCCAGTCGATGGATCATGGGTGGAAGTATCTGTCGGGACCGCGAATGCCGGGTAGCGGCTGCTTCGGACAAAGTGTCAGCGCACCAGCTCACCGGCGTCTCGTTCGGACAGCGCCTTCAACGTGAGCAACTGCTTGCGCATCATCACGAGATCACCGACTGGCAGAACATGCCGCGCCACGAGACCGACGAGACCTCGAGGTGCTTGGTATGCAATCTTTGCCACGAGGCGGCACCGTTGCGTCCCATGAGGTGCCAGCGTGTAGGAGACCGCCACCCGACCGAATGCGGCGCTCGTTGAAACAAGGGTGATTGAAGAATCCTGCTCAAACGAGACCAGGCGGAAGATGGACATAAAGCGCTGCCCGACAACGAGCTCATCAAGACCTGGAACGAGGTGTCGAGGACTTCGCCGACCGAAGTTGTCGATCCAGTCGTAGCTGTAGGGACGCGACGCGCAGCTGGCACAGCCAGCGGAACACAACTTCGGAGGGCGCCTCCACGTCCACGCCTCGATACAGGACTCCATCAGGCCGTTCGATCAGATCGTCACACGGAAAGGTCTCAGTTCGCTCGGCCGGCAACGTCCCCCAGGTATCGACGATCGAGCGGCCAGTCATGCAGTTCAACCTATGCGCCTGAGCAATTTTGGGTCCATTCTGGATGTTGCCAGCCTCGCCCGCAAACGATGAATGGTCATCCATTCTCCTAGGTTGTCTCCCGCGCTGGCAGTTCGGGACTCTCGGGACACCCCTCGGCCCGCGACGTCGCGCAGGCCAAGGAGCCACGTGCAGATCACCGACCAAGGACACGCTCGGGCGTGACGAGCGCAGTCGCTCTGTTTGCGAACTCCTCGAAGTTCTTCGCTGAATTCGATGACGTGCGTCCGCCAATCATGCCGAGGGGTCTCTTAACGCCGGCCGGCGACATTCGCGGCGACACGGCAGGACCGCTCAGGGGTGACCCAGTGAAAACCAACGCTGCGAGGGATACGGTGGCGTTGTACATAGCGACATCGACGGTTAGGCCGGAGGCGACATGACACCGCGAATTGCCATCATCGGCGGCGGGAGCGCGCACTGGACGCCCCGCCTGCTCTTGGACTTCGTCAACACACCATCACTGGCCGAGAGTCACGTCGTGTTGATGGACACCGCTCCCGAGAGCCTGCTCCCGGTACAACAGTTGGCCGACCACATCGCCGCGCTGGGGTCTGGCGCTCTGGAGACGACTGCCACGACAGACCTCGAGGCTGCGCTCGACGGCGCCCAATTTTGTGATCACCGGGCTTTCTGTCGGTGGCTTCGACGCGATGCGCCACGACCTGGAGATCCCCGACCGCTACGGACTGCGCCAACCCGTGGGCGACAGTGTGGGTCCTGGAGGCATCGCGCGTGCCTTGCGGAGCGTGCCTGTGACCGTTGGCATCGCCCGGACCATGGAGCGCCGCTGTCCCGACGCCCTGCTGGTCAACGTCAGCAACCCGCTCACCGCGCTGTGCCGCGCCGTGACCCGTGAGACAACGGTGTCGACAGTCGGGTTGTGCAACGAGCTCGTAGGGCTGACCTGGGCGATGAGCCTGCTTTTCGATGTTGGGATGCACGAGGTCGACCCTGTGGTCGGCGGCGTCAACCATCTCCCGCTGGTCACCGCCCTCAGCATCGGCGGTTCCGACGGCTTCATGATGCTGCGGTCGATAATGGACCAGCCCGTCGCGGCTCTCGACGACCCGATCTGGATGGAGCCCCCGGCCGGTAGCCACTGGCGCAAGGTGTCGACCGGGGAAAAATGGACGAAGGGCGACGTCGTGGCCAACAACCGGCTGAAACTCGAGCTCTTTCGACGCTTCGGGGTCCTCCCGGGAGCCTCAGACACCCACGTCGCCGAGTTCTTCCCCTGGTTCGTCACAGAAGCGAGCGGCTTCGGTGACGATTGGTGCGTCCACCACTACGGCATCGATGGCCATCAGGCAGACAAGGAGACGGACGAAGCAGACCTCGCCGCGCTCATTACATCGCAAGAACTTCCGCCATGGGGCTCGGGAGAACTCGTCTCTCCCCTCTTACATGCGATCGTCTCCGGCGATGAGCGACACCTCCCGGTGAACATCCCGAATACCGGCCAGGTCGTCGGCCTGGATCACGGGCCTGTGCTCGAGTGCATGGGTGTGGCGAATGCATCTGGAATCACACCACGTGATCGTGTCCAGGTGGAATCCGTCCTCGGCGAGTGCCTGCGACGGATCGTGTACTCCCAGGAGCGAACGGTCGAAGCTGCCCTTTCAGGGGACCGGACTCTTGTGCTCGAGGCCATGCTCACCGACCAGATGGCCAGTCGACTTCCGTACGAGCACATTGTCGCGCTCACCGACGAGTTGCTGGCGGCAACCGCTCCGTGGCTGGACCAGTTCGCACACTGACCCACGGGCGACCGAGCTCGAAGAAGATCGCCGAGGCGAGGGCGAACACGCGTCTGTAGCGCTACCAAACTCGGATTCTCGTGTGTCGCGGATCACAACGAGCCATCTCGGTTGAAACTGCGGCCCTGGCCGCCGCTTTGGGCGGGATGCTTCGGTGTTCCGACGTGCGACGGTCAGGTTTGCCACCACGTGAATCGGCAGGCCGAGCATCGACCGAACCATTGAGGAGTTTCAGCTGCCACGGACCTCTCGAAATGCGTTGCGATCTCCGCACTGCCGCAGCGCGGGCACGAGTCCTGCTCGGAGTGACTATTCATCCCACTCCGACGACCAGTCCACAATCCACTGACTGAGCCCCACGATCTCCAATGCCTTACGGACGATCGCAGTCGGTCTCGTGAGCACCAGCTGACCCTGTCCGTTGGCCAGAACGCGATTCCTGGCCACGACGAGAGCCCCGATGCCGGTCGAGTCCATGAAGGTCAGACCCGACAGATCGACGACAACAGTCGAACCAGCTACCTCTACCAGCGCATCAGCCAGACCATCGGCGGTCGCGATGTCCAACTCACCGTGCAGGGCCATGACATGGATGCCGGGAAGGTTGCGGGCGTTGATGCTGAACTCGGGCGACACAGCGGCGCCATTTCCGCCGAAGGTCGCAGGTGGCAGGTTGCCAGGAGGTCGGTCAGCTCTGCTGACAGGCTACTCCCATTGGAGCATCGCCGTTCCCGGACTCCGCGACATGCCCCAGAACTCCTGGAACGTGCCATATGGGCTCCTTCTGGAGGTCGCGACAGCCTTCGTTCGCTCGGTCGCGGGTGGCAATGAAACCGTTCCGAACGTTGAGACCGGGAGCCAGGCACTCGTGAACCCGCGCAGCGCCGGCTGCTCGAGTTGATCCGTGCTCACTCCGCCTGAATGCCCCTGTCCCCGTCGCCAGATCTACGAGGGCTCAAGAGCAGTCCAGCCTCGACGACGAAGCTCACCGGCAAGTTGTTCCGATGTCAGCGCGCTCATCACTTGCTCTTGCGCCGACTGCCGCCACGTTGATACGCCGGCAGTCTTTTCCGCGTCCGACTCTACGTCCAGAAGCTGGGCGATGAACTCGGCCGCTTCGTCGCGCGAGAACTTTCCTCCACCTTGACGCTGCGTAAACCCCATTGGGCCTCGCGCATGTCGAAAGTCGGTATATCCCGCGTCCTTGAGGAGTGCCAGCAGCTCCCGTAGTTGGCTGGCCGAGGCGAGTGGACCCGCCTGTTGACCAAACGCCATTGCAGTCATTCTTGCTCATGTCGCGATGAAGCAGCGTGCGTGCGCCAAAACGCCAGATGAGCGCAGTTCGGCACCCTCAGTAACCACGGGCCGGTCACCGCCGCAGTTCCGCCACCTCCTCCAGCCGTCCCAGCTTGTTCGGGTTGCGGATGGCGTAGATCCGGGTGATCCGGCCGTCGTCGATCACCAGACTCACCGCGGTGACGTCGCCACGGACATCGATCCGAGCACCGGGCATGCCGTTGAGCGAGGCGGTGGTCGCGACCAATTCCGGGAAATCGGCCAAGTGCGCAAGGTAGGTCGCCACCCGTCTGCGCACCGCGAAGCGGCGTCCGAGCGGCCGCCACGAGGCCGCCGCCATCGGCAATCAACACCACGTCGGGGGCAAGCACTGCCAGCAGTCCCGTCACGTCTCCATCGATCGCGGCGGCCAAGAACCGTGCAAGGGTTGCTTCCTGCTCGGCCTGGTTCACCTGCATCCGCGGCCGTCGCGCCGCCACGTGCTCGCGGGCACGGTGCGCGATCTGTCGGACGGCGGTAGAGGTCTTCCCCACGATTTCGGCGATCTCGTCATATGGCGTCTCGAATACCTCGTGGAGCACGAACACCGCCCGCTCGGTCGGACCAAGGGTCTCGAGCACCGTGAGCATGGCGATCGAGATGCTCTCGGCGAGCTCGGCATCCTCGGCCACGTCTGAACTGGTGAGCAACCGGCTCGGGCAGCCATTCCCCGACGTAGTCCTCCCGGCGGCGGGACACAGATCGGAGCCGGTTCAGCGCCTGACGGGTGACGATCCGTACCAGATAAGCCCGCGAATCGTGCACCTCGGCCCGGTCCACATTGGCCCAGCGCAGCCAGGTCTCCTGGACGACGTCCTCAGCATCGGCCGCCGAGCCGAGCATCTCGTAGGCGACCGTGAAGAGCAGGCTTCGGTGCGCGACGAACGGGTCGTCGGTCATGGTGTCGCGGCTTGGGCGAGCGGCTTGCCGTGACAGGCGGCCGAGAAGTCCTGCGACGTGACGCCCATTGCGACGTTTGAACGCGCCATGAAGTTGGCCAGCGCAATGAACGTGGTGAGCTCCACGAGGGCGGCCGGTCCGAGCGCGTGCAGCAGCCCGGCCGACAGTTCGTCGGTCACCGACGGCGGCGTCTGCGTCATCGCTTCGGCGTACTCCATGACGTCGCGCTCCAGCGGCGTGAAGACATCTGAGACACGCCAACGGGGCACCTCACGCGCCTTGTTGACGTCGAGCCCCTCGTTGTGGGCGTGGAAGTAGCCGAAGTCGAGGCAAAAGCTGCATCCGATCAGGCTGGCGGTCGCCATCTGGGCGAACGACTTGAGATTCTCGTCACATTGGTCCCACCTCTGCGCTTTGCGACCAACGCTGAAGCTGAAGTTCAGCACCTTCCGGTTGTGCCATGCCACCCCGACCGGCTCGGGCACCACGCCGAACATCTTGCGGGACATACGCTTGACGATCGCGCCATAGACGCCGGTCAGCTCCGCCTGGGGGATCCGTGTACTGCTGGCCATGATGCCTCCTCTGGACACGTGCTGACCATGAAGACACCAGCCACAACCCGAATGTGACATCCCAGCCGGACCTTTGACCCGGCCGAGGGCTCGAGAATCTGTGACCTTCGGGTACCAGCGCCGTCGCGACTGCCCTTCCCGACGGTGGACGGGGTGGATCTCGAACCGAGTTCAGCGGAGGTGCGTCTTGGTTGCGTATGCGTCCTGGGCGAAGACCGCCCAGGCACGTCGATCGGGAACTGTCGTGACGCCTTGGTGAACTGAATCCGCCACATCGAGGTTCGTCGGCGTGGCGAGCCATTAGGTTGAATGCGGGCCCCGATTGACGAAAGGGATCACGGCAGGAGCCGGCGATGCACAATCCAACACATCACCCCGAGATTTCGCGGCGCAACGATGATCAATGGGTCGTGAACTGCGCAGAGTGCCAGCGAGACCGTGTGACGGCAGTTCCGATCGGGATCGGGATGCCCCTCCCATCCCAGCACGTCGCCGAGATGTTGCGTGACAACCATGTGGGAGGGCTGCGGGCGGGACGCGCCCGCGGCTAGAAGTCTCACGAGGAGGAAGTGCCCCGCTCTTTGGTTCTTCTCTTGAAGGTGCAACGCGTGACGACCCCGGCCAAGTCCATTCACGTGTTGAAGCGGAACTCGACGACGTCGCCGTCACGCATGACGTAGTCCTTGCCCTCCATGCGCGCCTTGCCTGCCGTCCGCGCGGCCGCCACCGATCCGGCCGCCATGAGGTCGTCGAAGCTGATCACCTCGGCCTTGATGAAACCCCGCTCGAAGTCGGTGTGGATCACGCCCGCCGCCTTCGGCGCGGTGTCGCCGGCATGGATCGTCCAGGCCCGCGCCTCCTTGGGTCCCGCCGTGAGGAAGGTCTGGAGCCCGAGGGTGGCGAAGCCCACGTGCACCAGTTGCTCGAGGCCCGACTCCTCCTGGCCGTAACTGTGCAGCAGCTCGCGCGCGTCCTCAGGGTCGAGCCCGGCGACCTCCGCCTCGATCTGGGCGCACAGGACGACGGCCGGCGCCGGCGCCACGCTCGCTGTCAGCGCCTCGGCCGCGGCCGGCGTCGCCCAGCGCGCCCTCGTCCACGTTGAACACGTAAATGAAGGGCTTGGCGGTGAGCAGGTGCAGATCGTCGCAAGTAGCCGCACGTTGACCTTGCCCGCCGCGGCCGCACTCGAGATGGTGCGCCCGTCGGACAAGAGGCGCTCCGCCGTGGCGACGGCGTCCACCGTCGCCTTGAGGTCGGCCTTGCCCTTGGCCTCGCGCACCAGCTTGGGCAGCCGCTGCTCGACGGTCTGGAGGTCGGCCAGGATCAGCTCGGTGTTCACCGTCTCGATGTCGCCGGCCGGATCGACGCGCGCGTCGACGTGCACGACGTCGTCATCGTGGAAGGCGCGCACCACCTGGCAGATGGCGTCGGTCTCACGGATCGCCGCCAGGAACTGATTGCCGAGCCCCTCCCCTTGCGACGCGCCGCGCACGAGGCCGGCGATGTCCACGAACGTCACCGTCGCCGGCACGACGCGGCGCGCCGTCGTAGAGCGCGGCCAGCTTGGCCAGGCGATCGTCGGGCACCGCGACCACGCCGACGTTGGGCTCAATCGTGGCGAAGGGGTAGTTGGCCGCCAGCACCTCGTTGTTGGTCAGGGCGTTGAAGAGCGTGGACTTGCCGACGTTGGGCAGCCCGACGATGCCGATGGAGAGGCTCACCGGCACCACGGCTAGCCGGCCAGAAGGCCGGCGGCGGCGGCCAGCGTCTTCAGGTCCGCCTCGGGCCGGGCGCCGGTGTGCGAGATGATCTCGGCCGCGCACACGCCGCCGAGGCGGGTGCTCTCGACCGGGCCCATCCCGTGCGTGAGACCGAAGAGGAACCCCGCCGCGAACAGATCGCCGGCCCCCGTCGTGTCGACGACCCGGGCGACCGGGGAAGCGGGCACCGTTTCGGGGCCTCGCG
Source organism: uncultured Acidimicrobiaceae bacterium (assembly GCA_963825965.1). Classification (GTDB taxonomy): domain Bacteria; phylum Actinomycetota; class Acidimicrobiia; order Acidimicrobiales; family RAAP-2; genus Bog-473. The sequence continues at coordinate 43,299 of CAWGUX010000001.1, forward strand.
CGGTCAGCACGACCGCACCCTCGGCCCCGCGGGTCATGACGACGAGCAGCCCCGTCTCCTCGGCGGCGGCAATGGCCGCCTTGGCCGACGACGCCCCGAAGAGCATCGTGAGCTCCTCCTCGTTCCCGAGCAGGACGTCGACGTCGTCGAGCAGGAGGTCGAGGAACTCGCGCTGGTGGCGGCTCACACAGAAGGGGTCCGACAGCGAGAGCGCCACCGAGCCCTCCGAGGCGTGCGCAGTGGCCGCGGCGTGGCGCAGCGCCTCCTTGGCCGCGGGCACGTCCCAGAGATAGCCCTCGAGGAGGACCACCGAACCCCGCGCGACGAATGAGGTCGGCACGCCATGGGGCGAGAGCGTGGAAGCGGCGCCCAGATACGTCCCCATCGTTCTGTCCGCGTCCTCGGTGATGAGCACGATGCAGCGACCCGTGCCCAAGCCGTCACCGGCGGCCGTCTCGCTCACGTGCGGCTCGAACTGGACGCCCGAGGCCCGGAGGTGCTCGGTGTAGGTGCGCCCGACGTCGTCGTCGGCCACTGCTCCCACGAAACCGGCGGTGCCACCGAGCTCGGCGATGCCGGCCGTGGTGTTGGCGACCGAGCCTCCCGAGACGTAGCGGGGCGCAGCCATCGTGCCTGCACGGCAGTGGCCGTCGGCAGGTCGATGAGCGTCATGGAGCCCTTCTCCAGACCCAGCTGGGCCACCTGCTCGGCAGTGGTCATCTCGATCACGTCGAGCAGAGGCGACCCGATGGCCACGACGTCGAGGTCGTGGTCCCCCTCGCCGGGGGCCGGAACGCCGTTGCCGGCGGTGGATGCGTCGTCGTCAGGCACGAAGCGAGAAACTACCCGCAGTACGGCGGGTAGCCTTCACCGGATGCCAGGTCCCACGTCTGCACTCGCGCACGACTCGGAGGCCTTCCGCCTTCCCCGGACGGTGGAACCCGAGACGTACCGCATTGAGATCGAGCCGAACGTCTCGTCGGCCACCTTCTCGGGCACGGTCGCCATCGACATCGTCATCGTCGAGACGGTGCACCAGATCGTGCTCGAACGCGGCCGAGCTCGCCGTGAGCGACGTGGACGTCAGCATCGCCGACGGCAGCATCGTGCCGTGTACCGTGAGCTTCGACGACGACCTCGAGCAGGTGATCTTCCGTCCGGCCTCGGAGCTGGCGACCGGGCCCGTGCACCGCTGAGCTGCCGCTTCACCGGCACCCTCAACGACAAGCTGCGCGGCTTCTATCGCTCGACCTTCACTGGGGTTGACGGGGAGGTCCAGACCATCGCCACCACGCAGTTCGAGTCGGTCGACGCCCGCCGCTGCTTCCCTTGTTTCGACGAGCCCGACCGCAAAGCGGTCTTCGACGTCGCGCTCATCGTGGAGCCCGGCGTCGAGGCGATCTCGAACTCACCCGTGGTCGGCATCGATCCGGTCGGCGAGAAGCGCCGCATCAGGTTCTCGCCGACCATGAAGATGTCGACCTACCTCGTGGCCTTCGTCGTAGGCAAGCTCGAGACGTCGCGGACGGTCGACGTCGACGGCGTGCCCCTGCGCGTGGTCTGCACCCCGGGGAAGGTGGGGCTGGCCGACTTCGCGCTCGAGGTCGGTGCGTTCGCGCTGCGCTTCTTCACGGACTACTTCAACATCCCCTACCCGGGCGACAAGGTCGATCTCGTCGCCATCCCCGACTTTGCCGCCGGCGCCATGGAGAACCTCGGGTGCATCACCTTCCGCGACACCGCGCTGCTCATCGACAAGGAGCGTGCCGCTCGCACCGAGCTCGAGCGTGTGGCCGACGTCATCGCGCACGAGCTGGCCCACATGTGGTTCGGCGACCTGGTGACCATGCGTTGGTGGGAGGGCATCTGGCTCAACGAAGCCTTCGCCACCTTCATGGAGACGCTGTGCGTCGACGCCTTCCGCCCGTCGTGGGAACGCTGGGTCAGCTTCGCGCCGTCACGCGAGGCCGCACTGGCCGTCGACGCCGTGCATTCGACCCGCCCGATCGAGTACCCGGTCGGTCCGCCCAAGGAGGCGGAAGGCATGTTCGACCTGTTGACCTACGAGAAGGGCTGCGGCGTCCTGCGCATGCTCGAGCAGTACATCGGCGCCGACGTCTTCCGCGACGGCGTGCGCACGTATCTCAAGGCCCACGCGTACGCCAACACCGTCACCTCCGACCTGTGGGACGCGCTCGAGGACGCGAGCGGCGCGCCGGTCCGCGACGTGATGGACACCTTCATCCTCCAGGGCGGCCACCCGCTCGTCTCCCTCGAGGACGACACGTTGACCCAGCAGCCCTTCGCGCTCGGTCCCGTCCCGGCCGGCACCACGTCCTCCATCGGCTCCGCGTGGCGGGTGCCGGTGGCGGTGCGTGCGCTCCCGGGCGCGGCGAAGGCCGGTGCGCTGCGTCGCGGTACTTCGTGCTCGGGATCGAACCGGCTCGCATCGAGGAGGCCGGACCGGGGATTAGCGGTCGTCAACGCCGGCGGCTGGGGCATGTTCCGCGATCGCCTACGAGACCGAGCACCGGCTCGCGCTGGCCGACCAGATGGGCCAGCTGGTGGCGCTCGAACGAGCCAACCTCTTGGCCGACACCTGGGCCACGACGCTGGCCGGGTCGCTCGAACCTCGAGGAGTTCATCGCGCTGGCCTCGCGCCTCGGACTCGAGCCGGACCCGGCGCCCTGGGCGCCGGTCGGCGCCGCACTGGGCCTGGCCAACCGCATCGCCACCGACGCTGACCGCAACCCCCTGCATCACGCGGTGGCCGCATTGGTCGGCCCGATCTTCGGGCACCTGGGCTTCGACGCCACCGCCGGCGAGGGGGTCCGGACGCCGTCGTTGCGCGCGCTGGCCATCAACCTCATGGGCACCGTCGGGGCGGACGCCGCCGTGCGGGCCGAGGCGGCTCGGCGCTTCGACGCGTCGCCCATCGGCAGGGGCTCTGGCGCCCCCATCCCCGCCGACATCGAGACCGCCACCCTCGCCGTGGTGGCCGAGCTGGTTCGCCCCGCCGACTATGAGGCCCTCTTGGAGCGTTACCGCACTGCGGCCACGCCACAGGAGGAGATGCGCTCGCTCGGCGCGCTGGCCGTCTTCCCCGACGTCGACCTGTGCATGCGCACCTTCGACCTGGCCATGACCGAGGTGCGCAGCCAGAACGGGTTCATGGTCATCGGCGCCCTGCTGGCCAACCGCGTGGGCAACCAGGCCGTCTGGACGCGCTTAACCGAGTCGTGGGACGCGGTGCTCGAGCGATTCCCGAAGAACGCGCCGCCTCGCATCATCGAGTCGCTCCCGGCCCTGTGCGCCGACGAGGACTTCGCCGAGCATGCCATCGCCTTCCTCACATGCGCACCCGCTCTCGTCCGGACCGCGTCGGGTGGCACAGTCGATCGAGCGGTTACGCGTCAACGTCGCCTTCGCCGCACGCGAGCGGGGCACGCTCGCCGCCTCGCTGCGCGCTGCGGGCACGTCGGCCACCTGATGGCCGCGGCGCCACCGCGCGGGCGGCGCCGGGCGGAGCGAGCGCACCGAAGCCCTCCTCCGCTCCGCGCGCCAGACGCCGTGGGCTTCATGCCCGACGACGAGGGCGAGGCCCTCTTCGAGGCCGCACGGCGCGCCGGACGGACGGCGGTGCCGGGCACGTTCCCGCCGCACTTTCGTCGAGATCGGCGCGTGGTGCGGGAAGTCGACCGTGTATCTCGGCGCTGCGGCCGAGGCCACCGGCGCCGTCGTGCTGTCGGTCGACCACCACCGGGGCTCGGAGGAGAACCAGCCCGGGTGGGACTACCACGAGCCCGACCTCGTCGATCCCGAGGTCGGCACGGATCGACACCCTCCCGCACTGGCGCCGCACCATCACGGCCACCGAGCTCGAGGGCTCGGTGATGGGGATCGTCGGCGACTCCCCCACCTTCGCCGCGCGCTGGGACCGCCCGCTCGCCTTCTGTTTCATCGACGGCGGCCACGGCGAGGAGCCGGCCTGGGCCGACTTCCGCGGCTGGGCACCCCACGTCGCCGTGGGCGGGTGGCTGGCCATCCACGACGTGTTCCCCGACCCCGCCGACGGCGGGCGCCCGCCCTACGAGCTCTACGTCGCAGCGCTCGAGCTCGGCTGAGTTCGTCGACGATGGCGAGTGCGGGAGCCTGCGCGATCCTGCGCCGGGTGGCCGCGCCCGCTCTAGCGGCGGTGCGGTGTCCGAGACGGTGCAGCCCTCGGTGGCGTCGCCGCAGTGGGGCTCGGCCAGGTCGAGCGGAGCCGGCAGGCCCTCGCCGCGGAACAGCCCGGCCGCAGGCGTCGTGTTCGACAAGCGCGTCGGCGGCCAGCACCATGGCGGCGAAGGTGTAGGTGGTGCGCTCGTGCTTCGGGAAGGTCTCCTCCTCGGGGTAGACCATCCCGGTCCAGTACGACCCGTCGCGCAGGCGCAGGCCCTGGCCGGCCGCGAACAGGTCGAGCGCCGGCCCGTCCATGCCGAGGGCGTCGAGGGTCAGCACGCACTCGGCCGTCTCGGCGGCGGTGACCCAGTCGCCCGTCGACACGCAGCGCACGCCGAGGCCCTCCATGACGAAGGTCGACCAGCCCTCGGCGATGCGACGGCGCGCCGCCTCGCCCTCGAGCGCACCCGAGAGCATCGGGTAGTACCAGTCCATGGCGAACTCGACCTTCGGGGCGAAGGCGCCGGGGTGGTGGGCCACGGCGTGCCCGAGGCGGCCCGCCGCCAGCTCCCAGTCGGGGCGGTCCTTGGCCAGGCACTCGGCGATCGCCACGGCGCAGCGAAGCGAGTGGTAGATCGACGAGGATCCGGTCAAGCAGCGCGTAGGCCTCGGGTCGGCCCGCCGAGTCGAGCGACCACAGGACCGAGCCGTCGGGCTGCTGGAAGCGCAGGATGAAGTCGATCCCGCCCTCAATGGTCGGCCACAGCTCGCCCAGCAACTCGACGTCGCCGGTGATGAGGTGGTGGTGCCAGGCGCCCGCCGCCAGGTAGGCGCACACGTTGGTGTCGAGCCTCGGGTCCTTCACGCCGTCGCCCTGGTAGTAGTTGAACCAGGCGCCGTCGGGGAGTTGGCGGCGCACCAGCCAGCGGTAGGCGTCGACGGCCTCGTCGACCAGGCCGCAGACGCTCAGCGCCATGGCCGCCTCGACGTGGTTCCACGGGTCGCAATGGCCGCTCTCGAACCACGGGATCATGCCGTCAGGGCGCTGCGACCGTGGCGATGGCGTGGCCCGAGGCCAGCACGTCCGCGCTGGTCAGGATCCCGGGCACCTCGGGCACCGTGGATTCGGCGGTGCGGAGCTCTTCGGTCGTCACGCTGCTGCCCCCTGCCTCGGCGTGCTCGGCCCCCGCCGGCCCGGCACCCCGCGCGGCACGCTGGGGACGTCGCCTCGGGAAGACCGGCCACCGCGACCGCGGGCTTGGTCAGGTACACCACCAGGCTCTTGCCGATGACCGGGCTGAGCACCCGGTCGGCCGCCCGCGTCACCACGGGCGCCCTGACGATGTCCCACACCAGGACCTTGTGGTACGCGGCCACGGCCGGGTGCGTGTCGTTGGACGGCCCGACAAGGCAACGCAGCCACCAGTACGGCGAGTGCAGACCATGCGCGAGGTGGTACCCGGTCGGCTCGAGTCCGGCCGAGCCGAGCCGCCGCTCCAGCGTGGAGCGCCGGTAGATGCGCACGTGGCCGCCTGGCGTGTCGTGGTACTCGTCGGAGAGCGCCCAGTTGATCGCTTCGGGGACGCAGCGCGGCACCGTCACCGCCATCGTCCCGCCCGGCCGCAGCACACGGGCGAGCTCGCGCATGGCCGCCGTGTCGTCTGGGATGTGCTCGAGCACCTCCGACGCGATGACGCGGTCGAAGGTGCCGTCGGAGAAGGGGCAGCGCCAGCGCGTCGCCCTGCACCGCCGTGGCCGGATGGCCGGCCGCGAGCTCCCCCTGCTCCACCATGGCACCGAGTGTCCCGAGCACCTGGGCCACTTCGTCGGCTCCGGCGTCGAGAGCCACCACGGACGCACCGCGGCGCGCCGCCTCGAAGGCATGGCGCCCGAAGCCGCAGCCAAGGTCGAGCAGACGGTCGCCCGGAGCGACACCGAGCCGGTCGTAGTCGACGGTCAGCATCACGCCGCCCCGCGGGCGACCGGACGCCGCGGCATGGGCGCCCGGGAGGGGCTGACCCTCGAGGATGGCCTGGTAACACCCGGCGGTCCCGGCCGCGGTGACCTGCCAGGTGAAGCGGCTGACCACCCGCTCGCGACCGGCCGCGCCCAGGCGGGCCCGCAGCTCGGGGTCGTCGAGAAGGCGGCCGATGGCGGCGGCGAGCGCGCCGGGGTCGTCGGGCGGGACCAGCAGGCCTGTCTCCCCGTCGGCGCCCACGACCTCGGGCAGAGCCCCGCCGGTCGTCGCCACCAGCGCGACGCCACAGGACATCGCCTCGACGGCCGGCAGCGAGAAGCCCTCGTAGAGCGAGGGCACCACGGCGACCTCGGCCTCGCCGTAGAGCCGGGCCAGCGCGTCGTCGCTGATGCCGCTCACGCAGTGGACGGCATCGGCCAGCCCGAGCCGCGCGATGGCCCGGTCGACCCGCCCGCCCTCGTTCGGCCGTCCGATCACCGTCAGCTCGACGTCGCGCTCGGTGCGCAACTTGGCCACCGCCTCGAGCAGCGGCACCAGGCCCTTCATCGGGACGTCACTGCTCGAGGTGACCATGATCCGTCCCGGGATTGGGGTCACGTCGTCGATGGGCCGGAAGACGGTGTGGTCGACGCCGACCGGGACGACCGTCATGCGCTCGGGCGCCACCCCCATCTGCGCCGCGATGTCCTGGCGCGAGTTCTGCGACACCGTGACGACGGCCGGCAGCTCGCGGGCGACACGCAGCTGCATGCCGAGAAATCCGAACCAGCGGCGGGTCGTGATGCGCTGCCAGGGGTTGGTCGTGTGCGAGAGCGCGAGCTGGCGGTCCACCGTGATGGGGTGGTGCAGCGTCGTGAGCAGCGGCCAGCCGTCCTCGACCATGCCGAGCATGCCGTTGCCGAGGCACTGGTTGTCGTGGACGACGTCGAACTCGTTGCGACGCCTGGCCAGCAGCTGGCGCGCCCGCTGCGAGAAGGCCAGCGGCTCCCCGAAGCCGGCGGTGCACATGACGGCGAACTCGGTCCAGTCCTCGCGCGAGGTGAACTCGCTGCGGTGCGGGATCCGAAAGGGGTCCGGGTCGCGGTAGAGGTCGAGGCCGGGTACAGGGGTGAAGCCGACCCCCGGGTCGAGCTCGGGCCAGGGCGGGCCTGAGAAGACCTCGACCGAGTGGCCCAGGGCCACCAGCTCGCGGGTGAGGTGGCGGGAGTAGACGCCCTGTCCACCGCAGCGTGGGTTCCCCCGATAGGTCAGGTACGCGATGCGCAGGCCCCCGGGACGAGGTGGGGCGGCGCTGATCGGGGCCGGTACCTCAATATGGCGAGACCGTTCCCACGAGTTCTTGGTCTCGATCCATTTCTGGCGGGGGGTTTTAGGCAACGGATGTCCCGATTCGGCCCACCATGGCCGCATAGCCTCCCCGAACGCCCTGGTCCGGCGCAAACGGCCGGCCCCAACCCCGGTGGACGCGCACGACGCGGCGCAGCACCCGCTCACGAGAGGCCGAACCAGCCCAACACGGTCAACAGCACGTACACCGACGCGACGCCGGCCACGGCCACGATGCACAGCCCCCCGAGCCAGCGGGCCACGGGGCCGTTGGCGGCCGAGCCCAGAAGCGAACGCCGGTTGGCCAGCACCAGGATCAAGATCAGCGTCATGGGGGTGATGACCCCTTCGAGGACCTGGGTGTTGAGGATGAGGGTGATCAGGTTGCCGGGCACGAGGACCACTGCCGCACCGGCGAGGATCTGGAACGTGAAGATGCCGAGGAAGACGGGGGCCTGGCGGAAGCTCGAGGAGACCGAGCGCTCGACGCCGATGGCCTCGGCAATCGCGTACGACGTCGACAGCGGCACCACGGCCGCGGCCAACGCCGACGCGCCGAGCAGGCCGAGCCCGAACAAGGTCTCGGCCGCGGCGCCGGCCACCGGCTTCAGACCCTGGGCGGCCGTCGACGCGGACGTCAGCGGACCGGTCCCGCCGATGGTGGCTCCGGTGGCCACGATGATCGACATGGCGACGAACGCCGCGAGCACGCGCGCCGACGATCGCATCGACGCGCTGGAAGTGGTACTGCTCGGGCTTGACCCCCTTGTCCACCACGGCTCCTGCCTCGTAGAGCTGGATATAGGGCGTGATGGTGGTGCCGATGAGCGCGACGGAGAGCAAGAGGAACGACTCTGGTCGCGACGAAGTGGGGCCACAGGGTGTTCGACGCCACGGCCTTCCAGTCGGGATGGGCGAAGACAGCGGCGATCGGATAGGCGATGAACACGAGGGTGAGGAGCAGGAAGACCCGCTCGGCGTAGCGGTAGGAGCCGAAGAGAACGAGTGACCAGATGGCCACCGCCGCGATCGGGACCGAGAGGTAGCGCGAAACGCCGAACAGCTCGAAGGCGGTGGCGATCCCGCCGAATTCGGTGACCATCAGCCCGAGGTTGGCGATGGCGAACGCGGTGATGGCGAAGGCGGTGAGGCGAAGGTCGAACTCTTCGCGGATCAGCGCGGCCAGCCCCTTGCCCGTGTGGACGGCCAGGCGGGCCACCATCTCCTGGACGACCACGTACGCCACCGTGATCAACACCATCAGGAACAAGGTGCGGTAGACGAACTGCGCACCGGCCGACGAGTACGTCACGACGCCGCCGGCATCGTTCCCTGCCGCGGCCGCGATCAGCCCGGGCCCGGCGGCTGCGAGGTAGACGAGCCACCGCCGCCGCGGGGCCTCGACCCTCATGACAACAGGCGCGGAAAGTGGAAGCGGCCCTTCGTGGGCACCAGCGCATCGAGGACGTCGTCGGCCAGGATGCGCCCGATCGGGAAGCCGGACTCGTCGACCACCACCATGGACTGGCGCCGCGCTTCGACCAGCTGCCCCGCTACTTCCTTGGCCGATTCGTGGGGGTTGACCGTCACCACGTCCTCGTCGCGGAGCAGCGCGGACATGCGCGTGTCGGTATCGGTGCGTAGCGCGAGGAGGATGTCGAGCACGGTCACGTCGCCGAGCAGGCGGCCGTCACTGTCGACGACGGCCACCGCATCGAGGTCGGTGCCGTGCGCACGCGCCTCGGACAGGCGGTCGGTGACTTTCTTGACCTTCTCGCCCGACTTGGCCGTGACCACCGCGGTGGTCATGATGCCGCCGGCCTCGTTCTCCGAGTAGCCGAGGAGCTCGCGCAGCGCGAGCGCCGTCTTGGGCTCGATGTGCCAGAGCACCTCGCCCTGCACGGCCAACGGCAGGTCGCGCAGCGCGTCCGCCGCCTCGTCAGGCTCCATGGCGGCCAGCAGGCCCGCCGCCTCCACCGGGTCGGACTCGCGCAGCAGCTGCTCGAGGTCGTCGGCCTGCATCTCCTCCAGCGCGTCGGCCGCCTCGTCTGGGCTGAGCGCGGCGAGCAGCTCGCGCCGCTCGTCGCGTCGCAGGTCTTCGAGGAGGTCGGCCAGCTCGCCCGGGCGCAGACGGTGCAACCCCTCATTGGTGGTCTTGAGGCGCACGTGGCTGGCACCGCCGTCGGGCACCGTGCCGGCCTGGCGCGCCGACTCACTGAAGGGCTGAATGGCGGCCCAGTCGATCACGCGGTCGGGCGTCGGGCGTGGCCGCCACCGGCGCGGGCCGAGCCGGCGCAACAGGGTCGCGTTCGAGACGTCGGCGCCGACGAGCCGGATGCGCCCGATGACCTCCGCGAGGTAGAGGTCGGCGGCGCGGATGACCTGGACCCCCTCGACGTCGACGAGCTGGTGGTCCAAGACGTCCTTGGCCAGCAACACCTCGCCGGGCCGGCGCACGACGTCGCGCAGGTCGAGGCGCGAGCGAACGCAACATCACCTCGGCGTGGCCGAGGCGGTCGATGGCCGACGCCCCGACGAAGGCCAGGCGGCGGCCGACACGGATCACCAGTCCGCTGACCGGTGGGTAGACCTGGCCGTCGGCCCAGCGCGCCACGACGTCTTCGAGCCGACCGATCTCCTGGCCGGTCTGGTTGCGCACGGGCCGCCCGAGGAGGCCGGCCAACGAGACGATGGAGTCGAAGACTCCCTCGGACGCGAGGATGCGGCGGGTACGCCGGCGGCGCTGGTGCGGCGGGCGCTCGGGATCGCGCGCGCGCCCGGGCAACAGGCGCACGGCTGGCGCGGTCGGTGGCGGTGCGGTGGGTGCGCCGGATGCGCGGGCCGGCGGTGGCGTGGCCATGGAGCTCCCCTCCTCTGGCTCGTCGAGCGGAATCTGGTCGGATCGGTCGTCGCAGCGGGCGTGTCTCGACACCCGTGTCTCAGCGACCGGCGCCTGCCTTCGTGCGAGCCCTTCGTCGGGAGCTCACGACACGCTCGTGCTGCAGCTCAGCTGATGGCGGTGGCACGGAGCGGGCATGCGCCGGCTGTCCTACTGGGGGGTTCGCCCCTCGACATGGCACACACCTCCTTCTCCTTCGTCCCGCTCCGATTGGTCAAACCGAGCTTTGCGGCCCTGCATCTTACCGGCGGCCGGCCCCGGTCGACGGGCCTGCCGCAGCTCACGCCGTCGCGGCTCGAAGCCGTCGGGCCCCGTCGGAACGGTGTCGGGCCGATGTGGGGTGGGTGCGGGCCGGGGTACCGTGCCTGCCATGGACCTGGCCTACCCACCGGAAGCCGAAGAATTCCGGAGCGAGATCGCCGCATGGCTCCGCGGCAACCTGCCTGCGGGCTGGTTCGAGCCGGGCTTCTCCATGACGCCGGCCGAGCGCAAGGTCTTCAACGAGCAGTGGACTGAGCAAGCTCTACGCAGGCGGGTGGATCTGCGCCAGCTGGCCGACCGAATACGGGGGCAAGGGGCTGACCCTGCTGCAGCAGGTCGTGTTGAACGAGGAATTTGCCAGGGCCGGCGCCCCGCTGCGCGCCGACTTCTTCGGCGACACGCTGGTCGGCCCGACGCTGCTGCAGTGGGGCAGCGAGGAGCAGAAGCAGACAGTTCATCCCGGGGATCTTGAAAGGCGAGATTGCGTGGTGCCAGGGATTCAGCGAGCCCGACGCGGGCTCGGACCTGGCCAGCCTCACGACGCGGGCGGAGCTCGACGGCGACGAGTGGGTCATCAACGGACAGAAGGTCTGGACGACCCAGGCGCAGTACGCCGACTACATCTTCCTGCTGGCACGCACCGACCCCGACGCGCCCAAGCATGCCGGCATCTCCTACCTCCTGGTGCCGATGAAGCAGCCGGGCGTCGAGGTGCGCCCGATTGCACAGATGGACCGCTCGGCGGAGTTCAACGAGGTCTTCTTCACCAACGTGCGCTGCCCCGAGGAGAACGTGATCGGCGGCGTCAACAACGGCTGGAAGGTGGCGATGACAACGCTCGGTTTCGAGCGCGGGACGTCGTCAACCACGGGCCACCGCCGTTTCAAAAAGGAGTTCGACGAGATCCTCGAACTGGCGCGCACAGCGAGGTCTGGAGCGCGACCTCCTGACCCGCCAGCGGCTGGCGCGGTCGTGGTCGAAGATCAAGATCATGGAGATCAACGGCTACCGGACCCTGACCGACGCGCTGCAGGGCACGCACACGACAGCCGCGCTCGGCGCGTGCAACAAGATGTTCTGGTCCGAGATGCACCAAGAGACGATGCTCCTCGCCATGGACATCTTGGGCATGGAGGGACAGCTCCTGATGGGCGACGCCAGCGGCGAAGCGATGTTCGGGGGCCGCCAGGCGTCGCCGCGCTACCCGGTCAGCAGCCTCCAGTCGTCGTACTTCTTCTCTCGCTCCGAGACGATCTGGGGCGGCTCCGCCGAGATCCAGCACAACATCGTGGGCGAGCGGGTGCTCGGGCTGCCCAAGGAGCCCAGGCCGGGCTAAACCGGATGCGGGCGCGGGTGGGCGTGCGCCCTTGTGCCAGCGGGGTTGCTGCACTCGCACTGCGGAATGTTTCGCAGACGAGAGAGCCTCGCATAGGGTGCTGCAGGCGGGCGCGATGACCCGCATGCGTGCGGGGAAGTGATGGCGGATGGCCGATCGGCCCTTGAAGGTAATGGTGGTCGACGGGCACTCGGTCTTCGCGGAGGCGCTCGCGCTCGCCATCGACTCGACACTGGACCTCAGGTGCGTGGGGACGGCGAGCGACGTGGAGCAGGCGCTCACGCTCGTGCACGCCGAACGCCCGGAGGTGGCGGTGATGGACGCGCCGCCCGATGCGGGCGACCCGGTCCGGCCGACGCGCCAGCTTCTCGAACGTCAACCTGAGACCAGGGTGCTCGTGCTGACCGGCCTCCCCGTCAGCCCCGCGCTGGTCCGGGAAGCCGCCGACTCCGGGGCCTGCGGGCTCTTCCCCAAGTCCGTCAGCCTCGGCGTCGTCGTCGAGACCATCCCTGCGTTGCGACCGCACGCCTTCACCGTCGATCGGGCCAGCCTCGTCTCGCTCTGCGCCGCCGCGCCCGGCGTGTCCGCGATGCCGCGATCGGAGTCGGGCTCGTCGCCGCTGACCCGTCGTGAGCTGGACATTCTCGGCCTGCTGGCCAGTGGAGTCGACCTGCAACGCGCCTCGGCCCGCCTCGGAATCACCATCAACACGGCGCGGGGGTACGTAAAGAACCTCTACCGCAAGCTCGGCGTGCACAATCAGCTCGAGCTCGTGGCCGTGGCGCGGGAGCGGGGACTGCTCGACGCGTTCCATGACGGCCGGCGTGTCTCCCAGTGACGCCGCCTCGGCCTGAGGAGCCCGCCGCAGCACCGTTTCCCCTAGCGTGGGCCGCCGATGGAAGTCGTCCGGGACGGCCGGGCCGCGGGATGCGAACGGGGTGACCAGCGATGTTGGTGAGGGAGTGCCTGAGGACCGCGCCGGTGACCGTGCCGCCCGCTTGCTCCCTGGAGGAGGCCGCCCAGCTTCTCGGCAGTCACGGCGTCGGGTCCCTGCTCGTCGTGGACGCCGGCCGGCTGGTCGGCATCGTGACCGATCGTGACATCGCGGTGCGCGGGATCGGCGAGGGCAAGGCGCCGTCCTCGGACGTGGCCGCCGTGATGACGCCCGACCCGCTCACGATTCAGGGCTCGGCCGACGTCTTCGAGGCCTTCGCCACATTCGAGACGGCGTCGGCCCGCCGCCTGCCCGTCCTCGAGGAGAGCGAGCTTGCCGGCATCATCTCGGTCGACGACCTTCTCATCCGGCTGCTCTCCGAATTCGGATCCTTGCTGCATCCGGTCGCCGAGAGGGTCGTCCACCCGGCCTGATTTCATCCGGCCCGACTCCGGCCCGATCGACCGGAACAACAGTCGACCCCGGCCCCGGAGCCGTCTGCCGGCGCCGCTCGCTGCTCTGCCGCCCCCGACCTTCGAAGGCGGCCGTCCCGTTCAACGCAAGCGGCACCACGACGGCCCCGGGAGCGTCGCCGGGACCCATCACAGGGCCTTGGCGCCGCGCCGGCGCTGGCGCGCTCCCAAGACGAAAAGCGGGATGGTAGCCAGAAGGGTCGCCACGCCGCCGAGGGCGAGGGCGACGCGCGGGTTGGTGGTGTCGCTGATGTAGCCGAGCAGCGGTGCGCCGATGGGCGTGCTGCCGAGGAAGGCGATGGCGTTGAGGGACATCACCCGCCCGCGCATGGCGTGGTCGGCCCGCAATTGCAGCGTGGCGTTGTTGGTGGCGACGAACGAGATGCTCGCCGCCCCCATGGGCACGAGCAACGCAATCGCCCAGGCCTCGCTCGGCGAGAGCGAGACGGCCAGGATGGCCGCCGCCGAAGATCAGCCCGATACCGGCCAACAGGCGCGTCGACGGTCGGCTGCGGAACGCGGTGGCCAGCCCGCCGAGGACGGCGCCCGCGCCCATCGCCACCAAGAACCAGCTGTACAGAGCCTGCGCCGCCGTCGAAGGTGAACTTGGCCAGCAGCGGCAGCGTGACCGTGAAGTTGAACGCGAAGACACCGACGATGGCCATGGAGATGAGAGGGATCTTCAGGTCGGGGGTCGACCACACATAGCGGAACCCTTCGCGCACCTGTCCCTTGGCCCGCACCACGCCGGGACGCCGGTAGAGCTCCGCGCCGCGCATCATTGCCAGCGCCACGATGACCGCGGCGAAGGACGCCGCGTTCAAGAAGAAGCAGGTGGAGACACCCACGGTGAGGATCAGCACCCCGCCGATGGCGGGGCCGATGACCCGGGCCGAATTCATCAGGACGCTGTTGAGGCTCACCGCGTTGGGCAGGAGCTCGACACCCACCATCTCCGACACGAAGGTCTGGCGTGCCGGGTTGTCGAACAGGTTCACGAACCCGAGCCCGGCCGCTAACGCGTACACCTCCCAGAGCGTCACCGAATGGGTCACGCTCAAGATGCCGAGAATCAGTGCGAGCGCGCCCGCGGTGCCCTGCGTGCAATAGAGCACTTTGCGCTTGTCGAGGCGGTCCGCAATGAGGCCTCCGAAGGGACCGAGAAGCAGCAGCGGCAGGAACTGCAAGCTCGTGGCGAGGGCGACCTCGAGGCCGGTGCCATGGAGGGGGAAGAGGATCAGGTAGGCCTGTGCGACCGACTGCATCCACGTGCCCGACACCGAAATGACCTGTCCCGTGAAGTACAGCCGATAGTTGCGCACCGAGATGGCAGCGAAAGGTGCGCCGGCCAGCGTCCCTGAGGCGACGCGTCACTGCTCCACCAACAGGTGCTCGAGCAGCCCGACGAGCTCGACAGCCTGCTGCTGTTCCTCCGTGCTGAGCTCGCTCAGGCGGCGAAGGAGGAACGCGTTCTTCCGGGTCCGCATGCGCTCGAGCGCTCGCTCCCCCGCCGGCGTGATGTGCACGCGTACGCTGCGGCGGTCGTTGGCATCGGCCAGGCGGGTCAGCATGCCCGCCTCGGTCAGGCTGGCGACGATCCTGGTCATGGACGGCGGCTGTACCTGCTCGAGGGCGGCGAGCTCACCCAGCGTCGGGCTCCCGTGCCGGCTGACCGAGCCGAGCGCCGAGGCCTGGGCGGGCGAGAGCCCGCCGAGCGACTCTTGGCGGAGCCGACGCTGCAGCCGGTTGACGGCGATGCGGAGACGCTCCGCGACCTCTTCATGGGTCAACTGGGCCGGGGCGCTACGCATCACCCCATTATAGTTAGTTGGGTTAACTAATCAACCGATCCTGGTGGACTTGGCTGGGAACATGTGGCGTTGGCGCCGGCCCGATCCCTGATGGATGGCTCGGAAGCTACAAGCTCGGGACGTAGCCGCCCGAGCCCAGTGCGGCGCTCTCGTCGAGGCTCAACGACTCGTCGAGGTCGCCGATGACCTCGGTGACCCAGGGCAGGCGCTCCCGCAAGATCCGCTCGACCCCGCCTGAGAGGGTGGCCGAGCTGATGGCACAGGAGCTGCACGCCCCCTGGAGCTGGACCTCTACCACCCCTGTCTCGACGTCGGCACGCACCAGCACGAGATCGCCGCCGTCGGCCTGCACGGCGGGACGCATGAGGTCCATGATCCCCTGCAGCTTCTGCAAGCGATCGGATCGCTCCTGGTCGTTCAGCACGGTCGGCGTCTCGGTCACCTCACCATTGTGCCGTGCGCGCAGGGCGGGCGTGACCGAGCCCCCTCAGGGCCGGCCGTCAGCCGAGCCCGACGGGGCGGGGTGGTTCTCCCTGCACGACGGGGTTGACCAGCTCGCCGATCCCCTCGATGGCGATCCGCACGGTGTCCCCTGCGGCGAGGAATCGAGGTGGGTCGAACCCCGCCCCGACGCCGGCGGGTGTGCCGGTGGCGATGACGGTGCCGGGCTCGAGAGGGAACGCCGTGGACAGGTACTCGATCATGGCGGCACAGCCGAAGATCATGTCGCCCGTCGTGGAGTCCTGGCGCAGCTCGTCGTTGACCCACGTGCGGATGCCGAGCATCGCCGGGTCACCGAGCTCGTCACCCGTCACGAGCTCGGGCCCGCAGGGTGCGTGGGTGTCGAACGACTTGCCCACCGTGAAGGTCGGTGTCCTCCATTGCCAGTCACGGGCGCTCACGTCGTTGATGATGGTGAAGCCCGCCACGACTTCGAAGGCCCGGGCCGCCGGCACGTGCTGGCAGCGGGGTCCGATGACCATGGCGAGCTCACCCTCGTAATCGACGGCTTCGGAGACGGTCGGCAAGACGATCGGGTCGCCCGGGCCGGCGATTGCGGTTCGCTGCTTGTTGAACCAGTACTGCCACTCCGGAGGCTCACGGCCCAACTCGGCGACGTGCGCCCCGTAGTTCATGCCGATGCCGAGAATGGCCGGGGGGTCGGGCACCGGCGCGAGCCGGCGCACCTCGGCCAACGCGTAGCGCGCCGCCCCGAGGGTCGGCGCGGCGCGCGCACGCTCGAGGCCTGCGGGGCCGAGCGCCAGCACCTCGCGTATGGTGGCGGGCAGGCCGGTGACCGCGTCGCTCAGGTCGACGATCTCCTCCCCGTCGATCACCCCGGGACAACCGGGGCCCGCAGCGACGGAGAAGCAGGCCAAACGCACCGCGGCTCCCTCGCCGCGCTCAGGGCAGCTGGGCCTTGTAGGCCTCCCAGCTCTTCCTGGCATGACGGGCCGAGAAGGCGCCGAGGACCTCGACCGCGCCGAAGACGATGGCCAGAATCCCGATGAGCACGACGAGTGCCGTCAACGGTGCACCGGGGTGCCGGATGCACAGGAAGCCAAGGGCGACGGCGATGATGCCGCGGATGAGATACGCCCACCAGTAGGGCAAGAAGTGGTTGCGGATGGAATCGACGATGTCGAAGATGCCGAGCACCAAGAAGGCCCAGCCGACCAGCACGGCGACGATGAAGATCGTGATGTGCGGCCAGACGAAGCCCACGATGCCCGCACCGACCCAGACGATCCCGAAGAGGAGGTGCAGCCAGCGCTGGCGTGCCATGCGGATCGCCCCGATGATCTCGAAGAGGCCCCCGGCGATGAAGAAGCCACTGGCCAGGTAAATGATCGCGTACACGCTCGCGTGTCGGTAGCTGATCACGAAGAACCCGAAGATCATGGCGATGATGCCCCAGACCAGGTACCAGCCCCACATCTTCTCGAGTTGCTCGCTGACGACGTCGCCGACCGCGATGTCGTCGTCGGTGAGAACAAACGTCATGTCATCCCTCCTTGGCGAGTAGGAGCACACTGCTGTTTCCGCAGCGTATCGCCGCGACCCCCGCTATGAGGGGATGCACGCACCCAACGCGTGCAGCGCACGCTGGCCCCACGACGATCCGGTCGTGGCCCAGCGCGCCGGGTGCGCAAGCACGTCGTCGGCCTCGGCCCACAACTCGTCTTCGGTCTCCTGGAGCACGGCGCGCACTGCGGGGAGTGTGTCGGGATCGGCCTCGACACGCCGCCGCACGGCGTCGGCGGCATGCCAGAGCTCCTCGCTCGAGAGCTCCATCGGGACCAAGGGCGGGGGGCCGGCCACCGTGCGGGGGAAGGCAGGCACGTAGATGCTCGAACACGGGCTGCCCGGTGCCACGTAGACGCGCACCGGCTCCCCGTCGCAGACGCCCGACGGGAGTTCGGCGATCATGGACGCGGCGGTCACGCTGTGCCCGCGCACGTGCATGCATACACTCACCCCTCTGAAGTCGTCGCCCAGCCCGCGCCGGCGGCGGATGGACCAGACCCTTGGTACGCGGGGCGCCCCACGGCCCTGCACCGTGATCGCGCAGGTGTGCGGCGGTGGCCGCCGGGGTGAGTCCGCCGACGGGGGTCCCCGCCAGGAAGCGGCCGCTGGCCGCCAGGCGAACGTCCGCATAACGCGTGTCCTCGGCCGCGTCGCGGAAGCGGCCGAAGTCGTCGCCGGACGCGAGCTCGCTCGAGCCGCGGGTCCAGCGGGTCCCGATGGTGATCCGGTTGGAGATGGCGGCGCCGCCGTCGGCCGGCGCGGCCGCAAAGTCAGAACCGGCCGTCTCGAGCACGAACGCGCGCGACGGGTCTGCGACGAGGAATGACGAGTCGTACGCCTCGTGATGCGCCGCATCGGCGATGCCCCCCTGGCCGCACGTTTCGAGCAGACCAGCCATGACGTCGACGGCCTCCTCCGCGCTGCGGGCGCGTTCGAGCCCGAGACGTACCAGGTCCATGCCGATGAGCGCCGGCTCTGCGCGGTCCGCGTCGTGTGTCGTGGCCACACGTTCGTTGCCGATGGCCACGCCGTACTCGTTGACCCCGTGCTCGGCTCCCCAGAGCCACGTGGGGTACGAGAGGAAGGTGGCGTGCGCGCCGACATCGCCGATGCTCAGGTACTGGGTGCGCAGCGTGCAGCCAACGGACGCGCGCCGACCGAAGGGCCGGGCTACCTGCACCTCCCCGGGCGGCCGGTCCGAGTTCTTCGCGAACACCATGCCCCGTGGGCCCGGAGCGCACAGAGTGTCGCACATGGTCGCAGTGTAGGGAGGTGGGTATCGTGGGCGAGATGCAGCCACACGCGGTCCTGTCGGCGGACGAGATCAACCTCTCGGACATGGAGTTTTGGGCGCGGCCATGGGCCGAGCGCGAGGGCGCCTTCCAAACGCTGCGGCGCGAACGTCCGCTGCCCTTCTTTGACGAGCCGGAGATCCCCGAGGCTCTGACCTACGTGATCCCCGAAGGACACGGCTACTACGCGTTGACCCGCTATGCCGACATTTCGGAGGCGAGCCGTCACCCCGAGATCTTTCAGTCGGGCAAGGGCGCCACCTCCATTATGGACATGCCCGACGAGATGCTCGACTTCTTCGGCTCCATGATCAACATGGACAACCCGCGCCACGCGCGCCTGCGGCGAATCGTGTCGGCGGCGTTCAATCCACGCATGATCAAGTCGATTGAGGACCGCATCGACTTCGTGGCGGGCGACGTCATTGAGCGGGTGGCGCCCCTCGGCGGGTGCGACTTCGTGACCGAGGTGGCGTCCCGCCTCCCGCTTGAGATCATCTGCGACATGATGGGGATCGGAGCGTCCGAGTACGCCACGGTGTTCAACGCCTCCAACGTCATCCTCTCGAACGGCGACCCCGAGTACGTGCCGGAGGGGACGGACCCCATGCTCGCCTTCATGACGGCGGCGCAGCAGCTCAACCTGCTAATGCTCGACTTAGCCGCCTATCGCAAGGAGCACCCGACCGACGACATCACCTCCGCGCTGGTCAACACGAACGTCGACGGTGAGGCGCTCACCGACGCCGAGGTGGCGTCCTTCTTCATCCTCTTGGTGGTGGCGGGCAACGAGACGACTCGGAATGCCATCAGCCACGGGCTGCTCGCTCTGACCCAACACCCCGACCAGAAGGCGTTGTGGATGGCCGATCCGGGCCGGATCGCCCCAACCGGCGTCGACGAGATCGTGCGCTGGGCCTCTCCCGTCATCTGGATGCGCCGCACCGTGGCCGCCGACGCAGCCCTCGGCGAGACGGAACTGCATGCGGGTGACAAGGTGATCATGTTCTACAACTCTGCGAACCGCGACGAGGACGTCTTTGAGGACCCCTACACCTTCGACGTGCGCCGCACGCCGAATCCCCACATTGGCTTCGGCGCGGCAGGACCGCACTTTTGCCTCGGGGCCCATCTGGCCCGCGAGGAGATTGAGGTGATGTTCCGGCGGCTGTTCGAACGCCTGCCCGATATAGAGGCCTCGAGCGAGCCCGATCGACTGTTGTCCCCCTTCATTAACGGGATCAAGCACATGGAGTGCTCCTTCACGGCCGCCCCCGGCTGAGGAGAACGGTGAGGCGCTCCGCCCCGGGGTTGTCAGGCCGAGCTGGACGCGGAGAACTCGCCGAAGGCGGCTAGCGCCCGAGGTCCCCAGACCGTGCCCGGGCCGCCGTTCATGGAGATGGCGACACCGATCATCTCGGCCACTTCCGCCGTCGTGGCGCCGCGGCGGGCGCAGCCCGCGCATGCGCCGCGATGCAGCCGTCGCACTCCCGCGTGATGGAGATTGCGAGCGCGATCAGTTCCTTGGTCTTGGCTGTCAGCACGCCCTCCCTGAAGGCGGCCGAATGCATGGAGGAGTACCCGGTCATGACGTCCGGCAGGGCCTCGCGCAGCGCCCGGTACGGTTCCCTCAGGTCGTCTTGGATCCGGTGGAAGTGATCGTGGTCCATACGCGCATGGTCCCACGCCGAGGGAGCGAGACAACGGAGGCCTGGCGCGGGGTCGAGTCGGGCCGGCCCCACGGAGTGTCGGCTCAGACGCCGCTGTCGGCGCTCTTGGGCCCTCGGTTCCGCACCTCGTCCACTGATGCCATGGCGTCGCGCAGCTCCTGGATCCACTCCGCCTCGTGATCGGCGACCAGTCGCACGCACCAGGCCAAGGCCTCGCTCCGGCTCCGCGCGACCCCGGCGCTGATCAGCGTGTCGAGCACGCGGCGATCGGCCATGCGCAACCTCGTCATCACGGGAACGCCCGCCGTGGTGAACAAGACAGTGGAGCCGCCGCAGACGGCCCCCCACGACACGGTGCGCCGGAAGGCCGGCTGCGCCTCGTCTGCAATGCGTATGCCGCGCCCCTCGGCTCTCCTCGCGGAAGCCGCTGATCCGAGCTTGCTCGGCCACTCGCACCTCGTCCTCGTTCGCCCCTTCAGGCAGCTGAGGCGGCGACAAGGTGCCCAGGACCTGGATCTCGTCGTCGTCGATGGCGATGGTTGGGCTGCTCTCGAACCAGGTGCCCGGTACCCGTCCGCTGAACCAGGCTCCGATGAGACGTTCCTGCTCCGGGCCTGATGGTGGTGGCGTCGTCGTGCGGCGCCTTCCGCGCTGTGGGCCTCGTCGGCCCTCGTGTATTCCTTCAGTCATGTTACGAGATTACCTGATTACTTCATGGGAGGCAAGCGCGGCTTTGTCGTGGATGGCGTGCGGTGGAGTCAGGGTGAGTCTGTTTTCTTTCCTCCCGAAAAGGTCCGGTTCGCGAGAGATCCGGCCGTATCCTTCCGAGACTCTGCGTCAGCGCGGTGAGAGAACCAGCTTGAATCCGACGTGGGAGGGCACGAAACCCAACCGCTCGTACAGGCGGTGCGCGTCAGGACGCAGCACGTTGGAGGTCAGCTGCACCCGGTAGCAGCCGAGGTTCTCGGCCCGGTCGATGGCCGCACGCAACAAGGCGGTACCCACCCCGCTCCCCCGGCGGTCGGGGTGCACGTGCACGGACTCGATCTCGGCGCACAAGCCGCCCCTCGCCTGGAGGTGTCGGAACACGATGAGCTGGCAGACCCCGACGACCTCACCGTCGACCTCTGCGACGAGGACGGATCCTCCTGCGCTGCCTGTCTCTTGCAGAGCGCGCTCGTAGGGTCCGAGGTCGGCCGGGTTCTCGATCCCGCCCGACGATCCTGGCACGGCGCCCAGCCTCAGGAGCTCCAGCACGCGTGGGAGGTCGGCGGACGCACAGAGACGCACGGCGAGGCGTTGCGACGAAGGCGGGTTCCGCCTCGACGAATCGGACATTACTCGGGCCATTGTGGCCCGCTCGTCAGGAGCCGCCCTTACGCTCCCGCAAGGTGATGGCGCGACGAGGACAGTCGCGAGCGGCCCGTCGCGCGACATCGACGAGCTCCGGCGGCAGCGGCTTGCCGTCGACGATCGGATAGCCCCACTCGTCGAGGCTGATCGCCTCGGGGAGCAGCTCTGCGCAGTAGCCGTATGCATCGCAGGCGACAGGGTCGATGAGGATGCGGATCATGCCCGGGCCTCCATCGCCGCGGCGGGGAACCGCAGCTGCGTGGCGCGGTTCCAGTGTGCACAGCGTGCGCCGCGTGCGTGAGCCTCGACATCGGCGCCAAAGACAAGCAGGGCGCTCCGGACCAGGCTGACAGCTCCGTCGGGGTGACGGCACGCGCCCCTTCCGTTCACCTCGCGCAACCGTCGTTCGAGCCGGCCCATGAGACCGGCGTCGACCTGTCCCCGCGCCAGTCGGGTCATGTCGTCCGCGATAGCCGGGAGGCCGTAGACGCACGGCCCGCACTGCCCTGCGCTTTGACCCGCCAGATAGTGCGCGATGCGAGCCGACTCCGCCAGCCCACATGCGTCCTGTCCGAGCACGACGACGATGCCCACGCCGGCGGTGGCACCAACCGCACGGAGCGAGAGCGAGGCGTAGGGCGTCGTGAAGTGTTGTCGTCCCACCCAAGCGCCCCCGTACCCGCCCACGAGAAAGGCCTGAGGCTCTCCGATCGGCGTCGCACGCCTGGCGATATCGATGAGCGGAGTCCCCCGGTCGATCTCCACCACCCCGGGCTGCTCCACGGCGCCGCCGATCGTGACCAGCGAGGTACCCGGGTCTTCCACCAGCCCGTGGGCACGGAACGCGTCCGGGCCGGTCCTCGCGATCATGGCGACATGCGCGAGCGTCTCCGCGTTGTGCACCAGGGCGCCCCGGCGCCCAATACGGAGAGCCGTTCCCTTGTCAGGCCGGAACGACGGGAGCGAGTTCCCCGTCTCTACCCAGTGCGCCAGCGCCGACTCCTCGCCGGCGATGAAGCGGTCAGGTGGCCGCAGCAATTCCTCGGGCGCCGCCACCGGGTAGCGCGGCGGTGACGCGCTCGCTCATTGCCCGGGTCACCGCGGCGGCGACCTGGTCCCGCCCTGCGGGCACGCACACGGCGACCCGGCGTGCGCCGCTGGCCGCAGCCAGTAGCTGGGCGCCATCGAGCACGAGGTGTGGCGATCGGATCAGGAGCAGCTTGTCCTTGTCGCTCGCGGGCTCGCCCTCCATGGCGTTGACGAGGATGGTGCTGCCCCGGCCGGCCGCGTGCGCGACAGCGAGTTTGATCGCCGCCGGGAATCCGGCTCCACCCCGGCCGGCCAGGCCCGATGCCTCGAGCGACGAGACGAACGCCTCTCGCCAGCCTCGGGCGCCCGCGCCCGGGAGGGGCAGTGGGCCGAGTGTGGCCTCGTGGGAAGCCAGGTCGGTCGGGTGCCCCAGCAACCGATAGCGCCCGGTAGCTCGCAGTGTCTCACTGGAGCTAGCCACGACGCGCCTCCGAACGGTCCCGGGCACTGAGCGCCAGGTGCTTCGGCGGCATGTCCGGCACCGATGCATGGGCGCGCCGCGCCGACGACTGCTTCGAGGTCTCTCGCAGACGCCACGCCAACGCGCCACCCACGGCGAGGACGCAGACGACACCCAGTGCGATCACCCAGTGCTCACGCGAGTCAGTTCCCATCCCGAACGTGTGCGCGAGGGCGATCGGCCAGCAGAGGTAGGCGAGCCAGTGGACGGCACGCCATGTCGTTGGCCGCATCCTCGCCCTGAGCAGACTTGTCACGAACACCGCGATCATCAGGTCGAGTGCGACGGTGCCGACGCCGACCCAGAAGGTGCTGTACGCAGAGGTGAAAGGGACGACGACGGCGGCCCAGCTGATGTCGACAAAGGTGTCGATCACGCTTGTGACCACATGGATTGCCAGGAAGACGACCGCGAGCATGGAGATGCGACGGTGGAGCTCCTGCTGCGCGAAGCCCGGCCAGTTGCGGGCCCTCGCCCGCGTCGTCGTGACCAGGCCGAGCACCATCGTCAGGGTCAACAAGATGAGCGCCATCAGCCCGCTGGCTCGCGTGGCGTACCACAGTGCGGTGGAGTTCACTGGGCCACCTTCACGGGCCAGCCGTTGACGGAGAAGACCTCACCGTCGCCACGGACGAGGCGAACCGACTGCTCGAATCCGCCGAGCTTGTCGAGCGCCTGGTCCCTCCACACGATCGCGGCAGTCGTCACGAGGTTCGCCTCGACGCAGCTGGCGCCCGTGGCAGAAACGAGGACCCAGTAGGGCTCGGCGCAATCTCCCGTCCTCGGATCGACGATGTGGTGGACCGCGCGCCCGCCGTTGTGCCATGTCCGGGCCAACGGGGAAGAGCTCGCCAGTCCCCCGTGGGTGATGGCGACGACGTGGTCGACGAGCGCGGCCGGCGTGTTCGACTCCTGAGCGATGCCAATGGGCCAACCGTCCGCGGGGGCCTTGCCGGCCACGGCGACATCCCCGCCGAGGCTCACCAACGCGCCGTCACCGATGACCCGTGCCACCCGCGCCGCGGCACGGTCGGCCGCCAACGCCTTTGCAGTGGAGCCGAGGTCAAGACGGACGCCCCGCGGAATACGGACGGTTTGGTCGGCGGGGTTGAGCTGTATGTGCGCGTATCCGGCGACCGAACCAAGCGCACGACCCAGTGCCGGAGGCCGCGACAGCACCGCGTCGAGATCCGTGTCGTAGCCGAGCGCCGCAAGGGCATTGCCGATGGTGGGATCGACGGCGCCGCCCGTGCGCGTTGCCGCAGTGACCGCAACCTCGAGGGCCTGATACAGCAGGTCACTGATACGGATAGGCCGACCGGACGCGCCGTGGACGCCGCTGGAGCTCGGAGTCGTCTCTGAATCGGCTGCAGGTCGCGTCAATGGCCTCGAGCTCAGCGGCAAGCTCCCGTTGGGCGGCGTCTGCGACGGCGGGGTCTTGGACAACGACCGTGGCAGTCGTGCCGATCGCGCGGAACGACCGTGAAGTCAACCCCGTGGGGGCATCGACGACGCCGGTCACCGCGAGGTGCCGCCCGAGGTCACCGACGGCGTCGCGTTGGTGATGGTGGGCGCTGAAGAGTCGCCGGAGGACGTCCCGCTGTTGTTGGTCGTCGGGGCGGATCCCGCCACCGTCGTCGTGGTCACCGAGCCGGAATCCGTCGATCCGTTCGTGCCGGCGGTGCCCGCGCTCCCCGCTCCTGAGTGCTCGTGCGCCACCACGACGCCGATGACGACCGTGGCCCCTGTCGCCGCGAACACGGCGCCGCGACTCAACCAGCGCAGCCGGGACGTGGTCCGTTCCCGTTCGCGTGGGGCATTCGGCATATGACTGGCGGACATTGGATGGGGAACCTCTTCGTGGGGACGCCCCTATCCCACCATCATCGACTCGACACACTCGCAGCGCCGGCTGTGGAGCTGCTGAGACATTGTGCCCCACAACCCGCGGCAAGAATCATCGGCCCGCTACGATCGCCCGACCAGGAACCGGTCAGACGAGGGGAAACGATGTCCCAGGTCAGCACGGTGCGAGGCCCTGTCGCTGGGGCGGACCTCGGTCGCACCCTCATGCACGAACACATCTTCGTGTTGAGCCCCGAGATCGAGAAGCCCTCGTCCGAATGGGACGAGTCAGCAGAGCAGACGCGGGCCGTGGACAAGCTTCGCGAGCTCAAGGCGGCAGGTATCGACACCCTCGTTGACCTGACGGTCGTGGGCTTGGGCCGCTATATCCCTCGCATCGCGTCGATCGCGGAGCACGTGCCGGACATCAACGTTGTGGTGGCGACAGGGGTCTACACCTACAACGAGGTCCCGATGTACTTCCACTTTCGCGGCCCGGGGACCATCCTCGGTGGCCCCGAGCCGATGGTCGATCTCTTCGTGCGTGAGATCGAAGAAGGAATCGGAGATACAGGAGTGCGGGCCGCGATCCTCAAGTGCGCGTCCGACCGCCCTGGCATTACCCCAGGAGTCGACCGGGTGTTGCGTGCTGTCGCACGGGCGCACCGCGTCACCGGCGTTCCCATCACGACGCACACCCCTACGCCTCCAGAGCCGTGGGGACTCGAGCAGCAGCGGGTCTTCAAGGAAGAGGGCGTGGACCTCGCGAGGGTGGTCATCGGTCACAGTGGCGGTACCGTCAACACCGACTATCACCTCCAGCTCATCGACAACGGCTCGTATCTCGGCTTCGATCATTTCGGCCTGCCCGGCATCACCCTCGAGGAGCGGGTGGATGCGGTGGCGCGGCTCTGTGAGCGTGGCTACGCCGACCGGCTCGTGCTCTCGCACGACGCCATGTGCTTCGTTGACTGGTTCCCGCGTTCGGTGATGGACGCCTCGAGCAATTGGCGCTGGACTTATATCAGCGACGCCGTGCTTCCGGCGTTGCGCACCCGTGGCATCAGCGACGACGACATCAGGCGGATGCTCGTCGACAACCCTCGCACCATCCTCGAGGGCGGCCCCGCCTACTGATGTCGTCGCCTTACCCGGTCCATCCGGTCCACCCCGTTCGTTCACCGTGACCCTGCTGCAAACGGAACTGATCGCCAAGCTCGCCGGCTTGTTTCCCGAAGGTGTGGCTTGGCGAAATCTGGCCGACGGCACCGACCTCACGCTGCGTCGGTGGCATCGGGAGTCCAATCGGGTCGCGCGGGGACTGCATGGGCTGGGGGTCGAACAGGGGAACCGGGTCGGCCTCGTGATGAGCTCCGATCAGCCGCTCGAGTGGCTGGTCTCGTATCTGGCCATCCACAAGGCCGGCGCGGTGGCTGTGCCGCTGCTGGCCAGACTCGGTCCGGCTGAGCTGCCGGCCGTTCTGCGCCACGCCGGCGTGGTGGTCGCGTTGTGCAGCAACGTCAGCCCGGAGATACGCGCCGCGGTTCCGACGGTCGTGAGCACCGGCCCCGGCGCCAGGTGTCGTGGCACGACCTCGCATCTCCGGACGAGAGCGATCTCCCGACTCTGCCTTCCCCGGACGACATCGCCGACGTCATGTACACCTCCGGCACCACCGGGGAGCCAAAAGGAGTCGTCGTCACTCACGCCAGCTTGGCCACGACCGGCCAAGTTCCGTCCGCATGGCTCGGTCTCGGCTTCCTTTCGTCCTCACCATTTGCCACGACGAGTGGATCGTTGCTCGTATCGGGCCCGCTGCGCGGCGGTCTGAGCGGGTGGTTCCTCCCACGATTCGATCCGGATCGCTGGATCAGCACAGTCGAGCGCGACCGTCCCGTCTCCGCCTTCCTCGTGCCCGCCATGGTCGAACTCATCGTCGCCAGCGCGCGCT
Source organism: uncultured Acidimicrobiaceae bacterium (assembly GCA_963825965.1). Classification (GTDB taxonomy): domain Bacteria; phylum Actinomycetota; class Acidimicrobiia; order Acidimicrobiales; family RAAP-2; genus Bog-473. The sequence continues at coordinate 70,166 of CAWGUX010000001.1, forward strand.
TTGACGGTGCCGACCTCTCCAGCCTCGCCGCGGTCACGGTCGGGAGCGCGCCGATCGCGTCGGCCACATTGCGTCGCTTCGGATCCCGGCTGCCCACGGCGGAGGTCCTCTGCGGCTACGGGATGACCGAATACGGTGCCGTCACCGCCGTACCCCTCGGCGACCGCGGTCGGCACCTCGGGTCCGTCGGTCTTCCCCTGCCTGGCGTCGAGGTCCGGATCGTCGGCCCCGACAACGCGCCTCGAGCACCGGGCGAGGTCGGTGAGGTAACGATCGGAGGAACGCGGGCCAGCGCGTGCATACCTCGACGATCACGAGGCGACGAGCGCGCACGTGGGTCGACGGTTGGCTACACAGCGGCGACCTCGGCTATGTCGACGAAGACGGGCATTTGTGGATCGTGGGCCGGAAGAAGGAGATGATCATCCGGGGTGGCCACAACGTGGTGCCCGCCGAAGTGGAAGCTGCGCTGTACGAGCATCCCGCCGTGGCAGAGGCGGCCGTGGCGGGTGTGGCGCACCCCGTGCTCGGTGAGGATGTCGCAGCGTGGGTCGTGCTGCGTCGTGACGCGTCAGCCGGCGATCTCAGGTCCTTCCTCCTGGAGCGACTGGCCGACTACAAGGTGCCGCGGCGCATTACCGTGGTCGATGCGCTCCCGCGGAACGAGAGCGGCAAGGTGCGTAAGACGGACCTCGTGCCAGAAGACCGACCGGGAAGCGAGACGTGACGACGAGCTACACCACCTTGACGGTTGAGGAGATCGGGCGGGTCCGTCGGATCACCTTGAACAGGCCGGACCATCACAACCCACTGACCCCCCGCAGCGTCCGCGAGATCCTCGGGGCGGTGACGGAGGCCGAGAACGACGCCAGCGTCAGTGTGGTCATCATCCGGAGCACCGGCCGCTCCTTCTCCTCGGGATACGGCTTCATCGCCGAAGACACCGATCCCGGTGACTTCCCTTCGCACACTTCACTCGAAAGCGACGTGTCAGCGATGCTCGGACTTTCCCAGGGTTGGAGCCGAATCTGGGAATGCGCACTGCCCGTGATCGCGCAGGTACAAGGGAACTGTCTGGCCGGAGGAACCGACCTTGCTCTGCATTGTGACCTCGTCGTCGCGGCGGACGACGCGCGGATCGGCTTCCCCCCGGTGCGTTCCATGGGGGTGCCTCCGACCAATATGTGGCTGTACAACCTCGGCCCGCAGTGGACGAAACGGCTCCTGCTGACTGGCGACACCATTTCGGGGAGCAGGCCCGCGACCTGGGACTGGTCGTGGAGGCGGTGCCGCCCGGCGAGCTCGATGCTGTCGTACTCGAGCTCGCGCGGCGGATGGCGTTGATCGGCCGCGACCTGCTCGTGGCCAATAAGCGCGTCGTCAACATGGGGGTTGAGTTGATGGGGCGCTCCCAGCTTCAGCGCTTCGCCGGCCTGAACGACGCCATCGGGCACCAGGCACCCGAGGCGCTGGCCTTCTCCGGACGGATCGCCGAAGTGGGGCTGCGCCAAGCCATTCGGGAGCGAGATGCACAGTTCGACCGACCGCACGAACCAGAGCACTGAGCGACAGCGCAGCCACGGCGCGGGTCAGACGTCAGTCAACGACGTTTCGGTGATACCGAGCGCACGAAGCGTCCGACCCAGACCCAGGAAGGCCGACAGGCAGACGGTGAGATCGAAGACCTCCGCGTCGGTGAACGAGCCACGGAGCCGGTCGACGAAGGCGTCATCAATGCGGGTGTGGTCCGTCGCGAACAGATCGGCGTACTCGACGGCAAGTCGCTCTTGCGCTGACAGCGCCGAGTCGTCGAGAGACCCCACGGCGCAGTAGAAGTCCTCGTTGAGGCCTTGCTCTCGAACCTTGTCCGCTCGAAACCCGAGACAAACCGTACAGTCGTTCAATTGGGCGATCCGCATCCGGGCGGCCTCGCGAACACGTACAGGGAGGATGCTCTTGTTGTACGCGGCGTCGACGAGACGTGTTGCAGCTGCTCCGAGCTCGGGCTGGAGCGACCAGATCTGCACGGCGTCCCCGCCCTCGCCCGCTGGGATGTCGAGGCGAGCCATGATTTCACTCTATGCCAGTATGCGAGTTGGGTATGCGGCGGATTGAGGTCTGAATGGTCGGGCGCCGGCGGAACGAAGAGACGCGATGAGGGTGACCCGCTACACCTTCGACTCTGCGCGCTCTTGCGTCTGGGTCAGTGGTCGATCAAGTCTGCATCCGATCAACACGGAGACACGGGGTATCACCGGCTGGTTCGAAGCCTCCTTCCGTGAGGACGGCACGCTGGACCTCGGCGAGGAGGTCGCGGGCGAACTGGAGCTGTCGGTCGAGCGACTCACGTCGGGCAACCAGCTCTACGACCGTGAACTGCGGCGGCGGATGGACGCGAAGCGCTACCCAATTATCGGAGGGCGCGTCAGCCAGATCGTCACCAACGGAACCCATCCGAAGTACCTGGTGGCTGGCGACATCTCGTTCCACGGCAAGACGCGCAGTTTCGAGCACGAGATGCACATCACGCGTGCGGACGACACGGTCGAGCTGAGAGGCGACTACGTCTTCGACATCCGCGAGTTCGGCATGAAACCTCCAAGCATGTTGATGGTGCGCGTGTATCCGGAGATCAGCGTGCGGGTGGAGCTTCACGCCACCAGGGACCGATAGCAGACAACGACCCTCCCCGCCGCGGCCCGGGTGTCTCGCGGTGTCGCTATGGGTATGGCTTCGCGATCGGAAACGGCACGCCGAAGGCGTGAGGGCTGGTAGCGCCGGTAGCGGAACGTTGACGAGTGATGGGGTGGAATCGGGAACCCGAAGCCGAGTCCATCGCCGTCAGCCGACCCACCACGCGACACGCGAACGGCGAGACTCATGGGTGACCATCCGTGCGATCCGGTCCGGTCAAGGCTCCTCCGACATACGCTGAGCGATGTGTACGGGACCGTAGACGGTGTCGGCGATGACTGAGGAAGGCGCCACAGAAAGCAGCCAAGGCGGACCGGCACTGAGGCTTCGGAAAAACGAACCGCTCGGCCGTGCGCTGGTGGACGCGATCCACGCCGGTGACGTCGAACAGATACGAGAGCTGCTGAGAGAGAACCGAGGCGTTGCCTTCGCTCGCCTCGAGGATGACAAGGGAGGCTCCGCCAGCCCACTCCACACTGCGGCGGGCTGGCCCGGATACTTCCCGAACGGTCCGGAGATCGTCTCGATCCTTCTTGACGCAGGCGCCGATCCAAATACCCCAGTGGAGGGAAGCTGGCACGCGGAGACGCCGCTGCATTGGGCAGCAAGTAGCGACGACGTCGAGGTGGCCCGAGCTCTGATCGATGGCGGCGCCAACATTGAGGCGATCGGTGCATCCCTCGGAGGTGGGACACCACTCGATGATGCCGTGGGTTACGGGTGTTGGCAGGTGGCCCGTCTCTTGGTCGAGCGCGGAGCGAGCGTTGACCTGGGGCAAGCCGCAGCCTTGGGCTTGATGACACGAGTCGAGGAATTGCTGGCAGCCGATCCGCCGACCTCACAGCAGCTCACCGACGCTTTCTGGCAGGCATGCCATGGTGGCCAGCGACGGATGGCGGAGCTCCTGCTGGATCTCGGTGCCGATGTCAACGGCACCCCTTCGTGGGGCGACGGCACGCCGTTGGACGCAGCTGACTCTCAAGATACGGGTCGAGAGGCACTCGTGAGCTGGCTGCACGAGCGGGGCGCCACGAAGTCATCCGACGTTGCGACATAACTCATCCGAGCTCGATTCAGCGCGGTGTCCTCCCTCCCACCCGGCGGACCGGAGCACCCCTGCGCTGCTCGACTCGCAGCGTCGTGATCTCGATACGTCCCACCTTCCTGGCACAGCAGGACATTCGCAGTGGGACTACACGCGGTCAACCTCGCGACGTGATGCCCACTACTGATGTATCCAAGAAAGAGCCCCGGCGAAACCAGACCATTTCGACACTTTCCGATCGGTCAGCTACCACTCTCTTGGGTGGCGATCGCCTCAATCGAAATCAGGAGACCTCTGGGCAAGGCCACATTGGCTGGAGCCGATCGCGCCGGCGGAGGGTCAGGCATGTGGCGCGCATAGACCTGGTTGATGGTGGCGAAGTCCTCGACGTTGGCGTAGAAGATCGTCGTCTTGACAAGGTGATCGAACGAAGATCCCGCCGCTTCCAAAATGGCGGCCAAGTTCACCAACGCTTGTTCTGTCTGCTCTGCTACTCCCTCTGGGAGCGAGCCGGTGTGCGGCTCGATACCAGCCGTGCCTGAACAGAACACGAACCCGCCTGAGACGATGGCCTGGCTGTAGGGTCCAAGCGCTGCTGGGGCGTTCTCAGTCGAGATGCGGTGTCTTTCCATCCGGCTTTCCTCCTACAACGGCGACGAGTCATAGCACCAAACGCTACCCAGATCGTCTGGTCACAGACCCGACGAACGGAGATATCTACCGGGAGCACGACCAAGTCGGGGATTGCGAAGCCGTTTGCGTGAAGTAGAGAATAGGAGATTCGAGCGGATCGACCTATGGCCGGCAGCCGTACGGGTCGGCGGTCTGTGTCCTGGGTCGCTCAGCGCAAGCGAAGGGAGCGACTTGATGGCCGATGAGTCTCCATACATTGACTATGAGAATCTGCCGGTTCCCTCTGAGGGCATCATTGCGACATTGTTCATCACGGTGCGGAAGGTCGCTCGATCACGCGATTTCTATTCGCGCGTCCTGGGCGGGAAGGTAGTTCTAGAGGAGAACCCATGCATGGTGCAGCTCGCCAACAGCTGGATCATCATGAACCCCGGTGGTGGGCCGACGCCCGACAAGCCCGGCATCTCGGTAGTCAATTACGAACCCGACGACACGACGTCGATCTTCTTAAATCTGCGGGTCGCGGACATCCACGGCTGCTACAAGGAGTGGAGCGAGCGCGGGGCAGAATTTGTTACGCCGCCAATCGATCGAGGTCCCGAGATCCGCTGCTATATGCGCGATCCGGATGGCTACATGATCGAGGTCGGTCAATCCACAGGCCTCTTGTCCGGCCAACTAGCCAAGAAGCGGCCAGAGGATCTGCCAGGCTAGATGTCTCGGTGGCAATCAAGTCCGGCGAAGCAATCGAAAACACCATCGGACATATGTCAAGACCGTAGGTCGAAGACCTCACCTAAGAATGACCGCCCTGCCGCACTGGTGGCGAGGTCGCTCGTCTATTCAGTTGGGAGACGTACCTCAAAGACGGGAACCGGGTCGGCGAACCCTTTCAGATCGACCGCTCCCTTGGAATCGAAATCAAAGAGCTTGCCGACACAGAGTTCACGTACGGCCGTCGAAACGGCGATGCCACCTGGAGAGGCCACGCCGCAAAGCCGTGCCGACAGTTGAACCGCCGCCCCGAACAAGTCGCCTCTATCTGTAACTGGTTCACCAACGCTGATGCCAACGCGGAGGTGTATGGGCCGCTCTGCATACTCATTCCGTGCTCGCAACGCGCGTTGAATGTCTATGGCCGAAGCAACAGCGGCCGACACGGACGCAAAAGACGCCATGATTCCGTCGCCCGTGTGCTTCACCTCGCGTCCACTCTGGTTTTTCAATGCGGTTCGCACGATGTCGTCGTGCTCACGAATGAGCAACATGAACCCGTCGTCGCCTAGTTCCTGGGTCTGCTGCGTCGAGTCACAAAGGTCGGTGAACAGAATCACCCGAACAGCAGAGTCGACGTAAGCCTCCCCTGCCGGGTGTCGGGGAATATCACCGAGAAACGCATTCATGGGCCCCTCGCCCACCTCAATGATGTTGTCAGCAATCAGACCGTGTGCCTCTCGGTGCACAGTTTCCAGGGACTGTCGGTCTGGCCCTTCTGCGAGACAAAACACGGTCCCTTCGTCTGCATCGAACCAATACGTGACGTAACGGACTTTGTACTTTTCCTGAACAGCAAGGTCGAGTTGGTGCGCAGCAGCGATGTCGGCGGCGGTCGCACCGGGCGCCTTGTGTCGATCAAGGAACAAGGCCATACCGGTAAGGCTAATTCAGGGCGGTTCCGTGTGAAGGCCCGGCGGGCGGCCGTTCAGCTGAGCCAGTCTCATCCCCTCTTGGCGGAGATGGGCAGATGGCGGTATCGATACAGCCCAAATGGGCTGTTCCCAGGTCGTGCCCGGGAGGCTGCGGTGGCTCTGGGCTGGCGTTACCGAGAGGCCCCTACGGCGGGGGCGAACAGATGATGGGCCATTGCTACCGAGTCCAGGACGCTCTGCTCAAACAGGCACGATCGATTTATGGTCCCGGCGACCCCGGGAGGCTTTCGAACATCCGCCTGCGCTCGGCGGGTGAAGCGTTCCCCGTCAACGCCTCCAACCCTGCCAGTGCAGGGAACAGTGCCGTCAGGAATCTGCCTTGCAGCTCAGCCACGGCTGCCTTATTGGGGCTCTGATCGAGGCCCTCCATGAGATTGAGGCGGGAGGATTCGACCCACGCCACCACGTCAGGAGCTTCCCGCCACTCCAGCTCGGTCCTCATCCCGGTCAACAGATGCCGTATCCAATCGAAAGGCGTGTCGAACCACATGTTCGGCGGGCAAAGCCGGTTCTTCTCGGCTGTTGACCGTCCCGAAGCTTCTACGAGACCTATGAGTCCTGCCGAAAGGCTGAGGCTGGCACGAGTGATCGGCTGCAGGAGGATCGTGTCGTCTGTGAACATCGGTCTGGGGGGGTTGTCGCTCAGTCCGGCCGAGGCGCAGTGCACGTGCAGGTGGTCGGGACTGGTCGGAGACCGAACCCCCCTCAAGAGTGATGCTCTCCGCATCGATCCGAGTGACGTGTCCCAAACGGATCACCTTTCGGATACTTCGCAAGCGATCGAGCTCGCCGAGGCTTATCGTGGCCCCTTTGAACATGGAGGGCTGGATCGAGGGATCGAGACGCAACATCACCTCGTGCTCAGCGAGCCGATTGAACACCTGCTCGATCGATTTGCACTCTGCCACCGCCTCCAACTCCAGGACGATCCCCGCGAACGTCGTCACGAGACCCTCGTCGGGCTGGAAGAAGGCACGGTTCATCATCCATGGATCCCGGGGTCGGATCCAACGGATGTCGTCGGGCGGCGTCCCGTTGTCGAGCAACCAGCACACGGCGTCCATTGCCGTCTTGCCGGCGCCGATGATCACGTAACCGTCGGGTGGTGTTACGACCCTCGTGAGCACTCCACTCGGAACGCACGTCGCCCCGTCGGCCACCTCGAACCGTGGGGAATCGGTTGCCGGGACTCGAGAAGCCATGTAGGTGGCATCCACGACGCTCTTTCGGATCGTTACTTCCGTCTCGGCGCCCGTCAGGCGGGACCGAAATCGCCGATCTCCGAGGTAGTCGCACATCGGGAAGAATCGCACCCGACCCGATGCCAAGAATCGGTGACGCATGATCTCGTCGTAATAGCCGCAGATTTCTGATCCATTTGCTCGCTCGTAGAACCCTGCGTCTCGTCCATCGAGCTCGACGCGATTCTGACCCAGAGCGGTGGAGTTCACCCCATAGTTCATGGATGGCTGGTGAAGCTGGACAAAGGGATACGAATCCAGCCAGTGGCCGCCGGGGCCATGCCGCCGATCGATGACGATGATCTCGGCGTCGGAATGTTCAATCAAGGTGTCGATGAACCCCATCCCGAGCGCGCCTGCACCGATCACCAGGTAGTCGGTCTCCATGTCCACCCCCGTTATAACAACACATCAGCGCCCGGTACTGCCGGTCACGCTCGGGGTCCACGCCCACAGGCGATCCGGGGCATCAGGAGAGCCGGACGGCCAGCTATTGCATTGGTCACCCGGCGGCAGCTACTTAGCTCCCAGGACTATCCCCAGGTGCCGAACGATGCCACTCCAACGCGGACATCACTTCAACATTCGATCCGGTCAACTTCGCTTGATTCGCCCCTCATTCCAGGGTGGCGCCCGGCGATGCCGAACCGTCAATGCCCACGACCATTCGCCAGATTCGCCTTTGTTGTGTGTCTTTCATCTTCACGTCAACCTCGCAATCCCTAACACGTCTGTTTCGGCACTCCCCACGTCAAGGCACGACCACGACGATCGGTGCACCGCGCTTTCCGACAAGCCGCCGGCCCAGCGAACCAGCAAGGTGGTGGCGAGCCTTGGTGGAGCGCCCAACGACAAGCAGATCGGCATGGTCGGCGTTCGCAATTCGCAGCAGCTCTTTGGCTGTAATCCCATGAGTGCAAACGAACGTGACGTCGACTCCGTGGTCGTCACCGTACGCGCGTACTTGATCGGCCAATTGCTGTGCCTGATCGGTCATCGATTGTTGAACGGCCCCATAGGCGACGCCTAATCCGGTAAAAGAACCCGTTGCCATAGCGCCGGCGCCAGGGGTCGGGCCCACGAATACGGCGACCGTGCGGCCGCCGAGTCGTCTCGTCTCGCCGCAGGCCCAGCAGAAGGCGGCCCAGGACGTATCGGATCCGTCGATCCCCACGACAACCCTCGCGCGAACGGGCTTACCGCTGTCGCCGTGCTCACTGTCGCGGTTGTGCGGGCTGGGGTCCATTCCCTTTCGACGTCCCCTGATCATGAGCGCTTGTGAGCGGCCGAACCAACCGCAACGTGGGAGTGGTTCCGCCGTTCCTCATCGAGCAGCTGGATATGCGTGATCGCCGTGATGGCTGCGAAAAGGGCTTCGGCTTCGTCAGCGGGGAGCGCGTCGATGAGCCGTGCGAAGCCCTCCACGCCGGCTTCTCGCCTGGCTCGGACGTACCCCATGCCATCGGACGTGAGGGCCACCAGTGCCACGCGTCTATCGGACGGGTCGCTGCGCCGTTCTACGAGTCCTGATCGTTCCAGTGCGCTCACCAGCGCGGTCATGGACGGTTGCGTCACGCCCTCGCTCGCGGCCAGATCGGTGATGCGTCGTGGCCCGGCGAGTTCGAGAGCCACCAGGGTCGACAACGAGGTCAGGCTCATGTCCCGAGGCTGACTTCTCACTGCCGCGGCCATGAGCCCGTAGAGCGCTCGACCGATCGCCCGACCCTCAGCCCCGTCGGTATTTCGAGGAACCTGAAGTTCCGTGCTCACGGGTTAAGTATAGCCATATCTATATACGGATGTCTATATAGATGCTACGATGGATCAATGGGCATCGCGAACGTCCGGCCACCAAAGCCCACGCTGACAGCATCGGCCGGCGCCCTGGAGCGCGTTCGAAACCAATGGGTCGACCTCCTCGTCAGCTCCGATCCCGGCCTCAACCGGCTCCGTGGTGCGGCCCAGAGCGTGTTGACCATCGCCGTTGCGCTCGCAGCCGAGTGGACCTTCGTGCACCTGACCGGGGCACTACAGATCGGGAGCGGGGCCACAGCGTCCGTGGCAACGGCGTCCAAGATCGCGGTAGCGAATCATGATCTCCTTGCCATCGCCATGCTCCTCGGCGCCATCGTCGGGCTGATCGCCAGCGCGGGTGTGCAGGATCCCGCGGCCAAGGGTCAGGTGATCACGCTCTTGATCCTGCCCCTCCCGATCATCTCGGCCCTGGCCCTCGGGATCGCCATTGGCGATCACCGTGTCGCCGCCTTGGTGCTCATCGCGCTGGTTCTCGCGGCGGGCACCTACATGCGACGTTTCGGGCCCCGAGGTTTTCTGGCAGGGCAGCTGCTGTTCATCGGCTACTTCGTTGGATTTTCTTTGCACAGCGCTGTCACGCTCGGTGACATGGGCTGGCTCGGGGCCGAAATTGGCGTGGGGCTCGCGGTCGTCGCTGCCGTGCGCTTCACCCTGTTCTACCCCCATCAAACCAAGACCCTCGAGCGCACCCTGCGTTCTTTCGATGCACGGGCGCGCCACGTGCCTTCACTCGCACTCGAGCTGTTCGACACCGTCCGGCTGGACCCGCGCCGAGTCCGAAGGATGCACCGCCAACTGATCCGTCTCAATGAGGCTGCCCTGATGATCGATGCTCAGCTCGGCGATCCCCGACGCGGTGACCGACGGTCCTTCTGGCGAACTCCTCCACCGGCGACTGTTCGACATCGAACTGGCTCTGGCCAACATCGCACGCTTCGCCGAGACGATGGCGCGCCTGGACCTCCCGGGCGAGCGACGTTCCGAGGTTCGTCTGGCTCTGCTCGACCTTGCCAGCGGCGACAACCAAGGGGCGAAGGCACACGCCCAGACTCTGATCGACCAGCTGCGCGTCCCCGACCGCCCGCCCGCTGGCGAGGACAACACCGCCGCCGTGGTTCTCCATCGCTTCGCGGGTTCGGTCATCGACCTGTGTGACGCAATGACCGAGTGGATGGCACTCAGCAGGATCGACGCAGAGAAGGGAACCTTTCAATCCTCCGTTGTGCTCCTCGGTGGTTGGCTGCCCGGCTCGGCCCATGTCAGCAGTGCAGCGTCACTCGAGGGCGGCAGTGGCTGGGGCGAACGGGCCGGCCTGGCGCGCTACACCCGCAACGCAATCAAAATCGGTGTCGCCGCCGGCGCGGCCATCGCCTTGGGCGACCTGATCTCTCCGCAGCGCTTCTACTGGGCGGTTCTCGCCGCGTTCATCATGTTCATGGGAGCGCACAATGCCGGCGAACAGATCCGCAAGGCACTCTTCCGTGTGGCCGGCACAGTGATTGGCATTGGTGTCGGCTCCCTGCTTGTGAGCGCTGTGGGTCATCACGCCTCGTGGTCGATCGCGATCGTCCTCGTCTCGCTCTTCCTGGGTCTGTACCTCTTTCGAATCAGCTACGCCTTCCTCGCCGTCGCAATCACCGTCACCGTCTCGCAGCTCTATCAACAGCTGGGCGAGTTCACGAACTCACTGCTGGTGGTCCGCCTCGAGGAGACAGCCCTCGGCTCAGCCGTTGCCATCGTCGTGGTCATGCTGGTGCTCCCGCTGCACACCCGACAGGTCCTGCGTGTCGCCATACGTCGAGCAGGTCGAGGCCGTCGGGCGGCTGGTCGACCACGCCAGTGCCCGATTGGCGGGCCGGGAGGTCGGGATCGACTCGACGCTGCGATCCGACGCCCGGGCGGTCGACGCGGCCTACCAGGCCGTGGTCGCGACAGCTCAACCGGTACGCCGCACGCTCCTGGGGAGCACCGACGAGGATACCGTGCAGGCTCTGCGCCTCACGGCGGCCTCTGCGCAACTACAGCCGCAACCTCGTGGTCGACACGGGAAGGTCGCGACTGTCCGGTGTCGCCACTCACCTTGACCTGACACGGGCCAGCGCGACGCTTCACCACTCCATCGAGGTAGTCGCTCGAGCACTTACCGGACCCCGGGACGGTACGTACACCCGCTCCTCGGCGCTCTTCGATCGGGCCGAGCGCGAGCGAAGACGACTTGCCCGCATCGGTCCGCTTCCACGGCGTTCGCCCTCCGTGACTTCATGCTCCTCGATGGCACCATGGCGCACATGGCTGAGATCATGGGTCTCCGAATCACTGACTACGACACCGAAATGCGCTCCCGGGCGGACATGGAAGGCGAACGACGAACATCACTGGTCCGCTGAGCACCAGTGCCGTGCATCTCGTGCAAAGTGACGGATGCGTGGCGGAGCGGGTGGCCCTGGTCCGGCTTGAGGATCTAGGTGATCTTTGGCGCCCCCGGCACGATTCGAACGTGCGACACTCGGTTTAGGCATCTGTTGGAGTCTGTCCAGTCAGATCAGTGCTGTCGCGCTCTTACCACTCGGAACCGGCGCATGGTCCATGCCGTAACACCCGATCCGGGGAGAATGTGTCGTTTGACTCCCGAGGGATTCCCAACACCATCTAATCCGTAGAGACCTTCAGGCATGAATCAGCTCAGCGATACTCTCGCTACCGATTTCCCACTCGCGTTCAAGGGCTCTTCTGAACCGCGCCCGCCACACTGCTGCGGACCCCTGCGGCCCCTCGCCCACTCACGCACCCAGGGGTACTGTCCCACCCACAAAGAGAGGAAGGTCAGATGGCCACCGACATGGACGCTTGGAACCGGGCCGGTCTGATCTACGAGCTGTCGGAGGGCGTGGCGTGGCTGCGATTGAACCGGCCGCAACGGCGAAACGCCATGGACCACTATCCGAGCGGTCAGGGTCCTGACGGAATGGGTTTGCGCGACGCGCTCTTGGAAGCCATCCGCGACGTCACCGAAGACAAAGCAGTAAAGGTCGCAGTGATCACGGGCAATGGTTCGGTTTTCTCAGCTGGCGCAGACCTCAAGGCTGAGGGGTTGGAGATCCCAGCGGCGCGCAGGCGACCGCCGACGGCGCCCCGCGACGACGGACTTCTCTACGGCTGGTACCGCCTGCTCGAGTCAATCTGGCGCAGTGAAACGCCATTCATCGCCGCCGTCAACGGGCCGGCCATCGGGGCGGGATGCCAGCTCGCGTTGGCGTGCGATCTCATCTACGCGTCCGAGAGAGCAACGTTCTGGGAGATCTTCGCCCGTATCGGCCTCCCGCTCGAGGGCGGGGCGGCATGGCTGCTGACCAGGTCCCTCAGCCTTCCACTCGCAAAGGAAATGGCCCTGCTGAGTGAGCCTTTGAGCGCCAAGCAGGCGTTCGAGTGGCGGCTGATCAATGGCTGCGTACCTGCCGATCAGCTCGAGACGGTGGCCGCCGGTGTGGCACGGAAGCTGACGACGCTCGAGCCCCCCTCGATGGGTCCGGCTGCATCTGGAGAGAGCCGTGACGTGAGTGCCCGCTTGGGGCACATCAAGGGTCAGCTGAACGCCGCATGGGAGCAATCAATGTGGCAGACGTTTCGGGAAGAATCCGCCTTACTCAACATGCCGGCCGGCGACGTGTCGGAATAAACGAAGAGTCTGGAGGTTCGAGCGAGTCGATGGTGGCGCCGCAGAAGGAAATGAACATCCAGCCGGCTTAAGTGATCTATTCCGAGGCGTCGTCGCGGTTTTGGGGAGTCTGCGGGGCCCGGTCGTTGAGCGCTTGGTCGCAAGTGGGGTCCGGCAGAGGTGAGCCGTTCTGCTACAGGCTCTCCCAGCCGGGGCTGGTCGCCGGCGTTGGCACGGAGGACCGGTCAACCGCATCCCCGTTCGCATCGCTTCCCTGCGATTGTTCACCGTCGGGTCGATGGGTGGCGACGAACGCAGTCGTGCGCAGAGGGATCTCCTTGATGAGCCAGCTCAGGATGAAGCCGAGGACGACAAAGGGCACGGCGACCAAGAAGGCCGTCTCGACCGAGTGACTGAAGGCACTGACGACAAAGGTGCGCTGGGCGGCGGGAAGATGGTCGATCTGGGCAGGGTTGGCGGTCACGTTCGAGCCGCTGACCAACTTCAGCTCGGCCGACGTGGCGTGCAGTTTGAGTTGTGAGATCAGGCGGTTGGCGAAGACGGCACCGAGGACGGCCACCCCGAAGGCTCCCCCGATGGTCCGGAAGAACGTCGAAGTTGCCGTGGCCACTCCGAGCGCGGAGTACGGCACCGCGTTCTGCACGGCGACGACCAGCACCTGCATGACCAGGCCTATGCCGAGCCCGGTGATGAACATGAAGACTGCGACTTCCCCGTAGGCGGTATGCGGTCCGAGCTGGGTGAGCGAGAGCAGGCCGAGGGAGAGGACCCCCGTGCCCACGATCGGGAACACCTTGTAGCGCCCGGTGCGGGTCACGATGCGCCCGCTCGAGATGAAGGTGAGCAGCATCCCGCCGATCATCGGCAGGAGCTCGAGGCCCGAAAGGGTCGGCGAGGCTCCGTGGACGACCTGGAGATACAGGGGCAGGTAGATGATGGCCCCGAACATGGAGAAGCCGATGATGAACCCGACCGCCGAGGTGGCGGTAAAGGTCCGGTTCTTGAAGAGCCAGAGCGGGATGATGGGCTCGGAGGCCCTCGTCTCGATGAAGCAGAAGATGCCCAGCGACGCCAGGGCGACGAGCCCGGTGCCGATGATGACGGGCGAGCCCCAGGCATATTCGGAGCCGGCCCAGGTGGTGAGCAAGATGATGCAAGTGACGCCGACGGAGAGGAAGGCGGTTCCGGCCCAGTCGATCTTGTGCGGTACCCGCTTGACCGGAAGGTGGAGCACCGCGGCCACGACGAACAGGGCGACGATGCCGAGCGGCAGGTTGATGTAGAAGATCCAGCGCCACGACAGGTGCTCGGTGAAGAAGCCGCCGAGCAGCGGACCCGCCACGTTGGTGACGCCGAAGACGACGCCGAAGTAGCCCATGTACTTGCCCCGCTGCCGGGCCGACACGACGTCGCCCATGATGGCCTGGGACCCGACCATCAGCCCGCCGGCCCCGATCCCCTGGATCGCCCGGAAAGCGATGAGTTCGGCCATGGACTGGGACAGCCCGGACAGCACGGAGCCGACCAGGAAGATCACGATGGCCAGCTGGAAGAGCGCCTTGCGGCCGTAGAGGTCGCCCAGCTTTCCCCACAGCGGCGTGGAGATGCAGGTGGTCAGGAGGTACGCCGTCACCACCCACGACAAGTGGTTGAGCCCGTGCAGATCGCCGGCGATGGTGGGGAGTGCCGTCGCCACGATGGTCTGGTCGAGGGCGGCCAGGGCCATCCCCATCATGAGCGCGCCAAGGATCACCAGGATCCGTCGGTGCTCGGCGCCGGCGGCCTCTTCGTCGACCGAGGCCTGTCGTCAGCTCAGTCACGGGCGTCGTCCAGGTCTCCCTCGAGGTCCTCCGCGAACCGACTGAGCAGGTCGGCCAAAGTGGACAGGTCGTCGTCGTCCCAATCTTGCAAGAGCTGCTCGAGCCAGGCTCGGCGGGCCCGTCGTACCCGTTCGACGGTCCGGCGCCCGGCCGGGGTGAGGCGGATCCTCGAGGCTCGGCGGTCGTCGGGGTCGGTCTGACGAACGACCATTCCGTCGCGCTCGAGCTGCTGGACTTTACGGGTCACCGTCGGGGTGTCGACTCCCAGTATCTCGGCCAGGTCGGTGACTCGGAGTGAGTCGCTCTTGGCTGAGAGCTTGAACAGCAGGGTGGCTCCGGCCCGGTCGACCCGGACCCCCGCCGAGTCGCAGGAGTCGCTCGTGCAGGCGGACCTGGGTGATCGACCGGGCGACGGTCTGCAACGCCTCGTCGAACCGGTCGACGTGACCGGCCGCCGGGCCCGACTCGCCATCAGTCTCAATAGTTGCTTTCAGCACGTAAATATCGTACCCCGCTGTGTGTCTCGCCATTTTCGGGTTGCTGGGTGGCGGGCGGACGTGTGGGCGGGCGAGAAGGGCGGAGAGCCGCACCTCAGATTTGTTGATCCGTTTGGCCATCGAATCAGCGAAACGGGGTGGACGCCGAAGGACGCGATGGAAGGTCCTACTCAGAAAAGCGGTTACACGTGCCAGACGGGCTGGACCATCAGTATGGGTCTCCGATCCCAGTGGCGATTGTTGGTGGAAGGTCCGAGGAGTTACCGGCCGGGCGTCGCCGAGCGGTCACGGACGAGGCGCCCGGCAGCGTTCATGCGCCAACCTCCCCGCGCGACGCCAACGTCGTGCGCAACAGTTCGGTTGCGCATGTCGCCACTTCGACGAGAGCAGCCACCACCTCGCTGACGACCCCATCGTGTCGAGGAACCAAGGTTTCGCCGAAATCGCCGATTCCGCGTAGACCCGGCGGTAGCTCGACCTGAACACCATGGGCCGAAGGAAGGTTGACAGGGTTGTCAGGATGGAACCCGAGCCGCACCCGCTCATCGGCAACGTAGTAGCTGGCGAAGCGCTGCTGAAAAAGCTCGTGTGCCACGTCGACCAATTGCCGCGTTCAACCCTCCCACAATGATCCCCCGCAACGGCCCGGTCTGCCTCCCTCGAATCGCGGGCCCGTACGGTTGGACGATGAGGCCATGGTCGGCGTCGAACCAGAGGGCAAAACCGTCGCGCCCGAACCCGTGCACTGAGATGGCAACGTCGACGTGCTCCAAGAACGCCCGCAAATGCGCCGAGTGGTCCGGGTTATGGAGCCGTGAAGTGAGATGAACCCGAAGCCTGGGGGGATACACGATGGCGTAGCAGGACGCGCCGGCCAGTTGGGCGGCCCGCCGAGCGATCTGCTCGGAGCCCCGATCCTGCGATCCGCCGTGCAGAGCCATGAAGCCGACGTTGGAGCGCAGGACGCATTCCTCCCTGACCCCGGGCATCGTCAGCAGTTCGGCGAGGTCCATCGCCTCAGGTTCGCACACGGCCCCGTCGGCCATGTCGCCGCAACCCCCATCGCGCGAAGGGCGGCTACCCCTCGACCTGTCCAGGTCGCAATGAAATGGGATGACCTGGGCAAGCTCCCCTACACCACGATGGCCAACGCTATCTTCACGCACCCGCTCCTCGCGGAAGGCCTCAACACTCTCTTCTCCATGTTCGATGCGACGGTCTAAGCCGAAACGGGGTCAGCCGCTCGAGGTCATTCTCGGATGAAGACGTGAGGTCCTCGTGGGCGGTCGGCAACAGCGGCCAGCCAGATGATCACCGGCGCCACCCACAGAGATGGGCCGAGTCCCCTCCCGCCGTTCGAGGAACCTGTCCAGGTGGCGGTGTCACAACGAAATGAGACAGTGCAGCCGTGACCTACTTCTGGCTCCGCGGCCGGCACCCGCTACTGATCGGCTTTCTTGTGGTCCTATACGGGGCCATCGCATGGCACTTCTGGTACGTCACGGTTCCCGTCCTTGCCATCGCAGTTTTTGTATCGCTGATCAAACGCACCGCTCGAATCCGTCCTCGGAGTACGCCCGAGTCTCGAACGCTTCGGGATGAAGCCGGTTGACCTCGGCATTGTTGAAGGGCCGGCACCACTCGTAGCTGATCAGCATCCGCGGAGAATATCTGAGGAGTCCTCACGAGGCGCCCGCTCCCTGCGGACGGGCGCATTCATCGCTCATCTCCGGGTGTGACAATCACCCGCGAGCGAACGCCGGATCGATTATGCGGTGCCTTCGGCATTCGGCACGCTCTTACCGCCATCCCCTTGACGGTCAGCCTCCACTTCCTCGTCGAGATGGCGAAGCTGGCCCGAGCTAATCCCCTTAACGAGTTGTTGCAGCAGCTGTGCTCGATCCGATTCCGGAAGTGCCTCGATAGCCTTGAGCACCTTCTCGCTGATCTCATCCTCTGAGGCGTCGGGGCCTAGTTCCTGACTTACCCGTGAGATCAGTTCGGTCACGTCTTCCATATCTCGCCTCCTTGATGAAAGGTTACGGCCGGCGCGACGCGGTTCGACCACGTCGTCCGATCCTGTCTCTCGGCTCCGGGCCGACCACCTTGGACCTCATGCCCCTCCATCCTGATTCGGCATGGGACGCGCGCGGCAACCGGCTGCCGAGGGCGCGCTCTTTTGGATACGCCCTCTCCTCGTCAACTTGCAGGCGTCATCTTCAAGGAGATACCGGCTGGACCTTGGTCGGCTGCCCTTCAACCGCTGGCGCCGATGCGAGGGCCCCAGTGATTCGAGTGCGGTCCATACCGAAAAAGGCAATGAGGCAGCCGATCCCAGCAAAGACCGCGCCAAACCAAAAGGCAATGGAGAAGCCGTGGTTGAGCGCGTCTGTCATCGACCAGTGGCTCATGGCCATGTGCGCCGATGAACCTCGTCGTCGCTGACACGGCGAGTGGTGGAGAGGACCGCGACCCCGAGTGCCCCGCCGATCTGTTGCGTCGTGGTTATCAGCCCTGACGCGACACCCGCCTCTTCATGGGCGACACCGCTCATTGCCCCGATGGTTACCGGTACGAACGAGAGGCCCAGGCCGACGCCCGCCAGAAGGAACCCGGGCAACAGGGTGCCGAGGTAGGTGCCGTGGGGCGAGATCTGGGCGAAATAGATGAGCCCGCCGGCCGCCAATGCCATGCCCACGGTCATCACGAGTCGAACGCCGAACTTGGCGACCAGCGATTGAGCTGCTCCAGCCGCGACGATGATCGAGCCTGCGATCGCCAGATAACCGACTCCCGTCTTGAGGGCTGAATACCCCAGGACCTGCTGCATGTAGAGCGACAGGAAATAGAACATGGAGAAGATGGACGCGCCCAGAGCGAGCGAGACCATGTTGGACACACTGAGGCTCCGATTGCGAAAGGTCGACAGGGGGACGAGGGCGGATTTCGTCCGGCGCTCGATGACGACGAACAGCGCGATGAGCACGAAGGCCACCGCCAGAGTCCCCAGCGTCTTGGCCGAGGCCCAACCCCAACTCGTGCTCTTGACCAGTGCGAACACCATCAAGACCAGGCCGCCGGTGAGAGTGACGGCACCCGGAATGTCGAATCCCCGGTTCTCGTCCTCCGCGAGGGATGGCGTGAGGATGAAGAAGCTCGCCAGGACAACCAGCGAGCCGATCGGCACATTCACGTAGAAGATCCATTGCCAGCCGAACTCCTGGGTGAGGACTCCGCCGAGCAGGACTCCGAACGCGCCGCCCGCGCCAGCGATCGCCCCCCAGATGCTCAGGGCGGTGTTCCGCTCCCGGCCCTCTTCGAAGGTGACAGTCAGGATGGAGAGGGCGGCGGGAGACAGGATCGCGGCCCCGAGTCCCTGCACGGCCCGGGCTGTAACCAGCCAGCCGGTCGAGGTCGCCAATCCACAGAACAGGGAGGCCGTCGTGAAGAGGACCACGCCTGTCACGAACACCCGGCGCCGTCCCAGTTTGTCGGCCACGCGGCCGCCGAGCATGAGGAACCCACCGAACATCAGGGCGTAGGCGTTCAAGACCCACAGCAGATTCTGTTCGGAAAAGTGCAGGCCGCGCTGAATTGACGGCAGTGCCACATTCACGATGGAGACATCGAGAATGACCATGAACTGGGCGACACAGATGACCGCCAGGGCGAGCCATTTCCGCGAGTCAGCTGTCATCGTTCCTCCATTAATCAGTGATGGGTTGTTCTGAGTGATCTTGGTTCGCCCGCAGGTCAGGTGACCCAAATGACGGGCTATGAAGACCGGCCAACCCTCAGGGGGCTGAGGGTCTGCTCAGTAGACGACAGTAGGTTCACCCTGTGACAAAGGATGCATCGGGTCGATCCACTTGATGCCGCCGATCTCCTATTCTGGCCTTGACGCATCGAGTCTTTGCATGACGACGAACGGATGACTCGGAATTCGACAATCGAAATTGAGGTCATCGGGGTTGCGGGGTCCGGATCTGAGCTGCGTTAGTACCGATCGGGCGAAGTAGTCAACCCTTCGCATTCCGTTTCGGGCCGTCGAGCCGAGAGCTGAGCATGTGAGCAGCGGACTCGTCGGAAGACTCGAGGAAGTGTCCGTAGACGTTGAGGGTCGTGGCGGCGTTTGCAGGCTCTAAATCCTGTTTCCAGCGCCCCCGGCACTCTGTGAGTTCATGAGATAGCGGACACATGTCGCGAGACATCGTGGACACCTTCGAGGAGGTGGCCCGATGGAGATGGCGACGTACCTGGTGGCGGCAGTCATGGTGGAGGGCCAGTCGGTCCGCAAGGTGGCCCAGGAGCACGGGGTCTCAAAGACCTGGCTCTACGAGCTCGTCGCCCGCTACCAGGCCGAGGGGGAGGCCGGGCTGGTGTCTCGCTCGCTGGCCGCACCGGTCGCCGAACAAGGTCGCCGATCTCTATGAAGACGAGATCGTCCGCCTGCGCAAGGAGCTCACCGAGGCGGGCTACGACGCTGGGCCCGAGACGATTCAGGTCCATCTGCGCCGAGCGCACCGGCGGGCCAAGGTTCCTTCGACGTCGACCATCTGGCGGGTGCTCAAGGCCCGGGGCTTCGTCACCCCCGAGCCGCACAAGCGCCCGAGATCCTCGTGGGTGCGCTTCGTCGCCGACTTGCCCAATGAATGCTGGCAAATGGATATCACCCACGTGTATCTCGCCGGTGGGCGCGAGGTCGAGATCCTCAACATCATCGACGACCACTCGTGTCTGTGCGTCGCGACACGAGTCCTGCCCATCTACAAGGCCATCGACGTCGTCACCACCTTCCACGAAGCCGCAGCTCGTTGGGGGTATCCCGCCTCGGTGCTCTCGGACAACGGCGCGGTGTTCACCGCGGCGTCGCGCCATGGGGTCTGCGTCATGGAGTCAGAACTCCTTTCCTTGGGCATCGCCTTCAAGCACTCCAAGCCCAACCATCCCCAGACCTGCGGCAAGGTCGAGCGCTTCCATCAGACGATGAAGAAGCACCTCGAGGTCTCCAAGCGCGCCCGCGGCATCAGCGTGCTTCAGGGGCGCCTCGATGATTTCGGCGAGTACTACAACGAGGTGCGTCCACACCGCTCGCTCGGTCGCCGAACACCCCAAGCGGCTTTCGGGGCTCGCCGCAAAGCACGGCCCTCGGGCAAGCCATTCAAGCTCCCACCGCACTGCCGGGTCCGCCAGGACAAGGTCAACGGAGGCAACGTGACGCTGCGCTACAGGAGCGACCTCTTGCACATCGGGGTGGGTCGGGCCCACAACGGCCGATCCGTGCTGCTCCTGGTCAAGAACCGCGACGTTCGAGTCCTCACCCTCGACGGAGACCTCATCCGCCAGCTCACGATCGACCCCAGCCGGAACTACCAGCCCCAAGGGCGCTGAAAATTGTCCATGATGTCTCGCGAGACCTGTCCACGATGTCTCGCGACATCACACAGCGCCCCCGGCACGATTCGAACGTGCGACACTCGGTTTAGGAAACCGATGCTCTATCCCCTGAGCTACGGGGGCTCGAGAGCGGACCCTCGGCCTGGCGCGGCTCCATTGTGCACTACGGTCCGCTCGACACTGGCATTCTGGGACGGGAGCGCCGCCGCACCCTGCCGGAGCGGCGCGGCACCAACCAGATCAGGAACGGCTGTCCGCGCGTTGCTCCCTTCGGACTTGGTGTGTCTTCCGTTCCCTCGCCACGTGTCCTGCGAGAGTGAGCAGATCGCATCCCTGTTCACATGCTCCACGACCAGCGATCACGGGCGCTCGAAGTCTGCGGGGTCCACGAGGCATGGCACGAGGCCGATGGTGGGGAGCCGTCAACGGGATCCCCCCGGGGAACGTGCCGCGGAGCCAGTGCCAAGGGCCTATTGTTGGTGTGGGCACGCGGCCTCCGACAGAGGTCGGAGCACGTGCGTTGCGCTTTCGCCGTCCGGCCCACCGCAGTCGTGCGCGCCCGCGCACGTACATCCGACCCGGAAGGAACACGCCCCATGACAACCCCCGCTCCCTACAAGGTGGCCGACCTCTCCCTGGCCGAGTTCGGCCGCAAGGAGATCGAGCTGGCCGAACACGAGATGCCGGGCCTCATGGCCATGCGGGCCGAATACGCCGCCAGTCAGCCCCTGGCCGGTGCCCGCGTCACCGGCTCGCTGCACATGACCGTGCAGACGGCGGTGCTGATTGAGACGCTGACCGCGCTGGGCGCCCGCGTGCGCTGGGCGAGCTGCAACATCTTCTCGACCCAGGACCACGCGGCGGCGGCGGTCGCCGTCGGGCCCGAGGGCACGATCGACGGGCCCAAGGGGATCCCGGTGTTCGCCTGGAAAGGCGAAACGCTCGAGGAGTATTGGTGGTGCACCGAGCAGGCGCTGGTGTGGCCGGGTGAAGGCGGTCCGAACATGATCCTCGACGACGGCGGGGACGCCACCCTCTTTGTCCACAAGGGCGTCGAGTTCGAGAAGGCGGGCAGTGTGCCCGATGCGGCCACGGCCGACTCCGAGGAGTTTGCCGTCGTGCTCGCGCTCCTCGGGCGCAGCCTGGCTGAGGACGCCGGTCGCTGGACGTCGATCGCCAACGGGATCAAGGGCGTGACCGAGGAGACCACCACCGGCGTGCACCGGCTGGCCGACATGGCCAAGAAGGGCGAGCTGCTCTTCCCGGCCATCAACGTGAACGACTCCGTGACCAAGTCGAAATTCGACAACAAGTACGGCTGCCGCCACTCACTGGTGGACGGGATCAACCGAGCCACCGACGTGCTCATCGGCGGCAAGGTGGCGGTCGTCTGCGGCTTCGGCGATGTCGGCAAGGGCTGCGCGCAGTCGCTGGCCGGCCAGGGCGCCCGCGTCGTGGTCACCGAGGTCGACCCCATCTGTGCCCTCCAGGCCGCCATGGAGGGCTTCCAGGTGACGACGCTCGAGGACATCCTGCCCGAGGCCGACATCATCATCACGGCGACCGGCAACCGCGACATCATCACCGCCGCACACATGTCCGCCATGAAGCACCAGGCGATCGTCGGCAACATCGGGCACTTCGACAACGAGATCGACATGGCCGGCCTGTCCAAGATCGCCGGCATCGAGCGGGTGAACATCAAGCCGCAGGTCGACAAGTGGGTGTTCCCCGACGGTCACGCAGTGATCATCCTCTCCGAAGGACGGCTCTTGAACCTGGGCAACGCGACGGGCCACCCGAGCTTCGTGATGTCCAACTCGTTCACCAACCAGACGATGGCCCAGATCGAGCTGTTCACACAGACCGGGCAGTACGTGAACGACGTCTACGTCCTGCCCAAGCACCTCGACGAGAAGGTGGCGCGCCTTCACCTCGACGCGCTGGGCGTGAAGCTCACGACGCTGAGCCAGGGTCAGGCCGACTACATCGGCGTCCCGGTTGAGGGGCCCTACAAGCCCGACACCTACCGCTACTAGAGCGGGACCGATCAGCGTCAGCCCAGCGTGGCGGTGGCGATCACCGTCCCGCTGGGCGACACCACCTCGGCGCTGCTGATGTCCCTGGGGTTGACGCGCAGGGGCGAGATCCAGGCCCCGTAGCCCTTGTGTGCGACGAACGTCCCGACCTGGTGCGAGAGACCGTCGTCGGTCATCACGACGCAGTTGACCGTGCCGCGTGCGGACGAGTCAGCCAGCATCATCGACATCCAAGGCGTGTTCCCGCTGAAGATCGCGACGCGCCCGACAGTCGTGCCGTTCTCCACGAGGGGGGCGGCCACGACCGGCGAACGCCCGTGCTGGCCCAGCGCGGTGACCGTCGGCGCCGTCGAGGAAGGCAGGTTCAGCCCGAGGCCGAGGGCCACCGCGGTGGCTGCCGCAACTCCAACGGTCGCAGCAGCCCAGCGCGGGTGACGCCAAGGGTGCCGGCGCGTGCGATGGCGGGCCAGCTCGTCGGACACACCCATCTTCTCGAACAGGCGCACCTCGAAGCCCATCGGCGGCTCTACCTCGGGCGCGGCTTGCACCACTGTGTCCGCCACCCGGGACAACTGTTCGAGCTCATCGGCGCAACGCGGACAAGACTCCACATGGGACAAGGCCTGCGCGCGCTCGCGCCCGGTGAGTACACCGAGCGCGAGCTCGGCCAGCTCGCCCGAGTGCTTCTCGCATTCCTGTTCTCTCGTGTCATCGCTCATTGCTCGTCGCTCACCCCCTCTGCATGCTCGACGACGGCCCGTAACCGGATGAGGGCCGTCCTGATGCGCGTCTTCGCGGTCCCGAGCGGGATCCCCTCGGACTCGCTGATCTCGAGCGCCGTCCTACCGTAAATGGCAGCCAGGACGACCGCCCGGCGCTGCTCGTCGGGCAGGTGCCGCGAGCGCCGCCCGCACGGTGTCGCGGGCGTCACCGCGGCGTACCGCGTCTTCAGGATTGTGCTCGTTGCTTCGCAGCGCCGAGGCTGTGAAGTCGTCGGGGTCCGTCGGCACGGCGCGGCGCAACCGCAGGGCGTCAATGGCCAGGTTGCGCGTGATCGTCAGGACCCACGACGCGACGGAGCCACGACGGGCGTCGAAAACCGGCGCATGACGCCAAACCCTGATCATGGCCTCTTGGGCGACGTCCTCGGCCACCCCGGCGTCGCTGGTCATGGAATACGCGAGCCCGAAGATCCGACGCTGGTAACGCCGGACGAACGTCACCGCAGCTGACTGGTCCCCCACGGCCATGCCGGCCAGGAGGCCCTCGTCGGACACGTCGCCCTCGGCCACAGCAAATTCTCGCATCCCCTGGTGTACGGCCCGGAACGCCGGTGGGATTTCTGTCCGACGGGATTTATCCAGGTCGCGGCTGATAGGCCAATCCTCCGACGGCGATCGCGCCGTATCCCTGCCGTGCCTACGGCCGCCGCCATCCGCGAACAGGTGCCCCCGCGGGTGGATCGTGGAGGGGTGCGACGGAATCGATGGAGTCTGCTGCTGCTGGGCCCGGGTCGCGACCACCGGCCCGACCGCGCTGGCCGCTACCGCCTGCTTCGCGGCGGGCGGCGTGCTCCTCCTCTGGTCGGCCTACGTGCACGCCCACCTTTGGGGCGAGACCGACGGCTACCGGTCCATCCCGACCATTGGGCCCCTCTTCTTGCTGCAGTCGATCGCCGGTCTCGTGATCGGTCTCGGGGTCATCGCGGTCCGTCGGGTGTGGGCGGCCGTTGTGGGAGTGGGCTTCGCGTTGGCCACCATCGCTGGTTTCCTGCTCTCGGTCGCCCACGGCCTCTTCGGCTTCAAAGACTCGTGGCTCGCCCCCTACGCCAAGGAGGCATTCGTCGTCGAGGTGATTGCCGCGGTATTCCTCGTTGCCGCTGCGGCGCTCTGCCTCGCCCAGTCGGCTCCCCGCGCGCGCACCGGATCTTCCCCCGCCGGCAACGCGACGTAGGGACAACTCCGGACCGAGCCCGCGTCCTTATCTCCCGGTTGGGCGCGGGCTCGGCTTCGGTCCGGCCGGAACAGCAGACCGAAGAGAGCTCGGCTCAGCGCAGTCCGGCGAAGAGGTCCACCTCGGGCACCGGCGCACCGGTCGAGTCGGTGACACGCACGAAACTCTCGGAGCCCATGAGGCCGGCGAACAGCTCCTCCCCCATCTGGAGGAAGACGATGTTCTCGCTCTGGCTCGCATGCGCCGCCAACGACGCGTACTTGCGCGCGGCCACGGCACTGCAGTCGATGGTGGTCGTGATCAGATCATCGGGCGTGCCCCACTCGGGCATGTCCTCAATCTCACTCGGCTCGCCGATACCGTGCTCGGCCAAGATTTCGCGGAAACCGCGCATCCTCGAGCGCGCCACCGCGGTGTAGTACAGCTTGGCCGGGATGCCGCACGCCGCGACGGCGGCGCGGGTCACACGATTCGCCTGAATGTGGTCGGGGTGCCCGTAGAAGCCCTTCTCGTCATAGGTGACGACGACCTGGGGCTCGTAGCGCCGCATCAGGTCGGCCAGGCGCCGCCCTGCCTCTTCGACCGGCGTGCGCCAGAAGGCACCTGGCGCGTCGTTCTGCGGCCACCCCTCCATGCCCGAGTCGTGGTACCCGAGGAGCTCGAGGTGTGACACGCCGAGCACCTCGCAGCTCGCCTCGAGCTCGCGGCGGCGCAACGGGACGACGACGGCTTCGTCGTGACCGGGCTCGCCGGGCTTCACGCCGCCGGGGCCGTCGCCCAGCTCACCGTTGGTGCACGTGACCAGCACAGTCCGCACACCCTCGTCGGCGTAGCGGGCCAGGATGCCCCCCGTGGAGATGGCCTCGTCGTCGGGATGGGCGTGGACCGCCATGAGAGTGAGGGGGCGCTGGGGCATGCGTTGCAGCGTACGGGTCGCTGCCGGCCACCCGGCACGTCCCGGTACGACCCGTCGGGTCCCGCCGGTTGACTCGGTGCGATTAGGTCTGGAGGTCTCCCACCGCGGCGGCCAGGTGCTCGAGCACCGGACGCCACTCGTCTGGCGGCGCCATCGGGCGCACGATGAACTTGGAGAACCCGACGGCCAAGAAACGCTCGAGCATGGTGCGCAGGCCGGTCAGCCCGACCGGGATGATGTCCTCGAGCGCACGACCCGCGCGCCCGGCGCGCCAAGGGGGACGAGGCCAGCGCGGACACGTCGGTGCCCTCGGGGGCATAGGCCAGGCTGACGCCGAAGTGCTCAGGGCTGATGGTGCGCCCGTGCGCCGCAGCGACGCCCTCTATCACTGCTTTGCCGTCGGCCGCATCGTCGGGGGTGCAGAAGGCGGGGATCCACCCGTCGGCCAGCCGGCCGCAGCGGTCGAGCGCTGCCGGCAGGTTGCCGCCCAGCCAGACGTCGAAGGGGTCCTGCACCGGACGCGGTGAGACGGACACCCCGGCGAACACGCCCGCCGGACCGTCGTGGCTGACCTCGTCTCCGGACCACAAGCGCCGCAGCACGGGCAGAGCGTCGTCCATCTGCTCGCCGCGCGCCGCCGTCGGGATCCCGACTGCGCTGCGCTCCGCGCCCAGGACGAGGCCAGGGACGAACGTCAACAAGAACCGCCCACCCGAGAGCACGTCGAGCGTGGCGACCGCCTTGGCCAGCCAGACGAGATTGCGGCCGGGCAGGAGCATGGTCGTGCCGATCTTCATCCCCGGACAGGCGCCCGACACCCAGGCCAACCCGACGAGCGGATCGGGCCCTGGGCGCGTCAGCACCTCGGGGAGCCACAGCGAGTCGAAACCAGTCTCGGCGACCGTCCGTCCCAGCCCGGCCATCGCCTCGGGCCCGAGGCTTTCGCCGCCTGCGCTGATACCGATGCGCACCTTCATGGGGTGCGCTCCCCCGGTGCCGAGGCCAGCACCTCAATGGCGCGGGCAATCCCGTCGTCGTCGACGTCGCGGTGGGTGACAAAGCGCATGGTATCGGGTGCGATGGCGTGCGCGAGCACCCCGTGCTCTTCGAGGTGCGCGAGCAGCTTGTCGGGCGCCGCATGCGTGAAGGTCACGATGTTGGTGCGCACGGCCGAGGGGTCGAGCCCGCACCCGGGCCAGCGCTCCACCACGGCCACCGCGAGCCGCGCCGCTCGAGCGTGATCCTCAGCCAACCTCGCGACCATGTCGTGCAACGCAACCAGGCCCGGCGCGGCAAGCACGCCCGCTTGGCGCATGCCACCGCCCAGTCGCTTCCGCGCCAGTCGCCCAACGGCAATGAGGTCCTCGTCGCCGGCGAGCAACGAGCCCACCGGGGCGCAGAGCCCTTTGGACAGGCAACACGAGACGGTCGTGGCGTGGGCGGCCCATTCCGCCGCCGGGACACCCGTCGCCACCTCCGCGTTGAACAGCCGCGCCCCGTCCATATGGATGGCCACGCCTCCCGCAGCATCGACGACCGCGCGCAGCCGCTCGCGCGTCCACGGTGCGCCCGACGCTGCCATATGCGTGTTCTCGATACACACGAGGGACACCGCGGGCTGATGATGCTCCGCGGCGAGACGGGCCTGGCGCACGTCGTCGGCACGCAACATGCCGTCACCGTCGTCGACGGGGATGAACTGAATACCCGCGTTCATCGACGCTGCGCCGTACTCGTAGGCCACGACGTGCTGGCGGCGACCTGCCACCACCGCTGTGCCGGGCTCGGAAAGGATGCGCACCGCGATCTGGTTGGCCATCACACCTGACGGCACGAACAGCGCGGCCGCCTTGCCGACCCGCGCCGCGAACGCCTCCTCGAGCGCCCGAACCGTCGGATCCTCGCCGTAGTCGTCGTCACCGACCTCGGCCTCGGCCATGGCGCGACGCATCGCCGGTGTCGGGTGGGTGACGGTGTCGCTTCGCAGGTCCACCACTGCGGCCACCGCTCAGGTTAACGGTGCCCCGTTAACCTGCGGCGGTGGCGAACCCCCCTCCGAACCCCGGCCCGGGCGCGGCGTCTCCGAATCTGCACGCCAGCATCCACGACCTGCTCGATGTCGAGGTTCTCGAGGCCGGCCCCGAGCGGGTCGTCATGCGCCTGCCGGTGGACTGGCGGGTGCACCAGCCCTACGGGATCCTCCACGGTGGCGTGTCCGCCCTCTTGGCCGAGTCGGCGGCAAGTTTCGGTGCCGCGCTGGCGGCCGGGCCCGAACGCAGCGTCGTCGGGATCGAGCTCAACGCCAGCCATCTGCGCTCGGTGCGTGACGGCCACCTCAACGCCGAGGCGACCCCGGTCCGGGTGGGCCGGACGGTCCAGGTCTGGCGAATCGCGTTGACCGACGACGATGGCCGGGCCATCTGTGAGGCTCGCTGCACCCTGTCGGTCCTGGGTGTCCCAGGTGGCGCAACCGGCGCGGTCATGCCGCCGCCCATTCCCGGCTCAATGGAATAGTCAGGCACCGCGCTCCGGCGTATTATGTCGGTGTGACCCCGGTAGGAAGTTGTTTCCCCCGTCCATCCCTCGGGCTCATCCTCCCCGCCACCTTGCAGGGAGAACTAGCACCCAGCGGTGGTAATACCCTTGGTGGTACCGGTAGTGCCGCCGCCCTGGCTGAGCTGTGCCGGCGGGCCGAGGCGACCGGGGCCGATTCGTTGTGGGCCGTGGACCATCTCTTCTGGCCTCACCCCATCGCCGAGGCCCTGACGACTCTCGCTGTCGCGGCCACTGCCACCGCCGCGGATGACACTCGGGACGTGCGTGCTCCAGCTGCCGCTTCGCAGTTCGTCCGCCGTGGCCAAGCAGGCGACAGCCCTCCAGGTCCTCTCGGGTGGCCGCTTCGTCCTCGGGCTCGGAGTGGGAAGCCACCGGAGCGAGTACGAGCGAGCCGGGGTCGACTTCACCCGGCGGGGACGCCTGATGGACGAGGGAGTGGCCGAGCTGCGTGCGGCCTGGGGCGCCCGGACCCTGACCGGCTCTCGGGCCGGCTCTGAGACCCGCTCGCCCACCCACGATCCCTCCGGCTCCCTCGCCCACTACGTGCAGGATCCGTCGTCGCCGCCGATCCCCCTGTGGTTCGGCGGGTCGAGCGACTCAGCCCGCCGCCGCGCGGCCGCGGTGGGAGATGGCTGGGTGCCGCTCTTCTTGGCCCCTGAGGAGTACGCGGTGGCGTTGGCGGCGCTGCGGCGCGAGACGGCCGACGCAGATCGCGATCCGGGGGCGGTCGAGCCGGGCGTGGTGGTCTTCGCCCGCGTCGGCGACGACGAGGTCGCACCCGCCGAGGGAGCGGCCTGGCTGTCGCACCTCTATCGGCTCCCGCCCAAGGCGTTCCAGCGGCACCTGGTTGCCGGCTCGCCCAGCTCCTGTGCCGCCGCCTTGGCGCGCTATGCCGAAGCCGGCGCCCGCCACATCGTGGTGATGGTGGCCGGCTCGCCTGCGGTCGAGCACTTCGCGCTGCTTCGCGCCGCCTTCGTGGCCGCCACGGAGCCGGCTCTGGCGGGGGTTTCCGCGTGAGCGGCACCGACGTCGCCATCCTCGGGACGGGCATGACCGACATGGGCCGGCGCGACCAGTCGCCCGACACGATGGCCTACGAGGTGGCGCACGAGGCACTGGGCGACGCCGGTGTGTCGCCCGACGGCCTCGGCCTCGTCATCGTGGGGAACGCCATGGCGGGCCGGCTGAGCGACCAGGGGTGCATGCGCGGCCAGAGCTGGCTGCGTAAGGCTGGCCTCAACGAGGCCGCCATCATCAATGTCGACAACTCCTGCGCCGGCGGCAGCTCGGCGTTGCACCTGGCGACCATGGCCGCGGCCGTCCAGGACCGGCCGGTTCTCGCCCTCGGCGTCGAGAAGATGTGGACGGGCAATCGTGCCGAGACGATCGCCGGCATTGAGGACGGCCTGCCGTCCGAGTACCGCCACGACCTCCACCACCGGCGCCACGCGGACGACAACCCGGCTGGCAGCATCTTGATGGGACTCAACAACGCCTGGGCGAAGCGCCTGATGACCGAGGCCGGCGCCACGGTCCGTCAGATCGCGTCGGCCGCCGTCAAGGCCTTCAACCACGCGGCGCGCAACCCCCTGGCCCAGTTCCAGCGCTCCGTCACCGTCGACGAGGTGCTCGACTCGCCCCAGGTCGCCGGCATTCTGACCCGGCTGATGTGCAGCTCGTTCACCGATGGCGCGGCAGCGGTCGTCCTGGCCGGTCCGGACGTCCCGGCACCCGCCTCGGTGCCCCGTATCATCGGCTCGGTGGCGCGCTCGGGCAACGGTCTCCTCGACTACCACGATCGCCTGACCCAGGTCGCCGAGGCGGCCTGGGATGTCTTCGGCTTCGGGCCCGAGGACACCGACCTCGTCGAGCTGCACGACGCCACCGCGGCCGAAGAGCTCTACGCGCTCGAGTCGCTCGGCTTCTTCGCCCAAGGTGAGGCCGGGCCGGCCACCGAAGCCGGCGCCACCAGCGTCGAGACGCCCGGTTTGGTCGTGAACTCGAGCGGGGGCCTCGTTGGCCGCGGGCACCCGCTGGGAGCCACGGGGCTGGCCCAGGTCGTCGAGCTCGCCACGCAGTTCCGCGGCCGCGCCGGTGCCCGTCAGGTCGACGGGGCGCGCACGGGCGTGGCCATCAACACCGGAGGGATCATTTACGGAGACGCCGGGTTCGTCGGGATCCACGCCGTCCGTGCCGGGTCTGCCGGGTCCGCCGCGTGAGCGGGATCAGGATCACCGGCTGGGGGATCGCTGTACCGGACAAGGTCGTGACCAACGACGACCTGGCCGTCTCCCTCGATACGAGCGACGAGTGGATCGTCGAGCGCACCGGCATCAAGCAGCGCCACATAGGCGGCACCACGTCGGGGCTCGCCATCGAGGCCGCCCAAGAAGCGCTCGCCTGTGCGGGTCGCACGGCGGAGCAGATCGACAACCTCGTGCTGGCCACGACGACGCCCGACTGCCTGGTGCCGGGCACCGCACCGACCGTCCAACACGGCATCGGCATGCGCGGGGGCGCCTTCGATCTCAACGCGGCGTGCTCGGGCTTCGTCTACGGCCTCATCACGGTGGCGGGACTGATCGCGGTGGGCTCGGGCCCGGTGCTGCTCGTGGGTTCTGAGACCCTCTCGCGGATCACGGACATGGACGACCGCAAGATCGCCGTGATCGTGGCCGACGGCGCCGGTGCCGTGGTGGTCGAGCCGGTGGAAGGACCGGGGGACCTGCTCAGCTGGAACATGAACTCGGACGGGTCGCTCAAGCACCTCTTGAAGTGCGAGCACGGCGGCACCCTGTTCATGGACGGCAAAGAGGTCTTCCGCCGGGCAGTCCGCGTCGTGGTCGAGTCGGCCGAGCGTGCTATGGCTGACGCCGGCGTGGGTCCCGACGACATCACGTTGCTGGTGCCCCATCAGGCCAACCTGCGGATCATCCACGCGGCCTGCCAGCGCCTGGGAATTCCCGTGGAACGGACCGCCGTGGTCATCGATCGTTACGGCAACACGTCCTCGGCCTCCATCCCGCTGGCGCTCTACGACGCCATCACGTGCGGCCGCGTCCACGGCGGCGACACCCTCCTGCTGACCGGCTTCGGCGGCGGTATGACGTGGGCCAGTGCCGTCTTGCGCTGGAGCGCCTGATTCGTGGCACAAGGCGGGGCGAGCCTGGCGCTCGTCATCTTGGCGGCTGGACGCGCCAAACGGTACGGCGGCTGCAAGCCCTTGGCGCCCGTCGGCACGCACGGGGAGGCGGTCATCGACCTCGTCGCCTCCGACGCGCTTGACGCCGGCTTCTCCACGATCGTGTTGGTGCTCGGTCCCAGCACCGGTCCGGCCATCCGTTACCACATCGAGCACACGTGGCCGTCTGGCGTCGACGTGCGCTTCGCCACCCAGCCCGCGCCGCTCGGCACCGTCAACGCCGTGCTGAGCGCGTCGGACCACGTGGGTGACGCGCCCTACGGCGTAGGTAATGCCGACGACATCTACGGCCGGGACGCCTGCGCCCTCTTGGCCGCGGCACCTGCGCGCCGAGGTGGATACCAACGCGCTGGTGGGCTACCGGCTCGCCGATGCCGTCATCGGTTACTCCCCCGTCACCGCGTGGCATCTGCCGGGTGGACGCGGAGGGCAACCTGCTCGGGTGTCGACGAGCGGCGCCAGGTCACCGCCACCCCCGAGGGTGGTTTTGTCGCCGGCGACGGGCGCCAGCCCGAGACGCTCTCGGGTGATGACCGGGTCTCCATGAACCTGTGGGGCTTCACGCCCGCCTTCCACAAGACACTCCAGGCCGCCATGGAGGCAGCCGTCGACGCCTCCGAGGAGGCCGAGGTGCTCCTGCCCGAGGTGGTGGCCCAGTCGCTCGGCACCAGCCCCTTTGTGGTGCTGCCGGCGACGGGACGGTGCGTCGGCGTGACCCACCCCGGGGACCTCTCCTTGGTCCAGGACGAACTGAATCGCGAGGTGGCGGCGGGCGAACGCCCGGCCCGCCTCTGGAGCTCCCTGCACTAGGTCCGATCGGGGCCCGCCCGGGCACACGACCGCACTCGGGCGGGTCGGGCGCGGGGGTTGCCGCCTCCTGGCGTTACCGGTGCATGGGGAACGGAACAGAGCACCAGAGCCCAGACGCGACGCAACCCCGAGTAACCGTTCGGCCGAAGCCTCCCGTGCTCCTCGGGGCCACGTCAGCGATGACCCGCTGGCGTCGCGCCGGGGTCGTGTCGGACAACCCCCGCCCGAGCCGGTCACGTCGGCTCCAGGGAAGCCACCGTGACGCACCACGGACCATCGCAGTGCGGATTCGCCAACCCACTCCGGTCACGCTCCCCTTGCGGGGTTCGCTCCCATCCCTCGATCCCGCCTTGCAGCGTTCTCTCGGCTTCCCTCCGTTCCGCCTTGCGGCTTCCCTTTGGGCTTCCCTCGCTCCCACCTTTCGGTGCTCGCTTGAGGTTCGGCGGGCTGTTGTCTCCGAACTGAGGACAGGTTGCGCCTCTCCCAACACAAGGTCAATGGCGATTCGCGAAATCCAGTGGTTCTCCCCACCTTTCTTCCGGTCATCCCCAAGTGAGGGCATCGACATCCCCAGCTCTTCCCCATGGCGGCGGCGACCGTGAAGGCCGCCACGCTGCGCCGGCACCGGGCTGTCGCCACGGTGGGCGTCGCCACCGGGGGGTGGCCGGGTGAGCACTGCGGGCTGGCCGCCGTGTTCGGGCTGGGCGCGCTCAACGCGAGCGCGCGGTCGGCCAGCGAGTCCGCGATGTCGCCCGACGATTACCTCTCGACCGGCGCATTGGGTGCTGCTGCCGGCGACGACCGCGCTCGGCTTGCGCACGCCGTATCTTCGATCCCCCGGCGCTGGGCGATCCGGCGACGCCCGGATTCACCATCAACTCAGGGGCGGACCAGCCCGATCCCTTCATGGTCCAAGTGGGCGGCACGGACTACCTGTTCACGTCGCAGGACAACGTTCCCCAGCACGTGCCGGTGCGCTCAGGCACCGTGGTGGGCCAATGGGGCGCGCCCGACCGACGCGCTGCCCGACGCCCTGCCGTGGGCCGCACCCGGCGTGACATGTGGGCGCCCGACGTGGCCCAGTTCGGCTCCCATTACGTGCTGTATTTCACTTCACAGCTTGCCGGAGTGTCCCCGTCGACCATGTGCATCGGGGACGCCATCAGCACTGCCATCGCCGGTCCGTATCTCGCCGCTCCGACGCCCTTCATCTGCCAGCAGTCCCTCGGCGGCTCCATCGACCCGCGGGTCTTCGTGGACGCCGACGGGCAGCCCTACATGGTGTGGAAGTCGGACCAGAATGCCCGATCGGACACGACCAACACGCAGATCGACAGCCAGCTGCTCAGCGCCGACGGCATGCACCTGCTCGGGCAGCCGACGGTGATCTTCGGGCCCGACGAGCCGTGGCAGGGCCACATCGTGGAAGCGCCCCAGCTCGTGCTCGTGCGGGACACCTACTACCTCTTCTACTCGGGCGGCTGGTTCAACCAGCCCGGTTACTCCATCGGCGCCGCTCGCTGCGCCGGGCCGCTCGGTCCTTGCGCCGACACCGCCGGCTCGCCGCTGCTGGCCTCCAACGCGCAGGGCGAGGGTCCCGGGGAGGAGTCGGTGTTCTCCAACGGCGCCGGCGTGTGGCTGCTGTACACCCCGTTCAACTCCACGCTCCCGCTGCCCGGTCCGCCTCGACCCGTCGCCATGGCCCACCTCGGCTTCGGCCCGGACGGGCCGTATCTCGCCGCACCCCTCGAGGTCGGTTCAAGCGGCTGACCCCGCTGCCACGTCAGAGACTGAGGCCGAAAGGACTCAGCCCGCCGCACCCTGTTCTCCGCCGCCGGACCCGTCGCGTTCCCCGAAGCGCGGCCGACCCAACCAGACCGCGAGCAGTGCGACGAGGACGGCACACCCTCCCAGGATGAGCGCGGCGATGGCGATGGCGTTGCTCGACCCGCCCGAAACGTTGGTCGTCGTGCTCGCACTCGCCGCTGCCGTCGTCGTCGTGGCAAAGCCGGCGCTACCAGAGCCGCTCGTGCCGCCCGCTCCACCGGGCGCCGTCAGGCGCGATCGTGGGCGCTGGATGCGGCGGGTCGGGCACCGCCTTGTCGGGTACTTGGATCCAGGAGACCACCGTGCCGTCGCTGTAGCTCTGGATCGCCTTGAACACGAGCTCGTCGGTGCCGCTCGGGATGCCTTGGGCCAGGACGTCGAATTCCCCGAACTGCCCGACGGGAATGGTGCCCCCGCTCCAGTCGATCTCACTTGTCGTCGACGTGAAGGTGCCGTCATCGGTCGTGATCGGCTTGGGCAACTTCGAGGTGACGACGCTCACCTGCCAGCCGGTTCCCGCCTCGGGGTTCACCAGCACGATGGGATGCGTCAGAGGGAACTGGATCTTGAGCCCCGTCACCGCTGCGGTCTGCGACTCGTTGGGCACCCGGAACGTCAAGATGACGTCGTCGGTCCCTTGAGGGATCGACGACGGGCTCACGGTGACGTGCGCCGCGGCGAGCGTGGCGTCAGCCGCGACGAGCGTGAGCGCGCCGAGGATGGCCAGCACGGCCACACGAAGCCTTCTCATCATGTGCGTTCCTCTCCTTACCTTCTCGTCGCGATCTCGTGAGCCCTCGTCGCGCCTTCTCGACGCGACCTGCGGGACCCGAAAGTCGCCGCGACCTGCAGACGACCCCTTGCAGCAGACGGTGTCGACACGATTGGGCGGTGTCGACCAATTGCGCGGTCCTAGTGCACGGTCCTACTGCACGGTGTCGACGAAGCTGACGTCGGGTTGACTGAACTCTGACACCTGCACCTGCAGCACGATCTGCCACTTCCCAACGATCGGCGGATTGGGACTGTTGGCCAGTACGAACCGCCCGACACCCGCCTTCTTCATGTCCGTCTCGATCGGCCCGACGTTCTGTGAGGGTAGAACAAGGTAGACCGACACGCTCTCGGCCATATCGGCTGGTGCGCCCTTCGCCGACGTGAACTGGACCGTCCAGTCGTTGACCAGCGCGGCATTGGGGGTGATGTGCAATGTGACATGGCCACCGTCGAAAGGCTGGGTCTGGTTGAAGACGACCGGGGGTGGCACCGACGCCCCGTTGCTCGGCGTGCCGTTCGCCAACACCGCGGTGACGCCGAGGACGGCCACCATGCCGAGCGCCTCAAGTCGCACCGTCGACACGAGGCGGTGCCAGCCATGCGCGACCCCGGCGTGTCCTGTAGCGGACGCGGCCAGGAGGCCCGGCAGGAGCAGGTAGCGGTTGTAGCCGGCGAGGAACAGCAGCAAGCCCACGAGCGCGATCTTGAGCAGAAGCAGCTGGCCGTAGCCGGTCTCGAACAGGTTGGCGATAGATCCGACTTCAGCGACGGCCAGCAGGGTGCCCGCCACGATGATGCCGACGAAGGTGATCCCCGCCATGGTCGAGAATCGGCCGACGATACCGGCGGTCGATGCCAGCAGCGAACCGTCGTCGGCGTCGCGTTCTCCCCCGCCCCCTCCGTTTCCCTCCGACAAGTTTTCTTCCGACGAGCCGTTTCGTTCGGAGGAGCCGTTCCCGTCGAAAGATCCGTTGCCTCCCTTTCCGCCATCGGATCTCGTCGCTTCGACGCCCACGTGTTCCGGCGCACTCGGCGCGGCCGGGCGCTCCAAAAGGGCCGTCGCCGTGGCGCTCGGTGGTGTGGCCGGAGCGGCCGGAACCGCGGGAGCGGCCACGCTCGCCTGGCTCGGTGTGACGGTGGCGGCCACCGCCTCGGGATCAGCGAATCCGCCCAGCGTGCCCATGCGGACCCGGCCCTTGAACTCGCCAGCCCGCCGAGCCTCCCGCACCCTCGTGCGCAGCACCGTCAACAAGCCGACGAGGCCGCCGGCCCACATGGCAGCGAGGACGACGTGGACGATGTCGGCGGGCGTGCTGAGCCAGCGTTCCGGCGACACGAGCGCGTGCCCGAAGAGCACGAAGGCGCCGGCTGCGATCAGCAGGCCATAGAAGGCCGCGAACTGGCGACGTCATGGCCGTGCGGACCCGGAAGGATGCGAGCACGATCGCCAGTCCGACCAACTGGGCGGCGCACTGCTGCCCGAACTTGCCGCCGAAGGACTGCCGCTCGATGCTCCAGTGCACGATCGAGGACACGCCCGCCACCAGTCAGCACCGACTGTGCCGCTCCGGTGACCGCCATGCCGAGCAGACCCAGGGCCGCCGCGACGTAGGTCCAGCGACGAAGACGCCGCTCCTTCGGACCCGCCCCGCAGGATGAAGGCTACGAAGAAGGCAAGACCGGCCGCAACCAGCACGCCCAGGTAGACGAGGAACTGCCCGAAGTCGTCCACCCAGTTGGTGAACGTCGTCTTCGGACGGGCCAACAAGGTGATCGACGCCCGCCTTGACGTTGCCCGACGAGGAATACGATGCCTCCACTCACGACGTGGCCGTCGACCGAGGTGACCGTGTAGTTCGACGACGTAGGCGCCCGATCCGAGCGATGCCGGCAACGTTGCCTCGAGGGTGTCGGGCGCAGGGTGGCCCGACGAGACCTGCACCGGCTGCCCGCCGGAGTTGAGCACGACCAGCCCGCCGTCGTCAGGCTGCACCGGTTGGTCGAAGACAATCGTGACCTGGTGCGGCGCGGCTTCAGATGTGCGCCCTGCGCAGGTGACGACGAGACGACGGCGGCGTGCGCCGCGGCGCCGGCGCGGCCCACCCCAGCACGCACGCAGCGAGGCCGAGCGCGCTGGCCAGCCAGACGAGCCGGCGGATCCGAGCTCACCGCCAGCGAGTCCGGTGCGACACCCGGTCCGAGCGGTACGGACGACCGTCGGGATCAGGACTGGCGGTCGCAGAACCCGATGGCGTTGGTCAGGTCAGTGTTGCCCGGGCAGTAGACGTGCAGGTTGTCGTGCGAGAACACGCCTTGTGGGCTCTCCCAACCCGGGACGACCCAGGCGTGCACCATCCACACCGTCTTCTGCATGAACTGGCCGTGCACGTCGGCGCACTCCTGGGGAGTCACGTCCTGGTCGGCCGCGAACGGGACGCCGATCTTGCCGGCCGTGAACTGCACGCAGACGTCGGAGTGGCGGTGCCAGTGGTCGTTCGGGCCGATGAAGCCGGCAGGCGGCACGTGTTATCCGAATGATTCGTACATGACACCCACGACCGGCGCGTTGTCCGCCGTGCTGGAGTAGATCCACGACGCCGGGTACAGCGCGTTGACGGTCCCGTCGGGGTTGATGCCCTTGAACGACGTCGCCGTTGATCAACTGGTAGTGCGCACCGACGCCCGGGGCCATGCCGCCGGCCAGGATCATGCGGGCCGCCTTCGCCGACGCGACGGTCGGGTAGCGCATGGCCGCCTGATAGCGCCTGGCTCAACTGCTGGTCAGAACGGCCTGGTCGCGGGCGTCGAGGGGACCCACTTCGCGTTCTCCGACTGCTCCGTGGTCGTTGCCGGCCAGCGTGCTGGCGAACGTCTTCGAATTCTCGCCCGGAACCTTGACCGTCGTCTTCTCGGCCAGCGCGGCCGACGCTGCCGCCGGGACTGATGCCGGCGGGACGCGGGGCGTACGTGGTCGCGGCGGCGGTCGGTGGCGAAGAGCGCCGCCGATGGCCAGCGCAGCGACGGCGACCGGGACGACCGAGCCGATCACCGAGGTGCCCGACGACCAGTTGCTGCCGAGTTCGGGTCGCACGGCCAGCAGCGCACCGACCACGCACCGCGATCCCCGGAGAACGCCACACCGATGCCGGCCGTCGCCCACGAGACGCCGTGGGGCCGTGCGACGAGGAGCCAGAACGCGGCCACCGCCACGTTGACGGCGACTGCGGCCCCGAAGAGGGCGCGAGGGCCGGGTGAGGGCGCCGACGGCCAGCACGACCTCGGCCAGCGCGGCGATGACCCCGACCGTCGCCCGGCGCTCGGTGCAGGTGACCCGACGCCATGGCGAAGAGCAGCACGGCCGAGCCCCCGGCGGCCACCGAAGAGGACATGCACGGGCCGGTTGACGGCCAGGCTCCGCTTCGGCGGTGCCTTCGTCGGGCGGTCGCGGGACTCGCCGGCATCCTCGTGCGACTGCCCGTCATCCTCGGAAAACGCAGAATCGACGCGCTCGATCAGGTCGGTCATGTGCCCTCCAACCTCCTACCCCCCGGCCCATATGGGCCGATTCCGCACAGACGTGGCCCTGGTTGCGGCGCTCCGGGCGGGAGGACGCCTCGGTCGCTAATGCTCGGCCGCCATGCCGCTGAGCCCGCCGTGCGCCCGGGTCCTGGGTGCGCTGGTGGAGAAGGCCCTGACCACCCCCCAGCAGTACCCGCTCACGCTCAACGCCCTCGTGGCCGCCTGCAACCAGTCCTCGAACCGGGAGCCGGTCGTCAGCTACGACGAAGAGACCGTCGAGACGCGCCCTCGAAGATCTGAAGGACCAGCGTCTGGTCCGCTTCGTCCTGCCCTCCCACGGTCGCTCCGTCGTCCGCTATCGCCACGTCCTCGATGAGGCACTCGGGCTCGACGCCACGCCAGAGCGCGATCCTGGCCATGCTCCTGCTGCGGGGGCCACAGACGGTGGGCGAACTGCGCGCCCGGACCGAGCGCATGGCGCCGTTCGACGGGCTCGACGGCATGGAGCACGAGCTCGAGCTCCTCGCCGAGCGAGAGGAGCCATTGGCCGAGAGCGTGGCACGCCGTCCCGGCCAGAAGGAGGGGCGCTGGGCCACCACTCTCGTCGCCCCCGAGCCAGACGCAGGCTCGACCGATCGCTCACCGCACGACGGTGGTGCCGCGGAGCCTCCGTTCGCCGACGCCGCCAAGGGCGACGACGACTCGGCCACCGGAGGTCCGACACGAGGCCCGACGCGAGGTCTGCGATGCCGCCACCGGCCGATCTGGAGCAGCTGCGCAGGTGGTCGACGACCTGCGTGCCGACGTGAGCGGCCTGCGGTCCGAAGTCGCTCGCCTGCGCAGCGAGCTCGAGGAGCTGCGCGCCAGCCTCGGCGGGTGAGCGACTCAGAGCGGGGTGACGTAGGCGCCGGAGATCCCGCCGTCGACGAGGAACGTCGACGCGGTGATGAACGACGAGTCGTCGACTGGCCAAGAACGCCGCCGCGGCCGCGATCTCCGACGCCTCGCCGAAGCGGCCCATCGGGATGTGCACGAGCCGCCGGGCCGCCCGCTCGGGGTCCTTGGCGAAGAGCTCCTGGAGCAGCGGCGTGTTGACGGGGCCCGGGCACAGCGCGTTCACCCGCACGCCCTGGCGGGCGAATTGCACGCCCAGCTCGCGCGACATGGCGAGCACGCCGCCCTTCGACGCCGTGTAGCTGACCTGGCTCGTGGCCGCACCCATGACGGCGACGAACGACGCCGTGTTGACGATGGACCCTTGCCCCGCGCCAGCAGGTGAGGCAGCGCGTGCTTGCAGCACAGGTACACCGACGTCAGGTTGACCCGCTGCACACGCTCCCACGCATCGAGCCCGGTGTCGAGGATGGAGTCGTCGTCGGGCGGGCTGATGCCGGCGTTGTTGCAGCAGACGTCGATCCCGCCGTAGCGGCCGGCCACCTCGCCGTACAGCGCCTCGACCTCGTCCGAGGAGGTGACGTCGGCCCGCACGAACATGCCGCCGGTCGCGGCGGCCACCGCGCCGCCGGCGTCCTCGTCGAGGTCGACCACCGCCACCTGCGCGCCCTCGGCGGCGAAGCGCTCGCACATGGCGCGGCCGATGCCGCTGGCGCCGCCGGTGACGACGCAGACCGCGTCCCTCGAGCCGGCGGGCGTAGAGACCGCATGGACTCCGCCGCTCCTGTCGCCTCCGTCGTGTCGCTCATGGCCATCCTCCGTGCGGTCCTTCGCCTGGGTCAGTCCGAGCTGATGAAGACGTTCTTGACGTCGCTGAACGCCTCGAGCGCGTCGGGGCCGAGCTCGCGGCCGATGCCCGACTGCTTCACGCCCCCGAAGGGCGTCCAGTAGCGCACCGACGAGTGCGAGTTGACCGACAGCGTCCCCGTCTCGACGGCGCGGGCGACGCGCAGCGCACGCCCGACGTCGCGGGTCCACAGCGACCCCGACAGCCCGTAGGGCGTGTCGTTGGCCAGGCGCACGGCGTCGGCCTCGTCCTCGAAGGGGATGACGACGACACGGGACCGAAGATCTCCTCGACGGCGGCGCGGTCGCCGGGGTCGACCGGCGCCAGCACGGTCGGGGGAACCAGTTGCCCGGCCCGTCGGGAGCACGACGCCGCGCACGGCGACGGGAGCGTCCGTCGGGCACGAACGAGGCGACGCTGTCGCGGTGGGCCTCGGAGATGAGCGGGCCCATCTCGGTCGTCTCGAGCGTCGGGTCCCCGACGGCCACGCCCCGGACCGCCGGCTCGAGCAGCGCCATGAAGCGGTCGTAGGCCGCTGCGCTCCACCAAGATGCGCGAGCGGGCGCAGCAGTCCTGTCCCGCGTTGTCGAACACGCCGTAGGGGGCGCGCGCCGCCGCCAGCTCGAGGTCGGCGTCGGCGAAGACGATGTTGGCGCTCTTGCCACCCAGCTCGAGCGTCACCCGCTTGATCTGCTGCCGCGCAGCCCGCCATGACCGAACGCCCGACCTCGGTCGAGCCGGTGAAGCAGACCTTGCGCACGGCGGGGTGGTCCACGAAGCGCTGTCCGACGACGCTCCCCTTTCCCGGCAGGATCTGCAGCACGCCCTCGGGCAACCCCGCCTCGAGCGCCAGCTCGCCGATGCGCAGCGCGCTGAGCGGCGTGAGCTCGGCCGGCTTGAGGACCACGGTGTTGCCGGCCGCCAGCGCCGGCGCGAAGCCCCAGCCGGCAATCGCCATCGGGAAAGTTCCACGGCACGATGACGCCGACCACGCCGAGCGGCTCGTAGAAGGTCACGTCGATGCCGCCGGGCACGGGGATCTGCTTGCCGCTCTGGCGCTCGGGCGCGCCGGCGTAGAACTCGAGCACGTCGCGCACGTTGCCGGCCTCCCAGCGCGCGTTCGCCGATGACGTGGCCGGCGTTGGCCACCTCGAGCCCGGCCAGCTCGTCGAGGTGGGCGTCGACGGCGGCGGCGAAGCGGCGCAGCAGCCGCGCCCGGTCCCCCGGGGCCACGGCGCGCCAGGGCCCGAAGGCCTCGGCGGCCCGGGCGATGGCGGCATCGGTCTCCTCCGCGGTCAAGCCCTCGACCGTGGTCAGGACCTCGCCGGTGGCCGGGTTGCGCACGTCCATCCCGTGATCTTTGCCGATGGCGCCGCGTCGGGCGGCAGCGGAGCGCGGCGCACGGGCGCCGGTCGCGGAGGGCGCCGGTACAGTGCGGGACCGTGCCCGACACCCCAGCGCCGACCTCACCCGACCAGACCGGCGTCCAGTTCAACCTGGCCAAGGCCTTCGACGTCCTCGTCGAGAGCCTGGCCGACCGCGAGTGCATCGTCTGGCGCGACCGCCGCCTCACCTACGCCGACGTGGCCGATCGCTCCAAGCGGCTGGCCGCCTACCTGCACGCCACGGGCCTGGGCGTGCACCGCGAGCGCGCCGAGCTGGCGAGCTGGGAGTCGGGCCAGGACCATCTCGCCCTCGCCCTCTACAACGGCAACGAGTACCTCGAGGGCATGCTCGGCGCCTACGGCGCCCGGGTCGCCCCCTTCAACGTGAACTACCGCTACGTCGGCGAGGAGCTGCGCTACCTGCTCAACGACGCCCGGCCCCGCGCCATGATCCTGCACTCGTCGCTGGCACCGACGCTGGCCGAGGTGCTGCCCACGCTCGACGCTCCCCCCGACGTGCTGCTCCAGGTCGAGGACGAATCGGGGCACGGCCTCCTCCCCGGGGCGGTCTGGTACGAGGAGGCGTTGGCCGCATCCTCACCTGAGGGCGCGCCGGTCGACCCCTCCCCCGACGACCTCTACATCCTCT
Source organism: uncultured Acidimicrobiaceae bacterium (assembly GCA_963825965.1). GTDB lineage: Bacteria > Actinomycetota > Acidimicrobiia > Acidimicrobiales > RAAP-2 > Bog-473. The sequence goes on from CAWGUX010000001.1 coordinate 112,067, forward strand.
ACACGGGGGGCACGACGGGCATGCCCAAGGGCGTGCTGTGGCGCCAGCACGACATCTTCATGGCCGCCATGGGCGGGCGGAAGGTCGGCACGTGGGAGATCGTGACGAGCTACGAGGACATGACGACGCGCCTCGCCGAGAGCATCCCGCTGCGCATCATGGTCCTGCCGCCGCTCATGCACGGCGCCGCGCAGTGGGCTGCCTTCATGCTGATGGCGCAGGGAGCTACGTTGCGTGTTCCCGACCGAGACGCACCGCATCGACCCCGACGACGTGTGGTCCACCGTCGAACGCGAGAAGGCCAACACCATGACCATCGTGGGCGACGCCGTCTTGCGCCCGCTGCTGCATACAGCTCGACAAGAAGTCCTACGACCTCTCGTCGTTCTTCGCCGTGGGCAACGGCGGCGCCGCCGCTGACGCCGGCCGTGCGGGCCATGGCGCTCGAGCGCATCCCCAACCTCGTCATCTCCGACTCGGCCGGCTCCTCGGAGACCGGGGCGCAGATGCACGTCGACGTCGGTCGACGACGTCGACGGTGGGGACGTTCCTGCCCGGGCCCGGCACCGTCGTGGTCGACGAGACCTTCGCCGCAGTGCTCGAGCCGGGGCACGAGGGCAACGGCTGGCTGGCGCAGACCGGGAACGTGCCGCTCGGGTATCTCGGCGACGAGGCCAAGACGGCGCGCACCTTTCCCGTGATCGACGGTGTGCGCTACTCCATCCCCGGGGACCGGGCGCGTCATCTGGCCAACGGAGAGATCGAGCTGCTCGGGCGCGACTCGGTCACCGTCAACTCGGGCGGCGAGAAGATCTTCGTCGAGGAGGTCGAGCGCGCCATCGCCGGCCACCCCGCGGTGGCCGACGTCGTGGTGACGGGCCGCCCCTCGGAGCGCTGGGGCTCCGAGGTCGTCGCGGTGGTGCAGCTCGCCGAGGGCGCTGCGGCCGACGCCGGGCGACCAGTCGATCGTCGAGCACGCCTCGGCCCACATCGCCCGCTACAAACTGCCCAAGGAGGTGGTGTTCGTCGAGCGGATCCAGCGCTCGCCCTCGGGCAAGGCGGACTATCGCTGGGCCGCCGAGACCGCCGTCAAGGCGCAGGGGGCGTGAGCGACGGCGATGCCGGGTGTCGTGGTCACGACGCGCGCGGCTGGTGCTGCGACCGTTCACCGACGTGGACCGCGCAGCCCTTCTTCGAGCTGAACACGCATCCCGCTCGTGGTCGAGTCGCTGGGGTCGGCGCCGACCCGGGCCGAGAGCGACGCCATGATCGACCGCTACAACGCCGAGCTCGAGCGCGAGGGGTGGGGCTTCTGGGCGGTCGAGGTGGCCGGTGGCGGCGCGACGCGGTGCGCCCTTCATCGGCGATGGTCGGCCTGCACCGGGTGCGCCCCGGGCTGCCCTGCGCGCCGGCGGTCGAGGTGGGATGGCGCCTCCACCCCGACCACTGGGGGCACGGCTACGCCACCGAGGCGGCGCGAGCGTCGCTGCGACACGGCTTCGACGGCGGCGGGCTGGACGAGATCGTCGCCTACACGACGACGCGCAACACACGCTCGCAGGCGGTCATGGCGCGCCTCGGCATGGTGCACGACCCCGACGAGGACTTCGACCATCCCGGGCCTCCCCGAGGACAGCCCGCTGCGGCGTCACGTCCTCTACCGGGTCACGCCGTCGCAGCTCGCCCCTACGGTGGCACCATGAGCGCCAAGGCGACGGCACGACAGCCACGTCACCGCGCTGCGACTGGGCGGGCAGCGATCCCGAGATGGTGGCGTACCACGACACGGAGTGGGGCGTGCCCGTCCACGACGACCCCACCCATTTCGAGTTTCTCGTGCTGGAGGGCGCGCAGGCGGGGTTGAGCTGGTCGACGATCCTGAAGCGCCGGCGCCGGGTACCGCAAGGCCTTCGCCGGGGTTCGACGTCGCCAAGGTGGCCCGCTTCACGCCGGCGCGGGTGGAGAAGCTGCTCTCGGACACTGGCATCATCCGCAACCGGGCCAAGGTGGAGGCGACGGTGCGCAACGCACGCGCCTTCCTCGCCGTGCAGGAGGAGTTCGGCTCCTTCGACGCCTACATCTGGGGCTTCGTCGGCGGGCGGCCCGGTCGTCAACCGGTGGCGGCGCATCGGCCAGCTGCCGCCGACCTCGGCGGAGTCCGACGCGCTCAGCAAGGACCTGCGCCGGCGCGGCTTCGGCTTCGTCGGCCCCACCATCGTCTACGCCCACCTGCAGGCGACGGGCCTGATCAACGACCACCTGGTCAGCTGCTTCCGCTACGCGGAGCTCACAGGCGCGCGCGTCATGACGACGCGGGTGCCACCCTGCGGTCATGACCGGCTCTTCGGGCGCCAGGCCGTGCGCGACGAGCCACTCGTCGGCCGGGCCGACCTCGACGAAGCCCTCCGACGCGTAGAAGGGCGCGTTCCAGGGCACGTCGCGGTAGGTGACGAGGGTGAGCTCGTCGTAGCCGTGGGCGCGGCGCCCAGCTCGACGGCGGCGCGCGAGCAGGGCGCGCCCGATGCCATGACGGCCGTGGTCGGGATGGACAGAGAGCTGCTCGAGGTGGGCGCCCGACGCCGACGGCGTCGATGCGACACAGGCCGACGGGCGGGTCGCCGGCGACGAGGACGACCAGCGCGGCGGCGAATTCGGCGACGGTGCCGGGCCCGGGCAGCGGGCCGATGCCGAGCGGCTCGAACACCGTGTCGGCGGCCCGCTCGAGAGGGGGCAACAGCGCCAGCTCGCCGGGCCGCACCGGCGCGCACGGCGGGGATGGGGTCCACGTGGGCTGACGGTAGCGTGTCGGCCCGTGCGCGCCGTCGTCTGCAACGAGCTGGGACCACCGTCGCTGTTGCGGGTCGAGGAACGTCCCGACCCGGTGCCCGGGCCGCACCATGTCGTCGTCGACGTGGAGGCGGCGGGCGTCAACTACGTGGACGCGCTCTTCGTCGGGGGGCAGTACCAGATCAAGCCGCCGGTGCCCTTCGTGCCCGGGACCGAGTCCGCCGGACGTGTCGCGGTGCTCGGCGAGTCGGTACGACGGCCTGGCGGTGGGCACAGCGTGTGCTGGTGTCGGCCGGCCTCGGCGGCGTTCGCCACCAAGGTGGCGGCGCCGGTCGGCTGCGGTGACCGCGCTGCCCGACGTGCTCGACGCGCCGCGGGCGGCCACCTTCACCCAGAGCTACAGCACCTGCCTCTTCGCGCTGCGAACGCGGGCGCAGGTGCAGCCGGGCGAGTCGGTGCTCGTGCTCGGTGCCGGGGGCGGCGTCGGGCTCGCCGCCATCGGCGTGGCGCGAGCCCTCGGGTGCCGGGTGCTCGGCGTGGCCTCGACCGAGGAGAAGCGCGCCGCGGCAGCTGGCGGCGGGGGCGGAGGCGGCGCTCGACCCCGCGGCCGAGCCGGTGAAGGACGCCGCCCGGGCGTGGGCCGGCGGCACGGGCGTCGACGTCGTGGTCGACCCCGTCGGCGGCGCGCTCGCCGAACCGTCGCTGCGTGCGCTGGGCGACCGAGGCCGCTACCTGGTCATCGGCTTCGCCGCCGGGCCGATCCCCTCCATCCCGCTGAACCAGGTCCTGTTGCGCAACCGGACGGTCATCGGCATCGACTGGGGCATCTGGGCCATGCAACACGCCGAGGACCAGCACGGCCTGCTGGGCGATCTTCTCGGCCATGGTGGCCAGCGGGACGATCGACCCGGTCCACCCGACCGAGTACCCGCTCGACGACGTGGCGCGGGCACTCGAGGACCTGCTGGGCCGGCGCACCGTGGGGAAGATCGCGCTCGATCCCCTGAGCGTGCTAGTCGCTCTTGCCGTGGCCACCATGCTCGCGGCGAGTACCCGCCCGAGTCGGCGGGACGTGACGTGCTCAGGTCTTCTTGACGAGCGGGATGTCGTAGAGGTCGGACCAGTTGGTGCTGACGATCCGGGCTTTGCTCTCGTCGGAGAGCGGCAGCTTGTCGAAGCTGTCCACCGCGTGGGGGTACTTCGAGTCACCGTGGGGATAGTCGGTCGAGAAGATCAATCGCTCGTCGCCGAAAGTGTCGACGAAGTGCGGCACCGTCACCTCGTCGGCCTCGACCGACGACCCAGCAGTTGCGCTTGAAGTACTCCGACGGTGGCATCGTGAGCTCCGGAGCCTCGTACCAGCCCGTCCACTCCCAGTGCTCGTCGAGCCGGTAGAGGAACCACGGCGCCCACGAGCAGTTGCCTTCGAGCAGCGCGACCTTGAGGTCGGGGAACCGCTCGAGCACGCCGCCGCCGCAGAGGCACGCGGTCACGAACTGAATGCCGAGCGGCTGGCTGAAGGTGTGCCAGAGCATCAAGCGGTCGAGCACCTCGAGACCGAAGTCGGGTGTCAGGTAGGTCTGGCCGCCGCCGTGGAAGGACAGCGGCACTCCCAGCCGCTGGATCTCGGCCCACAGCGGGTCATAGGACGGGTGGTGCCACGGGCGCCGGTTCACCGTCGCCGGCGGCAGGAAGATCGCCTTGAAGCCCAGCTCCTCGACGCAGCGGCGTGCCTCCGCGACGGCGCCGGCGACGTCGTGGGCCGCCACCATGCCGGCGCCGAACATGCGGTCCGGTGCGTGGTCGCAGAAGTCCTTCAGCCAGTCGTTGTAGGCGCGGGCGATGGCGGTGGCGAACTCGGGCTCCAGTCCGTCGGCGCCGATCTGCTCGGACGAGTCGAGACCGAGCACGAACAGCCCACGTGAAGGGAACAGCACGGCCAGGTCGAGCCCTTCTGCGTCCATGGCGTCGATCTGGGACTGCGCGTCCCGACCCGCGCGCCTCGGACGCGGCGTAGACGGTGTCGTGCTCCTTCTGCCACCCCGTCTTGCGGCCCTCCACGCGCATCGGACGGGTCGCCCCCATCCGGAGCATCACGTGGTTCTTCACCCGCACCCGCATGTCGCGCGTGATCTCGGAGAGCCCGCGTGGCGCGGCATGCGCGTAGGCCGGATCGATGTAGCGCTCCCACAGGTCGGGCGGCTCCATCACGTGGAGGTCACTGTCGCAGATGACGTGGTCGCGCAGCCCCATTTGCTATCGACCCCCGGGTCCCTGACGTTCGAGTCAGGTTTCACTATACGCTCTCGTTCCGCACGTACTCAGGGGGCGCAACCAGGGCATTTCGGAGCTCGGGAGGGTCGATGGCGACAGGTGTGATCGGGCTGGGCAATATCGGCGGGGCCATCGCGGCCAACCTCGTGGCCGACGGCAACGACGTGGTCGTCCACGACGTCGATGCCGCGGCGATGGCGGCGATCACCGGTGCGACGGCGGCGCCGGACGTGGCGTCGGTGGCGCGCCAGGCCGACGTCACGCTGCTGTCGTTGCCGACCCCTGACGTCGTTGCGGACGTCGCCACGGCGTGGGCCGGCGCCGCCGCGCCGGGCGCCATCCTCGTCGACCTGTCCACCAACAGCCCGGCCGTCGTGCGCGACTTGGGAGCACGCCTGGCGGCCTCGGGGCACCACCTGGTCGAGGCGCCCCTCACCGGCGGGGCCATCGGCGCCGAGAAACGGATGCTCGTGTTCATGGTCGGCGGCGACGACGAGCCGGTCGCCCGGGTCCTCCCGGTGCTCGAGCCGCTCGGCCGGGCCACCTTCCACGTCGGCGCGTTGGGGCTCGGCAACACCATGAAGCTGCTCAACAGCCTGATCGCCTTCACCACCACGTGGGTGAGCCTCGAGGGCCTGGCCATGGCCACCAAGGCGGGCATCGACGTGCAAAAGGCCGTCGAGATCCTGCGCACGGCGGGGGCATCGAACTTCTTCATCGACCGCCAGGTCGAGACGATCGACGGGCGGGGCCGGCCCACGCAGTTCGCGCTGGAGCTGGCGGCCAAGGACGCCGGTCTCATCGTGGAATGGGGCAGCACGCTCGGTGCCCCCACCCCGGTCGCCGCCGCCGTAAAGGGCGTCCTCGACGGCGCCGTGGCGGACGGGCTCGGCGGTGCCGACTGGAGCGAGCTCGTGACCGTTGCCGAGCAGCAGGCCGATGTGGCGCTGCGCTGGAGACGCTTCCTAGTCGGTGCCGAGCACGTCGGCCGCCACGCGCATCGCCGAACCTGCGGCGGGGACGCCGGCGTAAATGGAGACGTGCATGAGGATCTCGACGATCTCCTCGCGGGAGATCCCGACGTTCAGCGCGCCGGCCAGATGCGAGCGCAGCTCCTCGGGCTGTCCGAGTGCCGCCAGCAGCGCGACCGTGATCATCGAACGGTCGCGCACGGGGAGCCCCGGACGGCTCCAGATGTCGCCGAACGCGCTCTGGAGCACGTGGTCGAAGTAGTCGGGCGCCAACTTGGCCGCCGGGAACTGTCCGGTCGGTCCTTTCAGCGTGGCCGGCCAGAGCTGGCCTTGGATCTCCCGGCCGGCGGCCCGGCGCTCGTCACTCGTGGTCATGTTCCACTCCTCTCCACACCCAGCAGGTTGACTGTCGCGATGCTGCCGCCCCCGACGAGGTGGGCCAGGGCGACCCGGGCGTCCTCGACCTGGCGGCCCTCCGCCTCGCCACGCAGCTGCAGCACCGCCTCGTGCAGCATGGCCACGCCCGTCGGGCCACCCGGGTGCCCCCGGGCGAGCAGCCCGCCGTCGGTGTTGAACGGGATCCGCCCGCCCGGCCCGGTCTCGCCCTCGACGACGAGCTTCTCGGCCTCGCCCTCGGCGCAGAACCCCAGCAGCTCGTAGTACTCGAGCTCCTCGTTGACGAAGGCGTCGTGGCAGTAGGCCACGCTCACGTCCTCGGGACCGATCCCGGCCGCCTCGTAGCACTCGAGGGCCGTCGCTTTCGTCATGGTCGACGGGCCGACGACCGGGCCGACGAAGGTGTGGCCCGGCGAGTAGGACTCCGAGGTCAGCGCGGACGCCAGCGCGCGCACCAGCGGCCGGCCGGGCTGGCGGGAACGAACCAGGTCCTCCCGGGCCAAGATGATGCACGCCGCACCGTCGTCGGGAGGGCAGCACATCATCGTGGTGAGCGGCTCGGCCACCATCCTGGCGGCGAGCACCTCCTCGGCGGTCACGACATGGTCCGAACGCCGGTGGGCGAAGGGGCACGCCGCGCCGTAGTTCCAGTTCTTCGCCGCGATGGTGGCGAAGTGCTCCGGCGTCGTGCCGCGCTCGTGCATGCGGCGCTGTGCCCACAGCGCGAAGTAGGCGGCGGGGAGGATCGGCGCGTCGATCTGGTCGCGCCCCGCCCCGCGGCCGCCCCCGCCCGTCATGTCGGTGAACTTGTCGAAGCACAGCGCCATGGCGACGTCGGCCCGCCCCGACGACACGGCCCACGCCGCGTCGCGGAAGGCGACGAGCCCGGTGGCGGACGCGTTCTCGATGTGGGTCACCGGCAGACCGGTCAACCCCAGCTCCTTCATCGCCTTGATGCCGATCATGGGGGCCGGCTGGATGTACCCCACGAACGCCTCGTCGACGTCGGCCAGCGTCATGCCGGCATCGTGCAGCGCCAGCAGCCCCGCGTCGCGGGCGAGATGCGCGCCCGGGATGTCACGGAACATGCCGAAACGGACCATGCCGACGCCGGCCACGGCGACGCCCTCGAAACGCAAGCCGTGCTTCATGACGCACCTCCGGTGCTGACGGCCGCGTCGCCGTCACGGGCGGGGCGGAAGCGGTAGATCACGACGTCGTCGCCGTCGGAGTTCTGGCGCAGCGTCTCGAGGTCGATCACGACCTCCATGCCGATGGCGAAGTCATCGGGCCCGCCCGAGAGGATGGACTGCACCCGTGGCCCTTCGGGCAGGTCGACCTGGGCCACGCCGTATCCGGCGACGTCCGCGTCCTTCTTGCCGAACATCGGGACGTGACAGTAGGTCCAGGTGTGGATCGTCCCGTGCGTCGACAGCTCGGTGTCCTCGGTCCCTTCATGGAGACACTTGGCGCAGACCAGCCGGCGCGGGAAGAACACCTCACCGCAGGCGGGACAGCGACTCCCGAGCAGCCGCGGCGGCTCGGTCGGGTCCTCGGGGATCCGGAAGAACCCTTGTTCAATGGCGACTCGGGCCATGCATTCCTCGCTTCGATCGGACTGGTCGTGTGTGGGTCGTGTGTGGTCGTGTTCGTGTAGTGGATGTGGTCGTGTTCGTGTGTGGATGTCCGTGGTCGGTCGTGGTCGATGTGGTCGTGCAGCTCAGCTAAATGCCACGCTCGCTCGCTTCCCAGTACGGGTCGCGCAGTCGCCGCTTGTACAGCTTCCCGTTGGGGTCGCGGGGCATGGCCTCGGTGAAGTCGATGCTACGCGGGCATTTGTACTTGGCCAGGAATTCGGCGCAGTGTGCCTGTAGCTCCGTGGCCAGCGCCGGCGAGGCACCGTAGCCTGCGGCCGGCTCGACGACCGCCTTGACCTGCTCGCCCCACTCCTCGTCGGGGATCCCGAAGACGGCCGCGTCGCCCACCGCGGGATGGGACAGCAACGCCGCCTCGACCTCGGCCGGATAGATGTTGACGCCCCCCGAGATGATCATGTCGATCTTGCGGTCCCGCAGGTAGAGGAACCCGTCCTCATCGAGCTCCCCCATGTCCCCGACGGTGAAGAAGTCACCGTGCCGGTTGGCCGTCGTCTTGTCGGGGTCGCCCTTGTAGCGGAAGTCGCCCCCCATGAGCTTGAGGTAGACCGTGCCGACGGTGCCCGGCGGCACCTCGTGCCCGTCGTCGTCGAGGACTTTGACATCGGCGCCCGGCCACGGCGTCCCCACTGTCCCGGGGTGGGCGAGCCACTCGTGCGGCTTGGCGATGGTGCCGCCGCCCTCGGTTGCGCCGTAGAACTCGTAGATCACCGGCCCGAGCCAGGCGAACAGCCGCCGCTTGAGGTCAATCGGGCACGGCGCGGCGGCATGGATCACCTGGCGCAGCGACGACACGTCGTAGCGGCTCCGCACATCGTCGGGCAGCTGCATGAGACGGTGGAGCTGGGTGGGCACCATGTGCGTGTCGGTGACCCCGTAGCGCTGAATCAACTGGAGCGCCCGCTCGGCATCCCACTTCTCCATGAGGACCAGGGTGTGCTCGAAGTGGGCGGAGAAGTAGCCGAACGACAGCGGCGCCATGTGGTACATCGGCGACGTCACCAGGTGCACGGCGTCACCGCCCGGCTCGAATGTCGTAACGCGTCAGGTTGGCGCTGAAGACCTCCACCCATGTCTCAGGGTCGAACGTCGGGAGGGAGCGCTCCACCGCCTTCGGGCGCCCCGTGGTGCCCGAGGTGTACTGCATGAACTGCCCGGCCACCCGGTGCTCCGGGGGCCCGTCGGGCTGGCCGGCGAGCGCGACGTCGAGCGCAGTGAACCCGGGTACGCGCCCCACCGACAGGCGCCCGGGCTCTGGCACCCCGGCCTCGACCGCTGCGGCAGCGGCCGCGGCGAAGCGCTCGTCGACCACCAACGCCTTGGCGCCGGCGTCGCCCAGGATGTAGGAGACCTCGGCCGCCGTGAGAGTGCTGTTGAGCGGGACGAAGTTCCACCCCGCCTGGAACACCGCCATGAGCACGACGAGGACCTCGGCCCGGTTCGGCAACATCATGGCGACCGGGTCGCCCTCGCGCAGGCCACGCTCGCGCAGCGCGTGCACGAGGCGGTTGGCCCCGGCCGCGATCTCGCCGGCCGTCCACTCCCTGCCCTCCGGGTCGATCACGGCGACGCGGTCCGGCTCGGCGGCCGCGGCCGCCCAGAACCCTCGCGGTCGTTCCCCCACCGCGGCCGGCGTCACCGGAGCGTCACCCGAATCAGCACCGCGTCATCACCGCGGCAGCCCGAGCACGTGCTCGCCGACGATGTTCTTGTTGATCTCGGTCGTCCCGCCGGCGATGGAGGCCTGGCGTACGCCGAGCAGGTTGATGGCCCAATAGTCGCCTGCCGCGCAGGGCGTCGGGCCCGATGAGATCCACCGCCACGTCCGCCAGTTCCTGGTCGCAGTGGGCCCACGACAGCTTGGTCAGGCTGCCGCCGGCCCCCGCCGCAGCAGGGTCCGACAACGACCGCTCGGTCAGGTAGCGCATGCAGCGGATGGAGGTGTCAGACGCGGGCCAGGCGGTCGCGCAGCACCGGGTCCCCCAGACCGTCGGCGCGCCCGTTCGTCGGCCAGGAGGTCGTCGAGCCGGTTGGCCAGTGACAGGTGCAGGCGCGCCACGCCGGCGCGCTCGTGGCTGAGCGTCGTCATGGCGACCGACCATCCCTCATGGAGCGGTCCCAACATGGCGGCGCGAGGAATGCGGGCGTCGGTGAAGAAGAGCTCGGCGAAGGTCTGACCGCCGGTGATGGTCGTGATCGGCCGTGCCTCGATCCCCGGCGTCCGCATGTCGACGAGGAAGCAGGTGATCCCCGCGTGCTTCTTGGCCGCCGGGTCGGTCCGCACGTAGAGCTGGCACCAGTCCGCCAGGTGCCCGAGCGAGTTCCAGGTCTTCTGCCCGTTGATCACGAAGTGGTCGCCGTCCTCGACCGCCGCCGTTCTGAGCGAGGCGAGGTCCGAGCCGGCGTCGGGCTCGGACATGCCCTGCGACCAGATCTCGTCGCCCCGCAGCATCGGCTGGAGGAAGCGCTCCTGCTGTTCGGGGGTGCCGAATCGCATGATGGCCGGCGCGATGTTGGAGACGCCGATCACGTTCACCGGGCCCGGGGCCCGGACGCGGTTGGTCTCCTCGAGGTAGGCCAGCTGCTCGGCGACGCCGGCGCCGCGCCCCCCGTGCTCGACCGGCCACGACGGCGCGGCCCACCCGCCGTCGGCCAGCGTCCTGTTCCAGGCCCGCAGGACGTCGAGGGAGCCTCCCTCCACCTGGCGCTCGCCCGCGTCCATCACCTCGGGCGTCAGATGATCGGACAGCCAGGCACGCAACTCCGCGCGGAACGCGTCGGTGTCCGGCTCCGCATCCGACCTGCCCATGTCACTCCCTCTGTGCCCTGGCCCCGAGTGCCGGCCTCTGTGTCCTGGCTCTGTGTCCTGGCTCTGTGTCCTGGCTCTGTGTCCTGGCTCTGTGTCCTGTCTCTCTTCGTTTTTGGTGTCCTGGCTCCGTGTCCTGGCTCCGTGTCCTGGCTCCGTGTCCTGGCTCCGTGTCCTGGCTCCGTGTCCTGGCCTCTGTGCCGTCGGGATCATGGTGCACCGGCCGCTCCGGGGACCAACCGGCGCGGCGTGCCAGGCAATTCGGCTGCGGCCGGACCCGTGCCGCCGGGCCGCGAGGGCGTCCCTCCTCGTGTCACGCCCAGCCGTCACAATGAACTGGTGCTGTCCGTCGAGATCACGCCGAGAAACGCCTCGTTCGCCAAGGCCTGTCCACAGCGGGTCCAGCTCGACGTGCTCCGGCCCTGCGAACCGCTGCCTCCCTCGCCCTTCTTGGAGAAGCTGTTCCACGCCGGTCTCGAGTACGAGGGTGAGACGTATGCGGGGCTCAGCGCCGGCGTGGAGGGCGCCAGGGTGATCGAGGTCGAGGACTCCGACGCCCGCGAGTGGCAGACCGTGCAGGCGATGTCCGCCGGAACCCGCATCGTCGCCGGAGGCCGGCTCCCGGTCGACCACGAGGCCCACCGGGTCGGCGAGCCCGATCTCCTGGTCAGAGACGTCGGCCCCACCGGGCCCACGGCGTCGGCGGGTGGCTACCTGCCGGTCGACATCAAGTCCCACAAGGTGCTCGACGCAGCCCGGAAACCCGGCACCGGCAGCGCCCTCGTCTCGGACCTCGACGCCCCCTTCTTCGACATCGCCACGGCCGATCCCGACCACGACGCCCGGTGGCGGGCCGACGACCTGCTCCAGCTCGCCCACTATCGACGGCTGCTCGAGGAGGCCGGGTCCGCGTCACCGCGGCGCAACGTCGGCGGGATCTGCGGTTCGGAGGGGCAGATCGTCTGGTACGACCTCGACGAGCCCTGCCTCGATGCGTCGGAGTACCTCGTGGGGGCGCCCCTCCGGCGCCTGAGCGCGATGGAGCTCTACGACCTCGAATTCGCGCACCGGCTGGCCGTCCATACCGCCGCGCTCGAGCACATCGGGAGCGCAGCGGCGCCCTTGCTCGCCGAGCCCATCGCCTGTCGCCAGTGCGAGATGTGCCAGTGGCGCAGCTGGTGCGCCGAGCGACTCGAAGAGGTGGCGGACCTGAGCCTTCTCTCGGGCGTCGGTGCCGCCCGGCGGCGGCTCTACAAGGCGCAGGGGGTCGCAGACCTGTACGACCTGGCCGGATTGGACTGGTCCACTGCTGAACTGTTGCGCCGCAAAGTCGACCTCGTCGATCTGGACGCGCGGGGCCGCGACCTCCCTCCGTCGACGCCCTTGGACACCGTCATCCCCAAACGCAAGAAGCAACTCGAGGACCTGGCGTCGCTCGGCTTTGCGACCGTGGCCGACCTCGACGCCATCGAGCCAAGGATCCTCGAGCTCTACGCCGACGTCGGATCGACCCTGTCCACGCAGATCGAGCTGGCCCGGGCCCGCGTCGGTCCGTCACCCGCCTATCGCCGGCGTGAGGTCGAGCGGCTCGAGGTCGCCCGCGGCGACGTCGAGGTCGACGTGGACATGGAGAACACCAAGAACGGGTGCTACCTGTGGGGCGCGCTCGTCACCGATCGCCGCGTCCCGAAGCCAACGGCCCGCTACGTCTCGTTCGCGACGTGGGATCCGGATCTCGAGTCAGGCGAGCTGGTCGCGTTCAAGGAGTTCTGGACGTGGTTCAGCGACGAGCGAGCCCGGACCGAGGTCGACGGCTCTTCCTTCCGGGCCTATTGCTACAGCAAGAGCGCCGAAGAGGGTCACATGACGCGGATCGCCGATCGTCTGGGTCTGCGCGACGAGGTGGACCGGTTTGTGGCCTCCGACGAGTGGGTCGACCTCTTCGAAGTCGTGAAGGCCCAACTGATCACCGGCCGCAGCATGGGTCTCAAGGAGACCGCCCCACTCGCCTCGTTTGCCTGGCGCTCCGACGCCACGGGCGGGCAGCTGGCTCTCGTGAACTACGACAGCGCCGTCGACCACGCCGACCCGGTCGCAGAGGCGGAGGCCCGACGCTGGATCCTCGAGTACAACGAAGACGACGTGCGCGCCACCGCCGCGCTGCGCAGCTGGCTCGACGGGCCGGCTCAGGCCCTCCCGTCGATCACGTCGGCACCGCCCTGAGCCGCCTCGCCGCGTCGCCTCAGGGCTTGACGACGCGCAGGCGGAAACTGAAGCGCCTGTTTCCCACGACGAGGGTGTAGTCGCCCGTCGGCACGCGGGCCGTGCTGTTGGGCTTGGTCTGATCCCAGGTGCCCGTGCCCGACACCGTGGCACCCGGCGCCAGCCACGCGAAGCCGAGTGCGGGGCAGTTGACCACCTGGGTCGCGGGCCACACGTTGTGGTGGGCGCCGTTCTCGATCTGGAAGCCGATGGAGCCGCAGGGGCCGGCCCGCAGCGAGGTCGAGGTCGGACCGGGTTCGACCCCCGCATAGGGCGCGGTGTAGTTGCACGAGGCTGGGCCACCGTTCTTCACCGTGAAGGAGACGTCGAGGGTCGCGCCCGGGTGGAGGGTCAGCATATTCACGGCGACGAGCAGCTCGGTCGTCTTGGACGGGCACTCCAGAACCCGATCTTGCCCGAGCGGGCCAGCTCGAGGGTTGCCGGGTGCGTGGTCGTGGTCGTCTTCGCCCCCTTGGACAGACCCGAGCGATCCGAACCGGTGCTCGTCGAGGTGCTCCCCGACGCGAGCGCCGCCGGCGCCGGCGCCAGGGCCACCGCCACCGCCACCGCCACCACGATGACGGCGGTCGCTGCGATCACAGCGGTCACGGCGGCCACGGCGGCCACGGCCGCAGGGGCGGCCCACGCCGGCGGGTGCGTGCGGCCCGCCGGCCCTCGGTGCGGCACTGCCCTCGCCATCCCTTCAGCCTGCACCATGAGGCCGCCGTTCTCGGCGCGCTCAGTCGGCGAAGTGCGGGATGACCTTGGTCCCCATCAGCTCGATCGTCTGCATGACCGTCTCGTGGGGAATCTTGTACGGGTTCACCAGGCAGAGCAGGAGGTCGACGCCCGCCGCCTCGTACTGGCGGCACGCCTCCACGCATTCTTCGGGCGTGCCGAGCACGCATGCGTTCGCGTCCGTCAGGTACTCGAGGCTGAGCAGCTCGAGCGTGCCTTCGTCGTCTGTCTTCTTCATGTCTGCCGCGTACGAGTAGCTACCGAGATCCTCGTTGCGCTCGGCCATCATGTCGGTCAGCGTGGCGATCTGGCGGGCCCCCGTCTTGGGGTACCACTCGAATGACTCCCGAGCCTGCGCCATCGCCTCGTCCCGGTCCGGCCCGCAGATGGCCATGGTGAAGGTCGCAGCCGCGTTGTGCACGAAGGAGCCGATGGGTGTGCTGCACTGCGCGACCGCGGCCCGGTAGATGTCGATCTTGCGCTTGACCTCCGCGGGTGGCAACCCGACGGCGAACGAGCAGAGCCCGAGACCGAGCTCTCCCATCTGGGCGTGGCCCTCGTCGCTCGTGGTGGCGCCCCACAGCGGGGGGTGGGGCTTCTGCCACGGCTTGGGCTGCACGCGCCGCTTGGGCATCTGCCAGTACTGCCCGGCGAACTCGTACTCGTCGTTGGTCCAGCAGCCGACGACATGCGCAATGGCTTCCTGCCACATCCGACGGCTCTCGGCGGGGTCGATGCCGAACCCCTCGAGCTCGGCCCGGGTGGCCGAACGGCCCGTGCCGAGGTCCACCCGCCCACCCGAGAGGAGGTCGAGCACGGCCACCGACTCCGCGGTGCGCACGGGGTGGTTGTAGGGCTTGGGCATCAGGCGTACGCCGTAGCCGAGCCGGATGCGTTCGGTGCGCGCCGCGATGGCGCCGTAGAGCACCTCGGGGTTCGAGCAGTGCGAGTACTCCTGCAAGAAGTGGTGCTCGACGGTCCAGAAGGCGTGCCAGCCGTATCGGTCTCCCGCGATCGCCTGCTCGAGCGTGTTGCGGTACGCGACGAGCTCGCTGTCCTCGGCCCAGGGGCGCGGGACGGGGATCTCGTAGAACAGTGCGAACTTCATGGCCTGGGCTCCCCCGGTCTGGAGTGGTCCCGGGGACGGCCCGGGCTAGAACAGTGCACTGCTCCTACCAGCCCGGGTCCGCCGGGCGCAACCAACACCTGGAGGTGCCATGCGTGGATTGGGCGATCGGACCTACATCGTCACCGGGGCGGCGTCGGGCATCGGCCGGGCGACGGCCGAGCGGCTGCTCGACGAGGGTTCCCTCGTGATGGGGGCCGACCTCGTCGTGCCGCCGGACGACCTCGCCGAGGGGAAGGACGAGGCGAACCGCTGGGCCTTCACCCATGTCGACGTGACCGACGAGGAGTCGGTGGCTGCGCTGGTCCGCGCCGCCGTCGACTTCGGCGGCGGCGCTGTGCACGGCCTGGTCAACGCGGCCGGAATCGCCGGAGGCGGACCGGTGCACATGCTCGACGCCAAGGACTGGGCGCGGGTGATCGATGTGAACCTGACCGGTACCTTCCTCACGGCCAAGCACGTCATCGCGCAGATGCTGGGACAGCCGGCGCGCCCCGACGGGCAACGGGGATCGGTGGTCACCGTCGCCAGCATCGAGGGTCTGGAAGGGACGGCCGGCGGGAGCGCCTACAGCGCCTCGAAGGGCGGTGTCGTCATCCTGACCAAGAACATGGCCATCGACTACGCCGGCCGGGGCATCCGGGTCAACGCCATCTGTCCGGGCTTCATCGAAACCCCGATGACCGCGATGATCTTCGGCCCCGGCATGGAGGACGCCCTGGCCGACATCGTCCACGAGCACAAGCTCGGCCGGCGCATGGGCCGGCCCGAGGAGATCGCGTCGGTGGCTGCGTTCTTGCTCTCCGACGACGCCTCGTTCGTCACCGGCCACGCGCTGCCCGTCGACGGTGGGTACACGGCCGGGCGCGACCACGGGGTGACCGACATGCTTGGCCTCTCGGGACCCGAGTAATCCCCTCGCCCCCCTTGACGCGAACGGCGGGACCCGATAATAGTTAAGTCAATGCTTAAGTATCATCGGGTCGACGCTATCTTTCGGGCCCTGGGCGACCCCACCCGGCGCGTCATGGTGGAACGGCTCGGCGAGGGGCCGGCGACGGTCAGCCAGCTGGCGAAGCCGCTGCGACATCACGCTCTCCGCGGTGGTCCAGCACCTGGGAGTCCTCGAGTCCTGCGGGCTGGTGCGCTCCGAGAAGGTGGGCCGCACCCGCACCTGCAGGCTGGAACCGGGCGGGCTCCAACTCGCCCAGGACTGGTTCGCCGGCCAGCGCGCCGTGTGGGAGCGCCGGCTCGACCGCTTGGGCGAGGTCCTGGCGGCGGACCTCGCCACCGAGCAGAACACCCCGACACCCCCGAAAGGAGCATGACCATGGCGACACGGAGTGCCGAGCACGGCACATTCACGATCACCCGGAGCTATCCCGTCCCGCCCGCACGCGTCTTCGCCGCCTGGGCCACCCAGGAGGCCAAGGCGCGCTGGTTCGGCGCGGCCGGCGAGGTGAACGACGGCCTCGAGCTGGACTTCCGCGTCGGCGGCACCGAGATCAACCGAGGGGGACCGCCCGACGGCCCCGTCTACACCTACGAGGCGACGTACAAGGACATCGTGGCCGACGAGCGGATCGTCTACGGCTACTCCATGGACGCCGGCGGCACACTGATCTCGGTGTCGGTGACCACGGTGGAGTTCGCCCCCTCAGGCGCCGGGACCACGCTCACCTTCACCGAGCAAGGCGTCTTCCTCGACGGCGGCGACACCCCGGCGATCCGCCAGAAGGGCTCCGAGGAGCTGCTCGACCAGCTGGGCACCATCCTGACCTGAGGGGACTGGTCCAGTTCCAGGCGGCATGTCGCTGGACGGCCCCATCGCCGGAGCCGACGACACCAGGGACGGGCTCTTCGATCACGTGGGCCGGGGCGACTCTCTTCACCGAGGGCCGAGCACCAAGCGGGCGCCTGTGTAGTCGAGGACGACCCAGCCGTAGCGCTTGAGCTGGTCTGAACCGAGCAGCCCGTCGGTGCCACCGAGGCTGACCGGTCCGAAGTTCGTGTCGCCGATGAGCTGGTGGTGGAGGGCGACACCGGGCACGGACCACGCACCGCTCCGCACGAGCGGCACCGTGATGACCGAGCACACGGTGGCCTGACGTTGTGCGAGGTCGGTGCGGCCGAGCGACTGTGCCCTGGCGATGGAGCTCGCCACCACGCTCTGCGAAGAGCCAGTGTCGACCACGAAGTTGCGACGCGGCCCGCCGGCGAACGAGACGGCCACGTTGAGGGAGATGTCACCTGGCACCGGCGTGACCGTCAGGGGCACGGTGGTGCCCGTCCCTCCGGTCAGAGCGACAGGCGGCGGGCCGGTCGGGCCCGTGTACTGGTTCGTGCCCTCGAGCGGCGGGCCCTCTGAGCCAGGAAGGGTCAGCGTGCCCGGGGCGAAGTCGATGCGGACTGCCCCAAAGCGCGCCAGGACGTCGGACCCGAGCAGTCCGTCCGGCTCACCCTTTCCGCCGATCTGGGGCAGGGTCGCCGCCGTCAACTGCTGGGGAGCCAGGTCCACTCCGTCGAGCGACCAGGCACCGGACGCCACGGGCTGGGCCGTGCCGGTGCATCCGACGCCGGCGAACTGGGTGGGCGCGCCGTCCGACGCCAGGTGGAGCCGATGGGCGAGCCCCGCATCAATGGTGGACTGCCCCGCGCCAGAATCGAGGACGAAGGGAAACGGCCCCTTGCCATCGATGCAGACGTTCAGCGACTCGGCCACCTGGCCCTCCACGGTGCTCACGGTCAGGGGCACCGTCGCTCCCCCGCCCGGGAGGGCGCGTGACCCCGTGCAGCCGGCGGAGGCTGGCGGCAGTGCAAAGGTGGCCTCTGGCTCCACCCGCACGGGTGCCGGGCCCGGCGCGCTCACGGCGGCGGCGAGCACGAGCGCCAGAACGGTGACCGCGATGGCGGCCAGGGCGGCGATCAGCAGGCCGCGACGTCGGACCCACGGCCTAGCGGGCCAGGACGAGGCGGACGGAGGCGATCGCCATCCGCGCCCCGAGCACCGCGACGGCGAGCGGCAGGGCGGCCCGGCGCCAGCCCTTCGTGGTGCGCATGGTGAAGCGCAGCGCCGAGCGATGATGGGCCATCATCATCTTGTAGGGGTGGCGTGCCGTGCTGAAGCCCTGGACATGGGTCACCGCTGCCGTACCGGCGAAGCCCACGCCCCACCCTGCTTGGTGGGCGCGCCAGCACAGGTCCGTGTCCTCGAGGTACATGAAGTACGCCTCGTCGAAACCGCCGAGCTCCTCGAGGGCCTGGCGTCGCGCCAGAAAGCACGACCCCGACACCCACCCCGCCGCGGTCACGACCTCTCCCTCGGGCGTGCCCGGGTTGTAGCGGCGCGTGAAGGGGTTCTCGGGGTTGAACTGCGCGAGCAGCGCATGCCCGGCGGCATCGGTGAAGGAGGGAAACATGCGAACCGAGGGGTAGACATCGCCCGTCTCGGTGTAGATCCGCGGCCCGACGATCGCCCACGCCGGGTTCGCTTCGAGTGCCGCACGCAACGCTGTCGAGCGCGCCTGGGTGCACGACGAGGTCGGGATTGGCGACGAGGACCCATTCGGGTGCAGGCGTCGCCGGACAACGCGGCCAGGCCGCGGTTCACGCCCGCTCCGAAGCCGAGGTTGCGCCCAGGGCGCACCACACGGACGGGGGCGCCGGCGTGCCGGCGAGAAGATCGGCGAGCGCGCCGTCCACGCTGCCCGGCGCGCCGTTCTCCACCACGACGACTCGGTCGGCGCCGTCTTCGAGCACGGAGCGGACGCACCCCTGGAGCTGGGGGCCGGCGTCGTGGTCGACCACGACGGCGCCGATCACGCCCGAATCGCCCACCAGCGGCTCAGTACTCCTTGGAGAAGCGGAACCTGACCAACGCCTTGATGGCGCTGATGCCGTCTCGCCAGGTGATCTTCTTGCCCTCGTCGAACTCGCGTCCGGCATACGAGATCGGCACTTCGTAGATGCGAAAGCCCGCGGCGCAGCACCTTGGCGGTGATCTCGGGCTCGAAGTCGAACCGGTTGGAGACGACGGTGAGGCCCTCGAGCACCCGGGCGTCGAAGAGCTTGTAGCAGGTCTCCATGTCGGAGAGGGTCGAGCTGTAGAGCACGTTGGTGATCAGCGAGAGGAAGCGGTTGCCGATCCAGTGCAAGGGCATCATGTTCTTGCGCTCGCCGGTGAATCGACTCCCGTAGACCACACGCGCCTTGCCGCGCAGGATCGGTTCGAGCAGCTTCGGCCAGTCGTTGGGGTCGTACTCCAAGTCGGCGTCCTGAATGAGCACGAGGTCGCCGCGCGCCTCGTGCAGACCGGTCCGGATGGCCGCGCCCTTTCCCTGGTTGCCGTCGTGGCGGATGACGCGGACGGTCGAGTCCTGCAGGGCGCCGAGGACCTTGTCCGAGCCGTCGCTCGACCCGTCGTCGACCACGATGATCTGCAGCACGACCGGCAGCTCCACGGCCCGCATGCGGCGAAGCACCTCCGCCACCGTCGTGCGCTCGTTGAACACGGGGACGATGACCGTCAGCGTCTCGTACGTGCCCGGCTGCTCGGTCTCGGTGAGCTCTATCTCGGTCATGACCCCCCTACCTTGCCAGCGAAATACTCGATGGTGCGGGCAATTCCGTCCTGGAGGCTCGACTCGAGGCTCCCAACCCAGCTCGCGGCGGGCCAATGTGATGTCGGGGCACCGGCGCGTCGGGTCGTCGACCGGCAGCGGCTCGAACGTGATGGCCGACGTGGACCCCGTGGCCGCGAGCACGAAATGCGCCAACTCGAGCATGGAGCGTTCGTCGGGGTTCCCCACGTTGACCGGACCAACGAGCGTGGAGTCAAGGAGCGCCACCAGACCCCGGATCTCGTCGTCGACGAAGCAGAAGCTGCGCGTCTGGCTGCCGTCCCCGTAGACGGTCAAGGGCTCCCCGCGCAGCGCCTGCACGATGAAGTTGGACACCACGCGTCCGTCGCCCGCCGAGAGCCGAGGGCCGTAGGTGTTGAAGATGCGGGCGATGCTCACGTTCACCCCGTGCGCCCGGTGCATGGCCATGGTCAGGGCCTCGGCGAAACGCTTGGCCTCGTCGTAGACACTGCGTGGACCCGTGGGGTCGACGTTGCCCCGGTAGGACTCCACCTGAGGATGGATCTCGGGGTCTCCGTAGATCTCGCTGGTGCTCGCCATGAGGAACCGCGCGTCGTGCGCGCGGGCGAGCTCCAACAAACGCCGCGTTCCCTCGCTCCCGACCGCGAGGGTGTCGAGAGGCCGGGCCAGATACGCGGGCGGCGACGCCGGCGAGGCGAGATTGCACACCGCGTCGACGGTGCCGTCGTCGGAGAGCTCGACCTTCTCGCTGACATCGGCGACGACCAGGCTGAAGCGAGGGTGCCCGACCAGGTGGTCGACGTTTTCCCTCGTGCCCGTCGAGAGGTCGTCGAGGCAGACGACGTCGTCGCCCCGATCAATGAGGTGATCGCACAGGTGTGAGCCAAGGAAGCCGGCGCCGCCGGCGACCACGACTCGTCTCACTGGCGGCCGATCCCCGTGTAGTGAAACCCCATGCGCCGGACGGCGGCCGGGTCGAGCAGATTGCGCGCGTCCACGATTGAGGGTTCCGCCATCACCTCGAAGATCCGCGCGAAGTCGAGCCAGCGGAACAAATCCCACTCGGTGAGTACGACGAGGGCGCGCGCGCCGGATGCGGCCTCGTACGGGTCGCCACACAGGTGGAGACCTTCGAGGTCGTCTGGCGGCTCCGCTTCGGCATCCACGGTCGGATCGAACGCCCTGACCGTCGCCCCCAGCGACACGAGCCGGCACGCGATCTGCAGGCTGGGCGAATCACGGCGATCATCGGTGTTGGCCTTGAACGTCAAGCCCCAGGCCGCGACTGTCTGCCCACTGACCGATCCGCCGCATGCGGCCTCGACCTTGCCGAACACCCGCGCGAGCTGCTCCTCGTTGGAGGCGATCGCGCCCGCCAGCAGCGAGAAGTCGTACCCCGCCTCGCTCGCGATGTGGAGCAGCGCCTGCGTGTCCTTGGGTAGGCACGAACCCCCCCATCCTGGGCCCGGTCGGAGGAAGTCGAAGCCGATTCGTTTGTCGTAGCCGAGCCCGAGAAGGACGTCACGCGCGTCGGCACCGACCTCTTCGCACAAGCCGGCCAGCGCGTTGACGAAACTCAACTTCGTGGCCAAGAACGCATTGGACGCATATTTGATCGTCTCGGACGTCGTTGCGTCCGTCACGATGAGCGGTGCGGCCGTGGAGGCGAAGAGCTCACCGACCTCGGCAGCCGCTTCGGCGTCGTCCGCCCCGACGACGATGCGGTCGGGGCTCAGGCTGTCGAGCACTGCCGAGCCCTCCCGCAGGAATTCGGGATTGGAGACGACGCTGATGTCAGGTCGGCCAATCACCTGCTCGACCATGGTCGCCGAGCCGACGGGCACGGTGGACTTGTTCACCACAATGGCACCGGGCTTGAGGTGGGTGGCGATCTCCTTCGCCGCGTTCTGGACGAAGGAGAGATCGGCGGAGCCGTCCGCGCTCTGCGGGGTTGGCACGCAGAGGAAGACGAACGCGGCGCCCTTCACTGCCTCCACGGCGGAATCCGTGAACGAGAGGTGGCCGGCCCGCACGCCCTCTGCGACGAGGTCATCGAGTCCCGCCTCGACGATGGGCATGCGCCCCGTGCGAAGTGCGGACAAACGCGACTCGTCGCGCTCGGCCAGGACGACCGTATGCCCAAAATGGGCCAGCGTCGCCGCCGTGGGCAGGCCGACGTAGCCGGCACCGATGACGGCGACGCGGTGCCGCGCGGTGCGCGGCTCTCGCGCATTGGAACGCAGGGTCATTTCGCTACCTCCCTGACCGGAGCGCCGGAACCAACCGGGCCAGCGCGTCCTGCCAGTCGGGCAGTGCGGGCAGGCCGCTGAGGCGCAGCGCCATGTTGTCGAGCACCGAGTACGCCGGCCGCGGCGCGGGCCGCGGTGGGTCGAGCTCGGTGCTGCTGATGGGACGGACGCGCTCGGGGTCGGCGCCGGCCTCGGCGAGCACGGCGCGCACGAAGCCCCACCAGGTGGTCGTCCCGCTGTTGGTCACGTGGAACAGTCCGGGGCGGCGGTCGAGGCCGAGGGTGACGATGGCGGGTGCCAGGTCCGCGGTGAACGTGGGCGACCCGTGCTGGTCGTCGACGAAACGTAACTCGCCCTCGCCCTCGGCCAGCCGCAGTGCGGTCACGACCATGTTGGCGCCGTGCGCCCCGCACAACCAGCTGGTGCGCACGATGGTCGAGCCGGGCCTGCACTCCCGCTCTCCTGCCAACTTCGACGCGCCGTACATCGACGTCGGGCACGGTGCATCCCACTCACGGTAGGGGCGGGTCGCCGTCCCGTCGAACACATAGTCGGTCGACACGTAGACGGTGTGCGCGCCCACGAGCGCGGCAGCTTCCGCGACGTTGCGAGTCCCGATCGCGTTGACGGCAAAGGCTGCGTCCACCTCGGTCTCGCACCGGTCGACCGCCGTGAACGCGCCACCATGCAGCACCAGCTCGGGTCGGAACGACGTAAAGGCGTGCAAGACGGCATCCCGGTCGTCGACGCGCATGGTGTCGATGTCGGTCGCCAGGACCTCGTGGTTGAGACCGGGACGTGGCCCTTCGGGCCCGAGCAACGCACAACGCCGGCCACCGGCAGGTACCTGCCCCGACAAACAGTCGCGCAGGTCGCGCCCCAACTGTCCGTCCGCCCCGGTGATAAGGATCCGCACTCCTCAGCCGTCTCCGGATCCCCAGGCCCCTTCTGCGATGGGAGCGCGGGCCCGAAGCGGCTCCCACCAATCCCTGTGATCGGCGTACCACGTCACTGTCTCGGCCAGACCTTGCTCCCATTCGACGGATGGTGACCAGCTGAGCTCGCGTCGGAGCTTGCTCGCGTCCAGCACGTAGCGACGGTCGTGGCCGGGACGGTCGGGGACGACCGTCTTGAGCGACTCAGGTTTGCCGAGCGCAGCGAGGATCCGGTCAGCCACCTCCATGATGGAAGCCTCCACGCCACTGCCGACGTGGTACGTCTCACCCAGCGTGCCGTGCCGCAGCACTGCGTCGATCGCCGTGCAGTGATCGCGGACGTGCAGCCATTCGCGGCGGTTCTCCGTGCTTGCGTAGAGCGTGAGCGGCTGGTCGTCGAGGGCCAGCGCGCAGAAGTGCGGAATCAGCTTCTCCGGGAACTGATAGGGGCCGTAGTTGTTGGCGCAGTTGGTGATGGTGATCGGCAGGCCATAGGTCTCGGCATACGCGCGCACCGCATGATCCGCCCCCGCCTTCGAGGCGTTGTAGGGCGTGCGCGGCCGGTAGGGCGACTCCTCGGTGAAGACGACATCGGTCTCGAGCGGAAGATCCCCGTAGACCTCGCAGGTCGAGACGTGGTGGAACCGGCGCACGTCCGCCTGCCGGGCGGCCTCAAGCATGGTCTGGGTCCCGAGCACGTTGGTCCGAAAGAACAGGCCAGGGTTGAGGATGGCCAAGGAGTTGTGCGACTCTGCCGCGAAGTGGACGATCGTGTCGATCTCCTCGCCACGGAGCGCCTTCTCCGCCGCGTCGGGGTCGCAGATGTCCCCTTGGACGAAGACGATCCGGTCCTCAATGTCGGACAGGTTGGGTCGGTTGCCGGCGTAGGTGAGGACGTCGTAGACGACGACATGGTCCTCGGGGTGCTGCTCGACCCAATAGCGGGCGAAGTTCGACCCGATGAAACCGGCACCCCCCGTGACGAGAAGGCGCATAGTGCAAGCCATGCTAGCCCGAGCTGTACCCCCCTCCTTGGGAGCTACACAGGGGTTGGCGGCGTCACGTCAGGCTCCGCCACTGACGTGGCTCGTACGTGCACCACGTCACCTGCGCTGACAATGCGCGTTCCCGCTGGCGTCTCGACCACAAGGTGCCCGGCGTCGTCAATGCCGACTGCCCGCCCGACGAACTCCTCTCCGGCCAGGACGACCCGGACCGTCCGCCCGAGGGTCGCGCAGCGCCGGCGCACCTCGTCGGCCAGTTGACGCCGCCCACCCGCGTCGTCGAGCAGCGGCCGCCGGACGGCGAGACTGACCAGCATCCGCTCGAGGAGCTGGTGCCGGTCCACGGGGTCGGCGGTCGCCCGCAGATCGTCGAGGCAGGTGCCCCCCGCCCCCTCGGGTCCCGGCCACGCCACGTTGATCCCGATGCCCACCACGACGGCGGTCAGCACACCGTCCGAGAACTCGACTTCGGCCAGGACCCCGGCGAGCTTCGCCCCGGCCGGCCCGGCCAAGAGGTCGTTCGGCCACTTCAACACCGGCTCCACGCCGGCCGCCGCGGAGCACGCGTCCGCTCCCGCCAGCGCCACAGCCCCCGTACACAGGTGTACCTCGGTCTCCCCGCACGCTGGGCGAAGCAGGACCGAGGCCAGCAGGTTCGCGCCCGGTGGCGACTCCCAGCGGCGGTCGAGCCGCCCACGCCCGGCCGACTGGTGCTCCGCCACTGCGACGAGGCCCTCTGCGGCACCCTGGCGCGCCCGGTCCCGCACATACGTGTTGGTGGAGTCGACCTCGTCGAGCCAGTGGATGTCCCACTCTCCGCCCCACATGGCGAACACCATACGGCGCGTGATGCGATGAAGAAGCGGGGCCTCCGCTTCACGTGAGGATCCGAGCGTCGTAACACTCGGGGTCTTCGACAACCACCTCAGTGAAGGGAGACCCCGTGGGACAGTATGTGGCAATTGATCTGCACAAGCGTCGTTCGCTGATCGTTCGGGCCGATGAACAAGGTCAACGGCTCGAGACGATCCGCATCGACAATGACGCGATCAACCTGGCGAACGCGGTGGCGGCCGCCGGAGAAGACCCCGAGGTCGTCCTCGAGCCAACATGTGGCTGGTACTGGGCCGCCGACGTTCTCGCCGAGGTGGGAGCGAAGGTGCATCTGGCTCATCCTCTGGGGTTGAACTGGAACAACCGCCGAGTGAAGAACGACGTAGGCGACGCCAACGCGCTGCTCGATATGCTCCGCCTCGACGTCGTCCCCGAAGCCTGGATCGCTCCGCCCCCGGTCAGAGAGCTTCGTGAGCTGGTCCGCTACCGGGCGAAGCTGGTCATGCTCCGTTCTGGGCTCAAGTCCCAGATCCAAGGGGTCCTGGGCAAGGAGGGCTACATCGCCGGCCGCTACGAACTGTGGGGACCAAAGGGCCGGCGGTTCCTCGAAGAGCTCGACGTGGCACCGAGCTATCGGACCCGGCTCGACTCGCTGTGCCGGCTGATCGACACCTACGACGCCGAGATCGCGAGCGTCGGCAAGGAGATCGGCGGCTGGCTCGACGACGACCTCGGCTACCGGGCCGTTCAGACCATCAAGGGGGTCGGCCCCGTCCTCGGTGCGGTCTTCATCGCCGAGATCGGCCGCATCGACCGCTTCTCGAGTCCGGACAAACTGTGCTGCTGGGCGGGGTTGACCCCGCGCCACCGCGAATCCGACACCAAGGTGACGCGCAGCGGGATCACCAAGCAGGGATCGCGTCTGGTGCGCTGGGCGGCCATCGAGGCCATCTCACGCGGACGTGACACGACGGCGGCCGAGCTCTACTCCCGTGTCAAAGAACGACGGGGCACCAACGTGGCCCGGGTGGCCGCGGCCCGCAAACTCCTTCACCTCGTCTACTACGGGATGCGCGACGGCGAGATCCGCTGTCTGGCCCAGGCGGGGTGAACCAGGACGGACACAGCTGCGTGCGGTCTCCGACATTTGCATGATCCCCGCCAAGGCGGATCGACACCGTGATTGAGCCCACCAGCTGTGGCCGGAACGCTCCATGCCGCCCGAAGGGCGCGGCGAAGAGATGAACGGCGGCCGTTCTGGCCTGCCCGCAACCCGGACCAGGGAACCCTGGAGCGAGAACTGAACCCATCGAATCCCCCGGCGACGCATCCGCACTCGCTGACAATCACCCCCAAGAAGGCAAAGCCCTCCTTTGTCGCGCCTGATCACGCCCTCCAGCTACGCTCAAACGGCCGAAAACCCCTCGTCGGTGTTGACTTGGCCCCGCTTCATCAGAGATGCAATTGTGAAGGCCCGCCCCAGGAGAAAAGACCCAGCGTGCTCGAGAAGATCCTCATAGCGAACCGCGGCGAGATCGCCGTCCGCGTGATCCGGACCTGCCGGGAGATGGGCATCGGGACTGTGGCGGTCTACTCCAACCTCGACCGGGAGGCACTGCACGTCCGCATGGCCGACGAGGCATACGCGCTCGGCGGCGACACGGCGGCTGAAAGCTATTTGAACACCGAGGCGATCCTGCGCGCGATCGAGCAGAGCGGGGCCGACGCCGTGCACCCCGGTTACGGCTTTTTCTCAGAGAACACCGACTTCGCACGCGCCATCACAGAGCGAGGCGTGACCTTCATCGGGCCGCCGCCCGAGGCGATCGAGGTGATGGGCGACAAGATCAGCTCGCGCCTTGCCGCAGAGAAGGCAGGGGTCGCGGGCGTGCCCGGACGTTCGGAGCCGCTGACCTCACCAGACGAGGTGGTCGCATTCGGGGAGGAGAACGGCTGGCCGGTCGCCATCAAGGCCGCCTACGGCGGTGGCGGTCGCGGCATGAAAGTGGTCGCCGGTGCGGCGGAGGCGGCCGAGGCCATGGAGTCGGCGGCGCGAGAGGCGCAGTCCTACTTCGGCCGGCCTGAGATCTACCTCGAGCGCTACCTGGGCTGGCCCCGGCATGTCGAGATGCAGGTGTTGGCCGACCAGCACGGCACGACGCTGTGGCTCGGTGAGCGCGACTGCTCGGCGCAGCGCCGCCACCAGAAGCTGGTGGAGGAGAGCCCGGCTCCCGACTTCCCCGACGAGGTCCGCCGCGCCATGGGCGAGGCCGCCGTCAAGGTGTCGAAGGCATGCGGCTACTACAACGCAGGGACCGTCGAATTCCTCTATCAGGACGGCGAGTTCTACTTCTTGGAGATGAACACCCGCCTGCAGGTGGAACACCCGGTCACCGAGCTCGTCACCGGGCTCGATCTGGTTGCCTGGCAGATCCGCATCGCGTCCGGCGAGCCACTCGACTTCACCCAGGACGGCGTGCGCCGCGACGGCCACGCCATCGAGGTCCGCATCAACGCCGAAGACCCGAGCGGCGGCCGGTTCTCGCCGTCGCCCGGCACACTGACCGCCTTCCACCAGCCCTCCGGCCCCGGCGTCCGCCTCGACGCCGGATACGAAACCGGCGACACCGTCTCCCAGTACTACGACAACCTCATTGCGAAGCTGATCGTCTGGGCTCCTAATCGCGAAGCGGCCCGACGCCGGATGCTCCGGGCCATCGGCGAGACCCGGATCACCGGCGTGGCGACCACCTTGCCCGCCCACGTGGCGATCCTGAGCCATCCCGATTTCGCGTCCGCCACCCACTCGACCAAGTGGGTCGAAGAGCGACTCGACCTGAGCGGCCTGGTGTCGGACAGCGCAGCGGCTCCGACCCCCGCGAGCACCGAGGACGACGTGCCCACGGTGGAGCGAGATGTCACCGCCGAGGTCGACGGCAGGCGCTACTCGGTGCGCCTCTGGGTGCCGGACCTGGGGACGGCGGCAGCCCCCGGTCGACAGGCCGGACGACCCAAGCGCGCCGCTGCTGCCGCGGTGGCAGGCACAGGATCAGGCCAGGTGACGGTCCCGATGCAAGGGACCATCGTCAAGGTCCTTGTCGCGGTCGGCGACGTTGTCGAAGTAGGCCAGACCATCTGCCTGCTGGAGGCGATGAAGATGGAGAATGCGGTCGCCGCGGAGAAGGACGGTGTCGTGAAGGAAGTGCGGGTCGCCGCCGGCGATGCCGTCGGAGCCGGTGACGTCGTGGCGGTCATCGAATAGGTGACAGCTCCGGCCGACGTCTCGTCAGCGAAGGACGCGGCAGCCGCTGTCGTCGACCGCCACCTCGACGAGCTCGTCTCGCTGAGTCACAGCGTCCACGCGACGCCCGAGCTGTGCTTCGGGGAGACGGCATCGGCCCGGGCGGTGGCCGGTGCCCTGCGCGCGGGCGGACTCGAAGTCGACGAGGGGGTCTACGAGCTGCCCACGGCGCTCGAGTCGCGCACCGGGACTGGGGAGCTCGTGGTGGCGGTCTGCGCGGAATACGACGCACTGCCCGCAGTGGGCCACGCTTGCGGACATAACATCATCGCGGCGACTGCCGTAGGCGCCGGACTCGCGCTGGCCTCGGTCGCCGACGACCTGGGTCTGAGCGTGCGGATACTCGGGACGCCCGCCGAAGAGGGCGGAGGAGGCAAAGTGCTGATGCTCCAGCGCGGCGCCTTCGCCGGGGTCCACGCCGCCATGATGGTCCATCCGTGGCCGTCGGAGCGCCTGACCGCGACGTGCTTGGCGGTGGCCCACTACGACGTCCACTTCACCGGCCGGGAGGCGCATGCGTCGGCCGCTCCGTGGGAAGGCGTCAACGCCCAGGATGCGCTCACCGTCTCCCAGGTTGCGATCGGACTCCTGCGTCAACAACTGCCGCCGGGCGACCAGGTGCACGGGGTCGTGCGAGAGAGCAGCGGGGCCGCCAATGTGATTCCCGGCGCCATCAGCGCGCGCTACATGGTGCGCTCGCGCACGGCGGAAGGGCTGGCAGCGCTGCGGCCCCGTGTGGATGCCTGCTTCGAGGCCGGCGCGCTCGCCACCGGCTGCTCGCTGGACTACGAAGAGCTCTCGCCGGTGTACTCGCACATGGAGGTCGACCCCGAACTGCTCGCGTGCCTACCGGGTGAACGCAGAAGCGCTTGGCCGGCACTTCGAGGCCGACGACGCCGGTGCTCCGGCGCCGACGCTCTCCACCGACATGGCCAACGTGTCGCTCGCCGTGCCCACCATCCATCCACTCATCAGGATCGAGACGCACGGCGCCGTGAACCACCAGCGGGAGTTCGCGGCCGCGTGCATCACGCCCTCAGCAGACGCGGCCGTCCGTGACGGTGCGATCGCCCTGGCCTGGACCGCCATCGATGCCGCCACCGATCCGGCCCTGCGGACTCGCCTCCTCGCTGGTTGATGATCACCGAGCACGCCGTCCTCGAGGTCGTCCCCGGCCGCGAGGACGAGTTCATCGCCGCCATGGACTCGGCCAAGCGGATCATCGCTTCGAGCCCGGGCTTCATGTCGTTGCGCGTCGAGCGCTGTCTCGAACGTCCGAGCTGCTTTCTGCTCCTGGTCGAGTGGCAGCGACTCGAAGACCACACCGACGGCTTCCGCGGCTCCGCCGCCTACCAGGATTGGCGTGTCCTGTTGCACCACTTCTACGACCCGTTCCCGGTCGTCGAGCACTTCGAGGCGATCGTCACCGCGTAGCGCTGTGGTGTGTGCCGGCTGCAGGGGGTCGGCGCCCCGATGCTACGGCGTGATCACCCGGCGCACCGGCACGACGGCGTCGAGCACACCGAGAGGTACGACCGAATACGAGATGCCGAGTTGCGTCAAGCGAGCCTCGAACGTCTGTTCCGTGTAGGGACCCGGTCCAGGTTGCGGATTGTCGAACACCGCCGCGGCGGCTGCCGTCTGCGCCGGCGCGAAGAAGAGCCAGGCCGGGTCCTTCGAGTGGGCCACCGTGGCGGCGAGGGAGGCCGAGCGCGTCACATCGAGCAGCGGCGAGGGGCTCACGACCGGACGACCGCCGCTCAAGAAGTCGAGGTCGGAGGCCGTCCAGTAGTCGCCGTACGCATCCGCGATGTGATGGGCTCGCATCGCGCTCAGCACTCGCTCCATGGGGGCATCGCCGTTGTGCCAGCTGGAGAAGAAGGACGCCGATGCCGGCACGCCTTCGTCGCGGGCCCCGACCACAGTCAGGCCGACCGCGGCATGCGAGTCCGGCCGCGGCGACGATATGGCTTCGGCGGAGCAGGGTCCGTTCAGTCGGGCCACCTGGGCTCTCCCGCTCCCGGCGGTGGAACGGCCAGAGCGGCTGCAGCGGCGTCGAAGCGAAGAACATGACAACGAGCGCCGGGAAGTAGATGCCGTAACGCCCGTCATACCAATACCCGGTGCCCGGGGCCGCCGCGTACAGGAAGGGGTAACACACCACCGCGAGTGCCAGCGCCAGCGACACCCGCTGGCTCGAGTCCCGCACGAACAGCACGACGGAGCGAACCAGCGCGGCCGCAATGAGCACCAACGCGACGATGTAGAGCGTGATGCCGAGTGACGTCCCGCCGACCCAGTTCCCGCCCACGAGCGTCCGGAGCCCGAGCTGCAGGGGGAGCATGTCGTGGAAGAAGACGGACAGCTTGGTGCCATAGGTGATGCCCCCGTTCGCCGGAAGGGCACTGCGCTGCAAGGACGCGAAGCCCGTGTGCGCATTGGCGTACCACCAAGGCACCGAACCGACGATCGCGCCGAACACGATGAGGGTGAGTGACGACCGGCGCCACGAGGGGGATCGCACCCACCCCCACAGCAGGACCAGGCACGGGGGCACGAAGTACACGATTTCGGGGGACGCCCACCAGCCGAGGCCGATGGCGACGCCGAGGAGCAGGAACGTCCACGGACCGGCCCGCTCCCTGCTGGCGCGGACGCAGCAGAGGATGGCGGCGAGCCCGCAACAGAGCGTGGCCTCGCGGAATCCCCCTTCCCGCACGGACTGCCACACGACCACGTACGGCCACACCCACACGGCGGTGCCCGCGGCGGCGGCCGTCAGCCTGTCCCTGCCCGCCGCCAGGCCAATGCATGCCACGAGAACGGCGGCGAGCGCAGCCAGCACCGCAGGCGTCGCGTTGAGCGCCGGCTCGCCGCCGCCGCCGATCTTAAGGGCCGCCGCGACCACGTACGGCTCGAGCCCCCCGTAGTGCTGGCCCCAATAGAAGGCCGAGAAGTGACCGTTGTCGATCGACTGGGCCATCACCCCGACGATCGCCTCGTCACCCCAGATCGGGAGGTGCACGAGTAGCCAGACGTGCAGCAGCAACCCGTAGAGAGCGCCAGCCGCGACCACGATGCCGAGGGCGATGGCGCTCAGGCGCGGCCCGATGACACCACGACGCACCGATACGCCAGGCGACAGGGACTCGGACGTCGCGGCCGGTTCGGCTGAAGCGTCTTCGGGCGTCGGCACCACCGGCGTCTCGGTGGACGGCTCCAGGACGGCGTCTCGGCCCTGGCCGGCCGTGGTCACCCGCTCGGTGCCGGAGCCGGACCCCTGAACATGTCGAGGCAGTCTTCGAGCCCGTTGATCTCAATGTCACTGCGGCGGCGGCGTTCCCAACGCTGACGGCTCATGCGAAAGCGGATCGTACGGCCGGAGCCCTCCCGGCGGGGGCCGCGTGCCTCGCCGTTCTCTTCGTAGCCCACCGCACGCGAGGTGGCGAGGGACGATTCGTTGTCCTCGAAAGCGCCGCTGAGGGCCTCTTCTGCGCCCAGGCCGGCAAAGGCCAGGTGCAAGACTGCCTCGCGGATCTCGCGCCCGTACCCCATGCCCTGGTGGGCCTGGCCGAGCCACGACCCCGTCTCGACGGCACGCACGGCGTCGAAGTGTGTGGCGCTCAACTCCTGGACGCCCGCCGGGCGACCCTCAATGAACACCGCACCGGTGAAGGCCCAGTCGTCGGGACTCCAGCTCGCCCGCTGTCTCCACCAGAACTGGGCGGCTTGCCTGGCGCGCGCGCTGGGCTCGAGGTCGGTCCAAGGCTGGAAGAAAGGCATGGTTCCGCGCTCGTGGATTCCCGCGTCGACGATCTCGATGAGGGAGCCGAACTCGTCCTCGCGAGGCAGACGTACCTCCAGACGCGGCGTGCGGACGGACAGGCCGAAGAGGGGCCAGAAGGTCTCTTGCCCCACAGCGGTCAACCGCCGGGCTGATAGACGCCGAATTCACCCCGCAGCACGTCTGACACCTCGCCGAGCGTGGCCATCGCCTGCAGTGCCACCTTCATCGGCACCAGCAGGTTGCCATCCCCTTTGGCGGTCGCGGCAACGTCACCCAGCGCGCGGTCCACGGCGGCCTGGTCGCGTTCGGCTCGCACGGATCGGGTGCGGTCAATCTGGATCTGTTGGAGTTTGATGTCGATGGGGAACACCTCATTCGGCTCCGCCTCGGCGTCAGTGAAACGGTTGACCCCGACGACGATCTTCTCTCCGTCGTCGACGGCCTTGGCGAAGCTGTAGGCGGCCGACTCGATCTCGTCCTGCATGAACCTGGCCTCAATGGCGGCGACGGCACCCCCCAGCTCATCGATGCGATCGAGGTAGGCGGTGGCCGCCGCCTCCACCTCATCGGTCAGCGACTCGACAAAGTACGAGCCGGCGAGCGGGTCGACGGTGTCGGCGATACCGGACTCGAACCCGACGATCTGCTGAGTGCGCAGCGCGATCTTTGCGGCGCGGGTGGTTGGGAGCCCGAGGGCCTCGTCGAAGCCGTTGGTGTGCAGGCTCTGGGTGCCGCCGAGCGCGGCGGCGAGGCTCTGGACCGTGACGCGCACAATGTTGTTCTCAGGCTGCTGGGCGGTCAGCGTCGAGCCGCCGGTCTGGGTGTGGAAACGCAGCATCTTCGATCGCTCGTCCTTGGCGCCGAAGCGCTCGGACATGATGTGGGCCCACATGCGCCGTGCCGCGCGGTACTTGGCAATCTCTTCGAACAGGTTGTTGTGCGCGTTCCAGAAGAAGGACAGGCGAGGCGCGAACACGTCGACGTCCATGCCGGCGGCAATGGCCGCTTCCACGTAGGCGATGCCGTTCGCCAAGGTGAAGGCAATCTCTTGTACGGCCGTCGAACCGGCCTCGCGGATGTGGTATCCCGAGATCGAGATCGTGTTCCAGTTGGGCAGGTTCGCCGAGCAGTAGGCGAACGTGTCGACGATGAGGCGCATTGACGGCCGAGGCGGATAGATGTAGGTCCCCCGGGCGATGTACTCCTTCAAGATGTCGTTCTGGATCGTGCCCCGGATCTTCTCGCCCGGAACGCCCTGCTCCTCGGCGACCAGCTGGTAGAGCAGCAGCAAGATGGCGCCGGTGGCGTTGATGGTCATCGACGTCGTGACCTTGTCCATGGGAAGGCCGGCCATCAGGAGGCGCATGTCAGCCAACGAGTCGATGGCCACGCCGACCTTTCCCACTTCACCCTCGGCGCGGGGGGCATCGGAGTCATAGCCCATCTGCGTCGGCAGGTCGAAGGCGCACGAGAGTCCCGTCTGCCCGGCGTCGAGCAGGAACTTGAAGCGCTCGTTGGTCGCCTCGGCCGAACCAAAGCCGGCGTACTGGCGCATGGTCCACAGCTTCGAGCGGTACATCTGTGGGTGGACGCCACGCGTAAAGGGATAGGCGCCGGGCTGACCCAGCTGGTCGGACGGATCCC
Source organism: uncultured Acidimicrobiaceae bacterium (assembly GCA_963825965.1). Lineage (GTDB taxonomy): Bacteria > Actinomycetota > Acidimicrobiia > Acidimicrobiales > RAAP-2 > Bog-473. The sequence goes on from CAWGUX010000001.1 coordinate 145,437, forward strand.
ATCCGGCGAGGTCGTCGGCACGGTAGACGGGCTTGATCTCGATACCCGAGTCCGTGCTGCGCTCGGGGCTGCCCTGGTGGCCCTGCTTCTCTGGTGTCACGCCCCCAGGCTACGGAGATTCCGGGTGGCCGGGCGAACACCAGCCGTACGGGCACGGTCCGACCGGGCAGACTACGGGCCGTGGACGACGCCGACAGCCCCGCGTTCTCGCATTTCGGGATTTGCGTGAGCGACCTCGAGAGATCACTCCGCTTCTATTGCGAGGCCCTCGGCTTCGAGAAAGCGGAGTCCCACGAGATCGGCGCCGAGTTCGCCCGCCTGATGGATCTCGCCGACGTTTCCGTCACCTCGCAGTTCATTCGCCGCGGCGCGACCGCTATAGAGCTCCTGGCCTTTCACGAGCCTGCGTCCTTCGGCTCGGGTGAGCGGCGGGCCGTCAATCAGCTGGGTCTGACCCACCTGTCGTTTCGCGTGCGCGACGTCGCGGCGACGGCGGCGCGGATCGTGGACCTCGGCGGTGCAGTGGTCGAGCCCAGCCGCACCACCATCGCGATGGGCGCAACGGCGCTGGAGTTCGTCTACTGCACGGACCCAGACGGGGTGCGCGTGGAGTTGATGGACCTCGGCGGCTGATCGGGCACGGGTCCGAGCGCCTGTTCCTCGGCCAATCGCTGCGCGTCGAGCTCGGCGTCGACCCGCACCGCCTTGCGCTCGTCCATGTGCATCCAGCGGAGCGCCACAGGGATCATCGGCCACAGCATCAAGGTGTCGCCGACGACCCACATGATGTCGCCGCCGACGTGGAGGTCCGTCACGTACGACAAGCCCCAGGCGCGGTGGGTGGCGAAGTAGGCCGGGAAGATCTCGCGGGCCTCCCCCGCCAGCGACAGGCCGGTGAAGGTGTCGATGGGGATGGCCATGAACAGGTAGAAGAACTGCAGCGCCGGATGGAGGCGATAGCGGTTGGGGTCGCTCCCGAAGATCTGGCGCCAGAAGAGATAGCCCACGACCAAGAAGGCGAGATGCTCGGCGTTGTGGATGCTCTCGTGCTCGAGGGTCAGGTTGTACCAACTCGTCAGGTGCGACAGCGGGATCAACACCGCATACAGACAGAACGCCACGACCGGGTGTCCGAAGAATTTGGCCACCGGAGAGCGCAAGGCCTCGGTGACAACCAGATGGGAGGTCCCCGTGGTGGCGCGCCAGGTGAGCTCCAGGGGCGAGGCGATGGCGTAGAGCGGAGCAGCCACCATGATGAGGAGCAAGTGCTGGACCATGTGGTCCCAGAACAGCTCGCCGTCATACACGCCGACGAAGCTGAAGATGGCAACGGCCGTCGTCGCGTTGGCACCGATCCACGCCGCCGTCTTCCCGGCCGACCAGGGGTGCCGAGGGTGCAGTGCGTTGTTACGCCGGACTCCCCACAGGTAGAGGGCGATCGCGACGACGATCATCGCAACGGGAACGAAGTCGAACTGGGTGGAAGAGAACTGCGACCCCCGCAGCGGCGGGAGACCAACGGTGGCCAGTTCGGCGATCACCTCATGACGGTATCGCCGGGCTCAGCCGTGTTGCCAGACGCGCTGGGAGATCCCGCGCCTGCCGAAGAGAGAGGCGGCATCGAGGCGGGCGATCTCCTCATCGCTCATCTGCCACCCCAGTGCCCCTGCATTCTGCTCAGCTTGCGAGCGGTTCTTGGCCCCCGGGATGGGCACCGCGCCCTTGGAGATCAGCCAGGCCAGCGCGACCTGGCTGGGCGTGCGACCCTCGCGAGCCTCACCGATGCGCTGCAGCTCGGACACGATGGCGTCGATCTGCTCCATCGGATGGGCCGAGAAGGTCCGCTTGCCCGGGGGCGGGTTGGTCGCCGTGTACTTCCCGGTGAGGCGGCCTTGCCCAATCGGCGAGTAGGCGAGCGGGACGACGCCGAGCTCCTGGCAGCACGCCAGCAGTCCGACCCGCAGCGGCATCGCACGCAGCAGCGAGAATTCGATCTGGTTGCTGGCCAGCCGCAGGCCGCGCTTTCTTAGCGCGGCGTCTATGCCACGGGTCTCCTTGGCCGAATAGTTGGACACGCCGACCGCCTTGACCACACCCTCGGCGACTGCGCCGGCCAACGCGTCGGCCAGCGCGTCGTGCGAGCGCAGCGAGACAGGACCGTGGATCTGGTACAGGTCGATGGTGTCGACACCAAGGCGCTCGCGGGAGTGGCGGGCGGCAGAGAGGAGTGCGGCGTGGACGTTCACCTTCCACGGCGACGGCATGAACTTCGTGGCGATCACGACGCGTTGCGCGCGTCGCCGGGTCAGCCGCCAAGAGCCGCCCGATGATGCGCTCGCTCTCGCCGCGCCCGTAGACCTCGGCGGTATCGAAGAGGACGACGCCGGCCTCGATGCTGGCCTCCCACGCGTCCCGGATCGTCGACTCGGTCAGCGCGTTGTCGTAGCCCCCCATCCCCCAGGTGCCCTTGTCGCCCCACGCCCAGGTGCCCACGCCGAGCGGTGGGATGCTGACCTCGGAGCCCGCGAGCACGATGCGGTCGCTGGCCTGTGGTGCCGCTGTCTCGCTCATCGGGAGGCGCCCGCTGCGGCGAGGTGGGTCTCTACCGCTTTGCGCCACTCTTCGGGATGCGTCAGCTGCGGCGAGTGGTACGCGCTGTCGATGACAATCAAGCGCCCGTCCGCCACCTCGGACGCCAGCGTTGGGGCCTGACCGACCAGCGGGTGATCGTGCTCACCGACAACGACGGTGGTCGGACACGTGATGGAGCGCAACCGGCCGCGCAGCGAGCCGTCGCCGTCGGGGATCTCCGTCCAGAGCTCCATGCCAAGGCCCTTCACGGCATACGCGTCCATCCCGGCGAAGATCGCGTCCTTCTCCTGTTGCCACGACGCCGGGACGGCCTCTGCGATGAGATCGTCCTCGGGCCCGCCCATGCTGAGGGCGGATGGCATGCCACCGGAGGGGTCGAACGCGGTGATGTAGTCGTGGACCATGGTGCGGATCTTCTCGTCGTCGGGCTGGAACGACCACGCGCTCGGTGTCCATCAAGATCAGCGAGCGCACCAGCTGGGGACGCTGCACCGCCATCGTCATGACCACCCGGCCCCCCATGGAATGTCCGAGCAGGTCGACGGGGCCGTCGCCCACCGCCTCGAGGAACGCGGCCAGGTCGCGGGACAGCTGTTCGATGCCGTAGCCCTCGAGCGTCCCTACCTTGGTGGATTGCCCGTGCCCACGCTGGTCCAGCACGACAACGCGGCGGTCCTCGGCCAGCGCGTCGACCTGCAGCGCGAAGTCGTGCGAGGAGCCCGTGTAGCCGTGCACGAGCACCAGCGTCGCGCGTGCCCGGCGGACTGGTCCCCCGCTCCGACCACGCCAGGTCGACACCGTTGACGCGGATCGACTGCGATGCGGAGGTCTGGGTCATCCCCTCTGTCTAGTTCCTCGCGCCCTAGGCCCGCCGGGTAAGGCGCGTGGGAGCGGCGAGCTACCCGGGGCTCATCTGCTACACCGGCAACCTGATAGGCGGCTCAGTGGCGGTGGGGCATGCAGAGCTCATCGTACTCCGCGATGACGATCTCGCCAGCGTCGGGACCGCACGCCGGGCAGGCCGGATCGCGGCGCACCTTGAACGTCCGGAACGACTCCTCGAGCGCGTCGTAGGAGAGCAGCCGGCCGATCAGCGGGTCGCCCAGTCCGAGCAGCACCTTGATCGTCTCGACCGCCTGGATCGAACCGATGATGCCGGGCAGCACGCCGAGCACGCCGGCCTCGGAGCACGACGGCGCCAGCTCTGCCGGCGGTGGCTCGGGAATGAGGCACCGGTAGCACGGACCGTTGTAGGGATCGAAGACGGTGACCTGTCCCTCGAAACGGAAGATCGAGCCGTGGATCACGGGAATCCGCTTCAGGAGCGACGCGTCGTTGACGAGGTACCGGGTCGGGAAATTGTCCGTTCCATCGACGATGACGTCGTACCCGTCAATGATGTCCAAAATGTTGTCGGCACCCAGCCGGACGTCGTAGGTCACGACGTTGACGTCGGGGTTCAGCGCGGTGAGCGTCTTCTTGGCCGAGTCGACCTTGCGATCTCCCACCCGGTCGATGTTGTGGAGGATCTGGCGCTGCAGGTTGGACTCGTCGACGACGTCCATGTCGATGATGCCCAGGGTGCCCACACCGGCAGCGGCCAGGTAGAGGGCGGCCGGGGACCCGAGCCCGCCGGCCCCGAGCAGAAGCACCTTCGAGCCGAGCAGCTTGAGCTGGCCGGTCTCTCCTACCTCGGGCAACAGCAGATGGCGCTGGTAGCGGTTGCGCTGAGCCGGGGTGAGAGTCTCGGGAGCCGCCCACGGGCGGCCGTCGTCCTTCCACCGGTTGAACCCCCCAACCAGCGACTGCACGTCGGTGTAGCCCAGCTCGCCCAGCGTCTTGGCGGCGAAGGCCGAACGGACGCCCCCGGCGCAGTACACGACGATGGGATCGGCTTTTTCGGGCAGCTTTCCCTCCACCTGGAACTCGAGGTGGCCCCGCGGCAGGTGGACGGCGTTGGGGATGGCTCCCTGCTCGTACTCGTCCGGTTCGCGCACGTCGAGGAAGGTGACCCCACCACCCTCGAGTAGCTCCTGCGCGTCCGCCTGCTCCACCTCGCGGATGGACGCCTTCGCCTCGTTGAGAAGGTCTCGGGGAGTGGCCACGCTCTACCTCCGTGTCGCCGCAGGCCGCCCCTGCGGCATGCATCAAACCGTAAAACACTACCAGCGGGGTCAACATTCCCGGTCAGACGACAGGGAGCAACCTGTTCGAGGCTGAGCACCCGACCTGGGGCGCGAGACTCGACCTCATGGAGCTCCACGAGGCAATCGATCGCCGCGCCATGGTCAGGAGCTTCTCTCCGGAGCCCGTCGACCCGGACGTCGTCGACCGGATCCTCGTCGCGGCGCTTCGTTCGCCGACAGCCGGGAATACGGGGGGTACGGCCTGGGTCGTTCTGGAAGGGCCGGAACAGACGTCGCTCTATTTCGACGCGACGACAGATCAGGATTGGAGGCGTACTGCCCGCCGCTCGGATGGCCTCCGGCGGGCCCCGGTGGTGCTCCTGTCCTACTCGGCGGCCGATCTCTACGTCGCTCGCTACGGCGAGCAGGACAAGGTGGCATCGGGCCTGGGTGCGGGCTCCGAGAGGTGGCCCGTCCCCTACTGGACCGGGGACGCAGCCTTCGGCGTCATGACGGTCCTGCTCGGAGCGGTCGATGCCGGACTCGGTGCCTGCATCCTGGGAGCGTTCCGGGGCGAGACCGCACTGGCTGAGTGCCTCGGGGTCCCAAGCGAGTGGCGGCTGTTCGCCGCGGTGGCGATCGGCCGACCGGACGGGCGCGACCAGCGTTCAAGGTCGCTCGACCGGCCCCGGCCCGCGGCGGCCGCACGGATCCACCGCGGCGCGCTGGTAACGATGCCCGTCCGCACGGAGTGCCTCGCGGCGCCGTTCCGTGTCGGCGGCGTGCACCTGCGTCATCCTTTGGAGAGGATGTGGTCAGGACCCTCGGTCCAGCGCGCCATGGCCCACAGCAGGTCCGAGAGCCTGTTGAGGTAGGGCAGCACGTACGAGCCTTCGACGGGCTCGGCCACCGCGAGACGCTCGGCGCGGCGCACGATCGTGCGGGCCAGATCGAGCGCGGCCGAGAGTCGGTTCTCCCCCGGCACGGTGAAATCACTGGGCATGTCGAAGCGGCTCAACAGGTCGTCGATGCCCGACTCGAGGGCGAGCACCATGTCGGCCGTCACGAGGCTGGAGCCCGCCGTGAGCTTCTTGCGGTTGCCCGGGGCGGTGGCCACCTCCGCCATCAACACGTAAAGGTCGCGAGCGAGTGACGTCAAATGCTGGTTGACCTCCGAGCCTGGCGCGCTCTCGGCACGAGCGAGCCCGAGTGCGGCCTGCGCTTCGTCGACGGCGCCGTTCAGCTCCATCTGCCAGGAGTCCTTGCGCACCCGGCCGCCGTAGAGGAGCCCGGTCGTCCCGTCGTCGCCTTTCTTGGTGTAGATCCTCGGCTGTGCCACCGGCCGCGGATGCTACCTGTGTCCTTTTCAAGGGGTCGCAAGGGGCGCCGGTATCCTGGGGGAGGTGCCACCCTCCCCTGAACTCCTCGGACGGCTCGATCCCTCCACCTCGCCGTACCTCCAGGCGCTGCGCGAGCGCGTCGTCATCTTCGACGGCGCGATGGGCACGAACCTGCAGTTGCTCGGTCTCGCTGACGAGGACTTCGGCGGGCCCGAGTACGAGGGGTGCAACGAGATCCTGGTCGAGACCAAGCCGGACCTCGTCGCCCAGGTGCACCGCTCCTTCTACGAGGTCGGCTGTGACGTCGTCGAGACCGACACGTTCGGTTCGACCTCGGTCGTGCTGGCCGAGTACGGGCTGGCGGATCGCGCCCGCGAGCTGACGCGCACCGGGGCCGAGCTGGCCTGCGCCGTGCGCGACGAGTTCGCCACGCCGGAGCGGCCCCGCTGGGTGGCTGGCTCCATGGGTCCGGGCACCAAGTTCCCGACGCTCGGGCAGATCTCCTACGCGGCGTTCCGCGACGCCTACGAGGAGCAGGCCCTGGGGCTGCTCGAGGGCGGGGTCGATCTCCTCTTGATCGAGACCCAGTTCGATCTGCTCTCGGTCAAGGCCGCCATCAACGGCGCCCGCCGCGCCATGGTGGCGCTCGACCGCTACGTGCCAGTGCAGACGCAGGTGACCATTGAGCTGACCGGCCGGATGCTCCCGGGTACTGAGATCGGCGCTGCGCTCACCGTCCTCGACGCCATGCAGGTCGACGTCGTCGGCCTCAACTGCGCGACGGGCCCGGTCGAGATGGGTGAAGCGTTGCGACACCTCTCGGGAGCCAGCCGCGTGCCCATCGCCTGCATCCCCAATGCGGGCCTCCCGTCGGTGGTCGACGGCCAGATGCACTACGACCTCACCGCAGACGGCCTCGCCGAGCACCTGCACCGCTTCGTGACCGAGTTCGGGGTCACCGCCATCGGCGGGTGCTGCGGGACGACGCCGGCCCACCTGGCCGCCGTGGTCGATCGCTGCGCGGGCGCCACCCCGGCGACGCGCGAGCCGGTGCACGAGCCGGCGGCGGCCTCCATCTACACCTCGGTGCCCTTCCAGCAGGACACCTCGTTCCTGGTCGTCGGCGAGCGGACCAACGCCAACGGCTCGAAGGCCTTCCGTGAAGCCATGCTCGAAGGTGACTGGGACACCTGCGTCGCCATGGCGCAGGACCAGGTGAAGGAAGGCTCGCACCTCATTGACGTCTGCGTCGACTACACCGGCGCCGACGGTGTCGCCGACATGACCGAGGTGGCCAGCCGGCTGTGCACGCAGTCGACCGTCCCGATCATGGTGGACTCCACCGAGGGTCCGGTCGTCCGAGCCGCGTTGGAGTGGATCGGCGGGCGCCCCATCCTCAACTCCGTCAACCTCGAGGAGGGCGACGAGCCCGGCACGCGCCTCGACACCTTTCTGCGGCTCGCCCGCGAGTTCGGCGCGGCCGTCGTGTGCACCTGCATCGACGAGGTGGGCCAAGCGCGCACCCGCGAGTGGAAACTGCGGGCGGCGCGCAACATTCGCAACATCGCGGTCGAGCGCTACGGCCTCGAGCCCCAGGACCTGCTGTTCGACGCGTTGGCCCTGCCGCTGTCGACGGGGATGGAGGAGAGCCGGGGCGACGGCATCGAGACGATCGAGGGCATCCGTGCCATCAAGGCCGAGCTCCCGGGAGTCTCCACGATCTTGGGCCTCTCCAACGTGTCGTTCGGGTTGAACCCGGCGGCCCGCCAGGTGTTGAACTCGGTCTTCCTGCACGAGTGCGTGGAGGCCGGCCTCGACTCGGCCATCGTGCATGCGTCGAAGATCCTGCCCCTGGCCCGCATTGACGAACGCGCCAAGGAGATCTGCCTCGACCTGGTCTACGACCGCCGTCGCGACGACTACGACCCCCTCCAGGAGCTGCTGGCGCTCTTCGAGGGCGTGAAGGTGAGCACGGGCGCCGCGGACGATCACGCCGACTGGCCGGTGGACCAGCGGCTCAGCCAGCGCATCATTGACGGCAACCGCAACGGGTTGGAGGACGACCTCGCCGAGGCGCTCGAGTCGGGGCTCGGGGCACTCGACATCGTCAACGACATCTTGCTGGCGGGCATGAAGGTGGTGGGCGAGCGCTTCGCCTCCGGTGAGATGCAGCTGCCGTTCGTGCTGCAGTCGGCCGAGACGATGAAGTCCGCGGTCGCCTTCCTCGAGCCCTACATGGAGAAGTCGGACCAGGGCGGCAAGGGGACCGTCGTGCTCGCCACCGTCAAGGGTGACGTCCACGACATCGGGAAGAACCTGGTCGACATCATCCTCACCAACAACGGCTACGTGGTAGTCAACCTCGGGATCAAGGTCGGCATCAACGAGATGGTCGCTGCGGTCGAAGAGCACCAGGCAGACGCCATCGGCATGAGCGGACTGCTGGTGAAGTCGACGCTGATCATGCGCGAAAACCTCCTCGAGTTGAACGAGCGGTCGCTGTCGAGCGTCCCGATCCTGCTGGGCGGAGCCGCGTTGACGCGCACCTACGTCGAGCGCGACTTGCGTGAGATCTACGAGGGCCGGCTGTTCTACGGCAAAGACGCCTTCGAGGGTTTGCACACCATGGACCGCCTGATCGAGCTCAAGCGCAGCGGCGAAGAGGACGCTGGCTTCGGCCGGGAGATCTCCGAGCGCAAGGTGCCCAAGCGCAGTCGTCTCGATCCCGACACCACGCCGGTGGAGGGCCAGCCGGCGCGCTCGGACGTGGCGGCCGACAACCGGCTCTTCACCCCGCCCTTCGTCGGGACGCGCGTGGCGGTCGGCCTCCCTCTCGACGAGATCGCTGAATTCTTGAACCTGACCGCCCTGTTCCGTAACCAGTGGGGCTTCCGGCCCGAGAACGGCGAGAACGACACCGAGTTCAAGGATCGGGTGAGAGCGACACTGCGCGAGCAGCTCGCCAAAGCGCGCGAAGCCGACCTCCTCGTGCCGTCGGTGGCCTACGGCCACTTCGCCGCCAACGCCGAGGGCAACGACCTGGTCGTGTGGAAGGACGAGTCACGCTCGTCGGAGTGGATGCGCTTCACCTTCCCGCGGCAGCGCAAGGAGCCCTGGCTGTGCATCGCGGATTTCTTCCGCCCCGCCGCCTCCGGTGAAGAGGACTTCGCCAGCTTCATGCTGTGCACCATCGGGAGCCGGGCGTCAGAGGAGACGGCACGCCTCTTCGCCGAGAACCACTACCAGGAATACCTCTTCCTCCATGGGCTGAGCGTCGAGATGGCCGAGGCCACTGCCGAGTACTGGCACAAGCGCATCCGCGAGGAGCTCGGGTTCGCCGACGAAGACGGGCCGACGTTGACCGGCCTCTTCCGCCAGCAGTACCGGGGTGGTCGTTACTCTTGGGGGTACCCGGCATGCCCGGACCTCATGGACAACGCCAAGGTCGTTGAGCTTCTGGGGGGCGACCGCATCGGTGTCACGGTGAGCGAGGGGTTCCAGCTGCACCCCGAGCAGACCACCGACGCCATCGTGTGCTCTCACCCAGAGGCCAAGTACTTCGTCGCGTGATGCCGGCCGGGGGCCGGCACCACGTCACGGCCACGATGTTGCCGGTGCTCCGTACGCTGGCACTCGAAGGTCTGGCCATCGCCGGTGCGTCGGCCGCAGTGGTCGGCGTGGTCGGGGTTGCCCGGGTTGTCCCGGTGGCTGCTGCTGGGGCGGACACCGCGTCGCCGTCGCTCAGCACCGTCGTCGTCCCCAACCTCGGACCCGGGTATTCCGTGAGCTCGCAGGGCGCGCTCAATCCCTCGGCGTTCGCTTCCGATGCCCCCAACCCCTCGGCCGCCTCGGGAGCGCTCGCCACGCTGGGAACCACCATCAGCACCTACCAGCGGCAGTGGCAGGCCAACCGCGCCTTGAACCAGGTGCAGGACCTGGTCGTCCGCTTCTCTTCCGCGACAGCCGCGCAGGTGTTCCTCCAGGCGGCGCAGCACTCCCTCGGATCGGGGGAGATCGTGAGCAATGGGCCACTCCCTTCCATCCCGGGCGCTCGGTTAGTGACGTACTTCGCCGCCACCAACGCGTCCGGCGTCGGCGAGGCCATCACCATGCGCTCCGGCATCTACGTGGCGTTGCTCTCTTTCTTCTCGGCCGCAGCGGGCAACTCGCAACCCATCACCCCGGCCGACGCCGGAGAAGGTCGCGCTTGCCCAGCACGCCTCCTTGGTGTCGGCATCGGGTGCGAGGAGTGCCACCGCCTCGTCCACGTCACCGACCGCTGCATCGTCGGCGCCAGCCAAGAAGAGTGCAACCTCGAGCGACATCGGCTGGGGCGTCTTGGCCGTGGTCATCGTCGCCGCGGCGGTGGCGACGCCGCTGGTGCTCCATAGGCGGCGGCAGGGAGCCGCCGGGCGTGCCAACGGCGAGCCTGGCGAACCCGTGGCCCCGCTGTAGAGCCTTGCAGCTCCCGCTCCGCTTGGTCAGGATTGCGCTGTGATCTTCGGCGCACACCTCGTGCTCTTCAGCGAAGCCGCGGAAGCCGATCGTTCCTTCCTGGCGAGCGTGCTCGGTCTCGACTCGATCGACGCGGGTGACGGATGGCTCATCTTTTCGCTTCCCCCCGGGGAGGTCGCGGTCCATCCCGCCGAAACGTCCGGAGCCGAGCTCTACCTCATGTGCGACGACCTCCCTGCCGAAATGCAGTCGCTTGAGGAGAGAGGCGCCGTGTGCTCGGAGATTGAAGAGGCGCGTTGGGGATCGATAACCCGGATCCGCCTTCCCGGCGGTGGCCAGGTCGGCCTGTACCAGCCGCGGCATCCCACTGCGATCGACACACCAGCCACCTGATCCGCGCCGCAGGGCGAGGAGGCCACCCTCAATGCAGCCCGTGCGACCCCGCGCGCTCAGGGCCTGCGTGCCCGAACTCCGGCCGCGGGTTTTGCAAGACTTCACCATGGTCCCGTGCGCACAATGACGTTCTTCCGCGAGCTCCCAGGCCGGAAACCATGGCGGCGTGGTCTGTGCCCCGCGTTCGGCCTCGCCGGTGTGCTGTTGGCTGCCTGCTCAGCGGGCACATCGACGCCGCCGTCAGCAAGCGGGCATCCTTCGACCACCACGACCGCCCCGCCTTCGACACGCTCCACGAGTCCGGACCATGGCACGTCGACAACCACTCCGAACCAGGTCACAACGACGACGTCTCAACAGCAGGCCACGACGACATCCACTCCACGCCTCACCACGACGACAGCGAGCGGCGTCGCGCGTCCTGTCCGGACGGCCCAGCACTCCTACGGAGTCTTCAAAGGCGAATCCGCCGTGGTCTCGATCGGCAACGTGATGCCCGACGGCTCGAGCCACCTGACGTTCACGCTCCATCTCCGCAATACAGGAACGCTGCCCTACAACTGCGGCGCTCTCAAGGCGCAGGCGGCCACTGCGGACAGCGTCACGGCGATCGTGGTCCCGCTTGCAGGCTCGTCCGGGCTGGCGTGCACCGGCTCCGATGACACGATGGCCCCGGGGGAATCCCAGACGTTCGCGTTCTACATCCCGCTGGTCGGCGGTGCGGCTCGGGAGGTGATCGTGCTGCCGTTCGGTTCGTTTGCATCGAAGGTCGTGTGGGCCGTGGCCGGCGCGTGACCGTGCCGACGCACTGCCCGCCATCGCGTCTCGTGCATCAGCGGTGACACGACGGCCTTGCTTGCGAAGAACGGCGAGCGGGCCGGGCGATGGCGTACACGCACCTCACCCATCGTCTCCTCGCCCTGAACTCTCAGTTCACTGCTCCAGGAGGTCGAGCAGCCACCCGGGACCCACGACGTCGGCTCCCAGCGCCTCAGCCCTCCGCCGTAGCGCACGGTCGGCTGTGACCAGTGTGACCATGTGATCGGTGGTGTTCGCAACGACGTCAACGAGCATGTCGTCACCGCTGCCGTCGGCGTGCAGGACTGTGACGCCGTCTGCGAGTTCAGCCTGCGCGCCCTCGCGCGCCTTGCCCTCCAGGACAACGATGACCGGTTGCGCGATCCGGCCTGAGGCAACCGCCGCGCGCACCGAGGCCACGAACGACCGCGCGGCACCTGCCCGGTCCCGCCACCAGCCCGTCGGACGAGATCCGACCACATTGGCTGCATCAACGAGAAGCACGATCCGGTCCGATCGCTACGGCGACAGGCGGGACCAAGAGTGCATCGATGTTCGCCCGGCCCGAGTGCTTCGCACTTAGCCGGCTCGGCCCAGCGAGACCCGCGTCACCGACAGAGCGACGGGGTCGCCCAACGCGCCTGACCCCACCGAGGAAGCGGAGGCAGCTGAGGCCGCCTCCCGAGCGTGATAACTCGAGCGGGTCAGTGGTGAAGCCTCGACATGGGCGAGGCCGAGTGCCAAACCCGCCGCGCGGAGGCGATCGAACTCCTCGGGCGTCCAATAGCGCGCCACGGGCAGGTGCTCCCGGCTCGGGCGGAGGTACTGCCCGATGGTGACGATGGACACACCCACACCTCGCAAGTCGGCCATGGTGGCCACCACTTCGTCCTCGTGCTCGCCCAGGCCAACCATGAGGCCGGACTTGGCGACCAGGCCGGCTGCGCCGGCGCGGGCGAGCACACCGAGGCTGCGCGCGTAGCCGGCCGAGGGTCGCACCGCCCGCTGGAGCCGGGCCACGGTCTCGATGTTGTGGTTCAACACGTCGGGCCGGGCGTCGAAGATCTCATCCAGCGACGCCGCGTCGCCCCGGCAGTCCGAGATGAGCACCTCCACGGTCGTCGTCGGCGTGCGTACCCGGATGGCCCCGATCGTGCGGGCCATTGCTCCCGCTCCCCCGTCAAGGAGGTCGTCGCGAGCGACGCAGGTGACCACAGCATGGCCGAGGCGCATACGCGCCACCGCCTCCGAGACACGCTGGGGCTCGTCGGCCGACAACGGCAGTGGGTGGCGCGTGTCGACCTGGCAGAAGCCGCACGCCCGCGTGCACCGCTCGCCGTTGATCATGAACGTCGCCGTCCCGTCGGCCCAGCACTCGTAGATGTTCGGGCAGCCTGCCTCCTCGCAGACCGTCACCAGACCGAGGTCATGGATGGTGGCGCCCAGCTGCCGGTAGCCGGCCCCGATGCGCACAGGGACACGCATCCAGGGTGGTTTGCGCTGGCCGATGTCGAGGCCCGCCTCCGGCGAGACACCGGCCTGGCGCAGGCGACGCAAGAGGGGACGCTCGCCGGCCGCCCACGTCGCCGGTGGGGCCGGTCCTGTCACCACCGAGGAGTGCTCCGTGCCGCCCGGACCGAACACCTCGGCGGCGCGCGCCACGAAGGCGGCCGCGACCTCCGCCATCGACGAGTCGATCCCCTCCGCCTGCAGCGAGGTCACACCGCGGTCAGCGATCCCGCACGGCACGATATGGCCGAACATGGCGAGATCGGTCGTCACGTTCAGCGCCACGCCGTGCACCGTGCGCCGCCGGCCCTGCGCGCTACGCAGGGTCCGCACCCCAACAGCTGCAACCTTGCGCGGCAAAGGCCCGTTGGCGTCGATCCACACACCTGGATACTCGGCCACCGTGGAAGCCCCCGGCAGCCCCAGGTCGGCCAGCGTGTCGATCACCAGCTGCTCCAAGCGGTGCACGTGCGCCGGCCCGGCCGCCGGCTCGTCAGGAAGCGAGACGACGGGATAGGCAACCAGCTGCCCGGGTCCGTGATACGTGACGTCGCCGCCGCGGTCGGCCCGGGCGAGCACGGCACCGACACTCGCGGGCTCCACCAGAACGTGGCGCATGTCCGCGTGCGCGCCCAGCGTGTAGGTGTGCGGGTGCTGCAGGACGAGCAGGTAGTCGTCCTCCGCCTCGCGCGCCAACGCATGCTGCAGGACGTCAGCTTCGTGATAGGGGACGATCCCGAGCGAGCGGATCCGCAGCACGGGTCGGGCTCTCAGAGCTCCGAGGCCCAGTCGCGCGTGCCGAGGAGCTCGGCCACCCGCGCCAGGAAGAGGGAGACGTAGGCGCCGTCGACGGCACGGTGGTCCCAGCTCACACCGAGAATTCCGGTCGAGTGGATGGCGATCGACTCCGAGCCGTCGGGCTGTGTCACCACCACTGGCCGGCGTGTGATTCCGTCCGTCGCCAGGATGGCCACCTGCGGCTGGTTGATGATCGGCACCGTGAAGTACGTGCCGAACGGGCCGTCGTTGGTGATGGAGAAGGTGCCACCGGCGATGTCGTCTGCGTTGAGCTGCCGGCCACGAGCCCGCTCCGCCAGGTCGCGGATACGGCGCGCCACGCCGCGGAGAGTGACCTCCTCGGCGCGATGGATGACCGGGACGATCAAGCCCTCGTGTGACAGATCGATGGCTATGCCGAGGTTGACCTCGGCGTGCACCAGCAGTGATTCCTCGACAACGGACGCGTTGAGGAGGGGGAAGTCGCGCAACGCTTCGACGGCGGCGCGGGCCACGAACGGCAGGTAGGTGAGCGTGAAGCCCTCCTCGGCCCTGAATCGATCACCCCATGCCGTGCGCACGCGCTCGACGGCCTCGAAATCGACTTCGTTGGCGATGAACGCGTGGGGCGACGTCGCCTTCGAGCGCACCATGTGCTCGGCGGTGCGCCGGCGCATGTTCGAGAACGGTACGACTTGGTCCCCCGCGGCGCGGAACGACGCCATCGACACAGGCGGTGTCGCGGGAACAATCCGTGCCGGTGAGGTTGCCGCAGGCGCAGGTGCAGCGGGTGCTGGCGGTGGGGCAGGCGGAGTGGGGGCAGGTGGCGGTGGCGGTGCGGGCGTTGGTGGCGGTGCCGGTGCGGGCGCTGGTGCCGGTGCGGGCGCTGGTGCCGGTGCGGGCGCTGGTGCCGGTGCGGCGTGAGCGGCGGCGCGGCGCGTATCCGCGGCTCGCAACGCGTCCTCGCGCGTGATGCGTCCGCCTGCACCTGTGCCGGTGACCTCGGTCTCGCTGATGCCGTTCTCGGAGAGGATCTTGCGCACCATCGGGGAGAGGAGCATCGGTTCGGCTCCTCCACCGTCCCTCGACGGAGCAACTGGCGACGGTGCAACTGGAGACGGCGCGGGAGCCGCCGGGGGCGGGGTCGCTGCGGCGGGTGGCGCGGCTGCTGGGGCGGGCGATGGCGGCTGTGGCGCGGGCTCGGCCGATGCCGGCGGCGCCTCGGCGGGTGCGGACGGCGCCTCTGCGGCTGCGGACGGCGCATCGGCGAACGGAGCCTCGGTCGCGCCCGACGCGCCTGAGCCGTCGCCGATCACGGCGAGCTTGACGCCGACCTCGACCGTCTCGCCCTCGGGCACCAAGATCTCGGTGAGGACGCCGGCGGCAGGGGATGGCACCTCGGAGTCGACCTTGTCGGTCGAGACCTCGAAGAGAGGCTCGTCGCGCTCGATCGTGTCGCCGACCGCCTTCATCCAGCGGGTGATCGTGCCCTCGGTGACCGTTTCACCGAGTTGCGGCATCATCACATCAGGCAAGGTGCAGTCCCCTTCCGGTCAGTGCCAGCATCGTCTCGCCGAATGTCTCGGACAGTGACGGGTGCGGCTGAATGAACTGTGCCACCTCCTCAGGGAAGGCCTCCCAGTTGACGGCGAGATAGCCGCCGCTCAACTGCTCGGTCACCCACGGGCCGCACATGTGCACGCCGAGGACCTGTCCGGCGGTGCCGTCGGGCCGCCTCTCGGCCACGATCTTCACCAGGCCCTCGGTGTCACCGATGATCTGGGCCCGGCTGTTCCCGCCGAACGGGTCCTTCTTCGTCACGACGTCGTACCCTGCAGCCTTCGCCTGCCCCTCGGTCATGCCGCAGAACGCCACTTCGGGATGGCAGTAGATGGCCCAAGGGACCTTCCCGTTGTCGACCGGCACCACGGGCTCGCCGAGCATGCCCTTGACCGCGACGATGGCTTCCGCGAAGCCGACGTGGGCGAGTTGTGGTGTACCCGCCACGATGTCGCCGACAGCCCAGACGCCGTCGACGCCGGTGCGCTGGTACTCGTCGGCTACGACGAAGCCGCGCTCGTTGATGTGGACGCCGACCCCGTCGGCCACCAACCCTTCGGTCCGGGGGCGCCGGCCCACCGACACCACGATGGCCTCCACGTCCCAGGACTGGTCGCCCGCCTTGAGCGTCGTGACGGTGCCGTCCGCCGCGGGAGTGTGTGACTCCACCTTGACCCCGGTCACGATGTCGATGCCGCGCTTCTTGAAGGCTCGGACCACGAGACGCACCACGTCGTCGTCGCATCCCGGGAGGATCGCGTCCATGGCTTCGAGGATCGTGACCTTCGAGCCGAGATCGGCGAGGAGCGAGGCAAACTCGCAGCCGACGACGCCCCCGCCGATGACGACGACCGAGGCGGGGAGCTTGCGCAGATCCAAGAACTCGTCCGAGGTCATGATCCAGCGACCGTCGACGTCGAAGCCAGGCAGCACATGGGGCATCGAGCCCGAGGCGAGCACGACGTTGCGGCCGCTGATGACGCGCCCGGCGTCCTCGCCGTCGACGACCTCGACTTGGAGCCCTGGCTTCAGGGTGCCGGTGCCGATCAGCGTGGTGACCTTGCGGCCCTTGAGAAGCCCAGCCAGGCCTTTCCAGAGCTTGTCGACGACGGCGATCTTGCGGTCCTGGCTCCTCGAAAAGTCGACGGTGAACCCTGGGACGTCGAAGCCGAATTCCTTGGAACCCTCGAGGGTGCGTTGCACCGACGCCGTCTCGAGGAATGCCTTGGCCGGGATGCAGCCCCGGTGGAGGCAGGTCCCGCCCACCTTGTCGCGCTCGACGATCGCCACGGACAGCCCGGCTGCGGCACCGTAGAGCGCGGTGGCGTAGCCACCGGGGCCGCCACCGATCACGACGATGTCGAACTCGTCCTCTGCGCTCATGGAGTGTCCTCTTCCTCTGTGCTCACGGTCGTCCGGCCCGGTCGGCTCCCCCGAACTTCTCGATCGCACCCGATGGAGTCCTCTGCCGCCCTGCGCGTGACGCTCCGGCAGCCTACCGGCCGGGCCGCTGATTCCTGCCCGGCGCGGGCACTGTTAGAGGCCGTCAGCCGCTCGTGCCGATCCCGGAATCGGCCGCTTGGGTGGCGAGCTCGTCCACCCGGTCGTTCCAGCGGTCACCCGAGTGTCCCTTGACCCATCGGAAGCTGACATCGGCGTCGTCGGCCAGCGCGAGCGCGAGGAGCGGCTCCCACAGGTCGCGGTTGGCGACGGGCTTGTTGGCCGCGTTCTTCCAGCCGCGCCGTTGCCAGCCCTTCCACCATTCGTCGGTGAAGCACTTGACCACGTAGGTCGAGTCGCTCACCACCACGATCGGGCCCGGTGCATCCGGCTGGAGGGCCCGCAAGGCCTCGAGCGCCGCCCTTATCTCCATGCGCTGGTTCGTGGTGTGGGGGTCGGCGCCACTCGCGTAGGGCCCGTCGGGCACGGCCCAGGCCCACCCGCCGGGACCGGGGTTCCCGCGACAGGCGCCGTCTGTGTAGACGGTGACACTGGAATGCTCGGCAGCCATGACGAATGTGTAACACCCACGACCGGTGGTCATGGCGGAGCCCTCCCTGCCGGTACCGTTGACTCGATGCTGTTCGACGGGATCAGCCACCAGGTTCCAGACACCGACCCCGGCGAGACCGAGGAATGGCTCGACTCCTTCGACGCCATCGTCGACGCCCGAGGGAGGTCGCGGGCGCGCTACCTGCTCATGAAGCTTCTCGAGCGGGCGCGCACGAAGCAGGTCGACTTCCCGGCCACCGTCTCGTCCCCCTATGTCAACACCATCCCCGCCGACGCCGAGCCGTGGTTCCCCGGCGACGAATACCAGGAGCGGCGCATCCGCGCGTACATCCGCTGGAACGCCGCGGCCATGGTCACCCGGGCCAACTCGCGCTCCGAAGGGATCGGCGGTCACCTCTCCACTTATGCCAGCTCCGCGGCGCTCTACGAGGTCGGTTTCAACCATTTCTTCCGCGGCAAGGCCGACGGCGGTTTCGGCGACCAGGTCTTCTTCCAAGGACACGCATCGCCGGGGATCTACGCCCGCGCGTACGTCGAAGGTCGCCTGACCGAGAAGGACCTCGACAACTTCCGCCACGAGGTCGGCGGTGGTGGCCTGCCCAGCTACCCGCACCCCCGCCTCCTGCCGGACTTCTGGGAGTTCCCGACGGTCTCCATGGGGCTCGGACCCATCGCGGCGATCTACCAGGCCCACGTCAACCGCTACTTGAACCTGCGCCACCTCGTCGACACCAGTGGCAGCCGCGTCTGGTGTTTCGTCGGCGACGGCGAGATGGACGAGCCCGAGTCCATCGGAGCACTCGGCGTCGCCGGGCGCGAGCACCTCGACAACCTCATCTTCGTGGTCAACTGCAACCTGCAGCGGCTCGACGGACCGGTCCGCGGCAACGGCAAGATCATCCAAGAGCTCGAAGCGGTCTTCCGCGGCGCCGGATGGAACGTGATCAAGGTCATCTGGGGCTCGCGCTGGGACTCCCTCTTGGCCAAAGACGTCGACGGCGTCCTGCTGGACCGCATGAACACCACGCTCGACGGCGAGTACCAGAAGCTGGCCGTCGAGTCGGGCGCCTACATCCGCGAACACTTCTTCGGTCCCGATCCCCGCCTGCGCAAGATGGTCGAGGACCTGAGCGACGACGAGCTGGTGTCGCTCCCACGGGGCGGGCACGACTATCGAAAGCTCTACGCCGCCTACAAACTCGCCACCGAGCAGCGCGGTGCCCCGACGGCCATCCTGGCGAAGACGATCAAAGGATGGACGCTCGGCCCCGAGATCGAGGCCCGGAACGCGACGCACCAGATCAAGAAGATGACCAAGGCACAGCAGCGCACGCTGCGCGACCGCCTGTACCTGACCGATGACATCCCGGACTCGGCGCTCGAGGCCGGGGGGCCGCCCTACATCAGGCCGGCGGAGGGCTCCGACGCCATGCAGTACCTACGGGCGCGTGGGCGCGTGCTCGCCGGCCCCCTGCCCATCCGCGTCGTGCGGCCGGCGCCCGCGCTACGCCCCGATGCCAAGGTGTTCGAGGAGTTCGCTGCGGGGTCGGGGAAGCAGTCGGTGTCGACGACCATGGTGTTCGCCCGCTTGCTGCGCAACCTGGTGCGCGACCCCACCGTCGGGCCGCTCGTGGCGCCCATCGTCTCGGACGAAGCACGGACCTTCGGCCTCGAGCCGCTCATCGCCGAGGCCAAGATCTACGCGCCGGATGGTCAGAACTACGTGCCGGTCGACGCCGACCTGCCGCTGAACTACGCCGAGAGCTCCTCGGGTCAGGTCCTCCAAGAGGGCATCACCGAGGCAGGGGCACTGTCCACGTTCATCGCCCTGGCGACCGCCTACGCGACATGGGGGCAGCCGATGCTGCCCGTCTACCTCTTCTATTCGATGTTCGGCTTTCAGCGCGTCGGCGACCTGGCCTGGGCGCTCGGCGACATGCGAGGGCGGGGCATCCTGGCCGGGTGCACCGCCGGGCGCACGACACTGATGGGCGAGGGCCTCCAGCACGACGACGGGCAGTCGCCGCTCCTCGCCTCCACCAACCCTGCCGCCATGGTCTACGACGCGTCGTTCGCCTACGAGGTGGCCGTGATCATGGAAGAGGCGGTGACCGAGATGCTTGGTGCCGACCCCAAGGACCGCTTCTGGTACCTGACGCTCTACAACGAGACCTATCCCATGCCCGCGCTCCCCGAGGGGGACGAGGGTGCGGCCATCCGGCGCGGCATCATGGACGGCATCTACCGCTTCGCCCCGCGCCTCCTGGCAAGGGTGATCTGCGGGCCTCACTGTGCTTCTCGGGGCCGATGTGGAGGATCGCAGTGGAGGCACAACAGCTCCTGGCCGAGCTGTACAACGTGAGCGCGGACGCGTGGTCCGTCACCTCGTGGACCAACCTGCGCACCGACGCGCTGGAGGTCGAACGCTGGAACCGGCTCCACCCCGAGGAGCCGCCGCGCACCGCTCGCATCACGTCGGCACTGGGCAGCGGATTGGACCCCGTCGTCGCCATCACCGACTACATGCGTTCGGTTCCCGACCAGGTGTCGCGCTTCGTCGAGCGGCCGTACTCGTCGCTGGGCACTGATGGATTCGGCCGCTCCGACGCCAGGGACGCGCTGCGCTCGTACTTCGAGGTGGACGCCGCCCATCTGGTCATCGCGGTGCTCCAGCAGCTGGCAAGCCAGCGACGGCTCGATCCCGCCATCGTGACGGCCGCCATCGCCGAAGCGCGGATCGACCCCGAGCGCGTCGCCCCGTTCACGATCTGACGCCGGCCGCCTCCGCCTTCCCGCGCGTCACTCGGTGAGCGCGGCCACGAAGGTCGCCAACACCTCCTCTGCGCCCTCGGGCACGCTGAGCACCAGCGCGCGGTGCTCGGGCCCGAGGTCGATCGACACGTCGAAGAACGCGCAGCATTGCGTCTCGCGCTGGCCGAGGGACGCCGCCGCCACGAGGGCCGCGTCGGAGTCGGCGATCGTGAGCCGCACCGAACTCGGTCCCGCGTCCACCGAAACGACGGCGGACGCGAGCAGCTCGCGCCATTCATCCAACCGGGCCACCAGCGACCCGGCGTCGAGGTCGCACGCGAGCGGGAGGTGGCGCGCCGCGTCGGCGCTCATCGACGGTCCGCCGCCACGAGGGCGTCCCGCGTGATCTCCATCTGGCCGAGATGCTGGAACACCTCCTCCAAAATGTGGAGCAGCACCGCGCCCTTGGCCTCGGTGTAGGGACTCGGATCCTCGGCGTCGCGCCCCACGCTGGCCGGTGTGGCCCATGTATCGAAGCCGACCATGTCCTCGTGCAGTCGCCGGCGCGCCTGCTCGGTGCGGCGGAGCAATCCGGCCACGTCGCCGCGCGCCGTGAACTCCGCCGCTCGGTCACGCTGCACCGCCCGCTCGGCCACTGTGGCGCCGGCCCAGAACTCCATGACGCCGAGGCAGTGGGTCAAGATGACAAAGGGCGAGTTGGCATCGCGGAAGAGTGGGCGCCGGTTCGCCATGTCGTCGCCGAGCTCCTCGACGATGGACGCCATCCCGGCCAGCGCGAGGTCGACGAACCACAGGTAGTGCTCCGCCGACACGGCGACCTGCGGTCCGCCCCCGGGATCAGTGGGCGACCCAGGCATCGGGATCCGTCACCAGCTTCCGCACGTGCGTGGGCAGCTCGCCGGTGATCACGTCGGTCAAGGTGACCTTCTCGAGCACCGCGCGCAAGCTGGCGCGCACCGCGACCCAGACCTGCTGGAGGTTCTCCGCTGCACCGTCGTAGTTGGTCGCCTCGGGGCGGAAGCCGCGCACCTCCGCGAGAGGGCCGTCGAGGGCGCGGATGACGTCGGCAATCGTGATGGCGTCGGGGTCGCGGGCCAAGCGGTAGCCGCCCTCCGCGCCCCGCTGGCTCGCCACCACGCCGGCCCGACGGAGATCGGCCAGGATGGCGCCCAAGAAGCGCGGCGGGAGGCCCTGCTCGCCCGCCAGGAATTCGGCGGTCTGGGGCGTCCCGGCGGCCGCCAGCGCCAGCAGGGCGCGGATGCCGTAGTCCACCTTGGCCGGGATGTGCATGGCGAGAGTCTGCCCGCGACCTGGGCCTGGACAAAAATGCGCCGGCGGTAGAGTCGACCCATGGCCACGACGTCGCTACATCTCGCCCAGGATCTCGAGTCGGACAAGGTCATTTCGGAGAACCCGCTGGCGCTCGTAATCGGCATGGTGCTGGACCAGCAGGTCTCCATTGAGAAGGCCTTC
Organism: uncultured Acidimicrobiaceae bacterium; assembly: GCA_963825965.1. GTDB lineage: Bacteria > Actinomycetota > Acidimicrobiia > Acidimicrobiales > RAAP-2 > Bog-473. The sequence continues at coordinate 167,245 of CAWGUX010000001.1, forward strand.
TCGTCGCCCGCCGAGCTCGGTCGCCGGCTCGGCGGCCCCCTCGACGCCGCCTCTATCGCAGCCATGGACCCCGACGAGCTGGCCGCTGCGTTCAAGGAGCGCCCGGCGCTGCACCGCTTCCCCGGCTCCATGGCGGGGCGCGTCCAGGACGTCTGCCGGGCCATCACGGAGGACTACGGCGGCCACGCCGAGAAGATCTGGAAGGGCGTCCGCAGCGGTGACGAACTGGTGGGCCGCCTGCGCGCCCTGCCCGGCTTCGGCCAGCAGAAGGCCAGGATCTTCGCCGCGCTGCTCGGCAAGCAGCTCGGCGTCCACCCCACGGGCTGGCGCGAGGCCACCTCTCCCTACGGGGACGAAGGCAGCCATCTCTCGGTGGCCGACATCACCGACGCCAAGAGCCTCGAGAAAGTGCGGGCCACCAAGCGGGCGCTGAAGGCCAAGGCGCACGCCGACGCGTGAGCGGGCGCTTCGACCTGAGCGGACGCCACCTCTATCTCTGCACGCCGGACCGGCCCGACCTCGCTGGCTTCGTGGCGGCGTGCATCGAGGGCGGGGTGGACGTCGTCCAGCTGCGTGACAAGGAACTCGACGCGCGACCGCTCCTCGAGCGGGCGAAAGTGGCCGCCGGCGTGTGCGGTGCCCTCGGCGTGCCCTTCGTCCTCAACGACCGCCCCGATCTCGCCCTCGAGGCCGGCGCCGACGGCGTGCACGTCGGTCAGGACGACGCGCCGGTCTCGTTGGCCCGTCGCATCCTGGGCCCCGACGCCATCGTCGGCTTGTCGACCCATTCCCCCGAGGACCTCGCCGGCGCGCTCGGTGAGGACGTCAACTACCTCTCGGCGGGCCCGGTGGAGCCGACGCCGACCAAGCCGGGACGGCCCGGCACGGGCACCGACTACGTCAGTCTGGCCACCGCACGTGCCAGTGTTCCCGTGTTCGTGACCGGCGGCGTGACCCCTGAGAAGATCCCCGCGCTGACGGCTGCCGGTGTCCGCCATTTCGTCGTGGTGCGCTACCTGACCCTTGCGCCCGACGCCCGTCACGCGGCGAGGGCTCTGCGGGACGCGATCGATCGAGCGTTGAGTAGCGCGCCACCGGCGACATGACCGGCTGATCGCCGTCGCCGGCGAACACGTCGGGCAGCGCAGCGAACTCGGCACGTGCGGTCGGCAGCTCGACCAGCTCGACCAGCGCGACCGCCGGCGGCGGCACGAACCCGCCGTGGAGCAAGGTGACCTCCGACATCACCTCTGTGTCGGCCCCGGCGGGGCCGGGGTTGAGACCGAGCCTCGAGAGTTGTGAACCCGGTGCCCGTTTTGCACCGCGACAGCGTGCAGCTCGGCACGCGGACCCGGTGGACGAGGAGTCAGTGGCGCCGCTCCAGCCAGCCCACCAGGACGGCGATCGCCCGCGGGTCGGCCCGGAGCCAGTGGCCCGCGCCGAGCACGAGCGTGAAGCTCGGAGGGCCCGGTCGCCGCGTCGGCGAGCGCCCGGGCCTCCGCCACGGGCACGTCGGGGTCGTGGGCCCCGTGGGCCAACAGCAGCGGGCGGCCCTTGAGCAACGCCGCGTCCTCGGCCGGGTGCAAGAACGAGAGCTCCTTGGCCCACGCCTCCACGGAGGCCGGGAAGCCTTCCGTCGTGATGACGCCGGTGCGCCGGCAGTGGGTCAAGAGGTCGACGGGGTCCGGTACCAGCGACGCCAGGTCGGCCGGGGTGCCCAGGCAGGCGACGCCGGCGATCCGCTCGTCGCTGGCGGCGAGGTGCAGGGCCAAGACCCCGCCGAAGCCGAAGCCGACGACGAGGCGGGGCGACGATTCGGGGATCTCCTCGTCGGCCACGAAGGCCAGGTCCTCGAGCCAGCCCATCGGCGAGAAGTCGCCCTCGGACTCGCCGGCACCGCGCAGCGTGGCCGTGACGACCCGCCAGCCCGACTCCCGGGTGAGGCGGTCGGCCAGCGCGGGAAAGGTCAGCCCGACGTCGGCCGCCGAGCCTCGCGGCCGCGGCAGGTCGTGGCACAGCACCAGATGGCCGCGCACCGGCGCGCCCGGGCTCGTCGCGCTGGCATACGTCGCCAGGTCGCCCGCAGGACCGGGGCGCAGCCGGAATGGACCCTGCACCTCAGGTCCTCACGTCGCAAGACCTCGGGCGGTGCGGCCCGTGGATCCTCAGATCCCGATGCGCTGCGCCAGCAGCTCTCGGTGATAGGACGGGTCGCCCGAGGAGCAGCTCGGAGGACTTGGCCCGCTTGAAGTACAGGTGCGCCGGATGCTCCCAGGTGAACCCGATGCCGCCGTGGATCTGGATGTTCTCCGCCGCGGCATGGAAGTAGGCCTCCGAGCAGTAGGACTTGGCCAGCGAGGCGACGACGGGCAGCTCGTCGGAGTCCTCGGCCGCGGCCCAGGCCGCGTAGTAGGCGGCCGACTTGGCCGACTCCACCTCGAGCAGCATGTCGGCGCACTTGTGCTTGATGGCCTGGAAGCTGCCGATGGGCCGCCCGAACTGGATCCGGGTCTTGGCGTACTCCACCGACGCGTCCAGCACGTGCTGCGCGCCACCGACCTGCTCGGCCGCCAGCGCCACCGCGGCCAGGTCGAGCGTCTTGGCGAGGCCGGCCTCGGCGCCGCCGTCGGTGCCGATCAGCGCGGCGGGCGTGTCGGAGAACTCGAGGCGCGCCTGCTTGCGCGTCTGGTCCATCGTCGGCAGCGCGCGTGCGGGTCAGGCCCGGTGCGTCGCCCTGGACGGCGAAGAGGGAGACGCCCGCCGCCGTGCGGGCGGCCACCACGATCAGGTTGGCGACATGGCCGTCGAGCACGAACATCTTGTGGCCCGTCGAGCACCCAGCCGTCGCCCTTCTTCTCGGCCTTGCACTCGATCCCGCTGAAGTCCCACTTGCCGTTGTCCTCGGTGATGGCGAGGGTGGCGATCGTCTCGCCCGACGCGATGCCGGGCAGGTAGGCCTTCTTGGCCTCGTCGTCGCCCGAGGTCAACAGCGCGTTGGCCGCCAGGGCAACCGAGGAGAAGAACGGCGCGCACAGGAGCGCCGCGCCCATCTCCTCGAGCACGACGAGCAACTCGACGTAGGTGAAGCCCGAGCCGCCGAACTCCTCGGGGATGGTCAGGGACTGCAGGCCCAGCTGGTCGGCCATCTGGCTCCACACGGCCGGGTCGTAGCCCTCGGTCGTGTCCATCAGGCGGCGCACCTCGGTCTCGGGCGACTTCTCGGCGAGGAACCGGCGCACCGCGGTGCGCAGCTCCTCCTGCTCGTCACTGAAGGCGAAATTCATGCCTCGGCTCCTCTACTGCCTGCTGTTCGTGTCCCCCCGCCAGCCCCGCCGGCGGTCGATCGCTTCGTCCACGTGGGTGTCTACCAGACCCGGCGCCTCTGCGACCAGAAGGCCCGCGGGTGTGTCACGCTGGGGTCATGGGACAGCTGGAGCAGATCTGGAGCGACGCGGCAGCGGAGGTCCATCAGATCGTGGTGGGCCCGATGGACAACAACGTCTACATCCTCCGTTGCCGACGGACGGGCGACGCGATGCTGATCGACGCCGCCAACGAGCACGAAACATTGCTCGAGATCTGCCAGCAGCTCGGTGTGCGCTCGGTCGTCGAGACGCACGGGCACTGGGACCACATCCAGGCCGTGCCCGCGGTGCGCGACGCCGGCTACTCCGTTGCTGTGACCAGCGCCGACGCGGGCATGCTGCCGAGCTACGACCTGATCCTCGACGACGACGAGACGCTGTCGGTGGGCGACCTGCGCATCACGACCCTGGCGACCCCGGGCCACACCCCGGGCTCCATCTGCTTCGCCGTCGAGGGCACCAACCTCCTCTTCACCGGCGACACCCTCTTCCCCGGTGGCCCGGGCAACACCTCCTTCGAGGGCGGCGACTTCCCCACCATCATTGAGTCGATCGACCGCCGCATCTTCGCCAAATTCAGCCCTGACACCTTGGTCCTGCCCGGCCACGGCGACTCGACCACGGTGGGCAACGAGTCCCCCCACCTGGCCGAATGGGCGGACCGGGGTTGGTGAGGATGGGGTCGGGCGGACCGATGGAGGCCGCCGGGACGATGGGCGGCGAACCAGGCGCGGTGACCTGTCCTCAAAACCCGACTAAAACGGTAAGCTTTTAGGAATGGGAGCGACGCCACCCCTGCTCGAGATCCGTGACCTGCACGTCTCCTCCGAAGACGGCGCCATCCTGCGTGGCGTCGACCTGAGCGTCGGGACCGGCGAGATCCATGCGCTCATGGGCCCAAACGGCGCCGGGAAGTCCACCCTGGCGGGTGCCCTGCTGGGCCATCCCGCCTACACCGTCACAGCAGGGAGCATCCTCCTCAACGGCGAGGACGTCACCGGCTGGCCGACCGACGTGCGCGCCAAGGCCGGGATCTTCTTGGCCTTCCAGTATCCAGAGACGATCGAGGGCGTGTCGGTGACCCAGTTCCTGCGCCAGGCCATGGCCGCCCGCAAGGGTGAGGATGAGGAGGTCTCGGTCCTCGAGGTGCGCGTGCTCATGACCGAGTGGATGGAGCGCCTCGGCATGGACCCCTCCTTCGCCAGCCGCCACCTGAACGAGGGCTTCAGCGGCGGCGAGAAGAAGCGCAACGAGATCCTCCAGATGGCGCTGCTCGAGCCGCTCGTCGCGGTGCTCGACGAGACCGACTCGGGCCTCGACATCGACGCACTGCGCGTGGTGGGGCGCGGCGTGCGCGCCGTGCGTGAGGCTCGTCCCGAGCTCGGCGTGCTCGCCATCACGCACTACGAGCGCCTCTTGACCGAGCTCGTCCCCGACGCGGTGCACATCTTGGTGGACGGGCGCATCGTCGCCAGCGGAGGACCCGAGCTCTCACTCCAAGTCGAGTCCAAAGGATACGAGGCATGGCGATGAGGGTGAACGAGCGATGACCAAGAACGACAGCACCGTCGGCACGCCGGCGCCCCTCAACACCGAGGCGCTGCGCAAGGACTTCCCGCTGCTGGCGCGCACGGTGAACGAGCGGCCCATCGTGTATCTCGATTCTGCTTCATCGGCACTCCAGCCCCGGTCGGTCATCAACGCCATGACGCGTTACTACGAGCACTCCCACGCCAACGTGCACCGCGGCGTGTACGCCACCGCCGAGGAAGCGACCGCGTTGTACGAACGGGCCCGGGTGATCACGGGCCGTTTCCTCGGCGCGCCGGAGCCCGCTCGCGAGGTCGTCTTCACCAAGAACACCACCGAGTCGCTCAACCTGGTGGCGCAGAGCTGGGGCCGCGCCAACCTGCGCGCCGGCGACGCCGTGCTGCTCACCGAGATGGAGCACCACTCCAACATCGTCCCGTGGATGCTCCTCTCCGAGGAGCTGGGCGGGCTCGACCTGCGCTACATCCCCGTGGACGGGGACGGGCGCCTCGTGCTCGACAATCTCGAGGGCCTGCTCGACGGCGTCAAGGTCGTGGGCGTCTCCGCCATGTCCAACGTGCTCGGCACCATCAACCCGGTGCGGGTGGTGGCCGACGCCGCCCACGCGGCCGGCGCCGTGGTCGTCGCCGACGGCGCGCAGACTGGTCCCCCACGCGCCGGTGGACGTGAAGGAACTGGGTGCCGACTTCATCGCCTTCTCGGGGCACAAGACCATGGGCCCGACCGGGATCGGTGTGCTCTGGGGCCGGGCCGACCTCCTCGAGGCCATGGCGCCGTTCCTCGGCGGTGGCGGCATGATCCTCGACGTCAAGCTCGACTCCTTCCGCCCCGCTCCCCCGCCCGCCCGCTTCGAGGCGGGCACCCCGCCCATCGCCGAGGCGGTGGGGCTGACGGCGGCGCTCGAATACCTGAACGACATCGGCATGGACCGCATCCGGGCGCACGAGCTGGCGCTCACCAACCACGCCCTGGCCCGTCTCGACGAGAAGCTCGGCTCAGACGTGCGGATCTTCGGCCCGCCGGCCGGGCCCGACCGTGGCGGCGTGCTGTCCCTTGCGTATCGCGACGTGCACGCGCACGACCTGGCCCAGGTGCTCGACCAGTTCGGCGTCTGCGTGCGGCCGGGCCACCACTGCGCCAAGCCCCTCATGCGCAAGCTGGGCGTGCAGGCCACGGCGCGGGCTTCGTTGTCCCTCTTCAGTGACGAGCACGACATTGAGGTGCTGATCGAGGGATTGCTCGAGGCCGGTAGATTGTTCGGCTGATGGCCGACCTCGAAGAGCTCTATCGCGAGATCATCCTCGACCACTACCGCTCTCCTCGCAACCGCGGCGAGCTCGAGTCGCCGCCGGCCCACCGGGTCGAAGGCTTCAACCCGCTCTGTGGCGACGAGGTCGTCCTCTCCATGGTCGTCGAGGACGGCACCCTGGCCGACCTCAAGATCGGCGGGTCGGGCTGCTCCATCAGCCAGTCGTCCGCGTCCTTGATGTCCGCCGCCGTGAAGGGGAAGCCGGTGGACCAGGTGCGCCAGCTCATCAGCACCTTCAAGGGGATGATGTCGGTCCACGAAGCCTGGCTCGGGCACGACCACCAGCACGACGGCAACGGTGCCGAGGTCGTCGAGGGTGAGCCCGAGGAGATCGACCTCGAGAAGCTGGGCGAGCTGGCCGCGCTCCAGGGCGTGGTGAAGTTCCCGGTCCGTATCAAGTGCGCGACCTTGAGCTGGAACGCGCTGGCGCAGGGGCTCGACGAAGTGGCGGCGAACGCCTAATCGCCGCGGCCGCGGGTGTCTGCCGCGTAGCCGTTGGGCAGGTGGTGCCGGCGGCAAGGCGGCCGCAAAGCGATTGCGGCACCGACGAGCGACGCAGGTCTCAGACGCCGATCACCCTCCGACCGAATTGACCCAGGTCTGAGCGACGGCCGCCGGCTGCTCCTGCTTCGACGTGACGTCGAGGTTGAGCTTTGCGATCGCAGTTGTCGTCAGCTTGGCGTCGATGTCGTTGAGGACCTTGGCCACGCCGGACGTGTCCACCGATTTCCTGATCACAGGCACGATGTAGTCGGCGCCTTCGAGGTGCTTGTTGTCGGTGAGGGCCACGAAGTTGTTCGATACGACGGTCCCGTCGCTCGAGAAGAGCTCGACGACCTGAACCTCACCGTTCTTGAGCGCCGCGACGCTCAGCGGACCTGCCTCGTCGAGTGACTTGAACCCGGCGAAGTGCAACCCGTACACCTTCGTGAGGCCGGCCTCACAACCGGCGAAGGTCGGGCACTCCGGCGGGCCACCGAGGGTGAGCTTCGAGGCAACCGGCTTCAGGCTCGACAGCGTGGTCAGGTGGTACTTCCTCGCCGTTGCCTGCGTCACGGCAAAGACATTGGTGTCGAGCGCCTTCGACGCCGGCAACACGGTCACTCCGTATTGGCTCAGTGCCTTGTTGTCTGCGGGGATGGCCGTCGAGATGTTGTCCCCCGCTGCCTGGGGATTCCCGCCATGGAGGAAGCCGAGGAGGGATGCGGCGTAGTCGGGCTCCAAGTCGATCTGCGCGTGTTCGAGTGCCGGCACCACGATTGCCCTCGTACCGAGGGCCGGCTTCACCGTCACCTGATACCCCGCCTTTTGCAGGACATCGGCCCAGATGTTCGAGACGATGGCCTGCTCCTCGAAGTTGGTCGAGCCGATGGTGATCGACGGCTTGCTCGAAGCCCCGGCCGAGGCGGCGGGGAGGGTGACGGCGACGGCGACGGCGACGACAGCAGTGGCGGCGACAGCAGTGGCGCAGGCCAACGCCGCCAGGGCGCCGGCAGCAACTGAACGGGTGAGGCGCACGAGGGAGCCTTTCGGTAGTCGGGTCAAGGGCCCGTGAGGAGGTGGGGCAAAACGGTAATGGGAATTTCAAGAGTCCGAAATAGATATTTATTCCATCGGATAGGTCACGTATCGGCCGGCACGCTCCGCAGGCCCGCCGAGGCGGTGCCCGGAATGGGCCCTCTCGGTCCGCGGGCGTGCGCCGCAGCCCGCTGCCGGAGCGGCTTTGGTGTCAGGAGGCGGCCGACCACCGTGAGCACGCCGGCCACCAGCCACGCCAGCACAGCGACGAGGAGTGCCCCGCTGAAGGCCACGACCGAGTTACCAGTGTTCAGCCCCGCGATCACGTACGTGCCCAGGTCGGTGTAGCTGACGTAGGCAGCGAGCGTCGACGTGGCGACGACCTCGATCGCCGCCGTCCTGATGCCCGCCATGACAAAGGGCAGCGCAAGGGGTGCCTCAACTCGTCCCAGCACCTGCCAGCCCCTGAGACCCATCGCCTTGGCCGCGTCACGCACGTCGGCGTCGACCTCGCGCATCCCGACGTAGGTGTTGGTGAGGATCGGGGGAATGGCCAGCGCGGTAAGTGCCAGCCATGCGGCCAGGAAGCCGCCCCACTTGAGCGAGATGGCCGGCTGGATGGCCAGGAGTGTGAGGAGCGCCAGCGTCGGCACCGCCCGGAACGCATTGGCGGCGTTGACCGCGACCAGCCCGCCCCGGCCGGTGTGTCCGAGCACGACGCCCAATCCGCCGCCGAGGACGAGCGCGGTCGCGACCACGCCGACCGAGAGCGTGAGCTGGTTCCAGAAGAGCAGCGGGATGCCCTGCGACCCCGACCAGTTGGCCGAACTGGTCAGCCAATCCCAGACCTGGGCGAGGAAGGACATGTCAGGTGCCCCTCCCAGTGTTTCGGGTGCGCGCCCAGGGGACCATGAGCCTCTGGGTTCCGACGAGCAGGAGGTCGGCCGCGGCGGCGAGCGCGATGGAGAGGACGAGGCCGACGATGATGGGCGTGTTGTACCCGATGTTGAAGCCGTAGATGATCTGTTGGCCCAGGCCGCCGAGCCCGATCAGAGCGGTGACGGTCACCAACCCGATCACGGTCGCCGTCGCGACGCGGAGGCCGGCGAAGATGAACGGGAGGGACAGCGGTAAGTCCACGCGCACGAGCGAAGCCAACGGGGAGTACCCAAGCGCCTTGGCCGCCTCGCGCGCGTCGTCGGGCACTGCGTCCAGGCCGGCCACGGTGTTCCACATCAAGATGAGCAGGGTGTAGCCGACGAGCGCGATCTCGGCCGTGGTGTAGGTATCGACGCCGGTGATGGGGATCAAGAAGACGAAGAGGGCGAGCGAGGGAATGATGTAGAGCGTGCTCGACAACCCGAAGACCGGTACGCGGACAATCCGGTAGCGCCAGGCCAGCAAGGCGAGAGGAATGGAGATCACCGTGCCAATGGCCACTGCGATCAAGCTCAACGTGATGTGCTGCACCAGGTCGCCCTGAATCTGTCCCCAATTGCTCGTGACGTAGCTCCAGCGGAAGAACGGGTTGGACGCCGCTGCCACGGTATCGACGCTACCGGAGGAGGGCGGGGCGGATGCACTGAGCGATGCGGATATGGGATCGGGGCGGCCGCAATGTCGAGACGCGGCGTGTGCAGGTGACCGTCGCATCGCCGTCGACCACGGCCGTCGAGACGGCCGTCGATAACCTGTCCGACGGTGATTGCGCTCGACAAAGTGACCAAGCGCTACGACGCGGACTCCGTAGCGGTCGACGGCCTGAGCCTCACCGTGCGCGACGGAGAGGTCTGCGTGCTGGTCGGCCCATCAGGGTGCGGCAAGACGACCACCTTGCGCATGATCAACCGCCTGATCGAACCCACATCCGGACGGATCCTGATCGACGGGCAGGACGTCCTCAAGCTCAATCCCGTGCACTTGCGGCGCAGCATCGGCTACGTGATCCAACAGGGTGGCCTCTTTCCGCATCGGCGCGTTGGAGACAATGTCGCCACCGTGCCGCGCCTGCTGGGCTGGAGCAAGGCGCGAGTAGGCGACCGGGTAGACGAATTGTTGGAGCTCGTCGGTCTTGACCCCGATCTCTATCGCCGGCGCTTCCCATACGAACTCTCTGGAGGAGAACGCCAACGCGTCGGCGTCGCCCGCGCCCTCGGAGGCGACCCACCGATCCTGCTGATGGACGAGCCCTTCGCCGCCGTCGATCCAGTCACGCGCCAACGCCTCCAGCAGGAGCTGCTTCGGCTTCAGGAGAAGCTGAAGAAGACGATCGTGTTCGTGACGCACGACATCGACGAAGCCACCGTCTTGGGAAACCGCATCGCGGTGCTCTCCAAGGGTGCCCACCTGGAGCAGTACGACACACCGAACCACGTCCTGGGCCGACCAGCCACGGCGTTCGTCGCGGACTTCGTCGGGGCCGACCGCGGGGTAAAACGGCTCGCCGTCCTCCCGATCGTGACGGACATGTTGTTCGAACCCCCGCGGATCTCGCCGGAGGTCACAATGGCGGAAGCGCGTCGTTCTGCGGCAGGGTCCGACAGCCGATGGGCGGTCGTGGTCGACTCCGACGGGCGGCTCCACGGTTGGATCGACTTGGCGCCGAACCACGGTGGATCGGTCAGCGACAATGTCGTGCCCTTCGACGTCCAGGTCCCACTCGGAACCACGCTGCGGGCTGCATTCGGAGAGATGCTCCAGCACGATGTCCGCTGGATCCCGGTCGTCGACGGCGCCCGCTATCTCGGTGTGGTCACACCGAACAGCCTCCACGCAGCGGCTCGGCGATCGGTAGATGATCCGGCCGATGACCCGGTCGGCGGCTCGGCCCAGGACTCAGCGGGAACCTCGACCGAGGGCTCGGTCGAAGACCACTGAGCACACAAGACGACCCGCGACCGGACGGCCTAGCTCGGGCTGCAGTTCGTCGGGTTGAAGGGCGGTGGCGGGGTCGTCGTGGCGCCGCTCGCCGCAGCACCGCTGCTCGCTCCGCTGGAGCTGGCGGGCGGCGTGGTCGTCGGCGAGACGGATGGAGGAGGCGTCGGCACGCCGTTGGCGTCGGGCGGGGGGTTCGTCGGCGCCACGAGACTCGACCCGAAGATGTTGACCAGCATCTGCTGGGCCTGCGGCTGCTGCAGCGTCAGCACGTCGCCCAGGCTGCCGAAGCCGTTGGCCGCCTCGGTGGGCAGCGTCTCACCCTGCAGGCTCGTCGGGTCGAAGGAGTGGTAGGTCAGAGCCAGGCCGATCAGCTCGTTGAAACCGAAGCCGTCGTCGATGGTGATGCCCTCGTGGATGGAGCCGATGAAGGCGTTGACCGTCAGCGGGTCCAGCTTTGACTTGGCCGCGGTCATCATCGCCTTGATGAAGACGTCCTGGCGCTGGATCCGGCCGAAGTCACTGGTGCCGTCGTACTGCCAGTAGCCGTTCTCGTAGTACTCGTAGTGCCGTGCGCGCGCGACCGCCAGCGCCTGGGCGCCGTTGAGCAATTGGCAGCCCGGCGTGGTGATGTTGAGACCCGAGTAGGCGTCCTTGGCCGGGTACGGGAAGTTCATGTAGACGCCGCCGAGCGCCTGCACGGCGTCTTGGAAGCCCGAGAAGTCGACCTGGACGACGTGGTTGATCTGGATGCCGAAGTTAGCGGTGATCGTTTTCACCAGCTGGTTTGCACCGGAGTTGTACGAGGAGTTGATCCGGTTGTAGGTGCCGAACTGCGAGTCGTCTGGAGGCAGCATCGTCACAACGGTGTCGCGCGGGATTGACATGATCTGTATCTGTTTCGTCGACGGTGTCACCCGCCAGAGCTGGACGACGTCACTGCGCTGCCCGGTGACCTCCGACGAGGACCCGAAGGCCTGCACTCCGGCTGCACTCTCGCCCACGCGGGTGTCCGAGCCGATGACCAAGATGGTGAACGGTGCGCCGTTTTGCACCGCGACCTCGTCGCTGATGTGGACCTTGTTGATCTGTTGGTAGCGGTACCACAGGTAGCCGTAGCTGCCGCCCGCCACGGCCACCAAGAGGACGACGACGCCGAGGAGCGAGACGACCACCCTCTTGCGCGTGCTCCAACGTGGCTTGCCGTTGCGCCGGGCCCGGGACTTGCCCGTAGCGGCGTCGATGCGCGCCCCGAGCGAGCGCAGTCCCGACTCGTTGGCCGCGCTCCCCTCGTCCCCACCCGTCTGCATCTGGCGGCCGAGGTTGGCCAATCCTTCTTGGTTCGCGCTTCGGCCCCGAGGTCCGCGCGATGAGCGACTCGACTCGTCGCCCGGTGGACGACCGTTCGCCATGCCTGTGTACGGTACCAAGCACTCCTGCGAAATTGGGGCAGGCCGCGTTCTGGCGGCTACGACGCGCTCACGGCGCGGCCGTGCTCGGACCTCAGCGAACGTCCTGGTAGTCGGCGTACCCGGTCCGCTCGAGCTCCAGTGCAAGGGCTGCATCGCCGGTCGCAACGACGCACCCGTCGACCATGACGTGCACGAGGTCCGCCTCGAGCTCCTCGAGGAATCGATTGAAGTGCGTGATGGCGAGAATCCCGACGTCCCACTCGGTCGTCGCGCTCTGCAACCGGCGAGCGACGTCGCCCAACGTGTCGACGTCGAGCCCAGAGTCCACCTCGTCGAGGATGCAGATGGCGGGCCGTAGCACGCCCAGCTGCACCATCTCGGTGCGCTTGCGTTCACCGCCGGAGAGGTCGAGGTTGAGCGCACGGTGCAACAGCTTGGGATCGAGGCCGACAGCCTGTGCCTCTTCGGCCATCCGTTCGGTGAGGGCGGGCCCGGCCACCCCGCGTCCGCCAGCTCCGGCTGCCGCGAGGAGCGACGGCAGGCCGACGCCGGGCACCTCGACCGGGTGCTGGAGGGCGAGAAAGAGTCCGGCGCGCGCCCGTTGCCAGGCTGGAAGGCCGGTGAGCTCGTGTCCGTCCATGGCGATGGAGCCGGCGGTCACCTCGGTGCCCGGCCGCCCCATCAGCGCATGGGCGAGCGTGCTCTTGCCCGAACCGTTCGGCCCCATGATCACGTGCACCTCGCCGCTGCGCACCGTGAGGTCGATCCCGTGCAGCACCTCTCGACCGCCGGCCGATGCGTGCAAACCCGCGACCTCGAGCACATGTGCCTCGTTCACGGCAGCACCACCGAGACCGTCCCGTCGGCGACCTCGACCTTGTAGACGGCGACGGGTTGGGTCGCCGGCAGGGAGCACGGCTCGCCGGTCACCAGGTCGAAGGTGCTGCCGTGCCGCGGGCACTCGATCTGGCAGTCGTCGGCCCACACCTCTCCTTCGGAGAGCGAGTAGTCCTCGTGGCTGCACTCGTCGTCAATGGCATGGAACTCGTCACCGATACGCACCAATGCCACTCGATGCGCGCCGACGTCAAAGCGACGCGCCTCGCCGGGTGCGAGGTCGTCGACGGCACACAGCGCCACGGTCTCGGGGGCCTCAGGAGCCTCAGGCATCTGCCGGCACCACTTGCCTGCCCAGCGCGGCCTCGAGACGGCCGTGCGCCTCGCGCTGGAGGAACGGGGTGACCTCGGGGATCGGGCCGCGGTCGACGATGGCGTCGAAGAAGCCACGCACGATGAGACCCTCCGCGACCTCGGGCTCTACACCACGAGACTCGATGTAATAGCGCTGATCCTCGTCGATCGGTCCGACAGTCGATGCGTGCGAGCAGCGCACGTCGTTCTCGAGGATGTCGAGGTTCGGCACCGAGTCGGCCTGCGCACCCTCGTCCAGGACGAGGTTGTGGTTCGTCTGCCGGGCGTCGCTGCGGACCGCGCCGCGGTGAACCCGGATCAGCCCGCTGTAGACCGACCGCGACTTCCCGGCCACCGCACCCTGACAGAGGAGCTCGCTCGTCGTCCGGGGCGCCGCGTGGTCCTGCAGGGTGCGGATGTCGTGCACCTGCGTCCCGTCACCGAGATACGCGGAGAGTACCTCGCAGGACCCTTCCTTCCCGTCGAGGGTCACGTCGGCACGCACCCTGCCGTAGGCGGCGCCGAGCCCGACCGTGAACGTGCGCGTCCTCGATTCGGCACCGCCCCGGGCGGCGAGACGCGCGATCGACCAAGCCGCCTCACCCAGGATCTGGACCGACAGGTAGGCCAGATTGGCGCGGTCGGCCGCCGACAACTCGGTTACCGGCACCACCAACGAGCGGGCGGCACCGGACGCACCGGCAAAGACCTCAATGACGGAGACGGCCGCACCCTCCCCGGCGCGGACGCACAGCCGCGGGAAGACGGCGGCGCCGGGGTCGCACCAGTGCACGACGAGCACGGGCCCGGCGACTCGCGTGCCGGCAGGAACGTCGAGGAACAGCGGGTCGGGCGCGAACGCGTCGTTGAGGCGAACCAGCGCGTCCCCGCCATGCTGTACCGATCCGAGCATGTCGGGCGCCGCCTCGACCTCGTCCGCCCCTCCGAGGCTGAACGTGGCTCCGGCATCCGAGATGGCCAGCGCCTGCGTTCGACCGTTGTGCACGAGCACGGCGGCCGCGGCGGTGCCGATCTCTGTGCCCAGTGACGACACGAGTTCGACGGCCTCCGGCGGCGTCACTGTGTCGTCTTGGGTCGGGCTGAACTCCTCCAGGGCCAGGTGGTCAATCGGCGTGTAACGCCAGACCTCTTCTCCCTCTGAGGGCAGCGATGACGTCGAAAACGCCTCGTGACCGGCGGCGCGGCGCTGGCGGAGCCAGTCCGGTCCTGCGAGGCGAGCGGACGCCTCGGCGCTGAACGTGGGCAGGATCAATTCCTTTTTCGGGGTGCGAATGCGGCCCATGCACTCTAGTGGTCCGCCTTCAGCTCGCCGACCAGGCGGTTAGCCTTCGTGGACATGGGAGACATCGCAGATTTCGACTCGCCGGTGCTCAGCATCGAGCAGGACGAACACGTGGCGACGGTGTGGCTGGACCGGCCCGAGGCACGCAACGCCATGGGCATGGATCTGTGGCGCGATCTTCCTCTCGCCATGGCCGCCGTGAGCGGGCAGACCGATGTCCGCGCCATCGTCATCGCGGCAAAGGGGCCGCACTTCTCAGTGGGCCTCGATCTCAAGGCCATGGGCGGTGTCCTGAGCGGTGGGGGCAGCGACCCGGGTGCCGCGGACAGCTCGGCCTCCTCAGCCCCGTCCATGGCGGCCCGGGCCCGCGGGGCCCGCACCGAGGTCCTCCGCCTCCAAGACGCCATCAGCGCGGTCGCGCGCTGCCCCAAGCCCGTGATCGCGGCGGTCCACGGCTACTGCATCGGCGGTGGCGTCGACCTGATCGCCGCGTGCGACATCCGCCTGGCCTCTGCCGACGCTGTCTTCTCCGTCCGCGAGGCGAAGATGGCAATCGTCGCCGACCTCGGCAGCCTGCAGCGTCTGCCGGCCATCCTCAACGCCGGGCACGTCGCCGAGCTCGCCTACACGGCCAAGGACATCAGCGCAGACAGGGCGAAGGAGATCGGGCTGGTGAACGACGTGGCGACCGACGCCGAGGGCGTCCTCAAGGCAGCGCACACCCTGGCGGCCGAGATCGCCGCCAACTCCCCCATCGCCGTGCAGGGCACCAAGGCGGTCCTCGCGGCCAACGAAGGCAGGACGGTGGCCGAGGGTCTCGACTACGTGGCCACGTGGAACGCGGGCATGCTCGCCTCCGACGACCTCGCCGAGGCCGTCACCGCGTTCATGGAGAAGCGCACACCCAAGTTCACTGGTCGTTGACGGCAGGCAGGCGGGGGGGCGGGCGCTCCTAGTTGGCCTTGGCGTTCGCGTTGGCGGCCGCGTGGTGGCCGGCGCGCCGCCCGAAGAAGGAGCCATCGCCGAGGCTGATGCCGCTCGCGTAGTGGTGCGCGGCGAGGCTGGCGGCCGTCCGGCCCACGGCGTAGAGACCCGGAATGCGCCGGCCCTCGCGGTCGAGCGCGGCCCCCTCGATGTCGGTGACGAGACCACCCAGCGTGAAGGTCGCGTAAATGGCACCGTGATCGACGCGAAGGTCGACAGCGCCGATGCCGCTCGCCGGTGGGACGCCGATGGGCTGGAGATAGGGCGGGCGCTTGTGGAAAGCAGGATCGTTGCCGTGCGCAGCGGCCTCGTTGTA
Organism: uncultured Acidimicrobiaceae bacterium; assembly: GCA_963825965.1. Taxonomy (GTDB): domain Bacteria; phylum Actinomycetota; class Acidimicrobiia; order Acidimicrobiales; family RAAP-2; genus Bog-473. The sequence goes on from CAWGUX010000001.1 coordinate 183,068, forward strand.
CTCGCGCACCGTGCGAGCGAACGCCTCGGGAGGGAGGCCAAGGTCTGCGGCCAGTTCCTCGGGAGTCGCCGCGGCGTGGCCGATCCGAAGACCGATGACGTTGGGCTCGTGGATCACGTCATCGGTGATCATGTAGACGAGGCCGTCGTGGTCACCGAGGGCGTGGTGCCCGATGCGACCGGTGTAGGTGTCCTCGTTGATGAAGCGTTCGCCGTGGCGGTTGACGAGGATGCCCCGTGCGAGGCGGTGCGGCGGCCCGAGGGGCAGCGCGCACTCGAACGCATTGAGCCGGGTCGTTGCGGCGCGGGCGCCGGCGCCCATCCGGATCCCCCGGCCGTCGTCGTTCGAGGTGCCGATCCGCCAGGCGGCGTCGGGAACGTGGGCCTGCGGGCAGTGCTCGGCCACCATGGCCTCGTTGTGGATGAAGCCGCCAGCCGCCAGGATCACGCCACCACGGGCCCGGACGGCACGCAGCCCCTCGTCGGTCCGCACCTGCGCCCCGACGACGTCCCCACCGTCGACGACGAGCGCTTCGGCGCGGGCGTCGGCTACGACGCGTGCGTCGCTGGCCGTCACCGCCTTCCCGAGGCATTCCATGAGGAAGCCGCCCGCGGAGTCGATCCACCGCGGCTTGTGCCCGCGCGGGACCGGGACAGCGATCTCGTCGAAGGGGTAGGAGTCCTCGCCGCCGCTGAAGAGCAACCCTGCGTCGTCCGCCGATTCGCGGTTTGGCTCGTCGCAATACGCGGGACGGAACGGCACGCCGACGGAGACGAGCCAGTCGAAGTGGTCTACCGAGCCCTCGCAGTACGCGTCGACGCGGTCATCGTCGATACCAGGTCCGAGGGCGGCCCGGAGGAAGGCCGCCATGTTCTCGGGCGAGTCCTCGAAGCCGCAGGCGTCCTGCACTGCCGTCCCTCCACCCAGGTAAAGCAGGCCACCTGACTGGGCCGACGTCCCGCCGACACCGACGCTCCGCTCGACGGCCAACACCTCGGCGCCCGCTTGCCGCGCCGCGACGACAGCGGACGCGCCGGCGACACCCAGACCCACCACGAGTACGTCGACGGTCTCGTCGAAGCGGACCTCACCCGCCTCGAGCGCCGGAATGGGCTCCATGCTTTCGCCTCTCGTGCCGGTCAGACGCCGAGCGACGCGGCACGTAACTGCGCGACGAGGGCAGGATCCCCGTCGAACTCCACCCGGGCCGCCTCCTGACGGCCCGAACCGAACATGGTGAGCTCGCCCGGGTCGCCGGCCACCGTGAGGCGCGGCCCGCTCCCGGCTTCCTTGTCCTCTCGTCCGGGCGACGTGAGGACGACCGTCGCGGGGACCTTCTTCGCCATCCCACCAGGACCCACCCGCGCCCACAGGGCGTCAGCCAAGTCCGACGGAATCGAGCGGGGTTCCCAGCCGTCATCGCGCGCCCGACGGACGTCCTCCACGTGGATGAAGAATTCGACGGTGTTCATCGGCCCGTCGAAAGGACGCAGGATCCACGGCGGCCCGCGGCGCACCGTCTCGACCAGCTTCTCCCAGGGCATCCGGTCTCGCACGGCCCGTCGCACTTTGTCCGTATGGCCGGCCAGAGGCAGCCAGACGAGGCCCGGACCGCTGTCGGGCCGCCGTTCGCGGGCGACGAGGTGCGCGGCGAGGTCAGCCGTGTTCCAGCCCTCGCACAGCGTGGGGGCCTCTGGACCGCTCTCGACGAAGAGATCGCAGATGGTTTGGCGTTCCTGCTGCGCGAGGCTGAGCGGCATCTTCCTCCTCCTCAGGCGAACTGGTCGGCGTGCTGCACCCGCCCATCGCTCCGGGTAAAGAGCACGTCGTTGTATCCCTGCCCGGGACCGACCATCTCGAAGGTGAGTGGCGGCACGAAGGAGAGGTAGAGCGCGCGCCGGCCCGAGGCACGCGGGTCCTTCGGCGGTGGCGCCGCGTGGAGCGTGTGGCCGAAGTGCACGGTGACGTCGCCCGGGTCCGTGGTGAGCGACACCACCGGATGCCGCTTCGCGTCCTCGGCGTTCGGGAGCCGCGACGTGCCTCGATGCGAACCGGGGATCATCTCGAGCTGCCCGGTATCCTCGGTGGCCGCATCGAGCTGGATCCCGATGTTGAGCATCGGGCACTTCACGGGATGTCCGCCCATGCCGCAGTCACGGTGCCATGGAAGGTCGGCAAGTCCGCCTTCGGCACCAGGGACCTTGATGACGACGCCGTTTCCATCGAGGCGGTCGCAGGCGTCGCGCAGCTCGGGGCCGCCCAGAGAGGCAATGGCGACGAAGCGGGGGTCGGCGCCAAGGCGGGCGACGCGGGGAGACCCCTCGTTCAGATAGTTGACCCGGTTGCAGACCTCACGCCCGTCGACCGTCGTCCACCATGACTTGAGGTCATCGGGCCGTGCCCGGCGGAGTGCCTCGTCGACGTCGTCGTTCAGTGCCGCCACCTCGCCTGCGTCGAGGACGCCCCGGAGGTGCACGAAGCCCACGTGGTGCAAGAAGTCCCGGGTCTGCGCCGCGGGACCATCGAGGCTGAACGTTCTCGTGAGGTCAATCTCCTGTCCCGCCTCGTCATCGATGGGAGCCGGGTGATCGAGATCGAAAAGGATCTGGTCGCTCAGGGCAACGCGCAGTGGCGGCTCCCAACGCGCGAGCTGGCCGAAGCTCCCCTTCCGCACCGTCAACTGGTCGGCGTACAGAAGTGCGAAACACGTCTTGAGCTCCCAGACGAATTCGCACCACGCGTCCGCTGCGAGCTCGACGACGGTACGCGCGCCGGCAAGTCCGGGGCGTACTGAGAACGTGCCCCCGTCGGGCACGTAGGTGTAGGCCCTCCCGTCGGTGAGCTGAAAGCCCAGCGGGCGCAGCACAGCGGCATCGGCAGTGACGAAGATCGCTCCCCGGCGCGCGAGTACCGACGGGAGCTCTTCCCGGTGGAACCGGTCGAAGTCGATCGCTTCGAAACGCTCTTGGCCCACGGGCGCAATGTAGCAGTCGGGGTTTTCGTGACCCGGCCGTGGCGCCTGTCACTGCGCCCGGGTCAGTTCGACTGGTCGGCCTCCAGCGAGCGAAGGGTGTGAAGGGCGGGGAACCCGTCGAAGTGGTCCCCCGCGACCGAAATCACCTTCGCGATGTGCGGTGATGCCATGTGCGCGTCGAGGTCTTCTTGCGACTGCCACTTCTCGATCGTGATGAACGTGCCGGGCGCCGACGCAGAGACGAACAACTCGTACGAGAGGCACCCGTGGTCGTGCGTGCTCGCGGCGGTGAGCTCTCGCAGAGCTGCCTCAAGGACCGCTTCCGACCCTGGCTTGGCTGCGATGACTGCGACGACAGTGAGCTCGGGCATGCGTCAGGTATTCGGTCCGGACCGCGTCAGCGCTTCCGACGCCACCAGCGGCCGGAGGAGCGCTCGCGTCGGGCGTCTTCGGCCCGCACCTCGTCGAGCACACCGGGTGCGACCTCGTTGACGATGTCCTCGGCCGACTCGAGGAGCTCGGCGATCTCGGGCCCGCCACTGCCGGGCTCGTCCTCTATCGCGGGCTCGACGAGGCTGCCGTGCACCCAGCCCACGTCGGCCATCCGGCGCTTGTAGGAGGGGCAGTTCTCGGGGCAGCGCCACGGGGCCTCGGGCGCCAGATCGAGCACGCAGAAACGGGCCGCCTCGCCGGAAGCGTAGGTACGGCTCTGGAAATGGATGCACTCCTCGCGCATGGGCACGCTTCTATGGTGCCACGCTGCAGGCGGGGTTGCGGCAGGTCAGCCGACCGAGCCCTCCATCTGCAGCTCAATGAGGCGGCTCCACTCGACGGCGTACTCCATCGGGAGGGTCCGGGTCACCGGCTCGATGAAGCCGTTCACGATCATGCTCATGGCCTGCTGCTCGGAGAGGCCGCGGCTCATCAGGTAGAAGAGCTGGTCGTCGCCCACCTTGGAGACGGTGGCCTCGTGGCCGATGCGGGCGTCGCGCTCACCGACCTCCATGTAGGGCTTGGTCTCGGAGGTCGACTCGTCGTCGAGCAGCAACGCGTCGCAGCGTACGAACGACTTGGCGCCGCGTGCATCGGGGTCGACGTGCACCTTTCCGCGGTAGGTGGTGATGCCGCCGTCCTTCGAGATGGACTTCGACACGATGGTCGAGGTCGTCTCGGGGGCGATGTGGAACATCTTGGCGCCGGCGTCCTGGTGCTGGCCCGCGCCGGCGTAGGCGACAGAGAGCACCTCGCCGCTGGCCTTCGGGCCCATCAGGTACACGGACGGGTACTTCATGGTCAGGCGCGACCCGATGTTGCCGTCGATCCACTCGACGTGCGCCTCGGCCTCGGCCCGGGCCCGCTTGGTCACCAGGTTGTAGACGTTGGTCGACCAGTTCTGGATCGTCGTGTACGTGATGCGCGAACCCGGAAGGGCCACGAGCTCGACGACGGCGGAGTGCAACGAGTCGGTCGAGTACACGGGCGCCGAGCATCCCTCGATGTAGTGCACCTGCGAACCCTCGTCGGCGATGATCAGCGTCCGCTCGAACTGGCCCATGTTCTCCGCGTTGATGCGGAAGTAGGCCTGGAGCGGCATGTCGACCTTCACCCCGGGCGGGACGTAAATGAAGGACCCGCCTGACCACACCGCCGAGTTCAGCGCGGCGAACTTGTTGTCGTTCGGCGGGATGAGCTTGCCGAACCACTTGCGCACGAGCTCGGGGTACTCGCGCACCGCCGTGTCCATGTCGCAGAACAAGACGCCTTGGGCCTCGAGGTCCTCGCGGTTGCGGTGGAAGACGACTTCGGATTCGTACTGAGCGGTGACGCCGGACAGATATTTACGCTCGGCCTCAGGGATGCCGAGCTTCTCATACGTGCTCTTGATGGCGTCCGGGAGGTCCTCCCACTTGTCCACCTGCCCACCTGTGGGCTTGATGTAGTAGTAGATGTCGTCGAAGTCCAAGTTCGGCATCTGCGTCGCGAACCAAGGCGCCATGGGCTTGCGCTCGAAGTGCTTCAGGGCGCGCAGGCGAAAGTCCCGCATCCATTCGGGCTCGTTCTTCATCTCGGACATCTCGCGCACGATCGACTCGTTGAGGCCCTTCTTGGGCTTGAAGACGTAGTCCTCGGCGTCGCTCCAGCCCAGCTGGTAACGGCCCAGGTCGAGATCCGTGGTGGCCATGTGGCTCCTGTGGTCGAGTCCGGAGAAAGGAATTTCTCCTATGTAGATAGTAACAAGTGCCCCAGCCTGCCGAAACGCCATCTTGGGGCCACCTCCGTGTCGCCAGCCGTGGCAGGCTCTGCGTCGATGGCCAGCCCCCCGATCGCCCCGCGTCGCCCCCATGTCGTCACAGCCCATGGCGACGGCCGGGAGGATCCGTGGTTCTGGCTGCGCGAGCGCGACGACCCGGAGGTGCTCGGCTACCTCCAGGCGGAGAACGCGTACACCGAGCAGGAGACGTCGCCGCTCCTCGGGCTCCGCACAACCCTCTTCGACGAGATGAAAGCGCGCATCAAGGAGACCGACATGTCGGTCCCGGCGCGACGGGGCCCCTGGTGGTACTACTCGCGCACCGAGGAGGGGAAGGACTACGCCATCCACTGCCGGCGCCCCGCCCGCGGGCCCGATGAGCTGCCGCCGGCCGGCGAACCGGGCGGCGAGGAGCAGGTCCTCTTGGACGAGAACCGGCTCGCCGAAGGTTCCGAGTACTTCGCCCTCGGCGGTGCGGTCGTGAGCCACGACCACAACTGGCTGGCCTACGCGACGGACCGGATGGGCAACGAGAAGTACGAGCTGCGCTTCCTTCCTCTCGACGCAGACACGTCGCCCGCGGTGGCCGCCGAGTCGGTCCCCGACGTGAGTTACGGCCTGGCATGGTCGGCCGCGACCGACTACGTCTTCTATGTCCGCCTCGATGAGGCACAGCGACCCTTCCAGCTCTGGCGCCATCGCCTGGGCCGCGACCCGGCCGGCGATGCGCTGGTCTACGAGGAGCCCGACCGCCGCTTCGCCCTGGGCACTGGATCGACCAGGGACGCCGCCTTCGTGCTGATCGGCCTCCACAGCACGAACACCACCGAGTGGCTGTCCATCCCCTCGGCAACCCCGCTCGCCCAACCCGCCATGGTGATGCCGCGGCGTGAGGGAGTCGAGTACGCGATCGACCACCTCCCGCGTGCCTCCTCTTCCTCCGCATCGGTCTCGACCTCCGCCTCGGACGACCCAGACCACTCCGCACCTCCCCATCCCGGCTGGTTCGTCGCGTTGACCAACGAGGACGCCAAGGACTTCCGTGTCCTGGCCTCTCCCGACTCGGGCGAGCCGTCGTGGCGAGAGCTCGTTCCGCACCGGCCGGGCGTACGTGTGGAGGATGTTGATGCTTTCGCCGGCGCCCTCGTGCTGAGCGAGCGCACCGAGGCCCAGACCCATGTGCGGGTCCTTCCGCTCCCCGAGACCGGAGACCCGTTCGCCTCCGACCTGCTCGAGTCGGCCTGGATCATCCCCTCGGCCGAGAGCCCCTCGTCGACCTGGCTCGGGACGAACCCCGAGCCCCGCGTCACCTCGCTGCGCTTCGGCCGCACGTCGATGGTCACCCCGTCGAGCGTGCTGCAGATCCGCCTCGACAATCGCCAGGAGACACTGCTCAAACAAGAGCCGGTCGTAGGAGACTTCGACGCCGCGCGCTACCGCACCTATCGCGCCTGGGCGACGGCACCTGACGGCACGTTGGTCCCGATCTCGGTCGTGCACCGCAGCGATCTCGCGCTTCCCGCACCGTGCCTGCTCTACGGATACGGCGCGTACGAGATCTCGATCGACCCCTCCTTCTCGCACCACCGCATCTCGTTGCTCGATCGCGGCATGGTCTTCGCCATCGCGCACGTGCGCGGGGGAGGCGAAATGGGCCGAACCTGGTACGAGGACGGGCGCATGGAGCACAAGGCCAACACCTTCTCGGACTTCATCGCGTGTGCACGGCACCTCCTCGACACCGGCATCGCGCGGCCGGGCGCGCTGGCCGGACGCGGCGGCTCGGCGGGCGGTCTACTCATCGGCGCGGTCGCCAACGAGGCACCCGAGCTCTTTCGTGCTCTCGTGGCCGAGGTTCCCTTCGTCGATTGCGTGACGACGATGCTCGACGACGAGCTCCCCCTCACCGTCGGCGAATGGGAGGAGTGGGGCAACCCCGCCGCCGACGAGGCGGCCTACTGGCGCATGCTCGGCTACTCCCCGTACGACAACGTCACCGGTGAGAATTCCGACGGGACACGCCGAACCTATCCGGACTTCTTCGTCACGGCGGGACTCAACGATCCACGCGTCGCCTACTGGGAGCCCGCCAAGTGGGTGGCCAAGCTGCGAGAGGTCTCGCCGTCCACGCGTGTCCTCTTGCGCACAGAGCTGGGTGCGGGGCACGGCGGGCCCTCGGGACGCTACGACGCCTGGCGCGAAGAAGCCCTGGTCTACGCCATTCTGTTGGACGCACTCGGCTTGGCTCGGCCAGGCGTCACCGCTCCGCCCGTGGGTGGCGGCAACGGGCCCGCCGGCACCTGAGCATCGGGGGTCAACGAGCGGTCACGTCGTCGAGGTCGTTGTACTCGTGCCCGACCCCGATCCCGTCGACCCCGCTGAGGCACCAGTTCCGCCCGCGGTCGCCGTTCCGCCCGATCCTGCCGTCACGAAGTGCAACGTGAACGGAGCCTGGTTGCCCAGCGGCAGGGTGACAGCCGCGCCGTTGACGGTGGCGGCAAAGGCACCGGGCGCACCCGCGATCACGGTGACCGGCCCCGTGACGGGAATGGTGTGTGACTGACCCGAGAAGAGCGTCGTGGTGAAGAGCACCGACCCCGTCGCCGAATTGGTGGCTTCGACCCAGCACTCGCCGCTCGTGGCGGCCAGTACGAGGGAATAACTCGGTGAGGAGACCTGGTAGGTGGCAGCGTGCGCACTGACCGCTTGCGGTGCGGAGATCGCGGGGGGCGCCGTGGTCGTCGTCGTACTGGTGGGACGGCGGCCTGCGCCGTGCGTGCCGTGTGTGGTCTGGGTGCCGTGTGCGGCGTGGGTGCCGTGTGTGGCCTGGGTGGTGTGGGTCGTGGTCGCGGTGGTGGCCGATTTGCCATGGCCCTTCGGAGGGCTCGAGTGGAGACCCGTGACAATCAAGACCACGACGAGGACGACGACGACTGCGACTGCAGCGATGGGACCGCCGACGCGGCGTGGCCGGTGATTGATGCCGTCCATCGCTTTGTCGCGCCCCCCGGTCATGAACGAGGCGGGGATCGCCTCGGGAGCGTCCTCGTCGTCGAAGGTGACGGATTCGGTCGGGTTCGGTACGGCCGGCGGTGGCACCGGCGGTACCAACGAGTGTCCGGGCTCGGTCAGCCGGACCGAAGACCCCGAGACCCGGAACGTGCTCGCCGGATAGGCGGCCTCCCCGTTTCGGTCCTCGCCAGCGGGCGACGGGTGCGTCCGCATCTCCTCGAGCGTGTGTAGTTGCTGGTGGTAGTGCTCGACGGAGTGCACGTCGTCGTGTGAGCGTTGCCGAACGATGACGGCCGCAATGACGGCCACGACGATCACGACACCGACTACCCCACCTATCAGCACCGCCCCCTATTCAACAGGATTCGGCGGGCGCGTTGGACCGCGGGACGTCGGTCGTCGGCACAGCGCGCCAACCGTTCGCGAAAAGCCGAAACGACCCTGCATTCCCGCTCGCGTCGACCTCGTGAGATGAGACGTCAGGTCCAGACGCTGCGCTCCCGGCCGAGGCGCGCCGACGGCTCAGGCGCTCAGGCGGGGCCGGATCTCGTCGGGGATTTTGTCTCGGCGCGGGTTGTTCTGGTCGCGGGCCGAGAGGACGGGGTCGCGAACGCCCCAGTCGGCGCCGACAACCGGGTCGTCCCACGCCAGCCCGAGCTCGTCCTCGGGGTTGTAGTAGTTGTCGACTAGGTAGGTCAGCAGGATGTCGCTCAGCGCGGCGAAGCCGTGCGCGACGCCGGGCGGGATGTAGATGCCTTGGTCGACGTCCTCGTCGAGCTCAATCACCTCGGTCGCACCGTCGGTCTTCGAGTCCACCCGCAGGTCATGCAGCACCACGCGGGCACGCCCGCGCAGGAGATACCAGTAGTCGGCCTGATGCCGGTGGTAGTGCAGACCCACGAGCGCGCCGGCCTGCTTCTCCGAGCGGTTGCCCTGGACCATCTCGCGGCCGTTCGGGAACCAGCTGCGCCGGTAGGTCTCGACGAAGCGGCCGCGCTGATCACCGTGCACGTCGGGACGGACGAGCACCACGTCGTCGATGGTGGCGGAAGGGATCAGCTCGGGCATCGGCGCGAACGGTAGCGGGCAGTCCGTCAGGGAGCGAAACGGCCGAATCCGGAGCGGTAGAAGAGCAGCGGGTTGCCCTCGCCGACGTCCATGGCGACGACGTGACCGGTGACCAGCTCGTGATCGCCTCCGTCGAAGATGTCGCCCAACCTGCACTCGACCACGGCCAGGGAGCCGGTGATCACAGGCGATCCCGTGACGCCATGCGACCAGCCCACACCGTCGAACTTGTCGCCGCCCGAGACGGCAAACGCGCGTGACAGCGCCTCTTGGTGCTCCTCGAGGATGTTCACGCAGAATGCCCCCGCCTGGGCGATGCGCGGCCAACTCGTGGAGCTGCGTGCAGGGGCCAGGATGACCATCGGTGGATCGAGGGAGAGCGCGGCGAAAGATTGGCAGGTGAAGCCCACCGGCAGGCCGTCCTCCAGCGCGGTGACGATGGTGACCCCGGTGGCGAAGTGCCCGAGCACCTCGCGGAACCGGGCCTGGTCGAGGCCCGACATGGACCGGGCGCTACGCCTTGCCGAGGTCGATGGACTGGGCTTCGTGGGCCGACGACACGTCGTCGACCAGCTTGGCCTCCGGCAGCCGGCGGGCCTGGTTGAGGATGCGGTCGAGCTCCCGGTCCGTGTGCGAGGGGTCGTGGTGCGACAGCAGGAGACGGTGCGCTCCCGCCTCGGCCGCGACGTGCACCGCGTAGGCCGCAGTCGAGTGACCCCAGTCCGCCTTCGCCGAGAATTCGTCGTCGGTGTACTGGCCGTCGTGAATGAGGAGGTCGACGTCCTGGCACAACTCAAGTACAGCCTCGGGTATGGCCCGGCGGTCCAGAGGCGCCTGGTGATCGGACATATAGGCCACCGAGCGGCCGTCAGCCTCGATCCGGAACCCCAACGTCACACCGCTGTGCGGTACCGGTCGGGCCATCACCTTGGCCTGCCCGACCGAGAAGTCCTCCGACCCGACGTCGACGGTGATCAGCTCACCGCGGAACTGCTCCATGTGGATGGGGAAGACGGGCGGCTGGACCGCGGCGTGCAGCGCGTCCTTCAGGGTGCCCTTGGGTTGGGCCGGGCCGTAGACGGTGAGCCGGGCGCCGGGGTCGTGCAGCGGGCCGAAGAACGGGATCCCCAAGATGTGGTCGAAGTGCAGATGGGTGAGGAGCGCGGTCGCATGGAGCGGCGTCCCCAGCGCACGCACCTCGCGGTGGAGGACGTCTCCCAGAGCGCGCAACCCCGTGCCGAGGTCCACGATGAGCGGCTCGTCGCCATCGATGTCGATGACGAGGCATGACGTGTTCCCCCCGTATCGCCGGTAGCGGTCCCCCGAACATGGGCACGACCCCCGCACGCCGTAGAACGTCACGTTCACCGGTCTGACGATACCCCGCCGACGGGGCAGTACGTTCTCCCCCATGGAACAGCGGACCGTCACTGCAAACGGACTCGAGTTCGCCTATGTGGCCGACGGGCCCGACGACGGTCCGCTCGCGCTCTGCCTGCACGGATTCCCCGACAGCGCACACACCTGGCGTTTCCTCCTGCCCGAACTCGCGTCCGCCGGGTTTCGGGCGGTGGCACCGTTCTTGCGCGGTTACGCGCCGACGCAGCTGCCGGCCGACGGCCGCTACCAGATCGGCGCGATCGTCAAGGACGCGAACGCGCTGCACCAGGCGCTTGGTGGGGGCGAGGACGCTGTCCTCATCGGCCATGACTGGGGGGCGCTGGCGACCTATGGCGCAGTGGCGCACCAGCCCAGCGCGCTGGCGCCGCGCCGTGACCGCTGCGGTCCCTCCCACCGCATCCATCGGCATGTCGCTGCTCACGTACGCCCAGCTCCAACGGAGCTGGTACATGTTCTTCTTCCTCTCTCCGTTGGCCGAGGTAGCACTGCCGCTCGAGGATTACTCCTTCATCGACCACCTGTGGCGGGACTGGTCACCCGGTTACGACGGGACATGGGACGTCGCGAGGGTGAAGGAGTCGATCGGCGACCCCGAGCGCATCGTCGCGGCCATCAGCTACTACCGGGCCCTCTACGACCCGTCGCTCCAGGTGCCCGAGCTGGCCGAGGAGCAAGCGGCCTCGCTCCTGCCCACGCCGAAGCCGACGCTGTACCTGCACGGTCGCGACGACAACTGCATGCTCCTGTCCTCGATCGGCTCACCCCTCGACTTCCTGGCCGACGGATCCGAGGTGGAGATCGTCGATGGCACCGGTCACTTCCTCCACGTCGAGCGGCCAGACGTCGTCAACGCGCGCATCCTCGAGTTCCTCGCCGCAACCTGACCTTCCGACGGCACACGCCGTCGGCGAGTGCCACGAGCAGGGACCACGAGCAGGGCCCCACGCAGAGGAAACGAACAGGGACCACGAGCGAGCGAGCCGGGCCCGGGCAAGCGCACCGCTCACTGCAAGCGCAGGACACGCTCCGCTCTGCCCGACCAGCAGGCGAAGCCCTCGTCGACCAGCGCTGCCGCCACTCGTTCGGCGCGGGCAGTGTCGTCGGGCCAACCACAGGCACGCGCCAGCCCCGACGCATGCACCGTCCCGTGTCGCAGGGCATTGAGCAAGCGTCCCCTCCCCTGTCGGTCCGAGCCGGCGAAGGAGCTCTGGGGCCGTGCGGTCGGTGAGGCGCGCCACGGATCGGCGCCGTCGAGGGATCCGTCGCCTCGACCCCTGTGCCAGGCGCACTGCCGGCGCAAGGGGCACTGCACGCACGCCGGTTCGGCGGTGCACACCAACGCGCCGACGTCGAACATCGTCTGGTTGAACTCCCACGAGCCACCGGCCGGGACCAAGCGGTCACCGAGGTTCGTTGCGGCGCGGACAGACAACGGCGCACCGGCGACACAGCGGCGAGCACCCGGACGGCGTTGGTGTCCACCGTCGCGACGTCCTCGCCGAAAGCGAAGGACCGGACCGCCCGTGCGGTGTAGTCGCCGACCCCGGGCAGCGCCCGTAGTGAGGTGTCACTCGACGGCACGATGCCACCGTGCTCGGCCACGACGACGGTGGCTGCGCGGTGCAGGTTGAGGGCGCGCCGGTTGTAGCCGAGCCCCGACCACAGCCGGATCACCTCGGCGGGGCGCGCCCGGGCGCATTCGACAGCAGAGGGAAAGGCAGCGAGGAATCGCTCGTAGTGCGGGAGGACGCGGGACACCTGCGTCTGCTGCAGCATCACCTCAGAGACGAGGATCCGCCAGGGATCCCGTGTACGACGCCAGGGCAGGTCGCGCCGGTGCTCGGCACCCCACTCGAGCAGCCGGCGGCGGAAGCGTCGCGCCCGCTCGGCCGGGAGCGCCGGGGCCTCAGTCCCAGACGTCGTCGGCGTAGGGGCGCTGCCTGTGCGGCGCGGCCGCCGACCTCCAGACCATCAGCTTGCGGCGGAAGTAGCAGACCTCCTCCCCGCGCTGGTTGAACGCCTTTGTCTCGACGGTCACGATGCCGCGGTCGTCCTTCGACTTCGACGGCGTGGAATCGAGCACCCGGGTCTCGGCATAAATGGTGTCGCCGTGGAAGGTGGGCGAGCGATGGAGGAGGGACTCGACCTCCAGATTGGCGATACATGAACCGCTCACGTCGGGCACGCTCATGCCGAGCGCGAGGGAATAGACGAGGTTCCCGACGACGACGTTCTTGCCCTGGACCGTCTCGTGCTCTGCGAACCACGCGTCAGTGTGCAAGGGATGGTGGTTCATGGTCATCATGCAGAACAGGTGGTCGTCGTATTCGGTGATCGTCTTGCCCGGCCAGTGCCGGTAGATGTCACCGGGGACGAAGTCCTCCAGGTACCGTCCGAACGGGCGTTCGTACACCGTCATTCGGTTGCCGGCTGCGGGCGCCGGCCGGGTCGTGAAGCCGAGCGAGGCACCGGGAAGGGCCTCACCGTCAATGGTCAACCGCCACGCAAAGCGAGTGCCCGGGGAAGCGGGATCGGACCCAGATTCACGGCCAAGGCGACGTCGATGGGAGAGCCCTCGGGGATCCCCTGTGGCTGGCTCACGGTGAATTCGCCCCGAACCTCCACCGGCTGTGACCCCTCTGCCGTCTCCATCATCACCGGCCGCCCGTCGGCATCCTCCAAGAAGAGCTCCCAGTGGTGTGGCTTTTCGGCCTCGTGCCAGTCCACGTCGATCTTCAGGGCGACGGCCGAGGGCACGGGGTCCGGGCCGGTCATGCTCCAGCCACCACCAAGGATGTAGAGCTTCCCGTCGGAGACCTGGGCGGCGTCACACAGCAGCATCGTCACTTTCACGAAGGTGGAGGTTATCGGCCCGCCAAGTTGGGCCGATAAAGCCGAGAAAGGCTGAGGGCGTCACCCGGGCCCTCACGCACCAGATACCTCCCCCGGAGGGGACCGATGGACCGTGCATCCAAATGGGCCGATCGCCGACGCGGCACCTGTCGTCGCGACCGTGGTCATGCTCGTCCTCGTGATGACCTACAGCCTGTTGGCTCATTCGGTCTTGCACGTCGGCACATACACCTTGGTGTCTCCGAGCGACCTGTGGAGCCTGACCAACTCCTCGTCGGCGATCCTGCACGGCCACTTCGGTGAGATCTATGTGCACCACGGCGCGTTGACATCGCCACCGGCACTCGAGTTCGTGCTGGTGCCGGCCCTGGGCCTTGGACAACTGGTAGGCCTGTCCCCCCATCTCCACGTCAGCGGTGAGCCCCTCAGCCTGTGGTTCGTCGTCGCTCCGGTGGCGATCCTGTTGGCGTCGACGGTGCTGTTCGCCATTGACGCGGTGGCGCGCTCGTGGCGGCTCGGGGAGGGGCACCGCGTGGCGCTGGCCTTGGTCGGCGCGCTCGGCGTGGCAAACGTGGTGGGCTTCTGGGGCCACCCCGAGGACTGCGTCGCTGTGGCGTTCGTGCTCTGGGCTGCGTTGACGATGGAGCGTTTCGGGGAGCTCGGAGCGCGAAGGGCCGCGCTGCTCCTTGGACTCGGCATCGCGTTCCAACCGCTGGCCCTGCTCGGCGTGGCGGCGGTGTTGGCTCGTCTCAGCTGGCGCGCCGCGGCCGGTCTGTGGTGGCGGCTGGTGCTGCCGAGCCTGGCGGTACTGGTCCTGCCGGTCGTGGCGGAGCCCCACCACACCTGGTTCGTGCTGGCACGCCAGCCATTCCAGCCTCGCTACATCTCGTTGACCCCGCTCACGACGCTGGCGAACCATCTCGGTCCTGGCCTCGACGGCGGCGGGATGACTCGGCTGCTTGCCCTCGTCGTCGCCTCGGTCCTCGGGGTGCTGGTGTGCCATCGCCGCCACAGCCTGCCCACCGTGCTCACGTTGGTCTCGTTCGCCTTCTTCCTCCGTATCGCCCTCGAGACGGAGATGAATTGGTACTACCTATGGCCCGTCCCGGCGCTGTGTCTGTTGCTCAGCATGCGGCGCAGCACGGTCCGTTTCGGCGTGTGCTCGCTGGCCTTCCTCGCCAGCATCGTGCTCGGCGACCGCCGGGTGCACGACATCGTGGTGTGGTGGCCCCTGCTGATGGCCACCGCCGTCGTGATGCTGCTGGCCGCGGTGCCGGCGCCCAGCCGGTGGGCGGGCCTGGTCGCCGGGCTGAGAGCCGCTCGCGGGACCACCCGCCCCGTAAAGTGCAACGTCATGAAAGAGACGGTGGGCGCAGGCCAGCATCGTGCGTGAACTCATCGGGCTGCGCGACGACGTCTACCGCAGGCCCTTGGCGACGGCGCTGCTCCGGCTCGGGCTCGAGGAGGGCTGGCGCTGCGTCGACGTCGGTGCCGGCGGCGGGGACGTCTCGGTCGCGTTGGCCGAGATGGTTGGTCGCGACGGGCGGGTGTACGCGGTCGACAGTGACCCGGCAACGCGCGACGAGGTGGCGCAAGCCGCGGCAGCGCACGCGCAGGTGATCGCGCTCACCCAGGCAGGCGAGGACCTCTCGCTGCCCGAGGAGGTGGACCTGGCCTTCTGCCGCTTCTTGCTGTTGCACGTGCTCGAGCCGATCGACGTCGTGCGCAAGATGGCAGCGTCCGTCCGGCCGGGAGGCTGGGTCGTCGCGCAGGAGCCAATCACGTCGGCCGGACGCATCGCAGGCGCCGCGCTCTCCATGCCGGACGCCCGGCATCCCGATGTCGGCGCACTCCTGCCGGCTCTGGTTCGCGACGCCGGGCTCGAGGTGGTCGACGCGTGGGCCGAGGCGCCGGCGGGCGTCGGTCCGGGTCCGGTCACCGACTATCTGGCCTCCTTGACCGGGGTCGATCCGGGGGACGACCCCGTGGTCCTGCCGCCGTTGGTGACGGTCATCGGCTGCCGGACCTGAGCGCGCGTCAGAACCGACTCGCTGTCGTACGTGTGACGCGCCCACGAAACGCAGCGCGGATCCCGAAAACGAAACCAAAAATGGGACACTGAAGGCAGCCGGTAGGGTCTGTGACCCGATGAGTGTGCCCAACACCGCTGCTCTCGCCGGCGCCGCCGAGGCCCTCGACCTCGCCCAACACCTGGTCGACTCGGCCTGCGCGTCCATCCGGGGACACGGCGGCATCGACGCCAACCAGGTGGTCGCCTACGACGTGGCCCATGCCGCGGCTGCGGTGGCGACGGCCCGGTCCACCATCCACTACGGCGAGCGCGGGGAGGTCGAGGCAGCCATTGCCGCTGCCTTCGTCGCCGATGTCGTCGCCGACCTCGCGGGCAAGGTCGCCGGGCGCGAGGCGCTCTGGGGGGTCGAAGCCGGCTGGGCCGCACCTGCTGCCGACTTCCTCGAGACGCACCGCGACCCCGCCACCCTCGCGGCGCTCGCGGCCGCGGAGGGTCCGCGGCATCTGGGCGAGGACTTCGAGCTGGTGCGCGAGACGTTCCACCGCTTCGCCCAGGACAAGGTGCGCCCGCATGCCGAGCACGTCCACCGGGCCAACGCCGACATCCCCGAAGAGGTCATTCAGGGTCTGGCCGAGCTCGGCGGATTCGGTCTCTCTGTGCCCGAGGAGTACGGCGGCTTCGCCACGGGGGGCGAGAGCGACTACATGGGGATGATCGTCGCGACCGAGGAGCTCAGCTGGGGCTCGCTCGGCGTTGGTGGCTCCCTGATCACCCGCCCCGAGATCCTGACCCGAGCCCTCGTCTACGGAGGCACCGAGGAGCAGAAGAAGCAGTGGCTGCCGCAGCTCGCCTCGGCCGAGATCCTGGCCGCCGTCGCCGTGACCGAGCCCGACTTCGGGTCCGACGTGGCCGGCATCGTGACCTCAGCGACATCGGTCGACGGTGGCTGGGTCATCAACGGGGTGAAGACATGGTGCACCTTTGCCGCCCGTGCCGACGTCCTCATGCTCTTGGCCCGTACCGATCCTGATCGCTCACTGGCCCACCGGGGCCTCTCCATGTTCGTCGTGGAGAAGCCGCTCGGTGACGGCCATGGCTTCGTCTTCACGCAAGGTGCCGACGACGTGGCGGAGCGGCCCGCGGACCTTGCGCCCGGAAAGCTGGAGGGACGGCCCATCGACACGCTCGGCTACCGCGGTATGCACTCCTACGAGCTGGCGTTCGAGAATTGGTTCGTGCCCGAGGCCAACCTGGTGGGTGGGTCCGGTGGTCTCGGCAAGGGGTTCTACCTCCAGATGCAAGGCTTCGAGAACGGCCGGCTGCAGACGGCGGCGCGTGCGCTCGGCGTGATGCAGGCTGCCTACGAAGCCGCCTCGGCGTACGCAGCAGAACGCGTCGTGTTCGGTTCGCCCATCGGCGACTACCAGTTGACCCGAGCCAAGTTGGGGCGCATGGCTGTCTTGATCCAGGCGACGCGGCAGAGCGCGTACCACGTTGCTCGTCTGATGGCCCAGGGCGAGGGGACGCTCGAAGCATCGATGGTCAAGGCGTATGTATGCCGCGCCGCCGAGTGGGTCACGCGCGAGGCCATGCAGATCCATGGCGGCATGGGCTACGCAGAGGAGTTCCCCGTGAGTCGCTACTTCGTCGACGCGCGGGTGCTCTCCATCTTCGAAGGCGCCGACGAGACGTTGGCACTCAAGGTCATCGCTCGCCGCCTCATCGGCTGAGCCTCTTTCGAACCGCTGGCTCAGGGCCTATCCGGCGGAACGCGTGCAGCCCCGCCCGCTCACCGCGGCTCACGAACTTGATGGCCATCTTGCGGCTTGCTTCGTCGATCATCTCGTCACCGAACATGACCGCACCCTTGCGATCCTCCTCCGTCGCCTTGCGGTAGGCCTCGAGAAGGTCGAAGGCGTGGTCGAACTGTTCCTGGGTCGGTGAGAACACTTCGTTCAAGACACCCGCCTGATCGGGGGTCAGCGCCCATTTGCCGTCGTAGCCCAGCATGCGGCGCGCGCATGGAGTACTCGCGCAGCGCGTCCAGCTCTCGCACCTTGAGGAACGGACCGTCAATGACTTGGAGGCCGTTGGCGCGGCCCGCCATCAGAATGCGGCTGAACACGTAGTTGAAGTGGTCGCCCGGGTACTCGGGGATGTCGATCCCGCCGGTGAGGA
Source organism: uncultured Acidimicrobiaceae bacterium (assembly GCA_963825965.1). GTDB lineage: Bacteria > Actinomycetota > Acidimicrobiia > Acidimicrobiales > RAAP-2 > Bog-473. The sequence goes on from CAWGUX010000001.1 coordinate 200,837, forward strand.
CTGGCATTTCGATGCTGGCCGCGAAGTCCGCCGGGCCGAAGATGATCGTCTCGAGCCGCGGCGACGCCGCACAGATGTCGTCGACGTTGATCAGTCCGCGGGCCGTCTCGATTTGGGCCTCAATACCGACGTGCCCGACCGGCAGCCCCGACTTCTTCTCCACCTGTGTCAGTAAGAGGTCGAGTGCGACGACTTCGGCCGCCGACTGCACCTTGGGCAGCATGATCTCGTCGAGGCGCTCCCCCGCGTTGCCCACGACCTCGATCACATCGCCGTAGGTCCATTCGGTGTCCCAGGCGTTGACCCGCACACACAGGACCCGCTCGTCCCAGGGCAAGTTCTTGATGGCGTCGACCACCTTGGGCCGAGCGCCCTCTTTTTCCAGAGGCGCCACGGCGTCCTCGAGGTCGAGAAACGTCATGTCGGCAGCGACTGTCGGCGCCTTGGCCAGGAACTTCTCGTTCGAACCGGGGGTTGAGAGGCAAGACCGGCGAGGAAGATCACGTGAACGTTCTGACATGACGCCAGGGTAACAAACCGACTCCTGGGCCCTTTCGGGCCGACGTGTGTCGCTCCGCCGGCGGGGTGTTGGGTTACCGGGGCTTCCCGGTTCGCCGTGTAGGCAGATGAGGGATCAGGCGCCGCGACGCCGCATGCAGCGCGCGCGACGCGTCAGCGTACGTGCTCTGAGAAGAACGCCAAGGTCCGCTCCCACAGCGCGTGGGACGCGTCAGGGTCGTAGACCTCTTCGCGCGAGTCGTTGAAGAAGGCGTGGTCGGCATCGGGGTAGATGACGATCTCGACGGACTTGCCCAGTGCGCGCAGCTCGTCGGCCAACGCGTTGGCGGCCTCAGGGGTGAAGAAGCTGTCCTTGCCTGCGTAGTGACCGAGCACGGCCGCGGTCATCGCCGAGTAGTCGGGCTGCGCGTCGGGCCACGGGATGATGCCGTAGCACGGCACGACGGCCGTCACCGCGTCAGGACGCTTCGTTGCCAGCACGAGCGCGAGGCCACCACCCATGCAGAAACCGATGACGCCGACATGGGTGGCCGAGGAGCGGCGGAGGACCTCGTCTACCGCTCCGCTCATGTCTCGAGCGGCTTGGTCCATCTGCATCGCCATCATCGCCTTGCCCGCTTCGTCGGGCTCACCGGGCTTCACCTTCTGTCCGTGATACAGGTCCGGCGCCAGCGCCACGTAGCCCGCCGCCGCGAAGCGATCGCAGACGTCCTTGATGTGGTCCACGAGTCCCCACCACTCCTGGATCACGACGACGCCGGGTCCGCGGCCGCTCTCCGGCGTCGCCACGTAGCCGCCTGCAGTCGACCCGTTGCTCGGAAATTCGATCATTTCACCCATGGATCACGACCGTAGTTCCAAACATTCGTTTTCGTTCTCTCCTCAAAACCAGAAAAGAGCCAAGAATCTTCATCAGGCATGACAACCTGCGATTTCGTACCGCGAGTACGACCGAACACACCTGTTTCGTACCGATGGTGTTTGAAATGCCGAGGTGCCCCCTATAAGAATGTGCCCCATCGTGACTGACGTAGAGCGGCTTTTAAACCACTCCGCGCCTCGGTCTTCACGGAGCAGAGGGTTGCTCCAGCGGGTCGGTGTCCCCGCGTTGACCGTTGTCACAGTGTTGGCGAGCACTGTGCTTGGCTCTGCGCGCCTCGCCGCCGGTGACGCGATCTCGGACGCCAAGGCCAAGGCCGCAGCGATCGAGGCGCAGCTCACCCAGGCCCAGAACGAGATGTCCGCTCTCAGCCAGCAATACGACGAGGCCAAGTACCACCTTGGCCAGATCAACTCGAACATCTCTACGACGAAGGCCAACATCGCGGCCGACGAGCAGCAGGTGTCCAAGGACAAGGCAACGTTGGCCAAGGCGGCGGTGGCCAACTACATCTCCGACGGCACGGCAGCGGCACAGAACTCCATCTTCAGCGGGAACGAGGAGACGGCCGGCGCCAGCACGGAGTACAACCAGATCGCCGAGGGCGACATCTCACTGGCGGTCGACAACCTCCACACGGCCGAGAACTCGCTCAACGCGCAGGTAGCCCAGCTGCAGAACGAGCAGCAGCAGGCGCAGTCTCAAGTGACCGCCGAGCAGAACGCAGTGTCGCAGAACGCACAAGCCATCGACCAGCAGAAGAACGCGCTTTCACAGGAACAGGGTCAGATCGCGCAGCTCGTCCAACAGCAGCAAGCCGCCGAAGCCGCAGCGGCCGCGCAAGCTGCTGCTGCCAAGCAACGTGCAGCCGCTGCTGCAGCGGCTGCTGCTGCCGCTGCCCCCGCGCCCTCTTCGTCGGGCAACGGCACCAGCCTGACCGGGCTGTCCCAAGCCGCCCCCCCGCCGACTGCCGCCGGCGGTGCCGGAGCGGTCCAGGCGGCCGAGAGCCAGATCGGCGTGCCCTACGTCTGGGGCGGCGAGTCCCCGAGGGGCTCGGCCAGCCCCGGCTTCGACTGCTCGGGTCTCACCGCATGGTCCTGGGGCCAAGTCGGCGTCGGCTTGCCGCACTACTCGGGCGCCCAGATGGCTGACTCCGCCCCGGTTCCGATCAGTGACCTCCAGCCCGGTGACCTCCTCTTCTACGGTCCCGGCGGGTCCGAGCACGTCGCGATGTATGTCGGTCCGGGCGAAATGATCGAGGCGCCCTACACTGGGGCGTCGGTCTGGATCGACCTCACTGCGCCTCGGCAGCGGGTTCGTGGGGGCCGGCCGGCCTTAGCTGGTCAGGTGCCGTTCGCCCGCCATGGCGAGGGTGAGGGCGGCAGGGTGCGTCGAGAGGTTCAGTCCTCGTTCGGCCTCACGTGACGGGAAACGTGCTCACTGAGCCTGAGCCGCCCACGACATCCCCGGCGCCACACCACGCCACACCGGTCCTAACCTGGCACGAGCCATGCAAAACCCCCAGCCATGACACCCATTCCCGTCGCCTTCCACATCGGGCCGCTCGAGGTCCACACCTACGGCGTCGGTCTCGCCATCACGTTCTGGTTCGGGTTCACCTACTTCGAGCGGCGACTACGCAAGAACGGCTACCCCACAGAGTGGTTCCTTCCGGTCTTCCTCTGGATCATCCTCGCCGCCATCGTCGGCGCCCGGGCAATGCACGTGCTCACGAACCTGAGCGCCTACACGCACGACCCCGCGGACATCTTCGCCGTCTGGCACGGCGGGCTCTCGTCCTTCGGCGGCATCATCGCGGCCGTCCCCACCGGGATCATCCTCACCCACCGCCGGTGCCCCGAACTCCCGCTCGGACGCGCCCTCGATCTGGCCGCGCCCGTCCTGATGGCCTGCTGGGCCATGGGCCGCCTGCTGGGCCCGCAGTTGATGTACGCCGGAGGCGGGCACCCGACACACCAATTCTTCGGGATGTACTACGCCGGCCAAGCCGGTCGCCGGCTGCCCGTACCGATCTTCCAGGCGCTGGAGGACTTCACCGTCTACCTGATCCTCATCGCCATTGAGCGTGCACTCAACCGTTGGCCCGACGGCGCGCCGCGCGTCGGGCTACCCGCCCGGCATCGTGCTGGGAGTCGGGATGATCCTCTGGGGGATCGAGCGCTCACTCGACGAGCACTTGTGGCTCGGGGAGGACGGCCGCCTCGGTTCGGACCTCGTCCAACTGGCGGGAATCGCATTGGTGCTGGGCGGCATCGTCATTGTGGTGCGCACCCGCACGCGCTGGAAGGAATGGCTGCGGAGTCATCACGCACCGGCGCACGTCGGCTCTGACGCAGCACGTGCGATCGCCGAGGAACCGGCCGATCAGCCCGCCTGAGCGTTCTTAGTCGTCCCGTATGTGCGACACGCGGGCGTCGCGGGTTCGTGTGCGGTCGCCCTGGCGCTCGATCGCGTAGGCGTCCCCGTCCCGAAAGATCCAGCCAACCTCGCGCCACGGGCGGATCTCGGGGATGGCCTCGCTTTGCACCCTGGTCGCAACCGCGGCTTCGTCAGCAGGTGTCCCCATCGGCCCGCTCCCCTTTTCTCCGTCGCTCCGAACCCGCCCCTCATGAGGGGAACCGCCCGTGTTGCCAGCACCGTTCGGTCCTGCCCAGGCTAGGAAACGGGACCCTTGGCTCGGGGGATCCTGATCCGCGAAGACTGCACCGGAGTTGCAACGATCCTGCGGCATCCTGCGTCACGCACGCGTCGTATACGCGTTGGGGCGGCACGATGGGCCAATCACAGGAGACCCGCGTAAGAGGGGTCTCGCTCAAGCCTTCTCCTGGTGAGACCGATAGGCGGGAGGGAGCGAGGTGCGCAATGGCCACCCTGCGGCAGTGGATACCTATGACGACCGAAAAGATCTGGACCGACGAGGAGAAGAAGGAGTGGCTCGCCGCCAACGGTGAGACGCCGACGCACGTCGTCACCTTCGAGCCGATGTACCAGATCGAGGTGTGCGTCCCACCTTGGGAGCATGCTGACCGCCAGATCGCCCGCTGTGCCGTTGCATGGGGCAAGAACATGCGCAAGCTCTTCGATGGCGAGGAGGAGGAGCTCTGCGGCGGCGCGACGGTCGTCGCGGCCCACCACGAGGGGAATGCACTGGAGATCTACATGAAGGCCCAGCGCGTCCCGCGTCTGCACAGGGTGGTCTGAGCCGGCTCTGACAACGCTGCGTCCAACGCCGATGCTGGTTACCCGGGCGCCCCCGGAGACGTTCACGTCGAAACGAGGAACGCGGGCCCCGCCTCAGGCGTTCGGCTTGTCTCCCGATGCCGCCGCCTGACGCATCGCCTCGAGCTGGTCCAGCATCGGCATGCGCTCCTGCCCGATGTTGCCGTCGATCCGCGCCGCGATCTCCTCGGGACTCCAGCGGCCCTCGGCCCACATGGCGCGCACCTCGGCGGGTTGGTTCCACACGGCGATCTTGGAGCCGACGACCGTGTACACCTGGCCGGTGATGTGCTTCGCCTTGTCGCTCAAGAGGTAGACGACCATCGGTGCGACATCTTCGGGATCGCCCATCTCGGCGAGATCCGAAGGCACATTGGCCGACATGCGTGTACGGGCGACCGGGGCGATGGCGTTGGCCGTGACCCCGTAGCGATGCAGGCCGATGGCCGCCGAACGCACGAGCGACACGATCCCACCCTTGGCCGCCGCGTAGTTGGCCTGAGCCACGCTGCCTTGGAAGGCGCCGGAGGTGAAGCCGATCAGGGCGCCGCCACCCTCCTGCTTGCGCATGACTGCCGCGGCCGCACGGAACACGGTGAAGTGGCCCTTGAGGTGGGTGGCGATGACGGCATCCCACTCGTCCTCGGCCATGTTGAAGAGCATTCGCTCGCGCAAGATGCCGGCCACGGCGACAACCCCGTCAATCCGACCCCACCGCTCGACCGCGGTGGCGATCAGCCGCTCGCCCGACTCCATCTTGGAGATGTCGTCAGCGACGGCGATGGCCTCGCCGCCCGCTTTCTCGATCTCGGATACGACGGCGTCGGCCACCTGGCTGCTCGGGTCCTCGCCGGCCATGCCGACGCCGTAGTCGGCCACCAGCACCTTGGCCCCTTCGGTGGCGGCCGCCAGCGCGACAGCCCGGCCGATCCCGCCCCCGCCGCCTGTGACGGCGACGACTTTCCCTTCGAGGAACCCAGCCATGGTCGACTCTCCCGATCTCGTGCGCCAGCCCTCGCCGGCCCCGCAATTGCCGCAAGTTAGAACACGTTCTAGCCTGCGGGTGGCGGGGGCTGCCATTTGGCCCGCCCCCGATTCCGAGCCTGCAAGGAGACTGCTGATGGGTGACCTCGGCTTCTGGGCGCTGGCCCAGGACGACCCCGACTACCTGGCCCTGGTGACACCCGAGGGCGACGAGGTCACGTCAGGCGAGCTCCTCGGCCGCGCCAACCAGTTCGTGCACGCGCTGCGCGCACAGGGCGTCGACATGGGCGACGTCGTCGCGACACTGCTGCCCAACTGCGTCGAGATGGTCGAGGTCTATCTGGCCGCGCTCCAGGCGGGCTGGTACCTCGTCCCGATCAACCACCATCTGGTGGCGCCCGAAGTGGCCTACATCCTGAAGGACTCGGGGGCAAAGATCTTCGTGGCCCACGAGCGCTTCGCGGACGTCGCCATCGCCGCGGCGGACGAAGTCGGCCTGGACGCCACGGGCCGGCTCAGTGTGGGCGACGTGCCCGGCTTCGCCTCCTATGCCGAGGTACGCGACGCGCAGTCCACCCGCCTGCCTGAGGACAGGACCATCGGCGATGTCATGAACTACACGTCGGGTACGACGGGAAATCCCAAGGGGATCTATCGAAAGTTGATGGGCGTGACTCCCGAACAGGCCGCGCTCGGACTCTCGGGACTGCTGTTTCTCTTCGGGATCCAGCCCCAGGACGACAATGTCCACATCATCGGCTCGCCGCTGTACCACACCGCCGTCCTGCGCTTCGGCAGCGCGTCCCTTCACCTGGGTCACACCGTCGTGCTGATGGACAAGTGGCTCCCCGAGGACATGCTGCGGCTGATCGAGGAACGGCGGGTGACGACGTCGCACATGGTGCCGACGCAGTTCCACCGGCTCCTGGCCCTTCCCGAAGACGTCCGGGCGAAGTACGACGTCTCTTCGCTGCGCCACATGATCCACGCGGCAGCCCCATGCCCGATCGACGTGAAGCACAAGATGATCGCCTGGTGGGGCAATGCGGTCGACGAGTACTACGCGGCGAGCGAAGGTGGCGGGACGTTGGTCACCGCCGAGGAGTGGCTGCAGAAGCCGGGCACCGTCGGCAAACCGTGGCCGATCAGCGAGATCGCCATCTTCGACGACGACGGCAACCGGCTCGAGGAGCCCGGCGTCATCGGCACGGTCTACATGGCGATGCAGTCCGCCGGCTTCGAGTACCACGGCGACAAGGAGAAGACCAAGAAGAATCGCATCGGCGCCTTCTTCACCGTGGGCGACGTTGGCTACCTCGACGAAGACGGCTACCTGTTCCTGCGGGACCGCAAGATCGACATGATCATTTCGGGCGGAGCCAATATCTACCCGGCCGAGATCGAGAATGTGCTCCTCTCGCACCCCAAGGTGGGCGACGCTGCCGTCTTCGGGATCCCCCACGAGGACTGGGGCGAGGAGGTCAAGGCAGTGATCGAACCGGCCGAGGGAGTCGAGGCGAACGACGAACTGGCTGCGGAGATCCTGGCCTTCTGCTCCGACAAGTTGGCGAGGTTCAAGACGCCCAAGACGATCGACTTCACCAACGAGATGCCGCGCGACCCCAACGGCAAGCTCTATAAGCGCAAGCTGCGCGACCCGTACTGGGAAGGCGTGCAGAGGGCGCTTTGAGCGGTCGGAGTGGCTGAACTGAATCCGGTTCGGTAGGCCTCGCCAACAGTGAGCGGGCTGGACGTGGGCCACCCTCAGTGCCCTGTCCCTCGAGGATGGCCGGACATCGGAACACGCGAAGCCGGCAGGCGCCGCGCTCGTTGACCCGGGCCATGTAGCGCAATGAACTCACGGGTTCGGGCGCGTGGCCGCATCGCAAAAAACGCTCGTCCGTCCGCCACCGAACAGAAGACAATGGAAACCGCCAACTCCCCGCCACCTTCAATGTAGCCCGCACCAGGCGCTTGCAGCAAGGCCCTCGTCGGTGTGCAAAATCTCCGGCCCGAACAAGAACTGACGAAAAAGGAGGGGGTGGCGTATGGCCAAGCATGCAGTGGTGATTGCTGGAGGCGGTCCCACAGGGATGATGCTGGCGGCTGAGTTGGCGCTGGCGAAGATCGACGTCGCGATCGTCGAGCGACGACCCGATCACGTATTGGTCGGGTCACGGGCTGGCGGTTTTCACTCGCGGACGATCGAGGTGCTCGATCAACGTGGCGTCGCTGACAGGTTCCTCGCCGAAGGTCAGGTGGCTCAAGCCGCGATGTTCGGCACGACCGTGTTGGACATGAGCGACTTCCCGACGCGCCATCCCTATGCGCTCGGGATCTGGCAGAACAAGATCGAACGGATCATGGCCGCGTGGATCGCCGAGCTCCCGGTGCAGATCTATTACGGACGCGAGGTGAAGGGTTTCGCGAGGACGAGGCCGGCGTCGGGGTCGAGCTGGCCGACGGCGGGTCGTTGCGCGCGCGGTATCTGGTCGGCTGCGACGGAGGACGCAGCGTCATCCGTAGAACCGCCGGCATCGAGTTCCCCGGGTGGGATCCCACGAGGAGCAACCTGATCGCCGAGGTCGAGGTGACCGAGGAGACGCCGGGGGGCATTCGCCACGACGAAACGGGCGTGCACGGTCTCCACACGATGGAAGATGGCCGAACAGTGCGGGTCATCGTGACCGAACAGCAGCTCGGGCCGAGCAGCGAGCCCACCCTGCGCGATCTGAGCGAAGCGCTCATCAACGTCTACGGCACCGACTTCGGGATCCACAGCCCCACGTGGATCTCCAGGTTCACCGACATGACACGCCAGGCAGCGGCGTACCGCGCCGGACGGGTCCTACTCGCCGGCGACTCGGCACATGTGCACTACCCGGCGGGTGGACAGGGCCTCAGCCTCGGTGTGCAGGATGCGGTGAATTTGGGATGGAAACTGGCTCAGGTGGTCAACGGGATCTCCTCGGAGAGCCTCCTCGACAGCTATCAGGGCGAGCGCCACCCCGTCGCTGCCCGCGCGATTCAGCACACGATGGCTCAGGCCACGCTCCAGCGCCGGGACGAGCGCATGAAAGCCCTGGTCGATGTGGTGTCGGAACTGTCGACAATGGACGAACCGCGCAAACGGCTCGCTGGGATCATCTCCGGGCTGGACATTCACTACGACCTCGGCGAGGGCCACCCTCTCCTCGGACGCCGGATGCCCGATCTGGACCTCGCGACCGCCGAGGGCTCCCTGCGGGTCTTCACCCTGCTGCACGACGCCGAGGCTGTCTTGTTGAACCTCGGAGAGCCCGGTGGCTTTGACATCGCTCCATGGTCCGATCGGGTGCGGTACATCGATGCCGTCTCTGTCGGCCCGTGGGAGCTTCCGGTCCTCGGCTCCGTCACCGCTCCCACTGCCGTGTTGATCCGGCCTGACGGATATGTGGCCTGGGTGGGAGACGGCACAGATGCCGGATTGCGTGACTCCCTGACGACCTGGTTCGGAACACCATGACGACACGCGATGCTCCGCAACATCGACAGACCGGCCGATGAAGCGATCAGATTCTGATCCGTGTTCTCACGATGCGACGCTGCACCACAGCTCCTCGACACCGTGAACCGCAGAAGGGGGCAACGGCGTCGCAGGGGACGCTCGCCGAGCTAGCGCTCGCTGATGAGTTCGATGTTGTTGCCATCGGGGTCGAACAGATCCACCGACTGGCCCGCGATGTTCTCTTTGATGCCCTCGTGCGAGATGCCGATGGCGATCAGGTGCTCGCACCACGCGGTGAGCGCGCCGATATCGGAGATGGCGAGGGCGATGTGGTCAAGCGCACCCGGTGTGCCAGCGCGACCACCCGCGGAAAGGACGATTCGAAACCGCCCGGTTGGGCATTGGAGGGCGATGTAACGCCCAGGCTCGCCCCGGAGCTCGGTCAGACCGAGCGCGGCGCTTGTACCAAGCCACGCTGTCGTCGAGATCGGAAACGTTCAACTGGAAGTGGGACACTCCGTCGATCGGCGGCGCATTCATCACCATCACCTCAGTGTCGTGCATCAGCTGGTCCGGCACGAGTCGTTCCAGGGTTGCTCGCCATCCGCATCGTAGAGCGCGATGGCAAGGTCGTCCTGATCGGCCGGAGACGCCTCGTTCGGAGGGATGTTGACGAGCTGGGGCACACCCGCCAGCTCGGCAGCTTCGTTCCACGTCGCCTGGCTGAATTGGAAACCACCCATGTACGTGCCCCCGGGCGAGACCGCCTGGTAGTTGCCACCTGACTCGACTTGCAGGACGCACTGGAGGAACGGAGGCAACGATGGGTCGCCGGACGGCGTGTTGCCGACGCTCCCCTGCGTCGTCGTCGAGGTGGCGGAAGGCGCGTCTTGGGCTGCGCTCGCTGCCTTGCGGCTCGCCGCGGCCTGTGCCGCCCGGACCGCTGCAGCGGCGGAGGCGGCCTGTGCAGCCTGCTGCTGGGCCACCGCCACCCCCAGCTGGCCCGTAACCTCGAACTGCTTGGACGCAAGCTCGACCTCGGTTTGGTGCGCGGCATTGGTCAACATCGCTTCCTGGTTGGTGGTCGCTTGGTCCTGTCCCTCTTGTTGTTCACGTGCGGCCCGTTCGGCACTCAGTCCGCGCTCGCCGATATGAAGCGCGTCTATGGCAAGGGTGATATCACCGCTTGCCACTTCCTCGTACTCCGCTTTCACAACGGCAGCGTCCGGGTTCCCCTCAAACAGCGACGCGTTTCCGTCGAACTCCGAGCCCGAGTTGATGTAGGCCGACACCACTTCAACCTGGAGCCGCTCGCGATCGCGACGTACCCGACTGATGTCGACACTTATTTGGTTCTCCGTCGATCTGATCTCTGCCTCGTCCCGTTGGACCTTGGCAATGTCGATGTCGTCGTGCTGTTGGTACGTGCCGATCTGAAGCTGCTCCAGCACGAGATCCTTGGCGATCTGAGCCGCCCGCGCCTTGAGGTCGGACACTTGGTCGGCCGCGACCGGTCCCGGAGGCGCGAGCACCGTGGCGGTGGTCGCGGTCACGAGAGCCAGGCCCACTATCCCTGCCCCAGCACGGACGAGCCTCCGCAGTCGGAGTCGGAGACCTGACTTCTTCGTCGTGTCCTTTCCGACACCGATCACGATTGGCGAAACTTCTAGTCTCTCCTGGGTAGGCGTTGCAAACCCGAAAAGGTGGTTGGACTCGGCCAAGGCCAGGCCGGGCCGCCCGGAGTGGTCGGTTTCTGGACAGGTTTCCCTGCCCGAGCGAGACATGGAAACGACGCTGCTCTACCTCGGCCGCCGTTCTGCAGTCAGATGCGAGCAGAGCTCGGTCTCGATCAAGAATCGTTGCTTCTTCAGAGTTCGGCCAAGGCGGTAGCCAGCGGCTCGAGCACGCCCGGATCGAGGGGCGGTCGGAGGTAGACGATCCCAAGGTCGGCGCCCACATCAGCCAGTGCGGCGGCCTGTTCGGCGGTGGCGTTCGGGTCCCCGGTGAAGATGACGTGGCTCGAGAGTTGGATCTCTGTCGGTTCGCGCCCGAGGTCCTCGCAGTGCTGATGCAGGATGTCACGCTTGCGGGCGAACTCCTGCGGCGTCCCACCCACGAAGTTCCAGTGCTGGGCGAACCGGGCGGCTGTGCGCAACGTCCTCTTCTCGCCACTCCCACCGATGCAGATCGGCGGGTGTGGGCGTTGGACCGGCTTCGGCTCGTTGCGGGCATCGCTGAGCTGGTAGTACCGACCCCTGACGGTCGTCGTCTCCTGCGTGAGGAGCCCGACGATCACCTCACAAGCCTCTTCGAAGCGGTCGCTGCGCTGGCTCGGCGTGCCCAGCTCAATCCCGTAGGCGCCGGACTCCTCCTCGTTCCATCCGGCCCCGATCCCAAGCTCCAGACGTCCCCCGGACACGATGTCGAGGGTGGTCGCCATGTTGGCGAGGATCGCCGGATGGCGATAGTGGATACCGGTCACCAGAGTTCCCATGCGCAGGCGTGTCGTCGCCTGGGCCAGCGCGGTCAGCGTGCTCCAGCCCTCCATGCAAGGGCCGCTGCTGTCAGAGAAGATCGGATAGAAGTGGTCGAAGGTCCAGCCCGACTCGAACCCCTCGATGTCATCGGCCATCTTCCACACGGCCAGCATGTCTGCCCAGGTCGTCTCTTGCGGCGAGGTCTTGAAGGCGAAGCGCATGCGCCCACGCTACGTCGCGACAGCGAGCGAGCCTACTGACGCAGCCCTGAGTCAACGAGAGCGCGGGTCTCGTCCCGACGTGAGGTGCACGACGGAGCTCCCTCTGTCCGACCACCTGGTCACACGTCCCAAAATGTGATATCACTTTTGTATCACAGGAGGGAGCACACCATGAGCATCGTGGACGCATCGTCTTCCGCTCGACCAGTCGGGCACCAGGGGGCGCGGGTTGACATCAAGCAACGTCCTGCCTTCGCCCTCAACGGCTGGTTCGGGGTGATCGTGCTCGCGGCGTGTGTTGCAGGAATCGTCCTCGCCGCCCAGCACAGACATGGGCTGGTATGGCTGCCCATTGCCGTGTTCGTCCTGATCGCGGTGTCCCTGGTGATCGTGTCCCCGGGACAGACGTCCGTCGTCCAGTTCTTCGGACGTTATGTCGGCACCGTCACCCGTTCGGGCTTCTGGTGGGTACTGCCGCTCACGGTGCGCCGCGGTGTCAGTGTGCGGGTCCGCAATTTCGAGACCAACCACTTGAAGGTCAACGACGCCGACGGCAACCCCGTCGAGATCGCCGCGATCGTCGTTTGGCAGGTCGTGGACACGGCAAGATCGACCTATGCCGTCGAGAACTACCTGGACTTCGTCTCGGTGCAGGCCGAGTCGGCACTCCGCCACGTCGCGACCAGTCATCCCTACGACGACACCACTGGCGTCGGGAGCTCGTTGCGAGGCTCCACGGACGTCGTGGCCGCCGAACTCGCGCGTGAGGTGGCGGAGCGGGTTGCGGTGGCGGGAGTCGAGATCGTCGAGGTCCGCATCTCGCACCTGGCCTACGCGCCGGAGATCGCGCAAGCCATGCTTCGCCGGCAGCAGGCGAATGCGGTCGTCGCCGCGCGGTCCCGAATCGTCGAGGGGGCCGTCGGGATGGTCGAGATGGCCCTCAACCGGTTGACCGAAAACGGGGTCGTCTCACTGGACGAGGAACGGACAGCCAGCATGGTGAGCAATCTCATGGTGGTCCTGTGCGGTGATCAGCCCGCTTCCCCCGTCGTCAACACCGGCTCGCTCTATACGTGAGCGATCGCCGACAGGTCCTGCTCCGGCTGGATCCTGCCGTTCACGATGCACTTGCTCGTTGGGCCAACGAAGAGTTGCGTAGCCTCAATGCGCATGTCGAGATGCTGCTGCGGCGAGCTCTCGCCGATGCCGGACGGATGCCGAAAAAGGCGGCACCACTGCCGAAGCGCGGCAGGCCACGAGTCAACGCGGAATAGCAACGAGGATCTGGATCACGTGGATTCACTCCGGCACACCTGGAGAACCGACGACCGAGGGTGGGTCATCTGATGGCGGGCATTGAGCTGCGGATCGAAGAGAGTGGTACCGGTCCACTATGCCGGCAGATCCTCGACACGCTGCCAATGTGGTTCGGCATACCGGAGTCGGTGGAGGAGTACGTCACCGTCGCCGATACCAATCCGACCATCGTCGCATCGCTCGAAGACAGCGACATCGGAATCCTGACGCTCGTCATCCACACGCCCTACGCCGCCGAGATCTACGTCATGGGCGTGCGGCCCGATCACCACCGAGGGGGTATCGGGCGAGTCATGATCACCAAAGCCGAGACATGGTTGGCCGCCCGCGACATCGAATACCTCCAAGTCAAAACGCTCAGTCCCCGCCATCCCGACCCCGGCTACGTCAAGACACGCTCCTTCTACCTCGCCTGCGGCTTCCGGCCACTCGAGGAATTTCCCGAGCTGTGGGGCCCCGACCAGCCGGCCCTGCAGATGGTCAAGACGATCACCCGGCCCTGATCACCCGGGCTGACCCGAGCGCTCCCCTACCATCGGCAGCGTGGCGCGCGACCAGAGTCTCGGCACCGATGCCGACTACCTGCGCGACCACCAATACAGGGACCCGAGCAATCTCAACGCGCGGATCGCGCTCCATGCCAAGTACTCGCGCTCCGACGTGCCCTGGTACCCGTGGCTCATCGGGCGCATCGACTGGTCACCCGGCACCCGCGTGCTCGAGGTCGGCTGTGGCTCCGGTGTACTCTGGGTCACCGTCGCCCCGCTGCTCCCGGGTATCCATCTGACCCTCACCGACTTGTCCGAGGGCATGGTCGAGGCGGCGACCACCGCTGTCGGAGCCTTGCCGAACATCGAGCTGGCCGGCGCCCAGACGTGCGACGCCCGGGATCTTCCCTTCAAGGACGGCGCATTCGACGTCGTCGTGGCCAACCACATGCTCTACCACGTGCCAGAGCCCGCGCGCGCCGCGGCGGAGTTCGCCCGCGTCCTCACGCCGGAGGGCGTGCTCATGGCCGCCACGAACGGCGCGCACCACCTCGACGCGGTCCGTGACCTCACCCGCGAGGTCTTCGGCTGGTCGTCTCTTGACGACGCCATCCAACGCTTCGGCCCAGAGAACGGCGCCCGCATCCTGCACGGCGCATTTGGTGCTGTCGCGTGGCACCCCCATCCGAGCACCCTGGTCTGCACTGACCCCGAGGACGTCTACGCCTTCATCGTCTCCTCGGACCCCGGCCACGAGGCCACCGCCGACGAGCTGTCCGTGTTGCGAGGAACGATTGCGGCGCGATTCGCCGCCGAGGGCGGGTCGCTGACAATCACCACCGAGGCCGGCTGCCTGATCGCCGACAACCCCCGCGCCTGAGCCCGCTTTGCGCCTGAGTCTGCTCTGCGCCTGAGACCACGCTGCACCTGAGACCACGCCCGAGCGGGCACGACGCGAGCCCGGGTCCGAGCAGGAGCCGGAATCCACGCTCGAGGCCCCGTTGCTGAAAGGTCCGCCCGTTCCACCTGCCGCCGTGCCCATGATGGGCCGATGGAGCGCGACGACGGCGGCGGTCCGGCCAACAGCTCGACGGATCTTGTCGACGGGAGGGACGACCTGGCCGGCCTCCGCCCGCGCCAGCTGTTGCGCATGGCGGCCCGGGCCCCCGACTCCTACATTCTCCTCCTCGTCCTCCTCGTCATCGACTACGTGTCACTCAACGTGTTGTGGTCAGGCAGAGGAGCGCTCATCGCCCGAGCCGCGCTCCTCTGCCTGACTGTCCTGCTTGCGTTCCACACATCACGCGTCCCGAGAACCGGCCAGCGCATCGTGCAGGTCGCTGTCGCCGTCGGGTTCCTGGTCGCCGTCGGCGCGGCGCTCGGGGGCAGTACCAAGGCCGACGGTTCCGAGATCCTGCTGACCTCCGTCCTCGTGTTGGCGTGTCCATTCGCCATTGGCTGGCGGATCCTGCACCACGAGCGCGTCACCCGTGAGACCATCGCGGGCGGCCTGTGCATTTACGTGCTCATCGGGTTGATCTTCGCGAACTTCGACTACGGGATCCAGCTCGCGTCAGGTCGGTCGTTCTTTGCTCAGCCCGGCGATCATGGGCTGCCGGACTTCGCCTACTTCAGCTACATCACCATGGCTACCGTCGGCTATGGCGACCTCACACCCGCACCCGGCCTGCCGCGGACGATGGCAGTACTCGACGCGCTGGTGGGCCAGGTGTTCCTCGTCGTCCTGCTCGCCCGCCTCGTGTCGCTGTACCGGCCGATCGGGTGGCGAACCGGGCTCGAGGAGCGTCTGCGCGGTGAGGCCGCGGAATCAGGTGGCGCAGAGAGCTGACACCGAGGCCGAAGCCAGCGGCTTCAGCCGGACTTATCGCTCTGCCGCGCCGACTTCTCCATCATGCGCTGCCAGTCCGCGTCAACCAGCGGACCCTCCGCGCTGTGGGCGCCGTGGGCGTTCCCGGTCACGATGTCGAGCATCCGTTGCGGCTCGACGTGGATGAAGATGCCCTCGGCCTCGGCCGTGAGCTCGCCCTCGTGGTAGAGACCACCCCAGGAGAAGACCTTGCGGCGCTCGCGCCCGGTGTGGCGCGCCGCGATCTCCAGCGGTGCCAGCAACGGCGTCGGGCGCCGGTAGCGGATCGTCAGTGTCCCGGTCATGGCGCCCAGTCCGACCAAGATGTTGCAAAGCCCCAGCAGCTCGTCGAAGAGCTCAGCAATGACCCCCCCGTGCACACACGTTGGCGGTCCCTCGTAGGGGTAGTCGAAGGAGACGCGGCCCCGGAGCTCTCGCTGGCCGCCCTCGCCTTCGACCGCCCACACCTCAACGGGCGGCGCGATCGGGTTGGCGAAGCCGATCATCGGGCTCGTCGGGAAGTGGTCCTGGGGGTGCAGCCCTGGGAAACCGCTGGGGCCCGGCATGTTGCGACGCTGCTTGGATCGTTCGGCTGCCGCCTCGAGGCTGTCCGCCACCCCGGCCAAGTGAGTCGCCGCGTCGTTCAGATCGTCGTCCTCGAGTGGCTGGCCGATGGTCACCGCGCTGATGCGGCGCACCGCGGCAGCGACCCGGTTGAGAGGCAGGTCGACCGCCGCGGAGGTGGCCACGCCGTCGATGCCGGGGTAGCCCCCGCCGGGACCCGGGTGGACCCCCTCTCCCCCGCCGCCGGCACCGTCGCGACCCGCGACGCTCTCGCGACTCACGTGCGCGTGTAGTTGGGCGGTCGCTTCTCGGCGAAGGCCTTCTGGCCCTCGGTCGCGTCGTTCGAGGCGAACACCGGCCAGCCGATCTCGAGCTCGCGGGCCAGGCCGTCCACCTCGGACATGCCCTCGGTCTCGCGCACGCTGCGCAGGATCGCCTCCACCGCCAGCGGCCCGTTCGCCTCGATCACCGTGGCGATCTCGCGCGCCCGCTCCAGCGCCGTGCCATCGGGCACCATGTGGCCGATCAGCCCGATGCGGAGTGCCTCCTCCGCCGGGACCTCACGCGCCGTCAACAAGAGCTCCATGGCAAGTGTGTACGGGATCTGGCGGCGCAGCCGTACCGTCGAGCCGCCCAAGGGGAACAGGCCGCGCTTGGCTTCGAAGACACCGAAGACCGCGCTCGCCCCGGCGACCCGGATGTGGGTGGCCTGCAGGATCTCGGTCCCACCGGCCACGGCCCATCCCTCGACGGCGGCGATCAAGGGCTTGCGCAGGTCGTAGTGGCGCAGCAGCGCCTTCCAGTGCAGGTCGGGGTCCTCGGCCGTGCGGGACTGGTACTTCTCGGCGTCGCTGCCGCCCATGGCCTTGAGGTCCATGCCGGCGCAGAACGTGCCGCCGGCACCGGTCAGGATGGCGCAGCGGATGTCGTCGTTGGAGTTGATCTCCTCCCACGCATCCTTCATCCCGACCAGCATCGGCAGGCTCAGGGCATTCTTCGCCTCCGGACGGTTCATGGTGACGATGGCGGTCGCGCCGTCGCGCTCGAACGTCAGGTGCTCAGTTGTTATCGATGACACGGTCCCCTCCAGAGGTAGGCGCCGATTGCCGATTGCCGATTGAGATGTCAGTTGACGCGGAAGCGCTGCTCTCCTCAGAGCCGCTCGATGATGGTGCCCGTGGCCAGCGCGCCGCCGCAGCACATCGACACGAGACCGTACGTGCCGTCCGTCCGCTCGAGCTCGTGCAGGATCGTGGTAATCAGCCGGCTGCCGGTCGCGCCGACGGGGTGGCCGAGTGCGATGGCGCCGCCGTTGACGTTCAGCTTGTCCATGTCGGCCTCGTGCACCTTGGCCCAGCTGAGGACGATGGAGGCGAAGGCCTCGTTCACCTCGTAGAGGTCCATGTCCTTCATGGTCATGCCGGCCTTGGCCAGTACCTTCTGCGTCGCCACGATCGGCCCGTCGAGGTGGTAGTAGGGGTCAGACCCGGCCAGCACCTGGGCCACGATTCTCGCCCGCGGCGTGAAGCCCTCGGCCTTGGCGCGGTCCTCTGACATCCAGAGGACGGCGGCCGCGCCGTCGGAGATCTGCGATGACGTGCCCGCAGTGTGCATGCCGTCGGGCAGCACCGCCTTCAGCTTGGCCAGCCCCTCGAGCGTCGTGTCGCGCGGGCCCTGGTCCGTGGTAACGATCATCCTCTCGTCGCTGTGCTCGCCGCGCGGCCCCTCCTCGCCGACAATGGGCGCCTCGACGGCGAAGATCTCGCGGGCGAAGCGGTCCTCGGCCTGCGCCCGGGCGGCCTTCCGCTGGGACTCGAAACCGAAGGCGTCGACGTCCTCACGGGTGATCCCATGTTTCTTGGCGATGCGCTCGGCTGCCTCGAACTGGCTTGGCATGTCGTAGGGCAGGTCGGCCGGGAGGGCGCGGCCCACGCCAGGGGCCGAGGCGTTCGCCCCGAGCGGGATGCGGCTCATGGTCTCGACACCACAGCCGATCGTGGTGTCCGCGGCGCCGGCGGAGATGAGGTTGGCGGCCATGTGGTTGGCCTGCTGCGACGAGCCGCACTGACAGTCGATGGTCGTCGCCGCCACGTCGTAGGGCAGGCCGGCCAGCAACCACGACGTGCGCGTCACGTTGAAGCCCTGCTCTCCGGCCTGGGTCACGCACCCGCCGATGACCTGCTCGACCGAGGCGGGGTCGATGCCCGCCCGCTTGACCACCTCGACCTGGGCGGCTCCGAGGATGTCGGGCGCCCGCAGGCCCGAGAGCCAGCCGTTGCGCTTCCCGATGGGTGTGCGGACCGCCTCAATGATCACCGGCTGTGCCATGGCGCACTTCCTCCTTGCTCGGGGCGCTCCCCCGGCTGCCCCGCGTCCGGCCGGGCCGGCTGGACCGCGTGGGCGATTTCTAGAACCTGTTCTAACTTTAGCACCGGCCCCCCGCAGTCTGCCTTGGCCTGGTCGCCGGGTGCCAGACGCGCCGATGCCGCACGTTGCGAGGCCTCTATCGCCCGAGCCCTGGTGCTCCGCGCTCGCGCGACGGGAACATCTCCTGGAGGAGGAACTGCGCCCGTGGCGCGATCACATGACTCGGATAAGTGGTCTCCAGGAGATGCAGTCCCTCTTCGGCCGTGGTGAACCCACACAGCTCATAGAGAGCCCGAATGTCATCTTGGTCACGATCCACACGTGCCGCGAGGAGCTTCATGGCCAGGAGATACCGGGGCGACGCGGCAGCCACGCTCAGGTTTTTGCCTTCAAAGACTCCTACCTGGTCGGGATCGTTGCCCGGCATGAACGCCTTGGCGCCATCGTTGAGCCAGTCCGGCTCCAAGCCGAGCTCCTCGGCCACCCTCCGTGCTGCCAGCCGCACCTCAGCTGCAGGGAGAAACGTCGCGTCAACGTCGACCGTGGCGCGGCGCGCGTCGTAGGCGAGAGCCATCGCAGCCCCTCCCACCACGAAGAGCTCAGCGCGAACGCCGGAGTGACCGAGCTCATCGTCGAGAGCTGTCAGAGCCCTTCTGATGCCTTCTCGATCGAGGATCATCACGCGTACGTCAACGAGTCCTCGGTGATGAACACACCCCGCCTCTTGAATGAGATCGGACTATGCACCACAGCATTCGCGTGGAGCGAACTCATTCCCGAAACGAACCACCATTCGTCGAGGAATCGGCTCGGGTCGTCGACCCATTTTGGAGCAGGCATGTCGTGATGAACGCAGCAGTATTCGACCAACGAGGCCAAGAGGGCGTCATAACGGCGGTCGCCGGTGGGAAGTGGCGCGACTTCAACGATCCGTCGGCGATCGACTTCGTCCGCCTTGTCGAATTGCTCGACGAATCGGAAGGCCAGCCGACGAGCAGAGCCTTCATCGTTCTCAGCCAAGCACTGGGCCACTTCGGCCCCGACCTCGGCGATCGTCGGCCAGTGGAATGCCACGCTTCAATCGTACGTTGCCGGTGTTCGGGGCAAGCGCCTACACGTGCCTGAGCAGTTCCCGGGCGATGACGACCTTTTGGACCTGGTTGGTGCCCTCGTAGATCTGTGTCACCTTGGCGTCGCGTAGGTACCGCTCGACAGGGAAGTCCTTCGTGTAGCCGTAGCCGCCCAGCAGCTGGACAGCGTCGATCGTGATGGCCATGGCGGCGTCCGAGGCGAAGGCCTTGGCCATGGCGCCGAACTGGGTGAGCTCGCCACCGGGGTCGTGGTCGACCATGGCGCAGGCCCGGTAGACGAGCGCGCGGGCTGCTTCGTTGCGCATTGCCATGTCCGCCAGCATGAAGCGCAGCCCCTGCAAGTCGGCAATGGGTCCACCGAAGGCCTGGCGCTGCTTCATATAGGCCGCGGCGTAGTCGATGGCGCCCTGCCCGATTCCGACTGCTTGGGCGCCGATAGTGGGGCGGCTGCGGTCGAGGGTGTGCATGGCGATCGTGAATCCCTGGCCCTCCTCGCCGATGCGATGGGTGGCCGGCACCCGTACCTCGTCGAGGACGACCTCGCCGGTCGGGCTGCCGCGCAGGCCGAGCTTGTCTTCGTGCTTGGCGACGCGGATGCCCCACTCCTTCTCGACGAGGAAGCAGGTGATGCCGCGGCTCCGGGCATCGGGGTCAGTCTTGGCGAAGACGATGTAGACGTCGGAAATACCAGCATTGGTGATCCAGTACTTCGAGCCGGTGAGGATGTAGTCGTCGCCGTCGCGTACAGCGCGTGCGCGCATGGCCGCCACGTCGCTGCCGGCGTCGGCCTCGGAGAGGCAGTAGCTGGCCTGGATCTCGCCGCTCGCCACCCGCGGCATGTAGGCGCGCTTGAGGTCCTCGGAGCCCCAGTTCATGACCGGGGTCATCCCGAGCTTGGAGATGAGGATCGTCAGCGACGTCGAGGCGCAGACCCGGGCCAGCTCCTCGGCCGCGATGGCCTGGGTGACGGTGTCGGCCCCCGCCCCGCCGTAGGCCTCGGGGATCCCGAGGGCGGGCAGCTCCATCTCCTTGCATGCCTCAAAGGACTGCCACGGGTACTCCGCGTTGCGGTCGACCTCGGCGGCGTGGGGCGCCACCTTCTCCTCGCAGAAGGCGCGCATGGTCTCGCGGAAATCGCGCTGGACGTCGCTCAGGGCGAAGGTGGAATCGCTCATGGTCTCATTCTCGCAGCCCCGCCGAACGGCCGTTCAGACTACCCACGGAGGCGCCGACTCAGTGAGTGGCCCGGGGCCGGTGAGTGACCCGGGGCGGTGAGTGACGCGGGTCAGCGGGCAGCCCGGATCAGTGGGGAGCTCGATCAGCGGGGAACCGGGTCCTCGTTGGCGGCAAGGTGGTGCAGCAGGAGCGCTGAGAGCTCCTCCGGCGCCATCTCCGGAATCCAGTGCGAGACGTGCTCGAGGACCTCGAAGCTGTAAGGCCCCTGCACCCACTCGGCGGTGGCCTCGGCCGCGGTCCGCCCGATAGCCTTGTCCCCGGTCGACCAAACGTAGAGCGTAGGCACTGCGACCGGCGGCAAGTCCCGCAGGGCCGTGTCGTCCATGGCCCGGAACCAGTTCAAGGCTGCAGACAACGCGCCCGGTTCGGTGAGCGCGGCGACGTACATCACGCGCGTCGTCGTCATCGAGTCCGGTCTCGGCCAGCAACGTGGCGAGACCGCCGCCTGCGCCGTCGGCGCCGAGGAGCAGCTGCTCGGGCGTCTCGGGGCGCGGAAGGAATCCGTCGCCACGCGGTGCGCCGCTTGTTCCCGGTCGCCGCTCAGCAGGGCTCGCTGGAGGGCCAGCGGGTGCGGTGTCGAGACGACGACGAGGGAGCGCACGCGACCCGGATGGCGCGCCGCCGTGATCCAGGCGAGCATGCCGCCCCAGTCGTGGCCGACCAGGTCGAAGGTGTCCATCTCCATGGAGTCGGCCAGGGCCATGACGTCGTCGAGGAGATGCTCGGTGGCGTAGTCGGACACGTCGGGCGGCCGGGCGCCGCAGCAGTACCCGCGCAGGTCGGGTGCGACGGCGCGAAAGCCTGCCCGCCCGAGCGCCCACAACTCGTCACGCCAGGCCCACGATGTCTGCGGGAAGCCGTGTAGCAGCAGGACCCTGCGACCTTCGTGCGGACCGCAGGCGCGCCCGGTGAAGGTGAAGCCGCCGGCTTCGATCTCGAGCCGGTCGATCGCCCCGATCGCGTCCACGACACCCGGCTGCGCGCCGCCTAGGTGGGCGCAGCACCGCCCCGGCCCATCGCCTCATCGGGGCTGAGGCTCAGGGTCTCATCGGGGATGGAGTCGACGAGCGCCCGCTGGGCCACGTAGTCGTGGGACACCGAGGAGAACAGTGCCCGACGAGCCGCCCGCAGGTCGGCCGGCGCGCCAGCGTCGAGGAAACGCCACAAGTTCAGTCCGAAGCGCACGTCGTAGATGCTCGGGGCGCGTCCATAGATGGCGGCGCGCTTGGAGCCAACGAGGGCGGTCCCGAGCAGGACGTCCTCCTCCGACTCGCCCTCCCCAAGCTGGAGCTCGTGCTCGAAACGCTTGGCCAAGCGGAGCGCGAAGCCCGAATCGGTCCCGGGGGTCCCGATGTCATGCCCCCGGTTCACCGCGGGCAGGATGATCTCAGCGGGGCGCGACGTGGTCCACGCGCCGGGCACGTCGAGGTGCAGGGCCGGCCGCACCTGGTCCGCCTCGGCGATCGGTACGAAGGTGGGCTGCGTCATGCGCGGGAGGTTAGCCGAGGCCCTGGGCGCTCCGTGAGTCGAGACCTGCCGCCAACCAACAGACTGGTCACATGACGGGTCACGTCGACGACATTCGCCGCGCCACAAGTGCGGATTTCGAGGAACTACTGGCCATCGACCATGTGGCCGCCGCAGGCGACGCCGGCCGGCTCGCAGCACTTTGTGCCCACGTCGCCGATGGGTTCTGTTGGGTCCACGCCGGCCGAGCCCAGCTCGACGGCTACGCGGTGCTGTTGCCCCGTCATTTCTTGGGTCGAGACTTCTTGGAGCTCCTCATGGTTGTGTCGTCGTCCCGCCGGACCGGCATCGCAACGAAGCTGTTGCACGCACTGCTCGGCATGGAAGGGACAGGTCAGGTCTTCACGTCGACAAACCGGTCGAACACCCCCATGCGCGAGCTCCTGAAGAGCGAGGGCTGGCAGCTCAGCGGCGAGCTTGACGGGCTCGACGCTGACGACCCCGAGATGTTCTTCTTCACCTGGCGGTCGTAGCCCGATCGACCGATTCAGGGAACGCTGGCCAACTCGGGGTGACGCTGTTCGAATGCGGAAACAGACTCGGTGTCGATGAACACGCGGTCGTCACAGACCTTGCCCCACCGCATGCGCAGGTAATGCATTCCCTCGTTGGAGTAGTCGTCGCCGATCCGGTCGCGCATCCTCACTCCGACCCGGGTGTTCCAAGGTGGGCCCGACACCAGGACATCGAGAATCTCGTAGCGAGGATGCATGGCGACGAACCGGCGAAGCCACTCCTCAATCCCCGGTTTGCCGGTGATGTCCGTGGCGAAAGAGCTGGTGCCCGGGAAGACGAAGTGGGCATCGTCGGCCATCAACTTCAGCACCAGCTCGCAGTCACCCTCCGCGAACTTCGCTGTCATCTTTGCGAACACCTTGAACATGATCCAACGCCTCATCGACGCACCTCCGCTGGACGGCGGGTATCTTGTCACTGTCAAGATAAACCCGTCACGGAGAACCTGTCAATGTCAAGATCGTTAGCCCGGACCAGGCCGCCGGCCCGTCGCGGCTATCACCACGGCGATCTGCGGCGGGCGCTCATCGACGCCGCGCTCAGGGACATCGCAACCTGCGGGCCGGCACATGTGAGCCTGCGTGCGCTCGCACGCTCAGCCGGGGTATCACACGCGGCTCCCGCTCATCACTTCACCGACAAGACCGGAGTGTTCACCGCAATCGCGACCGAAGGCTTTGAACTGCTGCACGACACCCAGCTGCGCACGATCGAAGGTACGGAACCAGGCGAGACACTCCTGCCGCTGGCTGTCAACTACATCGGGTTCGCCCTCGAACATCCGTCCCATTACGAGGTGATGTGGCGGGAAGACCTCTATGACCCCGCCGATTCCGCGCTCGATCGCGGCCCGGGCGCACGTGTTCGATGTGTTCTACCAATCCGTCGCGGCGGGAACCGGCGACGTTGAGCCAGACCAGTTCCAAGGCGCAGTCGCCGCGGCCTGGTCCATGGTGCACGGGTTTGCCACGCTGTGGCTCAGTGGCAACCTCGTGGACATCGTAGGGAGCGATCCCGTCGTTGCCAGCGAGGAGGCCGCGCGAGGTCTCGTCGCTATCGCCGAGGTCACGGCCCGCCAGCTCGGCGGCGGACGACGGGTCGCGACCAGAAAGGCCACAAAGTCGAACGCAGTATGAGGTTCTACGGCGCTAGTGTCCGACCACCAACCCCTGCGTCACCGAGGTCCCGATGATCCCTTCCGCTCCGTCAGGCCAGAGCATCGTCAAGTGCAGGTGGCTTTTTCGGATCGGCTACCTGACGGGCTCGCTGCTCGGAAGCATTGTCGTGCTCGCTTCCTTCGCGCCGGCTGGCGCAGCTCCGATCGCACAATCCGCCACCGCCACAGACCAACAAGAGGCGGTCAGCACGTTCAAGGCATTGCAGCAGAATCTGTACCAGAGCAGTGCCGACCTCTACAGCGGATCGCCGACGAACACGTGCGGCACCTATTCGTGTCTGTGGCCCTTCACGAACGCGACTGCCGGGACGGTCTTTCTCTACGGGACTCCCGGTGGTTCGACGTACCTGAAGAAGGTGGCGGCGCGTCTGGTCGGCCTCGGGCACTACGCCGACCCGACAGAGATCTCACCCTCGGGAATGTCCCAACCTCCGGCCTACCAGTCGGCGGTCGCGCCGCCCCTCGGTCCCGGTGGATCCACGTACTTCGACGACAACGGGTGGGTCGGGCTCGACCTCATCCACGCCTATCACCTCACCTCGAACTCGACCGACCTCACGTTGGCTCAGGACGAATTCAACTTCGCTACCTCCGGATGGGATATGAGCACGACTGACGGCTGTCCTGGAGGGGTCTTTTGGGAAGACGTCGCCGGCAGCCAGCGCAACGCCACGGCCAATGGTGCGAACGCCGAGCTCGGGCTCGAGCTCAGCCGATTGACCGGGAACACGTCGGATCTCACATGGGCGACGCGGATGTACCAATGGGCCGTCACCTGCCTCGGAACGGCAAGCGGCCTGTACGACGACCATGTCAACTCGGACGGCAGCGTCAACACCACGATCTGGAGCTACAACCAGGGCGTCATGGTGGGTGCTGGCGTCCTGCTCTACCACGCCACGGGCACCAGCACCTATCTGGCCCAAGCCGAACAGACGGCCACAGCGGCGGTCACGTATTTCGGCACGGGGTCCACGCTCGTCAACCAAGGACCAGCGTTCAACGCCATCTACTTCCGCAACCTGTTTCTGCTCGACAAAGTCGCACCCAATGCTGCCTATCGCAGTGACGCGCAGAGCTTTGCGTCGTACATGTGGACACAGCGTCAGGCGGGCACCGGGCTCATCGACCCCCAGTACGGCGTGAACGGGACCGCACCCATGATCGAGATCTTCTCGTTGTTGGCCGGTAGCCCAACCAGTCCATGACACGGGTGTAGCCCGCCCAGTCCGTACACACCGTAGGGACCCTGTCGTCCTCAACGAGGGTCAAGACCTTCGTTGCCGATCAGGCGCACGACCGGCAAGGAGACAGCCGACGAGCGCATCGAGTCGTGGAAGACCTCCTGGTCCGCCGAGAGAAGGGTCGCTCCCGTTGCCAGCGGCTCGCCCGTCCCCGTGTTGCGGCAGAACAGGGGATGTGCGCCGCTCGAGACCTGGAGCCGGATGCGGTGACCCGCCCGAAAGGTGTTGGCCGTCGGCCACATCTCGATCTCGAGTGCGTGCACGCCGTCGTCGTCAACAGGCACGGAGCCGGGACGAAGCCGAACGATACCGTCGCTCAGGTTGTGCGACTTCCCCTTGTCGTTGACGTCGCAGAGCCGCACGACAAAGTCGCTCTGCCCGAGCGAGGAGCGGACGTAGAGCGTCGCGGTCAGCCGGCCGATCACCGTGAGGTCCTCGCGGAGCACGTGGCTGGTGTACGTGAGGACGTCGTGGCGGTGCTCGCGGCGCCGCTGGTCCTTGCGGCCCGACGTGCCCATAGAGAGCGCGGCCCCGCCGACCGCCGGTGTGGGGTCGTGCGGGTTGTAGTGGTAGCGGTCAGGTGCGCTCTCACCCGGCGCGTCCGTGCCGAGCGTGCCCCAGCGTCCGAGGTACCAGCGTTGGGTCTCCCCCGCCGGCGGCCACATGGAGAACTCTTCCCAGGTACGCGAACCCATGACGTAGATGCGCACCGCGGCGCGGGGCTCGCGCCCGGGATGCTCCTCGAGGCGCTCCTCCCACCACGCCGGGCCGTCGCGCACCGTCTCTGCGAAGAGGCCCGGGCTCGAATGGCTCCACGGCCCGATGGTCAGCCGCGCCGCGCGGCCCGCGCGCGCCAGCGCCTCGTAGTCGGCCACCTGGGCCGGCAGAAAGAGGTCGTACCAGCCGCCGATGAGGCTGGCCGGGGGGACCTTGTCCAGGCGGCGCCCGAAGTCGACGGGGTCCCACCACGGATCGCCCGGCGCGCTGTGCTCGAGCCAGTCCTGGTACACCGGCGCCGGCTCACCGATGGCCGCCGTGTCGCACTCGGCGAGGGGCAGGACGTCGCAGGCTGCCGCAAGCACCTTGCCCCCCGCCAGCGTGGTGCGCAGGACGGTACGCCAGCCCTGCTCCTGGTACTTGATCTGGTAGAGCCAGGCGACCGCCATCTCGAGTGCGAACGAGCCCCCCGGGTAGATGACCGCGTCGCGGAAGTCCGACGCCGTCACCTGCAGCCCCAGCGCGCGGACGAAGTCGGGCGCGTCCTCGGCGACGGCCCACTGCGTGGCCCCGAGATAGCTTCCGCCCCACATCACGAGGCGTCCGTCGAACCAGGGCTGCGACGCCACCCACGCCAGCGTGGCGTGGCCGTCGGCCTGCTCGTGGCGCAAAGGCTCCCACTTGCCCTCGGAGCCGAAGGTGGCACGGCAGCTCTGGATCACCGTCTGGTACCCGCGCTCCGCGTACAGCCGTCCGAGGGGACCCATGACCCGCCGCCCGTACGGGGTGCGGATCAACACGGTCGGCCGGCTACCCGGATCATCGGTCGGGTACCAGCGGTCGGCCAGCAGCACGACGCCGTCGGGCATCTTGGCGGCCAGGTCACGCTCGACCGAGACGTCGGTCGTCCGCGGCGAGGGAAGCCGGACCAGCCACGCCGCAATGCGGCTCCACAGTGTCATCTCCGACCCCCCTGACTACCCCCTCGTTGGCGCTGACTCGTCTTTCGCCGGCGTCGGCCGGCCCTTCGTCGGCGGTAGGCGCCGCCGCTCCCGGTCAGGTCGCGTGCAGGAGCCCGAAAACAATCGAATCGTAGAGGGCCTGCCAGCTCGCCTCAATGATGTTCTCGGACACCCCGATGGTCGTCCAGGTCCGCTCGCCGTCGGTCGTGTCGACCAGGACACGGGTGACGGCACCGGTGCCGCGGCCCGTATCGAGGACGCGGACCCGGTAGTCGGTGAGGTGGATGTGGTCGAGGGCGGGGAACGTGGGGCCGATGGCTCCGCGCAGCGCGCCGTCGAGCGCGTTGACCGGCCCGTTGCCCTCGGCGGTGGCCACGATGCGGTCGCTCCCGGCGTGGACCTTCACCGTCGCCTCGGTGGTGACACCCAGCGCGTCGAGCCCGTGGGGCGAGGCGTGATCGGTGATCACCCGGAACGACTCCACCGTGAAGAAGTCGGCCACCCAGCCGCTGGCGCGCCGCAGCAGGAGCTCGAGGGAACCGTCGGCCACCTCGAAGTGGTAGCCCTCGTGCTCCAGGCGCTTGAGCTCGTCGAGCACGCGGCCGATCACCTCGCCGTCGAGCTCGAGCCCGAGCTCGTCCGCCTTCATGGCCAGGGTGGAGCGGCCGGCCATCTCGGAGACGACGACGCGGGTCCCGTTGCCGACGAGGTTGGGTACGACGTGCTCGTAGAGGTCGGCACTGCGGGCGACGGCACTGGCGTGGAGGCCGCCCTTGTGGGCGAACACCGAGTTGCCCACGTAGGGCTGCTGCGCGTTCGGCGCGATGTTCACCAGCTCCGCGATGTGGTGCGCCACCGGCGTGAGGCGCTCGAGGCGTTCGGCGGGGATGGTACGGATGTTGAGCTTCAGCGAGAGGTTGGGGATGGCGGCCGAGAGGTCGGTATTGCCGGCCCGCTCGCCGTACCCGTTGATGCACCCCTGCACCTGGGTCACCCCCGCCTGCACGGCGACGAGCGAGTTGGCCACGGCGCAGCCGGCGTCATTGTGGCAATGGATGCCGAGCTGGGCGCTGGTACGAGCGCGCACATCGGCCACGGCCCGGCCCACGTCGTCGGGCAGCGAGCCGCCGTTGGTGTCGCAGAGCACGAGCGCTTCGGCACCCGCCTCCTCGGCGGCGGCCAGGACCCGGAGAGCGAACTCGGGGTTGCCGCGGTACCCGTCGAAGAAGTGCTCCGCATCGAGGAAGACCCGCAAGCCGTTCTGGCGGAGATGGCGCACGGAGTCGGCCACCATCGCCACCGCCTCGTCGAGGGAGGTGCGCAGCGCCTCGGCGACGTGGCGGTCCCACGACTTGGCCACGATGCAGGCCACCGGCGCGCCCGCCTCAATGAGGTTGGCCAGCACGGTGTCGGTCTCGGGCTTGACCCCCGCCCGGCGGGTCGAGCCGAAGGCGACCAGTGTGGCGCTGTCGAGGTGCAGCTCCTTCTTGGCCCGGGCGAAGAACTCGACGTCCTTGGGGTTGGCGCCCGGCCAGCCGCCCTCAATGAAGGTGACGCCGAGGTGATCGAGCTGCTCGGCCACCCTGAGTTTGTCGTCGACCGTGAGGGACAGACCCTCCTGCTGGCTGCCGTCGCGCAGGATCGTGTCGAAGATGTCGACCGCTTCGGGCAGCTCGGGCACGTAGAAGTCGTGCGCGTGGGCGCTGTGGCCGTGCGCGTGCATGTGGGTCGTGCCGTCGTGGGTGTGGGTCTCCCCGCTAGTCGACATAGTCCAGCCATTCCTTGTACTGGTCCACCTCGCCGCGCACGGTCGCGAAGTACACCTCCTGGATCTCCTTGGTGATCTTCCCCGGGCGTCCCGGACCCACCGGGCGGTCGTCGACGGCACGGATGGGCACGACCTCGGCCGCGGTCCCGGTCAGGAACGCTTCGTCGGCCAGGTACAGGTCGGTGCGGATGATGGCCTCGTGGCGCACCTCGTACCCGAGGTCGCGCGCGATCGTCTCGACCGAGTCCTGTGTGATGCCGTCCAACGCGCCGGCGTCGGAGGTCGGCGGCGTGAGGAGCACGCCGTCGCGCACGATGAAGACGTTCTCACCCGTGCATTCGCTCACGTCCCCGTTGGGAGCGAGCAGAATGGCCTCGTCGTAGCCGGCGTTCAGCGCCTCGACCTTGGCCAGCGATGAGTTGGCGTACATGCCCGTCCCCTTGGCGGCCGTCGGCACCGCGTTGGGATCGTGGCGGCGCCACGAGCTGATCTTCACCGTGACGCCGTTGGCAACACCCTCGTCGCCCAGGTAGGTCCCCCACGGCCATGCGGCTACCGACACGTTCACCGGGCAGGGCAACGGGTTGAGGCCCATTTCGCCATAGCCGAGGTACACGATCGGGCGGAGGTAGCAACCCTCGGTCAGACCGTTGACCCGGACGACCTGACGCGTGGCGTCGATGATCTGCTCGACGGTGAAAGGCACGTCGATGAGAAAGATCTTGGCCGACGCGAACAGACGGCGGATGTGGTCGCCCAGCCGAAACACCGCGGGGCCCCGGCTCGTGGGGTAGGCGCGGATGCCTTCGAAGACGCCCGAGCCGTAGTGCATGGTGTGGGTGAGCACGTGCACCGTGGCTTTGTCCCAGTCGACGAGCTCGCCGTCCATCCAGATCTTCTCGGTCGGGGTGATGGGCATGGCTGCTACAGCCTTTCTGCGATGGCGTCGCCCACGGCGGTCGTGGACAGCTGGGCGGACGAGGACGGCGACTGCCTTGACATGGAATCGGACTGCGCAGTGAGCGCCTTGAGGATGCGTGCGGCGGCGTCCGCCTCGCCCATGTGTTCGAGCATCAGCGCAGCCGAGTGGATGGCGGCAAGCGGATTGGCAATCCCCTTGCCCGCGATGTCGTGAGCGGCGCCGTGGACCGGCTCGAAAAGCGACGGACCGGTCCGGGCCGGGTTCAGGTTGGCCGACGCGGCGAAGCCGATCCCCCCGGCCACTGCACCGGCCAGGTCGGTGATGATGTCGCCGAAGAGGTTGTCGGTGACGATCACGTCGTAGCGTGTCGGTTGCTCCACCATGTAGATGCACGACGCGTCGACGTGGTTGTAGTCCCATTCGACGTCGGGGTGGTCGGACGCGACCTCGCGAACAGTGCGTTGCCACAGATCGCCCGCGAACGTGAGCACGTTGGTCTTGTGCACGAGGGTGAGCTTGCGCCGGCGCCGCTCAGCCAGTTCGAAGGCGAAGCGCACGCAGCGCTCGGCGCCCATGCGCGTGTTCACCGAGCCTTGGGTCGCCACCTCGTGCGGCGTTCCCTTGCGCAGGAACCCGCCTTCACCGGCGTAGGTGCCCTCGGTGTTCTCCCGCACCACCGCGAAGTCCGCGCCCTCGGCGATGGACCCCGGGACTGCGGTGAAGGGGCGCAGGTTGACGTAGAGAT
The DNA here is from genome assembly GCA_963825965.1 of uncultured Acidimicrobiaceae bacterium. Lineage (GTDB taxonomy): Bacteria > Actinomycetota > Acidimicrobiia > Acidimicrobiales > RAAP-2 > Bog-473. The sequence goes on from CAWGUX010000001.1 coordinate 231,153, forward strand.
CGAGCTCGAAGCGCAGGCGGAGCAGCAACCCCCGCTCGAGAGTGCCGGGGGGCACGGCTGTGTCGCCGACAGGCGGTCCGACCGCGCCCAGCAGGATGGCATCGAAGCCGCGCAGTTCCTCGAGCGTCTCGTCGGGCAGGACGGCGCCGTCACGCAGGTAACGGGCTGCCCCGAGGTCGAACTCGGTCGTACGGAGGTCGACGCCGGCGGCCGCCACCACCTTGAGCGCCTCCGCGCAGACCTCCGGCCCGATGCCGTCCCCGCCGATCACGGCAACCCGATGCCTGCTGCTCACTGTGTCGTCCTCTCTCCTCTTGTCTCTGCTCTCTGCGTCCGGCCCGCCGAACGAAATCCGGACCCGAACGGAACCTGGAATTGAAAAACCGCCCACAGCGTGGACGGTTCAAAGGCGCGCGGGGTGGTCGGCGCGCCTAGTGAATAATGCCTACGAAGTGCTCGGAACGGTGCATAGCCACCCCAGTCTCTCGCAATTCGGCCAGCCCCGTCAACACACTGGCTGCACGGTCGGCCCGCCGATGGCGCCCGGCAGGGAGCCTGGCCGACCCGGCGGGGCCGTCCCGGAGAGGTGCCCGTCCCGGCGCCGATTAGCCTGGCTGGTGCTGGACGCCCGTGCTCCGCGCCGCTCCGCACCACCCCCTTTCGGAGGACACAGCTGTGACCAACGCTCCCACGAACCAGACCGAGCCGACCAGGCTGACGCAGGCAACGCACGACCGACTGGTCGCCGAGCTCGAGGACCTGACCACGCGTGGACGGGTCGAGATCGCCCAGGCGATCGAGGCGGCCCGGGCGCTCGGGGACCTGAGCGAGAACGGCGACTACCACGCCGCCAAGGACTCGCAGGGGAAGATGGAGTCGCGCGTCCGCCAGCTCCAGGCGATGCTCAAGGACGCTGAGATCGTCGATGAGTCCGGTTCCAAAGACGGCACGATCTCCCTCGGCAGCATCGTCACCCTGCGCTACGAGGGCGACGACGAGGACGACACGCAGCGGTTTTTCGTCGGCTCCATTGAGGAGCGCCAGGGGGACCTCAACGTGATCTCTCCCAGCTCGCCCTTGGGTCAGGTGCTGGTGGGCCAGAGGAGCGGAGGGTCTGTCGAGTACCGGGCGCCGGGCGGCACGCTCAAGGTGCACGTCGTCGCGGTCGAACGCTGATGGCCGCGCCCCGCACGCTCACCGAGAAGATCTGGGACGCCCACGTCGTCCACTCGACAGAGGGTGAGCCGGACATCCTCTTCATCGACTTGCATCTGGTGCACGAAGTCACGTCGCCGCAGGCCTTCGACGGGTTGCGCCTGGCCGGCCGGGGCGTCCGCCGGCCGGACCTGACAGTCGCCACGGCAGACCACAACGTCCCGACGCTCGACATCGACAAGCCGGTGGCCGACCCGGTCTCGGCCAAGCAACTCAAGGTGCTCGATGACAACACCAGCGAGTTCGGCATCACCTGCTTCCCGATGGGCGACGCCAACCAGGGGATCGTGCACATCATCGGACCCGAGCAGGGCTGGACCCAGCCGGGCATGACCATCGTGTGCGGCGACAGCCATACCTCGACACACGGCGCCTTCGGCGCGCTGGCCTTCGGCATCGGCACCAGCGAGGTGGAGCACGTGCTCGCCACCCAGACGCTGCCGCAGGTGCGACCGCTGACAATGGCGGTCACCGTCGAGGGCGAGCTCGCGCCGGGAGTGACCGCGAAGGACGTGGCGCTGGCGATCATCGGCACCATCGGCACGGGCGGGGGCATCGGGCACGTCATCGAGTACCGCGGGTCAGCGATCCGGAGCCTCTCTCTGGAGGGCCGGATGACGCTGTGCAACATGTCGATCGAGGGCGGTGCCCGTGCCGGGCTGGTGGCGCCCGACGAGACGACTTTCGAATACGTGCGCGGCCGCGACCACGCGCCGGCCGGGGCGAAGTGGGACGAAGCTGTCGCGTATTGGCGCACGCTGAGCACCGACGAGGGTGCGACCTTCGACAAGGAGGTCGTCATCGATGCGGCGAGCATCACTCCCCACGTGACGTGGGGCACGAACCCGGCCCAGGTCGTGCCGATCGCGGGCGTGGTACCGGACCCCGACGCCATGGCGGACGCCGGTGACCGGGACGCGGCCGAGCGCGCGCTGGCGTATATGGGCTTGTCGGCGGGAACGCCGATCCGCGAGATCAGCGTCGACACGGTGTTCCTGGGCAGCTGCACCAACTCGCGCATCGAGGATTTCCGGGCGGCCGCTGCCGTCTTGGCGGGGCGCACCGTGCGCGAGGGCCTGCGTGCGCTCGCGGTACCTGGCTCGCACCGGGTGAAGGCGCAGGCCGAGGCCGAGGGCCTGGACAAGGTCTTCGTGGCGGCGGGGTTCGAATGGCGTGAGCCGGGCTGTTCGATGTGTCTGGCCATGAACCCGGACAAGCTGGCCGTCGGCGAGCGCTGCGCCTCGACGTCGAACCGCAACTTCGAGGGCCGCCAGGGGCGGGGCGGCCGCACGCACCTCGTCTCCCCCGCCGTCGCCGCCGCCACCGCGGTCGCCGGAACGTTCGCCACGCCGAAGGATCTCGAAGACCTGGAGGACCTGGACTGATGGAGCCCGTTATCGTCATCACCGGACGTGCCGTGCCGCTCGACCGCACCGACGTCGACACCGACCAGATCATCCCGTCGGACTGGCTGAAGCGGGTCGAGCGAACCGGTTTCGGCGCCGGCCTCTTCTCCGAGTGGCGTGATGACCGGAACTTCGTCCTGAACGACCCCGAATTCGTGGGTGCGACCATCCTCGTGGCCGGCCACAACTTCGGCACGGGTTCGTCGCGCGAGCACGCCGTATGGGCGCTGATGGACTACGGATTCCGAGCGGTCGTGTCCTCGCGGTTCGCAGACATCTTCCGCAACAACTGCACGAAGCAGGGCCTGCTGCCGGTTCAGGTCACCGAGGAGCTGGACCGCGCGCTCTTGGACGCGGTGATCGCGGATCCTTCACAGGAGATCACGATCGACGTCGCCAGGGGATCGATCGAAGCGCCGGCTGCCGGCCTGGCGGGCACCTTCCCCCTCGACGAGTTCACCCGCGAGCGGCTCCTCAACGGCTGGGACGACATCGGGCTCACGCTGCGCTACTCGGACGACATCGACGCGTACGAGCTTCGGCGGCCCGACTTCATGCCGTCCGCGTCTGCATCTGCGTCAGCCTGACCCACGGGCCGATGACGACATTCCGGCCCATGACCGAGGCCGACGTGCCCGCCGCCGTGGCGGCCTTCGAACAGGGGCTTCTCACCATGCAGGCCCGGCACAACCTGCCCGTCACGGGCAACTCCATCCGCGACGAAAAGCGCCGGCAGGACCGCACGCGCCACTTCCTCGGGACCGACCCCGAAGGCTCGTGGGTGGCCGAGGACGGCGGCGCCATCATCGGCATGTCGCAATCGTTCGTCCGTGAGGGTTACTGGATGCTGTCCCAGCTGGGCACCCTGCCCGGCCGCCAGGGCCTGGGCGTCGGCAAGGAGCTGTTGCGGTTGGCCCTGGCGCACGGGGACCCCGAGGGGCCGGGAACGATTCAGTGCTCGCGGGATCCCAAGGCGATGGCGCTCTACGCGAGCGTCGGCTTCACCTTGCACCCGGTCGTCGCGGCCTGGGGGCCCATGCGACCCAACGCGGTGGCGCCCCGGCCTCGCGAGGTCGAGCGCTACGAACCGGACCAGGTCGGGGACGCGCGAACTGGCAGTGATCGACGCGATCGACCGCGGCGTGCGCGGCGCGGCGCGCGCCGTCGACATCGTCGCCATGCTCGAGCAGCCAGGCAGTCGCCTCCTGCTCCACGGGGAGAACGGCTATGCCGTCGCCATGGACGAACGCATCGTCACCCTGGGCGCCCGCAACGAGGAATCCGCGGGATTGGTCCTGCGGACGATGCTGGCCGAGGCGCCCGCGGGCGAGACGATCGAGATCTCATGGCTGACCTCGGCCCAACAGTGGGCGATCCGCGAGGTGGTCGCCTGCCGGGATCGAGCTGCAGCCGTTCGGACCCGTGATGGTGCGTGGCATGCCGGGTCCGCCCTCTCCTTACATCCCGAGCGGGGGCTTTGGCTGATGGTCCTGGCCGCAGCTGGCCTGAGGCACGCGTGAGAAGTCACACGAGATCAGGCGCGCTCGCTCACCGACGCGTCGTGCACCCGCTGCGCGAAGCGCCCTAAGCCGACGCTCCAGCCCTGGGAGCTCCCCACTGCGTCACGCATGCCTTCCCAACCGTCGCCATGACGGTCGAGGTGGCGGTGCTCGAGCTCGACTCGCGTGCGGGTGTCGCTCTCGGGCACGAAGCGCACTTCGACCTCGCTGGTGCGGGCCGGATCGGTCTCGACCTGCCACTGCAACGAGATGTCCCAGCTGAACACGACACGGCTGGGGCGGCTCGTACGCGAGGACCCGCGCCCATCGGCACCGGGTTCCGTCCTCGCCAACGTCGTAGACGTCACCCCCCTCCCTCGGCTCGAAGACCATTGACGCCAGCGGCGCTGCAATGATGTGGTGCTCAGGCGGCCACCAGCTGCTCATGTCCTCGGTGAAGACGGTGAAGGCGCGCTCGACTGGCGCATCCACGACGATCATTGTGGAGACGGCGGTGTTCACTGTCATGGGATGTCCTCCTGTTGGCTTTGCTATTGCGATTCCTGCTGCACGAGTTCGACTCGCGCCTTGAACGAGTGCAGTGCGGTATTCCAGAACCGGTCGAGGTAGTCACGCAGCCCGGCGATGCCCACTGGGTCAAGGCTGTAGATCCGGCGCGTCCCCTCCCGCACGTCACGCACCAGCCCGGCCTCCTTCAGCACCTTGAGGTGCTGGGAGACCGCCGGCCGGCTCACCGGCACGGCGGCGGCAATGTCCACGACGGCGCTCGGCCGCTCGCCCAGCCGCTCGAAGATGGCGCGCCGGGTCGGGTCGCCCAGTGCCCCCAGGGCCGCGATCGGGCCGGGTCCAGCGTCCCGTTGTCCGTCGGCTCGGCCGACGCCCTGGCTCCGGTTGACAGACCGTAAGTATTCACTTACCGTAAGTCTATACTTACGGCTAGTGCATCTGTCAAGGCCCATCGCCGTGTCCGGGCGGGGTGCGCTCAGGCTGGTTCAGCCGTCGAACCAGCGATAATGCGTCCAGCCGGCCATCGGCCGTGCGCCCAGCCGCTGGTAGAAGTCGATGGCCGGCGCATTCCACTCCAGCACCTCCCACTCGACCCGGCCCGTCGGTCTGCTCGCGCAGGTGGGCGAGCAAGGCCCGGGCGTGGCCCTGGCGGCGATAGGCCGGGCCGGACGTAGAGATCCTCGAGCCAGATGCCGGTCTTGCCCAGGAAGGTCGAGAAGGTCCGGAACCACAGGGCGTGGCCGGCCAGACCGCCGTCGCCGTCCTCGACGACCGAGTCGTAGACGACCGATTCAGGGCCGAACAGCGCGGCGCGAGGTCGTCCTCGGTGATCTGCACCTGGTCCGCGAGGTCCTCGAACTCGGCCAGCTCGCGGATCATCGCGATCAGCTCGGGGACGTCTCCCTCGGCCGCCGGTCGGATCACCCCGTGCGGGCCCGGTTCGCCGCCGAGACCACCGCGCTCAGCGACGCGTCGAGGATGGACGAGTCACGGCCCACGCCCCACCAGGTCGAGCCGTCGGGGCCGGCGCACTCCACGTAGGCGACGGCCGAGGCGCCCGAGCCCTCGGTCAGCGCGTGCTCGTGGTAGTCCTTGACCTCCATCACGATGCCCAGGTCCGCCTTGAGCGCGGCGACGAGGGCGTCGATCGGCCCGTTGCCCTCGCCGGTCACGGTCTGGTGCTGGCCGTCAACCAGCAGCTGCGCGGTCACGCTGGTGTGGCCCCGGCCGGTGGAGACCTCACTGGTCATGAGGCGCAGGCCCGGCGTCCTCGGGAAGGTAGATCTCCTCGAACACGTCACGCATCTGGCCGGACGCGGATCACCGTCCCGCTCGCCTCGGTGATCTCCTGGACTCGCTTGGAGAACTCGATCTGCAGTCGCCGCGGCAGGTCGAGGCCGTGGTCGGTGTCCATCACGTAGGCGACGCCGCCCTTCCCGGACTGGCTGTTCACCTGAATGATCGCCTCGTAGGTGCGCCCGGTGTGCTTGGGGTCGATGGGCAGGTAGGGCACCTCCCACTCGTCGTAGTCGGTGCCGATGGCGGCCATGCCCTTCTTGATCGCGTCCTGGTGCGAGCCCGAGAACGCCGTGTAGACCAGGTCGCCGGCATAGGGGTGGCGCGGGTGGACCGGCAGGCGGGTGGCGTACTCGGCCACGCGGCGCACCTTCTCGATGTCGCGGAAGTCCAGCGTGGGGTCGATGCCCTGGGAGAACAGGTTCATCGCCAGGGTCACGATGTCGACGTTGCCAGTCCGCTCGCCGTTCCCGAAGAGCGTGCCCTCGACACGGTCCGCCCCGGCCAGCACGGCCAGCTCCGCCGCCGCCACGGCGGTGCCGCGGTCGTTGTGCGGGTGCAGGCTCAGCACGATGCTGTCCCGGTTCTTGATGGTGCGGCCGAACCACTCGATGACGTCGGCGTACACATTCGGGCTGTACATCTCCACGGTGGCGGGCAGGTTCAGGATCATCGGCCGCTCGGGGGTCGGCTCAATCACGTCCATCACCGCTTCGCAGATCTCGACGGCGTAGTCGGGTTCGGTCCCGGTGAAGCTCTCCGGCGAGTACTCGTAGCGGATCTCGGTGTCGGGCACCTGCGCCTCGCACTTCTTGCAGAGCTCGGCTGCCTTCACCGCGATGTCGGTGATGCCGGCCTTGTCGAGTCCGAACACCACGCGGCGCTGGAGCTCGGAGACCGAGTTGTAGAAGTGCACGACGGCGCGCGGCGCGCCGACGAGCGACTCGAAGGTGCGCTCGATCAGCTCCTGCCGGCACTGGACGAGCACCTGGATCTCGACGTCGTCGGGAATCAGGTGCTCGTCAATGATCAGGCGCTGGAAGTCGTAGTCGGTCTGGGAGGCCGAGGGGAACCCGACCTCGATCTCCTTGAACCCGACGTCGATCAGGGTCTGGAACAGCGCGAGCTTGCGCTCGGAGTCCATGGGGTCGATGAGGGCCTGGTTGCCGTCGCGCAGGTCGACGCTGGCCCAGCGGGGCGCGTGGTCGAACTGCCGGTCGGGCCAGGACCGATCGTGCAGCACCAGCGGCACGTGCGATCGGTACTTGTCGAAGGCCATGGGCGACGGATCGCAGGGCAGGGCCAGGCGACCCCGCTCCACGTCGTCACCACTCCCTCTCTTGTGCTCTGCCATCTGTCTGTTCCTTCCGTACGCCCAGGCGGACGTCCCGTCCATGCTCGGGGTTCTCCTGGTCCTGTCCCTGATTGCTCTGATTGTGATTGCGTTCTTCGTCCGTGATGGTTCAGTCGGCCTCTGCCTGTACCGGCCCAACAAAAAACCTCCTGGCCATTTGGCGCAGGAGGTTGCGGGCGAACGCGATGTGGCGTTCGCCGTCAAGTAAGCAGCAGGTCCGAGGTGATTGCCTTCATGACCCCGCAATTTTCGCATCGATAGAGGCAACAGTCAAGGCAACGGCGAGTGTCAGGGCGAGGAGAGGGTCACGATCGCCGCACCGGTGAGCCGAACCGGAGCATGTTCCCGTCGACATCGATGTGAGCTGCCTCCCAGACGCCGAACCCAGGATCGAACAGGTCACCCGTCTCCCCCACTCCCGCTGCACGCCACTCGGTCTGGAGCGCATCGGCGTCGTCGACGGCGAGGTACGCAGCGCCCTGTTGGGTGCCCGGGTCTGCTTCGGCCCCCTCGGGGTCCGGCGTCGCCGTGCCGAGACCGGGCACGTGGCGGAAGTGGATCTTGACTCCGTCCCGCTCGACCGACCCGTACCCGCCCCCGTGGACGTGCACCGAAAACCCCAGCGCCTCGTAGTGAGCTCGCATCGTGTCGAGATCCGCCGTGGGAAAGATGGGCGCGACGCCCTGCAAGGTGGCCATGGCGGGTCACGCTACCGTTGTCGGGATGCGCCGCCTGATCTCGACATTGCTCCGGGCTGCACTGGCGATCGCCGCGCTCGCCGTCGTGCGCGCCGTCTTGCTCGACCGCGCGCCCCGGCGTGAGCTGCACCCAGGTGAGCCCGTCATCGGCAGCCTCGACACCTGGCCGGCCGTCCCGCGCAAACCAGAGGACTGAGGCTGGCGCCGAGCACGCCGCCCTGTTCGGGACGTCGGGCGCGCACGAAGCCTGACCGCGCAGGTTGAACCGAAAGGCGCGCCCGGGTGGTTCGCCTCAGAGCGTGACGCGATGGATGTCGAGGATCCCCTCGTCACCGCGCAGCTGCTCCACGACGGCGTCGGGCGCCACCGTCGTCGTCGAGATCACCATCATCGCCGTGGTGGCCTCGGGGCTGGGGCCCACGGCCATGGACGAGATGGAGACTCCGGCCGCGCCGAGCGCGGTCCCCACAATGCCGATCACGCCAGGACGGTCGTCGTTGCGCACCACGATCATGTGGGTCGAGGGTGGCACCTCGACCAGGTGGTCGTCGACCACGACGATCCGGGACTCGACGCGCAAGCCGACCGAGATGAGCGTGCCTGCCACCGAGTGCCTGCCCGAGCGCAACGTGATGAGCGACTTGTAGTCCTGTGACGTCGACGTCGAGGACTCGCGCACCTGGAGGCCGCGCTGGGCTGCCAGCTGCGGGGCGTTCACGTAGGACACCGGCTCCTCGGTCGAGCCGTCGAAGATGCCCTTGAGCACCGACAGCGTGAGGATGCCGGTGCTCTCCGCTGCCAGCTCGCCCTGGTACTCGATGTCGATGGAGTCGGGCAGGCCGTCGTGGAGCCCGACGAAGAATCGGCCGAGCTGTTCGGCCAGCCCCATGAAGGGACGGACGACGTCGGTGACGTCGGTCGCGGCCACGTTGACCGCGTAGGGCACGAAGTCGCCGGCCAGTGCCAGCAGCACCTGCTCGGCAATGGTGACGCCGGCCTTGTCCTGCGCTTCCTCCGTCGAGGCGCCGAGGTGCGGCGAGACCACCACCCCGGGCAGCTCGAACAGCGGCGACTCGGTGCACGGTTCGGTGGCGAAGACGTCGAGGCCGGCGCCTGCCACGATGCCGTCGCGGATGGCGTCGGCGAGCGCCTCCTCGTCGACGATGCCGCCGCGGGCCGTGTTGACGATGCGGATGCCCGGCTTGGCCTTGGCAAGCAGGTCGCGTCCGAACAGGCCCATGGTCTCGGGCGTCTTGGGCGTGTGGATCGACACGAAGTCAGCCTCGGCGACGAGCTCCTCGATCCCCATCAGTCGCACACCCATGGCCCGGGCCCGCTCCTGGGACACGAAGGGGTCGTAGCCGACGAGCTCCATGCCGAAGGCGTGGGCCCGCTGGGCCACGAGCGAACCGGCCCGGCCGAGGCCGACGACGCCGAGGACCTTGCCGTGCAGCTCGACGCCCTCCCACCTCGAGCGCTCCCAGCGGCCGGCGACCAGCGCCGCGTGGGCCTGGGGGATGTTGCGGGCCTGGGCGAGCAGCAACGCCATGGCCTGCTCGGCCACCGAGAGGATGTTCGACGTCGGCGCGTTCACCACCATCACGCCGCGCTCGGTCGCCGCCGTGACGTCCACGTTGTCCAGGCCGACGCCGGCCCGGCCCACCACCTGGAGCGAGGTCCCTGCGGCCAGCACCTCGGGGGTGACCTTGGTCGCCGAGCGGATGATCAGCGCATGGGCCCCGACGACCGCGCCGAGGAGCTGCTCGGCGGTGAGCCCCTCTTGGACGTCGACGTCGTGACCCGCGTCGGCGAGCAGGTCGAGCCCGCTCTGCGCGATCTTCTCCGTCACCAGTACCCGTGCCACTGCGGTGGTCTCCTTGCTCCCCCCGCCTCGTGTGCCCCCGGCTGCTCTCTCTTCGGTCGTGACCGTTGTTCTCAGTCTTGCGCCTCGGCGAAGAGTCGCGGCCAGCCGGGACACACCCTCGACGAGGTCTTCGTCGCCGAGCGCGTAGGACATGCGGAAGTAGCCGGGCGCGCCGAACGCCTCACCGGGGACGACCGCCACCTTGGCCTCGGTGATGCAGATCTCGGCCAGCTCCGCGCTCGTCTGCCGGACGCTGTCCCCGGAGCTCCCGACCGAGCAGCCCCTTGACCGAGGGGTAGGCGTAGAACGCACCTTCGGGCTCGACGCACACGACACCGTCGATCTCGTTGAGCATCGTCGTCGATCGTGAGGCGGCGGCGGTCGAAGGCGGCGCGCATCATGGCCACGTCCTCCAGCCCGCCCGACACGGCGGCCAGTGCGGCGCGTTGGGCGACGTTCGACACGTTGGACGTCTCGTGGCTCTGGATGTTGGTCGCTGCCGAGATGGCGTCGGCGGGACCGATCAGCCATCCGACCCGCCACCCGGTCATGGCATAGGTCTTGGCCACCCCGTTGGCGACCAGGCAGCGGTCGGCCAGCTCGGGCACCAGCACCGGCATGGAGTGGTGCTCGGCGCCGCCGTAGACGAGGTGCTCGTAGATCTCGTCGGTGAGGACCCAGATGCCCTTGGCCAGCGCCCAGCGGCCGATGGCCTCGATCTCGTCGCGCGGGTACACCGCACCAGTCGGGTTGGACGGCGACACGAAGAGCAGCGCCTTGGTGTTGGGCGTCCACGCCGCCTCGAGGTCCTCGACGCTCGAGCGGAAGCCGGTCGTCTCGTCGGAGCGCACGTACACCGGCGTCCCGCCCGCCAGTGCGATCGACTCGGGATAGGTCGTCCAGTACGGGGCCAGCACGATGACCTCGTCGCCGGGGTCGCACAGGACGGCGAACGCGTTGGCGACCGCCTGCTTGCCGCCGTTGGTCACGAGCACCTGCGAGGGCGCGACCTCGAGACCCGAGTCGCGCTTGGTCTTGGCCGCGATGGCCTCGCGCAGCGCCGGGATGCCGCCGGTCGGCGTGTAGTGGTGGTTGGCCGGGTCGCGACAGGCGGCGACCGCGGCCTCCACGATGTGGGCCGGCGTCGGGAAGTCGGGCTCGCCGGCGCCGAAGCCGATGACGTGCTCCCCTGCGGCCTGCAGCGCCTTGGCCTTCGCATCGACGGCGAGGGTGGCCGAGGGCGCGACCGCGGCGGCCCGGCGGGAGATCCGGCGGAGCTCGGTCGTGGACGGGGTGGTCGTCACGGATGCCATGATCTCATACGTGCCAGACATCCCCGACATCACGATCCCCCCTCGTTGCTCCCGTCCGACGGCCGTTTCGGGTCCGGGCCCTCCAAGGTCCGGCCCGCACAGGTCGACGCGCTGGCCGACGTGGCCGGCACCTACCTCGGCACCAGCCACCGCCAGAAGACGGTCAAGGCTCAGGTGGGCCGGGTGCGCGCCGGCATGCGCCAGCTGTTCTCGCTCCCCGACGGCTACGAGGTCGTGCTCGGCAACGGGGGCACGACCTGCTTCTGGGACGCCGCGACGTTCGGGCTGATCGAGGAGCAGAGCCAGCACCTGAGCTTCGGCGAGTTCTCCTCCAAGTTCGCGGCCTGCGTCAAGGCGGCGCCGCACCTGAAGGACCCCCAGGTCATCGAGTCCGAGGTGGGCACCCACCCGGTGCCGGTCGGCCGATCCGTCGGTCGACCTCTACGCCCTCACCCACAACGAGACCTCGACCGGGGTGGCCATGCCGATCCGGCGGCCGCAGGGCGCCGCCGCTCCCCGCCGACGGCGGCGGCCTGGTGGCGGTGGACGGCACCTCGGGGGCGGGCGGCCTGCGGGTCGACCCGGCCGAGTTCGACGCCTACTACCTCGCCCCGCAGAAGTGCTTCGCCAGCGACGGCGGCCTCTGGATCGCGCTCATGTCGCCGGCCGCGCTCGAGCGGGTCGAGCGCATCGCCGCCTCGGGCCGCTGGATCCCCACCTTCCTGGACCTCAAGACGGCGGTCGACAACTCGCGTGCTCGACCAGACCTACAACACGCCGGCGCTGGCCACCATCTTCCTGCTGGCCGAGCAGCTCGACTGGATGAACGCCAACGGCGGCCTGGAGTGGACGGCGTCGCGCTGCGACCGCTCGGCCGAGATCCTCTACACCTGGGCCGAGCAGTCCGGCTTCGCCCGGCCCTTCGTCGAGAACCCGGCCGATCGCAGCCACGTCGTGGGCACCATCGACTTCGTCGACGCCGTCGACGCGTCGGCCGGTCGCCGCCGTGCTGCGGGCGAACGGGATCGTCGACACCGAGCCGTATCGCAAGCTCGGGCGCAACCAGCTGCGCATCGCCATGTTCCCCGCCATCGAGCCCGACGACATCGCGTCGTTGTGCGGCTGCATCACCCACGTGGTGGGCGCGCTGGCGAACTGACCGCCGACGGCCCAGACGGCGGGCTGACCGCCAGGGACTGGTGCTGGCCCCAGCAAAAGACGGGTGAGAGCACCCATGGCGGCAACGGCGATCTCGTCTGTACTATACCGGGTATAGCGCGAGACCGGGTGGGCCCCGTCGGCGAGAAAGTGCAGGTCAGAGCATGAGCACTGCAACATTGGCCAACTCGCCGCCGGCGGCCGGCGGCGGCGAGCCAGTGGGCCGTCGAGACCCACGGGCTGACCAAGCGATTCGGCGAGAACATCGCCGTCAACGACGTCGAGCTCCTCGTCCCCCGCGGCTGCGCCTTCGGCTACCTCGGCCCGAACGGCGCCGGCAAGACCACGCTGATCCGGGTGCTGCTGGGACTGACCCACGCCGACGCCGGCACGATGTCCCTTCTCGGCCACGCCGTCCCCCGACACCGTGACGTGGCCCTGGCCCGGGTCGGGGCCATCGTCGACGAGCCCCGCTTCCACGGCCACCTGACCGGCCGCCAGAACCTGCAGATCCTCGCCGCGGCGCGTGAGCCGGCGGCCAAGGGCCGCATCGACCCGGCGCTCGAGCGCGTCGGCATCCTGCATCGGGCCGACGACAAGGTGTCGAAGTACTCCATGGGCATGCGCCAACGTCTGGGCGTCGCCGCCTGCCTGCTCGGGGACCCCCAGCTGCTCATCCTCGACGAGCCCATGAACGGCCTCGACCCCGGCGGGCATGCTCGACATGCGCGACATGATCATGTCGCTCGTGGCCGAGGGTCGCACCGTGGTGCTGTCGTCGCATCTCCTCGACGAGGTCGAGCGCACCTGCGACGCGGTGGCCATCGTCGACCGCGGCAAGGTCATCCGGCAGGGCCCGATCTCCGCAGCTGCTGGCCGGGTCGTCCTTCGAGGTCCAGGTCGAGTGCTCCGAGCCCGACCGGGCCGGCGGCCTGCTCGAGGGGACGGCGTTCGGCGCGCACGTGCAGGTCGGGCCGGACGGGCTCGCCATCTCACTGCCCGAGGGCACCGAGCGCGATGCCATCGCCGAGATCAACCGCCTGCTGGTCGAGGGCGGGATCTCGGTCTACCGGCTCCAGCACATCCAGGCCTCGCTCGAGTCGTGGTTCCTCTCAGGTCACGAGCCGACTGGGGGACTCCGAATGACGACGATCTCCGACATCGGCGCACCGGCTCCGGGCCCGGCTCCCACTCCGATTCCGGCGGAGGCGCGGAGCGATCACCGCGGCTCGTGGATCCCGACCTGGGGCATGATCACCACGCGCTTCATGGAGCTGCGCAAGCGGCGCGGGCTGATGATCGCCCTGATCGCCGTGAACATCGGCATCCCGGTCGTCTTCCTCGCCGTGCGCCTCATCTCCCACGCCGTGGACCCCAAGTCCTACGGGCCGGCCGGCGGCTACAACATCTTCACCACGCTGGTGGCCGGCTTCATGTACGTCTTCGGGTTCATCGTGGCGGCCGTCGTCGGCTGCACGGCGGGGTCGGTCGACCTCACCGAGGGGATGTTCCGCCACCTGGTGATCACCGGCCGTTCCCGGCTGGCCCTGTACCTGGCCCGGATCCCCGCCGGGCTGGCCATCGTCATCGCCATGGTGGCGGTCGGCTACACGATCGTCTGCGCGGTGTGCGTGTTCGCCGCCCCGACGCAGCTCAACTACGACGGCGTCAACGTGCCCGCAGGGGCTGTCGCGCCCGGCCCTGGACAGCTGGGCGGCCGTCCCACGCCGACGAGGTCATCTGCAACTTCAACTTCAACGGGGGCCAAGGGCTGAACGGCCCGCCGCCGAACGTGCCCGTGCGGCAACGGTCAGACCAGCGGTCCCCCGCCGGGTGCCGGTGATCCAGACCCGAAGGGCGGGACGATCACCGTCCCCGCCAACGAATCGCCGGCCCAGATCCGGGCGTTCGCGGTCGCGGTCGCCAACCAGGACTACGCCGACTACCGCGCCAACTTCCTGGTCCCCTCCACCTCGCTGATGGTCGACGTCGGCCTGTGGATCGCGCTCGAGGCGACCATCGGGTTCATCGTCGGCCTCGGGCTGGCCTCGCTGATGGGACAGCGGACGGTGCCGGTGATCCTCCTCATCGTGCTGGAGCTGATCCTGACGCCGATCTTCAGCCGCCACATCATCTCGCACCTGCTCAACGTCCAGCGGGGCATCGTCGGCGTGGCCATGGCCCACATCGAGCCGGGCGGTCTGCCGACGCCGTTCGGCGGTGGCGGGGGCGGTGGCGGTGGCGGCCTGGAGGCGAACCCGCTGATCCCCGAGTCCACCTTGGCGGCGTCGCTGGTGATCGTGGGCTGGATCGTGTTCTGGACCGCCATCGGGGCCTGGCGGATGATGACCAGGGACGCCTGACGAGCCGATGTTGCCAGCGACCTCAGCGCGACCGGCGAAACCGACGGAGGCGAGCAGGTGCTCGCTCTCGTCCCACAGGCGGGCGGCCGCCTCGTCGTCGCGGGCCTGGCGGCCCATGTGCCCGGGCTTCGAGCGAACCCAGTACATGCCCGTCTTCGGCGCGACCTCTGGGGACGTGGCCAGGTAGACCGAGGTCCTGGCGCCGCGCTTGGGGCTGATCTGCAACGGCCGGACCAGGCGGATGCCGAACTCCATGAGCCCGAGAGGTCCCCGTCCATGCCGAAGCGGCTGCGAACCCAGCCCGGGTGAGCGGCGTTGGCGGTGACCTCGTCGGCGTCGAGCCGCCGGGCCAGCTCGCCGGGTGAACAGGACGTTGGCCAGCTTGGCCCGGCAGTAGGCCTCCATGCCCTCGTAGCCGCTTCTCGCTCTGGAGGTCGTCGAAGCGCATGCCGCTTCGAGGCGGAGTGGTGCCCGACCGACGTCAGGTTGACGATGCGGGCCGGGGCGGCAGCGCCGTAACCGCTGCAGCAGCTGGTTGCGTCAGGGAGAAGTGGCCGAGATGGTTGACGCCCGATCGTGTACTCGAAGCCCTGCGCCGTCATCCTGGCGTGCGGACCACGTCCCGCCGGCGTTGTTGACCAGGACGTCGAGGCGGTCCCAGCGCGAGTGATCTCGTCGGCCGCCTTGCGGACCGAGGCCAGGTCGGCCAGGTCGAGCGGCACGACGTGCACGTCGTCGTTCCAGGTGCGCTGCATCACCTCCTCTGGCCGCCGCCTCGGCCTTGGCCTGGTTGCGGCAGGCCAGCACGGTCGTCGCCTCCTGGGCGGCCACACCGACGGCCGTCTCGAGCCCGATCCCGGCGTTGGACCCGGTGACGACGACGACCTTGCCTTGCATGCTCATGGGGATCCGATCCGTCGGGGTGCATTGATTCTTGCCCTGCCGGAGCGTCCGGTCACGCCCTGCGGCAAATCCCACCTCGGCCTGCGAGATCGCATGCAACGCGCTGCTGGCCCACGTGCCCCCCCATCGCGCTCACCGCCGACGGACGCGCTCTGGCGCCCCAGCTTCACACGGGCGCGGGCTGCTGAACCTCCTGCTATGCGTCGCAGCGCGCTCATCGTTCGGAGCGAGCGCTGCTGTCGGCGCGGTGCATCCGCCGCGTCTGTCCTCGCTAGCCGGGAGTGCTGGTGGTGGTCCTGGCGATCCGCCGCAGGGGCGGCAGGCTGGGCGGCGGCTGACGCCGCGGCGGCAGGGAGGCCAGCAACGAGGCCGTGGCCTCGGTGACCCGGGTCACGGCATGCTCGAAGGCCTCCTCGGTCTGGGGCGACGTCGACTGCACGCCGCTGACCTTGCGCACGTATTGGCGCGCCGCCGCTTCGATCTCATCTGATGTCGCCTCGGGCTGAAGCCCGCGCAGGGTGGTGATGTTCCGGCACATGTACGCCACCCTATGCCCGCCGTGCGCCACGGCGACCCGTGGCGTGACGTGTCGGCGCGGGTGAGGCGCTCAGCGGCGTGGGCAGCGCCCGGGTGCCACCCGCACGCTCACCCGGGTGGCCGAACGAGTGCTCTTTACCAACAGATCGTCGCTCCCACGCGCCGAGGCGACCCGCCCGCCCTGCACCGTCGCACAGTACCCGTGCTGGTAGTGGATCTCGGTGGGGACGAAGACGACCGTCGGGCGCGCGGATGCGATGGTTCGGTACGTACGCGAGGTCGAAGACGTCGCGCAGCGGTGCAGTAGCTGAACGAGATCGGGGTGCCCGCGATGGCCTGCGGATAGACCTGACTGAGGACGAGCGCGGTCGAACGCAAGTGGCCGTTGGCCATCACGAGCGACTCGTCGGTGCTGCCCGTGGGATCGTCGTAGTACTTCCAGGCCCAATACGCCCAGCCCACCTGCTCTGCGTCCATCTGGGCGGTCACCGAAGTCAAAAGCAACGGGTCGCTCGATCGCGCCGAACTCGCTGACGAACCAACCAGGTCCGCCGGGCTGTTCGGGCGACGCCATGGCGGGGCGGTCGGCTGCTCTCCTCCCGAGCGACTGCGCCTCTTGGTCCGCACAGGCGTCCACGTTGGTCGGATTCCCGGTGACCGGGCTGCGGGCGCCGCAGTAGACGTGGATGTTGTAGACGAGGTTGGAGAGGTCCATCGGTCCGAGATACGTCGGAAAGCCTCGACTGGCGTAGTTGTCCGGCTCGTCGAAGATCAGGTGATTGCCGTCGTTGGCCAAGATGGTCGGCACGACACCGTCGGCCGGATCATCGGTCGGGCACTTCAGGACGGCGCGCCGTGGAGCACACGCCCGATGTGGCCCCTGCCCGTGTAGAAGCACTCGAGCTGCGCGTCGAAGTGCGCGTTGCCGAGGCGGATCAGGGACGTGGAGAACGGCTCGTTGAACGGGTCGTAGCCGAGGACCCACGGGTTGGTGCGAAAGGTGCGGGCGACGAGCCCCCAGATCTTGTCGTACTCGCCCTGGAGATCCCCCCGGACGTTGTTGTGCCAGAAGTGGCTGAAGGCGATGCCCGCGGCAGCTGTGCTGTACTCGAGGGACCATCGACCGGGCGGATCGACGCTCGGCTTGTTGTTCGTGCAGACCGCCCAGTTGGGTTCACCCTCACCTTCGAACAGCCCGTTGTACACGTCTTGGTGCATATCGAGGATCGTGTAGATGTGGTAGCGGCCGAGCAGGTCGACTGTCGTCGTCAGCCGCTTCACGTAGCGGTCGAAGACGGCCCGGTTGAACTGGTCAGGGTTGTGCGGCGTCCGCGGCGTGCAGATGGCCGGGTCGTTCACCGGCGCCGTCCCCGGCTCCAGGCCCTTCCAGATCATGCCGAGCCGGACCACGTTGAAGCCGAGCCGAGCCATCAGCGACGCGTCGGCCGCGGAGAAGTTCCACTTCTTGCCCGGGGCGGGGAACAGCTCGTAGGGCGGGTGCTTGTACACGGCGTTCACGCCATGGAAGAAGACGACACGCCCACTGCGGTCGAACAGGTATGGCCCGCCCGGGGATCGGATCGGGCCCGAGACGGCGGGCGCGCCTGTCGGGACAAGCGTCTTCGTGTGCAAGCTCGGCAATGTCGTGGCCGTGGTGGCGGACCCCGAGCCGGGCGCCACCACGGTTGCCAGGGCCACGCGAGAGCACAGAAGGGCGGCGATCGATCCTGGGAATCGCCTGACCACGGCGACAGTCTCGCCGCCGTGCCTGCCCAGCTGGGCGCGCCCAGCCGAGCGGCTTCAGGCCACCTGTTCGAGCGCGTGGGCGATCTGGACGTTGCCCGACACGCTGCGCACGCTGAGGTCGACCCGCCTGTCGAGGTGCGTCGGCCCCGGGCGGTCGCCAAGGGGGATATCCGAGCTCACCGAGCCCGACATCGTCTCGACGTCGACGTGGAGGTCGACGCCCCGAGCGACGCCGACCGACACGTCTCCCGACACCGAACGTACATGCAGCGCTCCTTCGTCCAGCGTGAGCACACGCACGTCACCGGAGACGTTGATGATCTTCGCGCCGTGGGAGAGCTCGCCCAACCGCACGTTGCCCGAGGTTGCCTTCACCTCGACGCGGGCGCCCGCCGCGCCGAGCTCGAGGTCACCCGACGTTGTTGAGAACACGGCACTCCCCGCCACGCTCGAGCAGCGCAGGTCGCCCGAGGCCGTGTGCGCGCGTATTTCGCCGCCGACGTTGCCCACCGTGATGTGACCGCTCGCTGTCTTGGCATGGACGTCGGCCGTCACGTCGTCGGTCGAGACGTCGCCACTCGAGGTCTTGACGTCGGCCCGGCCAACCAGCCCGGTCACATCGATGTCGGCAGAGGCGGTGACGATGGTGACGTCGCTCCCCTCGGGCAACTCCACCCGCACCGTCACAGCGTTGCGGCGCAGGAACCGCATCCCGTGCACGTTCGGCACCTTGACGATGACCAGGTGACGGCTGCCCACCAACCGGTACTCGACGGTGGCCCGCTCAACCAGCTCCTCGGCGCCCGTCGTCTCAGGCTCGAGCGACACGGAGGTCGTCGCCGTCGCCACCGCGGTGATGGCGACCAGGCCAACACCGTTTTCCACCACGAGGCGCACCTCGCCCGGGGTCTCGAATGTCTTGTCCATATCCGTGCTCCTTTCAGGTCGAGCCATAGCCGCGCAGGCGGTTGCCCCCACGCCCGCTCTTGATCCGTTGCGCCGACGCCCCGCGCTCGAGCGTCCGCACGATGTAGCTGTTGACCGAGACGCCCTCGCGCGCTGCACCCTCTTCGACCCGGTTCTTCAGGCCCTCACCCAGTCGCAAGGTGATGCGGGCCGACGGGTCACCGCCAGAGGTTCCGTCGTCGGCGTAGTCACCGCTGGCGACGTGTTCCTCCTCGACGTAGGTCAGGTCCACATCGTCGCCGGCCACCCGGATCTCGACGCGCCCCTCGGGCAGCTCGGCCGACAGCTCGGCGGCCACGTCGGAGAGGAGGTCGAGTATGCGGCCGGGCACCGAACGGCCCAGCAGCTCGGCGATGCGCTCGGCGACCTCGGCCACGGTGTCATCGCCCAGTTCACCGACGCTGATGACGTCCGAGCGCAGGCCCTCCACCACCAGTGACATCTTCACGGTGTCATTATGACATCACTTTGATGTCATGTCAACGCCCGGTCGTTGGAGTCGGTCAGTGCACTGCTCTTGTCGCACGCGACTTGGCGACTTGGCGACTCGGCGACTCGGCGACCACGACGCGACGGACGCGGTTCGCGGAGTCTGACGAGGAGACTCAACGTGCAACCAACGTGTCAGACACCGAGCGAGATTTGTGACGGCGTTGCGCAGGCCTGGGCGGATCGTGCCGAGAAGTAGCAAAGGACGCTTCCGACACTCGGCGACCCAAGGTTGCGCGACGTCGTGAGCGGGCAAATGCAGGTCGCCATCTCGAGGCGTCCACGACTAGGAGGAGAACAAATGGCGACCGGACGGCGAGCACCACGCCAACTGGCCAACGTGGAGGGGATCTGCCTCCTTGAGGACGAATTGGCCCCCGATGGGTGGCAAGTGTGCTGGATCCTGGACCTCTCGGCGCTGGGTATGGGGCTCATGTTCCGCCACCAGCACGAAGCCGAGTTGATTGGCCGCACGATCGCTGTCGAGGTCCCCGCCGCCAAAGACTCCGCTCAAATCCCTCTCGAGGGTGAGATCAAGAACGCCCTCATGATCGAGCCGGGCCTGGTTCGGGTCGGTATCGAGTTCACGGGCGAGACGACAGGCGAGCAAGCGCTCGCTGCGGTGCTCAGTGCCCTGGCCGAGGCGGATGCCTCGGACAACATGGTCCTGCTCCGGGTGACCCCCTAGACCCGACCCGCTCGAGCACCAGCACCGTCCGGTCCTGCGCGCCCTGGCTCGGGCTCGCCGATCGCCGGCTCAGCCTCCTGAGGCGTCCTGCACGCGGGTCTTCCCGGCCGAGATGAAGGGCATCATCGCCCGCAACTCAGCACCCACCGATTCGATCTGGTGGGCCTGACCCTCCTTGCGGAGCGCCTCGAAGCGCGGACGCCCCGCCTTGTTCTCGGCGATCCACTCCTCGGCAAAGGCACCACTGCGGATGTCGTCGAGGATCGTCTGCATCGTTGTCCGCACGGCGTCGTTGATGACGCGGGGCCGCGGGTCAGGTCGCCGTACTCGGCCGTGTCCGAAATGGAGTAGCGCATGCCGGCGATGCCCTGCTCGTACATGAGGTCGACGATGAGCTTGAGCTCGTGCAGGCACTCGAAGTAGGCCGACTCGGGCTGATACCCGGCGTTGACGAGGGTCTCGAAGCCGGCGGTCACGAGCGCTGTCAGCCCGCCGCAGAGCACCACCTGCTCGCCGAAGAGATCGGTTTCGGTCTCCTCGTCGAAGGTCGTGTCGAGCACGCCGGCCCGGGTGGCACCGATGGCGTGCGCGTAGGACGAGCGCGAGGTCACGCGCCTTGCCCGTCGCGTCCTGATGCACCGCGACCAGAGAGGGCACGCCGCCGCCCTCGGTGTACGTGCGCCGCACGAGGTGGCCCGGGCCCTTCGGGGCGACCATCGTCACGTCGACGCCCGGAGGCGGCACGATCTGTCCGAAACGGATGTTGAACCCATGGGCGAACATCAGCATGTCCCCGTCAGCGAGGTTGGGTGCCACGAACTCGTCGTAGGCCGCCTTCTGCTCGGTGTCGGGCAGCAGGATCATGATCACGTCCGCCTCGGCGGCGGCGTCGGCCAGCGAAAGGACGCGCAGCCCGGCCTCCTCGGCCTTGCGCCGGCTCGAGCTGCCGTCGCGCAGGGCGACCCGGACGTCGACGCCGGACTCCATCAGGTTCTGGGCGTGCGCATGCCCCTGGGAGCCGTAGCCCAAGATGGCGACCTTGCGCCCCGCGATCAGGGTCGGGTCGGCGTCGGACTCGTAGTACAGCCTGGCCATGGTCTCTGCTCTTTCTGTTCTCTCAGCTGTGGCGTTTCTCTCAGCGGTGGCGTTCCAGCTTAGGCAGCGCGACGCGGCCTGTCCGTTGGAGCTCGACGACCGTGTAGGACTCGAGCAGCCCCTCGAAGTCGTCGATCCTCTCGGGCTGCCCCGCCAGCATGACGGTCAGCCGATCGGCGCCCGACGCTCACGACCTCGCCGCCGAAGACGCCCACCAGCTGCATGACTTGTGAGCGCTCGGTCGGGCCAACCTGAACGGTCACCAGCACGAGCTCGCGCTCGACCGCCTCGACCGGCGACAGCTCGTCGATCGAGACCACGTTGATCAGCTTGTCCAGCTGCATGATCACCTGCTCCAGCGGCGCCGACTCGACGTCGACCACAATGGTGATGCGACTGAAGCGCTCGTCCTCGTCGGTGGGCGCGACGGCCAAGGAGTAGATGTTGAAGCCGCGGCGGCTGAAGAGCCCGGCCACCCGGGCCAGCACGCCGGCCTTGTTCTCCACCAGTACCGAAAGGATGTGGTGGCGCGGCGCCCCGGACGCCGAACTCGAGGCGCGTCCCTTGCCTCCGGGCATCGCGCGCAACGCCGTACCGCCCGACTCTGGGCCGGCCGCCGTCACCGCCCCGCCCCCTGCGCCTTGCAGGTCGGGATGCACCACGATGTCGTCGTTGGAAGCACCGGCCGCCACCATCGGGAACACCTTCTCGAAGGCATCGGTCCGGAAGTCGACCACCACCGGCCGGTCGTCGATCGAATTCGCCTTCTCAATGGCCGGGCCGACGTCCTCGGGCGTCTCGGCCCGGATGCCCACACACCCCATGGCCTCGGCCCACATGACGTAGTCAGGCAGGTCGGGCGAGAGGTAGACCTCGGAATAGCGCTCCCCGTAGAACATCTCCTGCCATTGGCGCACCATCCCCAAATACGCGTTGTTGAGGATCGCGATCTTGACCGGGATCTGCTCGGCGCTCGCGGTGACCAGCTCCTGGGCCGTCATCTGGAAGCACCCGTCACCGTCGATCGCCCACACCGTGCGGTCGGGCCGGCCGACCTTGGCCCCGATGGAGGCGGGAACGGCGAACCCCATGGTGCCCGCCCCGCCGGAGTTGACCCAGGTGTAGGGGTGCTCGAACTTCCAGTACTGCGAGGCCCACATCTGGTGCTGGCCCACGCCGGCCACCACGATGGTGTCCTCGTCAGAGGAGTCACGCAGTTGCTCGACCACGTTCTGCGGCTTGATCGCCCCGCCGTCGGCATCGGCGTAGTGGAGCGGGAAGCGCTCCTGCCACTCGCGGATCTGGCGCCACCACGGCGCGAGGTCCTGGACCACCGGCGCGTCCACCCGGGCGTCCATGGCGAGCAGCAGCTCCCCGATCACCTGGCGGCAGTCCCCGGGGATGCCCACATCGGGCACGCGCACCTTCCCGAGCTCAGCCGGGTCGATGTCGACGTGGATCACCTTGGCCTCGGGCGCGAACGCCGAGATCTTGCCGGTGACACGGTCGTCGAAGCGCGCCCCGAGGTTGATCAAGAGGTCGCTGCGCTGCATGGCGGTGACCGCGGTGTAGTGGCCATGCATGCCCGGCATCCCGAGCGCCTGGGGGTGCGAGTCGGGGAAGGCGCCCCGCGCCATCAGGGTCGTGACCACAGGGATGCCGGTGCGGTCGGCCAGGACGCGCAGCGCCTCGGCGGCATGCGCCTTCAGGACGCCGCCGCCGACGTAGAGCACGGGCCGCTCGGCCTCGCGCGATGAGCTCGGCCGCCTCGACGACCAGCACGGGGTCGCCGAAGGTCAGCGGGTGGTAGCCCGGCAGGTCGAGGTCGTCGACCGACGTCGGCCAGTACCACTCCATCGCCTCGTTCGAGATGTCCTTGGGCAGGTCGATGAGCACGGGGCCCGGCCGCCCGGTGGTGGCGACGTGGAAGGCCGCGGCCACCACCCGAGGGATGTCGTTGACGTCCTTGATGAGCCAGTTGTGCTTGGTGATGCCCATGGTCACGCCCGTGATGTCGCACTCCTGGAAGGCGTCGGTGCCGATGGCCGGCGTGGCCACCTGGCCCGACACGACGATCAGCGGTGTCGAGTCCATGTAGGCGTTGGCGAGCGGGGTGACGATGTTGGTCGCCCCCGGGCCGCTCGTCACCATGGCGACGCCGGGTCGCCCGGTCACCATGGCGTAGCCCTCAGCCATGTGACCCGCGCCCTGCTCGTGGCGCACGAGGATGTGACGGATGGGCGAATCGATGATGGGGTCGTAGACCGGCAGGATGGCGCCGCCGGGCAGGCCGAACATCACGTCGACCCCTTGCATCTCAAGGCTCTTTATAAGGGCTTGGGCCCCTGTCATCTTCATTGTGGTTCCCCTGTTCAGCCGGGTTGTGTCTGTATCGGAGTGTCTCGAATCGGTCCAGAAATTGAAAAAACCTCCCGGGGTGGGAGGTCAGTAGGCGCGCGGTGTGCGATGTGGGCGCGCGCCTACGTTACGAGTACCAGAATCTCGCGAAGCCTGCTGCGCCCGGTCATCAGGTTGACATTGTTGCATGGCCGCCGGCCTGGAACAACCCCGGCCTGCTCGCGGCGGCCGGACGGCCACCCGCCGGACACCCGGCCGCACCCACGCCGTACCCGTCTCACACGCTCTTTCGCGGCACGCCCGGTCCCCGAACGACCAGGCTCAGAGCACCGTGAGCGGACCGGCATGGCTCGTGGACCGACGATGCCCTCATCGTTGCTATTCCGCCGTGGGCCGGCGTGTCATCTCCCGGACCACCGCGGAGGACGTCGCTCCGCTGACGGCTCGAAGGCCCTCGGCTGCATCGTGGGTGCCTCCCGCGACGAGCCGCATGGTCTCACCGAAGCGCACGGCTTCGAGAGCTGGCATGTGGTGCGTCCGCATCGCCATCTCCTTCATGACGCGCTGAGCGAGCGGCGCTCCACCGAGTAGTCGGGCGGCCAACGCGTGGGCCTCGTCGAGCAGCGTGTCATGCGGAACGACTTTCCAGACCAGGCCCATCGCGTGGGCTCGCTCGGCACTGATGCGCTCCCCGGTGAGCAGCAGTTCCATTGCATCTGCCCAGTTGATGCGCTGCGGAAGACGTATGGAGGCAACGACGGCGGGCACGCCGAGGTTCACCTCTGGCAGACCGAACTCGGCCCGGTCACTCGCCAGGACGAAATCGCACCATGTCGCGAGCGTGAGTCCGTAACCGAGGCAGTGGCCATTCACCGCAGCGATGACCGGCTTGAAGATCTCCCAGCCACTCTCGAAGGAATTCAGCGTCGGCTTTTCCCAGAAGGTGCCTGCGAACTCGCCGGCCGCCCCGGCGCCATCGCGCAGGTCCCCACCGGCGCAGAAGGCGCGCCCCGCACCCGTCACGATGGCAACCCATGCGTCCTCGTCATCGCGGAAGCGTGAGAAGGCTGCATTCAAGTCACGCCTCATCTCGCCGTTGATGGCGTTCAGGACATCGGGTCGGTTGTACGTGATCGTGGCCACATGGCCGTCGAGTTGAAAGGTGACCGAATCGCCCACGCCGTCTCTCTTGCGACTCAGATGCCTCGTAGCAACTTCGAGTGTTCGATGTCGCGGAGCCGTGACTGCGCGCTCAGCCACTCGGCCGATCGGCTTACTCGACCTTCCGACAGGACATGATGTAACCCCGTAGGGCTATCGGTACGTGCCCCGCAGCGCCGGCACACCGCGATGCGTCCATTCGTTTCGGGAAGATGGTGCTGGTCGAGTTCGCGGCAACATTCGAAGACTCGGCTGAACTCATGATTTCTCCTGTCGGCGCAATCGTCGAGACGTAGGGCCGGAAGGAATGGCACCGGCTTCAGAAGGCGGACCGAATCCTTCGCTCCAGCCTATGCCCATCGGAGAATCAGCCTCTTGCTCGACGTTCTAGGACTTTCCCTGCTCGTAGGTCTCGGTGAAGATGTCTCCTTGGGCGGCCCCCGAGCCTGACTTGCCGCCACCTGGACCACGGAGCACGAAGGCGATGATGACGGCAGCCGCCGCTCCGGCGATCGGGCCTGCGACATAGACCCAATACCCAGTGAAGGTCGTCGAGGCGAGATCGGGTCCGAATGTGCGAGCCGGGTTCATCGACGCTCCCGAGATCGGACTTGCCCACAATCCAGCCAGAGCGACGTACCCCCCGACGCCGAAGGCACCGATGATGCCGACGTTCTGTGCTCCCGACGCCGTGCCCAGGATCACGCTGACCAGACCCGTCGTCAAGAGCAGCTCCATCCAGAACGCCGCCATATTCGAGTAGCCGTGCGCCGGGTAGTTGGACCCGTATGTCGCCGAGACGTTGATCACGGCGTGGAGGAAGAGTGCGGCCGCGGTGGCGCCGATGAGCTGCACGACGATGTAGCCCGGGACCCGCCGCCAGGGGAAGTCCTGGCGCAGGGCGAAGGCGATGGAGACGGCGGGGTTCAGGTGGGCGCCGGACACCTTGCCCATGAACAAGATGATCGCCATGACCATCAGACCGGGGGCCACCACCGCTGCGCTGCGACTGATGGTGTCGGGGAACGCGTGACCCATCATGCTCCCGCCCGCGGCCACCAAGACCAAGAAGAAGGTGCCCAACAGCTCTGCGAACAGGCGTCGCCACTCCTGACGGGGGTCGTTGAAGTTGGTGATCCGCTCCACGACGCTTTGCTCGTAGCGAGCGATCGGCCCCTGCGTGGGAAGTTCCGGTTTGATGGTCATCCTCACCTCACGACGTAAGACGAGTCAGAAACCTAGGGCCTTGGTGAGCGACGCGCCGGAATCCGATATTTCGACCGGGACAGACCTTCGTGCGTCGGCGAGGATAGGACGCGCAGCGGAAACGGAGGCCTGCGCCGCATCGGCCGAACCCACGTCATCCCGCAAGAGAAGGAGAGGGGAGATGGCAAAGAATCATGCAAAGCAGTCGAAGGGAGGCACGAGCCCCCCCGCGGCCGAACCGCTTGGCTTGCACTGGCTCGACGACGTGGCCGCCCATGACTTCGACGCCGCAGTGGCGTATCTGTCATTGAAACTCGACGCGAAGCAGGCGAAGACCGCCGTCGGACGCCTTCGCAAGGCTGCGGTGACCCGTCGCCGGGCCAACGACATCCTCCGCGCCTGCAACCTCGTGGCATTGCCTTTGGACGACCCCGGCGTGCGCCGTGACCTGCTCAACGCAGTCTCGGGCAGACGGCTCAGTCCCGTGCTCGTCGTCTCCACGGGTGATGGTGGTGACATCGCCGACGGGTACCACCGGGTGTCGCTGGCGTACCACCTCGACCCCTTCGGCGACGTCCCCTTGCGCATCGGGGTCGCTCCTGCCTGATCCCCGACTCGAGGTGCCGACCTCGTTCACGCGGTCATCGGGACTCGTCGGGCACGCCGGCGCGGAAAACGATCTCGGAGATCTTGCAGCGCAGCGCCCGGACGTTGTCGCCGGCTGCGTCCGGTTCGGCAAGACAGCGCTGACCCGGGCGAGACACGTTTCCACATCCGCTCGCACCTCGGGGATGCCCTCCTTCGGGGGTCAGCTGGGCGACGGCGTCGCCATGCCAGCGCCGAGCAGCGCGGGCAGCGCAGTGGCGCGCATGCGCGCCAGGACCCGGTCCGTGACCGGCACGGCGTCGGGGTGCACGCCGCCGTTGCGGTCGGCCTGGGCTTGCCACGCAGCGACCCTCCGTTCGAAGACCGTGGGGTCGTCGAGCTGCGTGCAGTCGAGCCGCTCGGCCGTGAGGTCGACCACAATGGTGTCGCCGTCCTCGACCAGCGCAATCGGCCCTCCGAGGATGGCCTCGGGTGCGACGTGGCCGATGACCAGGCCCACCGATCCGCCGGAGAAGCGGGCATCGGTCATGAGGGCGATGGTGATGTGCCGCTCGCGGCACAGGGCCGTGATCCGGGAGGTGGGGTCGAGCAGCTCGGGCATCCCAGGCGCGCCGCGTGGCCCTTCGTAGCGGATCACCACGATGTCGTTGTCCTCGAAGGTGTCCGGATGGCGGTCGAGGGCCTCAATGAGCGAACGCTCGCCGTTGAACACGCGAGCCCGGCCGGTGAAGACGCCGTTCCGCATGCCTCCTTCGACGCCGGCAACCTTGAGGATCGCGCCGCCGTCGGGCGCGAGGTTCCCCCGCAGCAGACGGAGCCCGCCGGTGTCCTTGAAGGGCTTGGCGACCGAATAGATCACGTCCTGGTCCGGGGCCGGCGGGTCGAACCGTGCGAGCTGGTCCGCCAGCGTCTCGCCGGTACAGGTCAGGGCGTCGCCGTCGAGGAAACCGGCATCGAGGAGCTCCTGGACGATGACCTGCAGTCCCCCCTTGGCATCGACGTCCACCATTGAGTAGTCGCCGAACGGCCGCATGTTGACCAGCACGGGCAAGCGCCGCGAGAGCCGGTTGAAGTCCTCCTGGCTCAGCGCTTCGGCCCACAGGTCGATGCCAGCTGCCCGGGCGATCTCGACGCTGTGCAGGACCACGTTGGTGGACCCGCCCATGGCGATCGCGACGGTCAAGGCGTTGCGGAGGGACGACGGCGTGACGATGTCACGGGGCCGGATGCCCTTGCCCGTCGTGGCCAACAGGCAGTCGACCAGTTGATCGGGGAATTCGGCGAGGCGCCGCGGGTCGTCGGAGGGAGGGGACACCATGTGCAGCGGCTCGAGGCCGAGCACGGCGATGAAGGTCTGCATCGTGTTGTAGGTGAACATGCCCCCGCAGCTGCCCTGGCCGGGGCACGCATGGAGCGCCAGCCGGGCACGGACCTCGGCGTCCTGGTCGACCGCCTGGAAGGCCGTGACGAGGTCGATCCTCGCCCCGGTCTCGGGGTCGATCCCGGGCCTGATCGGGCCGTCGGAGAGGATCACGGCGGGGGTGTTGTTCTCGAGTATGGCGGCGAGGGTCCCGACCGGCGGCTTGTCGCATGCCACCACGGCGATCAGCCCCGCGACGCTGTTCGCCGCCAGGTGCACGTCCGCGACGTCGTGGACGAGCTCGCGACCGATCAGCGAGAATCGCATCTGCGGCGTGCCGTTGAGCTGGCCGTCGGAGACGCCGAGCGTGAACGCCGGCGGGATCAGCCTGACCGGCAGATCGTCAGCGGCGACGCGGCGGGACACCGCGGCCTGGACGGCTTGCACCTTTTCGGGGACGCCGAGGTAGCACTGGCTGTCGCCGAGGTTCCCGATGACCGCCCAGACCGGGTCGTGGATCTTGCGGACGTCCTCACCGAGGAAGGCTGCCGTGCCAACCCGCTGCACGTCGCGTCCGGGGTTGAGCGATACGAGCGTGGACGTCGGGTTCGAGTCGTCCGTGGTCATGGGCGCCAAGCATATGGCCGCGCCCGGTCCTCTAGGCCGGGGCAGGCACCGGCGGGCGCAACGGGGTCGGCGTCACCTCGACACCGATGGTTGGCATGGAACGGTCCATCCAGCGCGGGAGCCACCAGTTGACCGGACCCAAGAGCTCCATGATGGAGGGGACGAGCATCATGCGCACCAGCGTGGCGTCGACCAGCACGGCGGTGGCGAGGCCGAGGCCGAACACCTTGAGAATGTGCAGCGGGTCCTTGATGATGAAGGACCCGAACACGCAGAACATGATCGCGGCAGCGGCGGTGATGATGCGACCGGTCACCGCCAAACCGTCGGCCACCGCGGTCGAGTTCTCGTGCGTGCGCAGCCACTCCTCGCGGATGCGCGACAGCAAGAAGACCTCGTAGTCCATGGAGAGGCCGAAGAGGACCACGAACAGGGCGACGGGGATCCAGGGGTCGATCGGGCCCTTCTCGCCTATGCCGATGACACTGCCGGCCCATCCCCACTGGAACACGGCCACCATCACGCCGTAGGCGGCACCCACGCTGAGCAGGTTCATGATGACCGCCTTGAGTGGCAGTACCAGCGAGCGGAAGACGACCATCAGCAGCAGGAAGGACAAGATCAGTACGGCGCCCATGACGATGAAGAGCCGATGGCCCAAGAAGTTGGCGGCGTCAATGCTGCTGGCGGTCTCGCCGCCGACCTGCGCGTCCACTCCCGTGCCCGCCACCGCAGGCGGGATCACGTCGTTCCGCAAGGTCTGCACGAGCTGCCCGGTCTGCGACGACTGCGGAGAGGTCGTCGGGTAGACGACGATGAGGGCTCCGGTGTCAGCGTGGTTGAACTGCACCGGGGTCACGAACGCGATGCCGTTGTGGTCAGAAGCCAACGAGGCCTGGAGCTTCTCGACGGCGGCCCGGTCATTTGGGCCATGCATGTCGGCCGCCACGATGAGCGGGCCGTTGAATCCCGGCCCGAAGCCTTGCGCGAGAAGGTCGTAGGCCTGTCGTGTCGTCAACGACGTCGGATCGTTGCCCGCGTCGGTGAAGGCGAGACGCATGCTGAAGAGCGGCACGGCCAACAGGACCAGGATCAGCACCGCAATGGTGCCGGTCAACCAGGCTCGGCGCTGCACGAAACGACTCCAGCGATACCAGAAGCCGTTCTCGGGCGGTGGGCCGCCGCTCTGCAGCAGCCCCGGCACGTGCAACTTGTCGATGGCGCTGCCGGCGAAGCCGAGCATGGCGGGCAACAGCGTCAATGCGGCCACGAGCACCATGAGCACTGCGGCGATGCAGGCTGTGGCGAGGCCGATCATGTAGGCCTGGCCGATCAGGTAGAGGCCGAAGAGCGAGATCACGACCGTGCTCCCGGCAAAGAGCACCGACCGCCCGGCCGTCATGTGCGCCATCATCACCGCGTCACGCGGCGCGCGGCCCTCAAAGATGCCCTGGCGGTAGCGGGTGACGATGAACAGCGCGTAGTCGATCCCGACCCCGATGCCGATCATCGCCGCCATCTCGGGCGAGAAGTTCGGCACCGTGAGCAGGTGCGTGAGCAATTCGAGGAGGGCGACGCCGATGCCGAGGCCGGCGAGCGCGGTGATCACCGGCAGGCCCATGGCCACCACGGAGCCGAAGGCCAACAACATGATGATGAGCGCGGCCGTGATGCCGATCCCCTCGCTCGGACCGGGCGCCGCGGTGACGGCGGCCGAGATCGGGTTTCCCCCGAGGGCGACCCCGAATCCGGGCCGCGTCTCGGCCTGGGCCGCCGAGACGACGTTCTTGATGGCGCCGGTCGGGATATCGGCCGTATCGGTGGTGAACTCCACCTGCGCGAACGCGATGTTGCCGTGCGGCGCGATCTGGTGCGCCCCCGCCGGTGAGAAGGGGCTCGTCACACCCTCGACGTAGGGCATCGGTCGCACGCGGGCCAGCACGTCGTCGATCGCCGCCTTGTTGTCAGCGATGGGCGTCGCCGCGTGGAACACGATGTCGGCCGAGTCGCCCGCCTGCGAAGGAAAGCGCTGCTGGAGGATGTTCAGCGCCTGCTGCGACGGCGTGTTGCCCGCGGTGAATTTGTTCTTGTATGCGGTGCCCACCGTCTGGGCCACGACCGTGACGGCGATGATGGCGATGATCCACAGCACCAGCACCAGGCGCCGCCGGTCATAGCAGTGCCCGGCGAGACGGCCCAGCGCGGTGACTGGTTGTGCGTCGCTCCCCTGCTCGCCGCCGGCTCGGGGGGACGCCGGCGCGATGACGTCCACGCGTCCTACCTCTCTGCGGTCATATGATTCATCACTGATGAGTTGTAACACAGAATTCCTCGCTGGTGAATACCCGCTGACCCGCCAATTCGCCGC
The DNA here is from genome assembly GCA_963825965.1 of uncultured Acidimicrobiaceae bacterium. GTDB lineage: Bacteria > Actinomycetota > Acidimicrobiia > Acidimicrobiales > RAAP-2 > Bog-473. The sequence continues at coordinate 261,957 of CAWGUX010000001.1, forward strand.
GCGCACGCAGAAAAGTGATCCCTGGCGCACGCAATCCGACGCTGGGCGACGGGGGCGGCAGCGACGTCCGGGAGCGAGGCCGGTGAGCGCCGCCGTCGGCCGACGGCCCGGCCACGCCGACACCCGGGGCGAGATCATCGAGGCGGCGTCGCGCGTCTTCGCCGCCAATGGCTACGACGGCACCAGCCTGCGGGCGGTCGCCCGCGAAGCCGGCGTGGACCCCGCCCTCGTCCACCACTATTTCGACGGCAAGGCCAGCCTCTTCGTCGCCGCCATGGCCCTGCCCTTCGACCCCCGGCAGGTCAAGCAGCACGCCTCGTCTCCGGAGCCCTCCGGAGCGCGCACGATCGAGTCGTTCCTCACGATGTGGGACCAGGCCGAGGGCTCGGGCTCGTCGTTTGCGTCCTGCGTGGCGGCCATGGCCGCCTCGACCAACGTGGCCGACGCCATACGCGAGTTCGTCAGCGAGCGCGTATGGAGTTCCGTCCCGCGGATCGAGGGTGAGGGCGAGGCCGTCGCCACGCGTCGCACCGCCATGGTCTCCTCGCAGCTGATGGGGCTCGCCTTCACCCGCTACCTGCTGCGGGTGCCGCCAATGTCCACCGCGACGCCGCGCCAGATCGGACGCTGGGTCGGCCCGACGCTGGACCGTTACACCAAGGGGCCGCTCACGTCCTAGCGGCTACGCACACCGGGAGCGGCCGGCCGCACGTCCACGCTGGCGCTGGCGGGTCGCGTCAGCCGGCGGCGCCCTCGCGCCGACGGCGCAGTTCGGCGGCCACCGCCTTGCCGTCGGCTTTGCCCTTGGTCGCCCGCATGACCTCGCCGGTGAAGAGGCCCTGCAGCTTGTCCTCGCCGGCAGAGAAGCGTGCCCACTCGTCGGGATGCGCGGCGAGGATCTCGTCGAGCACCGCGTGCAGGGTGTCCGCCGCCATGGCCTCGAAGCCCATCTCGGCGGCCAGCGCGGCCGGGTCTCCCCCGCCGCGCTCGAGCAGCGCCGCCAGCACCGCTTTGGACTGCGTCGCGGAGAGCTGCCCGCCCGACTCCATGGCGAGCAACGCGGCGAACGAAGCGGGGTCGAGGGCCAATCCGGCCTCGCCCTGCGCGGCGACCTCGTTGGCCGCCCGGGCCACGGCGAGCGCGGCGGGTGCGCCCGCGTCGGTCGCCGCGTTCACCAGCGAGTCCAGACCGAGGTCGACGACGGCATGGATCTGGTCTTTCTCGGCCTCGCTCGGCGAACCACCAAGGGCTATGGCAAGGGCGGCCCGGCGATCCGCCGGCATGGGGCCCAGCCCGTCGCGCACCCGCGTGCGCCAGGCCTGGTCCGGCGCCAGCGGGACCAGGTCGGGCTCGGGGAAGTAGCGGTAGTCGTTCGCCTCCTCCTTGGAGCGCATCGACTCCGTGCGCCCAGCCGACTCGTCCCAATGCCGGGTCTGCTGCTCCACCACGCCGCCGCCTTCGAGCACGGCGATCTGGCGCTGGGCCTCGTAGTCGATGGCCCGCACGAGCGAACGCAGCGAGTTGAGATTCTTGATTTCGCAGCGGGTGCCGAAGGTGTCGCTGCCGGCCCGGCGGACCGACACGTTGGCGTCGACCCGCATGGAGCCCTCCTCCATGCGGCCGTCCGAGGCGCCCGTGGCCATGAGGATCCCGCGCAGCTCGGAGGCGTAGGCGCGGGCCTGGACCGCGGAGCGAATGTCGGGCTCGCTGACGATTTCGACCAACGGCACACCCGAGCGGTTGTAGTCGACCAGCGCGTGGTCGGCCGCATTGATGCGGCCGCTCGCGCCGACGTGGGTCAGCTTGCCGGTGTCCTCTTCCATGTGCGCGCGCGTCACCCCGACCCGGGAACCATCGGGCAGCGCGAGCCAGCCATTCACGTTCAGCGGCAGGTCGTACTGGCTGATCTGGTAGTCCTTGGCCTGGTCCGGGTAGAAGTAGTTCTTTCGGGCAAACACCGAGGGTCGGATCTCACAATGCAAGGCCGCGCCGATCCGCATCGCGAGCTCGACGGCGAACACGTTGAGGACCGGCAGCGATCCGGGCAGCCCGAGGCAGTTCGGACAGATGTTCACGTTGGGATCGTCGCCGAACGCGTTACGGCACCCACAGAACAGCTTGGTCTCCGTGGCCAGCTCGCAGTGGACCTCGAGGCCGACGACCATCTCCCACTCGCCGCTCACGGCCCCTTCCACCGTCTCGGGTGCTGACATGCTCACGATGTCGTCCCGAAGGGGACGGCGGACGCGGGCGCATGTGCCTCGACGACGCGGGCCACACGGAAGAGCATCGCCTCGCCCAGTGCCGGCGCCAAGACCTGCACGCCGACGGGCAACCCGTCGTCACCCGAACCGAAAGGCACCGAGATGGCCGGGTGCCCCGAGAGGTTCGAGGGGATGGTGCAGACGTCGTTCATGTACATGGCCATGGGGTCGTCGACCTTGGCGCCGATGTCGAAGGCGGTGGTCGGCGCCGTCGCACCGAACAGCACGTCGACGGACTCGTACGCCCGATCGAAGGCACGCATCACGAGCGTGCGCACCCGCTGGGCCTGTGCGTAGTAGGCGTCGTAGTAGCCGGCAGAGAGCGCGTAGGTGCCGAGCATGATCCGGCGCTTCACCTCCGCCCCGAAGCCGGCCGTGCGCGTGGCGGTGTTCATGGCCGCCGCGTCCTCGCCGTCGACCCGCAGGCCGTAGCGCACGCCGTCGTAGCGGGCCAGGTTGGAGGAGGCCTCGGCCGGGGCGATGAGGTAGTAGGCGGAGAGGCCGTACGTGAAGTCGGGCACCGAGATCTCCTCCACCTTGGCGCCCGCGTCGGCCAGCGCGTCGGCCGCCTCCTGGACGCGTGCTGCCACGTCTGGAGCGCAGCCCGTCCACGAGGTCACGGCACAGCCCGACGCGGACACCCTCGACGCCGTCGCCCACCGTCGGCAATGTCGTCTCGGGTACCGAGGGCAACGAGGTGCTGTCGAGACCGTCGTGTCCGGCCAGGACGTCGAAGAGGAGCGCGGCGTCCTGCACCGTCGTCGCGAACGGGCCGATCTGGTCGAGCGAGCTGGCGAAGGCGACCAGCCCATAGCGCGACACGCGCCCGTACGTGGGCTTCATGCCGACCACGCCGCACAGCGCAGCGGGCTGGCGGATGGACCCGCCCGTGTCCGACCCGAGCGCGAGCGGGGCGAACCCGGCGGCCACGGCCGCGGCGGACCCGCCGCTGCTGCCGCCGGGCACCTTGCCTGGGTGGCGCGGGTTCCGTGTCGGGCCGAACGCGGAGTTCTCCGTCGAGCTCCCCATGGCGAACTCGTCCATGTTGGTCTTGCCGAGCGCCACCGCACCCGCGCTGCGCAGGCGCTCGACGACGGTGGCCTCGTACGGTGGGCGCCAACCCTCCAAAATCCGCGATCCGCACGTCGTCGGCGTGCCCCGGGTACACAGGTTGTCCTTCAGCGCGATCGGTACCCCGGCCAGCGGACCCGGGTCGCGGCCCGCGGCCACCGCGACGTCCACCGCGTCGGCCTCGGCGCGCGCCTCGTCGGCCAGCACGTGCAAGAAGGAGTTGAGCTCGCCGTCGCCTGCGGCGACCGCCGCGATCGCCTCGTCAATGACCTCACGCGCGGAGCGCTGCCCGGCACGGACCTGTGCCGCCAGTGACCCAGCGGTGCTGACGGGACCCGGGCTCACGGCGGCTCGCTCCCGATACGCGGGACCCGGAAGCGGTGGTCCTCGACCGACGGCGCCACCGCCAAGACCTCCTCGCGGTCAAGGCTCGGGCGCGGGTCGTCGGGCCGCAGCACGTTCGCCAAGGCAATGGGGTGCGACGACGGCTCCAGGTGCGCGAGGTCGAGGGCGGCCACGTCGGCCGCATGGTCGAGCACGGTCCGCAGCTGCGCGGTGAACAGGTCGATCTCGGTCTCGCTCAGCTCCAGGCGAGCGAGGCGCGCCACGTGGACGACGTCGTCACGGCTGAGCGTCGCCCGCTCTCCGAGCGCGTCGTCGCTCACGAGCGGATGCCCGGCGGCGCCGGTAGCACGGCACTGAGGAACTCGACGGTGCGCGCCTCGATCTCGTCCTTGTCGAAGTCCAAGGTGGCCACGTGGTAACTGCGCTCGAGCACCACCTGCTCGACGGGGCCTTTGGCACGGGCCATCAGCAGCTCGCTCGACTTCGGGTCCACGACATGGTCCTGCGCGCTGGTGAAGACGAGCACAGGGCAGGTCACGGACTCGAGCTCGGCTGCGACGTCGCTCGCGGCGGCGAACAGCGACAAGGCCGCCCGCAAGGGGAGACCGGGGTAGGCCGACTCGGCCACCCCCTCCTTGGCGATGTCCGAACCGATACCCGGTGCGACCTCCTCCCCGGACTCGAGCATGGACTCGACCAGGGCGACGGTGTCGGCGTCGGGCGCTGCGAGGAGCGGGTTCACCACAGCGATGGCGGCGATCTCGGGATGGTGCTCGGCCAGCCAGACGGTGAGCAGCCCGCCCATGGAGAGGCCGACGACCACGACCGCGTCGCTCCGCGCCGCCAGCTCGGCGTAGGCCTCCTCGGCGGCAGCGGACCAGTCCTCCCAGCGGGTGGGGAGCATGTCGGCGATGTCGGTGCCGTGGCCCGGCAGCAACGGCAGCTCCACAGTGAAGCCGGCGTCAGAGAGCGCCGAGCGCGAGGTCTCGCAGTCGATTGCGGGTTGCCCGTGAAGCCGTGGAGCACCAGTGCGCCGCGGGTGTCGCCGGTCGCGGAATAGGGCTCGGCACCGGGCATGATGGGCGCGCTCACGGATCGGCAGCCTACCGGCGAGGCGAGTAGGGTTCCGGCGGCCACACGACTCCGGGGCGGGGCGACGAGGTCCTGCAACCAGCACCAAGACCGACGACGAAGGAGCAACCGCGATGCCGGCGTACCCGTTCCTCAGCGACGAATGGCTCGATGAGGCCCGCAAGATCCGCGCCGAGTACGAGGGCAAGACGGCCCCCATCCCCCACCAGGTGCGCATGAACCTCGTGGTGACAGCTGTGCCCTTCTCCGAGAATGACATCCTGGCGCACATGGACACGTCGAGCGGCGAGCTCACCTTGGACACCGGTCACCTCGATGCGCAAGACCTCACGGTCACCGTCGACTACGACACGGCCAAGGCGATCCTCATTGAGGGCAACCCCCAGGCCGGCATGCAGGCCTTCATGGCCGGCAAGGTGCGGGTCGAAGGCGACATGGCCAAGCTGATGGCGCTGCAGGCGGCACCGGGCGCCGCCGACCCCAATACGGCGGAGATGGCCTCGCGCCTCCGCGAGATCACGGAGTAGCGAGCTCGGTCTGACCGGCCCGGACGCGCCGGGTCATGGGCCGAATGAACAGCGCGCAGACCACCGAGAGCGCGGCGGCGCCCGCCCCCACCCAGAAGGGCACGCTGAAGCTGTGCAGCACCGACCCGCCGTGGTCCGGGGTGGCGTGGCGGGCCAGCGACTCCTGAATGGTCAAGACGACCTGAATGCCTGCCACCTCTCCGACTTGGCTGGCCAGGAGCTGGGCCGCGCTCATGACCCCGTATTCGGACGCGGCCAGCTCGTTGGACATGGTGGCCGACGTGGCCGGCATGGATACCCCCATGCCGAGACCCGACAGGGCCAGCGCGATCAGGATGATGACGAGTCCCGACGACACCGTGAGCGTGGCGAAGAGGATCATGGAGAGAAGCAGCGCGCCGGTGCCGAAGAGGGTGGCGTTGCGCTCCCCCGTCCGCACCGTCATGTACCCGGCGATGGGCGCACTGATGGCGAACACCAGCGGACGGGCCACCGAAAGGAAACCGACTTGGGAGACGCTGTAGCCGTAGACCTGCTCCATGAGGAGCGGGAAGAGGAAGAAGCCGCCGAAGTACGCGAAGCTCGAGAAGCCCTTGGCCCCCATGGGGAACATGAAGTTGCGCCGGCGCCAGTAGTGCGTCGGCACCAGCGGTGTGGCGAAGGTGGATTCGCGCCACACGAAGAGGACGGCGAGGACGACCGCGGCGACGCCGCAGATCACGACCCCGACTGAGGTCCACCCGGCAATGGGACCAATGCTCAGTACGAGCATGGCGGCGGTGACGGACCCGGCCAGGCTCCAGCTGCCGACCCAGTCCATCCCGGCCCAGACGTGCGAGCGGCGACCCTGCGATGGGGCGGCGACGCCAGCCCCACCCGCATGCGCCCGCCGGCCCGACGGCAACAACACGGCCACGACCACCGACGCCACGACGAGCAGCACCAGCTGGCCCCAGAACAGGGTGCGCCAGCCGAAGTACTGAATGACGGGCGAGCCAAGCGTCACGCCGAGGACCGGGCCGCCGGCGCCCACCAGCGACCACCACCCGAGCGCCTTCACGCGATCCTCGGGATCGAAGAGCTCGAGGATGATGGCCATCGACGCGGTGCCCGTGGCGGCGCCCTGTATGCCGTCGAGTGCGCGGGCGAACAAGAGCATCCCGACGTCGGGCGCCGTGGCGGTGAGCACTGCGCTGACCATGGCGCCGAGGAGGCCGAATTGGTAGAGCCGGCGGTGCCCGAACAGGTCACCCGCCTTGCCGAAGAACGGCGCGGCGACCCCAAAGGCCAGCAGCGGCCCCGTCGAGGCCCAGGCCAGAACCGAGAGGTTGGTGTGGAAGTCAGCCTTGACCGTCGGCAGGGCGACGACGAAGACGGTGAAGGTGATGTTGAGCGACAACAGACCGGCCAACAGTGCGACCAGCGCCCACCACTGGTAGCGCGGGCTGCGCACGGCGCGGGCCGAGACGCGCCGGTGCAACAGCGCGAACCAGTTGGTGTCGACCGCCCCGTCACCGAGCGGCCCCATGGCGCCCCCGCCGGGGTCGGCGACCGGATCGAGCAGCGCGTCGGAGCGCTCGAATTCGACTCCGCCGGCCATGGCGGACACCCTACCGGCGCCCAATTTTGGGTCCTTCGGGCGCCGTATTCGGAATTCGCCTCAGGGGCTCGGCGGCGTTCCCGACTGTTGACACTCGTGGAAACAGGTGTTCGGTCGAAATCGACAAACCCCGAGGGAGGCACACTGCCGGGTGAACGAACCCGCAGCGCGGCCGTAACCTCAGAATGCATTGGGCGTCTGACCCCCTGGAGGCGTTGCATGGAATCGTTGTACGAGCATGCGGGTGGCGATAAGGTCCTGCACCGCCTCGAGGAGCTCTTTTACGACAAGGTCCTCGGAGACCCCGTTCTGAACACCCTGTTCACCGAACGGATACCGACACACGTCGATCATCTGTCGTGGTTCACCGCCGAATCCTTCGGCGGTCCCGACAGGTTCACCCGTGACCTCGGATTCCAGCACATCATCGACGTCCACCGTCATCTCCGGATCACCGATGAGCAGAAGCAGCGGTTCGTGACGCTCTACCTCGAAGCGCTCGATGAGGTGGGTCTGCCCGATGACGAGCCCTTTCGAAGTGCAGTGCAATCCCATCTCGAGTTCGGCGCAGACGTTGCACAGCAAAACTCCTGGGCGGAGTCGGATTCGGACCTTCATCCCATTCGTGACGTGCCTCACTGGTCGTGGTAGCTCTCGAGAGCCTGACCAACCTGCTCTGGCGCAAGCCCGGCGCCGCAGTCTCGGGAATCTCGCAGCTCCCGTCGCCGTAGCAGCAAGAGCAATCCGGTAGTAGACACGAGCTGCCAACCGAGCAGATGGAAAGTGGCACCGAGGCGCCGTGGACCGCAGCCCGATGGCGTCGCCGGAAGGGGGCACCATGTCCGAGATCACGACACCGCCTGAGGCGTTCTCGCCTGAATTCATGGTCGATCCCCACGGGTCGATCGCGCGACTGCGCGACGAGGATCCCGTGCACTACGTCGAGCCCATGGCGCTGTGGCTGGTAACGCGGCACGACGACATCAAGCGACTCATGGCCGACACCGCCGTGGCCACGCCGGACAAGAGGGTGTGGGAGTTCTACGAGCCGGCGCCAGCCGGGAGCTACATCCGCTGGCTCGAGGACAACGACCTGCTGGCGCTCGAGGACGACGACCACCGTCGCGTCCGCCGGCTCGTCACGGCTGCCTTCACCCCCAAGGCGATCGCGAGGATGGAGGCCCACATCCACGAGGTGGTTGCGCGCTTCGCGACGCCGCTGCAGGGACGCAGCGGCGTCGTGGACCTGATGGCTGAGTTCACCGACCCCATCCCGATCACGGTCATCAGCCGGATCACCGGCATCCCGGCCGCCGGTGGCGACGAGCTGCGCTTCCGCCAGCTCGCACAGGCCGTGATCGCCCAGGCGCTGCCATTCACGGCAGCAGACGCCTTGCAGGAGGCCGAGGAGGCCTTGCTCGAACTGTCCGACTGGGTCCGTGCCATGGCCGCCGAGCGCGAGGCGCAGCCGCAGGACGACCTCATCAGCGACCTGGTGCGCACCCACGACATGGGAGACCAGATGACCAATGACGAGATCGTGAGCCTCGTCACTGGTCTGGTCAGCGCGGGCAGCGAGACGACGTCACTCGGCGCGATCGCGGCCATTACGAGCCTGCTGCAGAATCCACACGTCTTCGAGCGACTGAAGGCCGACCGCATGCTCGTGCCGCAGGCCGTGCTGGAGGTCATCCGCTACGGCATGGGCGGACCCGGCGGGCTGCCTCGCTATGCCGTGCGGGACTTCGAGCTGCGAGAGAAGCACATCCGCAAGGGTCAGATGCTGATGCTGAGCTTCGGCGGCGCCAACCGCGATCCCGAGGTCTTCGCCCAGCCCGACGAGTTCGACATCACCCGGGACAACGCCAACCTGCTGATGTTCGGTTTCGGCGCGCACTACTGCCTCGGCGTCCACCTCGCGAAGGCCGAGCTGCGCGCCTCGGTCGAAGCCATGTGCGAGTTTCTCCCGACCGGTGCCGAGATCCGCCCCGACCTCATGGAGGTGCGTCCGATGGGTACGTTCGAGCGGCCCGCCAACCTGCCCGTCGACTTCTCGGCCGGCTTGCCCCTCGACGCGCCAAGGCCGGCGCTTCGCACCTCGGTCCCGCGCAACCTCTGAGCTTGAGCTTGAGCTTGAGTTAGCCCACGAGTTCAGCGCAGCCCGCGCAAGCGATACCACCAGTTCGGGTCGCGCCCGTGCGCGTGGAAGTGGTTCGGGATCTGCCGCATGACGCGGTCGACGGACCACTCCCCCGCACCGAAACGGGCGTCCGCCACCCTGGTCAGCTGCTCGACCATGTGGGCAACATCCTCGTCGGGCGGGGTCGGACCGTGGTGCTTCCACACGACCATCGGCACCCCGCACACCTCGCAGTCGGCCACCCAGCAGACGTCGTCCTCGTGATGCCATTCCGAGAGGCGGGCCGCCTCGCAGAGGTCACAGCTGGGGTCGAACGGAAGTGCCACGGACGGAGAAGGGGTCGAAGGGTCGAAGGGGTCGAAGGGGTCGAAGGGTCGAAGGTGTCGCCAGTCAGGAACAGGCCGGTCGCCGGATCCAGCGGAGGTTAGTGGGTAGAGATCTGGACCGACGAGCCCGTCGGCACGGTGGAGCCGATGGATGGTTGGGTACCGGTGACCATGCCGTTGGGATTGCCCGACACGCCCGAGGGGCTCAGCCCCGCTCCCTGCAAGGCCGCGGTCGCCTGTTGCACCGTGTCGCCTTGGACGTCGGGGATCTGGACCGTGGGCGGTCCCGTCGACACGTTGACCGTGACCTGGGAGCCGTAGGGCGCCTGCGCTCCCGAAGCCGGGGCGGTCGAGATCACGTTGCCTGGCGGCACCGTGGCATTGGGCGCGTTCGTCTGCGTCGCCGTCAGCCCGACCGCTTCGAGCGCGGCCGCGGCCTGTGCATAGGTATAGGTGGTCGGGATGCTCGGCACCGTCGCCGGCTGGTGGCCGAGCGACGGGACGATGGTGATGGTGCTGCCGTAGGGCGCCTTGATCGGCGGCGACGCGGCGTTCTGCGCCTCGCTGCCCACCGCGTACGAGATGATGATGGTGGCCGGCACGTTGTTGTCGTAGGTGCCCGGCGTGCAGTCCGGCTGAAGGTGCACCGGCTGCAGCGCCGTGACCGCCTGCGCACAGGTCATGTTGGCCAGCGACGGGACGCTGACGTCGGGCGGGCCGGCGGACACCACGACGGTGACGGTCGAGCCCTCCTTCTGGGACACACCGGACTTGGGGCTCTGTGACACCACGTCGCCTGCCCCGACCGCGATCGACTTGACCGGCGCGGCCTCCTTCAGGTTCATGTGCACCTTGTCCAGCGCCGCGCGCGCCTGGGCCAAGTGCAGGTTCACGACGTCGGGTGTCGGGTGCGACGGTGTCAGCACGCTGGTGCCGAACGCCACGAAGAGGCCGACGGCCAGGAGGACCGCGGCGGCGACCGCGCCGATGATCCAGTACATCCGGCGCCTGTTGCGCCGGCCTCCGAAGCGACCGTTGGGCGGGCGGCCGCCACGGCCCGCGCCGAATGGCTCGGCGTCGAAGAGCTCGCCCGGGCCCGCCTTGGTCCCGACGGGCGCTGCTGCGACGCTCGGCGCGATCGCCGTCGAGGATATGGCCGCCGTGGTGGCGCCCGGGGCGACCACGCCCGAGTCGGTCAGCTCAGAGACGCCCGGCGCGCGAAAGCTCGCAATGGTCGCCGAGTCCTCGACGTGGTGGAAGATGAGGGGCAGGGGTGCGGGTGTCGGTAACGCGGCAGCCAGCGCACCCAGGCGCGCCGCCAGCCCGGCAGCGTCGAGTCGCGCCGAGACGTCGGGTGCAGCGGCGCGTGCCAGCACGTCGTCCAAGGGCCCGAGCGCCTCGTCGTGCGGCAGCGGCTTTCCGATACGCGCCGCCAGCGTCCCCATTGTGGTGTCGGTGACGAAGGGCACCGATCCGGTGACCGCCTCGTAGAGAACCAACGCCAGCGAATAGACGTCGGCGCGCCCGTCGACCGGGTGCCCCTGCGCGGCCTCGGGGGAGATGTAGCGGGCTGTTCCCACCATGGCGCCGGCCGGCTCGGTCCAGGCGGCCTCGGCCAACGCTCGGGCGACACCGAAGTCGGCCACCCGCACCCGACTCTCGTCGTCGAACAAGAGGTTCGCCGGTTTGATGTCGCGGTGCACCAGCCCGCGCACATGCGCGTATGCGAGACCCTGAGCCACCTCCGCCCCGAGCTGGGCGGCCTGGGAATGGGTGAGCCGGACGTCGCGGTCGAGCAAGTCTCGCAGCGATCCCCCGCCGAGATACTCGAGAACCAGATACGGCCCGTCCGTGTCCTCGCCCCAGTCGAAGACACGCAGGACGTGGGGGTGGTTGAGCGACGCGACCGAGCGCGCCTCGGCTCGGAAGCGCTTCAAGAAGGCGCTGTCGGTGGCGAGACCGGGCTGGAGGACCTTGACCGCGACGTAGCGCTGTAACGACACGTCTTCCGCAAGAAAGACGTGAGCGGAAGCGCCGGTGCCCAGAGCGGAGAGCAGCCGGTACCGCTTCCCTAGGACCCGGCCGATGGAATCAGTGATCAGGGGCATCGGGGCATTCCCTACGCTACCGATCGCGCCCGCACCGCCGGTGGACGCCCCCCGACCTGCGTCACTCCGGCAGCTCGCCAGTTGCGAGCAGCGCGTCGAACGCGGCGGAGTCGATGACCGGGGTGCCGAGGTCCTCGGCCTTCTTGGTCTTCGAGGCCCCGGGCGCATCGCCGACGACGAGGGCGAACGTCTTCTTCGACACACTGCCGGGCGACGTACCGCCGCGCGCCATGATCGCCTCTTCTGCCCCCTCACGCGTGTAACCGGGCACCGCGCCCGTGACCACGACGGCCTTGCCGGCCAGCGTCTGGGGCAGGGAGGCGACCGCGCCGGTGCCGCCGTCCGACTCCCCGGCGGCACTCGGCTCTTCCGTGTTGACCCCCGCCGCTCGCAGGCGGCCGATCACTGCAACGTTGGTGTCGGCGGACAGGAACTCGGCAAGGCTCGCGGCGATGACGCCGCCCACGCCGTCGACGGCGGCGAGCTCCTCCACGCTGGCCGCCTCAATCGCCTCGAGCGTGCCGAACGCGCGTGCGACGGCGCGGGCACCCGTCGGCCCCACGTGACGGATGCCGAGAGCAACGAGCAGCCGGCTGAGTGGACGCTCCCGCGACACGCCGATGCCGCTCACCAGGTTGCGGGCCGAGATCTCGGCGAAGCGCACCAGCTGCACCAGCTGCCCGACGGTCAGGCCGTACAGATCCGCGGGATCGTTGACGAAGCCGGCGCCGACGAGCTGGAGCACCCGTTCTTCGCCCAGACCCTCAATGTCCATGGCCGAGCGCGACGCGTAGTGGGCGATGCGTTGCACCCGCTGGGCCGGGCAGTCGATGTTCGTGCAATAGGTGTCGCTCTCACCGGGCAGCCGGACCAGCGGCTCGCCACACGAAGGGCATGACGTCGGGAACGTCCACTTCGGCTTGCGCCGCTTGGGCACGCCGGGCCCGTCCTTCACCGGCCCGACCACCTCGGGGATGACGTCGCCCGCCTTGCGCACGATGACGAGATCGCCTGGGCGCACATCCTTTGCCGCCACTTGATCCTCGTTGTGCAAGGTGGCCACGCCCACGGTGGAGCCGCCAACGAAGACGGGCTCGAGGCGGGCGAAGGGAGTGGCCCGGCCGGTCCGGCCGATCGAGACCATGATGTCGAGCAGCCGGGTCGCGCGCTCCTCGGGCGGGAACTTGAAGGCGATGGCCCATCGCGGCGCGCGCGAGGTGGAGCCGAACACCGCGTGCAGCGCCAGCTCATCGACCTTGGTGACGACGCCGTCGATCTCGTATGCCATGTCATGGCGGGTCGCGGCGAGCTCGTTGCAACGTGCCACGACCGCGGCGATGCCCGTGACCTGCCGGGCGTCGGGGCTCACCGGGAATCCGGCCTTCTTGAGCTGGGCGAGCGTGGCCGTCTGGGTCGCCGCCGGCCACGGCTGCTTCGCCGGCGCGTGCTCCACGAATCCAATCGCGTACGCCCAGAAGTGCAGTGGCCGTGTGGCAGTGATGCCCGGGTCCTTCTGGCGCAGCGCCCCGGCCGCGGAATTGCGCGGGTTGACGAAGAGCCGCTCCCCCGCGTCGGCCTGACGCTTGTTCATCGCCTCGAAGTCGGCGACGGGCATGTAGATCTCGCCTCGCACTTCGAGCACGTCGGGGTAGGGCCCGCCCGCGTTGGCCAGTTCGGTGGGGACGTCCCTCACGGTGGCGACGTTGGCGGTGACGTCCTCGCCGGTCACGCCGTCACCCCGCGTGGCCGCCTGCACGAAGCGGCCCTTCTCATAGACCAGCGACATGGCGACACCGTCGACCTTGGGCTCGCACGAGAACGCCAGCACGCCGAGGTCGAGCGACGGATCTGCCCGGCGCAGCCGCTCGCCCCAGGCGCGTAGCTCGTTCTCGTCGAACGCGTTGTCGAGGCTCATCATGGGCACACGATGTCGCACCTCTTGGAACAGGCCCGACGGCGCGGCACCCACCGTCTGCGTCGGCGAGTCGGGTGTCGCCAATGCGGGATAGTCCACCTCGAGCTGGCGCAGCTCAACGACGAGCAGGTCGTACTCAGCGTCGGGGATCTCGGGCGCATCGAGCAGGTTGTACAGCTCGTTGTTGAGCCGGATCAGCGCGCGCAGCTCCTCGGCGCGCGCCGCGGCGTACGGCGGGACGCGCCCGCCCTCGTCGTTGCTGCCCGTACTCGTGCCGCTGCCCTTCCTCGCCATGGTCAGGCTGCGATGCCGGCGCCGACCACCGCGTCCGGGGCGGCAGCGTCATAGAGCGCCACCGTCTGACCCGGCGCCACCGGCCGCTGCGGCGTGTCGAAGCGGACGACCATGTTGGCGCGGTCGCCCCTCGCGCTCGACGGTGCAGGACACGGGTCGTCCGTGCGCACTGACCTGCGCGACGGCGTGCGCACCGGTTGCCAGAGGGAGGTCGACCCAGCACAGCGACGATGCGCCGAGCACCACGGACGAGCGCAGCACGTCACCGGCACCGCCGACGGTGACCCGGCGGGCCACTACGTCGACGTCGGTCACGTAGCGCCGCGTGCCGTCGGTGCCGTGACCCATGCCGCGCCGCTGGCCGACCGTCACCAACTCGACGGCGTCGACGGCGCCGGCGGGACGGCCTTCGATGTCGACCACTTCAGCGGGGTGCAGCGCCATGCGCGCCGAGAGGAACCCGTGACGGCCGTCCACGCTGCCGATAAAGCAGACGTCCTGGCTGTCGGGCTTGGCCGCCGTGCGCAGACCTAGGCGGGCGGCGTGGGCCCGTACGGCATCTTTGGTCGTGTCGCCGACCGGGAAGACGACCCGCGACAGCGCGTCCTGTCCGAGCATGGAGAGCACGTAGGACTGGTCTTTCGCCGCGTCGGCGCCCCGACGCAGGCGCCAGGTCGGAGCAGAGGCACCGGTCCCGCCTGCACCATCGCACGTCACCCGGGCGTGGTGCCCGGTGGCGAGCCGGTCGAAGCCGAGGCGCTCGGCCCGTCGCAACAGCAGGTCGAACTTCACCGAGCGGTTGCACTCGATGCAGGGATTGGGCGTGCGGCCAGCCGCGTGCTCCTCGACATAGGGCGTGACCACGGTGCGGTCGAATTCCTCGGTCAGGTTGAAGACGTGGTGCTCGATGCCCAGCTGCTGGGCCACCCGGCGGGCGTCCTCGACGTCGGCCACCGAGCAGCAACCCGAGTCGGAGGGCCCACCCCACAGCTTGAGCGTGGCGCCGGTGACGTCATGACCCTGCTCGACCAGCAAGGCGGCCGCGACGGACGAGTCGACGCCCCCGGACATTGCAACGAGCACCCGCATGACGTCCAGTGTGCCACTCGGTCGTCACGCCGCCCGGCGTAGCGCAGCCACGACACCGGGCACCACCGAGAGCGCGCGGTCCACGTCGGCCTCGGTCGTGCCGAACCCCAGCGTGAAGCGGAGTGCGCCCGCCGCGACGGCGGGATCGACGCCCATGGCGGCGAGCACCTGGCTGGGCTCGAGCGCGCCGCTGGCGCACGACGACCCACCCGAGACGCAGATGCCCGCACGCCCGAGGGCGACCAGGACCTCCTCGCGGTCGACACCGGAGAGGCACAGGTGCAGGTGCCCCGGCAGGACCGCGACACCAGCCGGCACCGTGCGGTACGCGCCGTCGATGCTCCTCAAGAGCCCTCCGGCCAACCGGTCGCGCAGGGCCGTCACCCGCGCGCCCGCCGCCTCACGTTCGGCCGCCACGTGCCGGAGTGCCGTGGCCAACCCGACGGCACCGGCCACGTCCTGGGTCCCGCTGCGCCGTTCGCGCTCTTGCCCCCCGCCGTGCTGGCGCGGCCCGAGCACCACACGTGGGTTGATGGCAAGAGCGCCGATGCCCACCGGTCCGCCGAGCTTGTGCGCGCTGAGCGAGACCAGGTCCGCGCCGGCGGCGCACTCGGCCAGGTCGAGCCAGGGTGCGGCTTGGACGGCGTCGGTAAAGACGTATGCCTCGGGAGCTCGCCGGCGCACCACGTCGATGATGTCGGCCACCGGTTGCACGACACCCGTCTCGTTGTTGGCAGCCATGACCGCCACCAACGTGACCCGCGACGAGAGCGCCCGGGCCAGCGCGTCGCGTATCGAGGACGCCGGCGCCGTCCACCGGCAACGCGCGCGCGTCGGCACCGGCCCGCTCCGCCGCACGGGCTGACTCGCGCACAGCCGGGTGCTCGACCGCCGAGAAGAGCACAACCGCTTCGCCCCGTTCGTAGAGCGCCGCGTCCACCGTGCCGAGCACGGCCAGATTGGCTCCCTCGGTCCCGCCAGAGGTGAAGACGATCTCACCCGGGTCGCGGCCCATGCACACGGCGACCTCGTCGCGGGCCTCTTCGAGCAGCCGCCGGGCGAGTTGTGCGGGCGGATGGCTCCCGGTCGGGTTGCCGAGCAGCCCGCCAGGTGAGGCATGGACCTCCGCCATGGCCGCCGCAACTTCTGGCCGGAGCGGCGTCGTCGCGGCGTAGTCCAGGTAGGTGGTCGGAGGCACGGGTCCGCGGCCACGAGTGGCGCCCTACGCGATGTAAGACGGTCTTGGCGTTGGCGAACTCCTTGATGCCGAGCTCGGACAGCTCGCGGCCGAACCCCGAACGCTTGATGCCGCCGAAGGGCAGCTCGGGGGTGGAGAACACCATCGCGTTGACGAACACGGCGCCGGCCTCGATCCCCTCGATGCAGCGCGCTTTCTCGTCCTCGTCGTTGGTCCAGACGCTGGAGCCGAGCCCGAAGGATGTCGCATTGGCTGCCTCGATCGCCGCGGCGAGATCGGGGACCCGCAACACCATCGCCACAGGTCCGAAGACTTCCTCCTTGGCGACCTCCATGTCGGTCGTAATGCCAGAGAGCACGGTCGGGGGGAAATACCACCCGTCTCCGTCGGGCATCGTCGCGCCGGCGTGGACGTTGGCGCCCTGCCGCCGCGCTTCCTCGACCTGGCCCACGAGCTCGTCACGCTGGGCCTCGGTGACGATCGGCCCGATCTCGGTGGCCGGGTCGAAGGGATCGCCGACGACCAGGGCGTCCATCGCCTCGGTGAAGCGGGCGAGGAACTCGTCGTGCATCTCGTCGACCACGATGAAGCGCTTGGCTGCAATGCACGACTGCCCGTTGTTCTGTACGCGGGCAGCGACCGCTGTGCGCACGCACGCATCGAGGTCGGCTGAGGGCAGCACGATGAAGGGGTCGGACCCGCCGAGCTCGAGCACGCTCTTCTTCAATGCGTGGCCTGCCGTCTCGGCCACCGACATGCCGGCCCGCTCGCTGCCAGTCAGCGTGACAGCGGCGACGCGGGGGTCGGCGATGACCTGGGCCACGTCCTTGGACTCGACGAAGAGGTTGGCGAAGACACCTTCGGGCAGCCCGGCGCGCCGGAAGAGGTCCTCGATGGCGAGCGCCGTCTGGGGCACGTTCGACGCGTGCTTGAGCAGTCCCACGTTGCCGACCATGAGCGCCGGAGCGGCGAAGCGGATCACCTGCCACATGGGGAAATTCCAGGGCATGATCGCCAGCACCGGTCCGATCGGCTGGTAGTGCACGTAGGACTTCGATGCCGAGGAGACGATCACCTCGTCGGCCAGCAGCGATTCGCCGTTGTCGGCGAACCAGCGGAGGCCCACGGCGCACTTGGACGCCTCGGCCTTGGCGGTCGCGAACGTCTTGCCCATCTCGGTGGTCATGATGCGGGCGACGTCGGGAATCTCGCTCTCGAGGAGCTCTGCGGCCGTGATCAGGTGGCGAGCCCGCTCGTCATAGGTGGTCTTCTTGTAGCCGGCGTATGCGGCCACGGCTCGGTCCAAGATGGCGTCGACCTCGGCGGGCGTGTGGGTGGGGAACACCTTCTCCGTCTTGCCGGTGGCCGGGTTGGTGGTGGCGAACGTCATGGTGCAGTCTTACCCGCTGCTGAGCCCGAGATGATCGGCTACGGCCCGCCGCAGCAGCTTGCCGGTGGCGGTATGGGGCAGGTCAGGGGCGGCGACGTAGGTCTTGGGCCGCTTGTACGGGGCGAGGTGGGTCGACGCGGCTGACCGCAGGGCTTCTTCGGCATCGGTCGGACAGCGGTGCCGCGCTCGGCCACGAAGGCGGCGCAGACCCTCTCGCCCCACTGCTCGTCGTCGAGCCCGAAGACGGCCACCTCGGCGACCCCCGCCACCGCTGCCAGCACGTTCTCGATCTCGGCGGGATAGACGTTGACACCCCCGCTGATGATGAGGTCGTGGCGGCGGCCCGTGAGATAGAGGTAGCCGTCGGGCGTCGAGGCGGCCCAGGTCTCCCACGGTGCAGGCCGCGCCGCGCCACGCCCGGCGGGTGGCCTCGGGGTTGCGCCAATAGCCGAAGCGGGCGAAGTCGGGCATGTCGGACCAGATGACGCCGCCCTCCGCAGAGTGCTCGTTGTTGCCGATGTGCCCGTCGCGGGTGGGCGCGAGGCCGTTGGGCGCGTCGGCACGCACGTCGTCGGGGACTGGTTCGACGAAGAGGCGGCGCCCAGCCCGGGCCCGCCCGACGGTGCCAGGGTGCTCGAGCCACTCGGCGGGAGAGCAGATGCTGAACTGCGCCTCGGTCGAGCCGTAGAACTCCCACACCGTGTCGCGGTTGGCCCGCGCCATGGTGGCTCGCTTGACCGACTCGGGACAGGGCGCACCGGCGTGGGCCAGGAGGCGCAGCGAGTCGAACCGCTCGTCGGCTCCGAGGCCGGGGTGCGAGAGGATCCGCTGGAGGTGCGTCGGGACGAAGAAGGCGGTGGACGGGCGATGGCGACGCAGCACATGGAGCGCGGTCGCCGCGTCGAAGCGACTCAAGATGACGAGCGAACCGCCGACCAGCAGCGTGTTCGTCGAGAACCGGATCGACACCGTGTGGTACATCGGCGAGCACACCATGTGGAGGTCCGTCTGATCGAAGTGCCACACTGACGCCTCGTCCTCGTAGACGGCGCGGGCCGTGGCCTCGTCCCAGATCTCGGTCGTCACGGCCTTGGGGCGTCCCGTGGTGCCCGAGGTGTAGTGCATGGGGCGTGTCAGTGGGAAGGGCGCAAGCTCGGCCGGGCGAGCGCCCTGCCCGGCGGTCAGCGCGGTCAGCTCGGCGGCGTTGTAGACGCGGACCATCGGTTCGGCGTTGTCGGCCAGCACGTCGCGCTCGGCCACCGTGAGCGTCGGGTTGAGCAAGACCGGGATGAGGCCCACGCGGGCCGCGCCGAGGACCGCACAGACGAGATCGGCCGATGAGCCGAGTGCGAAGGCGACGCGGTCGCCCTCCGTGCAACCCCGGGCCAGCAGCGCACCGGCGGCCCGGCGCTGGCATGCCTCGGCCTCGGCGTGTGCGAGCAGCTCCACCACGGGTGGGGCGCGGGCGCGGGCGGTGGTGGCACGGGCGCAGCGTATGTCCGGTCCGTGCCAGCATTGCGCCGGCGTGGGCAACAACGACGACGATGACGACGGCGCCACGAGCGACAACGACGGCACGGGCCACACCGACGGCCACGACGCCGAGGGAGAGCGGCGCGCGCGCTCCTGGCGCAGGCGAGGCGGGTCGTGGTGCTGACCGGCGCCGGCATCTCGACAGACTCGGGCATCCCGGACTTCCGCGGGCCCCAAGGCGTGTGGACCAAGAACCCCGGGGCCGAGAAGATGGCGACACTCCAGGCCTACGTGAGCGACCCCGAGCTCCGGCAGCGCTCCTGGCAGAACCGCCTGACCTCGCCCATGTGGGATTCCGAGCCCAACGCCGGGCACGCCGCGCTCGTGGCCCTCGAACGCAGTGGGCGGCTCGACACGCTCGTGACGCAGAACATCGACGGACTGCACCAGAAGGCGGGCACCGACCCGGCCCGCGTGGTCGAGATCCATGGCACCGCACTCGACGTGATGTGCCTGCGCTGCGGTGACCGCCAGCCCGCGGAGCCCGTGCACGAACGGGTGCGAGGTGGCGAAGCCGACCCCGCCTGCACGGCGACAGGCCGCGACGGCGAGGCGTGCGGGGGCATCTTGAAATCGGCGACGATCAGTTTCGGGCAAAGCCTGGTCGCCGAGGACCTCTTCCGTGCCGAGCAGGCTGCGGCGGCGTGCGACCTGATGCTCGCCGTCGGCTCGACCCTCGCCGTCTTTCCCGCCGCCGGTCTCGTGCCCGTGGCCGTCCAGCACGGGGCCGTCCTGGTCATCGTCAACGGAGGACCCACCGACATGGACTCGCTTGCCGACGTCGTCGTCTCTGGCTCAATCAGCGACGTGCTGGCGCAGATGGTCGAGGGGCTCGCCCCGGTCCGCTGAGCGCGGACGCCAGCTGTGCTCGAGAAGCCGTGCAAGCGCGACCGAGTGAGCGTGACCTCCACGTTTCGAAGACCGAATGGCCGGAGTGGAGAAAGGCCCACCGCGGCTCGGAGCGCTTCTCCTCAGGAGCAAGCTCCGTAGGGATCGATAGGAGCCTCGGAAGCCCCCGTCAGCACCCAGGAGTTCGAGGCCTCGTTCATGTAGGCAGCAGGACAGGGATCCGCAATGACGATGAGGTGCTCGTTGTCGCACACACCGGCTTCGTTGATGCACGTCATGGCCTGATGGCCGAGCGAGTACCCCGGACACTGGAACGTGAAGCCGGGCGCGGAGTAGGCGGCAAGGTAGGTAAGCGCAGCGGCGCAGCCGTACGCGGACGCAGCTCCACGGCTAGGTAGCGCGGCGGGCGCGGGCGCGGGCGGTGGCGGTGGTGCGGGCGGTGGCGGGGTCGCGGACACTTGATTGACCACGGGCTGGGCAACCGGGGAGACGGTCGGGGGTGCGGATTCAGGAGGCTTTCGACTGGGCGGAACGTCGTCAGTCCCCCAGTAGTGCGAGCTGACCTGAGGGTTCGACGAGACGACAGCGACACGCGCGTGAACCGCGGAGCCGTCGCTCCGCGGGGCGTGGAGACCCGACGCGCCGACTCCGGTCCCGATCCCGTTGAACACAAGCAAGCAGAACGACAGCATCAGGCAGGCGCCGGCGAAGCAACCCGTGCCCGCGCCGACGGGCCCGCGACGGTGAAGCGCCGCCTGCTCTTCCACGAATCCCCCCCCCGGGCCGCGGTGAGGCGGCCACTAGGAGTCCTTCGGACCGAGGAGTGCGACACCTGAGGGACCACACCGTCCAGTTGTCAAAGCATTGTGCGGCCTCACCCCGAGTTGCGCCGAGTAACGCGGCGTGCAAAACGCCAGCCGTCGCTGCGCGAAGAAGTCTGGTATCCCTCCGCGCACGTCTCCATCGACCTGGGCATATTCGACGGGCCGCTCGGTCACGGGTCTCGTCGCCCAAGTCCGCGGTCCCTTACCGGGATCGTGACGTTCCCTCGAGACACCCAGTGCGCGCTTCAGGCGGGTCTGTGGGAGTGTTCACAATTGGCGAACTGCCAGCCGTCTGGCGATCCGGCAGCAGAGATCCGCGCCAACAGGCATCTGCGACGACAGAATCGCCGGAAGCGAGCTCGCCGCCATGTGTCGTCGGGGGCGGTATCGGAGGAAATATGACTGAGACAGCTGATGCCCCGCGACCGTCCGGTCCCGCGCCGCCCACGAGCGGCGGCGGCGCGGAGACGACCGATCACAACGCCACGGCATCGCCGACGTATCCACCCGAGAGCAGCGGGAACAGAGTCGTCTGGCTGATGGGCTTGATCGTCGTGATCTTGGTTCTCGCGCTCGTGATCGGATTCATCGGCGTCCTGCGTCATTGGTTCGCGCTGCACACCGGGACCATCCACGGCGGGCCAGATGTCTATTACAACTTCTGGTCCGGTTTCGGCTCCGATCTTGGCGAGGCCACACTGATCAGCGCCGTAGGCGTGGGTGTGTATACCGGCGTGCGCAAGGTGAACTGCCACACCAAAGGCTGTTGGAGGATTGGTCACCATCCACTCGACGGGACGCCCTACATCCTGTGCCGGCATCACCATCCGGACGTGCCGAACCACGGTGCGACGCACGAGCACATCTTGGCGCAACACCACAATTTCAAACTGGAGAAAGAAGCCGAGAAGAGAGTCTGAGTCAATTGCCGGCGTCGATCGCAGTGTGGTGCGATCACAGCCGACGAACGGGGACACCGACGGCACTATGGTCGGCCACATGAGGGTAGGGGCCGTAACGATCGAGGGCGTCTCCGACGGGAGCCTCCCAGTACCGCCAACGCCTCTGTTCAACAAGACCGACCAGGACTGGCTCCAGCACTCCCAGTTCTTGGACGAGGACGGAATGCTGCCCATCGAAATGGGCGGTTTTCTCGTGCGCAGTGACGATCATCTTGTCCTCGTGGACACCGGAATAGGCCCACACGCCGTTCCAGAACGGACGGGGACGTTCATGAGGAATCTGGCGGCCCGTGGAGTCCGACCGTCCGAGATCACCGACGTCGTCTTGACCCATCTCCATTTCGACCACCTCGGATGGGCCACCGACGGAGAACGCCGCCTCTTTGACCAAGCTACCTACAGGTGCCACGAGGCCGACTGGGAATTCTTCATGGGCACCAACCCCTTCGATGACAGCCAGGCCGTCTCGTTGATGGGAGGCCGAACCTCGTCGGAGTTGCTTCCCCCGATTGTGGACCGGCTCGAGACGTGGAGCGAGGACGAGACGATCCTCCCGGGCATTGACGTCCGCAGTGCCCCCGGCCATACGCCTGGCAGTACCGTCATTGTCATTTCATCCGGGACGGAGCGAGCCATGCTTCTCGGTGACGTCGTGCATTGTCCTGCCGAGCTCCTCAGCGACGACTGGGAGATGATCGGTGACGTCGACCGACAGCTCGCGCAGCGGTCGCGCGAGGCACTCGCCAGAGAGCTCGAAGGCTCGGACATCCCCGCGGCCGCGACGCACTTCCCGGGACTGCGATTTGGTCGCCTCCTGACGGCGCAAGGTCGTCGACGATGGACATTCGACTGAACCAACCGGTCCTGGACCGGCTCGTCGTCGGATCGACTTCCTCGGCCTCTGCGCTTCTCGATTCGGTCGGAGTGGGTTCGTAGCAGTCACGCAGCCGGCCTACAGGGGCGTCACATGAACGGATGGCACTCTGATGACCTGAGTTTGAGGAGCAGGGTCATGAGCGAGTACGAACCAACCAGCCCCCGAAAGATCTTTCCCTCCGAGTGCGAGTCGGGCAGGTCCGGACCAACGACTGACGAAGGTGTGAACAGCGCGGCCTCTGCATCGCCTCTCCCGCACGCGTCTTCATGCAGTTGGCCGGTCTCAGCGACCATGGTCGAACACACAAGCCGGCCAAGGGCGCGGCGATCCCTACCGAGGATCAGGCGGGGGCTCATCATGGCGGCTGCAACCGTTGGTTCGATGACGGGATTGTTCATCGGCCTCGGTACGTCGTCCCCAGCATCGGCCGCGCAATCCATCGCAGGTCGAAGCTCCGATGGACACCTTGGATCCGTGGGCGAAGGATCAAACGCACGATCTGGACCCGCCGCCGGGGGAACGTCGGGCACGGTTGGGAGCGTGTCCAAGTCCAGCTTCACCCTGATGACGTCAGCGGCCCAGGAAGTAACCGTTGACGAAGTGTCTTCGACGAAGTACGTGAAGGGGACGAGCCCGACGTCGAAGAGCGCCATTACAACGGGCAGACGCGTCCTGGTACTCGGGACCGTCAATTCAACCAACATCAAGGCCACGCAGGTCCTGGTGCAAACGGCCGGCGGTCGATCAGTGCCCGCCACGGCGGCAACGGTGGTCCCCTTCCAAAGGGGTGCGGCGGAAACGTCGAAGCAGGTCGGTCAGATACCCTCCAGCTACAGTCAGGGGTCGGGGACGCTCGTCGGTGGAACAACGGCCATTAGGGCGACGGAGGCTGCGCTTGCGGCATACCCCGGGGGGATTGTCGATCGTGTTGTGAAGCTGAGCAACGGCGAATACGAGGTGCACAACATCGGCGTCAACTGGCCGCACCATGTCTTCGTCAACCAGGACTTCAAGGTGGTCGGCGCCGAGTAGTTCCAAAGGAAACCACCGACACCTGCTTGCGCCGTCTCTGAGGGTCAGGGCAGGGCCGGGGTGTCCCCATGCTGGCGAACTGTCCTCACGCTCCCGACGAGGTCAGTGAGAGGGGCAATCGTGAAGCTCACGTCCGAATTGCTCGTATGTGCAAGAACAACGGAATCCGGTGCCATTTGTCGTCCGGGTCCGGTTCGTTCACTTCCCGTAACTGTTCGATGAGAAAACCCGCACCCGCCAGGGTGTCCGTGTAGTCATGCAAGGGACGGTGTTCGGTGTGAAACGTCATGGTGAATCCGTCCCGCTCGCACGTATCGGCCAGTGCTCTGCGCTCAAACCAGGAACCTTCGATCACGAACGGACGGAGGGCGTCGTCGGGATCATGGCTGAAGTGACCGGCGGTGTTCAGTGGATGAGTAATCGCGAGCACGAGCCGTGAGCCCAAGGACAGGACGCGGGCGATCTCTAGAACGGTTGCCTCCATCTGATCGATGTCTTGGAGGCTCATGAAGGCAACTGCGCAATCGGCCATCCCGTCTCGAAACGGCAGAGCCGCCGCATCGGCCAGCAAGACTGCGCCCCGAAAGTCCGGGTGGGTGGCGGCAGCCATTGTCATCGTCCGTGACCCGTCGATCCCAACGACATGATGACCGAGACGCGTCAGATCCCTGCCGACCCTGCCTTCGCCGCAGCCAATGTCGAGAGTCAGTCGCCCAGGAGACGGCACCAGCGGCAGAAACGCATCTCGGTGAAACCGCCAGTAGCTGTCATGACCGGGCGCCCGAGACCAGGCAATCCAATCTCTCGCGTTGGCTTCCCAGGAGTCGCGCATCACCTCACCATTGTGCCAAGCGAAGTGCCCCACCATTCCAGATGGGAGATGCACCCTACCGAGTCGGGATATCCCAAGCGGGTTGTCGCAGGAGTACCGGCAGTGGTAAAGCCAGGCCTGCCGACAAGGGGAAGATTGACGTGGAGCTACGGGACGCCGAACGCGATGAGATGCTCGATCTCGCCGAGCGACTGGCCGAGCTGAATGACCAGGAATGGAATGCTCCCTCACTGTGCGCCGAGTGGCGCGTCAGGGACGTCCTCGCTCACCTGACGGCAGGCGCCGAGAGCGCTTTCGGAGTTGGGACGATCGTCGCTGGAATGCTTCGTCACGGCCTCAACTACAACCGGTGGGTGGCAGCTGATGGTCAGGTACGCGGGCAACAGGACCCAGCGATCGTCCTAAAGGCCCTTCGCAATGCCGCGGCCACCCGCGGAGCGTCGCCCGGAGGTCGGCCGGTCCGAGGCCTGATGCACGTCCTGATCCATGGTCAGGACATGTGTCGACCGCTTGGCATCACACGCGATCTGCCCGAGGCCCATCTCGTTTCAGTGGCGGACTTCGTGAAGGACGACGTTCATATATTCGGTGCCAAGAAACACATCGCCGGGTTGAAGGTCACGGCCACCGATATGGACTGGTCCCATGGGAACGGGCCCGAGGTGATGGGTCCAGCGGAGGCGCTGGTGATGATGATGGCTGGGCGCTTGGTTGCACTCGATGATCTCTCGGGTGAGGGAAAGGCCGCTTTGGTCACGCGGGGTTAGCTCCGCGATAACGCGCCGGGCGACTGGGGCACCCCTTCATGGCGATCAGGGACACGTCTCCCCCGTCGTTGTTTCCCGAAGACCTAGCCGAGACGGTAGAGCTTGGTCCCGTTCTCACCGAGGATCTTGCGGCGCGACTCGGGTCGAAGCGTGGCCATGGCCTCGTGCACGTGCTCGAGGGGCTTGGGCCAGAGCGACGGTGGGATGGGGAAAGTCGGTCTCAAAGAGGATGTTGTCTTCGCCGACCTTGTCGACGAGCTGCTTGGAGATGCCCGCGCCCGGTCTCGAACCACATGGTGGAGAACCAGTTCGACTTGAAGTACTCAGAAGGAACGCGGTCGAGCTCGGCTGCCTGCACCGGCGCGTTCTCGGGCAATTCCCAGTCCATCGTCTCGAGGATGAACGGCACCCAGCCGATCCCGCTCTCCACGGAGACCATCTTGAGCTTGGGGAAACGGTCGAACAGCCCCGAGAAAATGGTGTTGATCACGACGCGGGCGTTCCCGATGAACAGCATCGAACCGCCGATCGCGGGCTTGACGAACTCGTCCTGGGACTCCCAGAAGTACTGACCGAAGAAGTTCATCGCCGTGAGGCTCGCCCCGATGTGGAAGTGGATCGGGAGCTCGAGGTCGGCGCACACCTCCCACAGGGGGTCCCAGGCTTTGTTGGCCAGGTCCGGGGCGCCGAGGTCCTGGGGGTCCGAGGTCATGTTGATCCCCCGCAATCCGAGGCCTCCGATCCGTTGGGCCTCGCGGACGCATTCATCGATGTCCCAAGCGGGCAGGATGGGCATGGGCAACAAACGGTTGTTCGTTCGTTCCTGGATCTCGGCCCGAGAGTCGTTGAAGATCTCGACACACAGTCGACGCAGCGCCAGGTCCTTCACCTCGGCCAGGGTCTGGCCCCCCAGTCCGAGCGCGTTTGGATAGAGGACCTGATGCTGGATGCCCATGTCGTCGAGCACCTCGAGCCGGGCGTCGACATCCCACGCGGCAACATGGGCACGTTCGAAGTCCCACTCGATCATCGATTCCAGAAAGGGGTGCTTCACTCCGTCTCGGTCGATGGTGCTTCCGCCACCGGCCTTCCCGACTGCGTCCCCTCAATGACCCATTGGCGCTCCCCGTCGACGTCCTCGACGTGCAGGATCTGATCCTTATAGGCCGCAGGGGCTCGCTTGGTCCACAGGTCCTCGACGTCGGTGAAATGCGAATCGGCGTCCAGAACAGCCAGTCCCTCAGGCACCTCGGTGGCGAGAGTCATTTGATCGGGTCCTCCAGACTTCGAGAGCACGGGGACGCGCACCCTCATTTCGAAGGCTACTCATTCTGCGTTGACTCCCGCACCTCACGGCCCCGTTCGTGGGGGGCACGGTGTGGAACCGTCGTGACATCAGAGCGGGTGTAAGGGGAAACTGCAGAATTCTGGGCTGAGTGCGAGGGTAGACACGATCCTCACACGGAAGCGTTCAAACGTTCGAGCGTCCCCGCAGCATCGCAGTCATTGCTTCGGCGGGTTTGGGTCGGCCGTCAGAGCGGGTCGGCGTCACGCGAGAGTGGCGGTCGTGAGCGTGACGACGAGCGGCCTCGTGACGACGCCGCCGAAGTCGCTCTCTATGAAGGACTCCATATCGTCGAGCAGACCTCTTCGGTCGGACTCCTTCATCATCTGGGTCCCGGAGTAGGAGCGCATCAGGTCCCGGTATTCCGATGCGCTATAAGTCTGGTCCCAGTTGTAGCGGCGGACCGCAACGGAATCGAAACGACGATCTGCGTCCAGCACCGCGTGGATCGCCGGATCGACACTGTCACGAATCGGTGCCGGAGGTCCCGTGTGGCCCTGTCCATATCGTTCGTAAATCGGCTGGGCAGCGGCGAAGAAGCCCACATCGTTGGGCGAGTCGACTTGGATCAAGTCGATGATCGCGACCAGGCCGTTCGGTCGGAGGACCGCAGCGGGCCGATCGGCCTGCGCCTCTCGAGAGATCCAATGGTAGGCAGTGGCCGAGAACACGGCGTCCGCCTCACCGGCCCCCATCTCCATCACCTCGAAGTCACCGATTTCGACGCGTAGCCGATCCGAAGGGAGGTTCGAGCGCAGTGTGGCGGCCATCGCCGGACCGATCTCGATGGCAAGCACCGAGGCTCCTCGGGCGAGGAGATCCTTCGTGGCCTTGCCGGTTCCCGGACCGACCTCCACGATCTCGGGCTGGGGCGGCAGCATCTCGAAGAGCGCGTCGAACAGGTCAGCGGGATACGAGGGTCGCACCCTGTCGTAGATCTCCGGGTCTTCGTTGAACGAGAGTCTGACGTCGTCGAGCCGACCCACGTTTCACATCTTGCCCGAGGTCGCAGACTGCCGCCGATGGCGCCGATCGCGTCGGACGGCGGCTCCCAAGCCCGGCAATGTCTTGGGGCACCTTCGATTCGTGCGGTATATCTCCGTGATGGCCATAGAGATCGTCTACGAATCCCACTCGATCAGTGAGGACAACGAGCAGGGAATCGCGACCGGGTGGCTTCCTGGTCGCCTTTCCGTCGCTGGGAGGGCAAGAGCAGAGTTGCTCGGCCAACGCCGTTGCGACGACGGGTTGGCCGCTATTTTCGTGTCGGATTTGGCAAGAGCGATTGAAACGGTTGAGCTGGCCTTTGCCGGGTCACCCCTCCCTGTCCTCATGGATTGGCGGCTCAGGGAATGCGACTACGGACAGCTCAACGGTGCACCCGCTTCTGAAGTTCATCGCGATCGGCGGAGGTACCTCGACCTGCCCTACCCCAACGGCGAGAGCTGGCGTCAGGCCGCGGAGCGGGTCGGCCGATTTCTCTCCGATTTGCCGCAGAGGTGGCAGGGTCAACGGATTCTGGTTGTCGGTCACGCCGCCACCCGCTGCGGCCTCGAGCACTTTCTGAACGGGAAGGACCTCTCTGAGCTGCTCGCGGCTGATGTCGCGTGGCAGGAGGGCTGGGAGTACAGGCTTGCGTAGCCTCTCCTCAACCGACGTCGTAGGCCTCGGCGTGGTGGGCGTGACGCACGGCCGGCGATATGGGCTGGAGAGACTCCGAGTCACCGCCCTCACCCATTCGTGCAGGGAGGACGTCGCCGTGTCTCGATGCGTTACTTGCCTTCGGCGGTGCCGCCGCGCTTTGCCTTGCGTCGGGGCTTGAGAGCGAACCACCAAATGCTGGCAATCGTCCCCAGCGTGACGGCGGCGGCCGCCACGGGCTTCACGACCTTTCGGGCACCGCTGTCGGCCATGAAGAAACCTTACCCGGCGAGTCCGGAAACCGGCTGGTCCGGGACTGCGTTGGACGACCTGGTCAGGCCGCGTTCGAGCCGAAGGCGAGGGCCAGGATGTAGTCGGCCACCCAGCGCCGGCGAATTGAAGCGGTGCTCCTGGGCGATTCGCCGGAACCTGGCCACCTCGGGAAAGGCTGCCTCGTCGGACCCCCGGACCGCCGCCTGCATGTCGGTGTCCACCACGCCCGGTGCCACCGCGTACGCGGCGAGGCCATGGTGGGCCTCCTCGAGTGCGACGGACGCGGGTGAGCTGGTCGACTGCCGCCTTCGAGGCGCAATAGGCGGCCCAGCCCACGTACGGCGTGGACGCGGCGCCGGTCGAGATGTTGACGAGCACACCAGGGCCTGGGCGGCTGCGGACGTGACGTGCGAACACGGCGCTGCCGTTCAGGACACCGACGACGTTGACATCGACCGCCGCCGCGACAGCAGTCGGTTTCAGCTCGGCCAGCGGCCCGATCGGGCCGAGCAGCCCCGCGTTGTTGACCGACAGATCGATCCGCCCGAACCGCTCGACGACGGCGTGGCCGAATCGCTCGAGCGCGCTGTGGTCGGTCACGTCCACGGCGGCACACAGTGGGGGCTCCGCTGAGGCGACGTGGCTCTCGGTCGCGGCGGGGTGGGTGTGAGCGACAAGAGCGGGGCGGTGGCGCGCGCAGAGGCCGAGATGCATGCCCAAGCCGGCGAAGTGGACGGCCAACCCGGCCCCGAGGCGCCGGCTGGCACCGGTGATTATGGCGACCCGGCCACGGACCGGTGTGCTCACGCGCTCCCGGCGTACCGACCGGTCGCGGCGGTATGCGGCGGCGGCCTCGACCAGCGCGTCGAACGGACGCTGGTCCATGCCCTCCTCGGGGTGCCACTGCACCGCCAGCACGAAGCGGGCCGACGGCAGCTCCACAGCCTCGATGACGCCGTCCCCGGCGTGCGCCGTCGCGACCAGTCCGCGCCCGAGCTCCCGGATCGCCTGGTGGTGCGAGCAGCGCACCGTCGTGGTATCGCCGAAGACACGCGACGTCACGGTGCCGGGCACCGTCGCCACGTCGACGTCGCCGAAAACCATCGGCGCGCTGCGGTGGTCGAGGTTGCCCACCGCGTCGGGCAGGTGTTGATAGAGCCTCCCGCCGAGCTCGACGTTGAGGACCTGGCAGCCGCGGCAGATCGCCAGCACCGGCATGTCGGCCCGCAGGGCGGCGGCGAGGAGGGCGCGCTCGCTGGCGTCGCGGTTGGCATCGACACCCGACACTTCGGGATCGGGCTCCTCGCCGTAGGAGGCCGGATCGACGTCCCCCCCGCCGGTCAGCACGAGCGCGTCGAGCACCGCGACGACCTCGTCGGCCCCCGCGCCGGGACCGCCCGGAGCGCTCGAGGGCGGTGGCAACAACAAGGGACGTCCGCCCGCGCCAGCGACCAGTTCGAAGTAGGACTCGGGCAGCACCGCGGCGCGGCGCTGCCAGGACCCCCACGCCGTGTCGGCCACGTAGGTGGTGACGCCGACGAGGGGGATCACGAGTGGTCTCGCCTGGGTCTGCGCACCCGGCGTGCACGACGATTGTTCACTCGGACCAGCGTACAGACGGGCTGGACGGGTGCCTGCGGCGCGGTCAACATGGCGCATGCCAGGTCGCGAGCTGATCGACGCCGGGATCGCCGACGGGTCCATCGACACCATCGTGGTGGCGTTCCCGGACATGTACGGACGCCCCGTGGGCAAGCGGGTCACCGGGGACTTCTTCGCCTCCCACGTGTCCGAGCACGGGATAGAGGCGTGTGACTACCTGCTCGCGGTCGACGTCGACATGACCCCGCTCCCCGGCTACCGCTTCACCAACTGGGACACGGGCTACGGCGACTTCGTCTGCCGGCCGGACTACGCCACGGCACGGCTGATCCCATGGCTCCAGGGCACCGCCATGGTGCTGTGCGATCTGACCGACGAGAACGGCGCGCCGGTCGAGGTGTCGCCCCGCCGAATCCTGCGACGCCAGCTGGAGCGGGCGGCCGAGCGCGGCCTGCGCGTCTGCTGCGCCACCGAGCTCGAGTTCTTCCTCTTCCAGGACTCCTACGAGGAGGCGTCGACCAAGGGGTGGAAGGACCTGACGCCCCACACCTCGACCATCGAGGACTACCAGCTGCTGCAGACCGCACGTGAGGAGTACGTGCTGCGGCGCATCCGCAACGAGATGATCGTCGCCGGAATCCCGGTCGAGTTCTCCAAGGGCGAGGCGGGACGGGGCCAGCACGAGGTCAACGTCACGTACGACGAGGCACTCGTGACCGCCGACCGGCATCTCGTCTTCAAGAACGGCATCAAGGAGATCGCGGCGCAAGAGAGTCGCGCCGCCACGTTCATGGCCAAGTGGACCATGGACGACGTCGGCTCGTCGTGCCACGTGCACACGAGCCTGTGGGACGCCGGGAGCGGCGAGGCGGTGATGGCCGACGCCTCCCACCCGAGCGGTCTGTCGACGATCGGCCGTCATTTCCTCGGCGGCCAGCTGCACGCCGCACGCGAGCTGGCCTGGCTGGCCGCACCGACCCTGAACTCGTACCGGCGCTACGTCCCGGGGAGCTGGGCCCCCACGGCCGTGGTGTGGGGTGAGGACAACCGCACGTGCGGCTTCCGCGTGGTCGGGCATGGCGCCGGCCGGCGAGTCGAGAGCCGCATTCCCGGGGCCGACGTGAACCCCTACCTCGTGCTGGCCGCCGCCATCGCAGCCGGCCTCTACGGCATCGACCACGAGATCGAGCCGGGCGACCCCTACCCCGTCAACGCCTACGAGGCCACCGACGTCCCACGGATCCCCTCCACGCTCGTCGAAGCCCTCGAGGAGCTGCGCACCTCGACCGTCGCGCTCGAGGCCTTCGGTGAGGACGTGCACCATCACCTTCTCAACACCGCCGAGCAGGAGTGGGCGTCGGCGAACCGGCACGTGACGGACTGGGAGCTCGCCCGCAATTTCGAGCGCATCTAGGGCGTCCGGGGCGCCGCGCCGCCCGGCGTCCCGCCGGTAAGGTCGCTCGGACATGTTGCGCTCGCAGTTGTGTTCGGCCGAGTCGCTCCGGTCTCCAGCCCTGCGCACGTGGGCCGATCGCCTGCGTCCGATGTGGGTGAGCGGCGACGAGGACGCCCGCGACGTCATGCTCCACCGCAAGATGTGGGAGTGGCTCTTCATCGCCGAGGCGTTGCGCGAGCGAGGGATGCTCGCACCGGGGCGGTGCGGCCTCGGGTTCGGCGTAGGACAGGAGCCCCTGGCCGCGCTGTTCGCCGCCGACGGCTGTGAGATCACCGCGACCGACCAGCCCCAGGAGGCCGCGCTCGCGCCTCGGGCTGGAGCGACGCGACGACCGAATGGGCGTCAGGCCTCGAACATCTCAACCACTTCGGGCTCTGTGCCGACGACACGTTCGCGCGGCGCGTGCATTTCCGCGCCGTCGACATGAACGCCCTCCCGGCCGACCTGCGCGACTTCGACTTCACGTGGTCGTCGTGCGCGTTCGAGCACCTGGGCACGCTGGGCGCGGGCGCGGACTTCGTCGTCGCCCAGATGGACTGTCTCAAGCCCGGCGGCGTCGCGGTCCACACCACCGAGTTCCTGGTTTCGTCCGACGAGGACACGGTGGAAGCCGGCGGCACGGTCTTCTACCGGCGCCGGGACGTCGAGGACCTGGTCGCTCGCCTGCGCCGGCTCGGCCACGACATCGACGTGGACTTCACCGAGGGCACCACGCCCGACGACCTCCACGTCGATGTCCCGCCCTACAGCGACGTCCACCTTCGCACCGAGCTCAGCGGGTACGTAACGACGTCACTGGCACTGGTCGTGACCAAGGGGGCCCGGCGCCGCGGCCGCGGCGTGCGGGCGCTGGTCGGGCGCTCCTAAGGGCCGGCCGCCTCCGCGGGTCCCAGGTGCAGCCGGCGGCCGTTCAGCCGCTTGTGGATCGCCTTGGTCTTCTCGTAGAGATTGACGAACTCCTTCAGGCGCTCCTCGTAGACGACGGCTGCGGCCGGATCAGGCTCGTAGGTGGCCTTGACGGCGACGGTGCCCGGGGATGTCGTCGAGGGACATGTTGCCGAGGGCGACGTGGCTGAGCAGGCCGGCGCCCCGCACGTTGGCCAGCACCGGATCCGCCACCTGACGGATGGTGCGGCCGGTGGCGTCGGCGTGCATCTGCGACCAGCAGGTCCGAGTTGGCGCCCCCGCCGACAAAGGCGAGCGAGTCCAGGCGGCGCTTGCAGAACTTCTCCACCGCCCCGAAGAGCCAGGCCGAGTTGAGCGCGACACCTTCGAAGACGGCCCGGACCATGTCGGACCGCGTCGACGACAGCGAGATGTTGTGAAAACCGCCCCGGATCGTGTGATCGTCCACGGGAGAACGCTCGCCGTTCAGCCACGGCGTGAACATGACGCCGTGAGCGCCGGCCGGCACCGCGGCGGCGACGTCGTTGAGCAGTCCGAAGATGCCGTCAGGCACTCCCCCGGTGCCGGTGTCCTCGCCCTGTCTTGCGCCCGAGAGGGCGTCGTCGGGAAAAAGAAGGTTGTCGCGCAGCCAGGTCAGACACGCCCCGCCGGTCTCGTGCTCGTCGGCCAGCAGGTATTTGGTCGGGAAGACCCGATGGGATCGAAGCGATGTTGGTCAGCGCGTCGGTCTTCTTGAAGGGGACGTGGCAGCTGATCCAGCTCGAAGTGCCGATGTAGAGATGGGCCGCGAAGTCCGGCCACGGCGCCCGAACCGACAGCCGCCGAGTGCAGGTCGCCCGTGCCGGCCACGACCGGCGTCCCTGGCGAGCAGGCCGAGCTCCTCGGCTGCGCCGGCCGTCAGCCCGCCGAGCACGCTGCCCGTCGGCACGAGGTCGGGCAACGTCGTGCGCTCGAGCCCGGCGAGCGCAATGAGCGAGTCGTCATAGGCGACGGCCGCCCGATCCCGGTTGTCGGTCACCCAGTGCACGGTGATGGAGTCGTGCGAGGCGCGGGCGAGGCCGGTCAGACGGAGATTCAGATAGTCGACCGGCTCGAGGAACACCGCGGTCGACGCGTACACGTCGGGCCGCTGGCTACGCAAGAAATGGATGTGGCCCACCGGGTCCTTGCCCGACAGGCTCGGGATGCCGCCGGTCTTGCGGACCCAGCGTGCCAGCTTGGACGCCGAGTACCCCTGCACGTTGAGGGCGCCGCGCACCGTCTCGCGGACGGCCTTGGCGCCACGAGAGTCCATCCAGATGATGGCCGGCCCGATGGCATCGCCGGCGCTGTCGACGGCGACGGTCCCCGACCACTGCGACGTGCATCCCACGCCGACCACCGCTCGGGCGCGACGCCGCTGTCGGCCAGCGCCCGCCGGGCCGAGGACACGATCGCCTCCCACCAGGCCTGCGGTGACTGCTCGGCGCCGCCGTCGTCGGTGAGCGTGACGCCCACCGGCACGAACGCGTGCGCAGCCATGCGTCCCGAAGCCGAGAGCAGCGCTACCTTCGGGCCGCCCGTCCCGAGGTCGACCGCGAGCACGAAGGTGTCGTCCTCTGCTGGTCCGCTCGACCTGGCGGACCGGTACGGCCGACGCGGCGCGCACGCCCGCCGACGCCGCTGGCGTGGGCATGGCGGGGAAGCGTACGGCCTCCCCGCCGCACACCGTCATGAGTCAGGGTCGCGAGCGGCCGGTCACATCCCGGCCGCCGCGCCCGCGAGAGGTCAGTCGGCCAGGCTGGCCTCGGCCTCGATCTCAATGACGACCTTGTTGCCCACCACGACGCTGCCGTCGAGCAGCGAGTGGTTGAAGCTGACGCCGAAGTCACGCCGGTCGATCGTCGCCGTGGCTTCGAACGCCACGACGGTCTTGCCCTCCTGCATGGAGGCGCCCTCGCCCAGGAACTCCAGGTCGAAGTCGACAGACTTGGTCACGCCACGGATGGTCAGGTCGCCCGTCAGGACCCAGTGGGTGTCGTCGACCCGCTTGAGGCCCGTGCTCTTCAGGCTGAGGGTCGGGTAGTTCGGGACGTCGAGGAAGTCGTTCGTCCGCAGGTGGTCGTCACGCTGCGAGCTGGTTGGTGTGGATGCTCGCCGCCTGGACAACAGCCTCGACGGTCGAGTCCTCGGGGTTCTCGGCCACCGTGAAGGTGCCACTGACCTCGGTGAAACGACCCCTGACCTTGGTGCCGACAGGTGGCGGGCGATAAAGCCCACCTCGGTGTGCGCCGGGTCGATCACGTAGGTGCCGGTCTTGGGAAGGGTCTGAGTGCCTGTCGTGCTCATTTTCTGATCTCCTTGCTTGTTCGAAACTTTCCTGACAGTATAGTAACTGAGTAGACAGATACTTGTCAATCAGAGAAACTAGGAGAAAGAGGCCAGTTCGGGGGAGACTGAGAGAGAGGCACGGAAATGGGAATGGCGACCATCTCGGCGACGGGCGGTGACGAGGAGCGGGGAGGGGTGCGCCCCGACGACGGCACCTGCGGGGTGCTCGGCCAGATAGACGACGAGCGGATCCAACTCATGGGTCTCATTGTCCGTACCCACCGCCGCCTGAGTGACACCCTCGGCCGCGAGCTCGAGCAGTCGGTCGGAATCCCCCTGGTCTTCTTCGACGTCCTCATCCATGTCGGGGCCGCGCCCGACGGCCGCCTCACCATGAGCCGGCTGAGCTCCGACGTCGCCCTCACCACCGGTGGCGTGACCCGCCTGGTGGACCGGATGGTCGAAGCGGGTCTGGTGGCGCGGCAAAACTGCCCGAACGACCGCCGCAGCGTGCATGTCGTGCTGACGCCCCAGGGACGAGCCGTGCTCGATCTGGCCGTTGCGGCCCACATCGACGGTATCGACCGCCACCTCATGGCGCATCTCGACAACGACGACCGCGCCGCACTGGCGACCGTGTTGCACAAGGTCCTCGACGCCGGCTGCTGAGGCCGCCACTCCGGTTCGCTGCCTGCGGCCGGTCACGCGTCATGAAACCCGTTGCTGACACGGTGGGCATTACCGAACTACCACATTGGCCCGCTCAGCGCGAAGGTGTGGTTCGTCTCGGGCGCGCCGCGCGTGGCGATCACTCGATTCGGGACCTGCCTGAGGCCCCGATCAGGACAACGGGCGGCGACATACGTCGGGCTCCGCGCCCCCGAGGCTGCGCCCAAGGCCGGACGATCGCTACCGTGGCGGCCATGACGGACCGGCTGCGCGACAAGGTGGCGATCGTCACGGGGGGCGGCGACGGCATCGGACGAGGAGTGGTCCGACGCTTCGCCACCGAGGGCGCCAAGGTGTTGGTGGCCGAGATCGACGACGACGCCGGCGAGTTGGTTGCGCGCGTCTGTCGCGACGACCTCAACGCCGACGTCCGATTCCTCCACACCGACGCGAGCGCCAAGGACGACGTCCGTGCCATGGTTGCGAAGGCCCAGGACGCCTGGGGCACGGTCGACATCCTGGTCAACAATGCCTGGGGCGGTGGTTCGCTGGGGCGCCTCGAGCACGCGACCGACGAGCAGATGCAGTGGGGGCTCTCGATGGGCCTGCTCGGCCCCTTCTGGGCCATGCAGGCCGCGCTCCCCATCATGAAGGCGAAGCGCGACGGCGCGGTCATCAACATGTGCTCGCTGAACGGCGTGAACGCGGACATGGGGACGGTGCAGTACAACGTCGCCAAGGAGGCGTTGCGGTGTGCGAGCCGCACGGCTGCCCGCGAATGGGCGCCGTGGCAGATCCGCGTCAACGTCATCTGCCCGGGGGCCAAGACCGCGGCCTCTCGCGCCGCCTTCGCCGCGCACCCCGAGCTCGAAACTGCTGCCGACGCAGCCAATCCGATGGGCCGGCTCGGGGACCCCGAGGACGACATCGCACCCGTGGCCGTGTTCCTCGCCAGTGACGACGCCCGCTACGTGACGGGCAACACACTGTTCGTCGATGGCGGTGGCCACATCAACGGCGTGCCGTGGGCACCCGACCTCGGCGACTGAGCGCGTGACCGAGCTTCAAGGAATGGTCGCGGTGGTGGCGGGTGCCGGACCGGGCATCGGGCGGGCCTGCGCCACCGCCCTCGGCCACGCCGGGGCCGACGTGATCGTGGCAGCACGTGACGCCGAGCGACTCGCCGCGGCTGGCGACGGACCTGAGCGGCCGAAACCGGTCGACAGGTGCTGCCGCTGCCGGCCGACCTCGCCGACGTCGCCTCGTGCCGGGCGCTCGTGGACGAGGCCACCGGATGGTTCGGCCGGATTGACGTCCTGGTGAACGTCGCCACCTACGGGGGTGCTTTCGGGCGCATCGACGACAGCGACTGGCAGTCCTGGCGCACGGCATTCGAGGTGAACGTCATCGGGACGCTCGAGCTGAGCCGGGCCGCCGCGCGCGTCATGACGCAAACGGGTGGCGGCTCCATCATTCAGATCGGTACGTTCGGCACGCACGGGCTTCCGGCGGGCCGGGCGCGCTACACGTCGACCAAGCAGGCGATGGTCACCGCGTCCCTCACCCTCGCCAAGGAGCTGGGACCCTCCAACGTGCGAGTCAACGTGGTCACACCGGGCTTCACTGCCGGATCCTCGCTCGACACCATGGAGGAGGCCAGCGCAGCACGCACCGGCGAGACCCCCGAGGACGCCTCCCGGCGACTGGCCGCCAGCGCCGCGCTCGGTCGCCACGTCGAGCCCTCCGACGTCGCCGCGGCCGTCCTCTTCCTCGCCGGGCCGGGCGCGCGCAGCATCACCGGCGTGGAGCTCCCCGTTACGGCAGGCCGGTGAGCCCGCGGCCACCGCCGTGGCCCGAGGCGGTGACGTTGGGCGGGCGCCACGAGGTCCGCTGGCTCTTCCACTCGACGGCGATCGTCGCCGACTACGACCGCGCCGTGATGTCACTGGAGCATCTCGTAGGGCTCCAGGTGCTCGAGTACGGCGAGTCGACCGAACCGGGTATCGGCCGGCGAGGCGGGATGGCCTGGGCCGGGGACAACGCCATCGAGATCGGCCAGCCGATCGTTGACGGAGGTGCCGCCCAGTTCGTCTCCCGCTTCGGCGGCGGGATGC
Organism: uncultured Acidimicrobiaceae bacterium; assembly: GCA_963825965.1. Classification (GTDB taxonomy): domain Bacteria; phylum Actinomycetota; class Acidimicrobiia; order Acidimicrobiales; family RAAP-2; genus Bog-473. The sequence goes on from CAWGUX010000001.1 coordinate 299,308, forward strand.
ACTCCATCGCCGTGCAGGTCGTGGACCTGGACGCCACCATCGCCTTTCTCGAGGCCAATGACGTGCGAATCGCGGCGAGGCCGCTACCCGAGATGTGCTTCACCGACCCACGTGACACCGGAGGCGTGTTCCTACAGTGGAGCTGCTTCGAGCTCGACATCGATCCGCACTTCGGCGCGCCCTGGCCCGCAGCGGTGCCGCACGCGCTGGCACCGGCCACTCACCACGCCTTTGTCGGTGCGCTCGTGGAGAACCCACGCGAGTGGGCGGCCCGTCTGGCCACGCTGCTCGGCACCACGGTCACCTTCAACCGTGCCGACGCGGCCCTCGGCCACGCGGCGGCCGGGGTGTCGCTGGGCGACTGCACCCTTGCCCTGTTCGGGCTTCCCGGCGACGACGGACCCGCCCTGTGGGGACGGCACTACGGCCGGCCCCGCACGCACCTGATGGCGTTCTGTGTTGAGGATCTCAGCCGGACAGCCGGGGCGCTTGCCAAGGCAGGCGTCGCCGCGGTGCGGTCCGACGCGGACCTCGTCGTGCTGGACCCGGCGGCGACCGGAGGAGTCCAAGTCGCCTTGACGGCATCGTTGCTTCCGGGCGACCCGCGCCTCTGAGCGCCACCCCGCCGCTTCGTGGAGGCCCCATGCCTGGCCGCCGGTCGATCAGGTCACTGCTGGGGCGCCTCGTTCACGGTCGCGACGACTGTGCGTGTGTGGGGATCCGCCGTCCCCCCGTCTGCCTTGCTCGCGATGTCCCACTGGGCGATGGCCTGCCCGCTGAGGCTGATCTCCACGATGGTGCTGTCTTGGTTCCCGCTCGAACTGGGTTGGCCCTGCGGGCCCACTCCGTTCTCTGGAGGCCGACGAAGAGGTCGCGGCTGCATTGATGCAACCGGCGTCCGACCGCAAAGGCGCCAAACCGCTCTCGCCGGCAACGAACCGGGCCATCGCGCTAGGAATCGGGGGTGTCGATGCGCTCGATCCATACGGAGACCGGGCCCTCCACGAGCTCGTCGCCGAGATCCAGCATCGTCCCCTCGCCCTCGCCGGGCCCGCTGACGATCTCGACGGCGAGCACCTCGCGGGCGATGAAGTCGAAGTGCGGGGCGAGTGCGTCGAGGCCGACGAGATGCAACCTGATCCGATCGGAGACCTCGAGCCCGCTCGTCTTGCGCAGGTCCTGCACGAGGCGCACCACGTCACGGGCCAGACCGCGCAGTCGCAGCCCCTCGTCGAGGGCGAGGTCGAGTGCGACCACCTCGCCGCCCTCACGCGAGACGGCGAAGCCCTGCTGGGGTCGGACCCGCAGCGACACGTCGTCGGGTGCGAGCTCGATCGTCTCCCCGTCGAAGGAGACTGTCACCGGCTGGCCCGACTCGAGCGCCTCGGCAGCCGCCGCACCGTCGAGCGATGCCAACGCCGCCTTGAGGCCCTTGACCCGCTCGCCCAGCCGGGGGCCGAGCGTGCTGAAGTTGGGCACCAGCTCGAACGAGATGACCTCGCTCAGCTCGTCGGCGGTGTCGATCTCGTCGACGTTGAGCTCGTCCGCCACAATGCCGCGCAGGATCTCCGGGGAGCCCGATGGCAGGAACACCAAGGCGCGCCGCAGGGGCTGGCGCACCTTGACCGAGGCTTCGCCGCGGGCGGCCCGCCCCAGGGACGTCAGCCGGCGCGCCAACGCCATCTGCTCCTCCAGATCGATGTCGCGCCGCGCACTGTCAGCCGCCGGCCAATCGGCCAGGTGGACCGAGTCCTCCTCCGCACCGGCCGTGAGTCGGCGCCACATGGTGTCGGCCACGAAGGGGCACAGTGGCGCGAGAAGCAACGACAAGGTGGTCAACGACGTGTGCAGGGTCGCCTGCGCCGCCAGCGTGTCCCCGGGCGGTGCGTCGGGATCGGTGCGCCAGAAGCGGCGGCGACTGCGCCGCACGTACCAGTTCGAGAGGTCGTCGACGAAGTTGCCCAGCGCAGTCGCCGCGCTCAGCGGCTCGTAGCCGGTCAGCGCCGTTGTCATCTCGGCCGTCGTGCCGGCGAGGCGCGACAGGATCCAACGGTCGAGCGCGCCGCGGTCGGCCGCAGCGGGCACCGCCGGATCGGCCGGATCGAACTCGTTGAGCGACGCGTAGGTGGTGAAGAAGCTGAAGGTGTTCCACAACGTGAGCAACATGTCGCGCATGGCCGTGTCGATCGCCCCGAGCGTCGCCCGGGTCGGGGTCCATGGAGATCCCTGGCTGAACATCCACCAGCGCATTGCATCCGCGCCGCGCGTGTCGAGGATCAGCCACGGGTCGATGATGTTGCCGAGAGACTTGGACATCTTGCGGCCGTCGGCGTCGACGACGTGGCCGAGACAGACGACGTGGCGATACGGGCTCTCGCCGAAGACGATCACGTTGATGGCGAGCAACGAGTAGAACCAGCCACGCGTCTGGTCGATCGCTTCGGAGATGAAGTCCGCCGGGAAGGTGAAGGCCTCGGCCGACCCCGGGACATGCGGGTACCCGACCTGCGCTGCCGGCATGGAGCCCGAGTCGAACCAGGCATCGATCACCGGCTCGACTCGTCGCGCCAGGGCCAGCTCGTCGTCGGTGCCCTCGGCCACGCACGTAGAGCAGGTGAATGTCACCTCGTCGATGGTGGGGCGGTGCGGATCGACGCCGGTGACGTCGCGGCCCGCCAGGTCGGAGAGCTCGCTCAGCGAGCCCACGCAGCGAGGATGGCCGCGCCCACAGCGCCAGATGGGGAGCGGCGTGCCCCAGTAGCGGTCGCGCGAGAGCGCCCAGTCGACGTTGTTGGCCAGCCACTCGCCGAAGCGGCCGTCCTTGATGTAGCCCGGGTGCCAGTCGACCGTCGCGTTCGCCTCGAGCAAGTCCTCCTTGCGGGTGGAGGTGGCGATGTACCAGCTGGGCTTGCCCCAGTAGATCAGCGGAGTGCGGCAGCGCCAGCAATGCGGGTACGAGTGCACGTAGGGAACGCGCCGGATGAGCAGTCCGGCCGACTCCAGCTTGTCGTTGATGTCAGTGGTTGGCCGCGCGGACCTCACTGCCCGCCAGCCAGCCGATGTCCGCGGTGAAGCGCCCGTCGGGCCCGACCGGGTTGAGCGAAGGCAGTCCGTTGTCGCGCCCGATCTGCCGGTCGATCTCACCGAAGGCCGGGGCGAGGTGCACGAGTCCGGTTCCTTCCTCCGTGGTGACGTAATCAGCGGGCACGACGCGCCAGCCGTCGGCGCCGGGGGGCTCGTCGAGGTCTGAAAAGGGACGCTCGTAGTGCAGCCCGACCAGCGCCGAACCCGGCACGCGCCGAGTGATGCGGCCGGACGCGCCCTCGCCGAGCACCGCGTCGACCAGGTCCTCGGCCATCAGCGTCCGGTCGACCACGGCATAGGTCAGCTCGGGGTTGACCGCGACCCCGGTGTTGGACAGCAGTGTCCACGGCGTGGTGGTCCACACCGCCAGCCACTCGGCGTCGCCGACGGCGGCGGGATCGGGATCGATGAGGCGCAGCCGGACATAGGCGGTCTCGTCCTCCTCGTCGCGGTAGACGTCAGGCTGCCCGAGCTCGTGACTCGACAGGGCCGTGCCGCAGCGCGGGCAGTAAGGCACCACTTTCAGGTCCTCGTACAGCAGTCCTTGGTCGAACAGCTGTTGGAGGTGCCACCAGACCGACTCGATGTAGGACGGGCTCAGCGTCCAGTAGGCCGCGTCCATGTCGACCCAGTAACCGATGCGCGTGGTCAGGCGGGCGAACTCGTCGACGTACGAGTAGACGGACTCGCGGCAGAGCCGGGTGAACTCGGCGATACCGATCTGGTCCTCAATCTGCTGCTTGCCGGTGATCCCGAGCTTCTTCTCGACCTCGACCTCGACGGGGAGCCCGTGGGTGTCCCAGCCGGCACGGCGGGCGACGTAGGCGCCATCCATCGTGCGGAAGCGGCAGAAAAGGTCTTTGTAGACCCGCGCCCATGCGTGGTGCAGACCGGGCATGCCGTTGGCCGTCGGGGGACCCTCGTAGAAGATCCACGGCGGCGCACCCTCCCGCTGCTCGATGGAGCGCTCGAAGACGCGGTGCGCCGCCCAGCGGGCCAGTTCGGCCTGCTCGAGAGCCACGAAGTCGATGTCGGGAGGGACGGGTGAGAACACGGGAGAGGGTGACGGCAGCACGGGGAACGGGCGCCCCGGCCGTCTCGGAAAGGATAGAGGGTATGCGTCGCCCCACCTTCGCCATCCCGTCGGGCACAGAGCTGGCACCCGAGCCCGCTCGACGACGCCGGCCCGCGCTGGGTGGTCGCTCGGGCCGAGGCGGAGCTCGTCGCGCGCTACGGAGCCCTCGACGACACCGAGCTGAGCCTGACGCCCGCCATGTTCGACCCGCCGACTGGCGCCTTCCTCGTCGCCCGAGCCGATGCGCGACACGATCCCGTCGGCGGGGTGGGCCTGCGCACCATCGGCGGGAGCACCGGCGCGGGCGCGGGCGTGGGCGCGGGCGAAGTGAAGCGGCTCTGGGTCGATCCCGCATCCCGTGGCCACGGCGTCGGGCGAGCGCTCATGGCGGCGCTGGAGGAAGCGGCCCGTGACCTCGGTCTGGTCGAACTGGAGCTGGCGACCGGCGACAGGCAGCCCGAGGCAGTTGCGCTCTATACCGCCACCGGGTGGCAGCGGCGCTTCGAAGACGCCGACGGCAACGACCTCTCCCACCGGGTACCTCCGCTTCACCAAGCGGCTCACGTGAGTCGGTCCATGAACGCCCCCGCAGGTCCGTTCGAGCTCATCTGCGAGATCGAGCCCGCCACCACAGCAGACCTCAAACGTGTCCGGCACCAGATCGGTGTGCTCAGCTCGATCGCCAGCACCTTCTTGATCCCCGACAATCACATCGGCCGGGCCACCGTCTCGAGCGTCGCCGTTGCGCACGAGGTCGAGGCGATGGGCGGGCGTTCCATCGCGTGCCTCAACGCCCGAGACCGCAACCTGCTCGGGTTCCGCCGGGACCTCCTCACCGCGTCGGCGTACGGCGTCGACCAGTTCCTCTTCATTTACGGCGATGAGCCCCTCGCCGGCGTTCGGACGAGCGAGCTCACGGTGCGCACGATGCTCGACGAAGGCCGCCCCTACGCGGCCGGGCTCAACCCGTCCGCCCCGATGCGATTCGGGGCCGTCACCGGGCTGCGGCCGCTCCCGGCGTGGAAGCACGCGGCCGACTTCCTCTTCGTCCAGATCGGATTCTCGCTCGAGGACCTCGTGGCCTGGCGGGCGCAGCTCGACGTGGCGGTCCCCGTGTACGCCGGTGTCTTGGTGGTGGCGAGCGCGGGCATGGCCCGCACTCTCGACATACCCGGCGTCACCCTGCCCGCCGACCTCGCGGAGCGCCTCGAGCGCGACGGCGACGCCGGCGTGGACCTGGCCTGCGAACTGGTGACTGGCATCCGGGACTCGGGCGTCTTCGACGGCGTGCACCTGATCCCCGTCGCCCGCTATCGGGAGGTGGCGGCGCGCCTCGAGACGTTGCTCTGACGCCGCGGTATTCGCCTTACGGCGACACGGCGCCCGCGCCCGACGCCGCAGCCACGGCGTCCAACGCGGCCGTCGTCCACGTCGAGCAGCGACTGGACGACCAGATCGGCCAGCCCGAAAGCGGGATGGTGCCCCTCCCCCATTTCGGGCACGGCGATACACGCCATCGACGCGGCCTTGGCCGCCAGGACCCCCGCCGGCGCGTCCTCCCACACGAGGCATTCCTTCGGCACGGCACCCAACCGTGCCGCGGCGGTCAGGAACACCGCGGGGTGCGGCTTGCCGTACTGCTCCTCCTCGGCCGAGTGGATGACCGCGAAACGGCCCCGCAGTCCGAAGTGCAGCAGCGCCGCGTCGATCAGGCGGTACTCCGACGACGACGCCACCGCCAAGGGCAACCCCCGACCCGCGCACAAGTCGATGGCGTGCTCCGCGCCGGGCTTGAGCATCGCCCTTGGACAGGACCAGCTCGGTGACCCGGTCGACGATCGTGACGGCCAGCTCGTCGGGCGTCGGGCCCGCCCATGGATACAACCCGAACCAGTGCCGCGTGACCTCGTTGACGAACATACCCTTCGTCGTGCGACACCCGTCGGCGGACAGGGGCACGCCGAGCGCGCCGAGGATCTCGATCTCGGCCTCGTGCCACAGCACCTCGGAGTCGAGCAGCAACCCGTCCATGTCGAAGATGGACGCGCTGAACCCCGCCACCGCGGGGTGTGACGGGCTCAAGCGGGAAGCTGCGCCTCGATGTCGCTCACGATGACCGAGTCCTCGGGCTCGACCTGCGGGCGATAGCGCGCCACGACGTCACCTTTCGGCGAAACGAGGAACTTTTCGAAGTTCCACGTGATGTCGCCCGCCTTGCCCTCGGCGTCGGCCTTCTCCTCCAACAGCGCGTAAATCGGATGCCGATCCTCGCCGTTCACCTCGATCTTCTCCATCAGCGGGAAGGTCACGCCGTAGGTGGTCGAGCAGAACTGCTCGATCTCCTCCGCGCGTGCCGGGCTCCTGCTCGAGGAACTGGTTGCAGGGGAAGCCGATCACCGAGAAGCCGCGGTCCTCGTACTTCTTCTGCAGGCGCTCGAGGCCTTCGTACTGCGGAGTGAGGCCGCACTTGGACGCGACGTTGACCAACAGCAGCGCCTTGCCCTTGTAGTCGCCGATCGAGGCGTCGGCGCCTTGGAGGGTGTGGATGGGGATGTCGTAGAGAGCCATGGCTCGGACCCTACCGGGCACCGGCGCCCGCGCGCTCGGCCGCTACCCGAGCGCCGACCGGTCGCTGACCCGCTCCGTGGGGTGTCTAGGGTGGCCGACGTGCAGGCAGTGGTGATCCGGGACGGCCACTTGGTCTATGAGGAGCGCGAGGATCCCGTCCCCGGCGACACCGAGCTGTTGGTGCAAGTCCGGGCGGCTGGCATCAACGGCGCCGACATCTCGCAGCGGGCGGGCTACTACCCGGCGCCACCGGGCTGGCCGCAGGACATCCCGGGCATGGAGATGGCCGGCGAGGTCGTGGGTGTCGGGCGCGCCGTCACGCTCTTCTCTCCTGGCGACCGGGTCATGGCCGTCGTCGGTGGCGGCGCGCAGGCGACCCTCGCCTTCGTCGACGAGTCCCATGCGTTGGCCGTCCCCGCCTCCCTGCCCTGGGCCCAGGCCGGGGGCTTCCCCGAAGTGTTCTCGACCGCCTACGACGCTCTGTTCACCCAGGCGGGCCTCGCGATGGGCGAGCGCGTGCTCGTCTCGGGCGCCGCGGGTGGCGTCGGGACCGCCGGGCGTACAGCTCGCCGCCGCGACCGGTGCGCTCGTGGTCGCGACGGTGCGCGACCCCGAGCGCCGCGACGCGGTGGCGGCGCTCGGCGCGGACGTGGTCGTCGCGCCGGGCGAGGAGGCCGAGCACGGCCCCTACGACGTCGTGCTCGAGCTGGTTGGCGGGCCGAGCCTGACCGAGGCGCTGCCGGCGCTCGCCATTGGTGGGCGCGTTGTTGTCATCGGCGTTGGTGGCGGCGCCCAGACTGGAGGTGAGCCTCTTCACGCTCATGCACAAGCGCGCCCGCATCGGCGGCTCGACCCTGCGCGCCCGCACGCGGCGCGAGAAGGCCAACGTGGCCGAGGGTGTGCGCGCCCATGTGCTTCCGCTCCTTGCGGCGGGCCGCGTCGAGGTCCCCGTCTGCGACACCTTCCCATTTGCCGATGCCGAGACCGCCTACAACCGCTTCAGCCAGGGGGCGAAACTCGGCAAGGTCGTCCTCCTCCCGTGACGCCGCGGCAGTGATTCAGGCCGTCCTCTTCGACGGCGACCAGACGCTGTGGGATTTCGAACGAGTCATGCGCGAAGCCCTCATCACCGTGCTCGGCGAGCTGCGCGCCGAACGTCCAGGACCCAGCACCGGGGCGCTGACGTGGCACGACCTCCAGGACGACCGGGCGATCGTCGCGGAGGAATTGGCCGGGATCGAGTACAACCTGGGCCGGCTGCGCGTGCTCGGGTTCTCCCGCACGCTGGAGCGGGTGCGCGCCGCAGAGGGCGGTGACGAGAGAGCGGACGCGGCGCTGGCCGAACGAATCGCCGCTTCCTACTTCGAGCACCGCGACCGCGATCCCGCACTCTTCTCCGACACGCTGCCCTGCCTGCAGGCGCTGCGAGGGCGCTACCGGCTCGGCCTGCTCTCCAACGGCAGCCGACCCCCCGACAAGATCGGGCTCGCCGGCTATTTCGAGACGGTGGTCTTCGCCCAGGACCACCGGGTCGCCAAACCGGACAAAGGCATCTTCGAGGTTGTCGAGCGCGAGCTCGGCCTCGCGCCAGAGACGTGCGTCTTGGTCGGCGACCACCCGCTGAACGACGTCGTCGGGGCCAAGCGCGCCGGGGTGGCACGCCGTGTGGCTCAACCGGGAGGGCGACGACGCTGGCGACGCCGCCGGCGCCTTTTGGCAGGTGCACGACTCCGACGAGCGGCCCGATGCGGTGCTCACGTCGCTGTCGGACCTCCAACAGGCGCTCGACCTGTTCGACCTCGCCTGAGAGTTGGATATAGACAATCCGATATACTCATCCCGTGAGTGCAGCCAAGGTGATCCGGGACGCACGGCGCAGGCAGGGGCTGACCCAGTCCCAGCTGGCGCGGCGGGCGGGCACGACACAGCCGGTGATCTCGGCCTATGAGCACGGACGGCGTGATCCCGGCTACGAGATGCTGCGCAAGCTCGTCGAGGCGGCCGGCGAGCGGTTGCGCGTCGACGCTGTCCCCGTTGGCCCCGACCTGCCGCCGCCCGCTGACATCGAGGAACACGCTCGCCGCCTGCTCGATGTCCTCTCTCTCGCCGACGCCATCCCCCGGCGCCGCCTCGATCCCGTGCTGCGCGCCCCGCTGCTGGTCTCGCGATGAGAACGCTGACCCTCGCTGCCCGGGTGCTGGCGATCGAGGAGGCCCTGGCACCGGTGCCCCATGCGTTCGGCGGAGCGCTGGCGCTCGCCTACTACGCCGAACCCCGGGCGACCATCGACATCGATCTCAACGTGTTCGTTCCCTCGGAGCGCTTCGGCGAGGTCGCGGCACCGCTGGTGCGACTCGGCGCCGCGGCCGGCGACCCCGCCACTGAGGTGATCGCTCGCCGCGACGGCCAGGTCCGGGTGCTCTGGGACACCACACCGATCGACCTCTTCTTCGCCTACGACGCCTTCCACGAGGCGGCGGCGGCGGCGCGGCACTCCGTGCCCTTCGGTGACGGGACGATCCCGATCCTGGCGGCCGAGCACCTGGTGGTCTGCAAGGTGATCTACAACCGCCCGAGGGACTGGGTGGACATCGACGCGGCACTGGTGGCCGGCGCCGACGTGCGCGGCGCCGAGGTCCTGCGTTGGGTCGCGCGGATCGCAGGCGACGAGGATCCCCGCTTCGAGAGGATCGCCGCCGTCTTGACCCGTGGCTGACTCCCTTGGCACACCGTGTCGCCGTGCTCTCCGTGACCGCCGCTGACCGCGCGACACACACGCGACGGAAGAACGCGAACGGGCCGGCTAGGACCCCGGCGCCGGAACAGGTGACGTGGGATCGTAAAAGACGAATGCACCGTTGGTGCAGTCTCCCTGCCGGGTCCGGGCAATGACGTAGAAGTCGTCGGGGTGGCCAGCCAACACGAAGACCTCGAGGAACTGCTCGTGCGTGAGACACGACAGGCCGGGAAAGTTCGTCTTGAATCGGGATACGACGCCAACCGCGGTTTGCGTCCCGGCTGGCACAACGGTCGGGAGCACGTTCGTCCTCGCGCCAATCCACACACCGGAGAACGTGTACGGAGCATGATTGGGCGAGGGTGACGAACTGGTGGCGTGGGCCGACGGTGCTGTGCTCGTGGATGTCGTCGTCGCCTGCGCTACCGAAGGCTGAGACGTCGTCGTACTCGTGGTGGTGGTCGTGGTCGTGGTGGTGGTCGTGGACACCGAGGCACCGTTCGATGCACCCGTTGCATTCCCCGGCGTCGCGCTCGCCCCAAGGGCCGAGACAACGTGGGCGTCGTTGGTTCCGTCGGTCCCAATCCCCCAGACACCGACTCCCGCGATGCCGTTGGCGTGGACCGTCTGCAGCGCCAGCCGCAACGACCGGGGGGTCTCGAAGAAGGCTTCGTGCCACTGCTCGCCCACGCGGAACGGCGCCCACGCCGTCTGGGTGATTGGGTCCCAGAGGGCCCCGCGCCGGTTGGCCTGTGCCGCGCCCGCGGTCTCGACGCTGGGCGCACCCACCGGTTTGGCCCCCAAGGTGCTGTCGGTTGTCGGCCACTCGAGACCGAACAGCGGCAGGACGGCAACGACTTTGGACGCCGGCACCTCGGACAGGTATTCGTTGATCGTGGCCTGGACGGACTCGCCTGCGCTGGTCATCGCCGAGCTCGTACTGGGGACGGCAGCGAGGTTGAGCTGGTCGTCGGTGATGAGAAAGCCGTCGACCGAGGCGTTCAGCGCCGGAAGGTCGTAGAACCCGCCGACGGTTCCAGCCGACGACGCGTCGGTGTCCAGCGTCACCTGATAGTGAGCATCGGCCGCTTTGAGCGTCTGTGAGACAGCAGAGACGAGGTTGGTCATTGCAGCCTGGCCTTGCCAGCCCTGTCCTTCGAGGTCGAGGTTGACGCCGTCGAGGTCACGCATTTTGAGCAGGAGCAACACACTCTGCGCCAGGTTGGTCGAGGCGACCGGGTTCGCCAACAACTGAGTGAGCGAGGTCTGGTCGAAATCTTGGATACCGAGTACCACACGCGCACCGTCATCATGCGCAGAGCCGATCAAGTTCATGAAGTCCTGACTCAGATACCCGTCCCACGCCGCGCCCGACGTCTGAATCGATCCGTCGGGGTTGACGTCGAGACCGGCGTAGACGACGGTGGTCAGACCAGTGAGGTCGAGCCCCGCAGCGTCGGGCAGCGCCCAGTACGGAACGACGCCGAACACCTCGTTCGGCCGCAACGGCGGCGCCAACACGACGCTGAACGAGGCTGCGTGTGCGAACTCGCCCGGGGCGCTCGGAGTCAGGCCTTCCACCGGTTGGGCCAGCTGACTCCAGACTGACCCGATCCCCGCCGTGCCGAGGATGAGGGGAGACTCTTTTCCGGACGGCAGCGGTTGGACAACACGTGCCATGGCCGGCTTGGCGACTGAGACAGGCGGCGGCGATTGACCCTCCGCAACGAGCGGGCCGAGTCCAACGGCACCCAGCGACACGGCAAGGGCCGCCACGAGTAGTCCAGCGGCAATGGGGCCCTTCGACACGCGCACGCGACAGCCCGACACTGTGTCGACGAAACGATCGCGCAGGCGCACGCCTAGTCTCCGCCCTGGTTTGGACGCAGAGGGTTCCGCTGCGCGACCGGGAGCGACCAAACGTTCGAGCCGCCCCCACAGCTGGCGGGACAGAGGCACTGCACAAAATTAGCCGTCGCCACGAGGCCCACCTTCTGCGACCCTTGTGCCCGTCACCCTCGGTTCATCCTCGGATCATGCTGCGGTCATGCAGGCCATCGGATAGCCATTGATCCGCAGGTCAGGCGACCCAGCACGGACGGAGCGGCTCCGCGAGCAGGGGAACCGACCCGAGGTGGCGTTCAGCCGGTCAGGATGACGACACCAGCGTTGGCGCCGCGACCGACAGTGTGCGCGAGGGCGACGCGGGCACCGTCGACCTGCCGCGGGCCGCTCTCACCGCGCAGCTGGCGCGCCAGCTCGACCACCTGACCCAGTGCGGATGCACCGAGCGGCTCGCCCTTCGACAGGAGGCCGCCGCTGGGGTTGACCGGAAGGCGGCCACCGAGCGCCGTGGCCCCCGAGTCGAGGAACGCGCCCGACCCGCCCGGCTCGCACAGGCCGAGTTCCTCGCACGACTGGAGCTCGCGGGCGGCGTCGGTGTCCTGGCACTCCACCACGTCCAGGTCACTCGGTCCGAGACCCGCCTCCTCGTAGGCCGCGGTGGCGGCAAGCGTGCTCGGGGCCGGCACGTCGTCGTCGGCCAAGCCGGCGAGCGGTGTCGACTCGCTCAGTACCGGGCCCGGGATGTGCGAGCGCAGGACCGCGGCGGCGAGCGTGACGGGCGCGGCCGATCCGGCGACCCGGTCGGCGCGGCTGCAGCACCACGGCCGCCGCGCCCTCGTTCGGCGAGCAGAGCATGAAGAGGTGCAGCGGTTCGCTCACGACACGCGACGCGAGCACCTCCTCCGCCGACGTCTCCTTCTGGTACATGGCGTCGGGATTGGACGCGCCGTGACGACGGTTCTTCACCACGACGCGCGCCAAGTGATCCTTCGTGACCCCTGACGACTGCATGAGACGCTGGGCCCGCAGCGCGAAGAAGGACGGCGTGGCGGCGAGGCCAGCCTCCTCTTGCCATGGCTCGAAGAACGAGGAGCGGATCATGCCCTTGGGCATCTTCTCAGTCCCGAACACGAGCACCGTGTCGTACTGCCCGGCCCGGATGGCGCCGGCGGCCAGCATGAGGGCGGCACCGCCGCTGGCGCAGCCGGCCTCCACGTCGACGATGGGCATGCCGGTCAGGCCCATGCGGCTCAGCACCTTGTGGCCGGTGGCCACGCCCCCGTAGGCCGTGCCACAGAACGCCGCCTGGAAGCCGCCTTTGCTGACACCGGCTTCGCGAAGGGCGGCCCGGACGGCGACGACCCCCATGTCGGTGGTCGACACGCCGTCGAAGCGCCCGAAGGGGTGGAGGCCGACGCCGGCAATGGCGACGCCGCCGCTCACGAGGCGCCCCCCTCATCTGCCGGGGCGAACGCGTACGTGACAACGTCGTTGCCGTCCTCGTCGGTGTGCAGCGCCACGATACGCAGCTCCATGGCCTGGCCTGCCGAGAGCGCGCCGGGGTCGTTCTCGGTCAGGCGGCTGATGACGCGCACGCCCTCGGGCAGCTCGACCACGCCGACGCCGAAGGGCACATCGCCCTGGTAGCCGGGTGGCGGTGCCGTCACCGCGGTCCAGGACCACAGCGTGCCGGGCCCGGCCAGCTCGACCGGTTCGGGGTCGTCCGCCGAGCAGTAGGTACAGCCGTCGACGCGCGGGAAGAGGACGTTGGCGCAGGCGGTGCAGCGGCTGGCCAGCAACGCCGGCCGCTCGCCGTCACTGAACAGCCCTTCACGAACCATCACCCGCACATTGCTCAGAGCTCCACCATTTCGAGCTTGTCGAACTCCCAGAAGGCGCGCAACGACGCGAGCTTGCCCGCGCCGTTCGTGCGGTAGGTGTAGACGCCGCGCACCACCGCCTGGTGCGTCCCGCCGGCGAGCGTGGTCCGGATGATGCCCACGTCTGCCACCTCGTCGCCGCACAGGTACGACTCGTTGATCTCGAAGGTGATGGCCTCGCTCGAGGCGATCACCGTGTCATAGAAGTTGGCGATGGCCTCGCGGCCATGGTGGCCCGTCCCCTCGGGATCGAAGGGCGAGGGCCCGATGGGGTCGGACACGACGGCGTCGTCGGCGAAGAGGGCGAGCCAGCCCTCACGGTCTCCCGCTGTCACGGCAGCACGGGAGCGAATGCCGAGTTCCCGAGCACTCAGTCCTTCATCGGCCATGGCGTGCGCCCTCCTCTCGCTCGCGCTGGCACCGTCACGCGACCTTGGTGATGACGTCGTCGGCGAAGCGCGCCAGGTTGTCGATCTTGGTCTGCAGCGGCTCTGTGTCGTGCTCGGTGCTGTATGGCCAGCGGAATCCGACGATGACGTCGGTAACGCCGAGTTCTTCCAGCCGCTTGACGCCGTCGGCGCTGTAGGCGTCGGTGGAGATCACGTGCACCTCGAACGGCTTGTCCTCGGTGCCGTGCTCGGCGCGCAACTGAGCGAGGCGCTGGAGAAGACCCGGAAGATCGGCGGGGTCGCCGCCGCCGTGCAACCAGCCGTCCCCGTCGCGGGCGGCCCGCGTGAGGGCGGCTTCGTGGTGGCCGCCGATCAGGATCGGCACGGGCCGGCTCGGTGTCGGGCAGATCTTGATGGAGGGTACATCGAACACCTTCCCGTGGAACTCGAAGAAGCCGCCGGCCATGAGCCCGCGCATCACCGCGATCTCTTCGTCCATGCGCGTGCCCCGGCGCTCCCAGGGAACGCCGCAGATCGCGTAGTCCTCGGGCCAGGGACTGGTACCCACCCCGAGGACGAGCCGGTTGTCGGTGAGGACCGCCGTCGAGCTCACCTGCTTTGCCACGAGGACCGGCTGGCGGATGGGCAGCTTGATCACGAAGGTCACGAAACGGATGCGCTCGGTCACCGCCCCCATGGCAGGGATGAGTGAGAAGGGCTCCAAGAAGGGCTTGTCCTCGAGGAACTCCCGGGTCCCGTCGGGGTTGAAGGGGTAGGTGGTGTCGGAGACCTCGGGGTAGCAGATGCTGTCGGGCACGACCATGGAGTCGTAGCCGGCCACCTCGGCCGCACGGGCGAGCGGCAGGTAATAGGACGGCTCCGTCATCGACTCCGCATACGAGAAACGCACTGCACACTCCCCTGTCCGCTGCGGCTCTCCTGCACCGTGGCCGCGCCCGGCGCCTACCATGCGGCCCGTGCCCGCTCATCCTGCCAGCACCAGCACTCCCGGGCACAACCCCGGCGCGGACGGTCCGCATCTGAGCGACGACGCTCCCCTCGTCACAGACGTGTGCCTCGAGGACCTCGAACGCGACGCCCGTCGCGCCATCGGGGAGATGGCCTACGCCTACTACGCCGGCGGGGCCGACGACGAGCGCCTGCTGGAGGGAAATATCGCCGCCTGGGGCCGCTGGCAGCTCCACCCCCACGTGCTCGCCGGCCTGGCCGAGGTCTCCACCGAGACGACCCTGCTCGGGACCCCAGTGCGCTCGCCGGTGGTGGTGGCGCCAACGGCGATCCAGGGGCTGGCGCACCCCGAAGGGGAGGTGGCGACGCGCGGGGCGCCGCCGCCGCGGGCGCGTTGCTCATCCTCTCCTCCCTCGCCACCTGCGCGCTCGAGGACGTGGCCGCCGCGGTGCCCGAGGGGCCGCGCTGGATGCAGGTGTACATCTTGCGCGAGCGGGCGCGCACCGAAGACCTGGTGGCGCGCGCCGTCGCCCACGGCTACGGCGCCCTGGTGCTCACCGTCGACACCCCGGTGTCGGGACTGCGCCTGCGCGAGTGGCGCCAGGGCGTGCACCTGCCCGACGACCTGGCCCTGCCCAACCTGGCCGGCGGCAGCACGCAGAGCGCACGGGGCGGTGGGTTCATGGCCGTGGTCACTCACGAGTTCGAGCCGGCGCTCCGCCCCGACGACGTGGCCTGGCTCGCCGGGCTGAGCGCGCTGCCCGTCGTCGTCAAGGGCGTGCAGCGCGCGGACGATGCCCGCCGCTGTGTCGAGGCCGGTGCGGCGGCCGTCGTGGTCTCGAACCACGGGGCCCGCCAGCTGGCCGACGCGCCACCGACAGCCGACATCCTCGCCGAGATCGCAGACGCGGTGGCGGAGCAGGCCGAGGTCTACGTCGACGGCGGCATCCGGCGCGCCCCCGACGTCGTGAAGGCGCTCGCCCTCGGCGCCCGAGCCGTGCTGGTCGGTCGGCCCTCGCTGTGGGCGCTGGCCACCGGCGGCGCGGAGGGCGTCGCGGCGCTGCTGCGCTGGTTCGAGGCCGAGCTGGGCCGGGCGATGGCCCTGTGCGGCGCGGGAACGGTGGCCGATATCGACCGCAACCTGGTGCGGCGGGCGCCGGGGTGGGCGCTGCCATGACGACCGTCGCCGGCATGCTTGCCGCGCGCGCCGAGGACGACCGCAGCGGCGTCCTGGACGCGAGCGGGCGCTGGACCTGGCGCGAAGCGGTGCAGCACGGCGCGACGCGCGGCGCAGTGGTGCGCTCGCTCATCGCCGGCTCCGCGCCGCATATCGGGGTGCTGCTGCCCAACGGTCCCGAGTACCTCTTCTGGCTCAACGGCGCCGCGCTGGCCGGCGCGGCGATCGTCGGCATCAACCCCACCCGACGCGGCGAGGCGCTGGCCGCCGACGTGCGCGCCACCGACTGCGCCATGATCGTGACCGACGCCGAGGGCGCGTCACTGCTCGACGGCCTCGCACTCGGCGTCGACGCCGAAAACATCCTCGTCGTCGGGACAGAGCGCTACGACTCGCTGCTGGCTGGTTTCGCGGGCGGACCGGAGTCCCGGGCTTTGATCGCCGACGCCGGCCGGGTGGACGAGGACGCGCTGTACCTCTTGATCTTCACCTCGGGCACGACCGGCGTGCCGAAGGCAGTCAAATGCACGCAAGGACGGTTGGCCGGCATCGCCGAGGTGGCGGCACCGGGCTACGGCTACGGGGCCGACGACGTCTGCTACTGCCCTATGCCGCTCTTCCACGGCAACGCGCTCATGGCGCTGTGGGGTCCCTCGGTCATGGTCGGCGCGACCATCGCGGTGCGGCCACGTTTCAGCGCGTCGGCCTTCCTCGACGACGTGCGCCGTTTCGGGGCAACGAAATTCAGTTATGTCGGGAAGGCGATCGCCTACATCTTGGCGACGCCCGAGCGACCCGACGACGGTGACAACACCCTGAAGAGCGCATTCGGCACCGAGGCGTCGGTCCGCGACCGCGAGCGCTTCCGCACGCGCTTCGGCTGCTATCTCATTGAGGGCTACGGCCAGAGCGAAGGTGGCGCCGCGGTGAACCCGGTGCTCGGCATGCCCCAGGGCGCGATCGGCAAGCCGGTCGGGGGCGTCGATCTGGCCATCATGAGCCCCGAGACCGGCGAGGAATGCCCGCCGGCGGAGTTCGACGCAGAGGGGCGGCTGCTCAACGCAGGGGTCGCCATCGGCGAGATCGTGAACCGCAGCGGGCGTGGCAGCTTCGAGGGCTACTACCACCGCGAGGATGCAGAGGCCGAGCGGCTGCGCAACGGCTGGTACTGGACGGGTGACCTGGGTTACGTCGATCACGACGGCTTCTTCTACTTCGCGGGCCGCACAGGAGACTGGCTCCGCGTCGATTCGGAGAACTTCGCGGCCGGGCCCGTCGAGGCGGTGCTGTCGCGCAACGCGGATCTGTCGATCGTCGCCATCTACCCCGTCCCCGACACCGACTCGGGCGCTGGCGATCAGGTGATGCTCGCCCTCGAAGTGGTGCCCGGCCGCACCTTCGACCCTGACACGTTGGCGGCCTGGCTGACCGAGCAGCCCGACCTCGGCCCGAAGTGGGTCCCCCGCTACGTCCGGGTCTGCGAGTCGCTCCCCCAGACCGCCACCGGCAAGGTGACAAAGGTCGGCCTGCGCGCCGAGGCCTGGGCCTGCGACGAGCCCGTGTGGTGGCGGCCGCTCGGGAGCAGCGAGGTGCACTTCGTGCCGCTGACGGACGCGGACAGAGAGGAGCTTGCCGCGGGTCTCTCCGCGAACGGGCGGCCGCCGGTGGGCGGCGCCCGATAGCCGCGCCGCGGGTTGTTCCGGCGTGACCACGATGACCGGTCCCCCCCCACCCGGATCGTCTTCACGGCGAGGCGCCGCCCCCGCCGGTGGTTGTCCCGGCAGGGGCGGACCTCAACGCCATGCTTGTAGGAACCCCTACAGAGCCGGGCCGCTCTGACCCGAACTGTTGCCCGAGGTGGTGCCAGCGTTTGCCGGACCCGTCGCCCCGGAGCTGCCCGAGGTCGTCGTGCCCCACGTGTTGGCATTGCCCGACTGCGCCGACGAACCTGAGTTCGACGACGTGTTGACAGCGCCGGACTGGCCACCGTTGCCCGAGTCACCCGAAACGGCGATCGGGTTGGAGGTGGCGTTGCCCGTGCTGGTCGAGCCGGTCGAGCCCGTCGAGCCCGACGTCGCCTCGGCGTTGCCACCGCACGGCCCGAAGAGAGCCACGCACGGCGCGATCACAACGGCGGGCCCCGAGTTCCCCGAGTTTCCGGAGTTCCCCGAGTTGCCTGACGTCGCCGTCCCGGTCGCATCGGCTGACCCGGTGTTCCCCGAGTCGGCGTTGCCCGAGCTGGCGTTCGTCACGTTGCCGCTGGACGAGGTCGCGTTCCCCGTGCTGCCACCCGTCGTCGAACCCTTGGCGGTGGAGTTCCCGCTGTTGCCCGACGTCGCGGTGGCGGTGGAGGTGTCCTGCGCGTTCCCCGTCGATCCCGACGTGGCGGTCCCATCGGAGCCCTGGCCCTGGTTCGACCAGCCGTTCGAGCCACCCCAGGGCGATCCGCCCGGCTGACCCGACGACGCTGGACCGCTCCCGCCGGAGCTGTTCCACGAGGTCGTGCCGGCGTTGGCCGGCCCGGTGGGCCCGGTGTTCCCCGACTGGGTGTAGCCAGACGTGTCGGCGTCCCCAGACTGAGCCTGCGACCACGAGTTCGAGCTCGTCGTGACCGGCCCGGACCAGCCACCGTTGCCCGAGTTGCCCGAGAGGGCGACCGGGTTCGACGTGGCTGCGCCCGAATCGGTCGATCCGGTCGATCCGGTCGAGCCCGAGGTGGCCTTGTCCGAACCCGGCGAGCCGAAGCTCGGTGGGAGCTGACCGAAGCCGCCCTGGCCGCACGAGCAGATCATGGGCATTGGCTGCACCCACGAGCTGTTCCAACCACCCGGGTTGCCCGAGTCGCCGTCCTGGCCCCCGAAGCTCGGGGCCCAGACGAACGCGGGCCCGGAGTTCCCGGAGTTGCCCGAGTTGCCCGAGGTCCCTGACTGAGCCGAACCCGTTGCGGACGCTGACCCGGTGTTGCCCGAGTTCGCGTTACCCGACTGGGCGTCGGTGTAGTTGCCACTGCGGGAGCTCGCGTTGCCACTCTGGCCACCGGTTGTCGAGCCGATAGCTGTGCTGTTGCCGCTGTCCCCCGAGGTGGCGGTGGCCGTAGAGCCGTTGGTCGCGCTTCCGGTGTTGCCCGAAGTCGCTCCCTCGCTCCCGTGCCCCTTGTTCGGGTGGGTGTGATGGCCCTGATTGCCGTAGTCGTTGGAACCCGGCTGGCCCGCTCCGGCCGTTCCGGCCGCCAGGAGGAGTGCGCCTCCCGCGATGCCGGATGCCCAAAGCATCCTCTTGAAGTTGACATGCATTGCAGAAAATTCCTTTCGAAGTTCTTCCCGGGACCCACGCGGTCACTGGGAATCCGGGGACCGATCTGGTCCACGGTGTCGTGATCTCCGACCCGAGGGCGGCTCTCTCCGGCCGCTGTCCCGAAGGACATCACCAGGAGGCGCGCGTACGCGTTCTCTCCCTTGGGTCGTTCCGCGTCGCGCCGGCGGCCCGACGCATACGTCAGAGTGAGAGCGGTGGCGGCGCTAACCGGGAGGGACCGTGATCGTCACCGGCCGAGCCACAACCTGCTCGCCGGATCGACATACGCGTCCGCAGAACTCCGGCGGTCGCCACGGGCCGTTCCTCTCGCCCATATAGCCGCCGGAGCCGGCGCCACCGCCGGCATGACCGGAACCGCCCGACGAGCCCGACTCGACGGGCGTCGTGGGAATTTGGAAGGGCGCGCGCGGCAAAGGAGCTGGAGCGCGCCCTGGTTCGCCAGGAGGCGTGAGGTCGTCACCCCGGCCGGCCACCGCGTCGCCGGCGATGACACGACCGGCGTCCCAGAGAGACAGAGGTGAAATCCCGGCTGCCGGGCCGGCTGGCACCGCATCCGCTGAGACCTGGAGGGCGCCAGCTTCAACCGAACCTGTCTGCGTTGACGGAGGCGGGATCACTGGCTCCTGATCTGAGCTCCCCGGACGTGGCGTTGTGCCACTCGATGGGAGCGTCTGCTCCGGAGCGCTCGGCGTCGTCGCGGCAGTTGCAAGCGAGGGAAGTACCGCGACAACCGGCGCGGCCACTTGGCCGGTCACCGTGAAGACGGCTGGGACGACGGCGTTGACCAACGTGGCCGTCGCGGCACTTGCCTCGTCGACAGCAGGGCCAACCGCCTGGGCCACTTCGCCGGTGAGCGCACTCACGGTGGACGTGACCGGGGCAACCGCCCGCACCACGTCGCCGGTGAGCCCAGTCACGGTGGACGTGACCGGGGCAACCGCCTGCACCGCCGGGCCAGCCACCGTTGCGGCCGCATTGAGGCTTGCGCTGACTACGGGAGCTACCACGCCGGCGACCGGAGTGAACGCGTTGACGACCGAACCAACGGCACCGGTCACGGGAGACACGGTGTGAACGATCGGCGCCACGGCGTTGGTCACCGGAGCCACGGTGTGGACGATCGGCGCCACGGCGTTGGTCACCGGAGCCACGGTGTGGACGACCGGCGCCACGGCGTTCGTCACCGCATTCGTCAACGGAGCGGCCGCCTGAGTTGCTTGGGTGCTGAGCGCACCCACGGCCGAGGTGAGCGGTCCGGCCGACACGGTGTTTTGGTTGGAGAGGAGAGCCGCAGTGCTCGTGACGAGCGCGGGTCCCGACGGTGCCGACGGGTTCGAGACAAGTGTCCGATCGTTCGCGCGTGAACTCGCTGATTTCGATGTGCTCGTGTCTGTTGGGTCTCCCGCACTTGTTGGAGCTGTGAGATTCGGGGCGGACGTCGTCGCCGGCTTCTGAGTGGCGTCTCCGGTCGCAGTCGCCAAACTGTTGGAGAGCCCCGTCGTCGCGTTGGCGATATCGGCTGCCCCTGCGGAAGCCACCGATGTGATCGGTTGAAGGAGGTTGGTCGAAGCCGGCGCAGACGCGGGCGAACCCGAAGTTGCCGCCGAAGCCGCGCCGTGGAACATGAGCGAAATGCCGAAGGCGATGCCGATGCCAAGCAACGTCATCCGTGGCCGAGTCATGATGGCCGCCGCGCCACCGCCCGAGGCCGTCCAAGTCCGCCTCACAGTACGTCCGATGCCCCGGACACAATTGATGAAACGTTGATAAAGCCCGTATGCGAGCTTTTGTGAACGGAGACCGAGATGTGACTTAGGGGTCCCAAGGCCGTCTTGTCACGAGAAACCTGCTTCCCGCGCCGCGTGTCACGACCGCATCCAGCACGTTTTCGCTGCGATGCCTGAGGAGTTTGCGTTGCGCGTGAAATCACAGCGGAGCCACCGCTCGTCACGGCGGGTTCGCGTAGGGCGTGCGCGCACCCACGCCTCGGAGCCCTCTTCGCTAACCGAGAGCTCGACGTGCCGGGCGCCGTCGCTTTGGTGGAGTGACCTTCGAGCACTGCCGGATCGACATCTGTCGCGCCATGGCAGGGAACGCCACAGCCGGGACGGACGCATTTGGGTTTCGACGGTGGTCGCGATGCAATGGGCGGGGGTCACGATGCAGTAGAGGTCGAAGGTCACCACGCTGACCACAATCGTCCTCCGGCGGGTTGGCGTGACAGGCCCGGCCAAAGGACCCGGGTAATACTTCTCGGGCCATGGACGTCGACGAAAAGCCGGCCGCCACGCCGGAACCGCCGACGGTACGGGGCCGCCAGGTCAAGCACAGGGGAGGCTCCAGCCGCTGGATCGTCGAGCTGGTCGGCGTCGTCGTCGTGGCAATCGTCTTCGCCGTCGTGCTGCGCGCCTTCGTCGTCGCCACCTACTCCATTCCGTCGGGTTCCATGGAGCCGACCCTCCAGGTCGGGGACCGGATCGTGGTGGACAAGCTCGCCTACCACCTCCACGGCATCGGTCGCGGGGACATCGTCGTCTTCTCGACACCACCGCTCGAGGACTGCGCCGGACCCCCCGTCGCTGACCTCGTCAAGCGCGTCATCGGGCTGCCCGGCGAGACGATCTCACTCATCGACGGCAAGGTCTACATCGACGGCCGTTTCCTCCCTGAGCCCTGGCTCTCTCCCGCGGCGCGCAACTCGACGTACGCCGGACCTGCCGACGAGCCCTACGCGCTGCACCACCCCTACCGCATCCCCTCCGACGACGTCTTCATGATGGGCGACAACCGGACCGAGTCGTGCGACAGCCGCTACTGGGGCCCGGTGCGCGAGTCGACCATCGTGGGCAAGGTGGACTTCCGCATCTGGCCTTTATCGAGGATCGGGTTCTTCTAGCCGGCGCTGGCCCCGTCAGGCGGGACGGACGCGGCGCTCTCGGCGCCAGACGACCCGCAGCCCTGACCACGTCTCGTCGATGGCGCACACCTTGTTGTCGACCAGCCCGATCGGCAGCGCGACGGCGCGCACGACATCCTCGGTCACCGTCGTAGCGACGCCAGACGTGCGTTTGGGCCAGGCGACCCAGAGCCCGCCATCGGGGAAGATCATCGTGCCGAGCGCGCCGATGCGGCGCTCGAGCTCCCGCCGCTCGGTGAAGAAGGCGACCACCACGTCGGCCGAACCGCGCGCCTGACGCTTGACGCTCACCCCCCTCGGCAGTCCACCGAGCAATCCCGGTGGGGCGGCAAGGAGGGCGAGGGTCGACCCCGCGGTGATCCCGAGCTTCTTGGGCAGCGGCGTGCCGCTGTAACCGGCCATCAGGTCTGGTCGTTGCGGTCGTTGACCGCCTCGTAGACCCGGAAAGCCAAGGGATACTCGTACTCGTCGGGCCCGACGGCGAAGCGCTCCACGTGGCGCTCGAGGATGGCGATGGCCTCCTCCTGGTACGCAGGCGCGACGCCCATCATCGGGAGAAGGGAGCGGTCCGCGACGGCGCTGGCCGGCGCGCGCACCGTCACGTGGTGCGGCATGCTCTCGACGGCGCCGAAGCCGGCTCCCTCGAGGATCTCGTGAACGTACTCGTCGTCACCGAGGGCGAAGGGGCCAACCGGACTCTTACCCGGCAGCGGGACGGGCGGGGCGGGCAGCAGCGGCCGCAGCGCGGTGCCCACATGCCAGGGGTTCGACTCGACGCCCTGCCAGCAGGCGAAGACGAAGCGGCCACCCGGCGCCACGGCACCCCGGATCGCCGCGAAGGCCGCAGTGGGCTCGTCGAAGAACATCACGCCGAACTGCGACGCGGCGAGATCGAAGGGTGCCTCGCCGATGGTGCCGGTCTGGACGTCGAGCTGGACGAAGCGCGCCGTGGTGACAACGGTTTCGGCCGCACGGTTCCGTGCGAGCTCGAGGAGCGCGACAGAGAGGTCCACTCCGACCACCCCGCCGCTCGGCGCCACGGCGCGTGCCAGCTCAATCGTCAGGCCACCGCCACCGCAACCGATGTCGCAGACCCGCTGGCCCGGGCGGGCGTCGAGCGCCCGCAGCAGATACGGCGTCACCGCCTCGGTCAGGCGCTCGCGCTTGGGCCAAGCCGCCACCCACCGCGCGTCGTTCCAGCGCGAGCTCTCCGCTTCGTTCGCCACCGCGACACGGTAACCCGGCGGCTAACTTCGACGCCGTGCGTGTCGGCCTCGTCATCCTTCCGACCGACCGCTGGCGGGTGGCCCGGTACCAGTGGGAATGGGCAGACCGCGCCGGCTTCTGTACGGCGTGGACCTACGACCACATCCGCTGGGGCGGCATGCCGGAGGGGCCCTGGCACGCCGCGGTGCCGGTCCTGGCGGCGGCGGCCACGGTGACGTCGTGGGCCCGCCTCGGCACGCTGGTGGCGACGCCGAATTTCCGGCATCCGGTGACGCTCGCCCGCGACGCGCTGGCCCTCGACGACATCAGCGGCGGCCGCTTCGACCTCGGCGTCGGCCCGGGCAGCGAGGGGTTCGACGCCAGCGCGTTGGGGCAGGAACCTTGGAGCCCGGGGCATCGCCTCGAGCGCTTCGCGCAGTTCCTCGGACTGCTGGGGCCGATCATCGAGGGCGAACCATCAGCCCGCCACACGGCGCGCACGGAGCACTACGCCGCCGCGGAAGCACCGAGCACCCCGGGTGCGCTGCAAAGCCCACTCCCCCTCACCGTCGCGGCCGGCGGCGCCAAGGGCATGGCGCTGGCGGCGCGCTACGCGCGCAGTTGGGTGACCATCGGCCCGACGGGGCCCACCGAGCGCACAGCAGGCACGATCCTCGCCGCCGTGCACGCGCAACTCCATGCGCTGGCCGTTGCCTGTGCCGCGACCGGCCGTGACGTGGCGAGCGTCGGCAAGGTCCTCCTGTGGATGCCGGCGGAGCCGGCGATCGAGTCCGCCCAGCAATTCGAAGAGCTCGCCGCGCCGTACGCCGAGCTCGGCTTCGACCAGATCGTGCTGCACCATCCGGACCAGACGGGTCCCTTCGGCGGGAGCGTGGCCGCCTTCGAGGAGATCGCGGCCCGTCACGCCGGGGAGTGAGGGCGGGCCGGCTCTTCTCGCTCGGTACGGCCTGTGCCACCGTCTGAACCGGGGAGGACACCCCTCCCGCTCCACCTCAGGTCGAGAGGTCGAGCGAGCCGAGCACCTGGACCAACTGCCGCTTGTGCGAAGCCGGCTCCATGCGCTCGACGATGACGCGCTCGGCGCCGACCCAGGTCGCCGCCTCGGCCAGCGCGCGGGCGAGGTGCTCCACCGTGTCGGGGCTCTGGCGGAGGAGCGTGACCTGCTTGGCCACCAACGCGCCGTCGCGCCGGCCCGGGTCGACCAATGCGACGATGGCCGTGCCCACCAGCACGGGCATGGCGAAGTAACCGAAGGTGCGTTTGTCTTTCGGCGTGTAGGCCTCCATGCGATGGCGGAGACCGAACAGGCGCTCGAGGCGATCGCGGTACCACGTGAGCGAGTCGAAGGGTGAGAGCAGCACGCTCGTCCCTCGAGCTCGGGTGCCGAGCGACGCCAACGCGGCAGGGTCGGCGTAGGCGCGCTGTGTCCAACCCTCGACGGCGACCTCGGTCAGCCCCGATGCGTCCAACGCACCGCGAACCAGGCGGGCCGGGAGCCCGTGATAGCGCGCCAAGTCAGATGCCGTTGCAACCCCGAGCGAGCGCCCGGCGGCGGCCACGAGATACGCGGCGCATTCCTCGTCACTCCAGTGCTGGCCGAGCAGCTCGGTCGGGATGGCGCGCTCGGCGAGGTCATAGACGCGCTGGAAGCCCCGACGCTCGCGGCACACCACCTCGCCGATGTCGAGCAGCCATTCGGCTGCGATCTTGGTCTCGGACCAGTCCCACCACGGACCGCCCTTCTTGGCCCCGCCCAGGCCGTTGGCCGTGAGGGGGCCCTCGGCGTGCAAGCGCGCGACGACCTCGGCGCACGACCGGTCGCGGTCGGCCAGCGTGTGCCAACGCCTCCCCTTGGCCCGCCGGGCCCGGCGCCCGAACTCGTAGGCCGGCCAGTCCTCGAGCGGCAGCACGCAGGCGGCATGCGACCAGTATTCGAACGTGGCGCTACGGGGCCCCCAGTAGGCACGCTCGACCGCAGTCCGACCAACGGCACCCAGGCGGGCATAGGCCACCAGCTCGTGCGAACGCGCCAGGACGGCGATCGTGTCGAGCTGCACCGCGCCCAGCCGCCGCAACATGGCCCGAACGCCGCCCGTGCGGGCGCGCATGCCGCGCAGCCCCTGGGCGTGGAGCGCGACTCGCCGCGCTGCTTCGAGGCTGAGCGATTCGACGGTCATGACACGCCCGGCCGACGCGCCGGCGCGCCGCGGGCGCACATCGACGAGGCAGTCTCAGTCCAGGAGCGCTGCCGCCACGGCGTCCTCGAGGGCACGGTCGTTGGCCCACATCAGCTGCTGCGTCTTGGCACGCCGGAAGTAGAGCTGGATGTCGAAGTCGAGGGTGAAGCCGATGCCGCCGAAGAGCTGCTGGGCCATGGCGGTGATGTCGCGGAAGGTTTCACAGGCGATGAGCTTGGCCATGGGGGCGAGCGAGCTCAGCGGGCGCCCGGTCGCTCCGGCCCAAGCCGCCTCGTGCACGAGCTGCTCCGCGCCGTCGAGTCTCGTGACGGCGTCGGCCAGGTAGTGCGCCAGCGCCTGGAACGCGCCGAGTGGCTTGTCGAACTGGTGACGGTCGAGCGCGTACTGCGTGGTGATCTCGAGCGCGTAGCGGGCTCCCCCGACAGCCTGTGCGCCGAGTAGAACGAGGGCCGGCTCGAGCACCGCCTGCCACGTGGCCCAGCCGCTGCCGGCCGCGCCGATGCGGTCCTCGGCTCCGAGAACGACGTTGTCGAAGGTCACCTCGTACTGGGTGTCCGACGCCAGGGAGAACTGCTGGCGCAGCGCGATCCCCTTTGCATGGGGGTCCACCACGAAGAGGTCGATGGCCTCCTCGGCATCCCCGGTGCGGGCCAGGACGACGAGGCGGTCCGAGGCCGCAGCGAACGCGACGTGGCGCTTGAGGCCCGACAAGCGGAACCGGTCTCCGTCGGGTTCGGCTCGCACCGCGACCCCTCGGGGCGAGAACCCGTTCTCCGGCTCGAGCCACGCCAGCGTCATGATCGCCTCGCCCGAGGCGAGCAGGCGCAGCCAGCGGTGCTTCTGGTCGTCGCTCCCCGCCGCTGCGAGCACCCCACCACAGAGCACCGCGCTCACGAAGTGCGGCGTGGGTGCGAGGGCGCGCCCGAGTTCCCCGTAGAGCGCCACACCCTCAATGAGCGACATGCCCGAACCCCCGTACTCCTCGGGCAGCAACAAACCGATGAGGTCGAGCTCGCCCAGCTGCTCCCACAGCGAGGCGGGGTAACCCACCGGGTCGTCCTCCATCTGGCGGACGACCTCGAGCGAGCAGTGGCGGGCCAAGACGTCGCGCACGGTCTGGCGCAGTAGCTCTTGCTCCTGGTTGAAGTCGAGATCAAGCACGGCGAGCCTCTTTCGTCTTGCCGTCGGCAGCGGTAGGTGGTGGCGCTCATGAGGGCGGCGAGGGACGCCACCGGTCGCCCGACGCGCCCAGGGGTTGTCGTCGTCGGAGCAGGGCAGCGCGATCCGGGCGCTGCAGGTGGTCTTGATGTCCCCGTCGACCGACAGGGTCACCTCCACGGTCGCGAAGCCGCACCCCGCCTCGTCCACATCGGTCGAGGACACCACGCCGCGCAGCGACATGGTGTCGCCGGGAAAGACCGAGCCCTTCATTCGGAACGTCACCCGGCCGAGGCGGCCATGAGGTCCGGTCCAGTCGGTGAGGTAGCGCTCGAACCAGGCCGCCTGGTTGGGCGTGTTCAAGAAGATGTCCTTGGTCCCGTTGCGGTGCACCGCGAAGTCTTTGTCGTGGTGCATGGGCCGCCAGTCGCGCGTGGCCAGCGCGCCGAGGACCACGGTGGAGGCGCTCACGTCGTAGTCGAGGGGAGGCAGCTCGTCGCCGGCGGCGACGTCGTCGAGCAGCAGGCGCGGGGTGAGGGCGACGTTCACGCCGTCGCTCCGCGCCGGTAGCCGAAGCCGGTGTAGGACTCCACCGCGACCAAGTCGCCGTCCTGGTTCTCGTACACGACGTCGATCACCCAGAAGCGACCGGTGCCGAGCTTGGTCGTCTTCTCGCTCGCTCACCGAGCGCAGTACCTGATGGGTGCGCAGCACGTCGCCCATGCGGACCGGCTCGTGGAACTCGATGGTGTTGTCGGTCATGACGGCCTCGGGCAGGCCGAAGAGCTCCTTCAGGTCGAAGTGCACCTGCAGCGGCAGCGCCTGCTCCAGTACGCCCCGGTGCCCAGTGGTGCGGCCGGAACCACACCGAGACCATGGAAGGTGGCGCGATCGGCCCGCCGGTGAGCGCGTCGGCCACCTCCGTCGTCCCAGAACAACGGGTTCCCGTTCTCGACCGACGCGCACGACGTCCACACGTAGCCGCGCTCGACGGGGAACTCGCCCACCTCGTGGTATTGCTCCTTGCCGACGAGGTCCCGGGCCTGCGCCAGCGCATCGGACGCAGACGCCGGTGCGCTCACGCCACCACCCCCCGCGCCACCCAGCGCGGCGATCGTCTCGCCGTCGACGCCGGCCTCCTTCAAGAGGTGCTCGGTGTCGGTCTCTCCCATGTCGGGCAGCGCCACCACCCCGTCCAGCTCGTGCCATGCCCGCCAGCAAGGGCGCCAGCTGTCGGACGTGTCCCTTCTGTTGGATGCGAGGCCGCCCCGACGACCCGCCGGGCCGCGAACTGGGGGTGTTCGACGACCTCGGCCACCTCGAGCACCGGCGCCACGCACGTGTCCGCGCCGGCCAGCGCCTCGACCCACTCGTCGCGCGTCCGGGCGGCGAAGGCGTCGGCCAACGCTGCTCGGAGGTCGGGCTGCGCGCCGTCGTCGTACTGCGCGGCCGCCAGCTCCGGCGACCCGAGCGCTGCACAGAGATTGGCGAAGAACTTGGCCTCGATGGCGCCGACCGCGATCCACTTGCCGTCGGCGCACCGGTACGTGGCGTAGCAGGCGTAGCGGCCCGAAAGGACGTCGTGGCCGGGTCGCACGTCGGCGCCGAGCGCCAGCTGCTCGTCGATGGCGAGCGACATCAGCCACAGCACGCCCTCGGCCACCGAGACGTCGAGGTAGGCGCCGCGGCCCGGTGGCGGCCCGGCCGGCCAGGGCAGCGGTGATGGCGAGCGCGGCGTGCATGCCGCCGGCGGCGGCGTCGGCGATGGTCGCGCCCGGCAGCGGCGGAGCGCCGTCGGGCCCGGGTCCGCTCATCGCGAGGTAGCCGCCGACGGCCAGGTAGTCGAGGTCGTGTCCGGCCCACTGCGCTGCCGGGCCGTCCTGGCCGTACCCGCTCGTCGAGCAGTAGACGATGCCGGGGTTGCGCGCCGACACGGCCTCGTAGCCGATGCCCAGGCGATCGACGACACCGGGTCGGAAGCTCTCGACGACGACGTCGGCCGCCGCGGCCAGCGCGAGGAAGGCCTCCCGTCCGTCGTCGTCCTTCAGGTCGAGCTCGACCCGGCGCATGCCGCGGTGGCCGCTGTAGGCGAAGAACGGCGGCTCGATCGGCGCCGCGTCCGGCCGCGGGCACCGGGCCGACCTTGACGACACGGGCGCCGTAGTCGGCCAACAATCGCGTGCAGCGCGCCGCGGGGCCGACCGTCGAGAGGTCGAGCACGGTGACCCCGCACAGGGTCCCGTGACCGTGGAAGAAGTGGCGCCCGGCACTCAGAAGTTCTTCGGGAGGCCGAGCTTGCGCCGGGCGATGATGTTCTTCTGGATCTCGGAGGCGCCGCCGCCGATGGTGTCGATCACGGTGTAGCGGTAGGTCGACTCGGCCCGGCCGGCCATCGGGGCCTCGGGCGTCTTGACCCGCAGCTGGCTGCCGGGGCCGGCGATGTCCATGGACGCGTTGGCCAGTCGCTTGGAGAGCTCGGTGGCGAAGAGCTTGTACTCCGATGCCCACGCGGTCGGCGCGGCGCCGCCCTTCGCGGACTCGAAGACGAACTTCAGCCCGATCACGCGCGCCACCTCGAGCTGGGTGGCCAGCTGGGCCAGGCGTTGGCGGATGACCGGGTCGTCCTTCAGCGGCTTCGCCGTCGCGCACGGTCGACTTCACGTACTCGACGAGGAGCTCGAAGCGCTGCTGGATCGGCGAGATGGTGAACATCGTGAAGCGCTCGAGGTCGAGGGCCTCGGAGATGTACTGGAACCCGTGGTTCACCTCGCCCACGACGTACTCGTCGGGGACGAAGACGTCGTTCAAGAACACCTCGTTGGTGCGCTCGTCGCCCATCGTCCAGATGGCGTTGATCGTGATGCTGGGCTGGTCGAGCGGCACGAGGAAGAGCGTGATGCCGGCGTGCTTGGGCGCGTCGGGGTCGGTGCGCGCGCCGACCCAGTACCACTCGGCGAAGTGCGCGGAGGTGGTCCACGTCTTCTGGCCGTTGAGGACCCAGCCGCCGTCGACCTTGGTCGCCTTCAGCTGCATGGAGGCGGCGTCGGAGCCCGCGTTGGGCTCGGAGTAGCCGACGGCGAACTCGACCTCGTTGCGCAGGATCTTGGGGAGGAACTCCTCCTTCAGCATCTCGTTGCCGTGGCGGATGATCGTCTTGCCGACGATGCCGACGCCCTTGCCGATCTGGGGCCCGCCTCGCCCCGCCAGCTGCTCGTTGAGGAGGTACTCGTAGACGCCTTCGCCCTCGGAGCCGCCGTATTCCTTGGGCCAGGTCATGCCGAGCCAGCCCCGGTCCCCGAGCGACCGCCATGAACGCGCGGCGCTTGGGCGTGTCGACGATCTGGGCCATGTTCTCCCTGGTGACGTCGAAGACCTCGGGGTCGTCGTTGGCGTCGAGAAAGGTCTCGACC
This sequence comes from uncultured Acidimicrobiaceae bacterium, assembly GCA_963825965.1. Classification (GTDB taxonomy): domain Bacteria; phylum Actinomycetota; class Acidimicrobiia; order Acidimicrobiales; family RAAP-2; genus Bog-473. The sequence goes on from CAWGUX010000001.1 coordinate 329,257, forward strand.
TCCTTCACGAAGGCCAGCTGTTCGGGGGAGAACTCGAAGTCCATTGCCTGCCTCCAGGGTCGCCGACGCGCCCGAATCTGACGCTGCGTCAGATTCGTTTCTCATCATATGGCAGCGTGTCGCCGCCCTCCGGTGGCGGCCAGACGTGGATCTGCCGGCACCTCGGCCCGGGCGGCGGCGAGGCTCCCGCGGCGATGACGGCACACCGCGCGACCACTGCGGCCACGACCAGGGACCAGGTCCAGGCCGCTGCCCGCTGCCCCGTCGCGCTCATTGACACTCGCCCTCTCGGCGCTGGCGATCCCAGGCGCCGAGATGGCCCTCCTACACTCCGTCCGATGACCAAGACGGGGAGGGTGGTCGTGCGGGCGGCTGCGGTGCTGGTGGGCATCGGGCTCCTCCTCCTCGCGTTCGTCGCCTACCAGCTGTGGGGGACTGCGTTCTACGAGGCGCAGGCGCAGTCCCATCTCAAGTCGGAACTGGCCCACCAGCTGCACCCGCCGCTCCCCACGTCCGCCTCGTCCCTCGCGGCGCATCACTCCGGGCTGCACTTCGCGCAAAAGACGGCGCCGCCGATACCCGACCCTGCGATCAACGACCCGGTCGGCCTGCTGTCCATCCCGAGGATCGGTCTGCTCGACGCCATCGTCGAAGGCGTGGGCGAGGCACAGCTCGAGCAGGGGCCGGGGCACTATCCCGGCACCGCGCTGCCGGGCGAGCCCGGGAACGTGGCCATCGCCGGACACCGCACGACGTACGCCCACCCCTTCTACAACCTCGACGCGCTCACGCCCGGCGACCCCATCTACATCCTCACCTCGCAGGGGCTCTTCCACTACACGGTCACCGAGAACCAGATCGTCTCGCCCTCCGACGTCGCGGTACTCGAGACCCTTCCTGGCAAGAACACCCTGACGCTCACGACCTGCAATCCGCGTTACAGCGCGGCGCAGCGGCTCGTCGTCACGGCTGCCTTCAACGGCCGCACCGCCAAGACTCCGACCGGGACCACGACGAAACGGCCGAACGTCACGACCATTGCCGGGGAGAGCGGGGAGCCGGCCAAAAGCTCGACCTCGTCCTCCTCACTCGGCGGCGGCTCGGCGTCGTGGGTACCGCCCGTCCTGTGGGGCCTCGCCGCCGTTGCGCTCGGCGTCGCGGCCGTGGCCGCGTGGCGCTGGGTCGAACGGCGATGGCGCTTCGTGGTCGTCCTACTGGCCGTCCCCCTGGTGGGGCTCGCCCTGCTCGTGTGCTTCGAACACGTCAGCTTGGCCCTTCCCGGCAGCTATTGAGCATCGCCACCTGCGGCGATCCCCCTGGATTCAGGCCCGACACACCGGCGCGAGGCTATGGGCCCGAAACGAGCGGCCTTGAGGTGGCCGGCGAGTCCCGGCGACGGGTGTGTGAGAGGACCTTTTCCAGGGTAAAGGGTGCAGGGGGCTCAAACGCTGCTTGACGAATCTGCAATTGCCTCCTATGTTTTGCCCTGGTCTTAACGGGGGTCCGGACCGGGGGTTGGAGTCGCGGTCCGGCGTCAAAACCGGTCGCGGCACGGAGACGACGATCGGGGAGTCATGTTGAACAGAACCCGCAGGCGGGTTGTTACCGGAATCGCAGCAGTTTTGATGTTGTCGGGAGCGGGGGGCTTGTTGGTCGCAGCGCAGGCCAGCGCAGCCGGCGGAACGCTTTCAGTGAATCCCGCAACTGGACTCACACCAAACGGGACGACGCAGATTTCAGTTTCAGGCACAGGAATGACCGCTTCGGCCTTTGGAAGCGTGATGGAGTGCAGCAACGCCCCTGGTCAGCCAACGATTGCCGCGCCGAAGGCAAAACTTACCGCCGTTGCTGTCTCGTGCTCCAAGGCGAATTCCGTCATCGTCACGGCCAATGCCAGCGGTGATCTTTCGAGCAACCCGTTCATCGTGACCAGCCCGATGTCGGGTCCTCCGGCAACCGGCACTGACTCGGCCGGTAACTCTGCTACCACGGACGCCGCGCTCTACCCGTGCCCCCCCACGACGGCCCAGCAGAACGCCGGAGCTACCTGCTTCATGGAATATGACCAAACAGGAGATGGGGGCTCCGTCACAAGCTCGCCCATCACGTTCACGGGTCAAAACACCGTCACGACGACGACCATGGGGGCGGTCGCTTGCACTCCGGCCCCGACAACCTCGGCCGGTCCTCCGAGCATGACCGCAAACCCGGGTACCTGCCTCAACGGCGGCAGCGTCGTCGACGCTGAGCGGTTCGGGCTTTGACCCCAATTCACTGGGCACGGTCCTCGAGTGCAACAACGCACCGGGCCAGCCGACGGTGGCTCTGCCATCGCCCGTAAGCCAGAATGTCCCGGTCTCGTGCAGCGGTATCGCCCTGGCAAACGCGAAGTCCACCACTGCTGGAGGTGACCTGCCCGCGGGTCTCACCTTCACGATCATCTCGCCGACCCCTGGACCACCCTGCGGGGCCGCGTACCTGGTCACGACCTGTCCCACCGACAGCGGCGGCGGCAGCGCGGCGACCGACGCCGCGGCATACCCGTGCCCGCCGACGACGGCGCAGCTGGCGGCCGGTGACAGCTGCACGCTCGCCTTCGGCGACGAAGGGGGCAAGGACGGAACGGTGCCGATCTCGTTCGTTCCCAACCCCACTGCTTCCAACGGGAATCCGAACACGGCAGCTGCGTCCACCAGCGCTACAACGACCCCGGCCACGCCTGGGGGGGCCGCTGCCGCTGCGGGGACAACGCCGGGCGCCCTGGCCTTCACCGGGTCGGGCCCGGACACTTGGTACACCTTGATCGCCGCGCTCGCCCTGCTCAGCCTGGGCTTCTTGCTCCTCATGCTCTACTACCGCCCGCGTGAGCTCCTTGCCCTGGTTCGGCACGGTGTGGGCAGGACCTTCGGCACCAGGGAGTAGCGCACTCCTCGCCGACTGAGCCTTCAAGGGGCCCGGGTCGTCTTCCGCACGGAAGCGATCCGGGCCTCTTACTTTTTGCGCGGCCCCCCCGTCGGAGTACCTGGTCCGCGCGCACCCGGGTGAAGGCACGCCGGCCCCGCCAAGAAGATCTCTCAGGCACAAAACCGCCCTCCGGGTCGCTGACGACCCTGAAGGGCAGAGCCGGCAGTCGTGCATGGCCCGCCTGGGTGCCTGCTCTGTGGCGATGAACAAGGGATCGCTCCCCCGCCCGTCCAGGAGTGGCGACCATCACCTCGGCACGCCGACCAACGCCAGACTGACAAACGGTGGGTTCGCTCACGACGAGGGCACGGGTCGGCACCGAGGCGAGCCGGCCGCCGGGCCTTGCCGACAACGCGCCGCCACTGCCGGGATCCACGAGCTCACAACCTGCCCGCCCGGCGCCCAACGACGTACGCAGCAGCGCCCACTCCACCTCTCGCGCTCACCGCACCCGACTGATCGTTCCGCGCAACGCGACGAACCCCGTGCAAGAGCGCCGAAGTGGCTCATGCGTGTCGCGATGGCGCGAAACGAGTCGATGAGCAGGCAGGCCGTGCCGACCAGTGTTAACACCTCGTTGTCTGCCTGTACACGGAATCGGCGTTGACTGATCGGCGGCACAGCGCGACGGTTCGAAGGACGTGCGAGCTGGGCTGCGCACGCAGTGATTGCGGCGCCTCGCAGCGACTCTCAGCACCGACGCGGACCCAACCCTGGCGTTGAAGCGCCACGCGTACCCGGGTCACGAAGACACGCACCCTCCACCTGGCTCGACTGGCAACCGACTTTCCACTCGGCCACGAAATCGCCCTCGTAGGTCCTCGGGCGCCTCGTCGCAGCACGCGTAAACCACGTTCCGAGGATGTTGGCCCGGGGCGTGTTTGGAACGCCCGAGCCGGTGAGCTCGAAGGTCAGCAGGGCGGCGGAAAAGGCGGTCGATCGTGACTGGGTCGCCGGTCGTGATCCCCGATGTGCGCCTCCGCGGGAACACCGCAAAGGGCGCGCTCTTGGAAATCCGAGTTGCCGAGACAGGCAACACTTCGGCGCTGTGCGCCGAGCCAACGCTGGCATCCCCGCCATCCGGGGTCACGTCAGGGGTCCGTCCGAGGCCGAGGCGTTCTACCCCTTCTCCAAAGGGGCGACCGACGATATTGGAATCGCGGCCGCACCCAGGTGTTAACGCCGCACGGGTCGAGCGGGGACCTGAAGCTGGCCTTCATCTTCGACGATCCGAATCGGGGTGACCGCCGACACGTGGATGCGCGCGTGATCCCGTAGCGTTAACACCCAGATTGGGCTGCCGCGAGATCGTGGTGATCGGTTGCGAGTCGCAGTGAGCGAGAGGGGGGCACCATGCCCATCCTTGTCGTCGTTGTCCGGCGTCGAGCCGCACCACGTGAAACTGAGGGTGGCGCGCCATCCCTTCTGCCCAGTGCCTGGGAGACACCGGGCAGGAACGAGACACGGTCGTCGCCGTCGGCGCCCGGGGCAGGACCCGGTGCCCGTATCGCATCGTCCCCATCGCCCACCGACGGACACGGCCGCGTGATAATCGGGGCGTCGAAGCGTCCTCTCGGTGCCAGAGCCGGCACCACCCGCGGCCCCGGCCGGGGGTGGGGTGGGCCTACTCGTGCGAGCGGGAAATGATCCGCCAGTTGTCGTGGGCGCAGGCGCGGGCATGCTGGCCGTTTGCCTCGACGAGCGCACGCACGAGCGAGCCCGCCACACCCAGCGCGTGTCCGGAGAAGGCGGCGACCTGGCGGATCCAGAGCATGGGCGCAGTCGACGGGTGGCCAGGCTCCTGGGGACCGTCACGACGCGGGTCGCGGTACAGACCGCCGTCAGGAACGGCGAAGGCGTTGTAACCGTTGTCGTGATCGAGCCCGGACAACGTGTCCACGGCGGCGAGCTCCTCGGCCCGGGCCCGGTCGATCAGCGCCTCGAAGACGGCGCGGACGCTGACACCCTGCTCGACGGCAGTGGCTTCGACCCATGAGCGACGGTCGTTGTCGAGCCGAAGGCCCAGGACGGAAGACTTGGTGGTCGCGATGGGCGATAACACTAGCCACCGGCGTTAACGCCCGTGAACGCCGGTGGCGTTAACGCCCAGAGGTAGCCACGGCGGCGGTGCCCGACGAGCAGCGTGCAGACGTAAACACCTGCTGTTAACACCCCCTAAAAGGGGCCCAAAATGCCTAGCGACCTGGGGTGGAATGCTCCACGTGAAACGACTGTATGGGAGTGTCGATACCCCGCACTACAGCCGGTTCGAGTGGTCGAAGCGACCATTCGTCGGGCGACAGCGCATCCGCTGCGGCCTCGGTGACCACGACCTCGCCGGGTGCGGCGGTCTTCACGAGCCGCGAGAGGAGATTAACGAGGGGCCCGAAGTAGTCGCCTTCGCGTGGGGTGACCGGCCCGATGCCCACGGCGCCCCGGGCTGAAGGGAGAACGTGGTCGGCCGCCGCCGCCTCACACACCTCGAGCCCGATCCGGCAGGCCGCGTCCACCGTCGGCGCAGCGAAAAAGACCTCGTCGCCGATCATCTTGACCACCCGCCCGCCGGCGAGAACAGCGCTCGACCAGGCGGCCGATTCGAAGCGGGTAAGGGCGAGGCTCTGCTCACGAAGACCGTGGGACTGAGCCCAGGCCGTCGAGCCGACGAGATCGACAAACCCGAGTGCGACCACCTCGGTCGGTCCCTCCGACAGGTCGGTGTCATTGGCCCCCGGCTCTGCCCATGGACGCGTCGATTGGACCCGGCGCTGGGCGCGTTCGAAGGCGTCCATGACCATGAGCGCAAGAACGTCGGGAACACCCGTGAAGGCACGCGTCGCCGCCTCCGAGATGCGGGCGCGGGAGAGCTCGTCGGGCCCCTCTCGCACGCTGCCCGGACCGAACTCGGCAAAGAAGAGCGCGATGGCGGACTCGGCCACGTTGATGGCGGCCGCCCCGAGCACCCGCGTGAAAGCGAGGATTGGTTCCTCACCCATCAACGCGGATGCCTGCTTGAACGCCTCGAGCAAACCGACGAGCTCCGCGGGAATCTCCGTGTCGGGCTGCGCAGGGATGCCCGACGCCAGCAGGACGCGCAACACGTCGCGTTCGGCGACGCCGGTGCTCGCGGCGATCTCCTTGACGGTTGCGATCGGCGTCCTGCCCTGCGTCACGAGATCGCCGGCGACGCTCGGCAGCGCGCCCATGCGGTGCGCGTCCACCAACTGCTCGATGGTGGCGCCGCGCTCGGTCAGGTACACAAGAAGAGCCAGACGGTCCGCAGCGTCGGGATCGTCTGGGTCGTAGAGACCCGCCTCCTCCCAGGCACCAGTGGTCGGCCCCCGCGTTCATCAGCTCACTGCGCCCAGGCGAGTGTCGCGGACAGTTGTGCGCGCGCCATGCCTTTTAACTGCGTCTCGCGGTGCTCGGCGAACGTGAACTCACCCGAGCCTTGGACGAGCTGTTGCGAAAGCGAGGACACCAGGATCTCGCCGGCGCCGGCGACGTCGGCGAGCCGGCTTGCCACGATCACCGTATGCCCGAGATAGTCACCTTCTTCGGCGAGCGCGTCACCGGTGTGGACGCCGATATGCACCGCGATCGGTTCCATCCCCGCCGGCGGGACGTAGCCGCGCGTCGTTTGTTGGATGTCGATCGCGCATCGGAGCGCGCGGGCGACTCCCCCGAACGCGATCATGAACCCGTCGCCTTGGACCTTGACTTCGCGGCCGCCATGACGCGCCAGGGCGTGGCGGACCAGACGGTGTTCCTCGTGCAACAGCTGCCGCGAGGTGTGGTCGCCCAGGCGCTCGGTCATGCCGGCATAGTCGACCATGTCGCAAAAGAGGATCGTCACCGTACCGTCGGTGGCGACATCGGGGACGGCCGAAGCGAGGTCGGCCGGCGGCGGCCCAGGGGACGACGGCGAGGGCGTCGTGGGCGTCGTGGCTGAGGTGGTGACAGTTGGAAGTGGAGGAATGGGGGCGCTGGGCGGGATGGGAAGTCCTGGCCTCGGCGACGTGCTCGAGATGCCGTCGGGCTCGTCGTCGAGGTCGTCGCCGTCGTCGACCTCGGGCAGTCCCGCCGCAGCCGCTCGCGCGAGCCGGCGCTTGTTCCGGCTGGAGCGGCTCTTGACCTCAATACCGCCCATGACGGCGAAGCCACGCACGACGATGAGTGGCGAGCCGGGCACCCGAGGCACGTCCCGCAGCTTCAGATCGCGCCCACCCATGAACGAAAAGCCCTGCAACTCGACGTCGAAACCCTCGGGGACGGTGATGTTGACGCCCCCCATGAAGGCAACAGCGGTGATGGAGACCTCGGGACCGTCGATCTCCGCCCGGCGCAGGTCCATGTCGCAGCCGCCCATAAAAGGCCACTGCATTCGTCTTGCCACTAATGCGCCAGCGACCCCTGGTGCTGTGGCCGCTGAGGACCGCGACGTGCCAGCGCCGCTTTTTGCGCGTCGCGGCGGGCGTTGTGCCTGTGGCGGCCTCGGGGAGCGGCGCCGACGGCGAGGTCGGCACGGGCAGGTCGGTCATCACGGCACCGAGATCACCCAGGGTGCGAGCCGCGAGCGCCCGCCCGACCCGCTCGGAGAATTCGTCGAGCGTGAGCCGGCCGTCCACGACGTGCTCACGCAGCAGCGCCACGGTGCGATCTCGATCGGCGTCCGCGACGCGTTGGGTCGGTCCCGGCCCGGTGCCGGGCGGGGGCAGGTCCTCGGGAACGGGCGCATCCGCCATAGATGCGGACAGTTTGCCCTGTCGGTGTTGCCCGGGGACGGGTTCTGCGCCGAATCCGAGGGGGGCGCCCACAGCGGCGCGACGTGCGGCGTCGTATCTCCGGACCACCGTTCCCCACCGTCCGGAATCTGACGACCCGTCAGAATGGAAAGTGGCGAACCGTTAGGCTCGACCGCCGTGCGAGGAATCATCAGTGCCGCGGGCTATGTGCCATACCGGCGGCTCTCCAGGGCCGACATCGCGACGTTCATGGGAAGCGGCGGCGGCAAGGGCACCCGGGCCGTCGCCTCCCACGATGAGGACACGACCACGCTCGGGGTCGAGGCGGCCCGGCTGGCACTGCGTGGCGCGCCCGGACGCACGCCCGACGCCCTCTGGCTCGCCACCGCCTCACCCGCCTATCTGGACAAGACGAACGCCACCGCGATCGCGGCCGCGCTGCGCCTGCCCGGTGACGTCGCTGCCTACGACTTCGGCGGTGCCCTGCGTTCGGGGATGGGCGCGCTGCGCAGCGCGCTCGCGGGCAGCGAGACGACGCTGGTGGTGACCGCCGACATGCGTGACGGGCTCCCGACCAGCGGCGACGAGGCCGCCGGAGGCGACGCTGGTGCGGCCGTACTGGTCGGCGAGGGTGAGGACGCCGAGGTGCTGGCCGAACTCGTGGCGGTGGCCTCCGCCTCCGACGAGTTCACCGACCGCTGGCGAGCGCCGGGCGAGCGCACCTCCAAACTCTGGGAAGAGCGCTTCGGCGAGAACCGCTACGTCTCGGTCGGCCGCGACGCGCTCGCGCGCGGTCTGAAGGCGGCCGGCCTCGAGATCGGCGACATCGGGCGCCTCGTCGTCACGGGGATGCATGGACGTGCGGTGGCTTCCTTGACAAAGAAACTCGGACCTCCCGAGGGAGTACTGGTCGACGATCTCGCCGCGACCGTAGGACAGAGCGGGACGGCACATCCCCTCCTCGTGCTGGCCGCTGCGCTCGAATCGATGGCCGCCGATGGCACGGCGGCGGGCACGGTCGTCGTCGCTCTCCACCTGGCCGACGGTGCGGACGCCGTGGTGCTGCGCACGACCGCGGCGCTCCGCGACTGGCACCCTGCCCGGCCCGTGGCCGACCAGGTGGCTGGCGGGGCACCCATCACCTACGCCAAGTTCCTCGCATGGCGCGGCCAGCTCCAACCCGAGCCGCCACGGCGCCCTGAGCCGGCGCGGGTCTCGAGCACGGCGGCGCACCGGAGCGAGGACTGGAAGTTCGGGTTCGTGGGGTCGAAGGATCGAAGCTCGGGAGCGGTGCACCTCCCACCGTCGCGCGTCTCCATGGTGGGCGGCGCCGTCGACGACATGGAACCGGTCGCCATGGCCGACGGCATCGGCACGGTGGTCACCTCTACCATCGACCGTCTGGCCTACTCACCTAGCCCGCCGATCGTCTTCGCCATCGTCGACTTCGACGGCGGTGGTCGTTATCCGGTCGAGCTGACCGACGTCGACCCCGAGGAGATCGGGGCCGGAAGCCGGGTGGAGATGACGTTCCGCCGCCTCTTCAGCGCGGACGGCATCCACGACTACTTCTGGAAGGCGCGCCTGGTGCGCACGGGAGGACGTAACTGATGGGCTCGCACGGTGTCCGCGACAAAGTTGCAATCGTCGGCATGGGGTGCACCCCCTTCGCCGAGCTTTGGGAGAAGGGGCTCGACGACCTCATAGTCGACGCCAGCACGGAGGCGTTCACGTCGGCCGGTGTGAGCAAAGAGGACGTCGACGCCTACTGGTTCGGCACTGCACAGAGCGGGATGAGCGGGATCACCCTGGCCCGGCCGCTCCAACTCGTCAACAAGCCGGTCACCCGGGTCGAGAACTACTGCACCACGGGCTCCGAGGCGCTGCGAGGTGCGGTGTACGCCGTCGCGTCGGGCGCGTACGACATGGCCATGGCGGTCGGGGCCGAGAAGGTCAAGGACAGTGGGTACCAGGGCCTCAACGCGATGAACCCACCCAACGACGGCACCGCACGCACGCTGACCGCGGCGGCCATGTTCTCCATGGTGGCGCCGGCCTACGGCCAGAAGTACGGAGTGGACGACGAGACGATGGCCGACGTACTCGCGACCATTGCCGTGAAGAATCACTACAACGGCGCGCGTAACCCCCGGGCACAGTTCCGGCGTGAAATCACCAAAGAGGCCGTGCGCAGTTCCCCGCGCCTCGCCGGCACCCTCGGCGTCTTCGACTGCGCGGGCGTTGCCGACGGCGCCGCAGCGGCCATCGTCGTGCGAGCCGAGGACGCGCGCCGCTACACCGAGACACCGCTCTACATCAAGGCATTGTCGTTTGTGGCAGGAAGCGGGTCGGGCCTGATCGACCCCGACTACGACTACACACACTTCCCCGAATGCGAAGCGGCGGCGGCCGACGCGTACGCGCAGGCCGACGTCACCGACCCGCGTCGGCAGCTGGCGATGGCCGAGGTACACGACTGCTTCACCCCAACCGAGCTCGTGCTCATGGAGGATCTCGGCTTCGCACCCCGGGGCACGGCGTGGAAGGAAGTCTTGGCCGGTACCTTCGCCCTCGACGGCGAGCTCCCCGTTAACCCGGACGGCGGCCTCAAGAGCTTCGGTCACCCAGTGGGTGCGTCGGGCTTGCGCATGCTCTTCGAGTGTTGGCTCCAGTTGCGGCGCGAGGCTCCGCCCGACCGCCAGATCGCGACGATCGACCGCGGCCTTGCAATGACACACAACCTCGGGGGATACCCCGGCGAGATGGTGTCCTTCGTCTCGGTCGTGGGAACAGAACCAGGTTGAACGGGCGCGGCTCGGGCTGACCTGACCTCAGTCGAGCATTTCGGCGAGCGGCGTGAAGGGCATGCCGTGCGCCTCGGCCACGGGCTTGTAGACGATCTTCCCGCCGACGACGTTCACGCCCTCGGCGAGCGCGGCGTCGGAGCGGACGGCGCGCTGCCATCCCTGATTGGCGATGTTCAGCACGTAGGGAAGTGTCGAGTTGGCCAGTGCGTGGGTCGACGTGTGGGGCACCGCGCCCGGCATGTTGGCCACGCAATAGAAGATGGACCCGTGGGCCTCGAAGGTGGGGTTCGAATGCGTCGTCGGCCGGGTCGACTCGAAGCAGCCACCCTGATCAACCGCGATGTCGACCAGGACCGAACCGTGGCGCATCTCCTCGACCAACGCGTCGGACACGAGGTGCGGCGCCCGGGCGCCGACCACGAGCACGGCTCCGATCACGATGTCGGCCTCGAGGCAGACCTCCTCAATGGCGTGCTCGGAGGAGGCGATGGTCTCGAGCTCGCCGCGGAAGTGGTGGTCCACCGTCCGCAGCCGGTCGAGGTTGCGGTCGAGGACGAAGACCTCCGAATGCATGCCGACGGCGATGGTGGCGGCGGCGAAGCCGGCAACGCCGGCACCCAGGATGACGACCCGGGCGCACCGCACGCCCGGGACACCCGAGACGAGAACGCCGCGGCCGCCTCCGGGCCGCATCAAGTGGTGGGCGCCCATGAGCGGCGCCATCCGTCCGGCCACCTCGCTCATGGGGGCGAGGAGGGGGAGCGAGTTGTCCTCCAGGCGGACCGTCTCGTAGGCGATGGCGACGTTGCCGGCGGCGACCAGCAGCGTCGGTGCATTCCTTCGACGCCGCCAGGTGTAAATACGTGAAGAGGGTCTGGTCGCTTCGAGCGCCGAGCCGGTGGAACTCCTCGGCCACTGGCTCCTTCACCTTGCACACGAGGTCGGCCGAGCCCCACACCTCGTCCGCGTCTCGACGATCTTGGCGCCGGTGCGGACGAAGTCGGCGTCGGGCATGGCCGAACCGTTCCCGGCGCCCTTCTCGACGAGAACCGTATGTCCCGCCGAGGTGAGCTCTCGCACGCCCGCCGGAGTGACGCGACGCGCCATTCGTCGGTCTTGATCTCGCTGGGGACGCCGACGATCATGAGCTATTCCTCGATGTTGCTCATCACGTGCTTGATGCGCGTGTAGTCCTCGAACCCGTAGAGGGAGAGGTCCTTGCCGTAACCGGAGCGCTTGAACCCGCCGTGGGGCATCTCGGCCACCAGCGGGATGTGCGTGTTGATCCACACGCAGCCGAAGTCGAGGTCGCGGGCCATGCGCATGGCCCGGCCGTGGTCGCGGGTCCACACCGACGAAGCCAGCCCGTACTGCACGCCGTTGGCCCACTCGAGCGCTTCTGCCTCGTCGCTGAACTCCTGCATCGTGATGACGGGCCCGAACACCTCCGACTGGATCATCTCGTCGTCCTGGTGCAGCCCCGAGACGACCGTCGGCGCGAAGCAGTAGCCGCGCTCCCCCACCGGCGTGCCGCCGGTGGCCACCGACGCGTAGGCCGGCACGCGCTCGAGGAAGCCGCGCACCCGCTCGAGCTGGACTGCGTTGTTGAGCGGACCGTAGTCGGCATCCTCGTTGTCGGTACCGCCGACCGTCGTGCCCTCGGCCTGCTCCACCAGCGCGGCGAGGAGGTCGTCGTGCACCCGCGGCGACGCCAGCACGCGGGTGGCCGCCGTGCAGTCCTGGCCTGCGTTGAAATAGCCCGCCCCGGCGATCCCCTCGGCGGCCGCGGCCGGGTCGGCGTCGTCGAAGACGATGACAGGCGCCTTGCCGCCGAGCTCGAGATGTACGCGCTTGAGGGTCGGTGCGGCCGCGGCTGCCACCTCCATGCCGGCGCGCACTGACCCGGTCACCGAGACCATGGCGGGCGTCTCGTGCACGACGAGCGCCCGGCCGGTGTCGCGGTCACCGCAGACGACGTTGAAGACGCCAGGCGGCAGGTGCTCGGCCATGATCTCGGCCATCAACAGCGTCGTGACGGGCGTCGTGTCCGAGGGTTTGAGGACCATGGTGTTTCCGGCGGCCAGCGCCGGTGCGAACTTCCACACCGCCATCATCATGGGGTAGTTCCACGGCGTGACGGCGCCGCAGACGCCGAGCGGCTCGCGCCGGATGAACGAGGTGTGGCCCACCATGTACTCCGAGGCGGCCAGCCCCTCGAGATGCCGTGCGGCGCCGGCGAAGAAGCGGATCTGGTCGACCATGGGTGGGATCTCCTCGTCCATGGTCAGCTGGAATGGTTTGCCCGTGTTCTCGGACTCCGCGGCGACGAGGTCTTCTGCTCTGGCCTCGAGCGCATCGGCGATGCGGATCAGGGCCAGGCTGCGCTCCGAAGGAGTCGTCCGGCGCCACGAGGTGAAAGCCTCCGCCGCCACAGCCACCGCGGCGTCGACGTCGGCTGCCCCAGAGACCGGGGCCTCGGCGAAGGGCTCGTCGGTGCTCGGGTCGATGAGCGGGGCCGTGGGGCCGTCCTCGGCGTCGCGGTAGGCGCCTCCGACGAAATTCTGCAACCTGCGCATGCTGCTCCCTTCAGGTCCTTTCTCGACCGCGACCCTCGGTACAGGATCACAGATACGTCCGCATCCTCAACAAGCGTTTTCGCAAGATTGGGACCCGAATATGACGAATTCAGCTTGACTGAGGCTACTGAGGTGACACAATTCTGCACATCGGGGGCTCGGCCCCTGACGCACGACCGAAGCGAGGTGTGAGATGCCCGATGCCGACGAACAGGGGGGGCCGGGCGGCCAGGCAGACGCCCAGACGGCCAGCACCCTGCTCGACGCGCCCAATCGGGCCATCATCGAGGCACTTCAGCGCGACGGCCGGCAGCCCTACGGCGCCATCGCCGAGGCGGTCGGGCTCTCCGAGGCTGCGGTGCGCCGCCGGGTCCAGCGGCTGCGCGAGTCGGGGATCATGCAGATCGTCGCGGTGACCGACCCGCTGCAGCTGGGCTTCACCCGCCAGGCGATGATCGGCATCTCGGTCGAAGGCGACGTCGCGCCGGGTGGCCGACAAGCTCTCGTCCATGCCAGAGGTCGACTACGTGGTGATGTGCGCGGGCTCGTTCGACATCCTGGCCGAGATCGTCTGCGAGGACGACGAGCGCCTGTTGCACGTCCTGAACGACTCGGTGCGCGCCATTCCCGGCGTACGGACGACTGAGACCTTCTTGTACCTGAAGCTGGCCAAACAGACCTACACATGGGGAACACGGTGAGCGGCGGGAGCGGCCGCCACGCGGAGGAGCGATGAGTACCACCAATCCTGAGAACTCGGACCTGAGCGCACAGGCGGCGCGACACCTGTGGATGCACTTCAGCCGCATGGGCACCTACATCGACCACGAAGTGCCCGTCATCGTGCGTGGCGAAGGCGCGTGGGTCTGGGACCAGCACGGCAAGCGCTACCTCGACGGGCTGGCCGGGCTCTTCACGTCCCAGATCGGGCACGGCCGCATGGAGCTGGCGGAGGCGGGCTCGAAGCAGGCCGGCACGCTGGCCTACTTCCCGCTCTGGACCTACGCCCACCCGCGGGCGATCGAGCTCGCCGAGCGGGTGGCGGAGTACGCGCCAGGAGACCTCAACCGGGTCTTCTTCACGTCCGGCGGCTCCGAGGCGGTGGAATCGGCCTGGAAACTGGCGCGCCAGTACTTCGGCATGACCGGCCAGCCGCAGCGCACCAAGGTCATCAGCCGCTCCATCGCCTATCACGGTACGTCCATGGGTGCGCTCTCCATCACCGGCATCCCCGATTTGCGCACGCCGTTCGAGCCGCTGGTGCCCGGCGCGATCAAGGTCCCCAACACGAACTTCTACCGGGCCGAGGTGTTCGCCGACGACGAGGTCGCCTTCGGCCGCTGGGCGGCGGACGAGATCGAGCGTGCCATTGTGCGCGAGGGGGCCGACACCATCGCCGCCGTCTTCCTCGAACCGGTGCAGAACGCCGGCGGCTGCTTCCCTCCGCCGCCGGGCTACTTCGAACGGGTGCGTGAGATCTGCGACCGCCACGGCGTCCTGCTGGTCTCCGACGAAGTGATTTGCGCCTTCGGCCGGCTGGGCCACTGGTTCGGCTCTCTTCGCTACGAGTACCAGCCCGACATCATCACGGTGGCCAAAGGGCTCACCTCGGGCTACGCCCCGCTCGGCGCCATGATCGCGTCAGACCGCCTGATGGAGCCCTTCTTGGGTCCGGGCGCGTCGTTCCTGCACGGCTTCACCTTCGCCGGACACCCGGTCAGCTGCGCGGTGGCGCTGGCGAACCTCGACGTCTTCGAAGGCGAGCAGATCCTGCACCACGTGCAGACCACTGAGGCGTCGTTCCGGAGTGCGCTTGAAGACCTCTACGACCTTCCCATCGTGGGCAATGTCCGCGGCGCAGGCTTCTTCTACGGGATCGAGCTCGTGAAGGACAAGGAGACGCGGCAGTCCTTCGACCACGAGGAGTCCGAGCGGCTCCTGCGCGGGTTCCTATCGGGCGCGTTGTTCGAGGCGGGGCTCATCTGTCGGGCCGACGACCGCGGCGACCCCGTTGTGCAGCTGTCCCCGCCTCTCATCTGCGGTCAGGAAGAGATTGAGTTCATGGCGTCGACGCTGCGCGACGTGCTCTCCGAGGCGTGGCGCCGGATGTAGCGCCCGGGGTGGTCTCGGACTACCAGCGGCTCTCCTTGTGGTGGGAGGCCGTCCCGGCGCCCCTGCCGCCTCGCCCTGCCCTCAGCGAAGATCTCCAGGTCGACGTCTGTATCGTCGGCGCCGGCTTCACGGGCCTGTGGACCGCGCATGCGCTCGCACTAGCGGACCCGACACTGCGAGTCGCGGTCGTTGAGAGCGAGGTGGCCGGCTTCGGCGCGTCGGGGCGAAACGGCGGATGGTGCTCCGCCCTGTTCGCCACCTCGGACGCCGCGCTGGCTCGACAGCACGGCCGCGAGGCCATGCGCGCCATGCGCAGAGCCATGCAAGAGACTGTCGATGTCGTCGGCGCGAGCGCGGCCAGCGAAGAGATCGAGTGTGACTTCGCCAAGGGCGGGACAATCGATCTTGTCCGCAGCGAAGCCCAACGCGCCCGTGCGCGTGCCGAGGTGGACGACGCGCGTGCACTCGGTAGCGCCGAGGAAGACCTCCGCTGGCTCGGACCCGAAGAGACGCACGAACTGATCGGGGCCGCCGGCGCGCTCGGAGCGACGTTCACCCCGCATTGCGCAGTGCTGCAGCCCGCGCGCCTGGCTCGCGGTCTGGCGGATGCCGTCGAGCGTCGAGGCGTCCGGCTTTTCGAGCACACCCAGGTGCTCGACCTGCGCCCGGGCTCATCGCCTTCGGTGGTGACGCGTGGTGGCACGGTGCAGGCGGACGTGGTCGTGCGGGCGACGGAGGCCTGGACGCCGACCCTGCCGGGGTCTCGACGCGACATCGTCCCGGTGTACTCCCTCATGGTGGCGACCGAACCGCTCAGCGACGACTTCTGGTCCGAAGCGGGACTCGAGAGCCGTGCGTCGTTCGCCGACCACCGGCATACGATCATTTACGGGCAGCGCACGGCCGACGGACGCATCGCCTTCGGGGGGCGCGGCGCGCCATACCACTACGGCTCGGCGGTGCGCGCCTCCTTCGACACCGAGCCGCGCATCCACGCGCTGCTACGCCAGACGCTCACGGAGCTCTTCCCGGCCCTGGCTGGTGCCCGCTTCACCCACGCCTGGGGAGGGCCACTCGGGATCCCACGCGACTGGCACTCCTCGGTCGGCTTCGACCGAGCGAGCGGCCTCGCATGGGCCGGCGGCTACGTGGGTGACGGCGTGGCGACGACCAACCTGGCCGGACGCACGCTCGCCGACCTCATCACCGGTGCCGACACGGCGCTCGTCCACTTACCCTGGGTCGGGCACCGCTCGCCGCGATGGGAGCCGAACCCTTGCGATGGTTGGAGATCACCGCGGGGCTGTGGACCATGAAGCTGGCCGACCGCAGCGAAGCGCGACGAGGGCGCCCAAGCAAAGTGGCCGCGGCGATGGGCCGGCTCCTCGGCCAGTGATCCGCAGCCGAGCGCGATCGTGCGCCCGCTTTGTACGACGTGGTACGGAACGATCACGGAGAAATCTGGTTGATGAGGTTCGCAGCCGCGAGGCGGCTGTCGACGCCGAGCTTTGCCAACGATCGTTCCACGTGCTTGTCGACCGTGCGCGGACTGATCCGGAGGCGCGCGGCAGTCTCCTTGGTCGACGAGCCCATGCTGATGTGGGTAAGCACCTCTGCCTCGCGAGGGGTGAGCCCGAGCTCGCGCAACGCGGCGGGAGCTGGCGCGCCACCCGCACGACCAGAGCACGAGCACCGTGGTGCCGGCACTGCTCAGCCGACGCACGACCAGCCCGTCCTGCATCATCGGCCAGGCCGGCGCGCTCTGAGAAGCGGTGCGGGCGACGTAGTCGGCCAGCTCCGTAGGAAGACCGGCCGGCGGGTGGCCGGAAAAGTGCCGGTCGAGCAGAGTGCACGCTGTCGGCGTGCTGTGGACGATCTTGCCAAGGCGATCGAGCACGATCACGCCGTCGCCGCTCGCCTCGGCCAGCGAGTCGACCGCCTCGAGCGCGGCCGTCGCCGCCTCGAGGGCGAGGGCGTTGCGGTAGGCCTGAATGAGATGCGGTCGCAGCAGGTTGAGGATCTCTCGGTCGCGAGCCTTGAAGCTGCGCTCGGGGCGATCGACGGTGATGCCGATGGTCATGTCAGGTGCGGGGAGCACGAAGCTCAGCTGGTCCTCGGTCCCGAACACTGCGTAGAAGTGCTGATACAACGCGGTCGCATGAAACGCCTCGGCGCTTACGAAGTCGGAGATCGCCTGAGGCCGTCCGTTCCCTGTGCGCCGGTAATCGGCGATGACCGGATGCTCGTCGACATGCCGGGCAAAGACGGCTGTCAGGTGAGGCATACGGTCGCCGATGCTCTGCTCGAACTCGAGCGGGATCGCCGCGGCGATCTCGCCCGTCACAGGATCGACTTCATTCCATGCCGGATGGTCGGACGAGACCAGGGACGGCAACGCAGCGACGGTGTCGGACCGAAGGTCCGCCAGTGGCCGAACAGCGGCCAGCCCGGCAACGACACCCAGCAGCGCCTCGAGGTCTGACCGCTCCAGAGCCGTCTCCACCACTGCGAACCTCCCGGGCAGACTCGTGCCGACGCAAGTCTGTACGACAATTCACGTATTGCCAAACCCAACCCTTGTTCGGTTGACTTGTGGTGCGGCCCGCAAGAAGTGCGGCTGGGTAGTGCGGCCGGTTGCGGGTCGGAGAGGGACTTGGCGATCCCCGACCCGCGACCGGAGGCATTCGGACCGGTTGAGCAGGGGCGAACCGAGTTCGCAGTGTGGAAATCGTCGTGTCGCGGTTGGGAGGCAGGGGCTGCGTCCAGCCTTCCGTGCCACAATCTCGGCCGTGCAACAGTCCGCCGAGATGGCAATCGCCAGCGTCATCTACACCTACGCGGAGCGAATCGATGCCGGCGACTTCGCCGGCATCGGCGAGCTGTTTGCGCACGCCACCTTGACCTTCGAGGGCTTCGGCGACGCGGTCAGCGGGCGCGACGCCATAGAGGCCCTCTACACGCGCAGCACTCGGCGCTACGAGGACGGGACGCCGCGTACCAAGCACGTCATGACCAACGTCATCGTCGAGGTGGCCGACGACGGCGCCACCGCAGCGAGTCGCTCCTACTTCACCGTCCTCCAAGCCGTGCCCGGCGTCCTGGCGCTGCAGCCGGTCATCGCGGGCCGCTACCGCCACACGTACGCCCGGGTGGACTGCGCGTGGCAGGTGGCCACCATGCACATCACAATCGACCTCGTGGGCGATCTGGCCCACCACATGCTCTTCGACCTCGCACCGTGAAGCTCACCGTGAGCTACGGCTGGGACTGCACCCCCGACGAGTTCTGGGCCCTCTATTACGACCCCGACTTCGCCGTGCGCCTACACCTCGAGTGCTTGGGCTCGACCTCGGCCGAAGTCCTGAGCCAGGAGGGCGATCTCACGAGCGGCCTGGTGCGCACCCTTCGCTACGGGCAACGACCCCCGATGCCCGGTCCCGTGCGCAAGATCTTCGGCGAGGAGGTGGTCACCACCGAGGTGAGCACCTACGACCCGGCCGCTTCGACGACGACGTTCACCATGACGCCAGGCACCATGGCGGACAAGACGAAGATCGACGGCTCCATCGTGTTCACCCAAGAGGGCGGCGGCACGGTCGAGACCTTCTCGCTGGAGGCCCGGGTGAAAATCTTCGGCGCCGGTCCCGTCGTCGAGCGCTTCATAGAGCACCAGGCGCGTGCGATGCAGGAGAAGTCCGTCGGGTTCATGCGGAGCGAGCTCCTCGGCTGAGCGCGGCTGGCGGGCGGCGTGCGGCGGCGGGCGGCGGGCGGCCATTCATGCGTGTAGGTCTCAGCAGCTGCGCTCGCCCAGCCACGGCTCGCGCCAGCGCGGGTAGCCCGCGACCAGCGCGTCGGCCCCGGCCGGTCCCCAGCCCCCCGGTGCATAGGTCTCGATGGGCGGCGGCGCGTCGAGCAGGGGCTGGACGATGCGCCAGGTCTCCTCGACGCTGTCCTCCCGAGTGAAGAGCGATGCCTGCCCGTGCAACGCGTCGCCGAGCAGGCGCTCGTAGGGCTCGGGCAGCGAGCCAAGCTCCTGGGCGAAGACCAAGGAGAGGTCGACGCTGCGCGTGGTCTGGGCCCCGGGCGTTTTGGCCTGGACCATCAGATCGGCACCCGGGTCGGGGTCGATGCGCAAGATGAGCTCGTCGGGGTCAGGCTCCGACTCGGTGACGAACACCGGTCGCGGCGGTCTCTTGAAGATGATGCGCATCTCGGTCGCCGTGACCGCGAGCGCCTTTCCCGCTCGGATGAAGAAGGGCACGCCGGACCAGCGCCAGTTGTCGATGTCGAGGCGCAAGGCGGCAAACGTCTCGGTCTGCGATCCTTTGGTGACGCCGGGGACGTCGAGGTAGCCCTCGTACTGGCCCCGCACGTAGTGCTTCGGCTTGGCGTCGGGGATGGCACGGAACACCTCGACCCGCTTGTCCCGTAACCCGTCTGCGTCGGCGGTGACGGGCGGCTCGGAGGCGAACAGGCCCAAAAGCTGAAGCAAGTGGTTCTGCACGACGTCGCGCAGCGCACCGACGGGATCGTAGAAGCTGCCCCGGTCCTCGACGTCGAAGTCCTCAGTCATCGTGATCTGCACGCACTCGATGCGGTCGCGGTTCCACAGCGGCTCGAAGACGGAGTTGGCGAACCGCAGGAACAAGAGGTCCATCGCCGGCTCCTTGCCCAAGAAGTGGTCGATGCGCAGGATCTGCCACTCCTGGAGCAGCTTGCGCAGCTGGGCATTGAGCGCCCTCGCCGAGGCCAGGTCGTGCCCGAAGGGCTTCTCCACCACCACGCGGGCCTGCTCGGTCAAGCCTGCAGCGCTCAAGCCCTCCACCACACGCCCGAAGAGTGAGGGCGGGGTCTCGAGGTAGAAGACCGGGGCGTGGCGCCCTTTGATCGCGGCGGCAAGCTTGGTGTAGGTGTCTGGGTCGTCGTAGTCGCCCGAGATCATGGACAGGCGGGCGGCAAAGCGTCGGAATACATCCTCGTCGACGGTCTCGCCCGAGTCCTGAATGGCCTGGCGGGCGTGTTGGCGAAGCTGCTCATTGGACCAGTCGCTACGAGCCACCCCGACGATCGGACACGGGATCATGCCCCTCACCTCGAGCCGGTAGAGGGAGCGGAACGTCATCTTCTTGGCCAGGTCGCCGGTGATGCCGAAGATCACGAGGACGTCGGCGGTGGTCACGGTACTGTCAGCCATCTCCTCTTCTTTCTGCTTGTTGTGACGACAAGCGGTGCGCTCGCCCCGGAGCCTGCCAGAATCGGCGGCATCCATCGTCGTCGGGCGCTTCCGCGCCCCCATGAGCACGGAGACGCAGCGGCGTGAGTATCGAACGGGAGAAGCAGATCGCCGCAGAAGCCGCGGCCACGCTGGTCGAGGCCTCCATGACCGTGGGGCTGGGGACGGGTTCGACCGTGGCGTATCTCCTCCCCGCTCTGGCCACGCGGTGTCTCGACATCCGCTGCGCCGCCACCTCCCCGCGCACCGAAGAGGCCGCACGGGCGTTGGGACTCCGCGTCGAGCCGTTCGTCGACATCGACCGCTTCGACCTGGCCATCGACGGCGCCGACCAGATCGCGCCGGACGGCTGGCTGGTCAAGGGCGGCGGTGCCGCCCACACCCGGGAGAAGATCGTTGCCGACGCGGCGGACCGCTTCGTGGTGATCGCCGACTCCTCCAAACCGGTGGCGGCGCTGCACGCACCCATCCCCCTCGAGCTGCTCTCGTTCGGACTCCGGGCCACACTGCGTCACGTGGGCACAGTGACCCTGCGCGACGTCCCCCCTAGCCCTGACGGAGGGGTGATCGCCGACTACATCGGTCCGATCGACGACCCTCGAACGCTGGCGGAACAGCTTGAGGCGACGCCGGGCGTGGTCGGGCACGGACTGTTCCCCCCCGAGATGGTGAGCATGGTGCTCGTCGGACGCGGCGAAACGGTCGAACGAACTCGATCTCACCCACACAGCGGGCTAACGGAGAGCGGCGCCTCAGAGCGCCGCCTGGTCGGCCAGCACGAGCGACGCCGCCCGCCTCGACCCGGCCGGCCGGGATGGAGGTGTCGCCCGCCAGAGCTTCGCGAGCGGCGCCTTCTTGTCCGCGCCGGTGACCAGCCAGAGGATCTGGCGGGCCCGGGCCAGCGCCGGGTAGGTCAGGGTCATCCGCACCCGGTCCTGGTAGGGCTGGGTCAGGGCCACCAGACGGTCGGTCACCGACAGGACCGGGTCACCGGGCACCAGCGACGCGGTGTGGCCGTCGGGCCCGAGCCCGAGGTGGACCAGGTCGAAGTGCTCGGGCAGCACGGCGGCGTAGGCGGCCGCGGCCGCTTCGAGGTCGGGCTCTTCGACCGGCATCGGCCGTACCTGCGGCCGGGGCCGTTCCGAGAGCCTCGCGGAGGTGGTGCAGGTTGCGGTCGGGGTCGTCGGCCGGCGCCACCCGCTCGTCCACCTGGTAGATCGACGACCGACGCCCAAGGGACGTCTCGGTCGGCCAGCTCGGCGAACATGGCCCACGGCGTGTGCCCGCCGCTGACCGCGAAGTGGAAGCTGCCCGCGCGCGCTGACGGCGTCGCGGGCCGCGCTCGGCCACGAAGGCGGCGCCCGCGCGGGCGACCGCGGCAGGGTCGGGCAGAGCCTCGAGCTCGTGTGCTGCACCGCTCCTACTGCTTCTTCTCGGCGTGACCGCCGAACTCGCTGCGCATCGCCGAGAGGATCTTGTCGGTGAACTCGCCCAGGCCGCGTGACTCGAAGCGCTCGTACAGGGACGCGGTGATGACCGAGGCCGGGACCCCCTCGTCGACCGCGGCCAGCACCGTCCAGCGGCCCTCGCCCGAGTCCGACACCCGGCCGGCGAAGTCGTCGAGGTCCGGCGAGCGGGCGAAGGCGTCGGCGGTGAGGTCGACCAGCCACGACCCGACCACCGAGCCGCGCCGCCACACCTCGGCCACCTCGCCCACGTCGATGTCGTACTGGTAGGCCCACGGGATCGCGCAGCGGGGTGGTCTCGGCGTCGGCCTCCTGGGTGACCTTGCCGGCGTTGGCGTGCTTGATGATGCTCAGGCCCTCGGCGATGGCGGCCATCATCCCGTACTCGACGCCGTTGTGGACCATCTTCACGAAGTGGCCGGCGCCGTTGGGGCCGCAGTGCAGGTAGCCGTCTGGGCGCGGTGCCGCCCTTCGGTGCGGCTCGGCGTCGGCTCGGCGCTTCCCTCACCGGGCGCGATCGTCTTGAAGACGGGATCGAGCCGCTGCACGACCTCGTCCTCGCCGCCGATCATCAGGCAGTAGCCGCGCTCGAGACCCCACACGCCGCCGCTGGTCCCGCAGTCGAGGTAGTGGATGCTCTTGGGCTGGAGCTGCTTGGCCCGCGCGATGTCGTCGCGGTAGTAGGAGTTGCCGCCGTCGATGACGGCGTCGTCGGCGTCGAGCAGCGGCACCAGCTGGTCGAGCGTCTGGTCGACGATGGCCGCCGGCAGCATGAGCCAGACGGCCCGGGGCTTCTCCAGCGCCTGGACGAAGTCCTGCGAGCGAGGTCGCGCCGGTCGCGCCCTCCGCCCTCGAGCTCCTTCACCACGTCGGCGTTGACGTCGTAGACGACGCAGCGGTGCCCGTCGCGCATCAGCCGCCGGACGAGGTTGGCCCCCATGCGGCCGAGCCCGATCATGCCGAGCTGCATGGGCCTGTCAGTTGCCATGGTGGCCTCCTAGCCCTTGAGTGTCCGATAGCGGCGGATGAGCGCGTTGGTCGACGAGTCGTGGGTGAGCTCGGGCTCGGCCGACGCTCTCGAGCTCGGGGATGATCGCCTTGGCCAGCACCTTGCCCAGCTCGACGCCCCACTGGTCGAAGGAGTCGATGCTCCAGATGGTGCCCTGGGTGAACACGCTGTGCTCGTAGAGGGCGACGAGCGACGCCGAGGACGTGCGGGGTGAGCATCTCGGCCAGCAGGACGTTGGTCGGCCGGTTGCCCTGCATGACCCGGTGCGGCACGACCGGCTCGGGCGTGCCCTCGGCCCGGACCTCCTCCTCGGTCTTGCCGAAGGCCAGCGCCTGGGCCTGGGCGAAGACGTTCGAGGAGAGGATGTCGTGGTGGTCGCGCAGCGGGTTGAGGCTCTTGCCGAACCCGATGAGGTCGACCGGGATCAGCTTCGTGCCCTGGTGGATGAGCTGGTAGAAGCTGTGCTGGCCGTTGGTGCCCGGCTCGCCCCAGTACACCGGGCCCGTCTGGTAGTCGACGACGGTGCCGTCGAGGGTCACGTGCTTGCCGTTGGACTCCATCGTGAGCTGCTGCAGGTAGGCCGGGAAGCGCTTGAGGTACTGGTCGTAGGGCATGACCCCGATCGTCTGGGCGCCGAAGAAGTCCACGTACCAGACGGCGAGCAGGCCCATGAGCACCGGCAGGTTCTGCGCGAGCGGCGCGGTGCGGAAGTGCTCGTCCATCTGCGTGGAACCCGGCCAGCAGCTCGCGGAACTGCTCCGGGCCGATGGCCACCATGGTCGAGAGGCCGATGGCCGAGTCCATGGAGTAGCGGCCGCCCACCCAGTCCCAGAACCCGAACATGTTGGCGGTGTCGATCCCGAACTCGGCGACCTGCTCGGCGTTGGTGGAGACGGCGACGAAGTGCTTGGCGATGGCCGACTCGTCTCCGAGCTCGCGCGACGACCCAGTCGCGGGCCGAGGTGGCGTTGGTCAGGGTCTCCAGCGTCCCGAACGTCTTCGACGACACGATGAAGAGCGTCTCCTCGGCAGCGAGGTCCCTCGTCGCCTCCACGAAGTCGGTCGAGTCGACATTGGAGACGAAGCGGAACGTGAGGTCGCGCTCGCGTGTAGTGGCGCAGCGCCTCGTACGCCATCACGGGCCCGAGGTCGGACCCGCCGATGCCGATGTTGACGATGTTGCGGATCGGCTTGCCGGTGTGGCCCTTCCACTCGCCCGACCGGACGCGGTCGGCGAAGACCGCCATGCGGTCGAGGACCTCGTGCACCTCGGCCACCACGTCGACCCCGTCGACGACGAGCGAGGTCCCCTTCGGCATCCGCAGCGCCACGTGGAGCACCGACCGGTTCTCCGACACGTTGATGCGCTCGCCGGCGAACATCATGTCCCGGCGGTGCTCGAGCTCGGACTGCTGGGCCAGCTCGAAGAGCAGCGCCAGCGTCTCGTCGGTGACGCGGTTCTTGGAGTAGTCGAGATAGAGCCCGACGGCCTCGACGGTCAGCCGCTCGCCGCGGGTGGGGTCCTCGGCGAAGAGGTCGCGCAGGTGCTGACCCTCGATCTTGGCGTGGTGCTCGGCGAGGGCCGCGTAGGCGGGCCGTTCACGCAGGGGTGCCGTGGCCACGTGTCTCTCCTTTCTGCTTCCTGGCTTCGTGGTGTTCTCGTCGTCCGGCTCAGCCGGCGAGCGCCGTGGTCTTCTCGTCGATCCGGTTCAACAATTCGTGCCACGCGTCGACGAAGGCCGAAGCCCCGTCGCGCTGGAGGCTCGCAGCCAGCTCCTTGGTGTCGATGCCAGCGTCAGCGAACCGCGCCAGTAGCGCGTCGGCGTCGCCGCCGTCCTCGGGCATGGGGTCGCCGACCTCACCGTGGTCGTAGAAGTCCTCGAGGGTGTCATCGGGCATGGTGTTCACGGTGAACGGCGCCGCCAGGCCGTGGACGTAGAGGGTGTCGGAGGCGGCGGGGTCCTTCGTCTTCGTGCTGGCCCACAGCAGGCGTTGGATCCTGGCCCCATCGTTCTGCAGTCGCTGCACGCGGTCGGAGCGCATGAGCTCGCGGTAGGCACGGTAGACGTCGAGACCCACGGCCAGGCCCAACGTGTCCACCAGGCCCGCCGGGACCTTGGTCGCGACCGCCACGTCCCAGCGCGACATGAAGACTGACGCCACGGATCCCACCGCCGGGTCGAGCCCTTGTGCGACGCGGCGCTCCACGCCGTCGAGGTACGCCTCCGCCGCCGCCCGATAGTGGTCCGCGCTGAACAGGAGCGTGACGTTGATCGGGATCCCCGCGGCAATCGCTTCGGTGATGGCGGGCAGGCCCTCGGGCGTGCCAGGGATCTTGATGAACAGGTTGGACCGTCCCGCCTTGGTATGCAGCGCCTTGGCAGCCTCGACCGTCTTCGTCGTGTCGTAGGCCAACAGCGGCGAGACCTCGAGGGAGACCCATCCGTCGATCCCGTCGGTGCGCTGGTGAATGGGCGCGAACAGATCGGCGGCGCGCTCGGAGGTCCTCGATGGCGAGCTCGAAGAAGAGGTCCTCACCCGAAAGGCCGGCAGCTGCCTTCTCCCGGATGGCGTCGTCGTAGTCGCCCGACCCGATCGCCTTGTCGAAGATGGACGGGTTGGAGGTGAGACCGGTCACCGAGTAGTCGTTGATGTAGCGCTCGATCGTCCCCCCGTCGAGCAGGCTGCGTGTGATGTTGTCGAGCCAGAGGCTCTGCCCGTGCTGGTGAAGATGCTCTGTTGCCCGCATTGGTGTCCTTCCCCGGCCCGGACCCGCTCAACCCGCGGCGCCACCGGCCGCGGCGAGGCACTCGCGCGCAGCGGCCGCCACCCGGTCAGGGGTGAAGCCGAATTTGGTGAGCAGCTGCTTGAGCGGGGCCGAGGCCCCAAAGGTGTGCATCCCGATGACCGTGCCGCCGTCACCGATATAGCGGTCCCAGCCGAGGGTGGATGCCTGTTCGACTGCGACCCGCGCCCGTACCGACGGCGGCAGGACCTCATCGCGATAGGCCTGGGGCTGGCGGTCGAAGAGCTCCCAACAGGGCATGCTCACGACCCGGGCGCCGACGCCGCCGGACTCGACCTCCGCCCGGGCCTCGAGCGCGAGGTGGACCTCGGACCCAGTGGCCAGCAAGATCACCTCAGGTGTCCCACTGCCCGCCTCGGCCAGGTCATACGCACGCTGGGCCACGCCCGACGCGGGCCCCAGCGTGCGCCGATCGAGTGTGGGCAGGGCCTGGCGCGACAGGACGATGGCGGCGGGCTCGTGGCGCATGGCGATGGGCGTACCCATGACGGACCTCCGAGTCGGGGGGACCTGCGTTGTCAGACCGGAGCATACCGATGGCCGTGCAGCGAACCCTCCTCGACGATGCGCCAGAGCTGTTCGAGGTCGAGGTACTTCTCGCACGCGTCGGCGATCAGGTCGATCTGGCGCTCGCGCGCGGCGGCGAAGGTGAGACCCGAGGGCGACCAGGCGCGCCCGCGGAAAACCGAGACGGAGGTGAGGAACGCCGAGCGGAACGCATCCTGTTCGAACAGGCCGTGCAGTGTGGTGCCGAACGTGGCTCCCCGCTCGTCGCGCGTTCCGGCCACGCCGGCCGAGCCCTCTGCCGCCAACCACGACGTGCAGCCGGGCGCGGCGGTCACTCGCCCGTGGCGGATCTCGTAGCCGAGCACCGCGTGGCCGTCGGGGCCCAGGGCACGGGCGAGCCGGGTGACTTTCTCGGGCTCGAAGACCGTCCGGACCCGGAGCCACCCCAGCCCGGCACTGGCGGGCTCAGGCGACTCCACCCCGGCGGGGTCGTCGATCTGCTCCCCCATCATCTGGAAGCCGCCGCAGATGCCAAGGATGACGGGCGGCCGTGGTGCGGCCCGCCGTGCGTCGAGCGCGGCGGCCAACCCCGAGTCCTGTAACCAGCGCAGGTCGGCCACCGTGGCTCGAGTCCCAGCGAGGACGACGAGGTCGGGGTCGCCCAAGGCTCCGGGGTGCTCGACCCAGCGGACACCCACGCCCGGCTCGGCCACCAGGGGGTCGAGGTCAGTGAAGTTGGACAGGCGGGGCAGGCGGACGGCCGCCACGTCGAGCCCGGCGGCGACGAGCGGCACCGCGCCGGAGGCGCGCTGCAGCGCAAGCGAGTCCTCGGCGTCGAGCTCGAGCCGGCCGAGATGAGGCAGCACGCCGAGCGTGGGGACACCGCAGCGGTCCTCGAGCTCCGCGCCGGCGCCCCCGAGCAGCGCGCGGTCGCCCCGGAAGCAATTGATGACGAAGCCCCGGATCAGCCGGGCCAGTTCGTCGGGCAGGATCGCCACCGTCCCGTAGAGGTGCGCAAACACCCCGCCCCGTTCGATATCGCCCACCAGGACGGCGGGGATGCCGGCCCGCCTGGCCAGTCCGAGGTTCACGATGTCGTGGCGCAACAGGTTGATCTCGGCCGGGCTGCCCGCACCCTCGCAGACGACCACGTCGAAGCGGGTGCGCAGCGAGGCCAGCGCGTCGTCGACCACCTCGAGCAGATCGCCCTTCGACGCCTGGTAGTCGCCTGCCTCGCGCACGCCGGCCGGCCACCCCATCACCACGACCTGCGAGGCGCGCTCGCCGGTCGGCTTGAGCAGCACGGGATTCATCGCGACCTCAGGCTGGGCGCCTGCGGCCACCGCCTGGAGCCACTGGGCTCGTCCGATTTCGCCCCCGTCGGCGGTGACCATGGCGTTGAGCGACATGTTCTGGCCCTTGAACGGAGCCACGTTGACGCCGCGTCGGGCGAGGAGGCGGCAGAGCCCGGTGACCACCGTGGACTTGCCTGCGTCGGAGGTCGTCCCGCAGACCATGAGCGCCCCGTGCACGGCTTGGTTCTACACCGGTGGGCGTCGGGGCAGGGCGAGCGGGCGTTGTGACGCGTGGCCACTTGACCTGACCCTCTCTCTTTGCACAACCTGTGGGCCGACAGACCTTCGGTCGCTCTCAGGGACGCGCACCGGAACCTGACAGGTGGAGTGCGTGGACGCGAGACCGAGGGCGGCTGCCGGGGGGCAGCCTGGGCGTGAGCCCGGCCCTCGGTCGCCCTCCCGGGGCGTCCTTTGCATCTCCACGGAGGCGAGGACAAGGGAGGTAGAGCGGTGGCGATCGCCGAGGATCTCGCGATCATTCACGAACCGGCCGCGGGGGATCCCCTCCGCGTCGAGCAGCACGGGATCGATTACATCCCGATCAGTGAGCGCTGGGCGAGCCCGAAGGACATCTTCGGTATGTGGGCCGGCGCGAGCGTCCAGGTGGAGTACTTCCTGTACGGCGCCATCCTGATGACCTTCGGGTTCACCTTCGCCCAGGCCCTCTCGTTGATCATCATCGGCAACCTGTCGTTCTTGTTGCTGGGCCTGTGCTCGCTGCAGGGACCCGACGCAGGTACGTCGGTCTTCGCGATCAACCGGGCGGCGTTCGGGCCCAACGGGTCGCGACCCATCTCCTTCTTCAACTGGCTCACACAGGTCGGCTTCGAGGTCGAGGGGCTCATCCTGATTGTGGGCGCGGGCCTCGTTCTGATGGTCAAGGGCGGGTTCTCACCGGGCGATCCGGCCAAGGTCATCCTCGTCATCCTGGCCGTGCTCATTCAGGGCATCCTGCCCTTCCTCGGGCACGCCGCCATCGTCAAGTCGCTGCGCCTCTTGATCGTCCCCTTCGTGGTCCTCTTCGTCGTCATGCTCGGCTTCGCCGTGCCGCACGCGCACTTGAACGCGGTCGCCCACGGAGCCGGCTGGCAGATTTACTTGGCCGGCCTCGCCTTCACGATCGCCCTGAGCGGGCTCGGTTGGACCGAGTGCGGCAACGACTACACGCGCTACTGCCCACCCGACGTCTCCAAACGCGGTCTCGTGGGCTGGGTCTTCCTGGGGACCGCCGTGCCCGAGATCCTCATCATGACGCTCGGCGCGGTCGTGGGGACCTTCATCGCCGACATCGGGACCGGCTCGGGTGGCCTGTTGCCCTTCGCACACCAGGGGTTCATCCCCGCGTGGTTCGTGGTCGTCTTCTTGTTGTTCGCCGTCGTGCAGCTCTTCGCCATCAACAGCCTCGACATGTACTCCTCGGGCGTGACGCTGCAGGCCATCGGCGTGCCCGTAAAGCGCTATCAGGC
Organism: uncultured Acidimicrobiaceae bacterium; assembly: GCA_963825965.1. GTDB lineage: Bacteria > Actinomycetota > Acidimicrobiia > Acidimicrobiales > RAAP-2 > Bog-473. The sequence continues at coordinate 358,300 of CAWGUX010000001.1, forward strand.
GGTCCTGGTCGACTGCGCGATCGCCCTCATGGTCACGATGTACGCCATCTTCAGCTCGTCCTTTACGACGTACCTCGAGGACTTCGTCGACGTCGTGATCGTGTGGATCGCCCCATGGGTCGCCATCTTCCTGGTCGACTGGGCCCTACGCGGCTTCCGTTACGTGCCGAGCGAGCTGCAGGACGTGGGCCCGACGTCGCTGTACTGGAATTCCGGCGGGATGTTCTGGCCGGCGCTGTTCGCCCAGTTGATCGGCATGTTTGCGGCGGTCTCCGCGCTCTCGGCCACCTTCCACCTGCCGCAGTGGCTCAACGAGGTGACGTATCACAACCAGGGTGCGGACTTCAGCGTGTTCCTGGGGATGGGTGTCGGCGGCGCTGTCTACTACCTGCTGGCGCACACGTCCGTCGCCGCGCAGAAGACGAAGCAACTCGAGCTGTTGCAAGAGGAGGGGTTGCTGCCGGTCTGAGTCGAGGTGGTCCCCTCAGTCCCAGTCCTCGACGAGGCCGCCGGCCCCGTCGGGATGGAACAGCGGCATGGCGCCCAGACTGCGGACCAGGGCGGCGTCTTCACCGAGGGCGCGCCGCCAGCCGCCACCCTCGGTCATCAGGGTGCCCACGACGACCGGCACGGCGTCCATGCGCTGCACCAGCCGCAAGGCCGCCGAGAGCGACGCACCGGTTGAGACGACGTCGTCAACGATGGCGACACGCTTGCCGCGCACGGCGTGGACGCGGGCCGGATCCATGCGCAGGCGCTGAGGCTTGTCGGTCGTGATGGAGTACACCGGCTCGGACCACGATTCGCCGAGGTGGATCTTGGGGGTCTTGTGCAGGATCACGTAGTCGTCGATTCCCAGGGCACGGCTCGCCTCAATGGCCAGAGGGATCCCCATGGTGGCGACCGACACCACGATCTCGGGCTCGGCGGGGCGCATCAGCTCGGCCAGCTCGCGCCCTGCGGTCTCTGCGAACGACACACCCATGTCGACGCAGATGAGGAGCGCGATGGTCAGGTCGTCGTTGAGCGGGACGAGCGGGAGCTCGACCTTCTGGCTTCCCACCGTGGTCGTGTAGGTACGATCGGCGGTCGTGGACATGGCTCTCACCTCCGAGCATAGGTCTCCCGTCACAACGCTCGACGAGGCGCTGGTGCGCCGCATGCTGGAGGTCGCGGTGGCCGAAGCGCGCCACGGCCTCTCGGAGGGAGGCATTCCCATCGGTGCGGCGCTGTTCCACGAGGAGGGTGCGCTGCTCGGGCGCGGTCACAATCGCCGCGTCCAAGACGGCGACCCTTCCATGCACGCGGAGACGGCGGCGTTCCGCGCCGCGGGGCGCCGCCGTCACTACGTCGACTGCGTCATGGTCACCACGCTCTCGCCGTGTTGGTACTGCAGCGGGCTGGTACGCCAGTTCGGCATCGGCACCGTCGTGATCGGCGAAGCGCGCAACTTCGAGGGGGGCCACACCTGGGTCGCCGAGCACGGCTGCCGGGTGGTGCTGCTCGACGACACCGAGTGCATCGAACTGCTCGGCGGGTTCATCGCGGCGAACCCCGAGCTCTGGCACGAGGACATCGGGCTCTAACCACCCGCAGCCGCCGGCGCCACGCAGCTCGCGGCCAACGCCTCGCGATGGCTCAATCAGGAGGACCGAACAGCCGGTCGCCTGCGTCGCCCAGTCCGGGCAGAATGAAGCCCGCTTCGTCCAAACCGGCGTCGATGGCCGCGCACCAGACGCGGACGTCCGGGTGGGCGGCACCGAAGGCGGCCAAGCCGGGATCCGAGGCGATGATGCACAGCGCCAGGACCTCGGCCGCCCCCCGTTCGACGACGAGGTCGCACGCCTGGGCCAGCGATCCGCCCGTGGCCAGCATCGGGTCGCAGACCATGACACGGCGGTCGCGCAGGTCGCGGGGCAGCCGGTTGAGGTAGACGTCCGAACGAAGCGTTTCCTCGTTGCGCCGCAGCCCGACGTGCGCGACCTCGGTCAGCGGCACGACCTCTTGGATCGCTTGCACCATGCCGAGACCGGCGCGCAGGATCGGCACGAGCAGCACGACCTCATCGACCCGTCGGACAGCCGCCGCGCGTGCAACCGGCGTATCGACCGAGACTTCCGTCGTACCCAGGTCGCGCAGCGCCTCGTAGGCAAGCAGGCCCGACACCTCTGCGACCAACCGCCTGAAGGTGTCGCCGTCGGTGGTGTTCTCGCGTAGCTGGGCGACCCGGTGAGCCAGGACGGGATGGTCGACGACCGTGACCCACGCGGACACGTCAGGCCGCCTCCCGATCGACTGCAGCGATGCGAACGCGGCCCACGACGACACCCTGGTGCGCCACCGTGCGCTGCGTCAAGGCGCAGAACACGTGGCGCACCTGGTCGAAGGAGCACCCTTCTAGCCGAACATGCCCGGCTCGTAGCTGCCGGCCGGCTGCCTGATGATGACATTCACCCGGTTGTAGAAATTGATGAGGGCGATGATGCCGACCAGTGCGGCGAGCTGCTCCTCGTCGTAGTGCTTGACCGCGTTCTGCCACGCTTCGTCGGTGACGCCACTGGAGGCGTCGGCGATCCGGGTCCCCTGCTCGGCAAGCTCGAGCGCGGCGCGCTCGGCCTCCGTGAAGACGGTCGCCTCCCGCCATGTCGCGACCAGGTTGAGCCGGACCGGGGTCTCGCCGTTGTGCGCGCGCGTCCTTGGAGTGCATATCGGCGCAGAAGCCACAGCCGTTGATCTGACTGGCCCTGAGCTTCACCAGTTCTTGGGTCGCCCTGGGCAGGGTCGACTCGTTGACGACCGAGCCGGCGGAGTTGAGGTACTTGATGAGCTTCATGGCCAGTGGGCTGCTGAAGATGTCGAGTCGGGCGTCCATCGTGATCTCCTTCGTTCGTGAGGTTTCCGGACATGTAGACACCCGCCCGCCGCGAAATGTGACACCGCCAGGGCGGCCGCGCCGGCGAGTCGTCAAGGGAAAGCCCGTTTGACCGTGCGTCGGCGGGTACGGCGTACTAAAGAGGGTGCAATGCACGGAACGGTGCGGTCGACCATGGACGGTGCCCCGGGCCGCCCTCCTCGAGATCGACGGGGCGGGCCCCTCGATCCGCGGCTCCTGCGTACCGCCCGCACCACCCAGCGTTTCGTCGTGCTGGCCGTGGGCGTGGGCGCTGCGACCGCCCTGCTGCTGATCGCCCAGGCCTGGCTCATCGCGACCGTGGTCGCCGGTGCCTTCGTCGAGCACCGCACTGCGGCGTCGCTAGGGACGCCCCTGGTCGCGCTGGCGCTCGTCGTTGCGGGTCGGGCCGTGTTGGCGTGGGCCGCGGAGCGCGCCGCACACCGGGCGGCCGCGTCCGCCAAGTCGGAGCTGCGGATGGCGGGAGCAGAGCACATCGCTGCGCTCGGGCCCTCGGGCCTCGACGGGCGAGCGCCGGGCGAGCTCGGCGTCTTGCTCACCACAGGGATCGACGCCCTCGACGGCTATTTCTCGCGCTACCTGCCCCAGCTCTTCCTCGCCGTCATCGTCCCGGTCGCGGTGATCGCGGTCGTGGCCGGGGCGGACTGGGTCAGTGCGGTACTGATCGCGGTGAGCCTGCCGCTCATCCCGATCTTCATGGCGCTGGTCGGCGCCACGACACGGGACCGGACGGCGGCGCGGCTCCGCTCCCTGCAGCGGCTGGCCGGCCATTTCCTCGACGTCGTCGCTGGGCTCCCGACCCTCAAGGTCTTCGGTCGGGCCAAGGCCCAGGCCCGCGCCATCGCAGACGTCACCGACCGCTATCGCTCGGCCACCATGGCGACACTCCGGCTGACCTTCTTGTCCTCACTGGTCCTGGAGCTCCTCGCGACGGTGTCGGTCGCCCTCGTCGCCGTCGCCGTCGGCCTGCGCCTGCTCGGCCGGGACGTTGCCCTTCCACGACGCACTGTTCGTGCTCGTCCTGGCTCCCGAGGCCTACCTCCCGCTGCGCGCACTCGGCGCCAACTACCACGCGAGCGCCGACGGGATGCGGGCGGCCGAGCAGGTCTTCGAGCTGCTCGGAGGAGCCGACGCCGAGCGCCGGCCGGGGCGACGCAGCGGGCGCGTGACACCGAGCCTCGAGATCAGCGGGCTGACCGTGACGTACGGCGGACGGCGGCTGCCCGCCCTCGACCGTGCCGAGCTCGTCGTCCGGCCGGGCGAAACGGTCGCGCTGACCGGTCCGAGCGGGTGCGGCAAGTCCACCCTGCTGGCCGTCGTCCTCGGCCTGCGGGTGCCCGATGCCGGCACGGTCCGGCTGGGCGGCGTCGACCTGGCCGACGTGGACCTGGCCGACTGGCGCAGCCTCCTGGCCTGGGTGCCGCAGCGGCCCCACCTCTTCGCGCGCTCGGTCGCCGAGAACGTCCGGCTCGGACGCCCCGACGCATCCGATGCCGACGTCGCGGCCGCGCTCGACGACCGCTGGACTGACCGAGGTCGTGCGGCGGCTGCCGCGAAGGCGTCGACGACGCTCCTCGGTGAGGGCGGCGCCGGATTGTCGGCCGGCGAGCGCCAGCGACTCGCCCTGGCGCGCGCCTTCGTGCGCGACGCGCCACTGCTCCTGCTCGACGAGCCGACGGCGAGCCTGGACGGCGAGACGGAGGCGGACGTGCTCGCCGCCGTAGCGCGAGGCTGGCCGAGGGCCGCACCGCGCTGATCGTGGCGCACCGACCCGCACTTGTCGCGCTGGCCGACCGCGTCGTCGAGCTGCCCGTCCCGGTGGTGGCGGCGTGAGCGACCGGCCCGCCGGCACCGCCCGCACCCTGGCCATTGCCCGTGCCGCCAGAGCGCGCCTGGCCGAGGCCTCGCTGTTGGGCGCCGGCGCCATCGGGGCCTCCATCGCCCTCATGGGCACCTCGGCCTGGCTGATCTCGCGTGCCGCGCAGCACCCGTCGGAGGCCTCGCTCACCCTCGCCATCGTCGGCGTGCAGTTCTTCGGCCTCTCACGCGGCTTCCTGCGCTACGGCGAGCGGCTGGTCGGCCACGACGCCGCGCTGCGCATGCTGGCCGACCTCCGCGTGCGCGTCTACACGCGGCTCGAGGCACTGGCGCCGGCGGGGCTCTCCGCTTTCCGCCGCGGCGACCTCGTGGCCCGCGTCGTCGACGACGTCGACTCGTTGCAGGACGTCGTGCTGCGGGTCATCCAGCCGTTCGCCGTGGCGGTGCTGGTAGGCGGCGCGACGGTGGCCGCGCTGTGGTGGTTCCTGCCCCAGGCGGGTCTCGTGCTGCTCGTGGCGCTGGTGCTCTCGGCGGTGGCGGTGCCGTGGCTCACCGGCCGCCTGGCCCGGCGCGAGGAGGCCCGGCAGGCCACAGCGCGCGGCGCGCTCGCCGCCGACGTCGTCGACCTGGTGGAAGGTGCCCCCGAGCTGCTCGTCTTCGGGGGCGCGGACGAGCAGCTCGAGCGCATCGCGCAGCGCCGACGCTCGGCTCCGCGGCATCGCCCGCAGAGGGGCGGGCACCGCCGGCATCGGCCTCGCGCTGACCACCGCGCTGGCCGGGCTCGCCAGCTGGGGTGCGGTGACGCTCGGCGATCGGCGCCGGTGCACGCCGGCTCGCTCAACGGCGCGCTGCTGGCCGTGTTGGCGCTCGTGCCACTGGCCGCTTTCGAGCTCGTCTCGCCGTTGCCGGCGGCGACGCAGGCGCTGCAGCGAGCACGTGTCGCCGCGGGCCGCGTCTTCGACGCGATGGATGCGCCGCCGGTGGTCAGCGATCCGGCCGTTGCGGCCCCGCTCGGCGCCGGCCCTCACACCGTCGCGCTGCGCGACGTCTGGGCGTCGTATCCGGGCGCCGGCCGGGCTGCGCTGCGCGGCGTCGATCTCGACGCTGGGCCCGGGGCGACGGGTCGCGTTGGTCGGCCCGAGCGGCGCCGGCAAGTCGACGCTCGCCGACGTCCTCGTCCGCTTCCTCCCCGCCGACGACGGGGACGCCACCCTCGATGGGCTTCCCCTCGAACGCCTCACCGGCGAGGAGGTCCGGCGCGTCGTGGGCCTGGTGGAACAGCAGCCCCACCTCTTCGACACGACGCTGGCCGAGAACCTGCGTATCGGGCGCCGCAGCGCCACCGACGACGAGCTCACGACAGCCTTGACGCGTGTCGGGCTGGGCGGCTGGCTCGAAGGGCTGCCCGAGGGGCTGGCCACACCCGTCGGGTCGATGGGGGGACGGCTCTCCGGAGGACAGCGCCAGCGGGTGGCCGTCGCCCGGGCCCTGCTGGCCGACTTCCCGGTCCTGGTGCTCGACGAACCGGCCGAACACCTCGAGGCGAGTGCGGCGGACGCGCTCACGGCGGACCTTCTCGCCGTGACCGAGGGTCGAGCGACGCTTCTCATCACCCACCGCCTGGCCGGACTCGAAGCGGTCGACGAGGTCGTCGTGCTCGACGGCGGCCAGGTCGTCGAGCGCGGCACCCACGCCGAGTTGCTCGCGACCGGCGGCCGCTACTCCAGCCTGTGGTGGGAGGAACGGATGAACGACCGGCCCGCCGTGACCCGCCCGCCCGCGCCAGGCGGGCACACGCCCGCCGTCCCCGAAGGGAGCGACCAACCGTGAACGTGGACCTCGCCCGCTGGCAGTTCGCCAGCACGAGCATCTATCACTTCCTCTTCGTCCCGGTCACGATCGGACTGGCCTTCCTCGTCGCGCTCCTCGAGACAGGCTGGTACCGCAACGGCGACGCCACGTACCTTCGGCTCGGCGCGCTTCTTCGGGGCCCTGCTCCTGATCAACGTCGCCATCGGGGTGGTGACCGGGCTCATTCAGGAGTTCGAGTTCGGCATGAACTGGTCGGTCTACTCGCGTCTCGTCGGCAACGTGTTCGGGGGCCCGTTGGCGTTCGAGGGGCTGGCCGCCTTCTTCTTGGAGTCGACCTTCCTCGGCCTCTGGATCTTCGGCTGGAACCGGCTGTCCAAACGGGCGCACCTGGCCTGCATCTGGCTGGTGTCGATCGGGACGGTGCTCTCGGCCATGTTCATCATGGCGGCCAATTCCTGGATGCAGCATCCGGTCGGTTACAAGATGGTGCACGGAGAGCCGCAACTGACGAACATCTTCGCCCTCTTCACCAACCCCGTCTTCCTCTGGGGCTTCACCCACGTCGTCCTCGCTTCTCTCGTGACCGGCGCGCTCATCATGCTGGGGGTCTCGGCGTGGCACCTGCGCAAGAACAAGGAGTCGCACGCCTTCCGCCGGAGCGCCGTCATTTCGCTCGTGCTCCTTTTGCTGGCGACACCAATCACGATGTTCGTCGGCAGCGAGCTCGGCGTGGTCGAGGGGACCTATCAGCCCATGAAGATCGCGGCGGCCGAGGCGCTGTGGGACAGCTGCCCGGGCTACTGCGGGTTCTCCGCTTTCCAGATCGGCGGGGGCAACAACGACAGGACGCCGACGCAGATCATCATCATCCCCTGGCTGCTCTCCATCCTGGCCACCAACCACCCCAACGGCCCGGTGGAGGGCATGACCCAACTCCAGGCCCAGGACCAGAAGGAGTACGGCCCGGGGAACTACATACCGAACGTCTTCATTCAGTACTGGTCGATGCGGGTGATGGCCTACATCGCGACGCTGGTCATGGCGTTCGCGCTCTGGGGAGCGTGGCTCCTCTACCGGCGCAAACTCGACCGTGCCAAATGGTTCCTGCGGGTCGCGCCGTGGTTGATCGTCCTGCCCTTCCTCATGAACACCGCCGGCTGGATGCTGACCGAGAACGGCCGGCAGCCCTGGATCGTCCAGGGCTTGCTGAAGACGGCCAACGGGGTCTCACCGTCGGTCTCGGCGACCGACATCTGGATCTCGCTGATCGCCTTCTACGTCCTCTTCATCGCGTTCGGCATCGCGGACGGATGGCTCATGATCCGCTACGGCCGCAAGGAGCTCGACCACGACCCCATCGCCCGGCTGGTGTCGCACACCGATCCTGACGGCGATGCCACCGTGAGACGACGACGAGCCGGCGCTCGTCTACTAGGAGACTGTCATGACACTCGGAGACCTGTGGCTGATCATCGTCGCCATCTTCTGGGTCGGCTTCTTCATCTTGGAGGGGTTCGACTTCGGCGTCGGCATGCTGCACTCGTTCATCGGTCGCACCGACACGGAACGGCGCGTCATCATCAACAGCATCGGGCCGGTCTGGGACGGCAACGAGGTGTGGCTGATCGTGGCGGGCGCGGCGATCTTCGCCGCCTTTCCCGGCTGGTACGCCACGATGTTCTCGGCGCTCTACCTGGCGCTGGTGCTGGCGCTCGTGGCGCTGATCGTCCGCGGCCTCTCGTTCGAGTGGCAGCGCAAGTTCGACGACCCGCGCTGGCGCCTCTTCTGGCGCTGGGGCCTCACGATCGGGCAGCGCGCTGATCCCCTTCCTCCTCGGCGTGGCGCTCGGCGACCTGCTCCACGGACTGCCCATCAACAGCCAGCACCAGTTCACCGGAGGCTTCTGGCAGTTGTTCACCCCGTTCGGGTTGTGGACCGGCCTGACCCTGGTGGTCCTCTCGCTGCTCTCGGGGGCCACCTACCTCAGCCTCAAGACGACAGGCGAGCTGCACGAGCGCGCGTTGCGGGCCGCAACGGGGATCGGGCTCGTGGCCGTGCTCGTCGCGTTGGGTTTCATGACGTGGGTGCACGTCGGGCTCAGCACGGGGTTCGTGCCCGAGCCACTGGAGGCGCTGGCGCTCCTGGCGGTGATCGTGGCGGCCTGGGCGGCCCGCGAGCACGCCGAGGGCTGGGCCTTCATGGCGGCCTGCGTCGGCATCGGCGGCACGGTCGGCTCCCTCTTCACCGAGCTGTACCCGCGGGTGATGATCTCGAGCACCAACACCGCCTACAACCTCACCGTCGCCAATACGGCCAGCCCGTCGTACTCGCTCAAGGTGATGACGGTCGTCGCGGCCATCTGCCTCCCGATCGTCGTCCTCTACCAGGGGTGGACCTACCGGGTCTTCCGGCGACGGCTGTCGGTGCCCCAGGAGGGAGCGCACGATCCGGGTCCGAGCATGCCCAGGGCGGGCACGCCGGGGGCGGCGACGGCCGCGGCCGCATCCACCGGGTCTGGCGAAGCGGACACGGCCGCACCCAAGACGTAGGCGACAGCCGCCGTTAGCATCACGGCAGTGACCGACGACGCCGTTGTGGACAGTGTGCCCGAGACCTTCCCCCCGATCGCCGACTACGGGTTCCTCTCGGACTGCGAGAACAACTGCCTCGTGGCGCCGGACGGCTCGGTCGAGTGGCTGTGCCTCCCCCAGCCCGACTCGCCCAGCGTCTTTGCCGCCATCCTCGACCGGGCCGCGGGCATGTTCCGTTTCGGGCCGAAGGGCACGAGAGTGCCGCATCAGCGGCGCTACATCCCCGGGACCATGGTCCTCGAGACGACCTGGCACACGCCGACCGGTTGGCTCATCGTCCAGGACCTGCTCGTGATCGAGCCGGTGACCGAGGGCGTGCGGCGACGCCGACTATCGGCGGGCGCCCGGAGACACCGCGGCGACCGGCACACTGCTCCGCCTGGCCACCTGCATCGGTGGTCGCGTCGAGGTGGTCGTCAACGCCGATGCCGGTCTTCGACTACGGCGAGAAGATCGGCGCCTGGACCTACGACGGCGACGGCTACGACTGCATGACCATCACGCCCGCCGGCCGCCGACGAGCCCACGCTGTCGCTGACCTCGAGCATCGGGCTCGGTGCGGTCGGGGCCCGCTGCTACGGCCGCACGACGCTCGAGTACGGAGAGACCGCATTCGCCGCGCTGTCGTGGACCGGCCGCCAGCCGACGACCGTCGAAGAGGCGCAGGCCCAGCTGAATGACACCGTCTCGTACTGGCGGGACTGGCTGGCCAACGGGACCTTCCCCGACCATCCCTGGCGCAGCTACATCGAGCGCAGCGCCCTCACCCTCAAGGGACTGAGCTACGCGCCCACCGGCGCCGTCATGGCGGCACCGACCACCTCGCTGCCCGAGACACCGGGCGGGGCGCGGAACTGGGACTACCGCTACACCTGGATCCGCGACTCCTCGTTCATGCTGCGCTCGCTTCTACCGGCTCGGGTTCGACTGGGAGGCGCTCGAGTACTTCGCATTCGTGTTCGAGGCCGTGGCGGGCGACGCCGACCACTTCGAGCTGCAGATCATGTACGGGATCGACGGACGGAAGGACCTGACCGAACGCACGCTCGACGACCTGACCGGCTGGCGCGGCTCGCGGCCGGTCAGGGTCGGCAACGGCGCCTGGGACCAGCAGCCAGAACGACGTGTGGGGGATGCTGCTCGACGCAGTCGACATCCACCTGCGCCAGGGTGCGTCGCAAATCGTGAAGCCGGTGTGGGACGGGCTGGCCAAGTCTGGTCGACACGGCGATCGCCGTGCGCGGGGGACCCGGACCAGGGCATCTGGGAGATCCGGGGTGAACCGCAGCAGTTCACCGCGTCCGAAGGTCCTGTGCTGGGTGGCGATGGACCGCGGCGCCGACATGGCCCGGCTACGCCACGACACCGAGCGGGCCGAGCGGTGGCGCAAGGCGGCCGACGAGCTAAAGGCCGAGATCCTCGAGAAGGGCGTCGACGGGCGAGGACGGTTCCGCCAGCACTACGGCAACGACGAGCTCGACGCGTCGCTGTTGCTCATCCCCATCCTCGGCTTCCTGCCGCCGGACGACGAGCGGGTGCGCGCCACCGTGCTGGCGATCGCCGACGAGCTGACCGAGGACGGCCTCGTGCTGCGCTACAAGGTCGACACCACCGACACGGGGTTCGAGGGCAAGGAAGGGACGTTCACCATCTGCTCCTTCTGGCTGGTGACCGCACTCGCCATGATCGGCGAGCAAGAACGGGCGACGGCGTTGTGCCAGAAACTGCTCGACCTTTGCCGGCCCGCTGCAGCTCTACGCGGAAGAGATCGACACCTCCACCGGGAGAGCACCTCGGCAACTTCCCGCAGGCCTTCACCCACCTGGCGCTCATCGACGCGGTGGGCCGGCTCATCGAGGCCGAGGGAGCGAACGAGCCACCGCTGTGACCGTGGTGCCGGACGCAGGAAGGAGGGGTACGGTGAGCGACGAGAGGCCGCATCGGGTCGTGATCGTCGGTGGCGGCTTCGGCGGGCTCCCCGCCACCCGGCTCCTCGCGCGGTCGAACGACATGGAGATCACGCTGATCGACCGGCGCAATCACCACCTCTTCCAGCCGCTGCTCTACCAGGTCGCCACCGGGCATCCTCTCGCCGGGGCAGATCTCGCCGGTCCTTCGCCACATGATGCGAAAACGCCGCCAGAACGTGCGGGTCGTCCTCTCGTCGGTCACCGGGTTCGATCTCGACCGCAAGGTCGTGCACACAATGTCGATTCCGGGCGTGTACGACGAGTACCCTTACGACAGCCTCATCGTGGCGGCGGGCGCCGGGCAGTCCTACTTCGGCCACGACGAGTTCGCGCTGATCGCGCCGGGGATGAAGACCATCGACGACGCCATGGAGCTGCGGCGCCGTGTCTACGGCGCCCTCGAGCTGGCCGAGATGATGACCGACGACGCACTCAGCGTTTCTGGATGACCTTCGCGATCGTCGGCGCGGGGCCGACAGGTGTCGAGCTGGCCGGGCAGATCCGAGAGCTGGCCTGCCGCAGCCTTACCCGCGACTTCCGCTCCATCGACCCCACTTCTGTGCGCGTGATCCTGATCGACGGCGGCAAGGAGCCCCTGGCCAACTTCGGCAACCAGCTCTCCGTGCGGGCGCGCCACTCCCTCGAGAAGATGGGCGTCGAGCTGCAGATGGGGCTGCGGGTCGTCGGCTGTCGACCCTTCGGGGTCGACACGGAGAACGAGGACAAGGGGAAGCGCCGCTTCGAGTGCGGGACGACGATCTGGGCCGCCGGTGTCCAGGCGTCGCCCTTGGCCGGGATGCTCGCCGAGGCCACCGGCGCGCACGACCGACCGGGCCGGGCGGATCGGGGTGCTCCCCGACCTCAGCCTGCCCGGTCACCCCGAGGTCTTCGCCGTCGGCGACATGGCGACCCTCAACGACCTGCCCGGCGTCTGCGAGGTGGCCATGCAGGGCGGCCTGCACGCGGCGAACACGATCAGGCGACGGTTGAAGGGCAAGCGAGTGCGGACCGTTCAAGTACCGCGACCTCGGGAGCGCGGCCGGCGATCGGCCGCTTCAAGTCGATCGTGAGCTTCCGCGGCATCCGCCTGAGCGGGTTCCCGGGCTGGGTCGTCTGGTTCTTCGTCCACATCGGTTTCCTCAACGGCTTCGGCAACCGCGCCAGCACGATGCTGCGCTGGTTCCGCTCGATGGTCGGACGGGCGCGACCCGAACGGGTGTTCAGCGTCGGGCACACCGGCGGCGACCTGAGCCTCCCCGACGACGTCAAGGCAAGGGTCATGCCGAACGCCTTCCCCGTGCAGGCGGACGCGGCCGGATGGGCCGAGCGCGTCGAGAAGTCCGAGGCAGTGGACGCCTGGCGCGCTGCAGGAGGCGGGACGACCCCCGCGGCGCCGCAACGACCCACCTCCAGCTGACGCGCCCGTGTCAACGGGCGCGTCCGAGTGCGCTGCCACTACATTGCGGCCCGATGATCCTCGACCGCTTCCTCGTCACCGACCATGTCGCCGTCGTCACCGCGCAGCGGGCGCGGCATCGGTGCCGCGACCGCCGTGGCGCTCGCCGAGGCGGGGGCCGACATCGTGCTGGCCGCCCGCACCGAGGACCAGCTGCGCGAGGTGGCGACGAAGGTGGAGGCGGCGGGGCGGCGGGCCGTCGTCGTACCGGGCGACCTGACCGACTTCGACCTCATGGCATCCCTGGCCGAGACGGCAGTCGTCGGAGTTCGGCCGCCTCGACATCATCGTCAACAACATGGGCGGGACCATGCCGCGGCCGTTGCTCGACACGTCACCGCGCTTCTTGGAGGAGGCCTTCCGCTTCAACGTCTCGTCGGGGCACGCACTGCTGCGGGCCGCGGTGCCTCGCATGCTCGAGGGCGACCACCCGGGCGGCGCCATCGTCAGCATCTCCTCGGTCATGGGGCACGTGGCGGGCCGCGGGTATCTCGGCTACGGGACGGTAAAGGGCGCGCTCGAGCAGTACACCCGGCTCGCCTCGCGCGACCTCGCACCGCGCATCCGCGTCAACGCGATCGGGGTGGGCTCGACGGCGACCTCCGCTCTCGACATCGTCATGTCGAGCGACGAGCTCCGTACCGCGATGGAGGACGCCACGCCACTCGAGCGGCTGGGCCACGTCGACGACATCGCGTCGGCGATCCTGTACCTCGTCTCCCCGGCCGGGGCGTACGTGACGGGGAAGATCATCGAGGTCGACGGCGGCCTGCAGTCGCCCAACCTCGAGATGCCGATACCCGACCTCTAAGCCACCAGCACTCGAGCAGACCAAGGAGGCGGCCATGCCGTACCGCGTCGTGCAATGGAGTACCGGCAACGTCGGGCGTCACGCCCTGGCCGGGATCGACGCCCATCCCGAGCTCGCAGCTGGTCGGGGTCTTCGTGTCCACCCCGTCGAAGGTCGGCCACGACGCCGGGGAGCTGGCCGGCCTCGACCGCAGACGCTCGGCGTGGCGGGCACCAACGACGCGGACGCGCTCCTGGCGCTGAAGCCCGACTGCATCGTGCACACCGCATGGCGGACAACCGGATCTTCGAGGCGCTCGGCGACCTCGAGCGGTTCCTGCAGCGGGCTGCAACGTGGTGTCGTCCAGCCCGGTGATGCTGCAGTACCCGGCGCCCGGTGACCCGCTGGCCGCGCCGGTCATCGCCGCGGCCGAGAAGGCGGGCGTGTCCATCTTCGTCAACGGCGTCGATCCCGGCTTCGCCAACGACGCGCTCCCGCTCGTGCTCTCCGGCATCTGCGAGCGCATCGAGGAGGTTCGCTGCTCCGAGGTGCTCAACTACAACACCTACAACCAGCCGATGGTGCTCTTCGACATCATGGGCTTCGGCCGCGACCTGCACGACGTGCCGATGCTGCTGAGTCCGGGCGTGCTGACCATGGCGTGGGGCAGCGTGGTCCGCCAGATCGCCGCCGGGCTCGGCGTGACGCTGACGGCCGTGACCGAGTGGTACGAGCGCGAGGCGGCGCCCGAGGACTTCGAGATCGACGCCGGGACGATCAAGGCCGGCACCGCCGCCGCGCTGCACTTCGAGGTGCGCGGCATGGTGGGCGACCGGCCTGTCATCGTCCTCGAGCACGTCACCCGGCTGCGCGACGACCTCGGCGCCGCCTGGCCACAGCCGGCGGGACACGGGCTGCTACCGCGTCCAGATCACCGGCGAGCCCAACTACACGCTCGACCTCCAGCTGATGGGGACCGACGGCGACCACAACACGGCCGGGCTGAAGGCCACGGCGATGCGTCTCGTCAACGCCGTGCCGGCCGTGGTGCAGGCGCCACCGGGCCTCGTCACCGCGCTCGACCTTCCTCTGGTGACGGGGCGGGGACTCGTCGTCACCTGAGCCGCCGCCGAGCGCTATCTGCCGTTGCGCTCGCGGTGAGTACACCCGGGCCAGCAGCACGGCCGGCGCATGCCGTCCTCGAGTTCTTCCTTGGTCCGGCGGATGCGGCGCTCTCGGGTCTTCTCCTGCTTGGCGTCCTCGACCCAGCAGATGAATTCGTTGCGGGCCAGAGGCGTGATGTCCTTCCAGGCGTCGAGTGCCACGGGGTTGGCGATCAGCACGGTGCGCAGGTCTGCGGGAAGCTTGTGCACCACCCCACCGGGCAGTCGCGTGCTGCTCACAGGGCTACGGTAGCGCCGCCCCGAGCGGCTCTTAGCGGAAGTCCCGACTGGCGGGCACGGCCGTCCCGGCCACCAACGCCTCCACCCGCTCGGCGTCGAAGCTGACCGCGCCCTGGCCCTTGCGCACACGCCCGCGGATCAACAGCACGGGCGTGTGGCGCGCCACGTGCTTCCAGCGGGCCCACGCGCCGCGGGAGAAGACGACGTTGACGTGGCCGGTCTCGTCCTCGAGGTTGACGAAGACCGCGCCGCCCGCCGTCTCGGGATGCTGGCGGTGCGTGACCACGCCGGCCACCGACACCCGGTCCCCGTCGGCGCACGCCTCGAGCGCGACGGCCGTGAGGACGCCCATGGCCTCGAGCCGCTCGCGGGCCAGGTGCATGGCGGTGCGCTCGGGGGCCAGCCCGAGTGCCCACAGGTCGTCGCCCACCGTCTCGTAGGGGCTGGGCTCGGGCAGCGGCGGAGCCTCGGCCCCCACCACGATGCCGGGCAGCCGGTCGGGTGTCCCCTGCGCGGCGGCCCCGGCCGCCCACAGCAGGCGCCGCCGCGAGGCCGCGGTGCCGCGGGGCTCGCCGCCGGCCTCCGGCGCCGACCTCGGCGTCTCGGGGTCGAGCGCGCCGCCGGCGGCCAGCGTCTCGAGCTGCGCCTGGGTCACCCCGGCCCGGCGCACCAGGTCCTCGCCGCCGCGCCAGGGACGCCCGGCCACGATGCGCTCGGCCGTCGCCTCCCCCACCCCGCGCACCGACGCCAGCCCGAGGCGGAGCACCGGGTCCGCCCCGCGCCCTCGAGCGACGCCCCCACCTCCGAGCGGTTCACGTGCGGCCGGCGCACCCCCACGCCGTGGCGCTGCGCGTCGGCCACGAGTGACTGGGGCGACCAGAAGCCCATGGGCTGGGAGTTGAGCAACCCCGCGGTGAAGGCGGCCGGGTAGTGCAGCTTCAGCCAGGCGGAGGAGTAGACGAGATGGGCGAACGACACCGAGTGCGACTCGGGGAAGCCGAAGTTGGCGAAGGCGGCCAGCGCCTCGAAGACCTGGTCGGCCACCGCGCCGGTCACGCCGCGCGCCGCCATGCCGTCGTAGAGCCTCGCCCGCATCTTCTCCATGCGCGCGGCGGAACGCTTGGCCGCCATGGCCTGGCGCAGCTCGTCGGCGTCGGCCGCGCTGAACCCGGCGATGGCCACGGCCATCTCCATCAGCTGCTCTTGGAAGAGGGGGACGCCGAGCGTGCGCTCGAGGATCGGCTCGAGCAGCGGGTGCAGATAGGTGACGGGCTCCTCGCCGCGCCGGCGCCGGATGTAGGGATTGACCGCGTGCCCCTGGATCGGCCCGGGTCGGATCAACGCCACCTCGATCGCGATGTCGTAGAAGGTGCGCGGCGCCACCCGCGGCAGCGTCCCCATCTGGGCCCGGCTCTCGACCTGGAAGACCCCGACCGTGTCGGCCCGGCACAACAGGTCGTAGACCGCGCTCTCCTGGGGCAGCTGCCCGAGGTCGACGGTCACGCCGTGGAAGTCGCGCACGAGGTCGACCATGCGGTGCAGCGCCTCGAGCATGCCGAGCCCCAGCAGGTCGAACTTCACCAGGCCGATGGCGGCGCAGTCGTCCTTGTCCCACTGCAGCACGCTGCGCCCGGGCATGCGGCCCCACTCGACGGGGCAGACCTCGACGACGGGGCGGTCGCACAGCACCATGCCGGCCGAGTGGATGCCGAGGTGGCGCGGCCGGTCGAGCACCTCGGCCGCCAGCTCGGCCACCAGCATCGGGCACGCCGCCGCCCTGCGACTCCGGCACCTCTTCGACGGCGCTGGCCGAGGAGATGCCGCGCCCGTGCCCGGCGTCGATGCCGGCCGACCACGCGTCGACCTGCTCAGGGGTGAAGCCGAACGCCTTGCCCACGTCGCGCACGGCCGAGCGGGGGCGGTACGTGATGACGTTGGCCACCTGCGCGGCGTGGCGGCGGCCGTAACGCTCGTAGACGTACTGGATCACCTCCTCGCGCCGCTCCGACTCGATGTCCACGTCGATGTCGGGCGGCCCGTCACGCGCCGGGGAGAGGAAGCGCTCGAAGAGCAGCCCGAGATCGACGGCATCGACGTTGGTGACGCCGAGCGCGTAGCAGACGGCCGAGTTGGCCGCCGACCCACGCCCCTGGCAGTAGATGTCGAGACGCCGGCACACCTGGGCGATGTCCCACACGATGAGGAAGTAGCCGGCGAAGCCGAGCTGGCCGATCACATCGAGCTCGTGGTGGATCTGCTTCCACGCGCCCGGCACCCGCTCGGCCTCGGGCGGCCCGTAGCGCGCCGTCGCGCCCTCGGTCACCAGCCGGCGCAGGTAGCCCTGTTCGTCCATCCCCGCCGGCACGGGGAAGTCGGGCAGGCGCGGCGCGACGAGACGCAGGTCGAAGGCACAGGCGCGCCCGATCTCGGCGGCGCGCGCGACCACACCGGGCCAGCGGGCGAAGCGCCGCGACTGCTCGGCCGCCGAGCGCAGGCAGGCCACCGGGGCCGGGGGCAGCCAGCCCTCGAGCTCGGCCAGCGGGCGGCGTGCCCGCACCGCGGCGAGCGTGGTGGCCAGGCGGTACCCAGCCGGCGTGGCGTAGTGCACATTGTTGGTGGCCACCGCGTCGACGCCCCACTCCACGGCGAGGCGCGCCAGCGCGTCGTTGCGCGCCGTGTCGAGCGGGTCCCCGTGATCCCACAGCTCGAGCGCGACGTTGGCGCGGCCCGAACGCGTCGACGAGGCGCCCGACTTCTTTGGAGGCCGCCCGGGGCCCTGCCTCCATCAGCGCGGCGGGAACCGCCCCCTTGCGGCAGCCACTGAGCACCAGCCAGTGCCCGCCCGCCGCGCGCGCCAGACGCGTCGAGGGTGAAGATGGGTTTGCCCTTCTCCCCACCGGCGAGGTGCGCGTCGGCCAACACGGTGGACAGGCGCGCGTAGCCGTCGGGGTCGCGGGCGAGCACGACGAGGTGCGTGCCGGTCGGGTCGGGCTCGCCCGTGCGCAAGCCGGCCGGCGCCAGCGTCACCTCGCTGCCGAAGACCGTCGGCAACCCGCAGGCGCGCGCGGCCTCGGCGAAGCGCACGACGCCGTAGAAGCCGTGGTGGTCGGTCAGCGCCAGCGCATGGAGCCCGAGCCGGTCCGCCTCGGCCACCAGCTCCTCGGGGTCGCTGCTGCCGTCGAGAAAGCTGAACCCCGAGTGCGTGCAGCTCGGCGTAGGCCTAGTCATCGGGGCCCCGGTCCCCGGGGTGCTCAGTCATCGGAGCCCCGGTCCCGGGGTGCTCAGTCATAGAGCGCCTCGACCCACCACTGCCCCCGCTCGGTGCGCAACAGGCGCGCCACCCCGTCCGCGGTCACCAGCTGCAGGCGCGCCGTGCGACGGCGCACCGACCACCAGCGCTCGGTGACCGGCCAGGGCCCGGCCCACGCCACCACCTGCTCCCAGGGGCCGCCGTCGACCGAGAGCCGGTCGATCGCCGCAGTGAGCAATCCCCGCCCGCCCACCACCATGGCGTTCCCCTCGGCGTCGACCAGCTCGGCGCGGGCGGCGTCTGCAGCACCTCGGTCGGCGCGGGCGGCGGCACGCCGTCCCGGCCAGGGCGCGCGTCAGGACCGGTGCCCGAGCCCGCCGCGCCCGAAGCCGCGTCGGGGCTGCCCCAGGGCACCAGCACCGACTGGCCGGCCGGGTCGCGCCCACCCTGCAGTCGTCCCACCAACACCGCCTCAATGCCGAGACGCTCCTGCACCTTGACGACGGCGCGCGCGGCACGGCGGTCGGCCTCGGAGGTGCCGCCGAAGAAGCTGGGTTGCGCGGGCGCGGGCGGTGCGTCGCCACGGTCGGGATCCTCACCGCGCGCCACGCGCAGGCGCCGCTCGATGGCCCGGTCGCGCAGTCCGGTCAAGTCCCCGCTCTCACCCCGCGCCACCGTGTGGCAGACGGCCGCGTCGGCACCGAAGCGATCGGACACGTTCGCCGCCGGCAGCGCGGCGAACTGGCCCAAGGTGGTGATCCCCAGCCGCTGCAAGGTGACGGCCAAGTCGGGCCGAGCCAACGTGGCGACCGACCACGGAGCGAGGAAGTCCGCGGAGGTTCCGGGCGGGACGATCAGCTCGGCGCGGGCGGCCAGGACCGCGGCGAAAAGCCCGTCGGCCACACCGACGCTGACGTCCTCGTCCGCCCGCTCGGCCAGGAGCTCGACGACCGCGTCCTCGCCGCCGAAGAATCGGGCGGGCCCGCGCGCCGGCAGCGCGCAGACCCCGAGCCGGACGGGATGCACCCAGGGGCAGACTTCGCTCGCGCGCGTCCACGACGCGGGCAAAGCGCCGCGCCTCCTCTCCCCTCGCCCCTTCCTCGAGGAGCTCGGGACACCAGATGACGACCAACCGTTCCACGCCTTCTTCTCCACCACGCCGCTCAGGCCGCCTCCGGCCCGTCACCCGGGCCGGCCCAGCGGCCTTCTCCCGCTTCCATTTCTCCCGCGTCCGTTTCTCCCGCGTCTGCTTCTTCCACCGCGCCCGAGCCGGCGGGAAGCCACAGCGCGCATTCGGTGACCCGGCCGGCGGCGCGGCGCCCGCTGACGCGCACCTCGGCCCGGCGACCGTTCAGGTGGCCGTGGCCCTGCCCGACGCCTTCCCATGCCCCCGTGCCCACCGAGAGCGCGAGGTCGCCGCCCTCGGGCCAGGCGCCGGCGCGCTCGAGCAGGACCACCAAAGCGGCCTGGCGCTCGCGGGCCCGCGCGCGACAAGTGGCGCGCCGCGGTCAGGCGAGCCCGGCCGGGCGGTCGCACCAGCACCGCGTCCACGCCGGAGAGGAGGTCACCGGCTGCCTCGGCCCATCCGCTGCCGGGATGGGGCACGAAGACGACCCGGCGCAGGTCGAGCCCGAGCCCCGCAGCCGCCACCACGCCCGGGTCGGGCAGGCCGACGGCGGCGCACCAGCTGCCGGCCGTCGACGCGGCGGCGAGAAGGGACAGTGCGAGCGTGGTCGCCCCGTGCCCCGGCGGGCCGCTCACGGTGGTGGTCGTCCCGCGCCGCAGCACACCGCCGGGGAAGAGGGGAGCCAGCGGGGCCGGCACCGGCAAGGTCCGCCCGGCCACCGGCGTGACGGGCCGGACCCGGTCGGCCAGCCCCGGGGGGAGATCCCGGGAACGGGAAGCCGATGGCCGAACCGGCGCTGGAGATGGCGGTTCCCCGAGATGGAAAGCGAACATATGTTCGCAGGATACCGAGCCCGTGTGCGCTCTGCTCGGAAAGGCAAAGAGCCAGGTCAGGGGCTGTCCTGTCGCCAGAGGACTGAGTAGGACACAATGCTGCCGGCATGTGCGGACGCTTCGCTCTCTATACCCCGCCGGCCCGGATCGCCCGTTACTTCGGCGCCACCGAGGCCGAGGACATCGAGCAGGAGTACCAGCCCAGCTGGAACATCGCCCCCACCGACCAGGTCCTCGGGGTGAGGGAGCGGCTGCCGCGACCGGGTCCGGCGGAAGAGGGCAGTGGCCCCTCCGACGGACGGCCCGACGGACGGCCCGACGGACAGCACGACCAACGGCCCGGTGGGCAGCCCGATGCACAACCCGAACGGCTGCTCATGTCGTTCCGCTGGGGCCTCGTCCCCTGGTGGTCCAAGGACGCCAAGACGGGCAGCCGCCTCTTCAACGCGCGCAGCGAGACGGTGACCACCAAGGCCTCCTTCCGCGAGGCGTTCCGAGAGCGGCGCATCATCATCCCCGCGGACGGCTTCTACGAGTGGCGCAAGACGAAGACCGGCGCCAGGCAGCCGCACTACTTCACCCGCGCCGACGGCGCGCCCATGGCCTTCGCCGGCCTGGCGGAGCGCTGGCGACCCAAGGACGCGCCCAAGGACACCCCGTATCTACGCAGCTGCACCATGATCACAGCCCCGGGAGGCGCGGACATGGAGGGTATCCACGACCGCATGCCTGTCATCCTCGACCCCGCCACCTTCGACCTCTGGCTCGACCCGACCAACGAGGACTCCGAGGAACTGCGCGCGCTGTTGCGCCCGCCGCCGGGCGGCACGGTGGTGCACCACCTGGTCGGGCCGCGCATCGGTAACGTGCGCAACAACGATCCGTCTCTCATTGAGGTCGTGTGAGTGGGGCGTCGGGGCGGGCAGGACGGGAGAACGCTGTGAGGGAGGGACGATGAGCCTGGAGCGGTCTCGGTTCGACCGCCGCACCCTGCTGCAGGCCGCGCTCGCCACCGGGGGCGCGGCGGTGCTGGCGGCGGCGAGCCGGGGCGAAGGCGCCGGTGCCGCGATCGCGCGGGCCGCGGCGAGCACCAAGCCGGCGGGGTCTGACCTCGGTGCCATTGAGCACGTCGTCTTCTTGATGCAGGAGAACAGGTCGTTCGACCACTATTACGGGACGCTGCGCGGCGTCCGTGGCTTCGACGACCACCGGGCAGGCGACCTCGGCGTGTTCGCGCAGCCATGGCCGGGCGGCCGCGACAAGACCCTCCTCCCCTTCCACCTCGACTCGAAGTCGGGCATCGGCGAGTGCACACAGGACCTCGACCACAGCTGGCAGGGCGAGCACATGAGCCGGGGCGCGGCGAACAACGCCTTCGTGTCCACCCATACCAAAGCGGAGTTCGAGGGGCCGACCCAGGGCGTCTTCACCATGGGCTATTACGAGCGGGCAGACCTGCCCTTCTATTACGCGCTGGCCGACGCCTTCACCATCTGCGACAACTACCACTGCTCGGTGCTCGGGCCGACCCACCCGAACCGGTTGATGTCACTGTCGGGCACGATCGACCCGGCGGGTCACGCCGGCGGTCCCGTCCTGATCACCAACGAGGAGCAAGAGGCCGTCTACAGCGTCACCTGGGACACGATGCCCGAGGTGCTCGAGGACGCCGGCATCAGCTGGAAGGTCTACAACCCAACCGGGACGATCTATACGCCCACCTTCTTTGAGAAGAACGGCATGGTGGCCACCGACGGCATCCTCCCGTGGTTCCGCCAGTACTCCAATCCGCAGTCGGCGCTGTACCAGAAGGCCTTCTTGCCGTTGTACCCCACCGACTTCGTGGCCGACATTGCATCGGGGCAACTGCCCGCGGTCAGCTGGATCCTCCCGCCCGCCGGCTACGACGAGCATCCTTCGTCGCCCCCGGCTCTCGGTGAGTGGTTCACGAGCCAGGTCCTCTCCGCGCTGGTCTCCAACCCGGCCGTGTGGTCCAAGACGGTCCTCTTCCACATGTACGACGAGAACGACGGCTTCTTCGACCATGTCCCTCCGCCGGTGGCACCGGCCGGGACGCCTGGTGAGTACCTGGCCCAGCATCGGCTGCCGTCTGATGCCAAGGGGATACGCGGTCCGGTCGGCATGGGCTTCCGCGTGCCCATGCTCGTCCTGTCGCCGTTCAGCCGCGGCGGGCACGTGGCGTCCCAGGTCTTCGACCACACCTCCCAACTGCGCTTCGTAGAGGAGCGCTTCGGAGTGAAGGCCCCGAACATCTCGGCCTGGCGTCGCACGGTGTCGGGCGACCTCACGACCACCCTGCACATGGGCAAAGGCGACACGTCGGTACCGTCACTGCCCTCGACCGCGAACGATCAAGCAGCGAACGTGATGGCGGAGGGCTGCAGCCAAGAGGACATCTTGGAGATCAATAACACCATGCCCTCCTACCCGGTGCCGGTCCACCAGTCGATGCCGAGACAAGAACGCGTGTAGCCGTTCGATCTGGCGTCGGGCGCGGCCACGTCAGCCCGATGCGCGGCCGACCAGGGCGACGCTGCGCCCGACGGCGTGCCGGTCCGCCATGGACTGGAGGGCCCCCGGGAGCGCGTCGAACGCCACCTCGCGGCCCACGACGGGCCGCAGAGCGCCGTGTGCGATGAGATCGAGCACGCTGGCATGAATCCGCTCCCCGTCGGCGTGGGACGGGAAGTTGTACCCGCTGAGGTGCTTGAGCACCGAGGGGTCGTCCACGTAGGCGAGGCAGACCCCGTAGAGCGAGAAGTTCCCGAACAGCACTGGTCGCGGCACGATCCCCTCGTCTTCGGCCTCGATCCCCGACGCGAAGCCGACGAGAAGATGACGCCCGTTGAAGGCCATGCAGCGAAAGGTCTTCGTCGTGACCTCTCCGCCGATCGTGTCCACGGCGATGTCCACCCCACGCCCGCCCGTCGCTGCGAGCACCGCGTCGACGAAGTCTTCCGTGACGTAGTTGATGGCCACGTCAGCGCCGAGGGAACGGCACAGCTCGAGTTTGTCGGCCGAGCCAGCCGTGGCGATCACGCGGGCGCCGGCCTGGACGGCCAGCTGCACCGCGGCCGTACCCACCCCACCGGCGGCCGCGTGGATCAACACCGTTTCCCCGGCACGGAGGTGGGCCCGTTCGTGCAGCGCGAGCCACGCCAGGTGAAACGGCAGGTAGACGGCAGCCGCCTCCGGGTCGGGCAACGCCGTGTCGGGCGGCATCTCGAACGCCATGGCGCTCGGCCCGACGGCCAGCTCCGCGTAGCCGCCGAACGCGCCGCTCGGCACCGCGACCACCCGCTTGCCGAGCCACGCCTCGGCGCCGGCGCCCGCGCCCTCGACGGTGCCCAGGACCTCCATGCCAGGTGTGTACGGGAGCGGCGGGCGAACGGTGAGGTAGCGACCCCGGACGCCGTCGACGTCGTTGAAATTGAGCGTCACCGCCGCGACGCGCACGAGGACGTCGCCGGGGCCCGGCTTCGGCACCGCCACCTCCTCGAGCCGGAGCACGTCGGCGGGCTCGCCGTACTCGTGCACACGCCACGCCTTCATGGGGCTCACGCCCAGCCCACCATGACGTGTTCGAACCACCACTGCGGCGCGGCGGCCACCAACGCGGCCATGTCCCAGTAGTCGGTCCAGCGGGTGATCGCGCCGTCCTTGATCTCGTGCACCGACGTCACCGGCAGCGCCATCGACTCGCCGGTGGGCCACTCCCACAACTCGACGTGTTCGGTGATGACGACGTCGTCGCCGGCGACGAGATGGCGGCGCTGGTCGCCCAGTCCCGAGAGCGGGCCCCAACCCAATGTCAGGCGGCGGACGATCTCGTCGGGGCCGCGTGCCACGTCCTCGTCGGGCGTCGTGATGTCGGTGTACTCCCCGTCCGGCGCGAAGCGGGAGGCGGCGGCGGGGAGGTCTTGGCGGTAGAGGTCCTCCCAGAAGCCCTCGATCAGTAGGCGGTTGTCGTCGGCGTGCGTCACTGTGGGCTCCTGGCCTCCGTGGGTCGGTCCTGTGCCTTCGCCGGTCGCCGACCGGTGTAGAGCGCCGTGACGAAGACCCGTTCGATCTGGCCACCGAAGGTGTCACGGACGAGCGCTTCGAGCCCGTCGAGCACGATGCGTTGCTCATCGGGTTCCAGGCGCAGCACGGTGGCGACCGAGGCGTAGAGCGCCCGGACCTGGCCCGCGTCGAGTACGGCCGGTCTCTTGATGATCTCGCTCTCGACGTCCTCGAAGCCGCCCCACTGCTGCAGGTCCCGCACGCGGTGCTCGACGTCCAGCTGGAAAGGGGGCCGACCGGCCTCCTCGAAGGCGAAGAGCCTCCTCGCGCTCGAGGATCTCTTCGGCGGCGAGACTGAACTCGTCGAGCGCGGTCGGATCTTGAAAGAGCGTCCACCACAGCGCCACCGAACCTCCGGGACGGATGACGCGGCCGAGCTTGGCCAGCCCCACGCGTTGGTCGACCCAGTGGAAGCTCGTCGCCGCGACGGCGAGGTCGAAGCCGGCGTCCTCCACCTCGGCGTCCTCGAACGGAGCCTCGACCACCTCGAACGCAGGGCCGACATCATCGAAGGCCTGTCGGAGGAACGCGGCGAGATTCGGGTTGGGCTCGACGGCGACGATCGAGGCGCCCTCTGCGAGGAGCCGCCGCGTGACCAGCCCCGTGCCCGGTCCGATCTCGAGGACCCGCACGCCGCCGCGGAGCCCGCAGCGACGTTCGAGCGCGTCGTAGAGCGCAGGCGGGTACTGCGGTCGTCCCGCGTCATACACCGAGGGATCGAGCCCGAAAAGGCGACGGCCGTCTTCGCGCCGAAGGACTTCCTGCGGCTGCGGCTCGCCGACCATCGGCCAAGCATAGGAGTGCGCCACCCGGTGTCCTTCCGGCTCCGCCCACGTTGTTCGGGGCGCGACCCGTACCTCGACCAGCCTCCTCACCTAGGGATCTAGGGTGGGCCGCTCAGCGCAGCCATGGGGGTGGACCGTGACGTACCGAGTGATTCAGTGGGCAACCGGCAACGTGGGCCGGGCGGCCATCGAAGGCGTGCTGGGCCATCCCGACCTCGAGCTGGCCGGGTGCTGGGTCCACTCCGACGCCAAGGACGGGCAGGACGTCGGCACGCTGATCGGACGCTCCCCGATCGGAGTCAGCGCATCGCGTGACGTCGACACGGTGCTCGCGCTCGAGGCGGACTGCGTCGTCTACAGCCCGATCTTCGCTGACAGCGACACCGTGATCCGAATCCTCGAGTCGGGCAAGAACCTGGTGACACCGCTCGGCTGGTTCTACCCGCCCACCGAGGAGCGCACCCGGCTCGACATGGTGTGCCAGGCCGCGGGCGTCACGCTGCACGGCACCGGCATCCACCCCGGCGGCATCACCGAGCGCTTCCCGCTGATGGTCTCGGCGCTGTCCGCCTCTATCACGCGGGTCCGGGCAGAGGAGTTCTCCGACATCCGTACCTACGGCGCTCCCGACGTCATCCGCGACTGGATGCTCTTCGGCAAGACGCCCGAGGAGTCGCGCCAGAGCATCATGGCCGAGGCGCTCGGAGCCGGATTCCGCCAGTCCGTGCACATGGTCGCCGACGAGCTCGGCTTCGACCTCGACCCCGAGCTGCGCACGACACACGAGATGGCGGTGGCCACGGCACCGATCGACTCGCCGATCGGCGCGATCCAGCCGGGCCTGGTGGCGGCGCAGCGTTTCCGCTGGGAGGGCCTGGTGGATGGCGAGCCGGTCGTCACCGCGGCGGTCAACTGGCTCATGGGCGAAGAGCACCTCGACCCGCCCTGGCGCTTCGGCCCCGACGGCGAGCACTTCGAGGTCGAGATCAGCGGCGACCCCGACTGCCTTGTCTCGTTCCGCAAGCTGCACCCCGACTCCATTGCGTCCGGGCTCGAGCGCAACCGCGGCATCGTCGCCACGGCGATGCACTGCGTCAACGCGGTGCCCTACGTCTGCGAGGCCGCGCCCGGGCTGCGCACTTACCTCGAGATGCCGCTCGTGGCAGGCCGGGCCGCCGCGCCGCTCCGTCGCGGTCGCACAACGGGATGATCCTGGACCGCTTCCGGCTGGACGACCGGGTGGCGATCGTCACCGGCGCCGGACTCGGCATCGGGCGGGGCATCGCCGTCGGCCTGGCCGAGGCGGGCGCCGACGTCGTGTTGGCGGCGCGCACCGAGTCCGACCTGACGGAGGTGGCGCGCCTCGTCGAGCAGGCAGGCCGTCGCGCCCTGGTGGTGCCCACCGACGTCGTGGAGCTCGACCAGCTCGAAGTTCTCGTCGACGCCTGCGTCGGCGAATTCGGCCGGCTCGACATCACGGTCAACAACGCGGGCGGCGCCATGCCGCGTGCGGCGTTGGACACCGAGCGCGGGCTTCTTGGAGCGGGCCTTTCACTTCAACGTGACGGCGCCCTTCACGCTGACCAAGCTGGCGGCGCGCCGCATGGTCGACACGTCCGGCCGGGGGGCGATCGTCAACATTTCCTCCCGGTCCGCCAGCATGACCCAGACGAGCTTCGCCGCCTACGGTGCGGTGAAGGCGGCGCTCGACCGGCTGACCCGGAACATGGCACCGGAGCTGGCGCCGCGGGTACGCCTCAACGCACTCGACGTAGGCGGCGTGGCGACTCGTTCGCTCGAGATCGTCCTGACCGACGACGGTCTGCGCAGCCAGTTCCTGGCGGGGACGCCGATGGGCCGGCCGGGTGAACCCGAGGACATCGCCTGTGCCGTGGTGTACCTGGTCTCGGACGCGGCGTCCTGGGTGACGGGCAAGGTGTTCGAGATCGACGGCGGGACCGAGGCTCCGGCGATGACGGTGCCGGTGCCGCCGTTGGAACCCTCGAAAGGGTGGTCGCGGACCGCGCCTCGCTGCCTACGCGAGCGTCGGCGGCAATGGCGCCGGCGTCGCCTCGTACGTCGGTCGCGGTCGCCGCCGTCATGCGGCCCAGGTTGCGCTCGGCGAAGACCGCCTCGTGGGGCTGCGCCAGGTGCGCCTCGAAGGTCGCCTGGGACTCCCAGCACTCGAAGAAGCGGAAGGTGTTGGGCGCGTCGACGTCCTCGGACCAGAAGTACTCGACGCAGCCGGCGTCGCGCCGGCTGGCCTCCGTGACCTCGGCCAAGCTGGCAAGCACATCGTCGCGGTCGGCAGGGTCGAACGTCATGGAGCCGGCGATGATGATCACCGACGTCCTCCTCCCGTGCCCGAGGGGCCCGCGCGGCCAGCTCGTCCTTGACCAGGGTGCCGCCTTTCATGACGGCGGCGATGCGCGCCTGGTCCTGCAGCAGACCGATGTCGGCGAGCGGGTCGCCATCGACGACGAGCAGGTCGGCCAGGTAACCCTCTCGCACCGCGCCCAGCTCGTGGCCCGCGTCCGAGGAGCTCGGCGCCGTTGACGGGTGGCCCACCGGAGCACATCGAGCGCAGGGATGCCCGCCTCCTTCACGTAGAACTCGAGCTCGTCGGCGTAGCGCCCGTGCGGCAGGCTGATCGCCCCGTAGTCGTCGCCGCACAGGAGCTTCACGCCCGCCTCGTTCGCCCGGGGCAGGATCGCCATCGACCGCTCGATCTCCTCCGCCATGGCGGCGGTGAAGCCGAGCCCTCCGCCCATCAGCTCGGCGAACCGGCGCCGGAAAGAGCTGGCTCGGGACCAGGAAGGTGCCGAGCTCCACCATGCGCTCGATGGCGAGCTCGTCGAGGCCGTCGCCGTGGTCGACGACGTCGATGCCTGCGTCGAGCGCCATGTGGATGGCCTCGCCGTTGGCGATGTGACCCCGCACCAACGCGCCCCGCTCGTGCGCCGCCTCGATGCCGGCCGTGAGCTCGGCTCGGCTCATCTCCATCTGCTCCCCCGGCGCCACCGTGCCGTGGCCTCCGGTGACGAACATCTTGATGATCTCCGCCCCCTGCTTGATCTCCTCGCGCACCGGCCCGGCGGAACTCGTCGGGACCGTCGGAGCGGTTGACGGCGCCGCTGGGCGCCCACGTCCCAGTACCACGGGAAGCTCTTGTCGCCGGCGTGGCCCGTCGTGCTGACGTCGCGGCTGCCCGCCATCAGGCGCGGCCCGGGGAAGAGGCCCTCGGCGATGGCGGCCTTCATGGACGCGTCGATGGCGAACGGCGCACCCGCGCTGACCACGCCGGTGAAGCCACAGCGCAGCGCAAGCTCGAGGTGGTGCGCGGCCCGTACGGCCTGGAGGGCTGGCGGCTCCTCAAGCCCGAACGGGGCCGTCTTCGAGCCGAGCTCGTGATAGGTGGCGTGGAAGTGGCTGCTCACCATCCCCGGCATCACGGTGCGCCCGCCGAGCTCGACGACGCGGTCCTCGGGTCCCGTTTCGACGGTGTCGGCGTCCGTCTCCGGTGCGGACAGCGGTGATGCGGCGCTCCTCGACGACGACGGTCGACCGCGGGACGCGGCGCCGTCGGCGTCGAGCACGGTGGCGCCGCGCAGCACGAGCCTAGGCACGGGCGCTTCGTCTCGTGGCGTCGGGGGTCGTTCCGGACCGTTCACTGGCACGGAGGCAACGATAGTGAGCGCACGATGACGTTGGGTCCCGACGCAGACCGTGCTGCTGCTCGGGCACGCTCCGGGCCGGCGTCTCCTTCCGTCAGCGCCTGGCAGCAGCCCGGGCCGGCGGGTTCGACGGCATCTCGCTGTGGGGCCGCGACTACGAGGACGCCCGGGCCGAGGGTTGGAGCGATGCCGACATCGTCGCCATGTTGGGCGACCACGGCCTCGGCGGTGGCCGAGGTCGACCCTGCCTGGGCGTGGCTCCCCGGTGCGGCCGAGGTGCAGATCCCGCCCGAGGCCGACACCGAGCGCATCTTCGCCTTCGGCGAGGAGGAACTGTTCGCCGTGGCCGACGCGGTCGGCGCCCGCTCGGTCAACGCCGTCGACATCTTCGGCGGCACCTGGTCGCTCGACGACGCCGCCGGCGCCTTCGCCTACCTCTGTGACCGGGCGGCCGAGCGCGGCCTGCTCGTCCAACTCGAATTCCTTCCGTGGTCGAACATCCCCGACCTCGAGGCGGCGTGGTACGTCGTCCGCGAAGCAGGACGGGCCAACGGCGGTCTGGCGGTGGACGCGTGGCACTACTTCCGCAGCGACTCCGACGGTCCCCTGCTGCGCACCATCCCGGGTGACCGCGTCATCGGCCTCCAGCTCAGCGACGCGCCAGCGACGCCTGAACCTGACCCCGTCCGCGCCACCCTGGAGGCACGGCTGCTCCCGGGGGACGGCGAGCTGGCACTGGGTGCGCTCGTGGCCGACCTCCGCGCCATCGGCTCGGTGGCGCCGGTCGGGGTCGAAGTCTTCTCCTCTGTGCTCGACGAGCTCGAGCCCGAAGACGTTGGGCGTCGTGCTGGCGCCGCAGTGCGCCGCCTGCTCGGCGAAGGGATGCGTTGAGGCTGCCGACGGCTCCGACGGCTCGTGCGAACGCGCCACGAAATTCTCCCCTCAGTGCCCCCAGTTAGCGAGGGCGGCGACGCAGTGATGCATCGGCGATCGCGGCCGGCACCCAGCCGACGTCGGTGGCGTTGAGGTCGGTGCCCGGCGGGACGATCTCGTCGATGCGGTCGAGCACGTCGGGGCTCAGACGCAGCTCGAGCGCGGGCAGTTGCGACTCGAGGTGCTCCATCGTGCGCGGCCCGATGATGGGGCAGGTGACGCCGGGATGCTCGGTCACGAAGGCGAGCGCCAGGGCAATGAGCGAAAGCCCCGCCTGGTCGGCCAGCGCAATCAGCTGGTCGACCGCCTCGAGCTTGGCCCGGTTGCCGGGGACCTCCATGTCGTAGTGGTGAGGCAGGAAGCCGGCCCGGCGGCTGGTGTTCACCTGGCCCGTCCCGAAGGCGCCCGAGAGCCACCCGCCGGCCAGCGGGCTCCACGAGAGCACGCCCATGCCGTACTTCTGGCACGTCGGCAGGACGTCCTTCTCAATGCTGCGCACGAGGATGGAGTACGGCGGCTGTTCGGTGACGAAACGCTCGCGAGCGCGGCGCTCGGCCACCCACTGGGCCTCGACGATCTCGTGAGCCGGGAAGGTGGAGCTGCCGAAGTAGCGGATCTTGCCCATCCGCACCAGATCGGTCAGCGCACCGAGGGTCTCGTCGATGTCGGTCTCGGGCGAGGGGCGGTGGATCTGGTAGATGTCGATGTAGTCCACGCCGAGTCGGCGCAGGCTGTTCTCGCACTCGGTCATGACCCAGCGGCGCGAGTTCCCCTGCGCGTTGGGGTCTTGGCCCATCTGCCCGTGCACCTTGGTTGCCAGCACCATGCGATGGCGCTTGGTCTGCGAGAGCGCCTTGCCGACGATCTCCTCGGACTCTCCGAAGGAGTAGACGTCGGCGGTGTCGACGAAGTTGATGCCGGCGTCAAGCGCGGCGTGGATGATGCGGATGCAGTCGTCGTGATCGGTGTTGCCGAAGGACCCGAACATCATCGCCCCCAGGCAGAGGGGGCTGACCTTGATGCCGGTTCGGCCGAGCGTGCGGTAGTCCATGGTGGCCGAGGCTAGCGACGTGCCTGGTGGAGCGCTCGGCGCCCAGGCGGAGGTCAGGTTCGCCGCTCAGAAGCGAGCGGAGGCGTCGGCTGCGGCCAGGAGCAGCGCGGGATCGCCGCAACGCCCGAAGGCCCGCAACGCGGCCTCGCACAGCTTGATCGCGTGCTCGTCGCCTGAGGCCAGGGCGCGATCGACGAGGTCGTCGGGCGTGGGTGCTGGCTGCTGCGGCACCGATGTGACCCGGTCTGTGTCGTAGGCAACGTGCAAGGCCGCTGCGGCTTGCCAGGCGTAGCCCAGGGCGGCGGCCCGGTCCTCGTCGGCAAGCCACGGCAGAACGAGCTCGCACGCGAGCGGCGAGGTCACCGAGTGGAGGAGGCCGATGGCACCGCCCGCGTTCGCGTTGCGCAGGTACGCAGCCGCGCCGCCGGCGGCGAGTTGGTCGAGCAGCTCGACCGCGCTGGTGGTCCAACCGAGGGACGCCACCGCCTGTTCGAACTCGTCGGCGATGTCGGTGACGGCGGCCACACGGTCGCTGATGAGCACCGCGGCGGGCGCGTCCTCGGGAAGGTAGGGCAAGTCGGCGAGGGCTTCTGCCACGCCTTCGCGCCCGATGAGGAGCGGCGGGCCGGGCAGCTCCTGGTAGCACGAGGCCCAGAACGCCAGCGCGCTGGCGACCTCGACGCGGCGTGGCGGTGTGTCGGCCGCCCCGAGGGCGCGCACCGCATGGCCGGTGCGGATGAGGCCGTGCGTGGCGGCGCCGATCGTGCCGGGCAACAGGCGCGGTGCCCACTCCCCCGCGACAGCGGCCGCGGGGCGGTCCGCCACCTCGCGCTCGAAGAGGGCGAGCCAGTCGGGGTAGCGCGACCCCTGCCCGAGCGCGTCTTGCCATTCGGGTTCGGCCAGCGGGCGACGCGCCGGAGGCGGCGCCGCGTCGAGACGCTTGGCGTAGCGCGCCGCCCATTCCGCGATGGCGTCGTGCCGGCCCAGATGCGCCAGTGCCTCGGCGGCCATGGGCCCGTGATTGGCCAGGCCCAGCGGCCCGTAGGTGGGCGCGGTGGCGGCGAAGACGGTCAGGGCCTCGTCGAGGATGTCGGTGGCGGCGTCGGGCTCCACCACCCCAGTATGGCCAGGACCGGTCGACGGTGCCCGTGGCCGCGGCGCCCCTGGCGGCGACACCTCTGCCGGCGGCGACACGTCTTCCGGGGACCGTGCCTGACGCTGCGGTGAGTACGATCCGGCCTTCGACGACAGAACCGTCCCAGGAGGTCCGACGAGACCGAGGGATGTCCGAGGAGGCCCGATGGCGACGACGCCACCGCTGCACGGCATGAGGATCATCGAGTGCTCCGCGCTCGGGCCGGCTGCCATCACCACGGCGTTGGTGGACTTGGGCGCGGATGTGATCAAGGTTGAGCCCCCGGCCGGCGACTACATCCGCGAGATGACCTGGCCCATCGTGGAGGGCACCTCGCTCATGCATCTGCACCTGAACCGGGGCAAGCGCTCGCTCGTCCTCGACCTGCGCACCGAGGCCGGCGTGGCCATCTTCAAGGAACTTGCCTCGGATGCAGACGTCGTCGTGGAGGCGATGCGGCCGGGTGCGCTGGCCCGCCGCGGCGTGGGATACGACGACCTGCGGGTCCTCAATCCCAAGATCGTCT
Organism: uncultured Acidimicrobiaceae bacterium; assembly: GCA_963825965.1. Taxonomy (GTDB): domain Bacteria; phylum Actinomycetota; class Acidimicrobiia; order Acidimicrobiales; family RAAP-2; genus Bog-473. Next base: position 390,447 of record CAWGUX010000001.1, read on the forward strand.
TCTGCAGCATCTCGGGCTACGGCATGACAGGCCCGTACCGCGACTATCCGAGCCACGGCGTGGCCTACGACACATGGGCCGGGATCGTGAACGTCGCCACCGACGACGAGGGCTTCGCGTACATCCCCGAGCACGTCTCCATCGGGATCAACGCCGGACCCCTCTTCGGCGCGCTCGGCATCTTGGCCGCTGTCATTCGTGCCCGTGGAACCGGCGAAGGCTCCTCCATCGACTTGGCTCAGTCCGACGCGGCCGCGGCCATCGACTGGTACCGCTCTGAGACCTGGCGCGCCTACGAGCGGCCCCAGTCCGAGGTGACCGGGAACAAGGCCGACAATTACGAGCGTCGCGCCCCGGGTACGGCCGGGATGGTCGAAGGCGTGCGCTACCAGGTCTACGAGACGGCCGATGGACGCCACGTCCTCTTCATGGCCTCGGAACAGGCCTTCTGGAAGAACTTCTGCGAGGGCGTCGACCGCATGGACCTCTTCGAGCGGTGGCCGGGATCCAAGTACGCCGACCACGCGCACGGCAACCGCGAGCTTCAGCGCGAGCTGCGCGCCATCTTCAGCACTAAGACGGCACAGGAGTGGCTCGACTTCGGCGGTCAGGTGAACACGCCTCTCGCGCCCGTCAATACGCCGCGGACACTGCTCGACGATCCCCAGTTCGCCGACCGCTTTCCGCTCCTCCCCGCGTCGGACATGGGCGCGGATCAGCTCTTCACCCCCCTGCACTTCGTGGGCGAGGAGCTCCCACCGCCCGCCAAGGCGCCGACCGTCGGACAGCACACCGAGGACGTCTTGCGCTCGGTGCTCGGCTATGACGACAATCAGATCTCCAAAGCCCGGGACGGTGGGGCATTCGGGTCCGGCGCGTAGGTGGCGCAGCCGGCGAAAGCGAGGATGTCAATGGAGAAGGTCCGTCTGGGCGTGCTGGGCGCCGGGAACATCGCGGTGATGAACGTGCGGGGGTACCTCGCAGACCCCCGCTGCGAGGTCGTCGCGGTCTGCGACACCGACGAGGAGGTCGGGCGCCAGGCCGCCAAGGAGTGGGGCGCCGAGTCGTTCTACCCGGACCTCGCCGACATGCTGGCGGACGACTCCATCGACGCCCTCGAGATCCTGACGCCCACCCACCTTCACCACGACCACGTCATCGCGGCGCTCGACGCCGGCAAGCATGTCTCGGTCCAGAAGCCCGTCGCCAACTCCGTCGAAGACGCGCTCGAGATGCAGGCGGCGGCCGAACGGTCAGGCAAGACACTCCGCGTCAGCGAATGCTTCGTGCACTACCCGCCGCTCGAACTCGCCAAGCGCCTGGTGGCCGACGGCGCCATCGGCAAGCCCACCTCCCTGCGCATCCGCACCCTGGTCGGCCAAACCGACTCCGCCTTCCAGGCGGCGCTGCGGCCCGAGGGGTACGGCTGGCGTCTCGACAAGCGCAGCCCCGGCGGGCACCTCTTCGACGACATGGTGCACAAGTACGCCATGGCGCTGTGGCTCCTCGACCTCGACATCACCTCCGTCCAGGCGGTCGTGCGACGGCGCGACCTGTTCTTCGAGCCGTGCGCCGTCCTCTTCGAGTATGAGGACCCCGAGGTGCTCGGCACGATGGAGGTGCAGTACTCGCCGAACTTCTACATGCGCTCCTCTTACTACGGTGCTGACGAATTCTTCGAGATCACCGGTGACGAGGGGCAGCTCTGGGTCACCCGGGCCACGGGCGAAATGCTCGATCTTGCCCCGGTCATGCTCTTCACCGGCACGACCCAAGAGCGAAAGACGACGGAGTTCACCGACGTCGACGCCGACTGGGGTGCAGGCTTCGTGCGCTCGTCGCAGCACTTCGTGACCTCGCTCATTGAGGGCACCAACGCAGCCATGACGGCCGCAGAGGCCACCGATGTGCTGCGCCTGTGCTTCGCCGTCTACGAGGCGGGTGCGACGCGGGCGCCCGTCGACCCCCGCGGCATCACCGGCACGGTGAGCCCGCCCGGCTGGGGGGAGTGGTAGGGCACCGGTTCGAGCACCCTTCACTCCCAGGGCGGCGAGCCGACCTCAATCCGTTCGAGTGTGGAGCGGACGGTGCCGAAGCGCCCGTCGTCCGCGGCCCACTGCCGACGCGCCTCGGAGACCTCGTCTCGGTCGCGCGCGACGAAGTTCCACCACATGAGGACCGGCTCGGGGAACGGGACGCCACCGAGCAGGAGCGCCCGGGCCGGTGCATCGACGCCGAGCGCGCACTCGTCACGACCCAGACCCACGTAGGCCAGTACGCCGGGCTCCACCACCGGGCCCTCGGACCCGCCGACGCGCACCGCGCCCTCGAGGACGATCAGGGCGTGCTCATGATCGGGTCGCACCGGCAGCACCGCACCCGGTGGCCGCAGTGCCAGCTCGGCACCCACGTGGTCGCTGTCACGGCGTGCCGGCGACGCGGCACCGGCCACCTCCCCTACCAGCACGGTGACCGTCACGCCTCCCAGCTCGGCCTGTGGCAGCGCGGCGTGGTGCTCGAAGGCGGCTGGACCGTGGCGCGTCCGTTCGGGTTGGGCGACCCACAGCTGCACCGCGTGCAGTCGCGCGCGCGGGCCGGGATCCTCCTCTGCGTGGGCGACCCCGTGTCCCGCCGTCATGAGGTTCAGCTGCCCAGGCCGGATCGGCTGCTCGGAACCGAGACTGTCGAGGTGCAACAGCTCGCCGTCGAGCAGCCAGGTCACGGTCTGCAAGCCCATGTGGGGGTGAGGCCCGATACCGAACTCGCCCGCCCGGGTCTCGCTGAGCGGCCCCGCATGGTCGGCAAAACACCATGACCCCACCGTGCGGCGTGGCCGCTGCGGCAGGAGGCGCCGCACCGGCAGCGCGCCGACCCGGGTCGAGCGTGCCGGGGCCAGCTCCACCACGGGTCCGGTCGCTCCGGGCGACCTTTCGGCAGCCGGCGTGGCGTCATCGGTGGCGACGGGACCGCTCATCTCCTCCTTCTACCCCCTTAGGGTGGCGCCCACTGCACGCACCCCGACCGCTCGTTCCGGAGGACGCCCCATGTCCAGCCCAGCCGATGGCATTGAGGTCGATGACGTCCCAGCCGAGAGCCGCTTCGTCGTGCGCGGCAGCGGCGGCGCGGCCGAACTGGAGTACCACGTCAACGGCCCGCGCCTCGTCCTGATCCACACCGAGGTGCCCGATGCCTGGGAGGGGCGCGGCGTCGGCGGGCAGCTGGTGCGGGCGGCAGTGCGGCGTGCCGCGGCGGAGGGTTTGACCATCGTGCCGTGGTGCCCCTTCGCCCGGCAATGGCTGCAACGCCATCCCAAGGAGGCGGAGGGCGTCACCATCGACTGGGAGACGCCTCGACCGAAGACCTGAGCGGCCCTCGCCCGGGCGCGACCACGCGGCCGTCTCGTACAGCGCCGAGGGTCCGCGCGCCCACTCAGGACGACGACGTGAAGCGGGTGAAGAACTCGTCGAGGTGCCGAACGACGTCGCCGACGTGGGTCATGATCCCGAGGTGCCCTGCCGTAGCGACCTCGCGGTAGTCACAACCCGGGATGGCGGCGGCTGCCTCGCGCGCGTAGCGCGGTGGCGAGTCCACATCGTGCTCGAAGGCGACCACGAGGCAGGGGACGCGTACCTCTGGCCACCTGGTGGTGCGGGCGGGATCGGTCGACCAGGCCAACGCGGCCTCGTACTGCCCGAGACGGCCCGGGTTGGGCCATGGCGGCAGGTCGCCGATCATGGACAGCCAGGCGCCCACCGTCTCGGAGTCCTGCAGGTCGGCGATCGGCAAGTAGCGCAGCGTCTCGGTGGCGTAGAAGAGCGGCGGCAGGTCGTAGTCGAGGCGGGCGAGGTCGCGCTCAACGGTGGTGATTGCGACCTCCCACGTGGTGGGCCTGTTGGCGCTGCCCATGAGGGCGGCGGCCCGGACGCGGTCGGGATGGTCGAGTACGAGGGTCTCGGCGATCCAGCCGCCCATGGAGTGGCCGGCGACGCAGACGGGCTCGTCCCAGCCGAGGTGGTCCAGGAGGGTCACGGCGTCGGCTGTCATCTCGTCGACGCTGTAGGGGCCGGGCGGCGAGGACGACGGCGCCACGCCGCGGTTGTCGTAGGTCGCCACGGCGTAGCCCGCTGCCACCAGCGGCGGGACCAGGGACACATGCCACGCCACAGCCGGCTGGCCACACCCTGCGATGAGGAGCAGTGGCTCCCCCTCCCCCGTGACGTCGTAACTCAGCACGGCTCCGTTGGCTTCGACGTCAGGAATGGAGCACCTCCGAAAGAAGCTTTGGCGCGACGTTACGCCCGGTCAGCAGCACCACGGTTTCCCTCGTGGGGTCGGCGTTGATGACTCCGGCGCGCAGTGCAGCCACGCCGACGGCACCCGCGCCTTCGAGGACGAGGCCCATCTTGGTGGCCGAGAAGGCCATCGCCGAACGGATGTCGGCCTCGCTCACGGTCCGTACCTCGACACCGTGGCTCAGAGCAATGCCCACGGTCACCGCGCCCGGCTCGAGGTTGCCGGCCAGACCGTCGGCAACCGTGGGCTCGACGTCGATCTCCACGATGGCGCCTGCTGCGAGGGCGGTGCTCATCGAAGGCGACGCCTCTGACTCCACACCGACGATGCGGACACCGCTCCCTTCGAGGCCCAGGGTCACACCAGCCAGCAGTCCGCCGCCGCCGCAGGGGACCACCACGGTGCCGAGGTTGGGCACCTGCTCGGCCAACTCGCGTGCCAGGGTCGCCTGTCCCGCGATGACGTCGGAATCGTTGTACGGCGACACGTAGCGGCTTCCGTCCACCTCGGCGAGCGTGAGGGCGTGCCGCTCGGCCTCGCGATAGCCGTCGCCGTGCAGGACGAGGCGCACATCGAACTGCTGCAGCGCGGCCACCTTGGCCGCCGAGGCGCCCGTGGGCACCACCACGGTGACGCGGGCTCCGAGCTTCGATGCCGCGTACGCGAGGCCAAGGCCGTGGTTGCCGGCCGAGGACGCGACCACGGCCCGACCGGGTTCTGCCTCGAGGGTCGCGGCGACGGCCGCGAGGCCGCCACGAACCTTGAACGAACCAGTCGGCTGGAGCGTCTCGAGCTTCGCTGACAGAGCGGGTCCCAGCTGTGGCGCTGCCGCGACGGGGGTGACGGCCAGGTGCCGGCGTACTGCCTTCCATGCCGCCTCCATCTGGGCCGGCTGCGGAATTTCCACCTGGCGCACGACGCAAGTCTGGCCGAGCCGCGCCTGGCATGCTGCATCGGTGCGACCCGGGACCAAAACCGTCGGACGGCGCGACCGTCCATGTCCACGAGGACGTATCCGCCATGGCCCGAGCCGCAGCAGACGAGGCGCTCGCGGTGATGCAGGCGGCCGTGGACGCCCGCGGCGTGGCCCACGCCATGTTCGCCACCGGCAACTCGCAGCTGGCCTTCGTGCACACCCTGGTGAAGGAGACCGACGGTGTCCCGTGGTCCGAGACCATCGTCTTCCACATGGACGAGTACGTGGGCGTCGGCCCGGATCACCCCGCCGGATTCCAGCGCTGGATCCGCGAGCGCATCGTGGACCCGGCGCACCCCGAGCTGGCGTATTACGTCCAAGGCCTGGGCGATCCCGAGGAGGAGTGCCGTCGCTACGCGCGAGCTGCTCCAGGATCAACCCCTCGACCTGTGCTGCCTCGGGATCGGCGAGAACGGGCACCTGGCCTTCAACGACCCACCCGTGGCCGACTTCGACGATCCGCTGGACGTCAAGGTGGTCGAGCTCGACAGAGCCTGTCGACTGCAACAGGTCAACGAGGGGCACTTCGCCGGCATGGCCGACGTGCCGACCCACGCCATCACGGTCACCATTCCGGCGCTCCTGCGGGCGAGCCGGGTCTTGGCCATCGTCCCCGAGGCGCGCAAGGCCGAACCAGTCCTCGCGGCGCTGACCGGACCGGTCTCGACCTCCTGCCCGGCGTCGGCGCTCCGCACCGTCGCGCACACCACCATCCACCTCGAGCCCGAATCAGCGCGGCTGCTGCCCGACTGAGCGAACGGCAACCACACCGAACCCCTCGGGCAACGGCGGGGCAATGGCAGATCCGTACATTGGCTGATGGATCTGGGGGTGTCGTCACGGTGCGGCGTGAGCGAGGCGGAACGCGAGGGCGGTAGTGGCTGCACGGCGCCGCCGGAGAGCACCACGAGGGGGCGGCGGACACGCCGAACGAGCCCTTCGAGGCGCCCGGGCGCGACGAGTCGACGGATCCCGAGCTCGCCGAACCGGTGTCAGCCCGATCGGGGGGCTCCGGCGACGCGCTCGACCAGGTTCTGCGCCACGCCGCCGCGGCGCGCGCCGCGCGTGGTGGCGGCGTGGACTGACGCTCCGCGTCAGGCTGGCCGGGGTCAGCCCACGTCAGGCGGCGTCAGGCGGCGTCAGCTCGCCTGGTGGCCGAGCCAGCGGTCGAGGAAGGGCAGGGCCTCTACGCCGTGCCATTGGTGCCCGCCGGCGAAGATGTCGTGCTCGAGGTGGTCGGACGCACCAAGCTGGTCGTAGACCACACGGACTCGGCGAACCGACTCGCTGGCGGCGGCGACAGGAAACAGATCGTCGTCGGTCCCCGTCTCAATCAGCATGGGCCGAGGTGCCACGAGCGCGCCCAGGTCCTCATGCTCGAGCCGTCCCAGCATGCCGAACATGATCTGGGATCCACACATGTTCCAGGGCATCCGATGGCTCACCGCCCAGGAGGAGAAGTAACCGCTCACCACGCAGGCGGCGACGCGCGCATCGGTCGCAGCAGTGAAGAGCGTGACCGTCCCGCCGTAGGAGATGCCGACCATGCCGAGCCGCGCCGGGTCGACCAACGGGTGCTCGGACAAGACGTCGAGGGAGCGCTGCAGGTCCCAGATGTTCTGGGCCAGCGGGTTCCAACCTGCCATCGCGGCGTGGACCAAGTTCGTATCGCACGCGTAGTGGTCGTCGGGGTTCCAGTCCAGGCGTTCACCGAAGCAGCGCAGGTCTGGTGCGAGGACGACGTAGCCGTGGCGAGCCAGTTGCAGTGCGTAGTCGGCGTTGGGCATGTCGGTGTGCTCCAACCCGACGACCTGCGACTTGCCCGGACCATGCCCGTGGCAGGCCAGGACAGCCGCACCGGGTGCGGCGTCGATGCGCGAGTGCGGGACAAGCAGATACGCCGGCACCGACATGGTGTCCTCGGTGTCGAACACGATCTTGTCCCGCCGGTACCCGTCGCACTCGACGGACTCAAGCGTCTCGACGTGCGGCGGAACAGGCGTGGGCTCGGGGCCGAGGAGCTCGTGTAGCCGGCGGCGCCGGCGTTCCAGCCACGCCGGAATGGCGGCGGGGTCTGCTTCGGGTAATGGATCCTCGTGCGTGGTGGCGGCCAGGCGAACCATCCACTGGTACCAGGGTGAATAGTTTCTGGCCGGCGGAGTGAGGATCAGCCCTGCGAGGTCGGCGGTGTCCCCCGTGTGTTCGCTCATGGTGCCCCTTCTCTGGGTCCGCACGGCGGGCGGACGGCGCTCGGCCAATGTAGGCGGGTGCTGGCCCTATCCTGACGCCGGGGACACCCGTGACTCACCTCGAACTCCGGCACTTTGCACGCGAGGATCTTCGCGTCGTCGAACCTTGGTTCCGCGACGTCGAGACGCAGCGGTGGCTCGGCGGCCCCGACTGGCCCCGTCTCATGCTCGATCTGGCAGATCGGGCACTCGGTGAATTCCGCGGGCAACCGAGACCGGTCGCTTTCGCTGGCTGGCCTGGGAGGGCGATGACCCGGTGGGCTACGTCGACTGCGGCACGTTCGATCGGTGGACGACATGGGACGACGGACCGCAGGGACGAGGAGTCGTCATGACCATCGACGAGCCGTCGGCCGCCATCGCGTTCGTCGTTGATCCGGCTCGCCGCGGGTGCGGCTACGCCAACGCCATGATCACCAGGTTGGTCGCGCAGCCCGAACTCGACGAGATCACGTTGTTCGGGGCTGGAGTCGAACCCGACAACGTCGCCTCGGTGCGAACGCTGGCGGGGGCAGGCTTTCACCCCTTGGGAACTGAGCCCGACTGCGAGGGAATCATCTACTTCGTGTGGCAGAGGAGGCAGATACAGCTGGCTGCGCCCGCGCACCTCGCCCGGCCACTGCGACGACCGGTCGGAGACCTCTAATTGAGCCCCGCTCCGGGCTCGGGCAGTATTGACCCGTGACCCTCGCCACCTCAGTCAGTGTGCACCCCATCGCGCCCACCATCGGCGCCGAGATCGCCGGCGTGGACATTTCGGCCCCGTTGTCGTCCGACGTCGTCAGAGCGATCCGCGACGCGCTCAACACCCACCACGTCATCTTCTTCCGGGACCAGTCGCTGTCTGCCCAGCAGCAGGCTGAGTTCGCCCGCCACTTCGGTACGGTCACCGAGGCGCACCCGGTCCTCCCCTCCATCGACGAGAGCCCCGAGGTGCTCGCCATAGACGGGAAGGTCGACCGCGCCAGCTGGTGGCACACCGACGTCACGTTCCTCGAGACGCCGGCGATGGGTTCGATCCTCTACATGCTCGAGGCCCCCGAGGTCGGCGGTGACACCATGTGGGCCAGCCTCCAGGATGCCTATGACGGTCTCGCACCCGCCGTGCGCGACATGTGCGACAAGCTGATCGCGATCCATCACGACCCGTGGTTCGCGGCCGACGTGGAAGCACGCGGGGGCTACGAGTGGGACGGCACGTGGCGAGAGAAGCTGCTGCCGGCCCTGCACCCCGTCGTGCGGACGCACCCAGAGACCGGGCGCAACGGTCTCTTCGTCAACCGCCAGTTCACCCGGACGATCTTCGGGCTGTCGGACAACGAGAGCAACGCGGTCCTCGAAATGCTCTACAACCACTGCATCAAGCCGGAGTACACGTGCCGATTCAGCTGGCGTGCCGGTTCGGTCGCCTTCTGGGACAACCGAGCCACGCTGCACTATGCGCTCGACGACTACGGCACCGCCGCCCGTTTCGCCCACCGGGTGACCCTGCGGGGTGACAAGCCCTTCGGGCCGGCCATGCCGCTGCCTGGCGGCTGAGCCTCCTTCCCCTCGTGGCAACGGCCGGCCTGGCGGCCGACCTCGGCATCGCGGCTGCGGCGTTCGTCGGGACCAACGTCGACAACTGCGTCGTGACCACTGCCATGGCGGCCGGCGCACCGCTCGAGCGCGCGCATCGCATCGCGGCAGGACAGGTGCTGGGGTTCTGCGTGCTCGTCGCCGCAGCTGGGGCGGCGGCAGTCCTCCTGTTCGAGTTCTCCTCGGCAGTCGTGGGACTGCTCGGACTGGTGCCGCTGGCCATCGGTGCGCGCGGCCTCGTCGGGCTTCGTCGCGCCCACCCGGGTTCGGGCGAGGCGTCCGGGCCACCGCCCGGAGCAGCCCGCTCACGATGGAGACCACGTGAGCCCGTGGCGCAACGCGCCGTGGGACGGAGCCTGACGGCCGCCGCGCTGGTCACCATCGCTGCCGGCGGCGACAACCTGGCGGTCTACATCCCCCTGTTCAGGGTCGGCGGCGGCACCCGGCTGGGCGCGATTGCTGCCGTCTTCGTCGTCGGCGAGGCGGCGGTCACGGCTCTGGTGCTCTGGGGCGGGCGCCACCCACGGGCCCGATCGGCCATGGCCCACCTCGGCACGGTGGCCGTCCCCGTGCTGCTGTGCTGCATCGGGATACTCGTGCTGGTCGAAGCCGGGACGTTCTCGCTGCTCTAGTCGCCGCGTCACCCGAGACCGGCGTGACCTGTCGGGGTGGTCAGTCCTCGCTGACGTCGAACTCGTAGGTGCGGGATCTCGTCAGATCCGAGTCGACCGGGTCCATCGACGAGCCGTTGCCGGTGGCAAAGACGTCGTTGCCGTTGTCGTTCATCGTGACGGCATGGACGAGGGCATCGTGCAAGATGACCCGGTCTCTCCCCTGGCGCTTGGCTGTCAGCAGCGCGTCGTCGGCCCGACCGCAGCGCGGCCGCCAGGTCTTCGCCTGACTCGGCGTCGGTGATGCCGAAACTGGCGGTGAACTTGGGCAGACCCCCGACGGTGATGGCCGCGTCGAGCTGCGCCCGGACTGCTGTCGAGTGCCCGCATCGCGTCGACGGCCGAGCAGTCAGGAAACGCGATGGCGAACTCCTCGCCGCCATAACGCGACACGACGTCGCTCGTGCGGAGCGAGTCCCGCAGGACCCGGGCGAACAATCGCAGCGCACGGTCGCCCGTCTCGTGCCCATAGGTGTCGTTCAGCGCCTTGAAGTGGTCGAGGTCGGCCATCGCCATCGCGATCGGCTGCATGTGTTGGGGGATGGTGGCGACCTGTTCGGAGAACGATCGCCGGTTCAGCAGCCCCGTGAGCGTGTCGGTCGACGCTTGGAGCTGCGTCTCGGCCATGACCCGGAGCAGGCCGATGCGGGCGCCGGCGAGCTTGGCCAGCGTCGTCAGATCCTGCATCCTGGTGTCCTCGACCTCCTCCCCGGCCTCGCCGGTGGCATGGATCACGCCGACAGTGCGACCCATGATCGACACCGGCACGCAGATGGCGGAGAGCCGACCCTCGGGGCGGTTACGCAGCTTTGGGCACGCGTCGAGGGCATCGCTGTCGGAGAAGACCTGAATCTGGGCCCGACGAGCAGCCGGGCAGCGGTCGGGTGAGTCGACGTTGCAGCACGGCGGCTTTCCCTCGGGACCCACGCCGGCCATGCGAAGCAAGTGGGCGTGGCTGTTGTCGGCGAGCAGCAACTCGGCGGGAGCATCGGGCAGCACCGCCGCGAAGGACCGCTCGATGACGTCGATGACCTCGGGCTCGCCCTCTGCCATGTCCAACGCGTTCGCGAGTCTGCTCTCGAAGCGCTGGCGTCGCGCCTGGGCGTCTCGGATGGCGGCCTCGCGGTCGCCGACATCGATGGCTTCGGTCAGCTCTGCCGTGAGCGCCTTGAGCTTGTCGTTCCCAACCCTCGCTTGGCGGTCACTCAACCCGACCAGGAGCACGACCAGTGGGATCAAAAGGGCCAAGAGCGCACCGATGGTCGCCAGATAGCGAAGAAGCCCCGAAGCCACGGCGTCTCCCACCGCCAGCGCCGGAACGACCAACAGACCCATCACGAGCAGACCCGCGATCGGGAGGATGATGCGCATCCGGTTGGACTTCTCTAATTCGTCAATCCACTCTTCTTCGGTAACCATGCCTCGGTCCCTTCGAACAACCGCATCTGTCGATCAGCCCCACCGGTCGGATGCACCCCATCCAACGGCGGTTTCGCCACTAGAGTTGTCGGCTGGACCGTGCACAACGTTTAAACAATCACTCACTGCCACCGGACTTTGTTTTTGTGCCTGCTGAGCCCCGCGTCGGACGCATCGTGATCCTGAACGGAGCGCCGCGATCGGGGAAGTCGTCGATCGCCCGGGCCATGCAGACAAAGCAGCCCGGTTCTTGGATCAACCATGGAGTCGACGCCTCGGTGCGGGACACCGCCGCGGCATCGTTGCCGGGCGTCGGACTGCGGCCAGGCGGCGAGCGACCCGACCTCGAAGCGCACGTCGTCACTCTCTATGCCGAGCTCTTCGATTCCGTCGCTGCCTTCGCTCGGCGAGGCGACAACGTGGCCGTCGACATCGGCCTCCACGAGTCCTACACCGTGCCGCTCCACATTCAGCAAGACGCCGCGCGGCGCCTCGAGGGTCTCCCGGTGCTCTTCGTCGGCGTGCACTGTCCGCTCGACGTGCTCTGGCAGCGCCGCGCCACGACGTGGGGTCAGGATCAGGCCACCGCCGAGCCTGATCTGGTGCACGCGGTGGAGCGCTGGCAGCACCTGGTGCACGCCGGGCACGCGTACGACCTCGAGGTCGACACCTCAGTCCTGACGGCGCTGCAGTGCGCCGACGACGTGCTCGCGCGGCGTCGAGGCGGGACCGCCGGGGACTGGTTTCTGGCGGTCGGACGGGCACTGAACAGTCGGCAGCCCGCCGGAGCGGCTCGACGAAACACTGGCCGGGTCCCCCTTGCCGTGCTTGACTCCTCGACGAGACGGCAGGACGAAGAAGGAGGCCTCGATGGAGGACCTGCAGGGGAAGGTCGCGGTCATCACGGGCGGTGCCAGCGGCATCGGCAAGGCAGTCGCGCACCGCGCGGCGGCCGAAGGCATGCGGATCGTCCTGGCCGACATCGAGGAAGGCCCGCTGAAGGACGTCGAGAACGAGCTCGCGCACCAGGGGGGCGAGGCGATGGGGGTGGTCACCGACGTGTCGGACGCCGCGTCCGTCCGGGCGCTGCGCGACTCGGCGCTCGACCGGTTCGGCGCCGTGCACCTGGTGCACAACAACGCAGGAATCGGGCTGGGCGGCCCGATCTGGGAGGTAACGGAAGAGGACTGGCGCTGGATCCTCGGCGTGAACCTCTGGGGCGTCGTCCACGGCGTGGCCACCTTCGTGCCCCTCTTGATTGAGCAAGGCGAAGGTCACATTGTGAACACGGCGTCCATCGCCGGTCTCATCACCGCCGCGTTCCTGGGTCCTTACAACGCGACCAAGCAAGCGGTGGTCGCCATCTCCGAGACCCTCTTCAAGGATCTGCAGGCGGTCGGCGCACCCGTCGGGGTGTCGGTCCTGTGCCCCGGCTTCGTGCAGACACGCATCGCGGAGTCGGAGCGCAACCGTCCGGCCTGGGCTGTCGACCGCGAGGTCGCCGGCGCGGCCGAGCTGCGCGCCGCGGTGCAGGACATGGTGGACAGCGGCATCCGCGCCGAGGCGGTGGCCGACCGGGTGATCGACGCGGTGCGGACGAATACCTTCTACATCCTCACGCATCCCGAGCTCACCGCCGCGCTCGACGCGCTTCGAGGACATCATTGCGGGCAGGCCGCCGACCCCGACCGCCGTCGCCTGACCGCGGCGGCGATGCGGCCGACGCTCCCAGCGATCAGGAGCCGGAAGGCAGTCCCGGCAGCGGTTTATAGGGCTGGACCGTCACCCAGCACGTGCCGACGAGCTTGCCGGACTTGGGGACCTTGCACTGCGACGACGGCGGCACGTTCGTGTGCACCTTGACCACCTCGTACTCGACCGGGCCGTAGAACTTGGCGGACCCGAAGCTCCAGTTAGGTGACATGGTGCCGGGGAAGTCGGTGATCTTGGACATGGCCTCGACGAACGTGCGCCGATTCAAGTCCCTGCCGGCGTCTTTGGCCGCGGTCGCGAAGAGATGGATGGCGCCGCACCATGCCTCAATCGGGCCCTGCTCCTCGAGGTAGAAGTACGCCGTGCCCGCGATCGGCTTGGGGTGATACGCGTGCCAGGTGGTGTAACACGCGCGCACGCCGGGGTCGTAGCCTCCTTGGCCCTCGGGGCGGTTGTCGTCGATCCCTCCCAGGGTCTCCGTCGTCACGCCCTCCTGGCCGTTGAGCGCCTGGTTGTAGGGCTGGGGGATCAGGCCGAGGGCAACCTCGATCGTCTCCTGGTAGTCGCTCAGCAGCAGGCTCGGGAAGTACTGCTGCGAGGTCTCCGACGCGAGATACGGGAAGAAGGCGTTCTCGGGCAGGAGCGGGATCACCGATTGCACGCCGGCCGCTTTGAACCGCTCCACAGCCAGCTGAGCGTCCGAGTTGGTCGTCGCCGACTCGTCGGGGTTGCCTGCCACCGTCTCGACCGTGGCCGCGATGTGGGCCTTCTTGAGGTCGGGGATCAGGTAGTCGTCGAGCGCGGCTTGATCGGCCGCCTGGTCCGAGACGACCACCCCGACCTTCTTGCCCCCGCCAAGGCGACCCGAGCTCTGACCCCACTGGACCAGCGCGGCCAGCACCGGCGCCATGTCAGGGCCCGTCCACCACAGATACGGTGAGCCGAGGTTGGTCCAATCGGTCACGGCCGACGAGGCGCTGATCAGCGGTGTGTGGCCCTGCTGGGTCACGCAGAGCTGGTTCGTACCCGTCCACGTCCCGATGCCGTCGACCACGGCGAAGGCGGGCGGGGTGCCCTGCGTCCACTGCGCACACAGGGCCTGCATGTTGGCGTCGTTGGTCGGGTCGAACGGGACGATGATCGGATTGATCTTGCGCCCGTTGATGCCGCCGGCGTCGTTGATCTGGTTCACGTAGAGGTGGATGGCCGGGATCTGCTCGTTGTACTCCTTGTCTTCGGCGAAGCCGAGCCTGCCGGCCAGGCTGTTGACGGCGACGACGGGAAAGACGACATTGATCTCGGATGCGCTCACCCCACGCGTGGACGTGCTGGCCTCGCTCGGCGGTGTCGCGGTGCTGGCCGAATCGAGCGCCGGCTCCCGTGCGCCGGCCGAAGCCGAGCCACCCGCCGGCCCCATGGGCGCCAGGGCCAGCCCGGCTACCAGGCCGGCGGCGACAGCAGCGACGGCGGCGGGCATCCCGGGTGCGCGCAACCCTCCACCGCCCGAGAACGAACGTCATACGTGTCCCGTCGTGAATCGCCGGAACTACGAGCCCGACGTGGCCGGCAGCGGCTTGAACGGCTCCACCGTCACCCAGCAGGTGCCCTGCGGCTTGTGGTTCGTCTTGAGCTTGCACTGCGAGGACGGTGGCACGTTGTTGTGGATCTTGACCACCTGGTACTGCGTGGGCCCGTAGAACTTGTCGGGCCCGAAGGTCCACACCGGCGAGAGCGTGCCGGGGTAATTGGTGATCTTGGACATGGCCTCGGCGAAGGTGCGCCGGTTCAGGTCCGGCCCGCGGCCTTCGCCGCGGTGGCGAAGAGGCGGATGGACCCGCACCACGCCTGAATCGGTCCCTGCTCCTCGATGTAAAAGCTCGTGGTCCCGGCGATGGGCTTGGGGTGATAGGCGTGCCAGGTGTTGTAACACGAGCGCACGCCGGGGTCGTAGCCGCCCTGGCTCTCGGGCCGGTTGTCGTCGAACCCACCCAATGTCTCCGTCGTCACACCTTCTTGACCGTTGAGCTCGGCCTCATATGGGGTCGGGATGAGGCCGAGCGCGACCTCGACCGTCGACTGGTAGTCGCTCAGGAGGAGCTGGGGGACGTATTGCTGCGACGCCTCGGCGGCGAGGTAGGGGAAGAAGGCGTTCTCCGGAAGCAACGGGAAGACGGATTGGACGCCGCCGGACTTGAGCCGCTCGACGGCGAGCTGCGCCTGCGAGTTGGTGGCAGACGTCTCGTCGGGGTTACCCGCCACCGTGTCGACCTGGGGGGTGATGCCAACCTTCTTCAGGTCCGGCAGCAGGAAGTCGTTGAGCGCGGCCTGGTCGGCCGCCTGGTCGGATACCACCACGCCGACCTTCTTGCCGTGCCCCAGTCGGCCCGAACTGAGTCCCCACTTCACGGTCGCCGCCAGCACCGGCGCCATGTCGGCGCCGGTCCACCACAGGTACGGCGAGCCGAGGTTGGTCCAGTTCGTCGTCGTGGACCAGGCGCTGATCAGCGGGGTGTGGCCCTGCTGGGTCACGCAGAGTTGGTTGTCCCCTATCCAGGTCCCGATGCCGTCGACGACGGCGAACACGGCTGGGTTGCCCTGCGTCCACTGGCTGCAGAGCGACTGCATGTTGGCGTCGTTCGTCGGATCGAACTGCACGATCATCGGGTTGATCTTGCGTCCGTTGATCCCGCCTGCATTGTTGATCTGGTTGACGTAGAGGTTGATCGCCGCAGTCTGTTCGTTGTACTCCTTGTCCTCGGCGAAGCCGAGCTTGCCCGCTTCGCTGTTGATAGCGACGACCGGGAACACGACGTTGATCTCGGTCTTGCTCACCCCGCGCGTGCTCGTGTCCGCCTGGCTCGGCGGCGTCGCCGTGCTGCTCGAGTGCAGCGCGGGCTCAGCCGCGCCGGCCGACCCCGCTCCACCCGGCGAGCCCGAGGGCGCGAAGGCCAGCCACGCCACCAGTCCCACGACGATAGCGATCACGATGAGCGCCGTGCGCACCTGCATGGCGCGGGGCCGGCGGCGAAAACGCCGCCATGACCGACCCAGGGGCGCCCAGGGATGCCAGACCCCCCGGTGCGCGGGAACCTCCATGCTCGCCTCCATCGTCACCCTCCCTCGGTGCGTTCCTTCGTGTCACCGCTCGTACCGCCCGTACCGCTCGTACGTCCGCCTTCCCCCGTGACGGGCCCTGATGCCATCAGGGCCTCGTCGCTCGCACCAAGGTAGGCGGCCAGAGCCTTCGGGTCAGCGCGGATCACCTCGGGCGGTCCGGCGGCGACCACCTGACCCAGTTCCATGACCACGACGGTGGAGCACAGCTCGAAGACCAGCGGGACGTCGTGCTCGACCAGGACGATCGTGGTGTCGGCCACCTGGTGCAGGCGTTGGAGCAAGGGGATGAAGGCCTCGGCCTCGCGCTGTGCGATCCCCGCTGTCGGCTCGTCGAGCAGGAGCATCCGGGGCTTCGCCAGCACGATGGAGGCCAAGTCGACCACGCGGCGGGTACCGGTCGACAGCTCAGCCGTGCGGTGGTGACGGAACCGTTCCAGGCCGAAGGCGGCGATCACCTCGTCGACAGCCTGCAGCTTGCGTCGTTCGGCCCGCCGTGCCCACGGCAGACGCAGCGTGGTGGACAACACCCCGACCTCATGGCGGGCGTCCTCGCAGAGCAACAGCACGTCGAGGACCGTCAGCTCGGGATACAGGCGGCAGTCCTGGAACGAGCGCACCATGCCGATTCCGAGCCGCTCCTCAGGCAGGTACTCGGCCAGGTCGGTGCCATCGAGGCGAACGGTGCCGGCCTGCGGCGTGACGAGGCCCGAGATCACGTCAAGCGTGGTCGTCTTCCCAGAGCCGTTGGCCCCGATCAACCCCACGATGGCGCCCGGCTCGGCCTCGAAGGACACCCCGTTGAGGGCGTGGATGCCGCCGAAGCGCACGCTGAGGCTCTCCACGGCGAGGTGGGCCGGGTGGCGCGACGGCTTCTGCGCTGCGGGGGACACGGTCGCCGACGTCATTTGTCCGCACCGTCCCCCACCAGTGAGGGCGCCATGTCGCCAACGGTCCCCGAAGAGCGCGACCGGTGGGCCGGCACGGCGTGCGGAAAGGCGCTCGTGCGCGGTGCGGATCCCCGTCGTCACCAGGTCGCCGCTGCGGTGGAGCACCTCGGCGAGGCCGCCCGGCAGGTACAAGATGAACAAGATGAGCCCGAGGCCACTGGTGATGAATTGGATCGTCTGGTTGGCGCCGAAGACGGCCGGCAGGCCCTCGAGGTAGAGCGCACCCAAGATGGCGCCGGGGATGGAGCCCAGACCTCCGATCACCACCATGGAGATGATCACGAAGGATGTCGTCGGGTCGAAGGTGATGTCTGTGTTGTTCAGCTGCTGGGTCGCAAAGGCGAAGCAGACTCCGGCGTAGCCGGCCATGAACCCCGACAGCCCGAAGGCGAGCAGCTTCGTGCGCAGGATCGGGATGCCCATGGCGGCCGCCGTGAGCTCGTTGTCGCGCACTGCGACCAATCGACGCGCCACACCTTTGTCCCGCCAGATGCGCACCATGTAGATGGACAAGAGCAGAACGGCGAGGGAGAACCAGGCGAAGGAACGCTGAGAGGCGAGGCTGATGCCGAAGATGCTCGGCCGGTTGACGAAGGTGTACGCCGGGTTCGGCAAACCGGTGCAGAGCGTCTTGTTGATGCCCGGCACCGTGATACACGGCGTGGCCAAGCACCGCGTTCTGCATGAAGATGGCGAAGGCCAGCGTGGTCACGGCAAGGAACAGCCCGGGCATGCGCAGTGCGGGCAGCCCGACGAGGATGGCGACGACCGCGGTCACGGCGCCCCCGTAGAGCATCACGAGCGGCAGTGGCACAGAGGTGCCGAGGTGGACCGCGACCAGCGTGCCCACCGCGACCAGCCCGAACTGGCCGAGCGACACCTGGCCCGCCCATCCGGTGAGCATGGTCAGGGACAGGGCGATGACCGAGTAGATGCAGATTTGGCTGAACAGCACGTTGTTGCCCACCGAAAGGACGAAGGGCAACAACAGCCGCGACGATCACGGTCAGCCACATCCCAGAGACCGACACCCGCCGGCGCAGCTGATCGGCCCCCGCCCGCATGGTGGTCACGGCGCCGTGCGCCCAGGTGCTGCGGTCCCCTGTCCGGGCTCCCTTACGCAGCGCGCCGACCCGGATCAAGAGCACCGCCATGACAACGATGAAGATGATCAGCTGCTGCTTGGCCGGCGAGGGGACGTTCCACTCCAGTATCTCGAGGAACACGCCCATGCCCACCCCCGCGATGAAGGCGACGGTCAGGTTGATCATGGCTCCGATCAACGCGGCGGTCAGCGCGTAGAGCAAGAGGTCGGGAGAGAGCGCTTGCGTCAGGGCACTCGTCTGATTCGGGGCATTGAGGATCGCGGTGAAGGCCGAGAGCGCGCCGGCAACCGTCCAGGTCAGGGTCGACGTGCGCCGGATCCACACGCCCGAGAGGCGTGCCGAGTCGGCGTTCTCCGACATCGCACGCATGGAGAGACCCCAGGAGGTGAACCGAACCGCCAGGACCAAGACGATGGTCACGATCGGGGCGACGATCAGCGTCAGCACCTCGGTGGGTGTGATGATGAACGGCCCGAGCGAGAAGGACAGATCAAAGGGAACTGGGACGGGCTTGTAGAGGTTCGAGGGCCGGATGAACGGAAGCGCGGTGAGTGCCAACAGGACGTAGCTGAGACCGATCGTGGCCACCATGACCAGGACGCGGGGCCGGGTGAAGAGGCGGCGCAGGAGAAGCTCCGAGAGGGCACCCACGAAGGCGGCCAGCCCGATCGAGAGGATCAGCGCGAACCAATAGTTGAACTTGAAGTCCGCAGTGAGTTTGACCAGGAACACCGCCGCGATCACGCCGATCTGGCCTTGCGCGAAGTTGAGCACGCGGTTGGTGCGGTACACCAGCACCAGCCCGAGCGCGAGCAGCCCGTAGCCCAGCCCGTAGAAGAGGCCCTGGACGAGGATGAAGTCGGGGGCGGAAAGCGCGAGCACCGACGCCTAGCCCAACCCTGCCGCGGCGGTGCCGAGGAAGACAGGGCGCAGGAGGTCGTCGCGGCCCATGAGCTCGGAGGTGGGCCCGTCGAAGCGGATCTGTCCGCGCTCCATGAAGAAGCAGCGGTCTGCCAGGCTGAGAGCCCGGTTGAGGCTCTGCTCGACGAGGATGACCGTGGTGCCGCCGTCGTTGATGCGGCGCACCATGCCCATCAGCCGCTCGACCGTCATGGGGGCCAACCCGAGCGCGAGCTCGTCGATCATGAGCAGCCGGGGCTGCGTCATCATCACGCGTGCGAGGGCCAGCATCTGCTGCTCACCGCCGGAGAGCGTGCCCGCAGGTTGGTCGAGCCGTGCGGCGAGCTCGGGAAACGCGTCGAGAGCCTCGTCGTGGGCCCGGGCCGCCGCCGCGCGGTCGCTCCGCAGCGTGTGCCCGCCGATGCGCAGGTTGTCCCGGACGCTCAGGCCGGGGAAGGTCATCTTGCCGCCCACAAGGAGCGCGACACCCTGGTCGATGATCTGCTCGGGCTCGAGGTATGTCGAATTCATGCCGAAGACCCGGATCACGCCCCGGTGCGGGTGCGACAAGCCTGAGACGGCACGCAACAGGGTCGACTTGCCGGCGCCGTTCGTCCCGAGCAGCGCGACCATCTCGCCTTCTTCAATTTCCAGGTTGACGTCGAAGAGCACCTGGTTGGTGTCGTAGAAGAAGTCCAGGTTGTGGATCTGAAGAGCCGGAATGGCGCCTCCCGCTTGACGCCGTCGTCCCTCGGTGTAGCGCTCAATGACATCCTCGATCACGAGGGTGATATCCCGACGGACGCTTCGCGAGCCGATGACGAGGAGCAAACCGCCGACCGCGCACACGGGGAAGATCAATGTGAGCGACACGATGATGCCGTGCAGCCCGCCGATGGCATCGGACACCGCGCCCAGAAGCACCGATCCGGTGAACCCACCGAAGACGAGGGAGTAGACGCCGAACATGGCGAAGCAGATGGTGCGCATCTCCGGCGGCGCCGTGGCCGCCAGGGTGAGGAAGATGCAGATGGCCAGCGGCGAAACTGCGGCACTCGCGAGGAATTGCAAGGTCACGCACAGCCAGAGCTGCGGCACGTAGAGAGACAGTACGAAGAGGCCACCATAGGCGGTGATGCAGATACCGGCGATGACCAGGGGGCGCTGCGGAGCCCGTCGGAAGTAGCGGTCGCCGAACACGTAGGCCAGCGGGAGGCCAAGGAATGCCGCCAGGCCGATGATGGCGTACACCTCGCTCCGACTGGCAACGTCGAGGTGGAACTTGTCGATGAAGAACAGATTTCCGAACAGCGGCGCGCCCGTGCCGGCGAAGCCCAAGATGGCGACGGCCACCAGCTCGTAATAGAGCGAGCGCACCCGCAACAGCCTGGTCACCGCCGAGCCCAGCAGGACACGGGGCGCCTTCTCCTGCTGGGAGTGCAGGTCCATCCCCGACGCCTTGAGGATGTGGCTGCTCTCGTTGGCCCCCTTCTCGGGCTCGCGCAGGGTAAAGAGGGCGAACCCGAGCGGGATACCGGCCAGCGCGACGAGGAGCCCGTAGCGCCAGTCGTGGGCGACCGTCACGACGTAGCCGAAGATCAAGATGCCGACTGTCTGCGAGAGCGGGTCGGACAGGTTGTGCCAGCTGAAGATCCGGCCGCGGCCCTCGGTCGGGTAGGCGTCCGAGAGATAGGAGTTGTGCACCGTGTTGTTCACGCCGGTGCCAACCGACGCCGCCAGGTACAAAAAGGCGAACCACCACACGTTGGGCGACAACGCCATGAGGCTGCCGAAACCGGCGAAGATGAGCAGCGCGACGGCGGCCACGACTTTACGGCTGCCCCGGTCGGCCCAAAGCGCCAGCGGCACCGCCCACAGAAGCTGGGAGACCTGGGCGATGAAGGCCACCGCGCCGAGCGACGCATTGGACATGTGGAACGACGTCTCGAGGTTCCTTCCGATGAGACTGATGCCGTTCCCGAAGGTCCCCGGGACCATCGCTGCAGCGGTCAGGAGGACGAGGGGGGCGTAGCCGGAGGTCTTGAGGATGCCGAGGAGGGAGGAGGCTTGCCCTCCCCCGTCCCCGGCATGACCGCGAGATCGGCGACGACCTCGGGATCCTTGATGTCCGACACCGCCTCCCGCAACAGATCTTCGGGGACGGCAAAGTCGAAGAGCGGGTCGTCGGCCACCGGGGGACTTTATCCCTGACGCTTGCGTCAGGTGCTGGCGTCTGACGGCGACCGCGGCCGTACAGACGCCAGTTCAGCCTGCCGGCACAATTGTGGCCACGGTGAGCGGCCCCTCGGGGATGACCGCCACGCGTGCCCGCGCTCCGAGGCGGCCGAGCGCCGCCGCCACCGCCGCGTCGAGGTCCGCGACCGGCGTGAGGAACGCGCCGGTCACGGTGCCGTCGTCGAGGCCGTCGCTTCGGAGCTGGACCTCGGCGTGGGCCAGCACCCGTCCCAACACCTGGGCCTGCCACCGGTCGAGCTCGGGACCACCCTGCGCGCCGACGAGCTCCGCCGGCGTCGTCGCCTCCCCCAGCAGGCGGGCGAAGGCACCGCCAGCGGGCACCCCGTCTTCGCACGCGGCGGCCATGATCACGATGCCCTCGTCGCGCACGATCCGCTCGGCCGCCGCCATGCCCTTGACGGCCTGATAGAGGTTGCGATCGAGCGGGTAGCCCCCGTTCGTCGAGACGACGAGGTCGAACGGAACACCGACGTCGCGCATCGCCGAGGCCTGCACGTGTGCGCAGGCCGCGTCGTGCGCGTCAGGCAGCGGCCCCGCGAAGACCGCGGTCACGCGCCGCGCCCGGTTGATGGCGACATCGAGCGACAGGGTGGGTGGCGCCAGCGCCGTCGCCGCGCGCACGAAATCGTGCACCGGGTTGCCCGCCCTCGTGACGAACGTGGCCCGGGTGTCGGCGATGCGGCGCGGGTGGTGCGCCTCGAGAATCGTCTCCGTCGCCGCCAGACCGGGACACACGCCCTTCGGCCCCCCGCTAAAACCGGCGAAGAAGTGCGGCTCGACGAAACCGGTGATGATGCGCACGTCCGCTTCCACGTACTCGCGCTGCAAGAGGATGGGCGTCCCGTCCACGTCGCCGACGCGCTCGTGGGCGCCGCTGCTCGCGTCGTGGTCGACGAGCGCGTAGCGGGCGACGATGTCCGCGCCCACCAGCTCCTCCATCTCCGGCACCGTCGCCTGCCGGTGTGTCCCGGTGGCACAGAGCAGCGTGATGCGGTCGTCGGACACACCGGCCCGGGCCAGCTCGGCCAGCAAGGGAGGAAGGACGATGCGGTTCGGCATCGGGCGCGTCAGGTCCGGGAACACCACGGCGACCCGGTCACCGCCGGTCAGCAGGTCGGCGAGCGGCGCGCCCGCCAGCGGGGACCGCAGGGCCGCCGTGATGGCGGCTGCCTCGTTGCGCAGTGCCGGCTCGTCGACCGGCACCACAACCTCAGCATGCGAGGGAACCTCGACCGACGTACCGAGACGGCCGTAGGCGAGGTCGACGCGCATCGCCTTGGCTCAGAATGCCCGGGTGCGCGTGGCGCCGGGGAGCGACTCGGTTGCGGCGATGACCGCGTGCGCCACGTGGTCGGCGCGGGGACGCAAGCTTCGGTACACCTCGACCGCGTCCGCGTCGGGCTCGATCACGGCCTGCACCGGATCGAGCTGGTCGAGCGTCAGGTCCATCGCCAGTGCGCGGCCCGCCAGGAGCGCAGCGCCCGCGGATGCAGCCTCACCCGAGCGGCGACGGATCGCGGGCACGCCCAGCACCGCGGTGAGCACACCAACCCAGACCGGGAGGCCGGAACCGGCGCCCCCCAGGGTCACCCCCTCCGCACTGGAGCCACCTAGACGCCCGACCGTCACGACCTCCATCACGCGCAGGACGTCCCACGCCACTGACTCGATCACGGCGCGAGACAGGTCGCTGGCACCGTGTGCAGCACCCAAGCCCACGAACCCCGCCCGGGCGTCGTCTCGCCACCACGGCGCGCGGGCACCGTCGAGCCATGGCACGGCGACCACGCCCCGTGCGCCCGGCGGGCTCTCACCGGCCATGCGCGCCAGCTCGTCGCTGCTGCGGTCGAGCAGCCGACCCAGCCAGCCGAGGAACGAGCCCGCAGCCGACAGCCCTCCTTCGAGGAGCCAGCCGCCTTCGGCGGCCCGCGTGACCACCGCCCCGGCGGGCGAGGGGACGGGTCGATCCTGCACCGGCACCGAGACGTTGCCGGTCGTGCCCCAGCTCACCATCGGGTAGTGCTCCGACGAGCCCGACCCGAGCACCTCGCACTGTCGGTCGCCCGCCCCGATCACCACTGGGATGCCCGGGCGCAGCCCGAGCTCGGCTGCGGGGACCGACTTCAACTGCCCGACCACCGTGTCCGACGGCACCACGCTGGGCAGCTTGCCGAGCGCCGGGCCCGCCAGCTCGCGCACGGCGTTGCCGTCGAAGTCGTAGAGCCCATTGCGCGAGGCAAAGGTCGCGTCCGTCACCGCCTGATCCGTCAGGCGGAACACGATGAAGTCGCGCGGCGAGAGGATCAGGTCTGCGGCTTCGAGCCGTGCGGGTTCGTTCTCGGCCAGCCACGCCAGTTTGGCCGCGACCGCTCCGGCGTCGAGCGGAATGCCGGTTCGGGCGCGGTTGATGTCGTCGCCGCCCATGCGCTCCGCCAGCGCGCGCGCTTCGGGGGCGGCACGGTGGTCGGACCACAAGATGCCCTTGCCGATGGGTTCGCCCCGCGACGTCATCGGGACGAAGGTCTGCCGGGCCCCCGAGCAGGCCACGACGTCCACCAGGTTGAACGCCTGCGGCGCCTGTGCGCGCGCCTCGGCACAGGCGATCACGAGCGTGGTCCACCAACGCAGCGGGTCCTGCTCCGCCCAGCCCACTTCGGGATGGGTCGTGGTGAGCTCCGAACGCGCCAGCGCGACGAGCCCTCCGTCCCCCCACAACCCGACCTTGGTGACCGAAGTCCCGAAATCGATGGTCAGGATCATTTGCCGTGGACGAGGGCGTCGACGAGGCTCGCCATCTCGGCCGGGTCGGGGTCTTGGTAGAGGGTCCGGCCCATCGCCATACCGGCGCCACCACCCTCCATGACGTCACGCACCTCGTCGAGGACGCGGTCGCGGCCGCCGTCGCTGCGCGGGCCGCCGAGGAACAGCACGGGGACGCCCACGCTTGCGAGGACCCGCGCCACGGCGCGCTGGCGCTCCGTCCCGGGGCTCACGGCGGGCACCGGCACCTTGATCACCGGCGCCCCCATGTCGTGTGCCACGACCGCGGCCAGCACGATGGCGTCGGTGTCGCGGCGGATTCGTCCCTGGCTCCAGAGCAGCGGCTCAATCAGCGCCTCCAACCCCGCCGCCCGCGACTGTTCGAGGACCTGTCCAAGGAGCTCGAGGGCGGATGCCGTGACCGGGTCGTCCATGTCGATCCGCGTCATGTGCTTGACCCCTGTCCATCCGTCCGACGCGGCGCGGCCGACGGTGGCCACCAGACGGTCGTCGAGCTCGAAGACAGAACCGGCCAGGCCGGTGCGGTTGATAGAGAGGTAGGTCCGGTGCAGCGCGGTCAGATGGCCCGCCGCGGCCAGGCCCTCCAAGGGCTGCGCCGTGGCGAGGATGCCGTCGCAGTAGGGCATGGCTTTCGCCAGCGACTCGAAGAACTCGGACCAGTTCTCCGTGGTGATGACGGCGCGGGCGCGGTGGTCCGCCGCGAGGATGAGCGCGGGCGCGGAGAGCGGGCCCGGGCCGGTCATTCGGCGCCCGAGAGCGCCAGGACGACCTTCGCCACGGCCGAGAAGTCCTCCCGGCCATACCCCGCGGCACTGGCGGCCGCGAGGAGTTGGCGCGCCGGCGGCCGTGGTCGACACCGGGACGCCGGTGCGCGCCGCGTAGGCCATGGCCAGGTCGAGGTCCTTGGCCATCAGGTCGGTCATGAAGCCGGGCTGCCAGCCGTTCGATGCCGGGCTCTCGGGGATCACTCCCGGTACCGGCAGGCGCGTCCGCACGGCGACGCAGTCCCCGGTTGCGTGCGTGAGCACCTCGAGCAGCTTGGCCATGTCGACCCCGGACCGGACCGCCATGGCGGTCGCCTCTGCCGTGGCCGTCATCTGCGCGGCATAGATCACCTGGTTGCAGAGCTTGACGACCTGGCCCATGCCTGGGCCACCCACGTGGACGATGAGCCCGGCGAAAGGGTCCATCGCCGGCTGGGTGTCGGCGAGCACACCGGCGTCACCTCCCACCATGAGCGTCAACGTGCCCTTCTGCGCGCCGGCCGTGCCACCCGACAGCGGCGCGTCGAGGTAGCGCGCGCCGGTCTCACCCACTCGGACGTGTTGCGCGCGCTCCACCTCGGGGTCGATGGTGGAGCAGTCGACCACCGTGTTGCCGGGTCCCAGAACCGGGAGCATGGCGTCGACGACCTCGAGCACCTCCGGCGAGTTGGGGACGCACAGGAATGTCACCTCGGACGCCTCCGCCACCCCACGCGGCGAGCCGCCGTCTTCGGCTCCCTGGGCCAAAGCGGCCTCAATGGGGCCGCGGCCGCGCGAGGCCACGGTCACGTCGTGGCCGGCGGCGACGAGATGCCCCGCCATGGGCAGGCCCATGGCGCCTAGCCCGATGAACCCGATGCGCATGCGTGTCCCTCCAGAGGTCTCTGCGGGGCTAGGCGAACTGAGGCAGCCACTCGGCGGTGCCGCCAAGCAGCCCGTCGACCATGGCCTCCATGTCCCGCAGGTCGCCACGGCCGGCCAACGGGTCCAGCGCGAAGGCCTCGCCCGCCAGCGCACGGTCACCGCGTAGCGCGGCCTCGACGGTGAGCTCCTGGGTTGCGACGTGTCGCCGCACGATTTCGTCGTAGGGCGTCGGGAGTGCCGTACGGTCACGACCGCGGATGCCGTCGGCGTCGATGACACAGATCGACTCCAAGACGGCGTCTTCGGGCAGCCCGATTCCCTGGCCGGTATTCGGAATGTTGACCGGTGCCTCGAAGGGGTCGCCACTGAGCATCGCCTGGATCATCGGCGAGGGTAGCTCGCCCGACTGCCAGGTCTGCAGGTCCTTGCTCCCTGCCAGCCATGCGTCGACGTCGGAGATGTAACCGGCCTGGTGCTCCTCGCGACGCGAGATGGGACTCAGTGCGATGTTGTACGCGGCCCCCCAGTCGGACTCGGGGGTGAGGGCGAACGACACGAACTCGGCGATGTGGCGGTCACCTGCCGCCGGGAAGGTGCCCCAGCGGTCGAGCAGCGTGAGCTTGAACATGTGACGCTGCGCGAAGTCGAGCTTGGAAAATGCCTCGGCCTCCGGGCGCCCGGGGTACGGAGTGAGCGAGGCCAGGCCCCCAACCTCCTCGGTCAGCCCGCGGAGCACGTCGAAGCCGTCCGCCCCGTCGACCTCGAGGGAAGTCACCACGGGAAAGTGGTTGATGCCCGTCACCGACGCCGAGACGGCCTCGGCCGGCCGTCCGAGGGCGATGGCCAGGTCCATGGAGAAGTTGCCCACCTCGTGGCACAGCCCAACGGTCTTGATGGATGTCTCCTTGCACACCGCGCGGGTCAGGCAGGTCATGGGATTGGTGATGTTGAAGAGCCACGCGTCGGGGCAGCGCTCCTCCATCGCTTTGCCGATCCCGACCAGGACCGGCACGTTGCGCAGGGACCGGTTGATGCCGCCGGGGCCGACGCTGTCGCCGACGGTCTGGGTGATGCCGTGCGCCGCCGGCACGTCCAGGTCCACCGCCATGGAGCGGAAGCCCCCGGTCGAGATGCAGACGATGACGAAGTCGGCGCCGTCGAGTCCCGCGTGCAGGTCGGTCGTCGTGGCGATGGTCGCCTTGGCGTCCATGGCGTCGTTCAGCTTGTGCGCCAGAGCCTCCATCTTGGGCAGCGGCGCCGGGTCGACGTCCTCGAGCACGAGATGCATGCCCGCCAGCGCCGGTGTCCCGAAGAGATCGGCCATCAGCTCCGGACCCCACTGATAGCTGCCCCCGCCCACGATCGTCACTTGCGTACTCACGCCGCCACAGTACAGGCCGCCCACGCGTAGTCGCCGAGCCGGATCTGGCCACCAAAATCGGACCGAGTCAGGACCGAGTCAGGACCGAGTCAGGACCAAGTCAGGACGGAGTCAGGACAAAACCTTCTCGCCCCAGAAGCAGGCGAACGGGTTGTCGTTGTACGGCGGCACCTCCATGAAGCCGACCGAGCGGTACAGGGCCAGCGCGTGCACCTGCTTGGGGCCGGTGTCTAGCCGTGCCACCGAGTAGCCGAGCGATCGCGCGTCGTCTTCGAGGGCGACCAGCAGCGCCCTGGCCACGCCGCGCGAGCGCGCAGCGGGGTGGACGTACATCCGCTTGATTTCCGCGATGCCGTCTGCGAGCCGGCGGAGCCCACCCCCGGCGACGGCGTCCTCGTGCTCGTAAGCCACCAGGTAGGAGCCACCGGGCGGGCGCAGCTCCTCCGGCAAGAGGGGCGGGTTGTCCAGCCGGCTGAACGTCTCGTACGTCTCGTTCAGTTCCGCGCGCATGGCGGCGAGCAGCTCCGATGCCGGCGGCTTCTCGGGGTCACAGCGCTCGAAGCGGAGCGCGCTCACGCCACGCGGTCGGGATGGAGCACCTTGGCCATGCGGTGCATGCCCTCACGCCAGGACACCGTCGTCCTCCCGGCCAGCTGGTGCATGCGCGTCGTATCGATCTCCACGCTGTCAATCGTCTGCTCCGTCGGCTCGAAGCGGGCCTCGGTCCCGGCAAGCTCGGCCAGGTAGCCACACCATTCCTCAATACTGACCGCCTCACTTCCTCCCCAGTTGACCGTGACAGCGGGGACGCCGGCCGCCGCCAGCAGACGGGGCACCATGGCGACGATGTCGTCGGCGTGGAGCGGGTGGTAGATGCTGGGCGCGTTCACGTGGACGGGAATGGCGTGACCCGACAGCATCATGTGCAGGTGGATGGCGGGCCAGCCACCGTTGTCCCCGTAGGGCACCGACAAGCGCGCAATGGTCGTCGGGAGCTCGAAGCGCTCCGCGGCCCACCGCGCGGTGCCTTCGGCTGCGATCTTGCAGATGCTGTAGGTCCGGAGGAACGGCCAGACACCGTGGTTGTCCCCGAGAGGCCCGCCCTCGTCGAAGACGCGATGACCGTCCGGCTTATAGACGGCGGTCGACGAGCAGTGGAGGAAGGCCCGGGCCCGCTGGTGGTGCTCCATGAGACGGGCCACCCCGCCACTGTTGGCGGCCAGGTCGTACTCCCAGTCGTTCGTCTTGGCCACCGCGAAGTTGAGGACGTAGTCAGCGTCAGCGGGCAACCCGCCCACGTTGCCTGCGGCGAGGTCGACCGGCACGCACTCGACACCGGCCGCTTCGAGCTCGGTGCGGGCCGCGTCGTCGGTGAAGCGCGCCGCGCCGATCACCCGGTTGGCGCGGGCGAGCGCTGTCGCCAGCGGACGCGCGACCTGGCCGGTCACGCCGGTCACCACGATGGTCTGTCCGTGCAATTCGCCGTCGTTCATGCGTCCTTCGTAGTCGCTACGCTGCCCGCCGTGCACCTCTTCGCCGCGTACTTGGGGGGCGACCTGGGCTCTGGCCGCATGGGTGAGGACCACGAGGTGGTGTTCGTCGTGGCCGAGGACACGCTGGCGGCACGGCGCGCGGCCAAGGCCAAGTGGGGCGGCAGCGGGCGGGCCCATGTCGACGCGCTGACCCGCATCGACATGATCGACGGCTTCGCCGTCGGGCTCGAGCACACCGGGGCGGGCGACGCCACCGAGACGGAGGGCTACAACGAGTAGGCGCGCCGAGTGCCCTCAGACGGCCGGCGACAGCCCGCCGTCGAGGTTGACGGCGGCCCCCGTGACGTACGACGCCCGCGACGACAGCAGGTAGGACGCCAGGTCGGCGAACTCGTCCGCCCGTCCGAACCGTCCGAGGGGGATGCCCGAGTCCTTGGCGGCGCGCTCGTAGAACTCGGCGACGTCGGTGCCCGCGCCGGCGGCTGCCCTGACCCACTGGCCGCTCTCGATCAGGCCGATGAGGATCGCGTTCGCCCTGACGCCCGCGGGCGCCAGCTCCTTGGACAACGCCTTCATGAGCGCCATGCCGGCCGCCCGGCTGACCGAGCTCGGCTCACTGGCGCCACCCGGAACCTTGGCCGCCATCGCCAGGGTGAAGAGGATCGACCCCTTGGTGGCGCGGAGCTGCGGCACGGCCAGACGGATGAGCCGGACCGCCGCCATCAGCTTCAGCTGGAGGTCCGACTCCCACGCCTCGTCGTCGATGGCCTCGATCGAACCGGCCGACGAACGCCCCGCGTTGTGCACGACCCCGTCCATGCGGCCCCAGCGCGCCATCGACCGCGTCGACCAGCGCCGCGAGGTCCTCTGGACGGCTGACGTCGGCGCGTTGGGCCAGGACCTGGCCGCCGCCCGCTTCTTCCAGCGTCCGCGCGGCGGCACCGAGCCGTTCCTCGTCGCGGCCACAGACGGCGACCGATGCGCCCTCCTCGGCCAGGTGGGTGGCCAACGCGAGGCCCAAACCGTCCGTGCCTCCCGTGATCACGACGACCTTGCCGCCGAGTTCGAGATCCATGTCAGTCCTCCCTCAGGCGCACGAAGCGCAGGCGTCCCAACTCGTCGCAAACCGGAGCATCCGACGACCGTGCGATGTCAACGCTCCTGTTCCGTGGGACGGACCAGGATCTCGTTCACGGCCACCCGCCGAGGCTGGGTCACGGCGTAGCGAATGGCCTCGGCGATGTCCTCCGGGTGCATGATCTCAATGCCTCCGAACGTCTGCGCCATGCCCTCCAGGATCTCGGGACGGTTCTGGAACGCCAGCTCCGTCGCCGTTGCCCCCGGCTCAATGAGAGTGACCCGGACGTGGCGCGCGGTGACCTCCTGACGCAGCGACTCGCTGAATGCACCCACGCCGTGCTTGGTGGCGTTATAGACGCCGCTGTTGAGCCGCGCGACGCGCCCGGCGGTCGAGCTGACGTTCACGATGTCGGCCACAGAGCGCGGCTCGCTCTCCGCGGCCGAGAGCAGGTGTGGCAGCGCAGCGTGAGTGCAATAGAGAAGGCCGAGGAGGTTGAGGTGGACCATACGCTCCCACTCGTCCACCGGGGCATCGACGATCGGCCCGAGGAGCATGACGCCGGCATTGTTGACCAGGGTGTCGAGCCGGCCCAGTTCGGCAACCGTTCTGGCCACCGCGTCCTGCGCCTGCGCCCGGTCCGTGATATCGGCCTCGACGACGATCGTCTTGGTGGACACGCCGATGCGCTCGGCTAGTGCCTCCAGGCGGTCCCGCCGCCGCGCCACCAGTGCAACAGCAGCACCGTCCTCGGCGAGGGCGAGCGCCGTTGCCTCGCCGATACCGCTGCTCGCCCCGGTCACGAGGGTGACCGTTCCTTCCAATGGCTTCGTCATGGCGCCTCCAGCTCGGATCCGTCCGCCCCGGGCGGCCGTCATCACGGTCTAGTGGATCGGCCAGGCCCCCTCGGATCAGGTCCTGGCCGAGTGCGTCTCGTCGACCAGACCGAGGAGACGAACCCGAGCGCGCTCCCCGTGCGCCGTGTGTCGCCCGCGTCTTCGTGTTGCTGCGCGAGCGTGGCATTGAGATGAACCCATGGCGACCTCCCCCGGCCCACTTCTGCCGGATGCAGGGAGCACCAAACTCAAAGAGCGCCGGAATTTCGACACATTCGTACTGATCTCGTCTACGAAGAGGACTTGGAAACCCTTTTCCGGGAATGTTTGCTCCTTCGATGCCCGAAATAGTTGCCGTTCGCCGCGGCTCACTCCGCTCAGCCGCGCTCGGTCTCCATCTTCCCGATCCCCTCGCGCAGCCGCTCGAGACTGGAAGAGAGCAACCGCGACACGTGCATCTGGCTCACCCCGACCGCAGCGGCGATCTCGGACTGGGTGAGTCCCTCGACGAAGCGCATGCGCAAGATGGACTGCTCGCGTGCGGGCAAGGTGGCGAGCGCCGGGCCGAGGAGGACGCGGTCCTCGACGGACACGTAGTTGTCGTCGTGCTCGCCGAGTCGGGCCGACAGGGGGTCCTCCTCGCTCTCCGACGCGTCGATGGACGCGGCGCGATAGCCCTGGCCGGCTTCGATTGCCTCAATGACAGCTTCCTCGGTCGCGCCGGTGGCCTCGGCCAGTTCCGTCACGGTCGGATTGCGACCGAGCTGCTGGGACAGCGCAGATGTCGCATGCCCGAGCTCGAGGTAGAGCTCTTGCACTCTCCGGCTCGCCCGCACGGCCCAACCCTTGTCCCGGAAGTGGCGCTTCAACTCGCCGATGATCGTCCGCGTCGCGAAGGCCGCGAAATCGACCCCGCGTCCCGGATCGAAGCGGTCCACTGACTTCACCAGCGCAACAGACGCAACCTGCACCAGGTCCTCGAGCGGCTCCCCGCGGTGTAAGAAGCGGCGCGCCAGTTGCTGAGCCAGCCCCAGGTTGGCGGTGATCAGCTCGTCCCGAGCCTCGGAGTCGTCCTGCTCCCCGTCGGCGCCCGTTCGGTCAGACGGCAGCTCGGGGTCGCGTGCCCGACCCGTGGTCACCCCGCATGCCCCCCCCGCCGCTTCTGCAACCATGCCCGCACGTTCCCGTCATAGCTCTCCCGGCCGTGCTCGTCGACGAGGGCGTCGAGGATCTGTTGGCTGAGCTGGGCACTCTCCTCGCCGTCCATCCCCGACGGGTCGGCGAACGCGGTGGCGCGTTCCAACGTGGAGGCCACCCCGATGGCGTCGTCGAGCACGGTGAGCTCGAGGCACAAGTCGCCGGAGTCCGCGTCGCTGCCTTGCAACGTCAACAAGCACAGTTCGCCGACGGCCAGGCGGAGATCCTCCAGCTCCTCGATGTCGAAGCCGGCACGGGCCGAAATTGCGCTGGTCACCAGCCTGGCCAGGACGATCAGATCGCCGCGCGCCGGAAATTTCAGCTCAATGCGATCGCCCGTCCGGAGCGAGTCGGGCGCGTCGGTCATTCACGCACCAGCGGCTTGGAGGGAGTCGGTGATCGTGAAGACGTTTGTAAGGCCGGTGATCTCGAAGATCTTCATGATCCGCGGGTCAGACACGACTATGTGCAGCTCGCCACCGAGCTCCCGGCACCGTTTCAGCGCGCCGACGAGCACGCCCAACGCGGTCGAGTCCAAGAAGGTGACCTCCAACAGGTCGAGCACGATCGTCGCCTCTCCCTGCGCAATGACGCTGTGGAGGCATTCGCGGAGCTGCGGCGCTGTTGCGACGTCTATCTCTCCGCTGACGGCGATGACAGGAGCCGAAGCGCCCGCCCGCTCCTCAATTCGAAACTCCTGATCCACTCGTTGCTCCTGGCTGCTGCGTGAAGGTTTGGTGGCGTGCAGAGGTGCCCCGCCGCCCAGGCCGATCGCCAAAACGTGCTGCAATGGCGATTGGCCATGCGTTCTATAGCCCCGGCACCTACAACCTAAACCTCCTGGGTCTCGACTGGGTTTCCCCTGCTTAACACTGGGGTAGGAATGGCGCATACAACCCCGGTGAGGGGGGGAAGAACACGGGCCAGGGCCGGCAGGAGGAATAGCGTTTCAGGGCAGGCCCGAGGTGGCGACCGGGGAGAGATCAGTGCCAGATCCAGGAGACGACGAGCTTCAGGCGAGCCCGCGCAGCGAGCGTGCGGACCGTGCCGAGGCCATCGCCACCCTGGTCGCGCTGCTCTGGGTCTCCGGCGTCGCCATCGTCTTCGCGATCTTCGGCGGCAACATCTCACTCGTCGGCCTGCTCGCCATCGGTCCCTTCATCGCCGCCCCGTTCGCACGGCCATCGCGTGTCGCGATGGTCGGCATCCTCGCAGCCTTCTTCGCGCTGGTCATCAGCACACCGGCGCACAGCTACGGGGAGCTCAATCACACGCTGCGCGTGCTGACCCAGATCGCCGCCACGGCGCTTGCCATGTGGATCTCCCACTTGCGAGGCAAACGCAACGTGCAGCTGTGGACCGCGCGCACCGAAACGAGGAACGAGCGGCGGCGGCGGGTGGCCGCCGAGACCGCGCAGCGCATGCAGGCGATGGCCCGGGCGCTGACGACGGCGGCTGATCCTGCCCAGGTGGCGGACGCCGTGTTCGCGGCGCTGCGCGACGAGCTGCACGTCGACGCCGCGACCTTCGCTCTCCTGAACGAGCGCGGATTGCTAGAGACGCTGCGCCGCTTCGGCTACCAACAAGGAGAGCCGGCTGACGGCGTGCTCGGAGCCCTCCAACCCGACGGACCGGTGCTGGGCCACACCGTCGCCGTGTTCGCCGAGTCGCTCGAGGATCTGCGGCGGCAGCGCTCAGACCTCGTGGCGTCGCTCGCGCTCGACCCGTTTCCGTGCCCTGGCCGTGATCCCGCTGGTCGTGTCGGATCGCACCATCGGTGCGGTCGTCGTGCACTGGGTGGACGACCGCGGCATCTCCGAGCCGGACCGCGGCTTCCTCTTCACCATCACCGGCGCGGGTGCCCAGGCCGTCGAGCGGGCCCGACTGACCCTGACCGAATTCGTCAACCTCGAACGGACCGAGCACCTGCACCGGCTGAGCTCGGCCCTCGCCGCCGCCACGACCCCCGGAGACGTCGCGCCACGCTGCGATCGCTGAGGCCCGGCGAGCCCTCGGCGCGCAGTCCGCCGTCGTGCGGATCCCCGTCGCCGGCGAGCGATCGCTGTCCTGTCTGGCGAGCAGCGGGCACCCGGCCGTCCTGTCCCGCAGCATGGTGCCCGTGGAGGGCAGCCGCGCCGGTGTGTGCTTCTCGCACGGTCTCACCGAGGTCGTCCACGTCGCCAATGACCAGGCGGCGGAGGAGGAGCCCGGCGGGACCGATGAAGATGAACAGGCCGGGATCACCAGCGAGCTCGGTCACGACGTCGAAGTAGAGATCGTCACGCGGGTGCTGGCGGAGCTGCCCGAGCCCGTGACCATCGTGTCCGAACCTCTCATCGGCAGCGGCGGCCCGCTCGGGGTGCTGTCCCTGGCCTTCGCGGCACAGCCCGAGCCCAGCGAGCCCGAGCTGCGGTTCCTCTCGACCTTGGCCGGATTGACGGCGCAAGCGCTCGAGCGCGCGCAGGTCTTCGAGCACGAACGAGAAGCGCTACGCGCGGCAGAAGCGGGGCGCGAGCGCTTGTCGATCCTCTCAGAGGTCACCCGGTTGCTGAGCTCGAGCTTGGAACCGACGACCGTGATCCGGCGCACCATGAGTCTCGTCGAGGGACGACTGGCGGACTCGTGCATGGTCCAAGTGCCCGCGCGAGACGGGTCTGGTGCGACTCGACATGCGCGACACACGGCCGGCGGCGCGGGTGGCCGGTCCCGGCGACTCGGACCGGGAGGTCGTGCCCTTCTCGTCCGACGCTCCAGCGGCAATCGCGTTCCGTACGGGGCGCACCCAGCTGGCTCCGCTCGAGCACGCGGCGAGGGCGTCGAGGCCACCGCGGGCGACGGGGTCACGCAGGTCTGAGCGCGGAGCCGGGCGACGCTTGGACCGCATTGTCGGTGCCCCTGACCGCGAACGGCGAGGTCATCGGGGTCATGACCTTCATCGACGGCCCCGGGCGCTTCTTCGAGGCCGACGACGTGTCCCTGGCCACCGAGGTGGCGAGCCGTGCGGGCGTCGCACTCTCCAACGCGACCCGCTTCCAGCGCGAGCACGTCGTCGCAGAGGTGCTCCAGCGTGCGGTGCTGCCCGACTCGCTGCCGGGCGTCGAGGGGCTCGTCCTCGACGCGGAATACCGCGCCGGGGTCGCCGGCACCTACGCGGGTGGCGACTGGTACGACGTCTTCGAGCTTGGGGACGACGTCGTCTTCTTCAGTGTGGGTGACGTCATGGGCAAGGGTGCGGCGGCGGCTGCGCTGATGGGTCAGGTCCGCAGCGCCATCCGGGCCTACGCCGTCTCGGGACTCTCGCCCACCGAGGTCCTCTCCTCGCTCGACGGCTTCTTCGACGCGCTCATCGAGGACAGGGTGGTCACCGCAGTCGTCGGGACCATCACCCCGTCGACCGGCCGCGTGGTGTTGAGCAACGCCGGTCACCCCCCTCCCCTGGTCGTGCGCGCCGACGGCACCGCGACCTTTTGCCCCATGCAGCGCTCGCTGTTGATCGCGGCCGGCTTGAACGGTGCGCCGACGGCCGCGTGACGAGCTCGTGCTCGAGCGTGGCGATTCCCTCGTGATGTACTCCGATGGCCTCATCGAGCGCCGCGGCGAGATCATCACCGACGGCATGGAGCGCCTCGCTGAGGCGAGCAACTGATGATTCCGCGCTCGGGCTGGCCGGACCGCCCGGCGGCGACGTTCGCGTCGATGCTGAGCGCGGACGAGCGGACGGACGATCTCGTCGTGCTCTGTCTGCACTACGCCGGTGTCACCGAGGGGCGCATATCCGCGGCACCCGTGGGTACGTCACGAGATGGCATGTCGACGCTGCACCTGGAGCCCGTTGTGGAGAGCACCCCGCTGGCCCGCCACTGGATCGCCGCGCATCTGCGCGACCTCCCCGCCGAGGTCTCGGGCTGCGCCGTGCTCTTGACCTCCGAACTCGTGACGAACGCCGTCCTGCATGCAGCGACGCCAATGTGCGTGACCCTCCACATCCTGTCGGACCGCATCCGGATCGACGTGGCCGATGGCAACCCCGCCTTCCCCTCCATCAAGGACTACGGACAGGACGCCGCGACGGGACGCGGCCTGACGCTGTTCAACACGCTCGCGTCGAACTGGGGCGTGCAAGCCGTCGACGGCGGCAAGATCGTCTGGTTCGAGTTGCCCGTGGACTACCCGGTCCGGCCCGACCGAGGTCTCGGACGGGAGTTTCCGCTTCGACCTGACCGGCATGGCACGCGTCGGGGGTGCTCGGGACGACGGAGACTCGTCGCCCGCGGTGTCGGTCCGGTTGATCGGCATCCCTGTCAGGGTGTTGCAGAAGTCCAGCGAGGAGTACGAGGCCCTCTTCCGCGAGCTCCGCTTGATGAAGGAGCGGTCTGACAGTGCTCCCGGTGCCCCGGCTCTGCCCGAACGCCTCGCGGTCCTCGTCGTCTGAGATCGGGACCCGCTTCAACGGTCTCGGTCCCGGCATGGACGAGATGTGGCAGCAGGCCGTTGACAACAAGATCGAGTTCTTCGACTGGACATTGGAACTGCCCCAATCAGCGGTCGTCGCCTGCGAGTTCTATGACGCCATGCTCGACGAGGCGGACGAATTCGGCTTGTCCCAGCGCTTGTTGACACTCCCGGCGTCCCCGGCCAGCGTGGCGGTGCGGCGGTGGTTCCTCTCGGAGTTGATCGGCCAGCTCCACGGGAAGGCACCCGGCGTCCTGGGTCGACAGCCGATACCACGCTGCGCTCCAGGCCGCTGCCGGTCCGTTGAGGAGCGCTCCGGGGCTTCCCGGCGCGACAACGTGACGCCTGGTTCAGCGCCTTGGCGATCGCCTTGCGGAACACCTTCCCGTAATACTCGAGGCCCTCGTTCGAGAGCGCGGCCGCAGGGCCGCTGGCGATGGAGACCCGCTCGGGCACGATCCCCCAGACGGGCACCTTGAGGTCCGTCCACCACTCGATGGTGGCGTCCAGATCGCTCGTCCCCAACCTGGCCGAACAGATCACCACGCCCGCAGGGAACGTTGCGGGGGGTCATCTCGAGCGTGGTGACGACGCGGTTGGGTTCGATCCCCCCGGCCCGGGTCGGAATGACGACGGCATCGGCGCGGCCCGAGCGCGGCCTGCACGACGGTGCCCTCCCCCGGCGGGGTGTCCACCACCACGAAGCCATCGTCCTGGTTCATCGCCTTGGTCACGGTACGGACCGAGGGCCCCTCAATCAGGTCCACGCCTTCGAAGGGATCGACGTCGTACCACTCCGCCGTCGATCCCTGCGGATCGGCATCGACCAGGGTCACCGGGCCGCGGTTGCGGTCGGCGGCTACGGCCGCCAGATAGACGGCCGTCGTCGTCTTGCCAACCCCGCCCTTGACGTTGCTCACGACGATGTTCATGGGGTTCCTGTCTCTGTGGCTCGGAAAATGCGGCCCCACGGTACCGGCCCCTCGGGCCGGATGGTCACGGCAGGAGCAGGAGACCGAGGCGCCGCCGGGTGATGACGACCCCGGCTACCGCCATGGCCACGAGGTAGGCGGCATGGGCCGGCAGGACCCAGCTCCAGATGCCCAGGTCTGCGGCCCGGACGAGAACGACGCCCTGGTAGAGCGGCGTGCAGCGGACGACCGCCTGCAGCCAGCCGGGGTAGACGGTCAGCGGGTAGAAGGTGGCAGAGAAGAGGAAGAGCGGGATGAAGGCGAGCGAGACCATGTCGAAGTCCTGCCAGGTCCGCATGTAGGTCGTCCCCGCCATGCCGGCCGAGGCGAAGGCCAGGCTGATCAGCACCGCCGCGGGCCAGCACAGGATCGCCCACGGGGAGACGACGTAGCCGAGGACGGCCATGATCGCCAGGAACGCGCCCGAGTAGAGCGCCCCGCGCAGGACGCACCAGCTGAGCTCGCCCAGCGCAACGTCCCCGACGCCGAGCGGCGTCGACAACATGGCGTCGTAGGTCTTGGCGATCTTGAGCTTGAAGAAGACCAGGAAGGTCGAGTCGAGCATGGCGCCGTTCATGGCGGACGAGGCCAGCAGTCCCGGGGCGACGAACGCGGTGTAGGGCACGAGCTTGCCGTCGACGTTGATCGGGCCCACCAGGTGGGACAGGCCGACGCCGATCGAGAGCAGGTAGAAGAGCGGCTCGAAGAACCCCGAGACGATGAAGATCCACGAGCGCCGGTAGACCAAGATGTTGCGCTCGAGCACGCGCGACGCGTGGCGGCCGCCGAGGAACGAGAGCGGGGTGATGCGCAGCGCCACACCCGGCGGGCGCTCGGTCGAGCGCCGGTGTCGGCTGAGTCGGTCGAGGTCGCCGTCATCGCGTCACACCACCAGCCTGCGGGCGAAGGTCCGTCGCCCGACCGCGTAGCCGACGGCGACCAGCGCGCAGAGGTAGGCCGCGTGGCCGAGGTCGGCCCACCCCACCTGTCCGAGCGTGAGATCACGGCACAGCGCGACGCCGTGGTAGAGCGGCGTGGCGTAGGCGACGGCCTGCAGCCAGGCGGGCAACTGCGAGACAGGGAAGAACGTTCCGGAGAAGAGGAACATCGGGATGATGGCGAAGCGATAGAGCGTCGAGAACGACGAGTCCTTGTCCTGCGTGGCGGCGAAGGCGCTGACCGGCGCGGAGAAGGCGATGCCGGTCAGCACAGCGGCCGGGAACGCCAGGATCGCCCACGGCGAGTAGACGACGCCGAACGCCGCCATGACCGCCAGGTAGATGGTAGACCACGATGGCCAGCCGGGCCGCGATCCACGCCAGGTGGCCGAGCAGCACGTCGTAGACACTCGAGCGGCGCCAGCCAGCTGGGCGAAGTAGGTGCGCATCCACTTGAAGCCGGCCATCACCGGATAGGTGGCGTCGTTGGTGCCGATCTGCATGCACGTGCCCGCGAGCAGCCCGGGCGCCAGATAGGCCACGTACGTCACCCCGTCGACGCTGTGGGAGTGCTTGTCGATCAGCGAGCCCAGCGCGATGCCCATCGCCGCCAGGTACAGCACCGGGATCAAGAAGCTCGTGATGACCGAACTCCGCCATGTCCGCCTGTACTGGTAGGCCCAGTAGGAGGCGGCGCGCCACCACATCGGCGTCGCCCAGCGACGGGCCGACGCGTCGCCGCCGTGACGGAAGGACGCCGTCGTGCGCGGCGCGCCCGCGCCGGTCACTGCCGTCACGGGTCAGTCGACCAACGTGCGGCCGGTGAGCCGCAAGAAGACGTCTTCGAGCGTCGAGCGGCGCACCAGCGTGCTCTGGGCCACGTGGCCCATCCGGGCCACCTCCGCCAGCGCGGCGTCGCCGTCGTCGGTGTAGAGCAGGATGCGGTCGGGCAGCACCTCGTAGCGCTCCGCCAGCTCGGCCAGCGACGGCGCCACTTCCTCGTGCTGGCCCGGCGCGAAGCGCAGCTCCACGACCTCTTTGGTCGAGAAGGCCTCGATCAGCTGACGCGGGGTGCCCTCGGCCGCGAAGCGGCCCTTGTCCATCACCACGAGCCGGTCGCAGAGCTGCTCGGCCTCGTCCATGTAGTGGGTGGTGATGACGAGCGTGACCCCCTCCTGCTTGAGCCGGTAGAGGCGGTCCCAGAGCAGGTGGCGGGCCTGGGGGTCGAGACCCGTCGTCGGCTCGTCGAGGATGAGCAGATCCGGGTCCGAGATGAGCGCCCGGGCGATGGTCAGCCGGCGCTTCATCCCTCCCGAGAGCGGGTCGACCCGGTCGTTGGCCCGCTCGGTGAGCTGGGCGAAGGCGAGCAGCTGGTCGGCACGCTCGCGGATCACCTTCTTGGGCATGTCGAAGTAGCGCCCATAGATCATGAGGTTGTCGAGGACGGTGAGCTCCAGGTCGAGCGAGTCCTCCTGGGGCACCAGACCCATGCGGGCGCGGATCCGCGGCCCGTCGGTCGCCGGGTCCATGCCCAGGACGCGCAGCGTCCCGCCGCTGAGCGGGCTGATGCACGAGATCATGCGCATGGTCGACGTCTTGCCGGCGCCGTTCGGACCGAGAAACCCGAACGACTCCCCCTTCGCGATGGTGAAGTCCACATGGTCGACCGCGACGAAGTCGCCGAAGCGCTTCACCAGCCCGTGCGCTTCGACCATTGCGGTGACGGGTGCGGCCCCCGGGTCCGAGGCCGGCGCATCGGGCCGGGTGTGCTCCGAATCGGGGACGTCAGTCATCGGCGAGGAATGTGACGTCATCGTCAGGGAACGATACCGTGCCGCCCACGGCGCCAAAATTCGGGGGAGGCACGCGCATGGCTGGCGAGGGTACTGAGCCGGGCATTCCCCGACGGCTTCACGTGGGGGACGGCCACGGCGGCACACCAGATCGAGGGCGGCAACGTGAACAACGACTGGTGGGCCTTCGAGCACACCCCCGGCTCGGGGTGCGCCGAGCCGTCCGGCGACTGCTGCGACTCGTGGGACCGCTGGGAAGAGGACGCCGACCTGGTGGCGGGGTTGGGCCTCGACAACTACCGCTTCTCTGTGGAGTGGAGCCGCATCGAGCCCGCGGAAGGCGAGATCTCGCGGGCCGCGCTGGACCACTACCGGCGCCAGTGCCTCGGCCTGCGCGAGCGGGGCGTCGACCCCGTGGTCACCTTCCACCACTTCACGACGCCGCGGTGGTTGACGGCGGAGGGCGGCTGGGAGTCAGACAGGACCATCGAGCACTTCGGGCGGTTCTGTACGGTCGTGGCCGACGCGCTCGGCGACGTCATGGCGGCTGCGTGCACCATCAACGAGCCCAACGTCGTGGCGACCATGGGATGGCATGCCGGCATGTTCCCGCCGGGCAAGACCGACGTCGCGCTCTCACGCAACGTCGCGGCGCGCCTCGCCGCCGCCCATCGCGTCGCCGTCGACGCCATCCGGGCAGCCGCGCCGGGCGTGCCGGTCGGCTTGACGCTCAGCATGACCGACTACCAGCTGGCGCCCGGCGGCGAGGAGAAGCTCGAACACATCCGGCATGACTCCGAGGACATCTTCCTTGACGTCACCGACGACGACGACTTCGTCGGCGTGCAGGTCTACACCCGCATGCTGATCGGACCCAAGGGATGGGCCGGCTACGAGGACGGGGTGCCCATCCTCGACATGGGCTACGAGTTCTATCCAGCGTCGTTGGCGAACTGCCTGCGGCGCGCATGGGACTACACGGGTGGCTCCGTACCGTTGCTGGTGACGGAGAACGGCATCGGCACCACCGACGACGATCAACGCGTCGACTACGTACGCCAGGCCCTCGCGGGCGTGCTCGACGTCATCGCCGAGGGGATCGACGTCCGCGGGTACACCTACTGGTCGCTACTCGACAATTTCGAATGGGCCCTCGGCTACAAGCCGCGCTTCGGCATCGTGCAGGTCGACCGGGAGACGTTCGCCCGGACACCGAAGCCGAGCGCGACGTGGCTCGCGTCGGTGGCCGCGGCCAACGCGCTCGACGGCTGAGCGCGGCGCGCGACATGCGCCACCGTGCCAGCCGCTCAGGCGGACATTCAGACGGAGGCGAGCTCGGTGTTGGCGACGATGGCGTCGGTGATCTGGCCCCAGAGTGCCTCGGGGAGGTCGTGGCCCATCCCCGGGATCGTGACCAACTTCGCACCCGGCACAGCGGCCGCGGTGGCCTGGCCGCCGCTCAGCGTGACGAGCGGATCGTCCTCACCATGGAGGACGAGGAAGGGCATGTGCACGCCACGCAACCCCTCCGTGCGATCGGGCGAGCCGAGGATGGCCCCCAGCTGGCGCGCCGTGCCCTCGGGGCAATACGAGCGGTCGTAGGCCGCACCGGCGCGCTGGCGCAGCGTGGCCTCGTCCGTCGGGTACTTGGGCGAGCCGATGACCTTGCTCCCGGCCAGGCTCGCCGCAATGGCCTCGTCACGACTGGTGGCCATCGGCCGCAGGAGTGCGTTCATCGCGTCCGTCGTCGGCGCGCCAACGGAGCGGTCCCCCGTCGTCGACATGATGGAGGCGGCCGAGAGGAAGTGGTCGGGGTGGCGGATGACCAGCGCCTGGGTGATCATGCCGCCCATGGAGACGCCAACGACGTGGGCCTTGGTGATGCCCAGCTGCGCGAGCAGGGCCGCGGCGTCGTCCGCCATGTCCTCCACCGTGTAGGGAGCCGTCGTCGAGTCCCCCGACAGGAGGGACACGATGTCGGGCATCCCCTCCCACTTGGTCGACAGGCCGCTGTCCCGGTTGTCGAAGCGGACGATGAAGTAGCCGCGGTCGCGCAACCCCTGCACGAAGCTGTCGGGCCATGCGACGAGCTGAGCGCCGAGCCCCATGACGAGGAGGAGCGGGGGATCCGCGGGATCGCCTTCCATCACGTATTCGACGTCGATCCCGTTGACGTGGGCGGTGGGCACGGGCGGCTCCCTTGGTCGTGTCGTCACCCGCCTTCCTACCAGGCGCCCACGGCGCGGTGCCCCGGTGCGCTGGGACAGGTGGTCAGGCCGACGGGGTCGCCTCGGCGACCGGGGCCGGATGACGGGTCCGCTGCAGGCGCGGCCCGGGCTCGAGTCCGATCAGGACGACCTCAACCGTCCCGACGAGGACGATGAAGATGGGAAAGGCCGCCACCTCGAAGGTCCACTGGGTGATGGTGAGCAGGACGACGCCCATGCTGATGACAGCCCCGGCGTAGGAATGGATCGTCTCGGTCTCGGGATGCGTCCAACTCTTCATGAGCGTGGGCACGCCGGCCAGGAAGTCCGCGGCGATGGCGGCAGAGATGGCGAGGACGCCGTTTTGGGTCGCGAACCACACGATGGTGCCGACCACCGACATGGCGCCGCACGCGTAGTCGATCCGCCTGATCCCCCACACCGAGGCCGAGTTGTGAAACGACGCGACGAAGATCAAGAGGGGCATGAACCCAACCATGAAGGTGGGCAGTGCACGCAGGCCGACCCCGCCGTGGAACTCGACCCCGGCCGCCAGCAGAGGTGCGAAGGCCCAGAGCAACCAGGTCACCCGATTCGGCTTTGTCGTCCCCCGCAGGGTGTCGCGCAGGTAGACGAGTGCGCCGAGCGCCCCGATCAGGGTGCCCAGGTAGATCCAGTTCTCGTTGATCACCGTTACACAGTCTGCAATGTGGTGAGCGAGCCGTCACACCCTGAGGGGGCGACACCCCGCCGGGCCCGACGGCCACTAGCTTCGCCACGAACGGACCGTCCCGAAGGAGCGCCTGTGCCGAGCCACCGCACCCAGCGGAGCGACGACCGTGGGTGAGCTGCTTCTCGTCGCGCTCCTCGGGGGCCTGATCACAGGACTGTCGCCGTGCATCGTCCCCGTGATCCCGGTGGTCGTGGCCGGTGGTTCCACCGGATCGCGCTCTCGCCCCTTCGTCATCATCGCGGGGCTCGTCCTGAGTTTCAGCCTCACGGTCCTGTTCGCGACCACGGTCCTCAGCTTCTTCCACCTGCCGGGCGACCTTTTGTTCTGGCTGGGTATCGCCCTGCTCGCCGCCATCTCGATCGGTCTCATGATCCCGGCCCTCGGCGAGCTCCTCGAGCGGCCGTTCGCCCGCATCGGCTCGTCTCGCTACGCCACCGAGGGCGGCGGATTCGTGCTCGGTTTGAGCCTCGGCCCGGTGTTCGCACCGTGTGCCGGGCCGGTGCTCACGGCGATCTCCGTGGCGGGCGATCACAATCGCATCGGCCTGTCCACCCTGCTGGTGGCGCTGTTCTACGCGATCGGCATCACGCTGCCCCTCCTGGTCCTCGCCTACGTCGCACAGCGGGCCACGACGAGCTGGACCTCCATGCGCCGGCACCTGCCGGCCGTCCGCACCGTTGCGGGCGCGCTGCTCGGCGTGGCGACGCTCGCCCTTGCCTTCAACTGGCTGGGTGGGCTGCAGCGGGACGTGCCCGGCTACACAACGGCACTCGAGGACCACATTGAGTCGACCAACTCGGCCTGCAGCGCGCTCCAGCAGCTCAGCGGCGAGCACCAGAACCAGTTCGCCGCCGCCAACGCCACGCTCGAGGGAAAGAAAGCCACCTGCTCGGTGACCGACGCTGGGAACACGGTGAGCGGCCGGCTGGCCGCCGGCAAGACGCCGTCGACCACGACGAGCACCACGAGTTCGACGAGCACGACGAGCCCGACCCGCACGCCAGGTTCCACCTCGCCACCGAAGACGCCGGTGTTCATGGCCAGCAAGACCGATCTGCCGGCCCTCGGACGGGCGCCGAACTTCACCGGGATCACGGCGTGGTTCAACACGACGGGCAACCAGCCCCTCAGCCTGAGCGAACTGCGTGGCAAAGTCGTGCTGGTCGACTTCTGGACGTATTCGTGCATCAACTGCCAGCGCGCCTTGCCCCACGTCGAGGGTTGGTACAACGACTACAAGAAGGACGGCTTGGTCGTAGTGGGTGTCTCGGCGCCCGAATTCGCGTTCGAGCACGTCGTGTCCAACGTCGAGAACGCGGCGGGGAGCCTGGGCATCGACTACCCGGTCGCGGTCGACGACAACCTGGACACGTGGGACGCCTACAACAACGAGTACTGGCCCGCGGAGTACCTGATCGATCCGACCGGCGTCGTGCGCGCCTATGACTTCGGCGAGGGTGGCTACGGCGAAATGGAGAGCAACATCCGGATGCTGCTCGCGGCCAACGGCGTCAGCCACCTCCCGGCACGGACCGACGTTCCCGACAAGACTCCGACCAACAACATCACACCGGAGAGCTACGTCGGCTACGAGCGGCTCGCCAACGAAGTCGGCACGTCGGTCGTCCCCGACAAGACCATCGTGTACCACCCGCCTTCGTCCATCGCGCCGAACAGCTTGGCCTTCGGCGGCACCTGGA
The DNA here is from genome assembly GCA_963825965.1 of uncultured Acidimicrobiaceae bacterium. Taxonomy (GTDB): domain Bacteria; phylum Actinomycetota; class Acidimicrobiia; order Acidimicrobiales; family RAAP-2; genus Bog-473. The sequence goes on from CAWGUX010000001.1 coordinate 434,860, forward strand.
CCGTGCACAAGGAGGAGGCGACGGCCGGGCCCCACGCAACGATCGGGCTGCAGTTCACCGCGGACGACGTCTACCTGGTGATGAGCGGCACCGGGACGGTGGGCGTCTCCTACAACGGCACGCATCTGACGACTGTCTCGGTTGGTGGGATCCCGAAGCTCTTCACACTCTTCTCGGGGTCGGTGCTGCAGACCGGTGTGCTCACGCTCGCCATGTCGCCGGGTGTTGAAGCCTACGACTTCACGTTCGGGTAGTGAGGTCGATGCGCGCGTGCACGCACGCGCGCATCGGCAGCCGGCCCGGGCTCAGTTGATGGCCCGGTCCTTCCCGACCCAGTAGGGCGCCCGCAACTCGCGCTTGAGGATCTTGCCCGAAGGGTTGCGCGGCAGGAGCTCGGTTGCCTCAACTGAGGTGGGGCACTTGTAGTGGGCCAGGTTGTCACGGCAGTGCGCGATGAGCCCGGCCTCATTGAGCGCCTCCCCGGGCGCCAGCACCACGATGGCCTTCACGGTTTCGCCCCAGCGCTCATCGGGCACGCCGATGACGGCCGCGTCGGCGATGGCCGGGTGGGCGAGAAGGACGTTCTCGACCTCAGCCGGATAGACGTTCTCTCCACCGCTCACGACCATGTCCTTGATCCTGTCGTGGAGGTAGAGGTACCCCTCGGCGTCGAAGTAGCCGGCATCGCCGGTGCGCAGCCAGCCGTCGGCGTCAATGGTCGCCGCGGTCTCGGAGGTCTTGGCCCAGTATCCCGCCATGTTGTAGGGCGAGCGCGTCCACACCTCCCCCACTGCACCCGGCGGCGCATCGGCGCCGGTTGACGGGTCGACGATCCGCAACGCCACGAACCGGTGGGGCTTGCCGGCCGAGCGGAGCAGGCCGCGCCGTGGGCCGTCGGGGTCGTGGTCCTCGAACGGCAGCGCGGTGATGGCCCCGGTCGTCTCGGTCATCCCGTAGACCTGGCAAAACCCGCATCCGAAGGCCGCCATGCACTTGACCAACACGTCCTCTGAGATGGGCGACGCTCCATAGAAGATGATCCGTACGCTCGAGAGGTCTGTCGACGCCAGTGAAGGCGTTGCTAGCAAGAGCATGAGGACTGCGGGCACGAGGAACATCTCGGTGATGCGCTCGGTGGCGATCAGGTCGAGCAGCACGGCCGGATCGACGTCGCGCACGATGACGGACCGTCCACCGCGTGACATCGCGCACAGCGCCCACCCCGAACCACCGATGTGGAAGAGGGGCATGGCCACGAGGCTCACCGTGTCGTCGGTGATGCTGAATGTCTCGCCCGCCTCGCCGACGGCGGTGGAGAGGTTGGCGTTGGTGAGCATCACCCCCTTGGGCAACCCGGTGGTGCCCGAGGTGTAGAGCTGCATGCTGACCTCGGCGGGGTCGCCGACGTGGCCCGGGTCCTCCGCGGGGCACCTGGCGACCCACCGCTCGACGGTCACCGCACGCGCGTCTTCGCACACGCCCATCGCGTCTCCGAAGACGACGATGGTTCGCACCGAGGGCAAGGTGCTCTGCATCTCGGCCAGCGCGGGGAGGTAGTCGGCGTGGATCGCCAACAGCGGTGCCGCGGCATCGTCGATGATCGCCGCCATCTCCATCGGTGATAGACGCCAATTGACGGCGACGTTGACCGCGCCGATCAGCGAGCCGCCAAAGAGGAAGTCGAAGTAGGCGATGCCGTTGCGGTCCAAGAAGGCGATCCGGTCCCCGACACCGATCCCGTCGCGGCGCGCCGCCTGCGCCACCGCGCACGCAGCGTCGTATTCCTCGCGCCAGGTACGGCGCTGGGAGCCGAGCACCAGCATTTCGTGGTCCGGTTGGACGCGTGCAAAGTGTCGCAGCAGCCCCGCCACCGTGTAGCGGTCGCGCTCGGTGACGGTGACGCTCGCTTGCACTGGTGACCTCCTGGCCGGATCCCTACGGGGAGGGACCCTACGCAGCAGCCCCAACCCGCCGCACGGGCCTCAGAAGGGCGCCACGCCACTTGCAGAATGGCACGTTCCTACTGGTCAGGGACATTTTCTGAAAATTGCAGACTTTTTTAACATCGCTATTGAACCAAATAGACCGTCCTGACCAGGTGCTTTGTGAATGGCATCACAAAGAAGTGATATAAAACCCCAGTTCAGAGGCCTACTTGCGGGCCGAAGAAGGGATCTACCGGGGTGGCTGCTAAGTTCCTGGACCGCAAAGTCAGATCCGCCTTTCGGGTGCATGCCGCGGTCAGAGTGCAGGCTGCATAGGGGAAGGGGCATCGGTCTGATCCGATCAGATTGAGAGGGCCCCGACGCGCCTGACCGTAGGCGATTCCCCCCGGGTCCCGAATTGAGGAAAACCCACCCGAAGTAACTCAGGGCTGTACCGAACCGGCCGCACACCCTGCGGCGACAAGCCAGAACGGACGACGCCTTCCCGCTCTCCGTTCGGGGCGCGAATGCACAGGCCGGAGCCCGCCCTCCACCGAGCAGAGCTTGGGCGCGCCGACGCGCGCCCAGACGAAGGGAGGTGCCGTGCGGATCCGCATTGCACTCGCGACGGCAGGAGCCGTCATTGTTGTCATTCCAGTTCTCTTTCTGACGCTGTCCAGCGCCAGTCCGGCCGCCTCGGCCCGGGTGATCAGCCACGAGGCGGTCAGCCACGAGGCGGTCAGCCAGCACAGCGTGGCCAAGGTCGACGTCACGTTGATGTCGTACGCCCAGGCCCACCAGGTCGCCCAGCTCGCGGACTACTACAACGCCGTAGAGGTCTTCCAAGAGGAGTCGTACCTCAAGGAGGTCGCCTTCTACACGACGCTCGAGACTCAGCGCTTCTACAACGCGATCTTGCTGCAACGAGCAGCGGCCGCGGTGGCGCAGGCCCGGGCCGCGGCCGCATCCGCAACGCCGGCATCAGCCCCGGCATCAGGCCCAGCGACAGCTGCCCCGGGCGGTGGGTCCGACGCAACCAGCACCAACACACCGGACTGGGCGTGCATCCGCGAGCACGAGTCCGGTGACAACTACTCGGAGGGCGGAGGCGGCGCGTACCAGTTCGAGTTCGCGACCTGGCACGGACTCACCGGGTTGCCCTCGCCGGCGCAGGACTACCCGCCTTCGGTGCAGGACAGCGCCGCGCTCGAGCTCTACGCCCAGCGCGGCTGGGAGCCCTGGACCACCCGCTTCGTCTGCGGGCTGTAAGGACCGACACGCAGCGGTCCCGCATACGGGACCCCCGCACTACCCGAGAACCAGCGACCCCAGAACTGAGGACGACGCCGAAGAAGAACCCCAGAGGGCTGTACACAACCGGCCGCACACCCTGCGGCGACAAGTCAGAACGGACGACGCCTTCCCGCTCGCCGTTCGGGGCGCGAATGCAAAGGCCGGAGCCCGCCTACACCGAGCAGAGCCTGGCGCGCGGCGCGCGCCCGACGAAGGGAGGTGCTGTGCGGATCCGCATTGCACTCACGACGGCGGTGGCCGTCATAGCTATTCCAGTCTTACTTCTCACGTTCTTCGACAGCAGCCCGGCCGCCTCGGCGCCCGGGAACAGCCGCCCAGCGGTTGCGCAAGGTCGAACCCGGGACCTCGGGATGAAGCTGATGTCCTACGACCAGGCCCACCAGGTCGCCCAACTGGTGGCCTTCTCCAACGCCGTCGAAACCCACGCGGTCCAGACGTACCTCGGAGAAGTGGCCTTCCTCGAAGCGGTCGCCGCAAACTCCGTGAGCGCGATCCCAGCCGCGTGGTTGCCGACGGCGATGTGCGAGGAGGGTGGCCGCGACGACCCCACGTCCGGATACTTCGGCATCCGCGAATGGCATGGCTTCGACGGCTATCCGACCGCGGGCAGCGCACCACTCTCGGTGCAATTGTCGTGGGAGGCCGCGAACATCGGAGCACCGCCCGACGCACCGGGCCGGTGTCACAGCTACTGAGGCAGCTTTCGATGCACTGAACGGGCGTCTCCGTTACCCCGCTTCGAAGACGGCGGTCACCTGCGCCATGTCGAAGTAGTCCCGCCATGCCGTGATCTTCCCGTCCACGACGTGGAAGGCACCCATGACAGGCAAGGGGGCGGTCTTCCCCTTCGTGGTGAAGTGGTCGGTGCGCTCGGTCAGCACCGTCGACCCGTCGCTGGCGAGGTGGTGTACCTCGAACTCGAGCGCCTCGCTCATGCCGACGAACATGTCGATGACGGCCATGGTGGCGTCGATCCCCACCGCGGGCTCCATCGGGATGTTGTGATACACGACGTCGCTGGAGAAGAAGCCCCGGAGGACCTCGGGATCACGGGTGGTGACGGCGGCACAGAAGTCACGGACCACCTGTTCTGCGCTGGGCATGGCTCTCCTCTCATGTCGGTCGTCTGGAACGACCTCGGACGCGCCCGCAGGCGGGGCCCGTCCACGCTAGTGCCGCATCGGGCAACGTTTGCCCTGTCACAGCGCGAGCGCACCCTGGGCTCGTGCCACGAGTTCGATCGAGCTGTGCCCAGCACGTGGCCTATCGCAGCGCGCGGGTCTTTCTGCGGGTCACGCCGGCCCAGGCCCGCCGTTGTTATCGCCTGCTGGCGGCCGGGGGCGACGTGTGGGCCGCCTTCATCGAGCTGAACGAGCACCGCTTCCGGCGCGGTGCCCGCCCGATCCTCAACTACCAAGAGCTGTGCCGCGAGGTGGCCGGGGTCCATGTTGGTGAGCTGTCGGTCCCCGCGCTGCGTTCGGTGCTCCGGCGCTACGCCGACGCCTGCATGGAGACGGCAAAGCGCAAGCGCCGCGGCGAGCGGGCGCGCTATCCGAGGCGGCGCCGGGCCCTCGTGCCGTTGCGCTACTACGCCGGCACCTTCGGCCTCGACGGGAGGCGGGTGCGCCTTTCGACCGCCCGCGGCACGCCTGAGCTGTGGCTCCGCCTCTCGCGCGACGTTCCCTATCTGGAATCAGCGGTTCGCTCCGTGACCCTGCTCGCCGACGGTGGACGCTTGGCCCTCGACATGACGGCCGAGGTGCCGCTCGACGCGGCGCCGTCTGGCATCGTGGCCGGCGTCGACCTCGGCATCATCTTCCCCTACGCCGTGGCCGGAGGTGCCGCGGCATTACTGGTCTCGGGTCGGGCCATCCGCGCCGAAGAGCGCCTCCACCTCGCGGACACCAAGGCCCGCTCGCGTGCGATGGCCACGAAGATGCCGCGCCGCGGCCGAGCGCGGCTCGAGGCGCTGGCGCAAGCTCCGCGCCGCGCAGCGCCGCTCAGAGGGCCGCCACCGGCGCCGGGTACACCAGATGCACCACGAGGCGGCCCGCGAGGTCATCGCGTGGGCCAGCGCGCACGGTGTCGCCACCTTGGTGGTCGGTGACCCCAAGGGCATCACTCGGCGCAACGCCGGGCGTCGCCAGAACCGCCGGGTGTCCAACACCTGGCGGCGCACGCACCTGACCGGCGCCCTGTCGGACAAGGCGCAGCTCGCGGGCATCGACGTCGTGCGCATCGACGAGCGCGGCACCTCGTCGACGTGTCCGCAGTGCCACGGGCGCTGTGCCAAGCCCAAGGGCCGGCGCTTCGCCTGCGGGTCGCGTGGCTACCTCGGGCACCGCGACCTCGTCGGCGCCCGCAATATCGCCGCTCGAGGCGGCGGATCCACGACGGGCGATCCCGTCGTCACGCACCGCCGAGCCGGCACCGTGCCGGCCCGACGTGACCGACGTCGCCATCTGATGGACGAGCGTCGTCCGTCTTGCCCGGCACCGGGCCGCCCCTCACATGGGGAGTCGCTCGTCGGCGCCCGTCTCCGCCACGGCGGGATCGGGCCGATCCAGTTGGATCATCGGCGAGGATCAGGCAACGCCGAAAACGCTGTCTGAAGGGGCACTAGCGAGCCTTCCGGCATGATGGTGGGGTGACAACTCCCACGACGCGAGTGGCGGTGCTCGCTCCCATGCAGCCCGAGCTCAAGGCGGTCATCAAGTCGTTCAGGCTTCGGCCCACTTCCAACGACCCCGTCTTCTCGCACGCAGGCACCGTGGGCGGCTGGTCCGTCTCCGCACTCGTGACCGGCATGGGACCCGCGCTCGGCCGGCAAGCCACCGAGCGGGCGCTGGCCACCGGGCCGGTCGCCCACGTCATAGTGATCGGGATCGCCGGCGGGCTGGACCCGGCTCTCCCCGTCGGCTCGCTCATGGTCCCGAGCCGGGTGCAGCTCTACCCCGACGGGCCCGAGTACGCGACGCGCCCGCTCTCCTCGCGCCACGCCGAGGGCGCCCTGATGACGACCGAGGGCCTCTTCGACGACGACGAGGTGTGGAAGCCGATCCTGGCGCTCGGCTTCGGCGCGGTCGACATGGAGGCGGCCGGGGTGGCCGAGGTGTGCGAGGCCCGCGGCGTCGACTGGTCGGTCTACCGCGGCATCAGCGACCGCCCCGACGAGCACATCGTCGACCAGGCGGTGTTCGGCCTCAGCAAGCCCGACGGGTCGGCCGATCCGGTCGCAGTGGCCAAGTATCTGGCCCGCGATCCCCGGCGGGCCAAGGCGCTTGCACACCTGAACCGTTGCATGCAGGCGGCGGCCACCCTGGCGGCCGATGCGGCGCGCGACGACCTGGAGGCCGCCGCGCCGCCGTCCTAGGCGGTCGTCTTAAGGGTCGTCCTCGACGGGCGGCCGGCCGATGGAGTCGTCGCGGCGAGCAATGACGTGCAGATCGATGTCGTTCTCCGACGCCATGCGGAGGATCTGCTGTATCACCGATCCCCGCGTCAGCGACTGCCAGCGGGTGAGGCGCGAGGTGCCGATGACGATCTGGGTGATCTGCTGGTCGACGGCAGCGGCGAAGATCGTCTTGGCCACATCGTCGCCCTGAACCCGCTGCCAGGTGCCGCCAACCGCCGCCACTAGCGCCTCGAGCTCCGCTGTGTCGCCACGGGTCGCGTCGGCGTCGTTCGGCGCGACGTTGATTGCGATGAGGGGTGCCTTGAGCCGAGTCGCGATACGCGCTGCCCTCCGGATCACCGACGCGTTCCCCGGCGCTCCGGTCACAGCCACCATGATGCGCTCTGTCGTCTCCCACAGCTCGCCACCAGCACCCTTGGACCGGAGGTACTCGAGCAGCTCTTCTTCCGTCTCGTCCGCCACAAAGCGGAGCGACAGCTCGCGTAAGGCCGCGAGGTTCTCGGCCCGGAAAAAGCCGTTGAGTGCGGCGGGCACCTTCGCCTCGGGATAGATATTCCCGTGCAGCATGCGGCGGCGGAGCTGGTCGGCCGACGAATCGATCAGCTCGATCTGGTCGGCCTTGCGTACAACCCAATCCGGCACGCGCTCACGCACGCCGACCCCGGTGATCCGCTCGACAGCGTCGGCCAGCGATTCGATGTGCTGGATGTTGACCGTGGAGATGACAGCGATGCCGGCATCGAGGATCTCGAGCACGTCCTCCCACCGCTTCTCGTGCCGGCCAGAACCCGGCACATTGGTGTGGGCCAGCTCGTCGACGAGGACGAGCTCGGGCTTGCGCGCCAGCACGGCCTCGAGGTCCATCTCCTCCCATACCGAGTCCCGGTACTCGACCCGCTTGCGCGGTACGACGGGAAGGTCACGGATCTGTTCCATGGTGTAGGTCCGTTTGTGGGTCTCGACGTATCCGGCCACCACGTCGGTCCCGCGCTGGAAGCGGCGCCAGCCCTCGTCGAGCATGGCGCAGGTCTTGCCGACGCCGGCCGCCGCGCCGAGATAGACGCGGAACCGTCCCGTCGGCCTGACTCCTTCGTCCTCACCATCGGTGCTCATCTCGACCTCGGCTCGCTCGGACGCCCACTCGCGTCGGTACACTCGATTACCGGCAAAACGCCGGCTGACGGGACACTGTGACGGACGTGATGCAAGGCAGCCTGGCTCCGAGGGGAACGTACCAGCGGACCGCCCTGGGCATTGTCGTGACGTTGGCCTGCCTCGCCGCCCTGCTCGGCGTCCTGCTGCCTTTCCGGTCCCATCTCAGCGTGGCAATTCCGGCCTTGGTGTTCGTGGTGCCCGCGCTGGTGGGCACGGTCATCAGCGGGTTCTGGCCCGGTGCCGTCGGCGCCATCGCAGGCTTCTTGGTCTACGACTGGTTCTTCCTCCCGCCCTACGACACCTTCACGGTCCGGTCGCCGCAGAACTGGATCGCGCTGGCGGTCTACGCGGCGGTGGTCCTCGTCGTGGCCCAAGTGGTGTCCCAGCTCCAGCGCCTCCGCCAGGAGGCGGACCGACGGACCGAAGAAGCGAGACGCCTCTTCGAATTGTCGCAGGCGCTGATCGGGGACCTGCCCTTCTCCGTGCTGTTGACCAAGATCGTGGAAAGCGTCCAAGGTGTCTTCGCGCCACGCTGGACCGCGCTCGTGCTGCCGGCCGGCGGCCGCGACGCACTCGGCCCGGGCGACATGCTGCGCGTGGCCGCGGCCGCGGGCGAACCGCTCAGTACGTCCGAAGCGGCGTCGGTGACGGCGGGTGGCGGTCACGCGGTGTCCTTGAGACTCGAGGCAGGGACGGCACCACACCGGGTCTCGGTCGCGCTCGCGGTCAGCCACCGCCCCGTCGGCCTCCTCGTCCTCCAGGACGTCCAGCCGGCCGAGGGCGCACGCAACCTGCTCGGCACCTTCGCCAACCAGGCGGCGCTGGCCCTCGACGGGACGCAGTTACGCGAGCTGGCGCTGCGCACGCAGCTCCTCGAGGAGGTCGACCGCTGGCGCAGCGCGCTTCTGGGCGCAGCCTCGCACGACCTGCGCACGCCGCTCGCATCCATCAAGACAGCGGTGTCCAGCCTGCGCCAGTCCGACGCATTGCTGGGCGCACAGGACCGGGCCGAGCTGCTCGAGTTGATAGAGCTGCAGTCAGACCGTCTGGCCCGGCTCGTCTCCAACCTGCTCGATATGACTCGCATTGAGTCCGGCGCGCTCGAACTCCGGCCCAGTGCCATTGCATTCGACGAGCTCGTCGCCGAGGCCATCGGTTCCCTGGGCGACCTCGTCGCACCAAACAGCGTCGTCGCCGAGGCTCCTGACGATCTGCCCCTCTTGCGCATCGACCACGTGCTGATCAGCCAAGTGCTGTCCAACGTGCTGGAGAACGCGGAACGGGTCGCGCCCGAGCACAGTGTCATCGTGGTGTCGGCACGGGCTGTGCCGTCTGTTGCCGCGCCGAGGGGCACCGCGGCGGCTGATGCCCCAGCGGCCGATCCGACGACCACGGTGGAGATCGCGGTACAAGACGACGGGCCGGGCATCCCGGCCGAAGATCGAGAATGCGTCTTCGAGATGTTCAGCCAGAGGGGTGGCGGCGGCAGGGCCGGGCCTGGGACTCGCCATCGCCAAGGCCTTCGTCGAGGCCCACGGGGGGCTCATCTGGATCGACCCGGACGTCGCCCGCGGCGCCCGTGTCGTCTTCACCGTCCCGTGCGAGGCCGTCGTGCCCGCAACGGTCTGAGCACCACCGTGACCAAGGTGCTCGTCGTCGACGACGACCCCTCGCTCCTCAAGGCGTTGCGCATCGGGCTGACGGCGCGCGGCGACGAGGTCCTCACCGCGCACACGGGGACCGATGCGGTCGACCAGGTCGCGCTCGGGCGTGCCCGACCTCGTGATCCTCGACCTCGGCCTTCCCGACCTCGACGGGATCGAGGTGTGCCGGCGCATCCGTGAATTCTCGCAGGTGCCCATCGTGGTGCTGTCCGCCTACGGCGACGAGCGGCGAAAGGTGGAGGCGCTCGACAGCGGCGCCGACGACTTCGTCACCAAGCCCTTCGGCATGGCCGAGCTGGAGGCGCGGCTCCGGGTGGCGCTGCGCCACGCGGCGACCCGGACCGGTGATGGCGCGGAACGATCCCACGGACGCTCGAGGTCGGCGACCTCGAAGTCGACCTGGTCCACCACATGGCGACGCTGGCGGGAACGCCGCTGCAGCTCACGGCCAAGGAGTTCGAGCTGCTGGCCTACCTGGCCCGCCACGCCGGAAAGGTCTGCACCCACCACATGATCCTCAAGGACGTGTGGGGTCCCGGCTACGGCGCCGAGTCCAACTACGTGCGGGTCTACACCCATCGGCTGCGCAAGAAGATGGGGGACGAGGAGGGGCGGCTGCTCAAGACCGTTCCGGGCATCGGCTACCAGCTCGTCGCCAGACGCTCCGTCCTCGGTCTGCGAACGAGTAGAGCGGGTTCAGAATCACGACATGCTCCCGCGACGAGACCCGGGGTGCCCTCGTGCGACCAGCCGTCGTCCCGCAACGAAGCCGGGCACCGCGGCGCGCCCGATGAAGCGGAGCACGATGATCGCCCGTTCCGTCGCCTGATCTCGACGTCGGTGCGGACCCAGGGCAGCCGGAACGACGCCACCGAGAGCGATCTCCCCGCGCCACCCTGTTCCGGCGGCGCGGCACGACCGCCGCGATGGCGGTCGCGCTCACTTCGAGATCTTGGCCAGTGCCTCGTTGAGCTGCAGCACGTCGATGTAGGAGGTCCCCAAGAAGCCGAGTTCGGCGCCCTGGGTCTGGCTGATGACCAGACCGCCTGAGCACCGAGGGCGAGAGCCCGGTGGCCCTCGACACCATCGGGATCTGGACCAGTGCGTCCTGCTGGCTGATGTCGGGGTCGTACCCGCTGCCCGACGTCGTGACGAGGTCGGGTGTCGGGTTGACGCCCCGCGCCTTCCAGTAGGCGACCAGCGCCTGGGTGTTCTCAAGCAGGACCTTGGAGCGGGGTCCGAGGTTGCTCGCCCCGGACTCGCCGGGATTCAGGATGCCGGGCTTGCCGGGGATGTTGTTGGCCTGGAGCGGGTTGTCGCCGCCGGCGGCGACAGGCTTCAACGAACCGGCGTAGGGGCCCACGGCGTCGGGTCGTCCCTGGAACACACAGGTGCCCAGTTGCGATGACCAGGACACGGCGCCTGAGACCAGTTCTGCCCGATCAGCGTCGAGCCGTTGGCGGTGATCGATCCGTTGGCCTGGTGATTGAACAGCAGCTGGGAGACCCCGGTGCCGAGGAAGGCGTACGCGAAGGTCAGGACGAGCGCAACCACGACGAGGACGACGGCGCGGCGGATATGGGCGAGGAGCATCAGAGGGACTCCATCAGTAGGCGTGCAGCGCGACGAGGATGAGATCGATGAGCTTGATGAAGATGAACGGCACGATGATGCCGCCGACGCCGTAGATCCACACGTTGCGCCGCAGGATGGCGGCTGAGCCGGCGGCACGGAACTTGACCCCTCGCAGCGCCAACGGGATAAGCGCGACGATCACCAGCGCGTTGAAGATGACGGCAGAGAGCACCGCACTCTGGGGACTGTGCAGCTTCATGATGTTCAGCGCGTTCAGTTGCGGGTAGGTGGCGACGAACAGGGCGGGGATGATGGCGAAGTACTTGGCCACGTCGTTGGCGATGGAGAAGGTCGTGAGCGAGCCCCGGGTGATGAGCAGCTGCTTGCCGATCTCGACGACGTCGATCAGCTTGGTCGGGTTGGAGTCGAGGTCGACCATGTTGCCGGCTTCCTTAGCCGCCGTCGTCCCGGTGTTCATGGCCACGCCCACATCCGCCTGGGCCAGCGCGGGCGCGTCGTTGGTCCCGTCGCCCGGTCATGGCGACCAACTTGCCGCCTTCTTGTTCCTGTTTGATGAGCGCCAGCTTGGCCTCGGGCGTGGCCTCGGCGAGGAAGTCGTCGACGCCGGCCTCCTGCGCGATGGTCGCCGCGGTGAGGGGGTTGTCGCCGGTGATCATCACGGTGCGGATGCCCATGGAGCGCATCTCGGCGAACTTCTCCTGAATGCCTTCCTTCACCACGTCCTTGAGCTCGATCGACCCCGAGGATCACGGGGCCGTCGGCCACCACGAGCGGCGTGGAACCGGCCCGCGACACGCGCTCGACGATCGGCATCGAGATCGGCGGGCACGGCACCCCCCTGCTCGGCCACCCACTGCTTGACCGAGTCGGCGGCCCCCTTGCGGATCTGGCGCCCGTCGAAGTCGAGCCCGGACATGCGGGTCGTGGCCGAGAAGGGCACGAAGACGTGCCCCGCCTCGAGGTGGCGCTCCCGGATGTCGAAGCGCTCCTTGGCCAGGACCACGATGGAGCGCCCCTCGGGCGTCTCGTCGGCCAGCGACGCCAGCTGGGCCGCGTCGGCGAGCTCGCGCTCGGTGTGGTCGCCGACCGGGTAGAAGCCCGAGGCCATCCGGTTGCCCATGGTGATGGTGCCCGTCTTGTCCAGCAGCAGTGTCTGCACGTCGCCGGCCGCCTCCACGGCCCGGCCGCTCATGGCGAGCACGTTCTTCTGGACGAGGCGGTCCATGCCGGCGATCCCGATGGCCGAGAGCAGGGCGCCGATGGTGGTCGGGATCAGGCAGACCAGCAGGGCCACCAGGATCACCACCGAGACGGCCGTGCCCGAGTAGATGCCGAACGCCTCGAGCGACACCACGACGGGGATGAAGATGATGGTGAGGACGGCCAGCAGGATGGTCAGGGCGATCTCGTTCGGCGTCTTCTGCCGGTTGGCCCCCTCGACCAGGGTGATCATGCGGTCGAGGAAGGTCTGGCCGCGCTCGGCCGTGATGCGCACCACGATCCGGTCCGAGAGCACCCTGGTGCCGCCGGTGACGGCGGAGCGGTCGCCTCCCGATTCGCGGATGACGGGGGCCGACTCGCCGGTGATGGCCGACTCGTCGACCGAGGCGATGCCCTCGATGATCTCGCCGTCGGAGGGGATGAGGTCGTTGGCCTCGCAGACGACGATGTCCCCCTTGTTCAACTCGGCGGCCGGCACCAGCTCCTCTGTCCCGTCGGCCTTGAGCCGTCGCGCCTCGGTCTCCGAACGCATCCTGCGCAGGGTGTCGGCCTGCGCCTTGCCGCGCCCCTCGGCCATGGCCTCGGCGAAGTTGGCGAAGATCACCGTCAAGAAGAGCCAGACGGTGATGGACCAGGTGAAGACGAGGGGTGGGCGATCGCCTCGACGAAGGTGACGACGGAGCCCACCAGCACGACGAACATCACGGGGTTGCGGATCTGCACCGCCGGGTTCAGCTTGGCGATCGAGTCGACCAGGGCCTGGCGGAGGATCGGTCCGTCGAAGAGGCTCCGCGACTCGGCCACGCCGTGCGGCGCGTCTGCCGGCCCGGCGGGCTGGCTCGGTGGTGGTGTGGTCATGAAGGCGTCCGTGGCGGTCATTAGAAGAACTTTCCGTGGCTGAGCTGCTCGACGATCGGGCCGAGCGCAAGGGCAGGGAAGAAGGTCAGGCCACCGATGATGATGATGACGCCGATCGTGAGACCCACGAACATGGAGTTGTCGGTGCGGAAGGTGCCGAGGCCCTCCGCCACGCGGGCTTGGCGGCCAGCACGCCGCCGAGCGCCAGGGCCGGGATCATGATGCCGACGCGGCCGATCAGCATGTCGATGCCGCCGATGACGTTGTAGAAGGTCGTGTTGCCGGTGAGACCTCCGAAGGCCGAGCCGTTGTTGTTCCCCTGCGAGGTCAGCCCGTAGAGGATCTCGGTGAACCCGTGGGGGATGGCGTTGAGGGGACCGGCGCGTCCGGCGTGGATCGATACGGCGATGGCCGTGAAGATCAGCACGATCAGCGGCATGACGAGGGCCCCGAGACCCGCGAGTTTGATCTCCTTCGCCTGGATCTTCTTCCCCAGGTACTCCGGTGTTCGCCCGATCATCAGGCCACCGATGAACACGGCGATGATGGCGTAGATGAGGATGGTGTAGAGGCCGCTGCCGGCGCCTCCGGGCGTCACCTCGCCCAGCATCATCCCGCTGATGAGGAAGAAGCCGCCCATCGGAGTGAACGAGTCGTAGGAGGCGTCGGCCGAACCGGTGGAGGTGCTGGTCGACGAGACCCCGAACAGCGCGGTCGTGCGTGTCGCCGAAGCGCACCTCGTGCCCCTCGGTGTTCCCGACGGTGGAGTGTCACGCCGGCGGCGGCGACGGCCGGGTTGTTCTGGTGCTCGTAGTAGGTGGCACCGCCCACCCAGACCCCGAAGATGATGACCATGGCCGCCAGCAGCGCGGCGCCGTGGCGGATGCTGCCGACCATCTTGCCGAAGGTGTAGGTGAGGGAGAAGGGGATGGCCAGCAGCAGGTAGATCGACAGCCAGTTGGTGAGGCCCGTCGGGTTCTCGAACGTCGTCGCCGAGTTGGCGTTGAGGAACCCACCTCCGTTGTTGCCCAGCTGCTTGATGGCCTCCATGAAGCCGATCGGTCCCCGGGGGATGGTCTGGTTCACCCCGTTCAACGCGTCGTGAATGCTCACGGTGCCGGCCAGCGTCTGCACCGCGCCCTGGCCGACGAAGACGAGCCCGGCGACGAACGCGATGGGGAACACGATGTAGAGCAGCCCACGGGTCATGTCGACCCAGAAGTTCCCGATGGTCGGGGAGTTGCGCCGGGAGAAGCCCCGCACCATGGCGATGGCCACGGCGATGCCGATGACCGGGCTCAGCATCTGCTCGAGCGTCAGCGCGCCGATCTGGGAGAAGTACGACATCGTCGTCTCGCCGCCGTAGTTCTGCCAGTTGGTGTTGGTCATGAACGACGCGGCGGTGTTGAAGCTCAGCGCCTGGGGCACGGCGCCCAGGTGCTGCGGGTTGAGCGGGAGCGACCCCTGGATCCGGATGAGCAGGTAGGTGACGCCCATGGCCACGGCGGAGAAGATGACCATGGAGGCGGCGTAGCGCTTCCAGTTCTGCTCCTTCTCGGGACTCGTCCCGAGCAGCCGGTAGACGGGCCGCTCGGCCCAGCCGAGGAAGTGCACCCGCCCGTCGAAGACGGCGGCCATGTACGAGCCGAGGTAGCGCCAGGTCAGGCCGAGGGCGATGACCAGGGTGATGATGGTCCAGGTGAAGCCCACGTCAGAACTTCTCGGGCTTGAACATGGCGACGCCCAGGTAGAGGAACATCACGATGGACAGGGCGAGAAGGAGCCCCTGGGTCCAGGTCATACCCGGTCCAAGGCCCAGATGAGACCCAGCATCACGACGACGAAGCCCACGATGCCGAGCACTGCGAGGAAATCAGCCATGGGCCCATGCGTGGCGGCGCCGTTGTGAACCCGATGTCAACGCGGCCGCGGCGCGCGTCAACAGAATGTCAATGCCCGCCAGGTGCCGGCTGTGCCTAAGGTGAGCACGAGTCACGGAGTCGAAAGTGGGGTGGACGATGGCGCTGGACCTGAAGGGGTGCCGCACGCTGGTGACGGGCGGCTCGTCGGGCATCGGCGCCGGCCTGGCCGAGGCGCTGGCCGAGCGCGGTGCGGTCGTGGGCATCTGCGCCCGGCGGGCCGACCGGCTGTCCGAGGTGGTCGGGCGGTGCATGGAGCACTCGCCCGACAGCCGGATGTGGGTGGTCAACCTGGCCGACATCAACGCGGTCGACCAGCTGGCGGTCGACGTGATCGACGCCTTCGGCGGGGTGGACCTGCTCATCAACAACGCCGGCATCCCCAAGCGCCGGCACGTCACGGCGCTCGACATCGACACCATCACCGCGCGTGATGCACGTCAACTACCTCTCGCCCATGCGGCTGACCATGGCGCTGCTGCCCCAGATGCTGGCCCGCGGCTCGGGCACCATCGTCAACGTCTCGTCGATCGCGGCCAAGCTCAGCGCCCCCGGCGAGGCCGCCTACGACGCCTCGAAGGCGGCGCTGACCGCGTTCTCCGAGGCGATGGCCGTCGACCTGTGGGAGGACGGGATCAAGGTGATGGTGGTCTACCCCGGCGTCATCGACACCGAGCTGTTCACCCTGCCCGACAACGACGTGCCCGACCTGCCGGTCGCGGCCGAGCCGGTCTCGGTGGCGGTCGACGCCATCCTGGCCGGGCTGGAGGCGGGCGCCGCCCAGGTCTACGTGCCCGAGTGGTTCCACGGCGTCGACCGCCAACAAGGAGAAGGACGTCGGCGCGTTCCTCGAGGGCACGGCGGCCTACCTGCGCGAGCAGAAGCAGAAGAAGCAGGCGCAGGCGTAGCGCGCAGGCGTGAGGAGGCAGGATGCAGGGAATGGACACGGCCATGAAGGTGGAGCCCGATGCAGCCGGCATGACGCGAGGACCGCCTCGAGCGCATCACCGAGCACTTCGGGCGCAACTACGTCGACACCGGGAAGATCGCCGGCTGCCAGATCACCGTGGTGCGCGGCGGGCACGTCGCCTACTCACCGCTCCCTCGGGCTGATGGACCGCGAGCGCGCCGTCCCGATGGCCGACGACGCCATCTTCCGCATCTACTCCATGACCAAGCCCATCGCGTCGGTCGCCCTGATGCAGCTCTACGAGCGCGGCATGTTCCAGCTGCTCGACCCGGTGCACCGCTACATCCCCGAGTGGCGCACCCTGCAGGTGGGCGAGGCGCACGACGACGGCTCCGTCACCCTGGTCAAGCCGCAGCGACCGATGAACATGCGCGACGTCCTCATGCACACGACCGGGCTGCCCGGCAGCCTGTTCCCCGACAACCCGATCGACGAGGCGTTCGCGGAGGCGCGGCGCGCGCTGGGGCGCGAGCCAGACGCTCGAGAGCGTCACCGCGCTGCTGGCCCAGCACCCGCTGAAGTTCCACCCGGGCACGCACTGGAACTACGGGCTGTCCACCGACATCGTCGGGCGCCTGGTCGAGATCCTCTCGGGCCAGCGCTTCGACGAGTACCTGCGCCGCGAGCTCTTCGAGCCGCTCGGCATGGCCGACACCGGGTTCTACGTCCCCGAGGACGTCGCTGACCCGCGCTGGCCGCCTGCTACCAGTACCGCCCGGCCAACACGCCCCGCCTGATGGAGGGCGAGTTCGCCAACCGCGTGATCCTGCGCCCGCACTCCGTACCTCTCGGGCGCCGGCGGGCTCGTCTCGACCACCCACGACTACGTCGCCTTCTGCCAGATGCTGGCGAACGGCGGCCAGCTCGACGGCCGGCGGGTGCTCGGGCGCAAGACGATCGAGCTCATGACGGTCAACCACCTGCCCGGCGGGGCGACGCTGCAGGACCTGGCCGTCGGCGGGTTCGGCGAGGCCGGCTTCGAGGGCGTCGGCTTCGGCCTCGGCTTCGCCGTCGGGCTCGGGCCCGCCGCCACGGCGATGGCCGGGCTCGGCCGGCGAGTACTACTGGGGCGGCGCGGCCAGCACGGCCTTCTGGGTCGACCCGGTCGAGGACCTCTTCGTCGTCTTCATGACCCAGCTCTTCCCCTCCATCGCCTACCCGTTCCGGGCCCAGCTGCGCGCGCTCGTGTACCAGGCCATCGACGACTGATGAGCCGGGCCGCGGCCCGCGGACGGCCGGTGGCGCCGGTCCCGTCGGCCCGGCCGACGCCAGCGTCGTCCCCCGCTTCGCCGGGCCGGCCACCTTCGCCCGCCTGCCGACGGCCGACGCGGTGCCGCAGCTGGGACATCGCGGTCGTCGGCGTCCCGTTCGACGGCGGCACCAGCTACCGGCCCGGCGCGCGCTTCGGGCCGGCCGCGGTGCGCCAGGGCTCGCGCCTGCTGCGTCCGTACAACCCCGCCGCTCGGACGCCCTGCCCTTCGAGCTGGCCCAGGTGGTCGACGCCGGCGACATCGCGTGCACGCCCTTCGGCCCCGAGGAGGCGGTGGCGCAGATCGAGGCCGGCGGCGGAGGCGCTGCTCGACGGCGGCGGCCGGCTGGTCGCGATCGGCGGCGACCACACGGTCGCGCTGCCGCTGCTGCGCGCCACGGCGGCGCGGCACGGCCCGCTGGCCCTGGTGCACTTCGACGCGCACCTCGACACCTGGGACACCTACTTCGGCCAGCGCTTCACCCACGGCACCCCGTTCCGGCGGGCCTGGGAGGAGGGGCTGCTGCTGCGCGACCACAGCATGCACGTCGGCCTGCGCGGGCCGCTCTACTCGGGCACCGACCTGCGTCGACGACGCCGGCATGGGCTTCGCGCAGGTCACGACCGACGACGTCGGCGAGCGCGGCGTGGCCGCCGTGGCGGCGCGGCTGCTGGAGCGGGTCGGCGACGCGCCGCTCTACGTGTCGGTCGACATCGACGTCCTCGACCCCGCGCACGCGCCGGGCACCGGGACGCCCGAGGCCGGCGGGCTGACCAGCCGCGAGCTGCTGGCGCTGCGTGCGGGGGCTGGCGCCCGCCCGGATCGTGGGCGCCGACGTGGTCGAGGTCTCCCCCGCGTACGACCACGCCGAGATCACGGCGGTCGCGGCGGCGCACGTGCTCTACGAGCTGGTCACCCTGATGGCGCTGCGCCCTGAGCCGGCCTGACGGCCGACCGGGTGCGACGTTGTAACAGTGCATTCACAACCGGGAAACCCTCCCCGAACGTTGCGCCCGTAGGGTGCAGGGGCACGCGTCGACGACGATGGAGCGAATCGGTGAGCCCGGTGGTCGGACGTGAAGCGAGACCTTCTGGTCGGGGTGGCCCAGTGGCTGTCCACGCCGGGCGAGCCCAAGCAGAACCTGTCGCGTCGCGCTGGGCATGATCGACGACGCCGCGGCCCGGGGCGTCGAGCTGCTCGTGCTGCCCGAGCTGTGGTCGTGCGGCTACGACCCCGAGACGCTGGCCGAGGACGCCCGCCGGGACGCCGAGCCGCGGGACGGGCCGCGCGCGCGAGCGCCTGGCCGAGGCGGCCCGGCGCCACGAGCCTCTTCCTGGTCGCGGGCAGCGTGCCCGAGCTCGGTGAGGACGGATCGCTGTACGACACGGCGCTGGTGTTCAACCCGCACGGCGAGCTCGCCGCCTGGCACCGCAAGGCCCACCTCTACCCGCCCGACGCTCGAGCACGCCGTGTTCGCGCCGGGCGACCGCCTCACGACGTTCGACGACCCGTCGCTCGGCGCGCGTCGGGCTCGTCGTCGGCTTCGACGGCGACTTCCCCGAGGTGGCGCGGTGCGCTGGCGCTGCGCGGCGCCCGGCTGGTGCTGGCGCCGTCGCGCCTGCGAGGTGGAGGCGCGCGCCGGCGTGGGACCTCCTGCACCCGGCGCTGCGCGCTGACCAACAGCCAGTGGTGGCTCCAGGCGAACCAGGCCGGCTCCCACGCCACCTCGACGCTGCTCGGGGCGAGCCGCATCATCGCCCCCACCGGCACCGTGGTCGCCGAGGCGCAGCCGCGGCCGTGCCGGGCCGGCCGAGCCCGGCCGAGCTCCTGGTGCACCGCATCGACCTGCACCTCGCCCACCGCCGCGAGGGCGTGGGCGCGCCTGCTCGAGGACGAGCGCCGCCCCGACCTCTACGCCGAGCTGGTCGAGCAGGTGCCCGCTCGTGGGGTGAGCGGCGCGGCGTGCATCGCGGACGCCGCGCGGCCAGCCATTGGTAGGGTCGCCGCCGTGGCAGGCAGCGGCACGACGGCGGTCTCGCTCTACGAGGGCCTGCTCACCACGCGGGCCATCCGCCGCTACACCGACGAGACGGTCCCCGACGAGGCCCTGCGCGACATCCTCTTCGCCGCCACCCGGGCCCCGAGCGGGTCGAACCGCCAGCCCTTCCGCTTCATCGTGCTCACCGACGGGCCGGTGGCCGCCGAGGCCAAGCGGCTGATCGGCGCGGGCGCCCGCCGCTTCTGGGCCGCCAAGCGCGCCGAGGACGGCTACGACAAGGGGTCGGGCGCCGAGGCCGACTCGCCCAAGGCGCGGCTGGCCCGCACGATGCAGCACTACGTCGACGACTACGAGTCGGTGCCCGTGCTCGTCCTCGCCTGCTTCGTGCGCTACCGCGCCACACCGCCAGCAGCGACGGCGCCTCGATCTACCCGGCCTGCCAGAACCTGCTGCTGGCCGCCCGCGCCCTCGGCTACGGCGGCGTGCTGACCGGGCTTGCATCCACATGGCCGACGGCGACCTGCGCGGGTTGCTGCGCATCCCCGAGGACGTGGAGATCATGGCGACCATCACCCTCGGGCCGGCCGCTGGGGCACCACGGTCCGGTGCGCCGGCGCCCGCTCCCCGAGTTGGTGTTCGGGGAGCAGTGGGGGCAGCCGCCCGACTGGGCGGTCGACCCCGAAGGCGTGCGCACACCGCCGCCGGCCCGGCCCGGCGAGCCGGCCTGACGGGCCCGCCGCCAGCCAATACAGTCTGGGTGTTGCGCACCGACGCCAGCTCACGCGGAATGGGGGCTGACATGCCCACGCTCGACGCACCCGTCTTCGACGCCGACAACCACTACTACGAGGCGCTCGACGCGTTCACCCGCCACCTCGACCCTGCGCTCGGGCCGCGGGTGATCGAGTGGGTCGAGATCGGCGGCCGGCGGTACCACTCGCTCGGCGGCCGGGTCAGCCGGGCCGTGACCAACCCGACGTTCAACCCGATCTCGCCGGCCGGCGCGCTGTTCGACTACTTCCGCGGCAACCCCGACGGCGTGCCCATGCACGAGCTGATGGGCACGCCCGAGCCCATCCGCGCCCGAGTACCGCGACCGCGACGCCCGGCTGGCCACGATGGACGCGCAGGGCCTGGCGCAGGTCTGGCTCTTCCCCACCCTCGGCATGCTCTACGAGGAGGCGCTCAAGGACGACCCCGAGGCGGTGGTGCTGCTTGTTCCGCGCGTTCAACCGCTGGCTGGCCGAGGACTGGGGCATGGCCTACCGGGACCGCATCTTCGCCGCCCCCTACATCACGCTGGCCGACGTCGACGAGGCCGTGCGCGAGCTGGAGTGGGCGCTCGACCAGGACGCCCGCACCGTCGTGCTGCGGGCCGCCGCCCCGATCACCGCCGGCGGCCCGCTCTCGCCGGCGGCCGACGAGTTCGACCCGTTCTGGGCCCGGGTCAACGAGGCGGGCATCACGGTCGTCGTGCACGCCGGCGACGCCGGCCTGTCGTCCAACGGCTACGCGGCCGACGGGTTCTCGGCCTCGTTCAAGGGCGGGGGCGCGGCAGCGCCCGAGCATCAAGATGTTCGCCATTGAGCGGGCGGCCCACGACTTGCTGGCCACCCTCATCCTCGAGAAGCTCTTCGACCGTTTCCCCAACGTGCGCGATCGCCTCGGTCGAGAACGGCTCGGAGTTCCTGGCCCCGCTCTTCCGCAAGCTGCGCACCACGACGCGCCGCATGCCCGGCTACTTCACCGAGGACCCGGTCGACACGTTCCGGCGCCACGTCTGGATCAACCCGTTCTGGGAGGACGACGTCGACGAGATCGTCGACCTGGTGGGCGACGACCGGGTGATCTTCGGGTCGGACTGGCCCCACGTGGAGGGCCTGCCCGAGCCGACCGACTGGGTGACCGAGCTGCAGAAGCTCCCGCCCGAGTCGGTGCCCAAGATCATGGGGGCCAACATGTCCGAGCTCAACGAGCGGCGGCCGGCCATGACCGAGGTCGTGGACCGCAGCGAGACGGTCGGCGTCGGC
Organism: uncultured Acidimicrobiaceae bacterium; assembly: GCA_963825965.1. Classification (GTDB taxonomy): domain Bacteria; phylum Actinomycetota; class Acidimicrobiia; order Acidimicrobiales; family RAAP-2; genus Bog-473. Next base: position 456,177 of record CAWGUX010000001.1, read on the forward strand.
AGCCGCCGGCGTCGCAGATCGACCCGCACGTCATCGTCCTGTTCGGGGCGACGGGCGACCTGGCGGCACGCAAGCTGCTGCCCGGCCTGCTCCACCTCGTCGATGACGGGGATGATGCCCGAGTACCGCATCGTCGGCAGCTCCACCCGGCGACTGAGCGACGAGGAGTTCCGCCACCTGGCCCGCCACGCCTGCGACCAGTTACACCACGGGCAAGATCTCGCTGCTGCAGTGGGCCAACTTCGAGAGGCGGCTGACCTTCGTGCTCGACCTCGGCCGGGCCGCGAGGCGCTTGGCGAGCACGTGCGCCGGGGTCGAGAAGCCGATCGGCGGCGACGACGTGCGGCGGCTGCACTACCTGAGCATCCCGCCGGCGGCGGACCGCGACGTGATCCAGATGCTGGCCGACGCCAAGCTGGTCGAGCGGTCGCGGGTCGTCATGGAGAAGCCCTTCGGCACCGACCTGGCCAGCGCGGTCGCCCTCAACGACATGCTGCACCAGGTACTTCGACGAGGAGCAGATCTTCCGCATCGACCACTTCCTGGGCAAGGAGGCGGCGCAGAACATCTTGGCCTTCCGCTTCGCCAACGGCCTCTTCGAGCCGATCTGGAACCGCGACCACATCGACCACGTCCAGATCGACGTGCCCGAGACGCTCGGCGGTCGACGACCGGGTCAGCTTCTACGAGGCGACCGGCGCCTTCAAGGACATGGTGGTCACCCACCTGTTCCAGATCCTCGGCTTCATGGCGATGGAGCCGCCGACCGCGCTCGCGCCCGACCCCATCGGCGAGGAGAAGAACAAGGTCTTCCGCTCCATGCGCCCCCTCGACGTCACCCAGGTGGTGCGCGGGCAGTACGAGGGCTACCGCGACATCCCCGGCGTGGCGCCGGACTCGGACACCGAGACCTTCGTCGCGCTGCGCTGCGAGATCGACAACTGGCGCTGGGCCGGCGTGCCCTTCTTCCTGCGCACGGGCAAGGAGATGGGCAGCGGCGAGCGCATCATCTCCATCGCCTTCCGCGAGCCGCCCAAGTCGATGTTCCCCGCCGGCTCGGGCGTGGGCACCCAGGGCCCCGACCACCTCACCTTCGACCTGGCCGACTCCTCCAAGCTCTCGCTGTCCTTCTACGGCAAGAGGCCGGGACCGGGCATGAAGCTCGAGAAGCTGAGCCTGCAGTTCGCCCTGCACGAGACCGGCCAGGACGCCGACGTCCTCGAGGCCTACGAGCGGCTCGATCCACGACGCCATGGTCGGGCGACCACACGCTGTTCAACACGGCCGAGGGGATCGAGCGGCTGTGGGAGGTCTCGACACCCCTGCTCGAGAACCCGCCTCCCGTCCAGCCCTACGAACGGGGCGGCTGGGGGCCACCGGCGATCAACGAGCTCATCGCGCCCGCGGACCTGGCGCCTGCCCTTCGAGCGCCGCTGGCGGGGATCGCCTCGCTGAACGAGCCCGAGTCTCGTCGGCGCGCTCGTACCAGACCCGCGGGAGAGGTCAGGGCACCAGCAAGACTCGGCCGAACGCCTGGCGGCTCTCGATGTAGGCATGGGCGCCGGCCGCGTCCGAGAGCGGGAAGGCGCGATCGATGACGACCCGGAGCTCCCCACGGGCGACGGCCTCGAGGTGGCCGGCGATCATGGCGTGGGCCCGAGACGCCATGAGCAGCTCGGCTCCAAGGAAGTAGCCCGACAGCGTCTGGTTGTTCGGCCGCATGGTCGAGATGTCGAGGTGCTCGGCGGGCGCCCGGCCCGCGTCGCCGACGGTGACGCAGCGACCGCGATATGCGAGCGCGTGAAGACTGCCCTGCAATGTGCGGCCGCCGACGGAGTCGACGATCACGTCGACGCCGCGGCCGTCCGTCAGGCGGCGCGCCTCGGCGACGAAGTCGTGCGTCGCGTAGTTGATGCCCTCGTCGAGGCCGAGCTCTTGCAATCGCTCGAGGCGCTCGTCGCTCGACGCGGTGGCGAGCACACGGGCACCGGCCCGCTTGGCCATCTGAATCGCCGCGATACCGACGCCGCCGGCCCCCGCGTGGATGAGCGCGGTCTCTCCTGCCTGCAGGCGACCGAATTCGAAGAGACAGTCGTCCGCGGTGCCGAAGGGCACCGGGACGCAGGCCGCCTCGTCGGTAGAGGCGCCGTCGGGGATCTTCCAGGCAAACGCCTCGGCGGCACGGCGCGGCGCTCGGCGTGCGAGCCGTCGATGCCGACGGTTACGGCTCGGTCGCCTCTGGCAAACCCGTGGACGTCTGCTCCGACCTCGGTCACCGTGCCCGCGCATTGGTAGCCGACGATGTGCGGGGCTTGCCCGATCGCGCCACCAAGCCGGTTGAGCGTGTCGCCGCCCTCAATGCTCACGGCCTCGACGTCGATCAGGATGTCGCCCGGCCCCACCACCGGGTCGGGCACCTCTTCGTAGCGGAAGACATCGGGTGATCCGGTCTCGTAGTAAACCGCAGCCTTCATACGCGCTCGTACTCCTTCATCTCGGAACGTTTCGTCCTCTCGGCGTACCACCTCGCGGCCCGGGGTGACCGCGTCCACGATCAGGCATGGTGCCTCTGCGCCACGAGTCGGTGGAAGGGATGGGCCATGAGTGTGTCACCGCCGGCCGGGTACGGTCTGGCCTCGGGTGGGAGCGAAGGGAGGCACATGAGCGAAGCCGAACCGCTCGCAGTGGTCGTCGGAGGGGCGTCGGGGATCGGCGCGGCCCTGGCCGAGGCGTACCGGGCCCGGGGCACCCCGACCGTGACCTGGGACATCGCGGGCTCCCACGACGTGACATGCGACGTGACCGAACCCGACCAGATCGACGAGGCCGTGGGCGCCACACGCTCGCGGTGGGGCGTGCCCACCGAGCTGACCGTGACGGCCGGCGTCGGGCATGCCGGCCTGCTCGCCGACACGGACCCCGGCGAGTTCGACCGCGTGATGCGCGTGAACGCACGCGGTCCGTGGCTGTGCATGCGGGCCTGGGTCGGTGCCATGCACGCGCGCGGCGTGCCAGGCTCGCTCGTCGCGGTCTCGAGTGTCAGCGCACGACTGGTCGACCGCAACATGGGCATCTACTGCGCGTCCAAAGCGGCGCTGTCGATGTTGGTGCAGGTGGCCGCAGCCGAATGGGGGGAGCTCGGCCTTCGCGTCAACGCGGTAGCCCCCGGAGTGACCAGGACACCGATGCTCGGACGCGGTCCGTCGGCCACAACGGCAGGGTCGCCCTGGCTGGCGGCGGTGGCGGAACGCACCGCCCTCGGCCGGCTCGGCGAGTCCGACGACATCGCAGAGGCCATCATGGGTCTCCACGCCATGGAATGGGTGACCGGCCAGGTGCTCGACTGCGACGGCGGGCTCTCGCTGCATAGCCCGATCGACGCCTGGGGCGAGATGCGAGTCGCGCCCGCGCCAACCGTTAGCCGCGAAGCTCAGACGCCCTGGGCGCGCAGCCCGTCGCAGACGATGGCGAGCAGGTCTCGCGAAGGTGTGGCGTCATGCGACGCCGCCTGGCAGGTCGCGCTCGGCGAGGGCCATCACCGCGGCAGCCGTCACGTCGGATCTGACCACACCGATCTCCTGGGCTCGCCGCAACAACACCTCCACTGCGGCCCGCAACCCCTCCTTGATGTCGGACGCGGCAAGATCGAAGGCCACGCCCGCACCCATCACCGCCACGATGAGATCGCGCTTGGCCGCGGCCTCCACCACCACGTGGTCCAAGAAGCCGAAGAAGGCAGCCGCGGGATCGTCGGCGTCGGCCAGTGCCTGCGCGTCGACCGTCAGTGACTCGAGCCTCTCGAGCAAGATGGCCTCGCAGAGCTTCTCTTTCGTCGGGAAGTGCCGGTAGAGCGTCCCCACGCCGACGCCGGCCTTCTCGGCGATCACGTCGACCGGCACTTCGATCCCCTCGGCGGCGAACACCGCCTCGGCCGCCGTGAGGATGCGCGCCCGGTTCCGCGCGGCGTCGGCCCGGAGCGGACGCGTTGCAGCCTCGCCGCCGCAGTCGTCGCCCGCGCCCCCCGGCGCCGACTCTTGAGCTGTGAGGCCCATCGAAACCTCTTCCTCCCCGGTTGACAAACGGAATCTAAGTTCCGTATAGTGTAACTGGAACCAGAACTCCGATTCCGATTTTAGGCGATCAGGACGACAAAGACCAGACCCTTTTCTCGCAGGAACCGGAAAAAAGGGCCGAGACCAGCGGATTCGGTCCTTCTGGCAGCACCAGAGCACGTTCGAGCAACACCGACCCATCCGGAGGAGACACCATGACCTCGACCTCGATGACCCCGGTGATCGAACCGGCCGGCGAGCCGGCGGCCGACCCCAAGCGCTTCCGCGCCTTGGCCATAATCGCCACTGCGCAGCTGATGGTGGTGCTGGACGCCTCGGTGGTGATCATCGCCCTGCCCTCGGCCCAGCGGGCCCTGCACATCTCGACCGCCAACCGCGAGTGGATGCTCACGGCCTACACGCTGGCCTTCGCAGGCCTCCTCCTCCTGGGCGGCCGGATCGCCGACTACTTCGGGCGCAAGCGCATGTTCGTGATCAGTCTGATCGGGTTCGCCGCTGCCTCCGCGCTGGGCGGTCTGGCCCAAAATGCCGCCATGCTCTTCAGCGCTCGGGCGCTGCAGGGCGCGTTCGCCGCAGTCATGGCACCTGCGGCGCTGTCGCTCCTCACCGTGACCTTCACCGAGCCCAAGGAGCGGGCGCGTGCCTTCGGCGTCTACGGCGGCATTGCCGGGGGTGGTGCAGCCATCGGCCTGATCCTCGGTGGCTTCCTCACCCAGTACGCGTCGTGGCGCTGGACGCTGCTCATCAACGTGCCCATCGCCATCATCGCCGCCTTCGGCGCACTGCGTGTCGTCCGCGAGAGCAAGGCGCCGGCCAACCACGGTTACGACCTGCCCGGCGCGGTCACGGTCACCGGCGGCCTGTTGGCCCTCGTCTACGCCTTCACCAAGGCCGGTTCTGACGGCTGGAGCTCGTCGGTGACGGTGACGCTCTTCGCGATCGCCGGCGTCCTGCTGGTCGCATTCGTCCTGCTCGAGCGCCGGGCGGCGCACCCGCTCCTCCCCCTGCGCGTGGTGCTCGACCGCAACCGGGGCGGGTCGTTCCTCGCCTCCCTGCTCGTGGGTACGGCGTTGCTCGGCACCTTTTTGTCGCTGACCTACTACTTCCAGGGCACGCTGCACTACTCGGCGATGAAGAGCGGCTTTGCCTTCGTGCCCTTCTCGCTCGGCATCATCGCCGGCGCCACGGTCGCCAGCCGGTTCCTGCCCCGCTTTGGCCCACGTGCACTGATGTCCGTCGGCCTGGCGATGGCCGCCGCGGGGCTGATCATCCTCACGACGCTCACCGTGCACTCGACGTACTTCGTCACGGTGCTGCCGGCCGAGGTGATCATCAGCCTGGGCATGGGCATGTCGTTCGTCGCCATGAGCAGCACCGCACTGATCGGCGTGCACCCCGAGGACGCAGGTGTCGCCAGCGCCCTCGTCAACGCCACACAGCAGACGGGCGGCTCCATGGGCGCCGCACTCATCAACACCATCGCCACCACCGCCACGGCCTCGTTCCTGGTCGTGCACGGCTCGTCTCCGGCCGCGCTGGCCGAGGGCGCCATCCACGGCTACACGACGGCCTTCACGTTCAGTGCCGCCATACTCGCCCTGGCCGCTGCCTCTGCGTTCCTCCTGATCCGGCGGGCCCGCGCCGGGACCGCCGACGCCGCGACCGAGGGAACGGTCGACGCAGTAGAGGGCGACGAGCGCGATCCCCTCGCACTCGTCACGGTCTGAACGGCCAGCCGTCAGACGCGGACCCGGGTTCGTACCGCCTCGACGGCGGTGCGGACCCGAGCGGTCCCATTCGTTCCTACTCGCTGATGATCTCGATCGCGTACTCGGGGCAGTTGGCCACCGCAAGCCGCGCCTTGTCCTCGAGCTCGGGTGGCACCTCGTCGAGAATCACCGACGCCTGCCCGTAATCGTCGACATCGAAGATCTCGGGCGCGAGCCCGTAGCAGCGGGCGTGGCCCTGACACTTGTCGGGGTCAACGCGGATTTTCATGGGAACACCACCGGTAGGACTCGGGGGCCGCGGACCTGTCCGCCAGCCCAGCTGATCTCCTTGCCTTCGGCAAGGGAGAATTCGGGAATACGGGTGAGCCACTCCTCCAGCGCCACCTGGAGCTCCATGCGCGCCAGGTTGGAGCCGGCGCAGCGGTGGATGCCCGAGCCGAACGCGACGTGCCGGTTGTGGGCGCGGTCGAGTTGCACGACGTCGGGCTGCTCGAAGGCCTCGGGGTCACGGTTGGCGGCCGGGAAGTTCATCAGGACCTTGTCTCCGGCCTTCATGGGGCAGCCGGCGTACTCCACGTCTTCGGTCACCTCTCGTGCCATGGTCACCGGGGCGTAGGCCCGCAGGAACTCCTCAATGGCCGTCGGCATCAGCTCGGGCTCTGCCACCAGCCGCCGGCGATCCCCGGGGTGGGTGGCCAGGTGCCACAGCGACGAGCCGATGGCGCTCCAGGTCGTGTCCACCCCGGCGATCAGGACCAGGGCCGCCATACCCAAGATGATGCCGTCGTCGACCGGTGCGCCGTCGACTTGCGTGCTCAGCAGCTCACTCAACAGGTCCTCACCGGGGTGCTGGCGGCGCTCCTCGAGGTGCGCCAGGAAGAAGGTCAGCAACCCCTCGGCGCCACGTTGGCGTCGCTCGGCGTCGTCGGCGAACTCGAGCACGTCTCGCACCCACCCGGTGAAGGTGTCCGACAGGTCGGCCGGCACGCCGAGAATGTGGGCGATCACCCGCACCGGGATCTGCTGGGCGTAGTCGGCGGCGGCATCGGCCCCTCCGGTGCCGGCGAAGCCGTCGAGCAGCCGGCGACACAGGTCGCGGGTCAGTGGCACGTAGCTGTCGACCCGCGTGTGGGAGAACCAGGGCAAAAGGAGCCGACGGGTCCACGTGTGCAGCGGGGGGTCCGCAGAAATGGGGGGCAGGCCGTACTCGAGATTCGGCCCGTCGAAGTCGGGAGGGTCCTCGTCCTCGTCACCCGGGATCACAGCCACCTTCAGCGAGCTGAAATGCTCGATGTCGTGGGCGATGGCCGTCACGTCCTCGTAGCGCAGTGGCATCCAGCTGCTCTTGCGCCGATTGGTGTGGAGTATCGGACAGCTCTGGCGCAACTCGTCCCAGATCCTGAAGGGATCGGCCAGGTAGTCCGGATCCATGACGTCGAAGTCGGTTGCCCAGTCCCTGACCGGCGCGGTCTGTGTCACGGAAACCCCCTTTGCTGCACCCTCGCTCGACCTCGACCCACCCTAGTGCGGCCCAACGGGGTCGCTTCGGTGGCACGGAACTGTGCGGCTGGACCCAGCGCGACCGCAGCGAGGGCACACACCCGCGGCGCACCGTGTCGTCAGCAGGCCGACCGCCCGGACTCCGGGGCCACCGGAGGACGAGCGGCGCAGAGGAAGGAGACGCCACATGACGAACGTGACGAGCATCACCGAGCAACGGATGACACGTGCGAGCGCCACGTTGCCGACCCCACGCCGCGGCGCTCGCTGGCGTTGGGCACCACCCCGCGCGCGCCAGGACACCGCAGGCCTCCTCGCCGCCCTCCGTGGGATCGGTGCGACCACCGCACCCAGGGCCGTCGCGGGTCGCACCGCACCACGACGGCCTAGGGGACCACGCGCGCTCCGTGCCGCAGGACCTCGTACTGACGCCTCTCGTCGTCGGCCGGAACCCGCTGCAGCGCACCGCTCGGCTGCGGGCGAATGACCTCGGCGCCGCTCGGCGCGAACTGCACGATGTAGGCCTTGCGCACCGCAGCAGTGTGGTTCGGTCCGGTGGAGTGCGGGGTGAGCGAGGAGAAGACCACGATGCTTCCGGCGCTCGCCGCCACGGGAACGGCGTCAGCGGGGTCGCGCAGACACACGAAGCCGATGTCGGAGTACTCGTGGGCCAGGGTGCCGCGGCGGTGCGAGCCCGGCACGACCCACGGGCAACCGTTCTCCTCGGTGGCGTCAGTCAGCGCCACCCAGCACGTCAGGTACTGCTGGGGCTCGAGGAAGGCATACCCGTTGTCCTGGTGCCACGGGAAGGGGGACTCGGTGCCGGGCTTCTTGTACACAGCCTGGTCCCAGTACAAGCGGACGTCGGGCCCGATGAGGTCCGCGCAGACGTCAGCGAGGAACGCCGACGCGGTGAAGGTTCGCACCAACGCGGACCGCACGACGAGGTGGGTGGTGAAGGTGATCTCGTCGGCGCGCGCGATGAAGAAGCGGCCGCCTTCCATGGACCGGAGCGCCTCCTCCTGGCGTTCTTCGTACGGGTCGATGGCCTCGGTCAGTGCCGCCACCTCGGCGGCGCTCAGTGCGTCCTCGAGCACGAAGAACCCGCACTCGTCGTAGTGGCCGGCCTGCTGGGCGCTGACGGCGCGGAACGGACCCCGGTGATCGGTCCAGGTGAAGGCCGTGTTCAGCTCGTGGAGAGCCGGCCCGTCCACGCTCAGGCGCCGCGGAAGCGGGCGGTGCGACGCTCCCTCACCGCGCGCACTCCCTCGCGGAAGTCCTCCGTCTCCCCCAGGCGCATCTGCTCGGCGTACTCGTGCTCCATGGCCAACTCGGCCTGCTCGACCAGGCCGCGCCTCAGCGTGGCCCGGATGGACCGTACGGCTAGCGGCCCCGACGCCGCCAGCTCCGCGGCGTAGTCGAGCGCCCCCGCCAGCAGATGGTCGGGGTCGGTCAGACGGTCGCACAGGCCGAGTGCCATCGCTTCTTCGCCTCCGACGCGCCGGCCGGTGAGCAACAGGTCGGCCGCGGCCTGGCGGCCGACGGTCGACGGCAGCGTCACCGTGAGCGCGAAGCCGTGATGGAACCCCAGCTTCGCGAAGTTGGCGCTGAAGCGGCTGTCGGGCGTCGCCACCCGGAAGTCGGCCGAGAGCGCAAGCCCGAAACCACCGCCGATGGCCGCGCCCTGCACGGCGGCCACCACGGGCAGCGGCGCCGCGAACAGGCGCAACGCGGCCCGGTACAGCGCAGCGATGTCCTGGTTGGCCTGGGCGGAAAAATCGAGACCGGCGCAGAAGTGCTTGCCTTCCGCCGCCAGAACGATGGCACGACACCAGCTCGAGCGGTCGAGTTCGTCGTAGGCCGATCCCACCGCCTCAATGACGGAGGTATTGAAGTAGTTGTTCGGGGGCCGCCGCAACGTGACGACGCCGATGTGCTCGTCGTGACGCTGGACCGAGACGTCGTCGCTCACGTCTCGGGGCTCCCGAGGGCGATGTCCTCGAGGCTGCGCCAGTAGATGAAGGCGTCCTCGTCGTCGACGGCGCGAGGGATGCGCCCCACCTCCTCGAAACCGAGCCTGGCATACATGGCGCGCGCCGAGTTGGACTCGAAGACCAGATTGAACTGCATGGCGTCGAAACCGAGCCGACGCGCCGTCTGGAGTGAATGCTCAACGAGCGTGCGGCCGACGCCCGTGCTCCGATACGGAGCGAGGACGAAGTAGCCGGCGTTGGCGATGTGGGACGCCCGGCCCACGTAGTTCGGCTTGACGTAGTAGGCGCCGATCAGATACCCGCCGAAGCGCGCGACCGCGACCGACGAGGAGTGGGCGACCCAGTAGTCGTCGAATTCCTCGCGGGCGACGGGGTGCGACTGCGGAAACCCCTCGCCGGCTCCCACGATGCGGCTGAACGCGACGAAGAGTTCGTCGTAGTCGTCCGGCTTCGCTTCTCGGATCTCGACGGGCACGAAACCCACGGTAGCGGTGCCGGCAACGGAAGCGACTGATCGCACGGGGGATGCAGTGCGGCGATCACCGGCTGACCGCCGGCGACAACGCACCGAGGCTGGCGAAGGATCCCTGCCGCGTCGTCGCGCCGAGAACCGGGCGAGAGGACCGGAGCGACCGAACGCTGGTGCGGTCGCTCAGACGCTTTCGCCGCTGGCCGCGAAGCCGATCGAACCGGTACCGGGCCGAACTGCCTCAATGGGATCTCGCAAGTCGTCGATGTAGCCGAGCGCGTAGGCCCCACGGTCGTAGCCCATGAGACGCAGCAAGTCCGTCGGCAGGGTGGTGGCGACTTCACGCGGCACCGAGAGGTACTGGTTCTCCTCCTGCCGCAGCCACGCCACGTTGTAGGTGATGTTGAGCCCGATGCGAGTGGTGTCGGACCCGTTGGCTCCACCGCCGTGGTAGACGCTGCCGGAGTAGAAGAGCACCGAGCCGCGGGTCATCGTCGCGGGCTCGGTATCCTCGGGCCCGTACGTCGTCCCGTCCAGGCTGGTGTTGCTGCCCACCACCAGCCTGGTGGCTCCGTTCTCCTCCGTGAAGTCGGTGAGTGCCCAAATCGTGTTGCACTGGACCTCGTAGCCGGATGGGAATGGGAAGAAGTCGAACGCCCACTGATCGCGGTGGATCGGTTGCGCCGTCTCGCCCGGCCCGATGGCGATCGCCTGGGTCAGGTGCAACTGGATGGTGGTGGCGTGCCCGAGGAAGGTGCGCGCCGTGCCGAGCGCGATCGGATGCATGACCAGATCGCGGCACGCGGGTGATCGGGCGATGAGCGAACCCGTCCTCCGGGTCGTGGTCCCGCTGAAGTCGTCGGGTCCGGTGGGTGTGGCGTCGAGGTAGGGACGCAGCTCGGCTTCGATGCGGTCGAGGTGCGCCGCCTCGGCCACGGCGTCGACGATGACCGCGCCGTCCCGCCCGACCGCTGCCGCCACCTCGTCTGGGTTCGAGTCGGACGCGAGATGAGCGATCGGCACACCCCATCTTCCACAGGTGCGAGAACGGGCGGCAACTCGGGGCGGGCGGCGGGGCCGAGCTCAGGCCCGCCTCAGCCTCCAGCGACTGCCCGGCCGCCCTCCGCCCCGGCGTCCTCCGCTTCACCGTCATCCGCCTCCTCGACGACCAGACCGAGGTCGGCCAGCTTGCGCACGGTCTGGTGCACATCCACCTCAATCAACTCCGCGTCGTCGTCATGGGAGTCGACGAGCGTCCGAACCATGTCGTCGAGCGCGGTGACGCCGTCACAGAGCGCCCACACCGAGGCGGCGCTGGTGTTGAGGAGGATGAGCAGCTGGCCGACGTCGTCGTAGAGCGCGAGATTGTCGTCGAGCTCGACGGCCGAGGTGCCCTCACGCTGGCGGGGCCGGGTGTCACCGGTCGGCCAGTCAGCAGACATGCCGCTAGACCGCCGCGGCGGCTGGCACCGCTTCCCAGTCAGCAGGCAGACCGGATCGGTCATGGTCCCCGAGCAGCGAGAGGACGAGTTCGCACGCTGTCGCGAGGTCCGACATGGTGAGCCTCACGCAGGTGCAGCACGCCGCCAGCGCGCCGACGGTGGCCGTGCCCGCAGCCCCGTGGGGCACCAGGTTCACTGCGTTCAGAGCGAGGGAGAAGAAGGCTTCAGTCGCAGAGAGCGGGGTCAGTGTCGTCTGGGCTCCGGCCTCGTAGTGCGGCACCACGACGACTGCCGGCCGACAGGCCTGTCCGATGGCACGCCCGGTGCCCTCACCGACGGTGACGTGCCATTCGGAACCGTCGACACCGTCATCGGCGTGGGAGTCCGAGGGTGCCATGTCAGCCAGCACGCCGAAGCTTCCGGGCTTCACCGTGATGGGCTTGGCGTAGGGCAACACGCGGCCGGTCGGTAGATCGAGCGCAACCAGCTCGTCGGTCAGATAGCCGAGGCCCGCCCGTGCGAGGCTCGCCACGAGCGTCGACTTACCCGAACCCGACGGACCTGGAACGAGCACGCCTCCGCAGGCGGCCTCCAGCGCGCCGGCGTGGAAGAGGAGGTGGTCGCCGCTGGCCTCGGCGGCGGAGCGATTGACGTCCCAGAGCACCCAGGCCAGCGCGTCGACCTGACGTTGCCCTGACGCCAGCATGTGGTCGTCGCGCCACACGTCCACGGCCCGATCCCTCGGGGGCCGAGTCGGCGCAGCCGCCGACTGGTGCGCAGGCCCCGACGCCGATGCCCGCAACGAATACCAATGGTCCGGGAGCGACCCAGCGGCAGCACGTCCGGATGCGGCTCCCGCAACGCGCAACCCGGCCAACATCGCGTCGGCCCGGCGACCCAACCGCTCGTTGTCACATCTCACGGCGAAGCAATAGGACAGTGCGCGCAAGCGAGCGGTGCAATGTGCCCATTCCTTCGTGGCCGTTCCGGCGACGTGCACGGCTAGTGGGCCGAGTCCGTGCTCCCGGCCTCGGCCCCACCGTCCACCGCCACCGCGGGCTTTTGGGTGCGGCTGGCCCAGTGGTGCATGGCCCAGCCGCCGGCGACCAAGGCCGCGCCGACCTCGGCGTCGCGCTGCATGTTGAGGCCCGTGAAGGCGAGCGCCTTCGCCGAGGTGGACGCGCCCGTCCCCGCTCCGGTGCTGCCGCTGCCGGTGCCTGTCGTCGAGGGCCCGGTCTCGGGTCCGCCGGTGCCCCGGGTCGTCGCGGCACTCGTGCTGACGCCGACGGAGGTGCCGGTGCCGCTGCCGGTGCCAGCGCCAGTGCCGCTGGTGCCCACAGGGCCTGACAGGCTGGCGCCCGAAGCAGGCTTGGCCGTCAGGATCTCGGGTACGACCCACGCGGCCGCGCCGGCCGTCGCCACGGCGGACATGCGGCCGATCGCCTGTCGGCGCGAGAGCCGCGGCCGGCCCGGTCGGTCACCGTCAACGGCTAGAGGCGCGGTCGCCTCCCCGTTGGTGTCGTCGCCCAGCATGACCGATCCTGACCCGCCTCTCGCGTGCTTCTTTCGGTGTGAGGAACGGGCCACATCGGCGTTTCCTACCGCGAGTGCGGCGCGAATCGTGCAACAACGGTGACAGAACCTCAGGTCTTCACGACCAGGCTCTCCTGGGACGGGCGTCCGAAGCGGCGGACGCGCGCGCGCCCTGGAGGCACGGCGCGTGCCACGGCAGTGAGCACCGAGGCGACGGCCCGGTTGTTGTGGGAGGCCTGCCGCCATGATCCCGACCCGGACCTGGTGCGGCGTGCCCTCACCGACGGCGCTGACATCGACCTGGCGCTTACCGCGGCGTCCGAACACCGGATCGGCCCGTTGCTGTGGCGAGCGCTGGGCGCGGCCCACGCCCGCACCGAACTCGGTCCTCACCACGCGCTGCTCGGCGGCCTGGCCGGCGCGTTCAAGATGGAGGCGCTGCTGCTGATGCCGCGCGCGCTGGCACTGGCGGTGCGGCCGCTGACCGAGGCCGGGCTGGAGCCCATCGTGTTCAAGGGCCCGGCGGTGGCGGCCCGCTATCCCGAGCCGGGGCTGCGTCCGATGGAGGACATCGACCTCCTCCTGCCGCGAGCCGACCATCGGCGCGCACTCGACGCGCTGGGCGCGACGGGGTGGCGCGTGATCCGCCCCGGCGGCGCTGACCGCTACGACAGCGTGCTCGCCCACGACGAGGTGCCCTCGTTGTTCTTGGAGCTGCACTATGGGCTGGAGGGGGGCTCACAGCGCGTCACCACACTCGACCCCGGCGCGCTGTGGGCGCGCCGCCAGCCGCTGGAGGTGGCGGGAATCGCCGCCTTCGGCCTGCCGCCGGCCGACGAGCTCGTGGTGCTGGCGGCTACGCGGGCAAACCACACCACGGCTTCGCGCGGCTCATGTGGATTGCGGACCTGGCGATGATCGTGGGAGACGCAGCGGCGCGCGGCGCGCCGGTCGACTGGGACCGCGTGCGCACGGTCGCGGCAGACGCACGGTGCATGACCGTCGTCGGCGCCGCACTGGCGCTGGCGCGCCACGCCGGGGTGGAGGCACCGGCCGAGCTCTTCCCGCTGCCGGCTCGCGGCCGGCGAGCCGACGCCATGGTGGAGCTCACATCGGTCGGCTGGCCGCTCACCCACCTCGAGCTGCCGGGGTACCAGCTGCACTACGCGCTCACTGACGCGCCGCTGCAACGGCTCAAGATCTTGCTCGTGCTCCTCGCCTCGGGGCACCGCATCGGGACGCGGGTCCGCGTCGTTGCCGGGTTGCCGCGCCGAGCGGCGACCCGTCCTGCGCCCGGGTCCTGAGATCGACTCGCGGCGCCCAGCGGGCTCAGGGTCCGGGAAAGACCCGGCGCAGCAGGTCGAGCACCTCCCCGTTGGCGCTCACGATGGGGCTGTGATCCGGAGTCCAGCCGTCCGTAGACCAGGCGGCAGAAGGACTCGGCGGGCAGCTCAATATCGGGCGTGACGCCCGCGTCGCCGGCCAAGAGCTCCGCGACCTCGGGCGTCAGACGGACGGTGAAATGGCGGACCGGGTCACTCGTGCGCACCCGGACTTCGCGCTCGTCGCCAGTCGGCTTGGCGCTGAAGCGGGCGATGAGCCCGAGATTGTCGACGATGACCGCGGCGGCGTCAGCCGGGACGCGGGCGCTCCGGTCGAACATCACCTCGATGTCCCAGGTGTGGAACGCGTGCTCGTTGAGGCGCATCGCAACGGCCTCGTCGAAGCCGACGGTGACGGGACCGAACGACGAGGGTGAGACGGGCCCGGTCGTCGTCGGACAGCGTGTCCAACAACCCGAGCAGGCGGTCGTCCTCGCTCAGCGAGTCGTCCGCCTGCGCGCGGGGCGGCTTGGCGTTCCACTCGTCCCACACTCTGGTGGTGAAGTCCTCGGGCGTCTGCGCTGCCGGTCCGTGCGTCTTCGAGGCGACGCTGCATGAGAACGGCGCCCGAGCCCAGGTGCGACAGCACCGCGGCGATGTTCCAGTCGGTGTCGTACGAGGGCATTTCGAGCTCGGCCACGTCGAGACCCTCCACCAGGTCGTGCAGCCGGGCGACCGATGCCCGCAAGGGGCCGAGTGGGTTGTCCATTGCGTCTCCTTCGTTGCTCGTGTTCGTCGTGATCGGCCGGGTCGATCCGGCCGGGTCTGCGGTCTACCCGCTCGCCGCCCGCGCCGTCGCGAGCGCGTGCATCCACCAGACCATGTCGTCGGCCAGCATGGTGAGACGCGGATCGAGCGACGCCAGCAACGAGAGGTCGTCGGGGTCATCCGCCTGGCGCAGCGGGATCAACACGTCGGGCAGGATGTGGACGGCCCAGCGCAGCGGGGCCATCTCGAACTCCACCGCCACCTGGCGCAGCTGCTCGATGGCCCGGGCGCCGCCGACATTGCCCCAGCCGACGAAGGAGATCGGCTTGCGCCGCCACTCCACGAAGGTCGAGTCCATGGCGTTCTTCAGCACCGCCGGGTAGCCGTGGTTGTACTCGCCGGTGAGGATGACGAAGCCGTCGGCGCGCGCCACGGTGGCGCCGAAGCGCGCGACCTCGTCGTCCTCGTACACGCCGCCGGCACGCGCCGGGCGCCAGCTCGGCGTCGAAGAACGGCAGCGGGTGGTCGCGCAGGTCGATCGCCTCCACGTCGAATCCACCGTGACCCTGCAGCGGTCGAGCGCCCACGCCGCCACCCGTTCGCTGAACCGGCCCTGCCGGGTGGTTCCGGTGATCACCTGCAACAGCACGATCGCGGCCGTCCTTTCGCTTCTCGGTCCTGTTTCTCCCGGGTCCTCTTCTATCGCGAGGCGGGCGGACTTCCATCGGGACCGTGAGCCTGCCCTCCGGGAAGGACGACTAATTAACTTGACAGTTAACTAACTCTTTGGTTAATTACATCCATGACCATGACCGAGGATCGTCTCGATGCGGCCTTCGCCGCCCTGGCGGATCCGACCCGACGGGCCATCGTGAGCCGGCTGGCGGAGGGCGACGCGACGGTGAGCGAGCTGGCGGCGCCGTTCCCCATGTCGCTGCCGGGAGTCTCCAAGCACCTCAAGGTGCTCGAGCGCAGCGGTCTGATCTCGCGGCGGCGGGATGCGCAGTTCCGGCCGTGCCACCTGGAGGTCGACGCGCTCGACGGTGCTGCTCGATTGGATCGGCCAGCACCGGCGCATCTGGGACGAGCGCTTCGACAAGCTCGATGCCCACCTGCGCGACATCCAGCGTGCGCCACGCAAGGGAACGGAGCGGCGGCGCGGGCGCGGCGCGGTGCGGGCACAAGGAACGGCGCCGCGCAAGGCAGGCGGGAAAGGACAGGACGGATGACCGGACACCCGACAAACGAGCTCCGCTTCACCCGCGTCTTCGAGGCGCCGCGTGAGCTCGTCTTCGCAATGCATGACCGATCCCGACCACCTCACCCACTTCTGGGGGCCGACCGGCGTCAGCGCGCCCCGTGACCGCATCGCGGTCGACGCCCGGCCCGGCGGCGTGTTCGAGACGGTCATGGTCAACGACGCCGACGGCAGCGAGTATCCGACGCACGCGGTCTACGACGAGCGTGCGCCCGCCCGAGCTCCTCGTGTGGACCGAGCCAGGCTCGGGCATGCGGGTGACCTCGGAATTCGTGGCGCTCGGGCCCGAGCGCACCGAGGTCCGCATCCGCCAAGAGCGACGTGCCCGCGCCCATGACCACCGACGAGGCGCAGGCGGGGTTCCTCTCCTCCCTCGACCGGTTCGCCGCGTATCTCGCTGCGGTGCTCGCCACCGGGCGGCGCCGGCGGCCGCGCAGAGGACTAGGAGGTCGACATGGACACAGACGACGCAACGACGATGGCCCTCGTCGCCGAGGAGTACGGCGCGTTGGCCAACCTGCTCGAGGGCGCCGCGGAGGAGGTGTGGGACGCGCCGTCGCTGTGCGAGGGGTGGCGTACCCGCGAGGTCGTGGCGCACGTGACGATGCCGGCGCGCTACGACGGCCCCCGCCTTCATGGCCGAGCTCGAGGCGGCCGACGGCGACTTCACGGCGCTGTCGAACGCTGTGGCGGCGCGTGACGGTGCGCTGGCCGCCGCCACGCTCGTCGCCAGCCTCCGCTCGCCCACCCTCCATGCGTGGCAGCCGCCGGGCGGCGGCGTGGCGCGGCGCGCTGACGCACTGCGTCGTGCACCAACTCGACATCACCGAGGCCGTGCCCTTGGCCCGACGGGTACCCGACGACTGCATCACGCAGGTCCTCGACATCGTGGCGGCACCCGACGCGCCGAACCTCTTCGGCGTCGACCTGGCAGGCGTCACGTTGCGCGCCAGCGATCTCGACTGGTCCGTCGGTTCGGGCGCTCTGGTGTCGGGGCCGGCTCAGGCGCTCGCTCTCGTGGCCTGCGGTCGCCGGCTGCCGGCGGGCCGTCTGGAGGGGGAGGCGGCGGCCCGCTTCAGCCGGCGACTGACGGACTCCGCAGCGTTACCCGAGGCGAGACGGCGACTTCCCGCAGCTCGCTGCGCCAGCCCTGCCAGGCCCGAAATCCTCCGGCCAGGTCGGCGGCCGCGCGTGAATCCGAGCTGCTCGGAGCGACGCGGCAGCCAGGCTCGAGGCGTACCCCTCCGAGCACACGACGATGACCTGTTGGTCGTAGCCGTTGACCTCGGGCAGGGCGTGGTCGCTGCGGGGATCGAGCCGCCACTCGAGCACGTTGCGCTCGACCACCAGCCGCGAAACCGAATTCGCCTTCCTCCGGCGCGCTGGCGCTCGGGGCGGATGTCGATCACAAGGGCACCGGCCGCGTGGAGGTCTTCGAGTTGCGAGGGGTCGACCCTGTCGATCTCGGCGCGTGCGCCGGCCAACAACTCGTCGACCGTCTGCGGGGTCACCGGCGGGCCGGCTCCCGGCAGTCGGATATGGCGACGCGGCC
Organism: uncultured Acidimicrobiaceae bacterium; assembly: GCA_963825965.1. Lineage (GTDB taxonomy): Bacteria > Actinomycetota > Acidimicrobiia > Acidimicrobiales > RAAP-2 > Bog-473. The sequence goes on from CAWGUX010000001.1 coordinate 473,818, forward strand.
GCCGTGCTGGGCGCTGGGACCCCCTCGGTCTCGCCCAGCACCGTCCAGCACACGTCCGCGCCACGAGTCGGTCAGCGGTCACGTCGTACTTGGTCATGAACGTCAACGCGGGACTGTAGACATGCAGGCTCAGCGCGTGAGGCCCGATTCGTTGGCGACATCGTGCACATGGCCGGGCGTGAATCCGATCGTCGTCCCACCGTGGAGCTCTCGCCGGGCCAAGCACAGTCGCCCGCGTCGTCGCGCCACGGGACCGCTTCGGTCAGTGCTCCCTCGATGACCCCGATCGCGCCTGCCGACGCCCCGTGGTCGTGCAGGGCCACCTGGCCCCCGGCGGGCCACGCGATCAGCCAGGCGTCGAAGTCCGGCGTGCGGGCGACCAGCCGCCACTCCCGCTCGGTGACTGCGCTCGCCGCCGGCCAATGCAACGCTGGCGCAAGCCGGCGCGCCACAGTGGCCGGGTCAACCCTCGTGGGAAGTCGCCGCCGCGCCGAACCTGGCTCGACTCCCACGATGGGTGGGGACATGCGGTAGGGGTCGTGGATCAGAGCCGCATGAGGCATCGGGTGAGAGTACTCACTATTCCCGACTAAATCAATCGTATTTATAAGATTTTACGACGGCGCTGGTCACGCCGCCCCGGCGGTCAAGATTGGGACATGGAGTGGCCGAGAAAGCGGGGGTGGCGGGCACAGGCAGACCGGCGCTGTACGGTCCCCGTGCCATGAAGGTCATGGGGCGGGCCAGCGACGACGAACCCGGCTCTGCGCGGCGCCCCCGATCGAAGGCCACCACGCACCGTGGGGTCAGCGTGTCCGCTCGCTCGTCCTCGGGCCGCACGGCGGCGGCACCACGAGGAGGCGGGCCTCGGACGCCGTCCGGGTCGGCCTGGCCATCGTCCTCATCGTCCTCTTCGTCCCGCTGGCCGACGCCAACACGTCGGTCGAGATCCACGTCACCGAGCTGCTCTCCCCGCCACCGTCCGGCGTCCGCTGGCTGATCACCGCACTGTGGTTCTTGGGCTCGGTCGGCGTGATCGTGGCGCTCGTCCTCCTCGGACTCCTGGTGCCGCGGCTGAGGGCGGTGCGCCAGATGGCACTGGCCGCCGTTGCTGCGATCCTGGTCTGCCTCCTGCTCGACGCACTGCTCGGACCCAACGCGGGGCGAGAGCCCGTGCCCGCGCTGTCCGGTTTCAATCCGCACTTCCCCGTCCTCCAGCTCGCCGTGGCGACTGCGGTGGCATTCGCCGGACTGCCGTATCTGAGCCGGCCCATGCACCGGCTCGTCCTGCTCGCCGTGAGCCTGGCGGCCCTGTGCGCGCTCGTCGGTGGCTACGGCCTGCCGCTCGGGATCCTGGCCGCCATCGTCACGGGGTGGGGCACCGCGGCCGCCTGCCATCTGGTCTTCGGCGCACCCAACGGCCTGCCGTCCGCCGCGGAGGTCACCGACGCCGTGCGCGACCTGCAGGTGGACGTCGCGCGACCTCGCGTCCACCGAGAACCAGGAGTGGGGCGTGGCTGCGTTCGCAGGCACTGACTCCGCGGGGCATCGCCTCGAGCTCGCAGTGTACGGCCGCGACGCCGCCGACGCGCAGTGGCTGCGCAAGGTCTGGCGCTTCTGCATCTACCGCGACTCGGGGCCCACGCTCGTGCTCAACCGACTCCAACAGGTCGAGCACGAGGCCTACCTCACCTTCCTGGCCGATCACGCCGGCGTGCGGGTGCCCGAGGTCGTGGCGGCGGGGCGCTGCGGACCGAGCCACGATGCGGCACTCGTGACCCGGCTGCCCGAGGGCCCGCGCCTCGGTGAGCTCGGGGCCGAGGACGTCGAGCGATCACCTGGTCGACGAGTACTTGCGCGCCGTGCTCACCCTGCGTGGCGCGGGAATCTCGCACGGGGCGCTCAGCCCGGCGACCGTGGTGGCGACCGCCGACGGGCCGCTGCTGCGTGACTTCCGGCGCGCCTCGTCGTCTGCTCCCCGGCGCGCACCGACCGGGACGTCGCCGCCGCGGTTGCGGCGCTCGCCGTGGTCGTCGGCATCGATCGGACCGTCGCCGCTGCCTGCCGCGTCCTCGACACCGAGACGATCCAGACCGTGCTGACCCGCCTGCAGCGCTCGGCGCTCGACGCGGAGACCGAGCGGCTGGCACGGACGCAGAAGGGGTTGGTGCGCACGCTCCGCGAGTCCCTTGCCGCAGCGGCCGGGGTCGAGGTGCCCAAGCTGGTGGAGTCCAAGCGCATCAGCTGGCCCAACCTGTTGATGGTCATCGGCAGCCTGGTCGGGCTGTGGCTGATCATCGGCGTGCTGAGCGACGCCGAAGGGTCCCTCGAGGTCATCCGGGGCGCCGCGTGGGGCTGGGTGGCCGCCGCCTTCGTGCTCGGGCAGCTGCCCGTCGTGACCGGGGCGTGGGCGCTGACGGGCGCCGTCATCGGCACGATCCCGTTCGGCCGCTGCATCGCGCTCGAGACCTCGAACATGTTCACCTCCTTCGTCGGGGGCGACGCGGCCGTCTTCGCCGTGCGGGTGCGCTTCTTCCAGCGCCAGGGCCTCGACGTTCCCCAGGCCATCAGCTCGGGAGCCATCGCCGGCACGGCGAGCTGGGTGGTCAAGGGACTGCTCTTCATCGTGTGCCTCCCCTTTGCCGTTGGCGATTTCCACGACGCCGACCGGCGGCGGCAGCCATGAGAACATCGTCTGGGTCATCGTCTTCGTGGTCCTCGCGGTGGGCATCGCCCTGGCCGTGGTGACACTCGTCCCGCGCATCCGGCGCCTGGCCACCGAGAAGGCACGGCCGCACCTGGTCACGATCTGGAAGGACGTGAAGACGATCGCGGTCGAACCGCGCAAGATCTTCTACGTCCTCGGCGGCAGCCTGTGCAGTCAGATCCTCATCGCGTTCTGCCTCGGTGCGTCGCTGCATTCCGTCGGCGCGCACGCCACCTTCGCGACCCTCATCGTGGTGCTGACGCTGGCCGCCATGATCGGCGGCGCGGTGCCGGTGCCCGGCGGTGCGGGCGTGATCGAGGTGGGGCTCATCGCCGGGCTGACGAGTGCGGGCGTGCCCCAGGACCAGGCGGTGGCGGCCGTCTTCATCGAGCGCTTCTGCACGGCGTACCTCCCGCCCATCTGGGGCTGGGGGGCGCTGGTCTACATGCGCCACAGCGACTACGTCTGAGGCGCGCGGCTGGGAGTGCAACGGGTGTCCGCCAGGCCGAGGCCGGCCGCCGGGACGAGCCGGCGCGGTCGGACGCGGCGATGTGAAACGGATCACGAGCTGTCATCGTCGCGGTCTTCATCTTCTTTCGGTTCCCCGGCATTCTCGTGTCGGACGCTGTAACGTCACGCTCGATGCCGGGGGGCTCGATGGCATGAATGCTCGCAGCGCGCGCGCAGCGGGGGATCGCACCGCTCCCCCGCACGGGTAAGGCCGGGCCATGGCCCCGACCCTGGAGGCCGCGACCGCACCGAACGACGGGGCGGACGCGGCCGGGGGATGGGGCACTGCTCGTGGTCGAGGGGATCACGGTCGGCTTCGGAGGGCTGCTCGCCCTCGACGACGTGTCCATGTCGGTGCACGACGGCGAGGTCGTCGGCCTCATCGGGCCCAACGGAGCGGGGAAGACGACGCTCTTCAACGTCATCAGTGGGTTTGTCCATGCCAGCGGTGGGACCATTACCTACGACGGCGCCGCGTTGCGGCGCCACCACCCGCACGACCTGGCCAAACTCGGCATCGCGCGCACGCTGCAGGGCATCGGGCTCTGCGCCGGCCTCACCGTGCACGAGAACGTCATGCTGGGAGCCGAGCGGGGGCTCAAGAGCGATCTGGCGTCGTCGTTCCTCGGCATCTGGCGCTCCAGCCGCGAAGAGCGTCGTGTCGCGGCGCAGGCGATGGAGGTGCTCGACGAGCTCGGGGCGGCCGAGTTCGCCCGGCGGCTCCCCGCGTCGCTGCCGTACGCGATCCAAAAACGGACGGCGCTGGCGCGCGCCCTGATGGCCGAGCCACGCCTGCTCCTGCTCGACGAGCCGGCCAGCGGCCTGTCCGAGAGCGAGATGGACACGCTGGGGAGCCGGATCCGCGGGTTGACATCGCGTATGGCCGTCCTGCTCGTCGAGCATCACATGGACCTCGTCATGTCGGTCTGCGACCGCATTGTGGTCCTGAACTTCGGTCAGGTCATCGCGCACGGACCGCCCTCGGCCATCCGCGCCAACCCCGACGTTGCCGCCGCGTATCTCGGCGACGAGGTGCGCGAAGACGTGCTTGACGAGGTGGTTGACGAGGTGCACGAAGACGTGCTTGAAGAGGAGCCGGGCGGTGCTTGAGGTACGCGACCTGAGTGTCTCCTTCGGTGCCGTCCAGGCGCTGCGTTCGGTGTCCTTCGACGCGGCGCCAGGCGCCGTCACCGCGGTCCTCGGCGCGAACGGGGCCGGCAAAACCACGCTGCTGCGCACAATCTCGGGATTGGTCAAGCCACAGGGCGGCTCCGTGCGCTTCGACGGCGACCCGCTCATCGGCCACAGCGTCGAGGCCATCGCGCGCATGGGCATCGCGCACGTGCCCGAGGGGCGCGGCGTCATTGAGGAGCTGACCGTCGAGGAGAACTTACGCCTGGCTACCTTGTGGTGCCTGCGCGGGCGCCGAGCGCGACACCGCCATCACCGAGGTGCTCGAGCTCTTCCCCCGCCTGGAAGGCTTCCGGCGGCGTCATGCCTCCACCCTCTCGGGCGGCGAGCGCCAAATGCTCGTCCTCGGACGCGCTCTCATCTCGCGCCCCCGGCTCCTCCTGCTCGATGAGCCGAGCCTGGGCCTCGCGCCGATGGTGACGGCGCAGCTGATGGCGTTGCTGCGCGAACAAACCGAGGGCAAGGACATCACCGTCGTGCTCGTCGAGCAGAACGCGCGCAGCGCGCTGTCGGTCTCGCGCCACGCCGTCATCTTGAACCTCGGCCAGGTCGTCGTGTCCGACGACGCCGCGAGGGTGGCCGACGACGACGCGTTGCGTCGCCACTATCTCGGGTTCTAGTGCCGTGAGCCTGTTTTGGGACTACACGCTCGACGGGATCGCCAACGGCATGATCTACGCTGCGCTCGCGCTGGCACTGGTGCTGATCTACCGCGCCACGCGCATCATCAACTTCGCGCAAGGTGCCGCGGGAATGCTGACCACCTTCATCGCGTTCAGCCTGTTGACGCGTGGTCTCGGCTACTGGTGGGCGTTCGTGCTCGTCCTCCTCGTCGGCTTCGCCATCGGGGCCGTGACCGAGCGCATCCTGATCCGTCCCCTGCACGGCAAGTCGGAGCTCAACCCCGTCATCGTCACCATCGGCCTGCTCGTCGTCTACGAGGGCCTGGCGGGCGCGATCTACGGGAACGCCAGCCGGGGCTTTCCAGCCGCCTTCTCCCAGAGCGGGCTCGCGCGTCGGCCAGACGACCATCGCCTTCTCCCACTTCGACGTCTTCATCCTCGTCGCCGTCCTTGTGCTCATGGCCGGCATGCTGGTGCTGTTCCGCTACACCGCGCTGGGTCTCCGCATGCGCGCCACCGCCTTCGCCCGCGAGATCGCCCGCCTGCTCGGCGTCCGGGTCGGCCTGATGCTGACGATTGGCTGGGGCCTGGCCGGGATCGCCGGTTCGCTGGCCGGCCTGCTCGGCCGCGCCCACCGAGCGCGTTCGGCCCCTATTACATGGACCTGATCCTGGTCTACGGCTTCACCGCCGCGGTCATCGGAGGGCTCGAGAGCCCGGTCGGTGCCCTCGTTGGCGGTCTGATCTCGGGACTGTGCATCAGCTACGTCGGCGGCTACCTCGGCTCGGGCCTCGAGCCGCTCGGCGCGCTGGCGCTGCTCATGGTGGCCCTGATGGCGCGGCCCGAGGGCATCTTTGCCAGGCCGCCGGCACGGAGAGTGTGACGTGAGGGCCGGCTCGCTCGTCCGCTCGCTGCACCCGCCCCGCCAGCCTCTGATGCGTCACCTGCTCTGCGCAGTGGCCGCCGGGGCCGTGCTCTACGAGGTGACGCTGCGACTCAGCTCCTACAACGACTACCAGGTGGGTGAGATCGCCTCCTACGTCGTCGCGCTGGTCGGTCTCAGCCTCCTCACCGGGGTCAACGGGCAGATTTCCCTCGGCCACGGGGCGTTCATGGCCGTCGGGGCTTACACCATGGCGCTCCTCATGACGCATACCGCCGGCAACTTCGTCCTCGAGCTCGGCACGTCGGCCGGAGTGGCTGCCGCCGCTGGGATCGTGCTCGGGCTCCCCGCCACTCGGCTGAAAGGGCCGTATCTCGCCGGCATGACCCTTCTGCTCGCGCTGGCCGTGCCGTCCATCGCCGACAAGTGGCCAGCAGACCTTCGGCGGTGACCAGGGGCTGACGACAACCGTCCCGATCGCGCCCGGCTCGCTGAGCGCCGAGGAGTGGCTGGCGCAGATCCAGCTGCTGGCCGCGCTCATCGTCATGGTCCTGGTGGCCAATCTCTTGTGGAGCCGCTACGGGCGCTCCTTCCGGGCCGTCCGCGACGACGAGATCGCCGCGTCGCTGGCCGGAATCCACGTCGGCCGCGCACCAAGGTCATGGCCTTCGCCATCAGCGCGGGGTGTGCGGGTCTCGGCGGTGCACTCCTCGGCCTCTCGACCGGCGTGGTGAACACCGGTGAGTTCCCACTGACCCTCTCGATCCAGCTGCTGGCCGCCATGGTGCTGGGCGGAACAGGGACGCTGATCGGCATGGTGTGGGGCGGCATCCTTCTCGTGTTCCTGCCGCAGTGGTCGACGTCGCTGTCCTCGGACTTCAACCTCGGCAGCGGGGCGAGCGCCTACCTCGCCACGATCATTTTCGGCGTCGTCCTGATCGTGGCGATGCTGGCGGCTCCGACCGGAATCCAAGGCGGGCTGCGCTGGCTGTGGGGACACCGACCGCGGTGGACCTCACGGTCTCATCCGGGACGGGGTGGACGTACGACGCCGGCCCCCGTTGCCGTTTCGACAGGTGAGTAACGACACGCGAGATCCAAGAAAACCAACGAAAAGGAGGAGCGATGTCACGACGAGCAAAAAGACCGCTGGGGTGGGCCGCCTGGGCCCGGAGCCTCGTGGCCGGCTCCGTGGTGCTGATGGTGGGGGTAACACTGTTGCCGGCAACGGCGCAGGCCGAGAGCACCCCCGGGGTGACCTCGACGTCCATCACCATCGGTGCCACGGTCCCACTGACCGGGCCGGCCGCGCCGGGGTACGACGAGATCGCGCCCGCGATGAACGCTGTGTTCGACTGGGTCAACTCCCACGGCGGCGTCGACGGCCGCAAGATCCATTACACCTACCTTGACGACGGCTACAACCCGGCGAACACGGCGACCCTGACGCGCAAGCTGGTCCTGCAGGACAACATCTTCGCCGACGTCGGGTCGCTGGGGACGCCCACGCAGTCTGCGGTGCAAGGCTTCTTGAACGAGCAGAAGGTCCCGCAACTCTTCATCGAGTCGGGCTGCAATTGCTGGAGCAATTCCAAATATCCCTACAGCCTGGGCTGGCAGCCTCCGTACACCGTTGACGGGAAGATCCTCGGCGCCTACATCAAGGCCAACTTTGCCGGGAAGAAGATCGGCTACCTCTACCAAGACGACGAATTCGGCCAGGATGTCGTGAAGGGCCTCGATATGGAGATCCCGTCGTCCTCGGTCGTGTCGCGTCAGACCTATGACGCGGCGACGCTGGCCGGACCTCTGTCCAACCAGATGGCTGCGTTGAAGGCCGCCGGCGCGCAGGTCGTGGTGCTCGCCACCATTCCGGCCGCCACCGCGCTGGCCATACTGCCCGCTTTCGTGATCGGGTACACGCCTCAGTACGTCGTCGACAGCGTCGGTGCCGACTCGCCGACGGTCGGGCCGCTGCTCTCCTCGTTCACCCAAAAGGGTGGCGGGACCGCAGCGCAGGCGGCTGCGTCGGGCGGCCTGCTCAACGGGGTCATCACCACGGCATACTTCGCGCCCGAGTCCGAGACGTCCAACTCGTGGGTGCAATTCGAGAAGAAGATCCTCCAGCAGTACGCGCCCTCGCTCTACGCCAAGTCCGGTCTCGACGGGAACACCGGGTACGGCGTCGCGCTGGCCTACACCTTCGTGCAGGCGCTCCAGAAGGCCGGCAAGGATCTGACGCGGCAGAGCCTGCTCAACGCCATCAACCAGCACGGCAAGAACTTCGTCACGCCGGGCTTTGTCCCGCTGTCGTACTCGAGCTCGGTGCACTACGGCTTCGAGGGCGAGGAGGTCGTCAAGCTCGAGAGCTCGGCGCCTCCGGCCGTGACACCAACCGGGAGCTGGATCGGGAGCGTCCCGGTCACCCCGGTAGAAGTCACGAGTCCGGGCCCGGGCCCGATCCACAAGTACACCGGAGCCGACCTCGGTCCCACCCAAGAGCCTGTCCTCGACCGGCTGAGACGGCCGGCTGGGCCGGCTGGGTCGGCTGGGCAGGGTTCGGCCGAGATGGACCGGCTCGACTCGCCTGGGGCGACCGGCGCGGCGATGGGTCTCCCGTCGCGCCGGTCGCCGGTTCCTCATCGTCATCCGCGACCGGTTGGGGCGGGGTCAGGGGGCGGCGCGATCGAGTAGCGCCACGTCCCGGCGAAGGGTCTCGACGGTGCTGTGGCCCTCGCCGCCGTAGGTGTACCCCTGCGTGTACAGGGTGTGCGTGACACTGTCGTCGACATGGGTCGGGATCCCCGCGATCGGTTCGACGCCGGTGTCCTCGTTCCAGTCGTCCCATGACGTCACCATCACGATGGGCAGCGCCGGGTCCAACTCCGGGATGGCCACGTCACGGAACAAGTGGTCGAGGGTCGACGCGGGACCCTCGCCCGGCAACCACTGACGCGGCTGGGCGGGATGGTCGGTGGTCAGACGAAAGCCGCGGTCGTTGAACCCGGGTCCGACGTCGGGGATGACTGGCACCCGTCCCCCGGTGGCGGCCCGGTATTCCTCGAGCAGCCGCTTCTCGTCGGCCACGATGTTCGTCGTGCCCGGATAGCCGGTGTAGTCGGCGATGGGCCCGAAGGTGGGATCGGGGTCGCCGAAGTACATCGTGTAGGACGTGACGGCGTCGAACTGCTCGATCCGAGAGGCTTGAGGGATCGTGGTGAGCACAGGGCCGCTCGGATTCAGGATCTCGGGCGTCACCCGCCAATACACCTCGTCGCCGATGAAGAACGGGTCGTAACCGTGGGCCTCGAGCACCGTGCGGGCGCCTTGGATCATGGCGGCGACGTTGCCGGTGAGGGTGCGGGTCAGGTACAAGAAGACGACCGGCCGGCCGTCGATGCGAAGATACGAACGGTTGGTGAAATAGTGCGCGGCGAAGGCGAGCATGTCCGAGTCGAAGTGCAATTCCATCTGGAAGGTCACCGGCGTGGACTCGCGCACGGGATCGAAGCCAAGGTTCCACGTCTCGTAGAACATTGCGAACTTGATGCGGCCGAGATCCGGCGCAGCGAGGAAGTCCTTCATGGCGGCGTCGGACTGCAGGTAGTCCCGCCCCGAATAGCCGGGGTCGTAGGGCCACCAGTCGACCGCAAAGAAGTCGATCCCGGCGCGCCGGGCGGTGGCGATGTCGCGGGCCGCGGTGCGAGGACTGCTCGAGTTGACCTCCGACGCTGCGGGCTGCTGGGGCGGCACCAGGTGTGCGCGCAGCGTGCCGCTCGAGAGGTTCTCGGGATTCCAGAGGTAGTAGTAGGCACCGACCAGCGGATGCACCGGCGGGTGGCCGGCTGGGCTGCCGGGCTGGCCGATGCCAGCAGCGCGACCGAGCACAGCGTGACCAACCCGAGCGCGCCGCGCGCTGCCCGCGCCGCTTGGCCGGCCTTCGCGACGTCGGAGTTGGTACGGCGCGTGCTCGGGCGGCGGGCAGCCGGCCGACCCGTGCGACCGGGCTGAACCGGGCCGGTCAGCCCGCGCGCTGCAAGGTGACCGCGGCGTCGGGCTCGAGCACCCGGAAGCTGAAGCTCTCCTCGAGGTAGAGGCGCACGGTCTCGGCGTCGTGCGCCAGGTAGCCGATGGAGAGGTCCTGCCCGACTGTCGAAGAGGAAGTCGCCGCCCCGCAGGCTGACGACGATGCCGCCCTCGACGCCCGGCGCCCACACGAGCGGGCCGCCGAGGATCTGGCGCAGGTGGTCGAGCAGCGAGATGCCCGCCGTGCTCGGTGGTCTCGACGATCGCCGGTGTAGATCTCGGGGCCGATGGCGAGGCCGTAGGGGCCGCCGATGCCGGCCTGGCGGAGCACGTCGGTCGGCCCGCGCCACCGCCTTGGGGTACTGCTCCATGTCCGTCTTCGAGCGATCGGCGGGTGCGAGCTGCCTCGGTGATGCCCAGGATGCCGGCAGCGGCGTAGCCGTGGAAGACGGCGACGTTCTCGGCCAGTGCGAGCTGGCGGACCGCCTCGTCGAGCTCCGGCAGCTCGATGTCGCCTGCGCCCCGGTCGGCGTCGTCGCAGCTCCTCACGGGAGACGGAGAACTCGGCGCGCAACTCGACCAGCGGGAGCACGCTGCCGCTGCGCGGCCGCGGACGCCTTCGGCGGGGCTCTCGACCTCGTCGACGCGCCCGAGGTCGGTGGCCGAGTGGTCCCAGCCCGTGCGGGCCGCTCGAGGTCGACGAGCTTGCGGGCCGCCAGGTAGGTGACGAGCCGGCCCTTCGCCTCATCTTCGATCTGCTCCCAGGCCGCCGTCGGAGATCGGCGCCAGCTCTCGGTAGCAGATGGTTCATCACTCGCTCCCCTTCAGGCTGCCGATGCCGAGCGATCCTGTCGCCGCCAAGCGGGGGCGCGCCGGCGGCCTCCGCCTCGCGCTTCGATCTCGGTCACCGGCTCGGTCGTGAACAGGTAGGTGCGCAGATGCTCGTCGAGGACCGGGTCACGCCGGCGCAGCCATTCGAGCGTCATCGACGGCGTGCTCCTTCTCCTCGTCGCGGTTGTGCGCCAGGACGGCCGCCAGGCTCGAGTCGTTCGTCGCGTGCACTCGCTGGTCGTACCAGTCGACCGCCTCGAGCTCCTCTACGAGCGAGGTGATCGCCCGATGGCGGTCGATCGTCGCCCTCGCCGAGGAGCTCTGCCGGTTCGTGCAGTCCTTCACTCCCCATCTGCGGCTGTCTCCCGTTCTGCCTCGATCGTCCGGTGGTCGAGGTGACATTACCCGTCACGGATCGATACCCGCACCGGGAATTTGGAACCCCGGCAGCGGGGCGTCCCGCCTCGCGCACGAGAGGGCCCGGCCTGAAGAGGCCGGGTCTAAGGCGACGATGACGCCATCGCGTCGGCCACACCCACGCAACGTGGTGACGATCTGGTCGACATGGGACACGCCTTCAGCGGGATGACGAAAGGCGGTGCGCCGTCAGCTCGGGAGACGGCATCGGTGGCCAAGCTGGGGGCACCAGGTCCCGGAGCGGCGCGCGACTGGCGAGCGAATCGGATGGCTAGAGGTCCCAGGCAGGCGCGCGCCCATTCGCCTCGAATGCAGCGAGTAGGGCCGCCTCGTCGCCCGGCGTGAAGGGACGAAACGACGCGTCGTCCCGGACGCGCCGGAACACCGGGTCGCCATGGACACGGTCGGAGCGGAACTTCTCGTGGACGAGCGTGCGCGTGAGGATCTTGTTGGTCGGCGTACTCGGGAGCGCCCCGCAGAGGCGGAGGAACCTCGGCTGCCATTTCGGGCCGAGATCGGCCTGGACGTCGAGCCAGGCGGCGAAGGCGGCGCCATCGAAACTGGTGCCTTCGCGAAGGACGAGGGCGAGCATGACCTGGTCGCCCGAGTCGGCATCGGGGACGCCGTACACCGACGCCAACAGCACGTCGGGGTGGCGTCCGACGATGGCCTCGATGGGCGCGGCAGGGAAATTCTCGCCGTCGACCCGTAGCCAGTCGGACGTGCGGCCGGCGAAGTAGACCCACCCGTCCATCGTCGACGTACCCGAGGTCGCCGCTCCAGTACCACCCGTTGCGCGTCGTCTCGGCGCATGGCTTCCTCGTTGCGGTAGTAGCCCTCGAATGGTCCGACACCCAGCGTGTTGACGATCTCGCCGACGGACTGATCGGCGTTGATCAGACGGCCCGTCGGCATCGAACACGGCTCGTGGCGCCTCGATCACCCTCTTCGTCGACCACCATGATCCCTTGGCGCAGGCGCCCGACGGACCCGCTCGGACGGTTCCCCGTGCGGTCGAGAGCGATGGCCCCTTCGGTCGAGCCGAAGACGTCGATGATTCTCATTCCGAAGCGTCGGGCCGCCTCCTCGACGACGTGAGGCGAGCCCTCATTGCCGAACGCCACCCGGATCGTGTTGTCTGCATCGTCGACGCACGCCGGCGTGGCCAACAGGTAGGTGAGGACCTTCCCGGTGTAGTTGAACCACGTCACGCCGTAGTGGCGTACGTCGCCGAGGAACCGCGAAGCGCTGAAGCGGCGCGCCAGGGACAGCGACGCGCCCCCTACGAGCGCCGGCGGCCAGACCCGACATCAACGAATTGGTGTGGAACAACGGCATGGCGGCGTAGCCGACGTCGTCGGGTCCCGACTCGAGCATCATCGACATCCGGTTTCCGGTGGTGAGCAATCGGTGCTGGGTGCACCGCACGGCCTTGGGCGCCGCCGATGTCCCCGACGTGAAGAGCAGGGCCCACAGGACATCGGCGTCGCATGCCCCGCTGACCGGTTCTGCCCGCGCTGTGCTCGCCCAGGCGGCATTGAGCGCAGGCCCGAGCGTCGCGCCGACGGGCGAGGGGTCGTCGTCGTCACCGAAACGCTCGGAAACAAGGACGCCGCCGGGCAGATCAATACCCCCGATCGCCGCGCCGAGCTGTGCCTGGTGCCGGGGCTCGGTGATCACGAGCTGGAGGTCGGTGTGCACGATGTCGCGGCCGAGGTGCTCGCCGCACGCGGGTGTAGTTGAGCCCCGCCACGGCAACGCCGGCCAAGCCGGCGCCACACAGCGCGAAGACATAGTCAGGCGTGTTGTCCAGCAAGACACCGACGTGTGGCGGCCGGTCCGGGTTCAGCCGGGCACGATAGAGGGCCGCGAACCGGTCCGCTTCGGCGAGGAGCTCCTCGTGCGTCCAGATCAGGTCGGCAAACCGAAGCGCGGGACGCTGGCCGTAGTCCAGCGCGTTGCGCCGCAGCAGCTCCCCCACGTTCGGTGCAGGCAGGGGAACCTCGGCCAGCGGTGGCGCGAACACGGCGGGAGATTCTACCGGCGACTGCTGCATCGGAGGCGTTCTCCACTCCGCTATCCAACCTTGGTCGGGTCACCGCGCATTGTTTGGACACCCTACGCGATGGCGACGTGTGACGTCTCCGGCGTCTCTCCGTCGTACGCCGTCCCGCGGGACACCGGTGCACCCTAGGCTGTCGGTGGCACACCGGCCTCGGGCCGGCAGTCATGCCGTGATCGGAGGGGACGGCCACATGGCCCTCGACAGCGTCTTGATCGGCGAGGACGACGCCGTGCCGCGCGCCCGTTACACGAGTCCTGAGTTCGCCGCACTCGAGTTCGAGCGGTTGTGGTCCCGCGTCTGGCAGGTCGCCTGCCGGGAGGAAGAGGTCGCCGACGTGGGCGAGTTCTGCGAGTACCTGATCGGCGATCAATCCATCCTCGTCGTGCGCTCGGACTCGGACACCATCAACGCCTTTCACAACACGTGCCTGCATCGCGGGACACGGCTCGCGGACGGAGCGGGAACCCTCCCTGACGGCTGCATCCGCTGCCGCTACCACGCGTGGCGCTACGACCTCGATGGCCGTCTCATCGACGTTGTCGACGCCGACGAGTTCGACCCGATACCGTCCGGGACCGGGCTCAAGACAGTCAGAATCGACCGGTGGGGTGGCTTCGTGTGGGTATGCCTCGACCCGTCGGCGCCATCGCTCCTCGACTACCTCGACCCGCTCCCGGCCCTGTTGGCCCCTTACCACCTGCACCGGCTCCGGCTCCGCACCTACCTGTCAACCATCCTCCCGGCCAACTGGAAGGTCGGCGGTCGACGCGTTCAACGAGGGCTACCACGTCCAAGGGACACACCCCCAACTTCTGCCGTGGACCGACGACGTGAGCCTGGAGTACGAGCCGCTCGGCATCCACTCGCACTACGGGCGTCTGCCGAACGCGCGGCGGCAACTTCGCCCCAGTCCCCGCCTCGGGCTCTCCCCCGGCCAGTATGACGAAGGCGAGATCCTGGAGAATTTCATCCGCGGCCTCGGTGGCCTCTTCTACCGAGACGAGCAGGCACTTGTCGAAGAGATCCGGGCCTCGTCGCTGGACGCCGAGACGATGTTGAGCCACTACCAGAAGGGTCGCCGCACCCTGTTGCGAGGCCCGCGGCGTCGCGGTGGAGGAGTTCGCTGACGACCAATTGACCAGTGCGAATGACGTCTTCTTCTTTCCCAACATGGTCGGCCCGATCTACCCGGGCATCGCCATCATGTTCCGGGTCCGGCCCAACGGGCTCGACCCGGACAGCTGCATCAAGGACACTTGGTTCTTGCAGTGGCCTCACGAGGGGGCGCCGCCGAAAAAGGCCGAGCGCCGCTTCTTCCCTGATTGGACCGAGCGCGACTGGGGCGAGATCACCAATCAGGACTACGCCAACATGGCCCACGTCCAGAGCGGGATGAAGTCCCGCGGTGGTCCGGCTCTCCGCCTCAACCGCCGGCAGGAGGTCAACATCCTGCACATGCACAAGGTGATCGATCAGTACCTCACCGCGTCCTGACGTCGCTGACCGACGACGCTGCCGACCACACGACTGACAACGCCTCGTCACGCGAGGCGCACTTCACAGGGCGCGGTACAGACCCCCGTCCACTGACAGCTGGGCACCGTTGACGTAACTCGCAGCCTCGCTGGCCAAGAACACGCAGACGCTCGCTACGTCCTCGGGCCGGCCCAGGCGCTTCATCGGGTTCGACTCGGCGACACGGGCCTTGGTCTCGTCCGGCCACATGGCGTTCATGTCGGTCTCCGTCGCGCTCGGGAGGACCACATTCGCGCGTACCTTCGGGGCCCACTCGCCCGCGAGCGCCAGGGTGAGGGCGTTGAGCGCGGCCTTGGCCATGCCGTAAGGCAGGTCGATCGCCGACGGACGCAACGAGCCGATCGACGAGATGTTAATGATCGACCTCCCTCGCCGGCTGCCATCCGCTCCCCGAACAGCACGCTGAGCCGGAACGGTCCCCTTGCGTTGATCGCATGGACCTTGTCGTAGAGATCCTCAGTCACCGAAGCAGGCCGTCGTAGGCCGGGGACATGCCGGCATTGTTCACCGAGCACGTCACAGCGCCCGAATTCGCGATAGACCTGGTCGACGAGTTGATCGCAGTCATCCCAACGTCCGACGTGGCAGGCCACGGGACCACGCGCCGCCCGTCGCTGCCTCGATCTCCTGTGCAGCGGTCTCGAGGTTCTGTAGTTTCCGGCTGGCGATCACGACGTCAGCCCCTGCCGCTGCCAGGCCCTCGGCGACGCCTCGACCGATGCCCCGGCCACCGCCGGTCACCACCGCGACCTGGCCGCTGAGGTCGAAGAGCTCTGCCGTCGTCGTCATACATTCGCTCCTGTCCGGTGCCCGACACGAAGAACGTAGGTCACGGGTTGGATCGCAGCGAGCGGCGCCGCTACACGCGAGGATCTGCACCGTCCGAGAATCTGGACCTGCGTTCGAGATCCTGGGGGCTGGGTGGCGAGAGCGAAAGGTACGTCACAGAGAGCCATCGGCTCGACGTCCGGTCCTTGACTTTGCGGGTTGCCTCGACCATTTTGCGCGCGTCGGTCCACGGGATGTGGTTTCCGCCGCACCAGCCCCTGAGATTCCAGGTCGTCAACGACGACCTCCCGACTGGGACTGCCCTCCTCGCACGGGCCGGATACCCGGCCCGGGACCAGTGCACTCCGGCCTCTGCGGCTGAGACCTCGATGTCGGCCAATACCCAGACGGGAAAAGCCGTCCTCGCGGGTCTCGTAGCTCCAGTCGACGAGAACCGATCGTTCGCCTGGCGCCTGCCGGGTTCCGGGCTCGGACTGCACGTGGAGGGCCGCCGCACGCCGAACACCACGATCGCCAGCGCACCCAGCGCAAAGGCGCGGCCACGGCGAAGACGTCGTCGAGGGAATGCACCGACGCTGACTGGTCGCGCCAGGGACCAGTTGGCCATGCCCGGCCAGCGAGTTGAAGACGGTGACCAGCACCGCGAGACCGACCGCCGCGCCGAGCTGTTGGGACACGTTCACCAGGCCCGAGGCGGCCCCGGCGATCTCGGGCTCCACGTCAGCGAGCGAAGCCGAAGTCAGCGCCACCAAGGTCATGCCCTCCCTGCGCCGATGAGGACCAGGCAGAGCACGATCTGCGATAGGGCGATGCCGCTCCGACGCGAGTGGCCAGCAGCAGCCCGACGATGGCGATGCTGTTCCCAGGATCATGACGGCCTTCTCGGGCAGGCGGCGAAGCAGGACTCGGCTGGTGAGCTGCGAGGCCAGGAAGACCGACACCGGCATCGGAACGAAGGCGAGGCCGGCACGCAACGGGCTGTAACTCTGGACGTCCTGAAGGAATGCGCCATGAAGTAGAAGAGGCCGTAGAAGCCTGCATAGAGCAGGGCGCGTGAGACGTTGGCCGCGTTGCGGGTCGCATGGGCCAGCAGGCGAAGCGGAAGAATCGGCTCCGACACCCGGCTCTCGTGGTGAAGGAAGAAGGCGAAGACGGCGACGCCGCCGAAGAGAGATGCCAACGAGACGGGGCTCGTCCACCCCATCGACTCCGGCCTCGACCAGACCAAGCACGATGCCGCTGACACCGACGGTGCAGGTGAGGGCGCCGATCAGGTCGAAGTGGCCGTCTTGCCGGTCCGTCTCGACGAGGACGACGCCGACCAGGAGCCACACACACAGGCCGATGGGGACGTTGACGAACATGACCCAGCGCCAAGACACCAACTCGGTGAGGAGGCCGCCCGCTACGAGCCCGGTCGCGCCGCCAGCGGCCGACACCGTCGTGTAAAGGCCGATGGCGCGGACTCGCTGCGGACCCTCGGGAAAGGCGGTGGTGAGGAGGGAGAGAGCGCAGGGCGCAGCGAGCGCTGCACCCATGCCCTGGACGGCGCGGGCGGCCAAGAGGGCCCAGCCGCTCACGGCCAGGCCCCCGACCAGGGAGCTCAGCGTGAAGACGGCGATACCGAGGAGGAACACTCGGCGTCGGCCGAAGAGGTCGCCCGCCCGGGCGCCGAGGAGGAGGAATCCGCCGAAGGTGAGGATGTAGGCGTTGAGGACCCACGACAGCGCGCTCGAAGAGAAATCGAGGCTCTTTTGGATGTGCGGGAGCGCGACGTTCACGATCGTCGCGTCCAGCACCACCATGAGCTGCGCGGTGAGGATCACCGCGAGGAGGATCGAGGTGCTCACGGCCGATTCAAGTGCCTCTGACCAGGGAAAACAGCGACCGGACACCGTGACGGCCGCTTCCGGGCGCGTAAGGGCAAGGGAAGATTGGGGCATTGACTACGACCTTTCCGCTGGTATTCTGACGAAGCGGAAGCTTCCTCCGGTTATTATACGGAGGGATCCTCCGTTTAGCAACCCCGTCGGTCGGAGAAATAGAGATGGCGACGCAGAAAACAGGGGACATGGCCGTGCAGAAGCCGGGCCCACAGACGCAGAGGCTCGATCGGAGCGACGGCCGGCCCATGCGGGCCGACGCCCGCCGCAACCGCGAACTCTCGGTCGCGACGGCTCGTGAGCGTCTTCGCTGAGCAGGGTGCGGGTGCCTCCATGGAGGCCATCGCAAAGAGGGCCGGGGTGGGCGTGGGCACGCTTACCGCCACTTCCCCAACCGGCTCGACCTTGTCGAGGCCGTCTACCAGACCGACGTCGAGGAGCTTTGGGCGACGGCGCAGCGCGTGGTGGCCGAGGACCTGGAACCGGCGGCTGCGCTCGACGCGTTCTTCGACGCGTTCATTCGCTACACGCAAACCAAGCAGGCGCTGCTGACCGAACTCCACCAGGCCTTCGAAAAGAAGCCGGGCTTCAGATCGCACGCCCGCGAGCTCATTGAGTCGTCGTTCGACCTCGTCGATCGACCGGGCCAGGGAGGCCGGCGTCGTCCGCGCCTGACGTCGACGGTTCCGACGTCATGCAACTGGTCAGCCCCGTCTGCACCAATGCGAGCATCCCTCCCGAGCAGACGGCGCGTTTGCTCGGCATGATCCTCGACGGCATGCGCGCCGGTGCGGTGCGGACCACCGGCGGCTAGGTCAGAGCCGCGGTGCGCCCATGAAGCGCGCGTGGGCGAGCCGTCTCCGTGTCCGGTCAGACGAAGGCATGTACCGTGACGGCCGATGAGTGACGAGCGAAGGTTCGGACGCCGATCCCTGCTCGGCGGTGCCGCGACGGCCGGAGCGGCGGCAGTCGGGCTCGGGTCCGCCAAGAGGGCGGCCGGAACGGTTCGCCCGGTGCGCCCCACTCCGCGACACACTGGCGGCGCGAGGGTCATTGCGACAACCCGACAGCCTCCCCCACCCCCACCTGCCAGCCGGGACCGACACGCTTCCCGGCAATCGAACACGTGGTCATCTTGATGATGGAGAACCATTCATTCGACGACCATTTCGGGCGGCTGGGCCGCGGCGACGGGCTCAAGCGTGGCACGTGACGGCACCCCCTCAACTACAACCCGGCAGCAGACGGTGGCTACATCCTCTCCTATCCCATGCCGAACACCGCGGTGCCCGAGGATTCAAAGATCGGGCAGGCTGGAACGCCTCCCACCTGTGTTGGGACGGCGGTACCAACATGGGCTTCGCCCGGACGTGCGGACCGGCGTCGATGGGCCACTTCACCCGCCAGCAGCTCCCCTTCTACTACTCGCTTGCCTCGCAGTTCCCGATCGGCGACCGCTACTTCTGCTCGGTCATGGCGCAGACCTATCCCAACCGGCGGTTCCTGATCGCCGCCACTGCTCTCGGTGATATCGCGACGAACATCACACGGGGGTCTCGTCCAAGGATGCTCCCAATGGGACGATCTTCGACCGGCTGGACACCTACCACATCAGCTGGAAGGACTACTACCCGGACGCGCCGACGGCAGCGCTGTTCCTGCCGGAGTACAGCGCACAATCTGCACCGACGGCAAGCTTGCTCCGATCAACGAGTTTCTGACCGACGCCGCCGCTGGACAGCTGCCGCAGTTCTCTCTCGTCGACCCCTACACCAACTACTCCGAGGAGGACGGGGACATCTCCATCGGCGAGGCGTTCGCGGCACGGATCATCGATGCAGTGCTGAAATCTCCCAACTGGCCGCGCACCGCGATGTTCCTCGTCTATGACGAGCACGGCGGGTGGTACGACCACGTGCCGCCCCAGCCGGCGGTGCGCCCGGACGACATCCCCCCGGAGATCACCGTGCCCCCGGACCAGCCGGGCGCATACGACTACACCGGCTTTCGGGTCCCCTGCGTCGTGATCTCGCCCTTTGCCAAGCGCGACTTCGTCTCCCACGTCGTGCACGAGCACACGAGTTTGCTCAAGTTCGTCGAGACGAAGTGGAACTTGCCAGCCATGACCTATCGCGATGCCAACGCCCAGGACATGCTCGAGTTCTTCACGTTTCAGCGGACACCCGCCGTTCATGCATCCGCCGGCCTGCACGCCCCGCTCAATCCCTTCACCGGACCTCTCCCCAAGAGTTCGGACTCGCCGGGGTTCCATCCCGATCGCCACCGGCTGTGCCGGCGGCCAGCCTGCCCTCGGCCCAGTACCGGGTGAGCCGACGCTTCGCACGCTGACCTGCCATCCGCCGGCGTCGCTTGACTCCGCTATATTCATGTCGTAGCCTGACACGAAATCCCCAATCGCAGGCCAGCTAAGGTGGAGGGACACGTGGGCGACGTCTACTACGACCAGTACAGCGTCGAGATCAATGCGGACCCGTATCCCGTGTACCGGCGGCTGCGCGAAGAGGCGCCGCTCTATTACAACGACACACACGACTTCTTCGCGGTGAGCCGGTTTGAGGACGTGGAGAAGGGCCTCCTCGACGCCCAGACGTACATCTCCGGGAAAGGCGCCATCCTCGAGGTCATCAAGGCGGACATCGACATCCCACCCGGCGTCATCATCTTCGAGGACCCGCCGACCCACACCATTCACCGCCGTCTGCTGTCGCGCGCCTTCACGCCTCGGCGCGTGGCCGAGCTCGAACCCAAAATCCGCGAGTTCTGCGCGCACAGCCTCGATCCGCTGATCGGTTCCGACGGCTTCGACTTCATTGCCGATCTGGGCGCCCAGATGCCGATGCGTGTCATCGGGATGCTCCTCGGGATCCCCGAGAGCGATCAAGAGGCTGTACGCGATCACGTGGACGCCAACCTTCGTACCAACGAGGGCGAACCGATGAAGGTCACGGAGAACTTCGTGACGGGCGCGATGTTCGCGGACTACGTCGATTGGCGGGCCGAGCACCCCTCGGACGACATCATGACCGAGCTCCTCAACATCGAGTTCACCGACGAGACGGGGACGGTCCGCAGGCTTACACGAAACGAGCTGCTCACCTACATCGAGGTCCTGGCGGGCGCGGGAAACGAGACGACCACTCGCCTCATCGGCTGGACCGCGAAGGTGCTCGCTGACCATCCGGACCAACGCGCCGAGCTCGTGAAGGACCGCTCGCTGATCGCGAACGCCATCGAGGAGATCCTGCGCTTCGAATCCCCGGCACCCCATGTCGGCAGGTGCGTCGCCCGTGAGGACCTCAGCGGTGCACGGCACAACGGTCCCTGCCGGAAGCGTCATGCTCTTTCTCTTTGGCTCCGCCAACCGCGATGATCGCCGCTTTCCAGACGGCGACAGCTTTGACATTCGTCGCAACGACGGCCGTCACCTGACCTTCGGAAACGGCATCCACCTGTGCATGGGCTCCGCTCTGGCGCGTCATGGAGGGCTGCATCGCCCTCGACGAAGTGCTCGTCACGATTTCCCGAATGGGAGATCGACGCTGCCAACGCTCGCCTGTCACCGACGTCTACCGTCCGGGGTTGGGAGACTCTTCCTGTACTTCTCCCGTAGACCGAGCGACACGATGCCTGTTTCTTCAGAGCCGGAAGTACGCAAGTACGACAGCCCGATGCGCCGTCAACGGGCGGTCGAGACCCGGGAGCGCATCGTCACGGCGGGATGCCGAATACTTCAGAGTTCCTCGGTGCGAGACTGGCGGGCCTTGACGATTCGCTGCGTCGCCGAGCGGGCCGGCGTGAATGAGCGGACGGTGTACCGCTACTTCGGGAACGAGCGGGGGCTGCGGGACGCCGTCATGCATCGGCTCGAACAGACAGGCCGGCATCGACCTCGAGGGCATGCGGCTGGAGGACGTATCCGACATGGCAGCCCGGATCTTTTCCCATGTCTCCTCGTATCCACTTCGGCCAAAGCCATCGCTCGATCCCACCTTGGCTGACGCCAACCTCCGCCAGAGGAGTGCGCTCTTCGCTGCTCTGGCGGACTCGACCACACAGTGGAGCCAGGCGGACCGTCATGCCGCTGCCGCCCTCCTCGACGTCCTCTGGAGCGTGGCGACCTATGAGCGCCTCGTCTCGGACTGGGAGATGGAATCCGATGAGGCGACCGGACTGTCATCTGGGCAATCGATGTGATCACGGACGCCATCCGCACGTGACCAACGGCCTCCACAGCCAACGGACTTGCCGTGACGGTGCTATGCCCCCGCCTTGCGCGCCTCTCGGGATCCGAGCTCCTCAATGACGTCGTTCGAGCGCTCGGCGTCGAATTCGTTCCCGCTGACCCGCAGTTCGGCGAGCAGATCGATGAGCTGACCCCTCCGCCGCTCAGACAGACCAATACGCTCGTAGACGGTCGCATTGAGGTCCCGGGTGGCTTCGGTGGCCGACCCTCCGGCCCCGCGGCGTGATCACGGCCAGCGTGGTGCGGGCATCCGACGGATGCGGCTCACGCCGAACGAGCTTCTCGTCCTCGAGTCGGTCGATGATGTTCGTGACGGTTGCCGGGGGGATGCGCAGGGTCTTGCTGATCCAGCTCAAGGTCAGGGCGGATTCGGGATCCGTCGCCAGCCAGGCCAGAACCTGATAGCGCGCGAAGGTGAGGTCGTGGCTGCGCATCACTTCGTTGACCTGGTCGTTGAGCAGCTGGTAGGAGCGGAGGATGGCGGTGAAGACGGCCATGCCGGACGCGGCCTCGCGGTCCCAGCGCTCCAGCCACACCCGACGCGACGCCTCGACGACGTCGAACGGGGCCGCCTCGAATCCCATCCCGGAAGGATAGGACGCCCGCTGCACGCGCTTAGGCCTGCGCGACGAGCCAGCCACCGATGATCCCCTCGTCGCTCGAGCGCGTCGATCTCCGACCGGGTCAAGCCCGAGCTCTTCCAAGAGCTCCTGCGTGTGTTCGCCGAGCAACGGCGCGTGGCGAGCGTGGAGCCGCTCCGGGCCGCGGGAGAACCGCATCGGCAGCGTGCTGTAGCGGGCAGGTCCCTGCCACAGGATGATCCACCTCCTCGAAGAAGCCACGGGAGACAAGCTGCGGTAGATCTGGCTGGCGGTGGGGTTGGACGACCCGTCCCACCGGAACACCGGCCTCCCACAGCCGCGTCGACGATGTCGTCGGCCGACTTGTCCGGCACCACACCTCGAGAAACGAATCGATCCGATCGTGCTGTCGCCGACGGCCTGCCATCGTGGCGAGCGCCGGGTCCGCGGCCCATTCGGGATCACCCAGGGCGCTGGCGAAGCGACAACCACTGCTCGTCGGATGAGACGGCGATGGCGACCCAGCTGTCGTCACGTCCGAGCTCATCGGGACCGGCGGCTTGATAGAGGTTCTGCGGGGCCGCACTCGGCCCACGGTTCCCGGCCCGGGTAAGTAGTGCTCCATAGGCGGAGAATTCGATCGCCTGTTCCGCCGCGATGTTGGCGGCGGCCTCGACCATGGCGGCTTCGACGAGACCTCCTTCGCCCGTCCGTTCGTCGGTGTTCGAGCGCAAGCAACAGGCCGAACAAGGCGTGCAGCCCGGCGTTCGGATCACCGACGCAGTAGGGCTCGAACGGCAGGAGATCGGGATGCCCGGTGAGCCACGTCAGTCCTGAGGCATCCTCGATCACGAACGCGAACGCGGCTTGGTCCCGCCACGGCCCCTCGAGCCCGAAACCGGGCATTCGGAGCATGACGAGGTCCGGCCGATCGGCCCGCAGCGTCTCGTAGTCGAGACCGAGCTGCTCCAGGACCCGCGGGGTGTAGTTCTCGACGAGGACGTCACACGTCGCGACGAGCCGGCGCACCAACTCGATGCCACGCTCGTCGCCGAGGTCGATCGTCATGCTCTTCTTGTTGGTGTTCAGTGCGGCGAAGATCGGCCCGCGCTCCCAGAACTGGTCCTCGGTCTGGGGGACGCCGCCGACGAGGCGGGCACCGTCGGGTCGATTCGGCGACTCGAGGTGGATGACCTCCGCTCCGAGGAGCGCGAGCACGTGGCTGGCCAACGGACCTGCCCAGATAGGCCGTCATGTCGAGCACCCGCAGACCATGGAACGGAAGTCCGTCTCGACCTCGCCGACGTACCGGTCAGTCCCGCGGGGCTCACGCCGCCACGCCGCGTCCGATCGAGTGCTCCCCCAGCCGGGGCGCAGGCTCCGGAGGTCGGAGGCATGCCGCACCCAACCTGAAAGGAGGTCTGGGATTTGCCGATCCGTCACGAGGGTTGGTGACGAAGGTGTCACGAACGCGGAGCTGCTCGAACGTGGTGATGGTGGACCCGTTGACGATCGGCGCGTTCGGGATCCGGAAGGCCGAAGCAAGGTCGAGCACCTCGGCCACGGTGTGCGAGGCAACCCACGCGTCGATCGTCGGTTCCAGCGCGGTGCGATCGAGGAAGAGCTTCGGATCCTCCATCCACTCGGGATGCTCGACCATGGCGCAGAAGTCGAGCCACTGCTGTCCCGTCCCGCACCCGAGGCCGACGAGCCCGTCGCTGGCAGCCCCGACGCCCGGAGTCGCCACGAAGCGGCGCTTTCGCATCGGACGGCCCAATTGATCGTTGAAGGTCACGGGGTAGTACGTGAGGCACATCGCCGACGCCTCGAGCATCGACACGTCGACGAGCTCGCCCTCGGGTCCGCTGCGCCGGAGGGCCGCCAGTGTTCCGATCGCGCCAAAGAGGCCTGAGAGCCACTCTCCGATCTGTCCGCCGACGAACACCGGTGCACGATCGGGCCTGCCGCGGGCAAGACCGACAATCCCTCCCGACCACGCCTGCAGGGTGAACTCCGTGGCAGCTTTGTCGCTCCATGGGCCTTCGAGCCCGAACGGCGTGATGGACGCGACGACCAGATGCGGATGCGCCCGCAGGATCTCAGGTGGGCCCAGTGTCGGGTCCTCCGCGACCTCGGAGCCGCGGGACCAGACGACAACGTCCGCCGACGAGAGCAAAGCGTGCACCGGCCCGACGCCCTCGTCGCCCTTCGCATCGACGACAACGCTGCGCTTCGATGCGTTGAGAAAGTTGAAGAGCGCGCCGTCGGCATCGGGCGGAATGGCAGCACCCGAGGCGGACCATCGTCCGCAGAGGATCTCCTTCGAGCGTCTCGACCTTGACCACCTCGGCGCCGCCGTCCGCGAGCAGCTTGGTGCAGTACGCACCTGCGATCCAAGTCGGAGAGATCGACGACGCGGAGCCCGCTGAGCGGCGGCACCGACGGCCCGCTGTTCGAGGGCGCCGCGTGCACGTTCGTCATGGTCAGTCGGTTTCGGGGCGCCGACGGCCCGATCTGGCTCAGGCGCCACTCGGGTGGGAACGCGTCGTCGTTGTCCTTCACGGCGAGGTTGAGGCCTGCATTCATGGTCTCTTGGCTGAGCGTTGCCCGCTCCCCGTCGACGTCATCTCGGAGCATCCCACCCATTGACTCGAGCCACGCACTCAAGAGGCTGCCCATGTACTCCCCCTGGTGCTGCTTCATCACCTCGAAAAACACCTTCTGCATGAACACGGTGTCGGTTGGCCGCGTGCGTGCACACGCATTCGCGTACTTTTCAACCTCGGATTCGAGCTCCGCACGTGGCACCACGCTGTTCACAAAGTTGCAGTCGTACATCTGCTGCGCGGTGAAGGGACGGCCGGTGAACACCATCTCTTGGAATTTCCGCAACCCCATCATCATCGCCCACTGCCACATCCGCGGCGCGTACCCGACATACCGGAATGCCGGATGCCCGAAGAGCGCGTCGTCGGATGAAATGACGAGGTCTGCGTCGGCTGCCTGGTAGAAGTGCCAGCCGTAGCAGTAACCCTTGACCTCGAGGATGCTGATCTTCTTGAAGTCTTGCAGCGTACGGCAGCCCGACCTCGTGTTGCCGTACCAGTGCAAGAGTGACGCGCCGGCCCGGTACGAGCGAGGGTTCGGCATGGTGACGTCGTCATCGTCACTGAAGCCGAACTCCTCTTGGAGCGCGGATCCCTCGGCCCGCTTGGCCATCAACTCGTCGAGATCGGCCCCCGTTCCCAAATGGTCGCCGACACCCCGTACGACGAGAACTTTGACGTCGTCGTCGATGCTGGCCTTGAACAAGAGGTCCGCATACCGCCGGCGGGCGGCGATGGTCGGGATATTCAGCTGGTCGGGCCGGTTGAGGGTGATCGTGGCGATGCGGGTTGTGGGATCCTTCTCGTAGAGAATGATCTCCTCCGGTGGCGGCACGTCGGCATCGGTCACGTCAAGGGCTTCCTTTCCTCATGAACTGGAGTGGTGCACAGGATCTCTGGACCGGTCGCACTCATGTACACCGGCTCCTGGATGTACAACGCACCTCGTCCTTCCTTCCACAGGTAGGCAGTCAGCGCGAAGACCATGCCCGCCTCGAAGGTTTGTTCTCCGGCAGAGGCCGGGAGCACGTGCGTGACGAGCGGGAGATCGAAGCCAAGCCCCAGCCCACGTGCGACCGGCATAGGAGGGGGTGACACTCCGGCCGCCTCGTACGCGCCGAACAGACCGCTCAAGGGAGCGCCGACCTGACAGCGCTCGATGAGCCGGTCCCTCAGCTCCCTCACCTGGACCCACAGCGACTCGTCGCTCGTGACCTCACTCTCCACCGCCCAAGTCCGGCCGAGCTCCCCGACGTAGCCGCCCCGGATCACGCCTGCATCGAAAGCAACGAGATCTCCCTGGCCGACGGGCACATCCCTGCTCGCTCGTCGCCACGGATGCTCGGGCGACGTGACCCAGGCAATGTCCTGTGACACCGGGGTGGTGACGCCCGCCTCCGCCATCGCTCCCATGAAGGCTCCGGTGAGCTGGCGCTCCGTGATCCCGGGTTCGAGCGCCAACGAAGCCGCGCCGAGCCCCCCCTCGGCCACGTGGACTGATGCGCGGATTGCGTCGACCTCCTCTGGCAACTTGACCCCGCGGACCCGACGTAGGAGGTGCTCCCCGTCGACGAGCTCGGCGGACGGGAACGCCTTTGGCAAGAGCCGGGAGGAAGAGGGCGTGAGGGCGTCGGTGCCCACCCTCCGAGCGGTCGCGGCGCCTTCAACTCTCTGGAGAGCCTCGAGAAAGTTCGTCGAGTTGAAGGAGATCCCGTACAGGTTCTCATGCGGTATTTCGGCGGGTATGCCCTCGTCCCAGGTGCTGAGAAGGTGGACGGCCCCGGTCGCGCGCACAAGGACGCACCCCGGACCAAAGGCCCGCGACCCCGCGGTCCAGAGCCGCGGTGCACCCGACACGTAGCGGGCGTTCGCTTCCCGTCCGACCACCAGCACGTCGATGTCCGCCGCCTCCATTTCGGCAAGCACCCGGTCCCGGCGGGCACGCCGCAGGATTGCGTCGTCGGGAACAACGTCAACGACCGTCATCGGCTCCTCAGAAGGGGTCGTAGGAATAGTCGGTCATCGGTTCCCACCCGTCCTCGGTGATGAGCAGGACCTCCTCAGAGCGGTAGCCAGCCGCGCCGTCATCCCAGACGATCGGCTCGAGTACCAACACCATCCCGGCGGCGAGCACGAGGGACGCGTCGAACGCTTCTCCGATGTCACTGCCGACGTACGGCATTTCGGCGCTGTCGATCCCGAGACCGTGACCGAGGTAGAAGTGAGGCATCCATGGCTTGACCCCTCCGGCCGCACTGATAGCGGCAGAGGTGAGGTCCGCAGCGGTTGCTCCCGCACGGGTGACATCGAGGACGGCGTCCATAATCGCTCGCCACCGGTCGAACTGAGCGCGCTGGCGAGCATTGGGCTCGCGGCCGACCACCCAGGTGCGACCGAAGTCGGAGTGGAACCCTCCGTAGCTGATGCCGGTGTCGACCCACAGGACGTCACCCTCCACGAGCTCACGTTCCGTCGACAGGAGCGGGCATGCGAGGTCGCCGGTTGTCGTCCATGGCCCGTCCGCGATTCTGGCGGGCATGACCTGCCAGATCGGGTCGAGGACGTTGGCATCGGCCCCAGCATCGAAGATTGTTCGCAGAAAGGTCGCCGTCAGATCGGTCTGCGGAACACCGGGGGCAAGCCTCGCCTGCACCTCGGCGATCGCCCGTTCGGTGATGTGCAGGCCGTGGCGCATGCACGAGAGCTCGTCTGGTGTCTTGATCGCCTTGGCCTTGCTGATGACGGGCCCACCGTCGACTGGAGGATCGGGTGCAAAGAAAAGCGATCGTTCCCGTCGCAGGGCGTTGGTCCATTCGTCGATAGCGATCTTTGCCTTGGATGGCACAAGCGGGGCCAACTGCGACGTGAAGAGTTGCACACCCTCGTCGAAATCGAGATAGACGGGGCCGTGCATGTGGTCAGACGGCAACAGCGTGCCCGGCGCGACCTCTTCTCGCATCGGCGAGAAGAGATGAGGTTTCTCGTCATCGAGGAGTATGACGGCGACCGGCTGCTCGAAGTTGGCCCGGCCCGAGTCGGCAAGTGGCCAGATCGCGCCGGTTGCATATACGACGTTGGTGTTTCCGAGTAGGACCAAGACGTCAAGTCCCTGCTCGCACATGATCGCCCGGATTCGCTCCGCCCGGTCACGCTGCAGTCGGGCGAGATTGGCGTCCGGCGGGATGCGCGTGGTCGGTGCCGACGTCATCAGCCCGGCCGGCATCAGGTGTCCAGCCCGAGATACCGCCTGACGTTTCCCCCCACGATGGCGATCGCCGCCTCGGCACCCACCGCATCGACGACTTCGGCCATCGACTGGGTGCTGTACCCGTACGTGCTCTCGTTGTGCGGGAAGTCGGTCGACCACATCACCCGCTCGATACCTATGCGGGCCAGCAGTGCCAGACCGAGCCGGTCGACCATGAACGACGCGAACATGTGGTTATCCCAGTAGTGGGTCGGCTGGTGCTGCACCTTCAGGTTGGCGAGGTGCTGAAACGACGCAGCAATATGTTCCGCGTCCTGCAGCGCCGACGGCACCCAGTTGATGCCGCCCTCGAACCATCCGACACGGAGTCCGGGGTGACGGTCGAGAATGCCGCCGAAGATGTACTTACCAAAGGCGTCGCGGAATGGGGCCACGGACTGGAGCATCCCGATGCTGACAGCGTTGAACTCGTTCGGAGTTGCCGGCGGATTCTCGCCGATGTGATGCGAGACTGGGACCTGCGCCTCTTCGATCGCGTCCCACACCGGATCCATCGCAGTGCTCGCGTAGTCGATTGGGCGTTTCTCCAGATCCTTGCCTGGCGAGAGCGGCATGAGGAACGTCTTCAACCCGAGCGCCTTCAGCTCCTCGAGCGTCCGGCGAGTTCCCTCGGCGTCCCACCAGTTGATCAGGCCCACGCCGTAAATGCGGTTGTTCGAACGCTCCTGAACTTCAGCGATGTGCTCGTTGTATATGCGGAAACACAGCTCGCGCACCTCCCGGTCCGGCCACCCGAACAAGGCAAGTACGGAGTTCGGGAAGACCAGCTCCTTGGCGACGCCTTCAGAGTCGAGCGCCGCGAGCCGGGATTCGATGTCCCCGGTATTCGAACCCGGAACAGGGTCGTATTGAGTCAGGACCTCGATGAATTCAGGCACCAAGATCGATTTCCCGTCCACGCCGATCACCCAGCCGCCGCCGACGTTCATGACACGGGGGGCTCGGTCCTTCATGCTGTCGGGAAAGCGCTCGAAGAAGATGTCCTCTGCGAGCGAGATGTGATCGTCGGCGGAGAACACCTCGGTCCCTGCGGGGAGTCCGAGGTCCAGGACTGGACCAGGATGGCGATCCTTCGGCGCGCCCAGACCGTCGGGTGGGTACGTCAGCCTGGTCGAGTTACCGGTCATCTCCCCCGCTTCGCTGGGCAACGGATGCTTCGAGATTACTTCGGCTCCGTAGCAATCGTCAACGGATCCTGCTAGCTTGCTCTGGGACTGAAGCTGGCACTGGGGAGGTCGGAGAGGTCGTGACGTGACGACGTGGGACGACTCCGTCGACGTCGTCATCGTCGGGTCCGGCGGTGGCGGCATGGTCGCAGCCCTGACGGCGGCTGAGGCGGGCGCGAGCGTGCTGCTGCTCGAGAAGCAGGATCGGCTCGGCGGCTCGACTGCCATGTCGGGCGGCATTGTCTGGATGCCCAACAACCCGGTCATGCGAGCTGAGGCGGTGGAGGACTCTTACGAGGATGCAATCGCCCACTTTGAAGCGGTGGTGGGCGATGTCGGGCCGGCGTCGTCGCTCGAACGCCGGCATGCCTTCCTGTCGGCAGGTCCCGAGATGATCACGTTGCTGCAGCGGCTCGGAGTTCGCTTCGTCTTCTGCAGGGGCTACAGCGACTATTACTCGAGTGCGAAAGGCGGCCACGACATCGGACGCGGGATCGAGCCCGTCCCCTTCGACGGTCGGGTACTCGGTACGTGGCTGGACAAACTCCAGCCTGGGCTCGCTCAAAGCCTCGGCCTGGCGGTGATGACGAACGAGGCTCGTTCACTCTCCCACTACAACCGCAGCGCCGCGGCGTTCGCGATCTCGGCACGCGTCGTGCTGCGAACCTATTTGGCGCGGCTCCGGCGCCGGGCGTTGCTCACGAACGGCGCGTCCCTGATCGCACAGATGCTGTCCATTGCCCTTTCCCGCGGGATCTCGATCTGGACCGAGGCACCCCTCGAGGACCTGATCGTCGAGGATGGGCGCGTCATCGGCGTCCGTACCGCGCACAAGGGTGCTCCGAAGCTCATTCGTGCCCTGCACGGGGTCCTGCTGGCCTCCGGCGGCTTTGCCCACAATCCCGAGATGCGGGAGGAGTTCGGGGGCGACCAACCGAACCGGGCACGCTGGTCCATCGCCAACCCCGGCGACACCGGTGACGCCATCCGGATGGCCATGCAGCTCGGTGCGAGGGTCGATCTGATGGACGAGGCATGGTGGCTGCCGTCGCCCCGCACGGGTCGGTTCGGGCAATCCACGCTGGACCAAGCACGTCAACGTCCGCGAACGGTCTACGTGGATGCGGCGGGACAGCGCTTTGTGAACGAGTCGAACTCGTACATGGAAGTCGGCAAGGAGATGTACGCGCGGGACAAGACGAGTCGTGCCGTTCCGTGTTGGCTCATCTTCGACGACCGATACCGCAAGCGTTACGCACACCTCCGCTCGAGGCCTGGCCGTTTCCCGCGGAGTCTGCTCGAGAGCGGGAGGCTGAAACAGGCATGGACGCTCGGGGACCTTGGCCGCATGTGCGACATCGACACCGCGGGCCTGTCCGAGACGATCGAGCGGTTCAACGAGAACGCGCGGCTTGGCATCGACCCTGACTACGGGCGCGGTGCGTCCGCCTACAACCGTGCGCTGGGCGATCCCAACCACAAGGTGCACCCGTGCCTGGGTCCTATTGACGAACCCCCCTACTACGCAGTTCAGGTCGTACCTGGTGACATTGGCACCTGTGGCGGTGTCCTCACCGACGAGCACGCACGGGTACTGGACCAACAGGACCAACCGATCGCGGGTTTGTATGCAACGGGAAACGGCACGGCCACCGTCATGGGCCGCCACTACCTCGGTCCAGGTGCGAGCATCGCAAACACGATGGTGTTTGGCTACGTGGCGGCGCGGCACGCCACCGAAAGGCTCTCTCGCGCTCAATGATTCCCTTCGATGAGGTTCCCCATGAGTGAGTTCGAGCAGATCAACTTCTTCACCGACCGATCAGTGCAGGACAATCCCTACCCCTACTTTGACTGGGTGAGGGAGCAGAGCCCGGTCTGGCGCGACCCGCACTATGGCTTGTTCATCATCACGGGTCACCCCGAAGCCATGGCTGTCTACGCCGACCCTGCCTCCTTTCCCCCGGATAGGACGGCGGCGGGGACCTACTCGTCCTGCAACGTGGTGAGCGGTACCTTCGTGAAGTTCTCCGCACCCTTCGAGGGAGACGACATCAGCGATGTCATCGTCCGGTGCCGAAACGAGCTGCCCTTCAGCGACCAACTCCCCTCGTTCGACCCTCCTACTCACACAGCGCACCGCCACCTGTTGCTCCGCCTGATCACGCCCAAACGGCTGAAGGAGAACGAGGCCTTCATGTGGCAGTACGCCGACCATCTCATTGACGGGTTCGTCGCCGAGGGATCCTGCGAGATGGTCGGTGCCTACGCCGAGCCCTTCACCTTGACCGTGATCGCCGATCTCGAGGGCGTTCCCGAGGCCGATCATTCTCTGTTTCGGCAACGCTTGTCGACGGCCCACGAGGACATCGGCCACAAGCCACTGGAGTTCCTTTACGAGCGGTTCAGCGGGTACATCGAGGATCGTCGGCAGGCGCCCCGCAACGATGTCCTGAGCGGCCTGGCCACCGCGACCTTCCCGGACGGCTCAACGCCGGAGGTGAAAGACGCGGCTCTCCTGGCCGCCAACCTCTTCGCCGGTGGCCAGGAGACCACCGTGCGACTGCTCTCCTTCGCGCTCCGGATGTTGGGCGAGCGGCCCGACCTGCAGCAACTGGTTCGCGACGATCGGGCACGGATCCCGAACTTCATAGAGGAGACCCTTCGTGTGGAAAGCCCCCTCCGGACACAGTTCCGGTTGGCCCGTGTCCGGACCCAGCTCGGGGGCGTGGACATCCCCGCCGGCAGCACGATCATGCTCGTGCCCGGCGCATGCAACCGGGACCCCAGGGTGTTCGACCATCCCTATGACTTCGACATTGACCGCGCGAACGCGCTGCCAGCACATTGCGTTCGGTCACGGCATCCACACCTGCGCCGGAGCGCCACTCGCTCGTGCCGAGGGCCGGGTGACGATCAATCAGTTCCTCGATCGCACGACGAACATCACCATCTCGGAGGAGCAGCACGGTCCTCCGAGCGCGCGGCGCTACGAGTTCCTGCCAACCTTCTTCCTCCGGGGGCTCCAGCGTCTGTATCTCGAATTCGACAGCGCCAGCTGATCGGACGGCGACGACTCACGCCCTCAGCCTGTCACGACGATGTCGACGGGGACTCCTCCTGCGGTCTCGCGGTGGACATGATGAGCTTCGTCTGCGCATAGGGAGGCCCAGCGGTCGTGCCCCCGTCAATGGGAAAGACGATCCCCGTCACCTGCGCGGCGCGGTCACTTGCGAGGAACACCACCGCGTTGGCGACGTCTTCGGGCTGCGCCTGTCGCTCCAGCGGCTGCATGTACCGCAGCACGGGACCCATGTCGTAGGTCGTGATCCCGGTACGGATGTGGGCCGGTGTCAAGCAGTTAACCCGGATGCCATAGGGAGCGAGGTCGATGGCCAGGCACTTGGTCACGTGCGCCACGGCCGCCTTGGACGCTCGGTACGAAATCATGCCAGCGCCGGCGTTGATGGCTGCGATCGACGCGTTGTTGATGATGCAACCGCCACCGTTGTCCTTCATATGGCGCGCCGCACGCTGCGAGCCCGCGATCACGCCGAAGAGGTTGACATTCATGATGCGGGAAAAGTCTTCGAGGTCGTCGGGCAGGAACCGCTTCAGCGGGCTCCCGATCCCGGCGTTGTTGAACATGATATGGAGGCCGCCAAAGCGGTCGACTGCGAAGTCGACCAGCCCCTGCACTTGGTCTGCATCGCTGACGTCGGTCTGCCTGAACGCAGCGGCGTCGCCGATAGCCTGCGCGACCTCATGTCCGCGATCGGCGTCGACGTCCCCGATCACGACGCTCGCGCCCTCGGCCACGAGCAGCTCGGCGGTCGCCCGACCGATGCCCCCGGCACCGCCCGTCACGATCGCAACCTTGCCGGCCAGCTCTTGCTCCCTCATGGGGCCAATGTTACGGCTCCGTACCTTTCGCTGCGGAGGAACGGGAGGATCAGCCACCGACGTTCGATTGCGCTGCGACGATGTCGTCGGCGTCGGCGGGGAGCAGGTAGGCCTGAGCGGCCTCCCCTGAAGTTGCCTCGTCCCACTTCTTCACGAAAGCGATCTTCGCGGCAGAGAAGGGGACCGTTGTGCCGAAGGTGCCATACAGCGCCTGGCCCGAGACGGTCGACGTGTCCGCCCCCGGCATTCGTTGGCACCGACGAGCCAGGCTGACCAACCCCCGACAAATGATCCTGTCGGCGGTCGTGTGTCTTTCATCTGCCGGCGTAGCCCCGATTCGTATGATCCGACTGTCGGACGCCCAGACTGGCGGTCGTTCGCCTTCCCTACGCGCCGGTCCGCTCGGAGGGCTCGCCGAGGAGTTGGACCGTGCCGCCCGCGAGCACCGGGCCCGACGTGTGCAGGTGGCAGCGGACGGTCGTCCCGGCCGGTGTGCGGTACGGCTCTGGCTCGACGCTGGCGCAGATCTCCATGGCGAAGGGGCAGCGGGCTCTGAAGCGGCAGCCCTGCACGGGGCCTGACACTTCGCCGACCTCGCCTTGGAGAATGATCCGCTTCCGCTCGTGCTGTCGCGCCGGGTCCGGAACCGGGATGGACGAGAGCAGGGCGGTCGTATAGGGATGCGTGGGTCGCACATAGACCTCGTCGGCCTCGCCCTCCTCGACGATCTGGCCGAGATACATCACGGCGATCCGGTCGCTGATGTGTCGGACGACCGAAAGATCGTGGGCGATGAACAGGTATGCAACTCCCAACTCGTGCTGAAGCTCGGTCAACAAGTTGATCACTTGCGACTGCGTAGAGACGTCGAGGGCGCTGACCGGCTCGTCGCAGACCAGCAGTCGGGGTTCGAGCGCCAGGGCCCGTGCGATCGCGATGCGCTGGCGTTGCCCGCCGGAGAACTCATGGGGCTGGCGCGGCAGGACGTGGGAACCCAGCCCGACCTGAGCCAAGAGCTGCACCACCCGCTGCTCCCGTTCGGCTCTGCTCATTGAGGTATGGATCGCCAGAGGTTCACCGACGATGTCGGCGATGCTCTGCTTGGGGTCGAGCGACGAGTAAGGGTCCTGGAACACCAGCTGCATCGACTCGCGGTGCCGGCGGAGCGCAGGACCGCGCATGGAGGTGATGTTCTTGCCGTCGACGACGACCGTCCCCTCGGTTGGGTCGATGAGTCGGAGCACCAGCCGGGCGAGGGTGGACTTTCCCGAGCCGCTCTCGCCCACGAGGCCCAGGGTCGTCCCGGCCCTGACGTGCAGGCTCACGTGATCGACGGCACGAACAGACCCGACGACCCGCCGCAGTACTCCGCTCCGCAGCGGAAAATCCTTGGTGAGGTCGCTCACGTCGAGCACCGATGTCGTCGACGTGGGTCGCAGGACCCGTCTGGACCACGGGGCTCGGGACAGCTTCGGTGGCGAGCTCACTCGGCGGGCCCGACAGAGTCAGCTCATCGTGCCGGACACAGCGAGCAAGCGTGACGGATCGACTCTCGCCTACCCCACTCGCGGTCGTGCCTCCCGTAAGGGGGACTCCATGCATGGGCACAGGAGCCTCCCGGCACGTCTCCTGCGCGTAGCTACAGCGTGGAGCGAAGCGGCAGCCTGTTGGGAATTGGTCAGGACGAGGCACCATGCCCGGAATGGTGTGCAGCGGCTGGCCCTTGGGGCTGAGCTGTGGGATCGAATGCAGCAGCGCTTCGGTGTACGGGTGCCGGGGACGGGCGAAAAGATCCCACGCTGGCCTCTGCTCGACGATCTGCCCGGCGTACATCACGACCACGTCATCCGCGACGTCTGAGATCACGCCGAGGTCGTGCGTCACGAAGATCATCGCCATGTCCTCTTCGCGCTGGAGGGTGTGCAGCAATTCGATGATCTGGGCCTGTGTCGTGACGTCAAGCGCCGTGGTGGGCTCGTCGGCGATCAGCAGCTTGGGCGAGCACGACAGAGCCATGGCGATCATGACGCGCTGGCGCATGCCGCCCGAGAACGCATGCGGGTAGTCCTCGGCCCGGGTGGCGGCGTGGGGGATCTCCACCCGGTCGAGCATCTCGACCGCGATTTTCCGGGCGTCGGCGCGACTGACGTCCCGGTGTGCTCGCACCTGCTCGGCGATCTGGTTGCCGACCGTGTACGCCGGGTTGAGGCTCGTCATGGGCTCTTGGAAGATCATGGCGATCTCGCTCCCACGGAGCTTGCGCAAGCCAGCCGGGCTGAGCGTCGTGAGCTCTTGTTGCTCGAACCGGATCGAACCGGTGACCCGGGAGACCTTGGCCGGCAACAAGCCCATGACCGCGAGCGCCGTGACAGTCTTGCCCGAGCCACTCTCCCCGACCAGACCGAGCGTTGTACCCCGTGCCAGCGAGAAGGTGGCGTCCTCCATGACAGGAAGCCACTCGTGCCGGGTGAGGAATTCGATTCGGAGTCCGTCGACCTTCAGCAGCGCAGGGTCGGGCTCAGACACCGGCACGGTCGACTCGATCCCCGCGTCCTCCGTTCGTGCGAGGACGGCGGCACTCCGGTGCTCGAGGCGCTTGCGCCGACGCTCTCCGCCTCGACCGAGCAGACCACCCCCCGACGGCCGCTCACGGCCCAGTGAGTCCCGCAGTCCGTCGGCGACGAGGTTGAACGCCAGAACGGTCAACATGATCGCGATCCCCGGAAAGATGACAGCCCAGGGTGCCGAGTTGATGAACTGAAATCCTTCTTGGAGCATCCCGCCCCAGCTCGGCGTGGGCGGTTGTTCGCCGATGCCCAGGAAGCTGAGGCCGGCCTCGGTCAACAACGCGAAGCCGAGGGCGAGCGCGAGCTGAATGATGATGGGCGAGGCGACGTTGGGAAGCACATGGCGCCCGAGCAGCCTCTTGGAGGTCGCGCCGAGACTTCGGGCCGATTCGATGTAGGCCTCTTCACGGACTGCGATGACCTCGCCGCGCAGCAAGCGCACGAAGCTCGGCACGAACACGATGGCGATGGCGATGGCGGCGTCGTTGATGTCGGCACCGAGCAACGCGGCAACGGTGAGGGCCAAGACCAGAGGGGGAAACGAGAACAGCGCGTCCATCGTCCGCATGATCACCGAGTCCACCGCGCCCCTGAAGAACCCAGCGATCAGTCCGAGCGGGATGGCGATGACCGCGGCCAGACCGACGATCTCGAACGCGGCCCGCAGTGAGATACGAGCGCCCCAGATGAGGCGGCTCAGAATGTCACGCCCAAGGTCGTCCGTTCCGAGGAGGTGGGAGAACGACGGCCCGGCGTTGATGGCGTTGATGTCCTGGGCGTCGGGCGGGTGCGGCGCGATCAGTGGAGCGAAGATCGTTGCCACGATGACAATCAGGAGGAAGATCACGCCGGCGACGGCCCAACGCTGA
The DNA here is from genome assembly GCA_963825965.1 of uncultured Acidimicrobiaceae bacterium. GTDB lineage: Bacteria > Actinomycetota > Acidimicrobiia > Acidimicrobiales > RAAP-2 > Bog-473. The sequence continues at coordinate 510,503 of CAWGUX010000001.1, forward strand.
TGGAGGAACCGGATCCAGAACCCCGGCCGCCGTTCGGGCAGCTCGTCGGGACTGTCACCCGTCTCGGGAATCGAGGTGAGGCCGACAAAGGGGTCGCCCGCGTCGGGCGGGCTCCACGTGCTCATCGAGACTCCCTCACGTCAGACGTACCTTCGGGTTGAGGTAGGCGTAGACGATGTCGACGGCGAGGTTGATCAGGACGAAGGCGGTCGCCACCACGAGCACCACGCCCTGTATCTCTGGGATGTCCTTTTCTTCGATGGCCTGAATGATGTACGTGCCGAGCCCGGGCAGGGAGAAGATCTGTTCGATGATGAGGGTGCCGCCGAGCAGGTAGCCGAACTGGATCCCGATGACCGTGACGGCCGGACTCAGGGCGTTCTTGAGGGCGTGCTTGCCAACCACCATGCGGGGACTGAGACCCTTCGCCACCGCGGTGCGCATGTAGTCCTGGTCCAACGTGTCGATGAGGGCGCCGCGAACCTGGCGGGCGATGACGGCCGAGCCGCCGATGCCGAGGGCCAGCCATGGAAGCAAGAGGTCCTGGAACCATTCGACCGGCGACTGGGTGAACGGCGTGTAGCCGAGCGCGGGAAGCCACTCCAGCTTCACCGCGAAGACGATGATGAGGAGCATGGCCAGCCAGAAGTCGGGGATGGCCACCGCGATGCTCGAACCCACCGTCACCAGCCGGTCGCGGGCCGTGCCCTGGTGCAGCCCCGACACGATTCCGGCGGGGAGCCCGATGAGGACGGCCACGAACATCCCGCCGGCCGCCACGCTGAGCGTGACGGGGAAACGGGCGGCGATGCCCGACGCCACCGTCTCGTTGTTGAAGAGGGAGTTGCCGAGGTTTCCGTGCAGCAGCGCCTTCAACCAGATCCAGTATTGCGCGAAGAATCCCTCGTTGAGGTGGAGATGAGCGGTGATCTTGGCGATCTCAGCGGGAGTCGCCTTGGCGCCCCCGGCGAGGGCGACGGCCGGGTTGCCAGGGATGATGAGGATGAGCGAGAAGACGCCGAGAGAGATAAGGAACAGCAGGAGAACGGTGATGAGCAGCCGACGGGCAACGAACGTCAGGAGAGAGCCACCGCTGGACGCCATTGCCGTCGGCTAGCTCAGCGCGATCCGTGACAGAGGTTCATCGGCCGCTCCCGTGCGGTCCTCGTGTGGCCCACGACGGCCGCTACTTCTTGATGTACATGCCGGCCAGGTCCGAACGGCACTGCCCGATCGGGGCAACGACGTGCCCACCAACACGATTCTTGTTGTAGGCGACGATCGACGGCATGAAGACGAGCGGGACGAGCAGTCCCTGCTGAATGACCGTCTTGTCGATCTGCTGCATGAGGGGCCCTTGCAGGCTCGGGCTCAACGACCCGTTGGCCTGCACAATCAGCGGCGTCAGCTGCTGGTTGACGGAGCCGAAGGCGTTGGCCGGGAAGCCGGAGGGCTCGAAGAGGGCTTCGAAGCTGTTCGTGAGGTCGGGGCCGTTGCTGAGCTCCTCGCTCAGCACGGCGTCTCCTTGCTTCTTGACATAGACGTCGGTCTCGAAGTCCGAGCCGGGGATCTGTTGGATGTTGGCGGTGAACCCGGAGGATGCCAGCTCCTGCTGCAGCAGGGCCGCTGCCCGGGCGTACGTCGCGTCACCTGACGGGATGATCAGGCTGAAGCTCACACCCTTGGCGTAACCGGCGGCCTTGAGCATGGCCTTCGCCTTGGAGGGGTTGTAGGAATCGCTGTTCCCGAGGGACTTGGAATACCCCGGTGACCACGACGGCACCGCTTGGTACGCCGGTTCGCCGAGACCGTCGAAGACCACCTTGTTCAGCGCGGGCCGGTCCACCGCGTACTCGAGCGCCGACCGCACCTGCTGGTTGGCGAAGGGCCCTGTGCTCTGGCGGAGTTCGATGTCCATATAGTCGTAGGATTTGCTGACCGAGATCCCGACGTTCGGGTCACTCTTGAGCTGCGGGTAGTTCTCGGGCTCGACTTCGATCATGTCCACGGCGCCCGACGTCAGCGCGGTGGCCGCCTCAGGCCCCTGGGTCACCTGAGTGAAGTCGATTCCACCGAGGGGGTACGCCTTCGAATCCCAGTACTTTGGATTCTTGGCGAGCACGATCGACGAGCCCTGCCGGTAGCTCTTCAGTACGTACGGACCGGCACCCACCGGCTGGCTCGATTGGGTCGAGATCGCGTCGGCCGGGTAGATCTGCCCGTCGATGTAGGTCGATGCCCACAGGAAGTCACCAGCTTGCGGCTTGCTGAGATTGACGACCACGGTCGATGGGTCGGGCGTCTCGATGCTCGAGATCGCGAACAGGGACGACCGTAGTGGGCTCGTCTTGGTGTGGTTCAAGCTGGCTGCCACGTCGGCCGAGGTCACCGGCTGCCCGTTGGAGAACTCGAGACCGGGCCGGATGTGAAAGGTGACGGTGGAGCTGTTGTTGGAAATGGTCCAGCTCTGGGCCACCCCGCCCGCGATCGCAGTGTTCCCCGGGATGGTCAGGGACTGATAGATGTTCGAAGTCACCGTGAACGAGCAGTCGTTCAGTTCGGTAGCCGGAGCAAAGTCGTTGTTGAACTCGTTGTTGAGGTCGAATCCGTACTTCAGGACGCCATTCGGGTTGATGTCCGACGACGCGGCGCCAGCCGGCCCGTCGGTCGACACCACTTGGGCCAGCGGCGCCACGAGTACCCCCGCGACCCCCAGTGCGACCATGTTTCGGCGCAGACCTCGCGGACGCCGTCTGCGACGTACGACCGCCCCGCCCGGACGGCCCGGCTCCTGCCTCTCGAAACCCATGCGCATCCCCTCGACTCCTCCCGGCCCGTTCGCTCGGGGCTGGCACGAGCATCCCCAATAGCTGGACCGGAATATAGCCAGTCCCTGACACTCGTGTCAGGGACTGGCGGCCGCTAACCGGTCCGGCGCGCAACCACAGGCCTCCGGCTGAATGACGCCGCCCTGCTCAGGCTGGGGCGGGTGTCCCCGCCGGCAGCGGGTACACCGGGTTCTTCTTCGGGTCGATGGACTCGAAGCACACGAAGACGTTCTTTCCCTGGTTCAGCGTCGGGACGTACTTGTCACCCGACACTTTGATGTAGGCGCTGCAGTACGGCGGCGCATGACCGCTGTGACCGGCGTCTTTCCAGTTCGTCGGTGTGCGCAGCCCGCCAGCCGTGAACGACGTCAAGGAATTATCCGCGTTGATCACGTTGGCCTGGGTCAAGTTGTTGCCGGCCATCTTGACGCCCTGCACGAAGAGGGCGGCCGACTCCCAGCCTTGTAAGGCCAGCTCGTTGGCGACGTAGTTCGGCTCGTACTTCTTCATCTCGGTCTCGTACAGCTTCAGTCCTGGGTACTCCGACTGCGGCGCAGTAAACGGAACGTGGGAGATGGAGAAATAGATACCCTGCATGAGGCTCTCGTTCTCGTTCAGGGTGGACTGGTCGTTCCCGTTGAGCCAGAGCTGCGTCATGTGCAAGCCATACTGCTTGATGGCGCGGGCCATGTTGATGTTGCCCTGCACGTCCATGCAGCTGACAACGAAGTCCGACCCCGCTGCCTTCATCCGCTCGACGTCGGTGGCGACGGTCGAGCCCGGGTAGGACACCTGCAAGTCGGAGTAGCTCACGTCGTAGCCCGCTGCCTTGAGCGCCGTCTCCGACCCTTGGCAGGCGTTGGCCGACGCTGCGACGTTGTAGGCGAGAATCGCAATGGACTTCGAATGCGTTTGACGTGCGAGGTACGCGACGGCGGGCGCACCGGCCGGGTAGTACTGCACGGACCCACCGGCGGCGAAGAGGTTGGGGGACGGGACCCAGTTACCAGTGACGTTGTAGCCGTACGTCGGAATGCCCGACTCGACGAAGAGGTTCGGCGAGAAGAAGGCGGTCCCCACGCCGGTCACGGCGAACACGTGATCCTGGTTGATCAGGGTGTTGGCCAGCTGATTGAACGTCGTCGGGTTGCCGCCGTCGTCCAGCTGGTACTTGTAATCGATCTGGCGGCCGTTCACCCCACCATGCGCGTTGATGTAGTCGTAGTAGGCCCTCTCGCCGTAGATCAGCGAAGAGAAGTTCGCCGCCAGCGTTCCCGTCTGGGTCGAGATGGACCCGACCGTGATGGAGTTCGCCGTCACCCCCGGTGCGCCACTCGGCGATGACGCTGCCCCCGCGCTACCCGCCGGGGCCAGCACAGTGGCCCCTGTCAGTGCAATCCCCGTCAGCGCCGCTTTCGGCAGCAGCGCTCTGAATGCATGTCTCACTTGCATGCCATCCCCATTCATCGTGATGCTGCATCCCCCCTGGGATGCCGGTCACTGTAGTGAGAGAAGGTTCTGACGACGCATCACCACTCCGGGTTCGGTGTCGCCCGCGATGGGTGCGTGCCCAGCCCGGCGCTTGTGCAGACACGCACAACCCGATTGGGACCGAGAGGTCAGCCCAGGTGCGGGCTTCGGCCGGTCGAGGTACTTCCATCCTTCGATCCGGACCGGCTCAGTGCGAGGTTGGCTCCGTCCCGGCCTTGACCAGTGGAGCGCAGATCGTCGTGCCGCCGTGCAGGAGCACGAACTTGCCATCCTTGATGCCCATTTCGAAGAAGCAGCTGTTGTTGGCCGGCTCGCCCTTCACGAAGTGCAGGGGTGGAGCAAGCCCGCCGAGCGTCTCACCCGGGGGCAGCCCATAGAGGCCCTTGAGGATGAGCGCCGAGGTGATCGGCGTCGTGGAGGTGGCTTTGGCGGCTTGCACAGCGGCTTGCAGAAGTGCCCCGTCGGACCAGGACTGCAGCACGATCTCACCGAAGTTCGGACCTTTGGGCACTTGTGACGCATATTTGTCGAGTGCCGCGTACATCGTCGATGTCACCGAGTTGTGCACGAACCAGAGGAAATCCGACTGGGTGTCGATGTTGCCGTTGAAGGCCGGGATGGTGAGCCAGGCGATGGCGACCGTCCCGTCGCTCGAGAGCTGGCGCGGGGTGAAATCCTGCGCAGCGCAATCCTGGACGACGTGTTCGACGATCTGCGAGGCGTCACCAACGGTCATCGCAGTCGCACCAGACTGCTTCGCCGCCAGACACTGAGCCGTGTAATTGGGGGCAGCGAACCCGATGCCCGCCGTATACACGTACTTGATGCCGTAGTGCGACGCCACCTGCTCGCCCTGGTGAACCGATTCGGCGCAGATGTTCACTTCCACGCAGTAGAGCGCGGCCATCTTCTTCACACCTGCGTCCTTGGCGACGATGGCGCCGACCGAGTTCGTGTAGTTGAAGGTGGCCCCGGCCGGGAAGAAGTCAGAGTTTTGCCAGCCCGAATCGGTCTCCTGCCCGCCCAGCACGGGAACGTCAGCCCCTTTGACCACTGAGGCGAAAGACGGGTCCTCGTCGCTGTTGTCGAAGATGGCAACGGCGTGGTCTTGATTGATCGCCGTTTGCGCGTTGGACAAGGCCTTCGCCGCGCTGTAGCCGTCGTCGAGGATGACAAGGTGCACCTGGTGCCCATCGAGGCCGCCGTGGCTGTTCACCCAGGATGCCCACGCCTGCATCGTGGAGGAGGTTTGGCTGATCGACGATGCCTCCGGACCAGTGCAGCTGCACAGGTCGGCGACCGTGACCGCACGCGGCGGCTCGGCAGCTCCAGCTCCTCCAGGTACGGACGTCATCACGGCGACGCACGCAGTACCGGCGACAGCAAGCGACGCCGCAGTGAGCGCCACCGTCTTCCTCACGCGTCCGAGCACGTGCACCCCCCTGGGCTCCCGGCCCCGTTCGGGCGGTGCATCGCACCGTCCCCCACTGTCCCCACCCGACTCTCGGTGAGGGACGGTGGTATCGCTGTTCCGGACTATATCCACCCCGGGCGTGACGGGTCTGGTCGGCGATCCGCCCGTCCGTGTCGCCCGCCCGGTGTGGAGCGAGTGGCGCGGCCGAACACAATCGACTACGTGTACGTCGTGTCCGAGGAGCTGGACATCGCAAAGGGGGACGTGAGCTTGGCCAAGCTGTGCTCGAGCAATATCGGCTCGGGGTGTGGCGAGGTGCACCGTAGCGTCGCCACCGGGGAGCGCTGACCCGTGCAGGACTTCTTGCCCTTCATCGTCATTGGTCTCGCCACGGGGGCCGTGTACGGCCTGGCCGGAGTCGGCCTGGTGCTCGCCTACAAGACCTCGGGCATCTTCAACCTCGCCTACGGCGCGGTCGCGGCCCTTACCGTGTTCGTCTTCTACTGGCTGCACGACGAGCACGGGTGGCCGTGGGGCCTGGCGGCGGTGGTGTGCGTCCTGGTCCTGGGCCCAGCCGAGGGACTGCTGATGGAGCTGCTCGGGCGCGCCCTCGAGCAAGTGGGTGCGACGCTCAAGGTGGTCGCCACAGTGGGCCTCCTGCTGATCGTGTTGGGCGTCGGTGAGCTCTGGTACGGGAACAACGAAGTGAATTTTCCGCAGTTCCTGCCCAGTTCGACGGTGCCAATCCTCGGCGTGAACGTCGGCTGGGACCAGATCACGGTGACGATCATCTCCGTCATTGCGACGGGCGTCCTCTACTACTTCTTCCGCTACGTGCGGATGGGATTCGCCATGCGCGGCGTCGTCGACAACCCCGATCTCCTCTCAATGACCGGCGAGAACCCCGTTCGGGTGCGGCGTTGGGCCTGGGTCATCAGCATGACGTTCTGCTCCATGGCGGGACTGTTACTCGCCCCCGGACTGAGCCTCAATGCCGTGATCATCTCGACCCTCGTCGTCTACGCGTTCGGCGCAGCAGCGATCGGCTCCTTCTCCAGCCTCCCGCTGACCTTCGCCGGGGGTCTGTTCATCGGCATCGCGGGGTCGCTGGCGACCAAGTACGCCGTCTCGATCAGCTGGCTGAGCGGGTTGCCCCCGGCCATCCCGTTCATCGTTCTCTTCGTCGCTCTGGTCGTCACGCCCAAGTCACGGCTTACAGAGCGACGGATGGTGACGACGCTCCCCGTTCGCAAAGCGTGGTACGCGCCCTGGAGGGTACGGCTCGGAGCGTTCGCCGTGGTCCTGGTGATGCTGTGCCTCGTCCCGAACCTGGTGGGCGACAATCTGGCCATCTGGGCGAGCTTGTTGGCCGACGCGGTCCTGCTCCTGTCCCTCGGGTTGCTCGTGCGCATTTCCGGTCAGATCTCGCTCTGCCACCTCGCGTTCGCGGCCGTCGGTGCTGCAGCGTTCGCACACTTCGCGGACAGCTATCACATGCCGTGGCTTCTCGCGCTGGTGCTGGCGATGTTGGTCGCCGTGCCTGTCGGGGCCATCGTGTCGATCCCCGCCATCAGGCTGTCCGGCTTGTTCCTGGCGCTCGCAACACTGGGTTTTGGGATCCTGCTCCAGTACCTGTTTTATTCAACGAACCTGATGTTCGGGCTGACGACGGCAGGAATCCCGGCTCCGCGGCCGCAGGTGAGCGTCTTCGGTCTGTCTCTGGCGTCAGACAGGGGCTTCTACTACGTGTTGCTGCTCGCGGCTGTCCTAAGCACGGTTGTGATCATGGCGATCCAGCACGGCAGGATGGGCCGCCTCCTCGGCGCATTGTCGGACTCGCCGGTGGCACTCGAGACCCAGGGCGCCACGACCAACGTCATCAAGGTCCTGATCTTCTGTATATCGGCAGCGTTCGCAAGTCTCGCCGGCGCGCTGATCGCGATCGAGTACCACTACGCCGTAGGGAGCAACTACGACCCGTTCCAGTCTCTCGTCTACGTGGCCCTGGTCGTGATCGCTATCGGAGCTGAGCCGTGGTACGCGCTCATCGCCGCCTTGGGCGTGTCAATCATCCCGGGCTACGTCACAGCGAACAACGTCACCACGTACCTCCAGATTCTCTTCGGCGTGCTGGCGGCAGCCTTTGCTGTCTTCGCGAGCAGGACTGCGACGGTGCCACTGATGGTCCGTCAGATCCTCGATCGCATCGGAGGCCGCCAACCCGAGCGCGCAGTGACCGAGGAACAAGTGCGTCACGCAGTGGCACGGGCGGCCGCGGCGGAAGAGGAGGCCGCGCGTCAGGACGCCCTGGTCGTCGCAGCGACACCCGCACCCGAGCGCGGGGGCGTCGGTCTCGACGTACGACGACTGTCCGTGCATTTCGGCGGCATCGCGGCGGTGCAGGACGTCAGCCTCACCGCGCCGATGGCGAGCATCACGGGATTGGTGGGACCCAACGGAGCGGGCAAGACCTCGACGTTCAACGCGTGCTCGGGCTTGGTGAAGCCGACGGACGGCCAGGTCGTGCTGCACGGACGTGATGTCACATCCGTCGGGTCTGCCGGGCGGTCCCGGCTCGGCCTCGGTCGCTCGTTCCAGAGGGTCGAACTGTTTTCGTCCCTCACGGTCAGGGAGAACGTGGCGCTGGGCCGGGAGGCATCGATGGCCGGTGCCAACCCGGTCCGCCAACTGGTGAGCAGCGCGGCCCAACGTGCGACCGTGCACCGGGCCGTCGAAGACGCGATCGAGCTCACCGGGATCGGCCCCTTGGCACCCCTCCAGGCGGGACTGCTCCCAGTCGGGCAACGCCGGATGGTCGAGCTGGCACGTGTGCTCGCCGGACCGTTCGACATGCTGTTACTGGACGAACCGTCCTCGGGCCTCGACAGTGCGGAGACGCGGCGCTTCGGCGAGATCCTCACCAGCGCGGTGGCCGAACGTGGCCTCGGCATCTTGCTGGTCGAACACGACATGGCCTTGGTACGCCAGGTCTGCCAGAGCATTTACGTACTGGACTTCGGCCAGCTCGTCTTCGAGGGAACTCCCGCCGAGATGCTGGCCAGCCCGATCGTGCGGAGCGCGTATCTGGGCTCCGAGGACGTGGGCGGGTCCGGTGGCGGCGCTCCTTGGTCAGCGGGGGCACCCGGTGCTTGAGCTCAAGGAGGTCACCGCCGGGTACGGCGAGACCGTCGTCCTGCGCGATGTGACCATCTCTGTTCCTGACTCGAAAGTCGTCGCGCTGCTTGGTCCCAACGGTGCAGGCAAGACCACGACGCTGCGCACCGCGTCCGGTCTGATTAAACCGATGGACGGCCGTGTCCTGCTCGACGGAGAGGACGTGACGGGCAAGAAGCCCTACGCGCTGGCGCGGCGCGGGCTCTGCCACCTGCCAGAGGGACACGGAATCTTCCCCTCCCTGACAGTCAAAGAGAACATCGTCTTGCAGTCACCCAAGGGGAAGGAGCAGGAAAGCCTCGTGAAGGCTGCGGACCAGTTCCCGGCACTGGCCACGCGCCTGGGGCAGCAGGCCGGAAGCCTCAGTGGAGGCGAACAGCAGATGCTCTCGCTGGTACGGGCGTACCTCTCGAATCCCACGATCGTGGTCGTCGACGAGGCGTCGCTCGGGCTGGCGCCGTTACTCGTCGACCAGGTCTTCGAGGCGCTGTCACGGATCGTGGCGAGCGGCACTTCCCTTCTGCTCGTCGAGCAGTACGTCACGCGGGCACTCGAGCTCGCCGACACCGTATATCTCATGAATCGCGGCCAGATCGTGTTTTCGGGATCGGCCGCAGACCTCCGGGGAGAAGACGTGTTCGAGCGTTACCTGGGAATTGAGGTCGGCGAGTGACACGCCCGGCGTAGCATGAACAGCGGAATGGACCGGAGGAATCTTGCGTTAGCGGCCAAATTGCTCGCCAAAGCGCAGGACACCGCATTCGAGGCCGAGGCCACCGCAGCGGCCGAGAAGGCCTACGAGCTGTTGGCCCAGTTCCTCAACGGCATCGAAGAGGATGAGCCGCGTCGCGGTCTCGGGAGACGACGGGAGCGCCGGCTCTTGCACGACCGGCGGACGGCACGCCGGATGTTCGGGCGACGTGCATCGAGAGGCGACCCCGAGGCGACCTACCGCCAAGACGGCCGCGAGAGCGGTGGGCCAGGCGGGGGTGGCATCGACCTCAAGGCGTGAGCATGGTCGCAGCTTCGCCCGCGTGCAGCGAAAGCCTCAACGAAGCCAATCGTCGACGGACGCCTGCTTCGACTTGTACTTCGTGACGAGTTGCGACTGCAGCTTCCGCAGTCGGGCTTCCGCCTCTTCCCATCGCTGGGTCACGGCTGCGAGCTCGAACTCGAGGTCCGCCACCAGTGGTGCGAGGTCGGCCGGTGTTGAGATGTCCGCACGCGCCAGCTTTTTGTGCAACATGAGCAGTTGATCCGCCTCCCCTTCGATCAGCTGCTCTGCCGAGTTCATCGTCGCCGGTGCATCGGGGGACAGCGACCACCCGCCTCCGAGAGATGCAGCTGCCAGTGTCTCGGGCAGCGCGTCCACGACGGACCCGAAGCTCGTGCCTGGAGCCTCAATAGCCTCCTGCACCACGCGCACGTCCACCGACAGCACATGGCGTGCATAGGCGAGGAGCACGGCGACATGGGCCAGTTCGTCGCGCCAGGCCCTGATCCTCTCCACGGGCACGTCGGACCCGACCGCTGCTGTCGACTCGAGCAACCGGTCGATGTCCTCCACTGTCACCGTCACGGCACAACGCTAGCCCTTGCCTCGCCGACGAAGAGCGTCCCCTGGATTCCTCGCCTCGGCGAGACGTTATGGAACCGTGGGGCACGACGACGCACCCGCTCGCCGCCCGGCGGTGAGCATTGTCATTCCCGCCTGGAACGCGTGGGCGCATACCCGCCGCTGCCTCGATGCGCTCCGCCCCACGCTGTGTCCAGACGACCAGGTCGTGGTGGTCGACAACGGCTCGCGCGACGAGACGGCGCGTGCACTCACCGGGTACCGATGGGTCGAAGTCCTGGCCAACGTTGAGAACCAGGGGTTCGCACGCGCGTGCAACCACGGTGCCGCTCTGGCGCAGCGCGAGGTCATCGTGTTCCTCAACAACGACACCGTCGTCGCAGAGGGGTGGCTCGACGAGCTGGTGGCTCCACTCCTCGGGACTGACGTCGGCGCCGTTGGCCCGCGATCGGACAACGTGTCCGGCCACCAGGCGACCGCAGCGGTCCGATACTCGCCGGATCAACCAGTCGCGTTCACCCGATCAGCACGAGCCTGGCGCAACCAGCACCGGGGCGAGACGACCGAGGTGCGCCGCTTGGTGGGATTCTGTCTGGCCGTGCGGCGTGACGCCTTCGTCCGCGTCGGTGGTTTCGACGAGCGCTACGGCATCGGCGGCTTCGAGGACGACGACCTGTGTGTGCGCCTCACGCAGCTCGGCCTGCGCCTGCTCGTCGCACACGGATCGTTTGTGCACCACCACGGCCACGCCACCTTCGATGCCAACGGGGTCGACTGGCAGCGGGTGCAGGCGGCCAACCGACGACGCTTCGTGGACGAATGGGGTAGCGAAGCTCTGCCGCGCGCTCCGTTGATCAGTGCCTGCCTGATCGTCAAAGACGAACAGGCCATGTTGCCGGACTGCCTCGACTCCTTGCGCGACCTCACCAGCGAGGTCGTTGTCTACGACACCGGATCGAGTGACGGTACGATCCACCTCGCCCGCGAGGCAGGAGCCCGGGTGGTTGAAGGCCACTGGGAGGACTCGTTCGCGCAGGCCCGCAATGCGGCCCTGGCTCACGCCAGCGGCGAATGGGTGCTGTCCATTGACGCCGATGAGCGTCTCCGGGCCGACCCCGAGGCCGTGCACCGCCAACTCCTCCACCATGCAACCGACGCCGAGGCATACCTCGTCGCCATCGAGAACCTCCATGGCGCCGGCAATCCGCGCTCGGTGCACAGCGCCATCAGGCTGTTTCGTCGTCGTTCCTGCGTCTGGCTGCACCGGCTCCACGAGCAGGTCGTCGCGGCCGACGATCCTCAACGTCCGCTCCGGACCGCCTGCTTGTCCGGTGCCCGAATACTGCACCACGGCTACGAGGCTGGCATCTTCGACGTGCGCAACAAGAGTGAGCGCAACCTCCGCCTGGCCGAAGCTGCGCTCCGCGACGACGAGCAGGCCCCTTCGTACGCGCTGATGAACTACGGGCGTGCCCTGGAGTCTGCGGGGAGGAGCGAGGAGGCCGTCGAGCAGCTGTCCCGTGCCGCCGAGAACTCGAAGGACGCGATCACCCGACGTTTGGCCGTCAGCAATCTGGCCTACATCTTGGGCAGGATGGGGCGCTACGACGAGGCGCTCGACCAGGTGGCCGTGCTCCGGCAGCTCTCACGATCGCGCGTGGCGGCCGACATCGCGGAGGGTCGCACCCGCTTGGCCATGGGTCAGACCGAGGAGGGACTCGCCCTCCTCGGCCACATTCCTCCCAATGCTCGCGACGATGACGGGATGGAGTACGACCCGCACATGGTCGCCGCCATCCGGGGTGAAGCGCTGGCCTCGCTTGGTCGCTTCGGCGAGGCGGCCGATGTGGTCCTCGAGGCCATACGGTCGGCCGGCGTGCTCGAGGCGGACATCGGCGAGCTGGTCCGGTGGCTCCTCGGTGCCAGCCGCTCACCCGCAGAGATCGCGTCAGCCCTGACCGAGGCCGACCTCGTGCCCATGTTGGCGCGGATGCTCCGCCAGCCGCCTCCACTGGCCGACGTCCTGATCGAAGGCGCGTGGGCACGTTTTCCGGACCGGCTCGAACCCCTCGCCGCCGCCGCCCGGATCGCGCCCGAGCTCCCCGTGGCGCGGGCGCTGCAGTGGTCGTCGCGCCTGCGCGCCCGTGGCTTTGCCCATGCCTGTCCGCTGGTGGCCATCGTCGCTGGCGACGCGGAGCCAGCTGTCAGGATCAGGGCGGGAGCTGCCGCCTTCGGCGCATTCGGCGAGCGCGACGTCATTGCTGGCGTCGAGCGCGCGCTCGGCGAGCTCGACCCGGCCGCGCGCCGCGCCTCCCTGGCCGAGATCGGCCGCTTGGCGCCAGGCCTGCCCGACGCCCTTGCGAGCAGCCCCGCGGGCGCCGAGTGCTATGCCGACCGCACCGGTACCTGAGCTGCCGCACTACGAGCGCGCCCGAGCCTGGCGGTCGGGCAGCAGTGCGGCGGCATCGGCCGGCACCTCCAGACCGAGCTCGAGCTGCAGGTTGCGCAGGCCCTGCTGCATCAGCTGGGTGATGCGGGAGCGGCCGACACCGAGGACGTCTGCGATCTCGCCCTTGGTCATGCCCTCGAGGAAGTGCAGCACCAGGACCTGGCGCTGACGCTCGGTGAGCCGGAGCAACGCCGCCTTGACGGTTTCGATGGTCTCTGTCATCTCCGCCCGCTCGACGGGCGAGGGCGCTGGTGACGCCGCACCGAGCACGCGACCTTCGCTTGCTTCGCTCCCCGTCACCAGGGGTGCCAGGTGGGTGAGGACCGTCGCATCGTCGTGCAGCTTGATCGCGTCTTCTAGGGTGACGCCGAGTTCGTCCGCCATCTCTTTGATCGTGGGCGACCGATGCAGCCGGGCTGTGACGTCGTCGCGCGTGACGTTGTAGATCTGCACCCGCGCCCGCAACCGCTTGGGGAGGAAATCCTCCCGGCGGAGCTCGTCAATGATCGCCCCTTGGATCCGCCTCGTGGCGTACGTGGCGAACTTGAATCCCTCTGACGCATCCCAGCGCTCGACCGCATCGATGAGACCGAAGCAGCCGAAGGAGTAGAGCTCCTCGAGAGATTGCATTGACCGCGCACGCTGGGCGAATCGACGAGCCACGATCGTGACCAGCGGTGCGTAGTAGGTCACCAAACGGTTTCGAAGTTCAATGGATCGGTCTTGCCAGTATTCCCCCCAGAGTGTTTCCGGTGTTGTCTCGTGCTCAATCGTCTGCACGCTGGATTCCCCCCTCTTGGAATCCATCGGCCCGAGCGTCATCAAACCCCCCGTTCGCGCGTCATGGCAGTGCCAATGAATGATCTCCCCCAGGAGCGATATCGGGCACTCCCCGAGAAACTGAAGGCAACACTGTGACAAGCGGCCGACAATCCCCATCTCTTCCGTCGACACCGTGGGCTCCCATCTGAATTCGCGCCCGTCACGGGACGTAACCGATGGTGGAGCACGGAAGCTCCTCCTCCCGAGGGAGGGTCAACGTCACAGGAGGACACTCACATGTCAGGGCTTTACATCAACGACAACTCGACCGCGGTCGAGGCATACAACAACTTGGACTCGACCAGCAACATGCTGTCGTCGGCCGTTGGCAAGCTCTCGTCGGGATTGAATATCCAGACGGCAGCCGACGACCCCGCCGGCTACCTGGTGGGCCAGTACCTGCAGGAGGAGTCGAACGGCTACGGACAGGCGATCAACAACGCCCAAGACGCCGTTTCGGTGCTCCAGACCGCGCAGGGCGCGCTCAACCAGGAGGCGTCCGTGCTCCAGACCATGAACACGCTCGCCACGGAAGCAGCGAACGGCGGTGTGCAGGATGCGTCGACGAGTGCGGCGGCCCAGTCCGAGTTCGCCTCGCTGCAGTCCGAGCTGGACCAGATCGCCAGCAGCACCACCTACGGCACGACGCCGCTTCTCGGTGGGACCTACGCGGGCGAGACGTTCCAGGTTGGTCCGTACAACAGCGCGAGCGACCAAGTGGTGGTCACCATCGCCGCCGCGACGGCGACGGCGCTCGGAGTCAACGCCATCGCCGTCGGTACCGTGGCCGGTGCCGAGACGGCCATGGACGCCATTCAGGCGGCCATCTCGACCGTCGCCAGCCAGGCAGCCAACGTGGGCGCCACGCAAAACCAGATTCAGGCTCTGGCCTCGAACCTGAGCACGGCGCAGCAGAACATCGAATCTGCGCACGCCAACCTGGTCGACGTCAACGTGGCCTCTGAGACAGCGACGTTCACGTCGGACCAGATCCTGGAACAGTCCGGCGTCGCCGTTCTGGCCCAGGCCGAGCAGCTGCCGAGCTTGGCTCTCAAGCTCCTGCAGTAGCCCGCGACCCCTTCCCCCGGGTCGGGGGCCTGGGGCGGGACAGCGAAGGACAGGCGGGGCGGGCACCCCCTGAGTCGACTCGGCTCAGGGGCGCCCGCCCCCCGTCCAACGAGCGCGACATGACGGCCCGCAGCGCGACACGACGGCGCAAAACGACACGAAGAGAGGAAGAGGAGAACACGATGGTCAACGGCCCTGTCAGTTTCTCCGGCCTGGTCTCAGGGTTGAACACCCAATCGATCATCAACGCCGAGATGGCCGTCTACGAACAGCCGCTCACCAGCCTCCAGAGCGAGCAGTCGGCCATCAACGCCAAGATCTCGGCCTACCAGACCATCAACTCCCAGCTCTTGGCTCTTCAGCAGGCGTCCGACGCGCTGGCCGACCCCACCAGCTACGAGCAGGCCTTCTCGACCAGCTCGTCGAACGAATCAGAGGCGACCGCGACCGTCACGTCTGGCACCCAGAGCGGGACCCTCACCTTGGCCGTCGACCAACTGGCCACTGGATCAACCCAGATTTCGGCCGGGACGGTCGCGTCCCCCAATGACGTCGTGGCGTCGGGCAACCTGCTCGTCGGCTCTGGCGGCGCCGGGCTCGGCATCGCCTCCTTCGGTGCCGTATCGGGCCTGGCCTCCGGTGCGCACACCATCACCGTGACGCAGTCGTCGTCGGGCGCCACGCTCACCGGAACGTCGCCGCTGGCATCCAGCGTGACCATCGACGCGTCGAACAACCAGCTCTCGGTCGTGCTCGACGGCACCGCCCAGACCCTCACTCTGGCCTCGGGCACCTACGACGCGCAGCAGCTGGCCCAAGCGGTGACCCAAGCGTCCGGCGGCACGTTGAACGCCACGGTGACGACGTCGGGCCTCCTCTCCGTGGCCACCACCGAGGAGGGCTCGACGGCATCGCTGCAAGTCGCCGGAGGCTCGGCCGCCGTCACCCTCAGCCTGGCAGCGGGTCCGGCGGTGACCGGCACCGACGGCGTGATCGACCTCGACGGCACCTCGACCACCGTGAACGACATCGCAGGCTCGGGCACGACCGCGGTCACGCTGAGCTCGGGCACCGGTGGCACCCTGCAGATGCTTCTCGCAGGCGGGCTCAGCGCCGGATCGATCACCGCCCAAAACGTCTCGGTCGGCAACGGATCACTCAGCACTGTCGTCGCCGCCATCAACGCCTCCGGCGTGGGCGTGACGGCGAACGCCCTCAAAGTGGGCGCCAACCAGTACGCCCTCGAACTGACCTCCAACGGCACGGGCACGGCGGCCGCCACGACGATTGACGCGGGCGCCTTCGCCACCTCGGGTCTCGGCGCGCTGACCACGACGACGGCCAGCCAGAACGCCGTCGTCTCCATCGGAGGCGCGGGCGGCTACCAAGTGGTCTCGGCCTCCAACCAGGTGACGGGCCTGCTCCCCGGCGTGACCGTCAACCTCGGGCAGGCCAGCTCCTCGCCGGTGACCATCAGCGTCTCTCCCGACGGCACACAGCTGGCCACGACGGTGCAGGCGTTGGTCACCGCGGCCAACCAGGTGCTCTCGACCATCTCGACGGACACCGCCTACAACACGTCCAGCAACACAGCCGCCACGCTCAACGGCGCGACGTCACTCAACACCCTCGCCCAACAGATCCTCGCCGCCGTGGGCACCGCGGTGGGCACGTCGGGGGCGGGTTCAGACGGAACGGCCGGGGAATCGGCCGGCCTGGCCATCACCTCGCAGGGGACGATCACCTTCAACCAGGCTGCGTTCGAGGCTGCCTACGCCAAGAACCCCGCTGCCGTTCAGGCCATGTTCACCGAGGGCGGCACATTCACGCCGGCGTCACCTTCACTCGACGGTGCGGCCACGGTGGCCGGGGCCAGCGACGACACGTCTCCGGGTTCGTACGCGGTCACCGTGTCCCAGTCAGCCGCGCAGGCCGTCGACACCGGTTCGACCACCTGGTCCACACCGACGTCAGCCCTCTCGGCGCCAGAGACCTACACGGTGACCAGCGGGTCGGCGACAGCGACGTACGCGGCCGCGGCCGGGGAGAGCGTCGACGAGGTGATCAGCGGCCTGAACTCCGCCCTGGCCACCGCGGGCATCGGGGCCTCAGCCGCCCTCGGCGGCTCCGCAGGTGCGTATCAGGTCCAGCTGGCCTCGGCTTCCTATGGCTCGGCGGCCACCTTCTCCGTGTCGGCGTCGGGCGGCGACCAGCTCGGTCTGACCAGCGCGGGGTCGACCTACAGCGGTGTCGACGTCGCAGGCACCATCGACGGCGTGGCCGCGACCGGCTACGGACAGGATCTCAGCCTCGCGTCCAGCGGCGACCCCGCGACCGGTCTCGTCGTCGCCGTCACCGCCACCGGCATCACGACCCCCACGACGCTCGGCACCATTGCGTACGCGCCGGGCTTCGCACAGGAACTGGGCCACTTGGCCAAGACGTCGTCGTTGGCCCCGAGTGGACTCGTCCCCGAGTCCATCGCCGGTCTGCAGGGCACGCTGAAAGAGGTCGCCAGCGAGATCACCATGCAGCAGCAGTTGGTGGCAACCCAACAAGCAGCACTCACCCAGGAGTTCACGAACCTCGAGGCCACCCTGGCCAAGCTGCAAGCCACGAGCTCGTTCCTCAACGCGCAGGCGGGCACTTCGTCGTCCTCTTCGTCTTCCAACTTGAGCTCGTCGAACGCGTCGTCGAGCTCCGGTTCGAGTTCGGGCTGACCCGATGAACACGACCCAGGACGCTGCGCTGCGCTACCAGAGCCAGGCCGTACAGACCGCGCCCGGACCGCAGCTGCTCGTCATGCTTTTCGACCGCATGGCCGCGGACATCGAGATCGCCGAGCGCGCGCTCGAGGGTGGCGACCTCCTGGCCACGAACGAGCGGCTCCAGCATGCACAGCAGATCGTCCGCGTCCTGCGCCACAGCCTGCAGCCTGACGGATTCGAGGGAGGGCGCACGCTCCTGGGTCTCTACGAGCTGCTGCTCACCGAGCTCATTGAGGCCAATCTCACCAAGGACCTCTCGAAGATCCACCGTTGCGGCCAGATCGTGGCGCCGCTACGCGAGGCCTGGCGGCGGGCGGTCGCAGAGCCGGAGGTTGGCGATGGCCGACGACAGATGGACTGAGTATCTCGAGGCTGCGTCAGAGCACCTACGGGCCACGCGGCGGGCGGTCGAGCAGGGCGCGGCGTCACCCGAGCCACCCGGGCATCCGGCCGGCGTGCTGCCCGACGACCTGGAGCCACAGGTGCGCCGCCTTGCCCTCGCCTATGACCAGCTCGCGCTCGAGGTGGCCACGCGCATGGCGGACGTGCAGTGCCACCTGGCGGCGCGGCGGGTCGAGGCGCCGTCCGTCCCGCACTACGTCGACCGGATGGCGTAAACAGCAGACCCCCCTGAACTTTTCGCTCGGAAGGTCCGTAGTAGAGACGGCGAGCACGGACTGCTCGGTGTTCGGCCAGGACGGCCGGCCAACTCTGCTCGCATCGAGGAGTCCGAAGAGTGACTGACGCCGCCGAATCGATCGGGATCCTGCAGTTCGCGCTGGATTCCGTGGTCGACCAGCAACAGGCCATCGCCAACAACATCGCCAACGAGAACACCCCAAACTTCCAGGCCGACCAGGTGACGTTCCAGTCGTCACTGGCTCAGGCGCTGTCCGATGGCGGGGTGGCGAGCGCCCAGACGACCCCCGAGGGTCTCCCGTCGGGGACCAACGGGAACAACGTCTCGCTTCCGACGGAGATGACCATCATGCAAGAGAACGATCTGGAGAACCAGACCGTCGTCAACTCCATTGACGGTCAGTTCGCCGTGCTCTCGGACGCCATCACCGGCTAGGAGGTCCTATGTGGGAAGCCATTGACATCGCCGGATCCGGCGCCGCGGTCGACCAGACCTGGATCGACACCATCGGCGGCAACGTGGCCAACATGGAGGACGGGGTCACGCCGGGTCAGCCCGTCTATCAGGCGCAGTACGTCGATGCCGGCGCCGAGGCCGAACCGGACGGGAGTGGTGACGGGGTACGAGTCGATTCCATCGACCTCGGTCCGGCGCAAGGGCAAGAGGAATACGACCCCACGAACCCCGCGGCCAACGCCAGCGGCGAGGTCGAGTACCCGGTGGTGGACCTGGGCGAGGAGATGACGGACCTCATCCAATCCCAGACCTCATACCAGGCCAACTCCGCCGTGTTGTCCCACGCCACCAGCGCGTACCAGTCCATCCTCGAGCATCAAGGCCTGACGTGATCCCGGCCATACCTGCCATTCCGAGCGTCGGCTCGGCCGTGAGCGCGGGTGCCGCGCAGGCTGCGCCGTCTGCCACCGCGGCGGGTGCATCGGGCGCGTCGGGCGCGTCAGGTACGGCGGCCACGTCGTTCTCCGACGTCCTCGGGAACGCACTCGACTCCCTGGGCGCGTCGCAGCAGGCCGCCACCAACCTGTCGCTCCAGGCCGCAGCCGGCGACGCCAATATCGCGGATGTCACCGTCGCCTCCACCCAGGCCGACCTCGAGACGCAGCTCGTCACCACGGTGCGCGACAAGGCGGTCGACGCCTTCAACTCCATCATGGACATGCAGGCCTAACCATGGCCATGTTGCCGTTCACCCGCGACACGTTCTCCTCGGCACGCGGCCGGGCGGGTACCGTCCTGGCGGACTTCACGCTCGGACAAAAAGCAATGGTGGGGTTGGCCGTCGTCGTCGCCGTCGTCGGCGGCATGATCTTCATGCGGGCAGAGTCCAAGCCGAGCTACCAGCCGCTCTTCACCAACCTGCAGACCGCCGACGCCGGCGCCATCACCCAGCAGCTCACCAGTTCGAAAATCCCCTACCAGCTGGCCAATGGCGGGACCACCGTGCTGGTCCCGGCAGCCGATGTCGACCAGGAGCGGATCGCCCTGGCCGAGCAAGGCCTTCCGCAGTCGGGGAACGTGGGCTTCTCGAACCTTGAGAAGAGCGGCATCACCACCTCTGACTTCGTGCAACAGGTGGAATACCAACAGGCCCTCGAAAGCCAGCTCGAGCAGACTGTCGAGTCGATCCAGGGCGTGCAGTCGGCGCAGGTGAACCTGGTCGTGCCGCAACAGAGCGACTTCGCTATCGGCACCTCGCAACCGACGACGGCGTCCATCCTGGTCGGCCTCACCCCCGGCACGGTCCTCTCCTCAGGGCAGGTCCAGGCCATCGTCCACTTGGCCGCGTCGTCCACCCCGGGACTCTCCGCCTCCGACGTCACCGTCGTCGACAACCACGGAGACGTCCTGACGGCGCCCGGCGACGCCGGCGGAACATCGGGCGCTTCGAACGCCCAACAGACCGACACCTACGACAACAGCGTGGCCACCTCCTTGACGTCGCTCCTGGCCCGGGTCGTCGGAACCGGGAACGCGGCCGTGCAGGTGAACGCGGTGCTCGACTTCAACCAGACCCAGACCACGACGAACGGGCTCCAGACCAACGCGGCGGGTCAACCCGTCAGTGCCCCCACGGGACAGACCACGTCCAACAACAGCTACACCGGGACCGGGACGCCGCCTTCGGGTGTGCTCGGTTCGAGCCAACCGGCGACCACCTCGGGCGGCAACGGCACCTACACGAGCACCAGCTCTCAGATCACCAACGCGGTGGGTCAGGTGACCCAGACCGTCAAGCAGGCACCGGGGCAAGTCGCAGAAGACCTCGGTCGCCGTCCTTCTCAATTCGTCGGCCGCGCACAAGATCAACGACGCCACGATCCGCTCGCTGGTCGTCGCCGCTGCCGGTCTCAACCTCAGCGGGGGCGACCAGCTGGTCGTGTCCTCACTCCCGTTCGCCGCGGCCAACAAGCAGGCCGCCGTGGCAACGGCCGGAGCCGCGCACTCCCAGCTCGTCGATCGGGCCGCGGAGGTGGCCGGACTGATCCTGCTCATCGCGGCCATGATCGCCACCACCGTGTGGGCGTCACGCCGGCGCCGTCCGCTCTACCAGGAAATCCCGCTCGGCGAGCTCCCCACCGCCTCCGCGATGCCACTCGGGGTCGGCGTCGAAGACGAGCGCGACCCGACGGGCGAGCTCCCCGTGGTCGGCCAGGCGGCCGCACTCTCCTTCGGACCCGAGGCGGTGCTGGCCCAGGTGAACGACTTCGTGACCGATCGGCCGGCCGAGGCTGCCGCGCTGCTTCGGTTGTGGGCGAACGACCGTGCCGACGCGCCGGGCTCATCCAAGGCGCTGCCGGTATGACCAATCCCGCCGTGACGACTCTCGAGCAGGCGGAGGCGGCGGCCGCAACGGAGGACCCCGCACACAGTCCCGACGACACCGCGGACATTGCCCTCTCGAACCGCCAGAAGGTGGCGGTCGTCCTGACCCAACTAGGCCCCAAGCGCGCCACCGCCATCCTGCGAGAGATGACGGACCCCGACGCGATTGAGCTCACCACCGAGATCGCCAACCTCCCGTCCCTCGACACCGACACCGTGGTCGGGGTGCTGGGAGAATTCGTCGACCGCGTCCGGGGCACGTCACTGGTGAGCCAGGGGGGAGTGGACCTGGCGCGCCAATTTCTCAGTGAGCGACTGGGCAAGGTGCGCGCCGACGAGGTCCTCGACCAGATGGAGTCCAAGCTCGCGGTGGGCCCTCTGGCCGTGCTGGCCACGGCGGACCCGCGGCGGGTGGTGGGCGTCCTGGCCGAACAGCAACCCCAGACGGTCGCCGTGCTGCTCGCCCACATGCGGCCCGAGGATGCAGCTCGGATCATCGGTGCGCTGCCGGCCGAGTTCCGGATCAAGGTGGCACGGCGCATCGCCCAGCTCGACCGGGTGGACCCCGCCGCCGTCCGCCAGACCACGACGCTCATTGAGGCGAAACTGCGAAGCCTCCACACACTGGGCTCGACCAGCAGCGTCGGTGGCGCGTCGGCCATCGCCGAGATCCTCACCCACGCGGACCGCAATACCGAGCGCCAGATCCTCGGCCAACTCGATGACGAAGACACCGAGTTGGCCGAGAAGATCCGAGCAAACCTGTTCACGTTCGAAGACGTCGTCGCACTCGACGACCGTTCGCTGCAGCAGATCCTGCGCAAGGTGTCGTCCACCACGCTGGCGGTGGCGCTCAAGGGCGCCAATCTCGAAGACGGCGCGTTGGCCCGTCTCCGACAGAACCTGACCGAACGAGCGTCCAAGTCTCTGGACGAAGAGCTCGAGGTGTTGGGCGCCGTCCGGACGTCCCAGGTCGACGACGCGCAGGCCGAGGTGGTCCGAGCGGCGCGTGCGCTCGACGACGAGGGCGTCATCGTCATCGCCCGTGACGACGAGATGATCCGATGAGCAGCGCCCTGCAGACGGCGAGAGGCCTCAGTCGCTCCAACGGGGTGTCGGTGCGGTCTTGCCCGCAGGATCCTGGTGTGCCGATCGACTACGTCGTGTTGTCACGGGAGGCCGAACCCGGTGCGGGGGACACGGGACACGATGCCGGCTACGAGGCCGGTTATGCCGCCGGTCAAGAAGCCGCGCGAGTCGAGGCGTTGGCCGAGGCACGCCAGTGCCGTGCCCGCCTGGAGCAGGCGCTCGGAGCTCTTGGCCACGCCACCGACGCGGCCGCGCTGGCCTTCGCACAACGCCAGGACCAGCTCGAACACTCGGTGGCGGTATTCGCTTTCGAACTTCTCGAGACCCTCCTCGGGCGCGAACTGGCGCTGGCGGCCCACCCTGGTCGCGACGCGGTGGCCCGGGCCCTCGCCGTCGATCACAGCGCCTTGCCGGCGACGGCGCGGCTCCACCCCAACGACGTTGAGGCGCTTCGAGCGGTGCACACCGAAGCCCTGATGGGAACCCGCGAACTGAGCGTCGTCGTCGACGCGTCCGTCGAGCCGGGTGGGGCGTTGGTTGAGATCGGCGAGGCGACCATCGACAGCCAGATCTCCACCGCCGTGCAACGGGTGCGCGACCTCTTGATCGGCCAGCAGGCCGAGGAGGCGTCGTGACCGGGGTGCTCGAGGAGCTGGCACCGTCTGTGCACGCTGCCGCCCGGCCCATTCGCTACGGCCGAGTCGACCAGGTGGTCGGAATGTCCATCGAAGTGTCCGGGCTCCCCGCCGCGGTGGGTGACGGGGTGGTACTGCAGCTCGACGACGGACCCCTGGAGGCGGAGGTCGTTGCCCTGCGCAACGGGAGGGCCGTGTGCGTGCCGCTGGGCGAGACCACCGGCCTCCGGGCCGGCACGCGGGCCACGTTGTACGGACGTCCTACCTCCCTGCGCGTGAGCGAACATCTCCTCGGGCGCATCGTCGATGGGCTCGGCCGGCCCATGGACGGCGGCCCGCGCCTGCGCGGGGAAGCCGTGACGGTTCACGGCGTGCCGCCGCATCCCCTGCGACGTGGCCTCGTAGAGGAGCAGCTGCCGCTCGGCGTGCGGGTGCTCGATGCCTTCGTCCCGTGCGGCAAGGGACAGCGGCTCGGCATTTTCTCCGGGTCCGGTGTCGGGAAGTCGTCGCTGCTCTCCATGATCGCCCGTGGAACCCAGGCGGACGTGTCCGTGCTCGCTCTCATCGGCGAGCGCGGCCGGGAGGTGGCGGAGTTCATAGAGCGTGACCTCGGTCCCGAGGGCTTGGCGCGAGCCGTCGTTGTCGTGGCTACGTCCGACGCGCCGGCCATGGTGCGGATCCGCGCCGCCTTCACGGCGACGCGGATCGCCGAATGGTTCCGGGACTGCGGGCGCGACGTGTTACTCATGATGGACTCGGTGACCCGCTTCGCCATGGCCCAACGCGAGGTGGGTCTGGCCGCCGGCGAGCCGCCGGCGACCCGCGGTTACCCGCCCAGCGTGTTCGGATTGCTTCCCCGGCTTCTCGAGCGCAGCGGGCGGGCCGAGCGAGGTTCGATCACCGGCCTCTACACCGTGTTGGTCGAGGGCGACGACATCAACGAACCCATTGCCGACGCCACCAGGTCGATCCTCGACGGCCACGTGCGGCTCACGCGGTCTCTGGCCGAGAGCGGGCACTACCCGGCCGTCGACATTCTCGAATCCATCTCGCGGGTGGCACCAGCCATTGTCTCCGAAGACGTGCGGCGTGCCAGCTCCCGTGTGCGCGAGCTGCTTGCGGCGTGGCGCGACGCGCGCGACCTCATTGAGATCGACGCCTATGTGCCCGGGACCAACGCGGTCGTCGACCGGGCCGTGGTGTGCAAGGCCGCCATCGACGCCTTCCTCCGCCAACCCGTCACCGAGGTAAGCGACCTCGATGCGGCCCTCTCGGGCCTTTTGGCGCTGGACGCCGACGACGGGCCGGCGCCATGAGGGCGTTTCGCTTCCGCCTCGAGCCGGTCGCCCGCGTGCGCGAGCATCAGGAGCAGGCTGCGGCGCAACGATTCGCGCTGGCGACACGCGACTTGCGCGCCGGCGCAGGCCCGGTGTGCCCAGCTGCGCGCCGCGACCCGGCAGCTGAGCTTTCCCGAGGGCCGCTCCGACATGGCGGCCCTGCTGTGGATCCAGGATCAGTCGGAGCGCATGGCCGAGCTGCTCCGACGCCACGACGCGCACGCGGCGCGCGTCGAGGTCAAGGCGAACGAGGCCCGCGCCGCCTGGGTCGAGGCCGAACGGTGCTGCCGTGCGCTGCGCCGGCTCGAGGAGCGCCAGCGCAGCCGCTGGCAGCTCGACGCCGACCGTGCGGTCGTCGCCGAACTCGACGACATGGCCATAGTCCGCTTCCGAACAGGGCACGGCGCGCCGTGACGGTGACGTCGGTCACGCTGGCCGACATCCAACAGACGCTGGCCCAGTTGCAAGAAGCGGCCGGGACCACGGCCGGCAGCTCGGGCATCGCGTCCGCCGACGCCGGCTTCGCGGCCGACCTGGACACGGCGACGGGTTCGCAGTCCGCTGTCGGGCTGGTCGACGACCTCCTCGACGCCCAGGCGATGGGGAGCGCGGCGTCCGGCACCTCGGCCCTGGCCGACCAGTCCGACCTGCTGGCCGTGTTGCTGGCGACCGACGGCGGGGCCGGGGCCGAGACGGCTTCCGGACTTTCCGGAAGCACCGGCACGGCGAGCGACGTCTCCGCTGCCACGGGAGCGGGCACCGTCACCGGCGCCAGCGTCGTCTCCGAGGCGGAATCCTTCGAAGGAACCCCCTATGTGTGGGGCGGCACGAGCCCGTCGGGATTCGACTGTTCGGGCCTCGTGCAATACGCCTACGGTCAACTCGGCATCTCCTTGCCCCGCACGAGCGAAGAGCAGAGCCAGGTCGGCACTGCCGTGCCGTCGCTCAGCGATGCACAGCCGGGCGATCTGCTCTTCTTTGCCGGTTCGGACGGCACGGCCAGCGCGCCCGGCCACGTCGGCATCTACATCGGGAACGGCCAGATGATCGACGCCCCGCACACCGGCACGACCGTGCAGGTGCAGACGGTCCCGGCGGACTCTGTGGTGGCCATCCGCCGCGTGGTCCCGAGCGCTTCGGATTCGACGAACCCGGCTCCGGCGGCGAGCGGGGGTGGTGGTGGGTCGACCCAGATCGGGAACGTCGCCGTGCCCAACCAGTACGTCCAGACCATTGAGCAGGCGGCGGCGTCCAATGGCATACCCGCCTCCCTGCTGAGCGCCCTGCTCTACCACGAAAGTCGGTTCGAGCCCTCGGTGGTCAGCTCGGCTGGGGCCGAGGGCATCGCGGAGTTCATGCCGTCGACGGCCGCCGGGATGGGTGTGAATCCGCTGAATCCGACGCAGTCGATTGACGGGGCGGCCCAGCTGCTTGGGAGCTACACGCGGCAATTCGGCTCGTACGCCGATGCGCTGGCCGCGTACGACGCCGGCGCGGGCGCTGTGGAGCGATACGGAGGCGTACCGCCCTACGCCGAGACGCAGGCGTACGTGCCCGCCGTGCTGTCCCTCGCCGGCCTCTCTGGCGAAGGTGACGAAGGGGCCTCGTGACGCCAGCACCAGTCTCGACGACGACATCGCTCGGCGGCGACCCGGCCGCGGTCGGACCCGCCGCGTCACGTGCGGCGACGTCGGACGCGGAGACCGACGAGTCGGTGGACGACCACGCAGTGTCCCCGTTCGAGCGGATCCTCTCGAGGGGACACGGCGCCCCGCTCCCGGGGCGGACCGCGGACAGCACGATCGGGGGACGACCACACCCGGGGGGCGCCGGGCACCGCACGTGATCCGGTCCTGGGAATCCCCGCATTGCAGTCTGAGGTGTCGTCCGGCGCCGCCGGCAGCGGCGGGACGTCGGTCGGCGTCAGCGACCGTGGCACTCTCGACCCAGACGTCACGGGTGCCACGCGCGTGGGAGGTCGGCGACAGCGCTGGCGTCACGCACGACCGGGACGGCGCGCACGGGCTCGATGGCGCGCTCGACGCGGACGGAGCAGGGGGCGAAGGCGGCTCACCCGCCGCGGCCGGTGCACCGAACGCCGGGTCCGACACTCTGGTCGCCGGCACCGCGAGTGTCGATGCCACCGCGATTTCAGCGGCCGGCGCCGGCTCGGGCAGCACGTTCCCGATTTCCGGCCTCACCTCGGCGGCGACGTCGCGCGACAACGAGACACCTCTCCCTCCCGGCGTCGTCAGCCGCCTTGGGCACTGCACCCGGCCGTCCCGCATGGCAGGGTGCAGTGCCGACAGTGGAAGAGTCCGCAGAGCTTGCAGCGTCGGGCGCGGCACCGTCGGGCGTGGTGTCGCCCCGCGCACCCACGGTTGGCGTGGCCGCGGCGCGGCGCCGTGTCGCTCCCGCCACCCGCGGCCGCGGGCATGGTTCCGACCGCTGTCACGGGCTCTGTCGGTTCCGAGCGAGGTGACGCCGCCGATGCCGTGCTCGGAGCCGACCAGCCACTCGACACGGCGGGGCTGGCCACCACCATCTCGGGTGTCCTCAGCCGCGGAAGCGGTACCTACAACGTCGTGTTGAACCTGCACCCGCCCGAGCTGGGCCAGGTGCAGGCAAGGCTCTCGCTGCGTGGCGACATGCTCCAGGTGGACCTGTCGCCCGAGCACGCCGCCACCCACGACGCCCTCGAGAGCGCGTTGCCCGACTTGCGCGAGCACCTGGCCCAGGGAGGCGTCGAGGTCGACGTGACCCTCGGCGACCCTGGCGCACCGCGCCAGGCGCGCAACGGGAGAAGGGACCGGACAGGGCTTCGACCGCGGTCGCGAGACCGATGCCGATGCGTCGGCGGCCTCCACGCTGTCAGGAACGACACCCTCCGGGCCGCCCGGACAGGCCGACCACCTCCACCTCGTGTTGTGACCGCCAGCTCCGACCGAAGGGACAGCACATGACCACACCCGTCTCAGGCGTGAGCGGCGGCACCGCCGGCGTGGGAGACACCACGCAGTCGAGCGCAGCGCCCGACGGAACCGCGGGTCTGCTCGATCCGAACACCTTTCTCAGCCTCCTCGTCGACGAACTCAAGTATCAGAACCCACTCGACCCGACCGACTCGGCCGACTTCATGGACCAGATCGCCGAGCTCTCCCAAGTCGAGCAGCTCCAAACGGTCTCCTCGTCGTCGGAGATCGGCGAGGCCGCCGGGCTCATCGGCAAGACGGTGACCGGCCGACGACGTGAGCGGCAACCTGACCGGGACGGTGACCGGTGTCACCAACGGGTCCAACGGGCCTACGCTCGACGTGGACGGTGACTCGTGAACCTCTCCGCCGTCGAACAGATCGGAGCTGCCACGAGTTGACCGAGCCGGACCAGCCCGCCGTCGAATGCACAAGCCAGAAACCGCCATCACGACAGATAGGAGCACCCCATGGCGTCCGTTCTCTCGGTGCCGCCGCTTCAGGAATCGACACCATGCAGACCGATCTCGACACGATCGGCAACGACATCGCCAACTCGGAGACCGACGGCTTCGCGTCGCGGACCGCCCAGTTCGCGGACCTGCTGACCGAGCAGCTCCACCGGCCGGAGGAGCGGTCGGGACACAGCTGGCCAGCACCAACCCCTCGTCCATCGGTGCGGGCGACGAAGTCTCGGCGATCAGACCAACTTCTCCGCCGGGGCCCGTGACCCAGACCGGCGTCAAGCAGCAACGTCGCCATTGAGGGCAACGGCTTTCTCGTGGTGACCCAGAACGGGCAGACGTACTACACGCTGCGACGGCGACCTCCAGATCGACACCAACGGCAATCTGGCCACCAACAGCGGGGGGCTGGTCGAGGGGTGGACCACGGCCAGCCGACCACCTCGCCCCGCACGCCGCTCAGCGTCGTCGTCGGGCTCGACCGGCCCCCGGCCCAGACCGCAGAACATCGATGCTGGGCGGCAACCTGCCGTCCGACGGCCGACCAACCCGGTGACCGTCACCACCACGATGTACGACTCGCTGGGCGACCGGTGCCGGTCGACCTCACCTTCACGCCCACCGCGAGCCGCAACACCTGGTCATGCAGGGCACGGTGACCGGTGCGGCCTCAGCCGCTCTGGACGACGCCGCAGACGATGGTCTTCGGGTCCAACGGCCAGCTGTCGTCGGTCAACGGCGCCGCCGTCGGGGCCGGACAGACCGCCATCGCCATCGCCAACGAGCCGAGCAACTACACCTGGACCGGGGGAGCGAGCCGACATCGACTTCCCGCCCGTCGGCTCCCAGAGCGCCGTCACCCAGTTCGCCGACGACCAGACCATGGAGGTGACGTCCCAGGACGGCAACGCGGCAGGCACGCTCGAGTCGTACTCCATCGGTTCGGACGGCGTCGATCACCGGGAGCTACTCGAACGGGACAGCCAGGCCCTGGGCACGATCGCCCTGGCCCAGTTCGCCAATCCCGAACGGGTTGGACGACGTCGGGCAGACACTACTTCACCCCTACGGTCGCGTCGGGCAAGGCCGCAGCTGGGCAGCCCGGGTACGAACGGTCTCGGCACGCTCCAAGGGGGTGCGGTCGAGGGCTCGAACGTCGACCTGGCCACCGAGCTCACCGATCTGATCGAGGCTCAGACCGCGTACCAGGCGAACACGAAGGTGGTCGACACCACCTCCACCGCCTGCAGTCGCTGGTGCAGATGTCGTAGCGATCCCCGGCGTGCCGCGGCATTTGTGTCGACCGACCCTCAATTCTGGCCCGCGTGCGGGCCGTTACAGAGGCAGTGGACGGACGCACTTTTGGGAACGGAGCCCCGTGATCGGCCGTGAAGAAGCTGGATGGATCCACCATGTACCTCAACGAGGACTTCGTGGAGCGAGTCGAGGGAGGGGCGAGGACTCGGCGCGTCCATCTTGCCGACGGGACCTACTTCATGGTGCGCGAGACGATCCGACACCGTCAGGTCGACCGGATCCGCTCGGAGAAGCAGGCGTGCTCGCAGGGGCCTTGGCTCTCGCCTTTCGAGAAGACCCCGAGCCCGTCGCTCCCGCCGCTCGCCGCGGCCGGGCATGACCGAAGCCGTCCAGGACGTGCTGACAGTGACACCCGTCGGCATCCTGATCGCACTGATCGCCCTCGATCGTCTCCATGACCATGGAGCACGGCCATGTGGCGTCGCTGATCAAGATCCCGCCGCTCCTCCTCGTCATCGGCGGGAGCCTCGGGGCCACCATGGCCGGCTTCGACAGGTCGCCAGCTCAGGGCCGTCCCAAAGGCGGCGAAGAGCGTGCTGCCCCCCGCCACGGGCCTGACGCGCCGCGCCACGATCGACGCGCTCCTGGCGATGTGCGAAGGAGGTGCGTCAGAACCCCCTGGTGCTCGAGCAACTCGAGACCGACGACCCGTTCCTCAAGAAGGGGATCCAGCTCATCACCTCGACCTCTGACCCTGAGCGGGTCTACGAGGTGATCGGCGCGCCGAGATCGACGGACTGCGGGTGCGCCACAGCACCGCCATCAAGTTCTTCTCGGACATGGCCGGCTACTCACCGACCTTCGGGATCCTCGGGACGGTCATCGGCCTGATCGGCGTGCTCGGCCAATTGCAGAGCCCCGGAAAGCTCGGCCCGGCCATCGCAGCGGCCTTCACCGCCACGCTGTGGGGCGTCATGCTGGCCAACGTCGTCTGGCTGCCGATGTCCAACAAGCTCCGGCGACTCTCCGAGGAGGAGGTGGCCTACCGCGAGATGGTCACTGAGGGCCTCCTCACCATGCAGCTCAACGTCTCGAGCACGGAGCTGCGCGACCGCCTCTACAGCTACCTCCCACCGTCGGAGCGCAGCGAGAGTTCGGCTGCCGCGCCCGAGCCGCTCGTTGCCGTGGAGGCGGCATGACCAAATCCGCCAGCGCCGCCGACCCGCCGGGGCGGGCGCGCCCACCGCCACCGGGCCGAGACGCACACGGACAACCAGGACCGGTGGCTCCTCACCTATTCCGACATGATCACGCTCCTGCTCGTGCTCTTCATCGTGCTGTTCGCACTCTCGAAGATCGATCAGGCCAAGTACAAGGAATTCCAGGAATCCGTGTCGGACGATCGTGTGGTCAACGACTCAGCGGTGCACGGGACGTCACCCCACCCCTCCCACGGCACGCGACCGACCGTCGCCGCACAGGAAGCGGATCAGCTGCGCGGCGATCAAAAGGCGCTCGCGCAGGTCTTGGCGCAGCGGGGAATGCTGGGCGACGTCACACTCTCCATCAACTCGTCGGGCCTCATCGAGGGCCTGGTGGCCGACACGACCTTCTTCCAGGTCGACTCCGCCCAGCTCTCGACCCTTGGGACAGCAGATCGTCGACGCTTCCGGTCAGGTGCTGGCCCGTTACCCCAACGACGTCAGAGGTCGCCGGGTACACCGACAACCAGCCCATCACCGGCGGGCCGTACGCCAACAACTGGGAGCTCTCGGCGGCGCGTGCTACCACGGTCGTGGAGCGGCTGACGGTGGCCGACGCGGTGGCGCCGCAGCAGGTGGTGGCGCTGGCGTACGGCGAGTACCACCCGTCGGTACCGAACACCTCGCCCGCGGCGCAGGCGCAGAACCGGACGGGTCAACATCGTGATCAGTCCAGCGGCAAGTTTGGCCGTGATCGAGCACCTGGCGAGCGTGTGATCCCAGTCGAGCAAGACCGTCGCAGCCACGACTTTCGGCGCACCGACCTGCTCGACCGATTCCACGTCCACCGTCGGCATGGTGCTCGAGAGCTTCGCCCGCTCGCCACGACCCCGCTCTCGTCGGTGCTCCGCCAACAGTGCGCATTCTCGCTGGTCTGGCTGGACCAAGTCACGTGGCGCTGAAGCTGGCCGAGTCCCTCGAGAACACGATGCATTTCTTGACCTTCTCGCTGCCCCCCTTCCGGGCACGTGCGTCCTGGCCTCCCGATCGCAGAAGTGCTGGCCATCGTCGATCTGCGTCTCGCCGGCGCCGGCGAGGGGGACTACCCCGGCCGGGTCCCCAGCGAGATCGATCAAGCGTTCCTCTGCCCCGATCGTCGGAGGGTGTCATCGGGGAGCTGGGAACGGCGTTGGCCCGTATGCAGCCCACCGACCCCGATGCTCGAAGCGCAGGAAGGGAACGTCCAGTTCGTCTCCATCGCTCGCCGGCGGAGATGTGCATGGCGGCGCACTTCGACCTCTCCATTGGCGGCCGCCCGACGAGCCAGCTGATCTTGCCTGCCCTTGCCGATGGTGCGCATGCTCGTGGAGCCGACGACTGCGGGAGGCAACCTCACGAGCCCCGGCAGGAGTCCTCGGCCGAGGCACGCGCGCCGCCTTCTCGAGATCCCCCTCGACGTCGTGCTTCCAGTTCCCGAGTTTCGCCACCACCCCGGCGGCGCTGCTCAACCTGCGGGTGGGTGCGACAGCTCGGGCCTCGGTCATCCCGAGGGACCGCCCGCTCGAGGTCCGGGCGGAGGGTCTGCTGGTCGCCCTCGGCCGAAATCGGCAGCTCAGGCGTGCACAAGGCATGCGAAATCACAGAGGAGGTTACATGATGACGGCCGTAGAGAACACCGACGTTTCGTCGACCGACATGCGCACCAGCCGCCGAGGACGACGCAGTTCCGCGTCGCGAGGCACATTCCGCAACGTGACGGTCGAGGTGTCGGTGTGGATCGGCAAGACAGGCTCTCCTTCGGCGAGCTGAGCCGATCTGCGCCCCGGGACAGTGATCGAGCTGGACCAGGCGGTCGGGGCGCCGGTCGACATCGTCTTGAACCGCGAAGTCGTGCTGGCCCGAGGCGAGGTCGTCGAGGTCGGTGACGAGTACGGGGTCCGCATCACCGAGATCGTCGCGCGACAAGGCGGCTAGCCGTGGCTGAGCCGATGGCCCTCGAACGGACGATGTTGGTGTCCTGGGTCTGATCATCGGTGTGCTCATGGTCATGGCCCGGTGTCGGGCGAGAAGTGGCAGCGGGGCGGCGGGCTCGCCGGCCCGGCACGGGCCGGCCGGCCGCATCGAAGTGCTGTCACGGCGCTCGCTCGGTCGGCACATCGCCCTTCTGGTCGTCCGGGTGGCGGACCGCACGCTCCTGGTCGGTCAGAGCAGCCAGCAGATGACGCTGCTGGCGGAGCTGGACGGGGAGCGAGTCGGTGCGCACCCGACGAGCGCCACCAGGCTGGAAGTCCGCGGCGAGACGGAGACGGCCTCGGGCCACGAAGACGGATGCCAGGGCTGGCATCGGAGAACGGAGACTCACTCCGGGGCATGGGATGCCTTCATGGACCGTCTGCGGGAGATGACTGTCCGGCGCTAGTACGTCCGGACACTCCCACCGGGAGTGCACATGCTGTTGCAGGACCACGGCCCACGGGAGGCCCGCGATGATTCGCGTGCTGATTGCCGCTGGGTCGAACGTCAACGTCAACATCAGTGGGCTGAAGGACCCCTCCACGTCGGTCCTCATCATCATCGTCCTCACGGTGTTGGCCGTCGCCCCGTCTGTGCCTCATCCTGATGACGGGTTTCCCCGTATGTTCATCGTGCTCTCGCTCACCCGCAACGCGCCTGGGAACGCAGACGGTGCCGCCCAACCAGGTCTGGCCGGTCTGGCGTTGATCCTCTCACTGTTCATCATGGCGCCCGTGTCCTGTCGACGATCGACCACGTCGCGATCCAGCCCTACGAGCACGGCAAGATCGACCGCGACCCAGGCCATCGACGCCGGCGAGGTGCCGCTCAAGAAGTGGATGCTCGAGCAGACCAAGGATCCGGAGCTCAAGCTCTTCGCCTCGTTCAGCCACGAGCAGGTCGCCAAACACCCTGCAGACGCTGCCGCTGACGACGGTCGATCCCGGCCTTCGTGCTCTCGCGAGATCGAGGCGGCCTTCCTCATCGGGTTCATGATCTTCATCCCGTTCATGATCATCGACCTGGTGGTCTCGGCGATCATGATGTCGATGGGCATGTACATGCTCCCGCCCACCTGATATCGCTCCCGTTCAAGATCCTGCTGTTCGTCCTCGTGGACGGGTGGACGCTGGTGGTCCACTCCCTGCTGACCTCGTTCAACGCTGGAAGCCGTGGACGACAACACCGTCATCCATCTGGCGTCGCAGGCGTTGGTGCTGATGGCCGAGCTGGCCGGCCCGGTACTGGTCGTGAGCCTGGCCGTCGGCCTCTTCGTGTCGCTCTTCCAGGCCGTCACCTCCATTCAGGAGTTCACCCTGACCTTCCTGCCCAAGGTGGTGGCCATCGGGTCTCGTCCTGCTCGTTCCTCGGCCACTGGATGCTGGGGACACCGTGGCCTACACCGAGCATCTCTACGACTCGATCCCCAAGGTCCTCGGCGGGGCAAGGATGACGTTCCACCTCTCGCCGACCTTCGCCGTGGCGCTCGCGCTGGCGTTCGTGCGCTCGGTGGCCTGGGTGACGATCTGCCCGCCGTTCTCGAACACGCTCGATCCCGATGATGTCAAAATCGGTTTCGCCGCGGCCGTCGCCTTCTTTGCCGCGGGGACGCTGCAGCACGACCCCTTCCGACGAGCGATGCCCAGGTTCTCACCCAAATGGTGATCCAGGCCGTCGTCGGGGTGGTGCTGGGGTTCGTCGTCTCGCTCTTCGTCACGCCGTGGTCGCGGCGGGGAGCCTGATCGACCTCTTCTCGGGGCTCAACCTGCCGCAGGCGATCGACCCGCTGTCCCAGCAGCAGACGGCGATCTTCGGACAGTTCTACAATCTCGTCGTCACGACCCTGCTGTTCACCACGGGCGCCGTCATCGTCATCGTGGACGGATTCGTCCAGTCGTTCCAGGCGGTCGGCACGAGCCTTCCCCGACCACCCCGGCTCGGTGGCACAAACGGCTCGCAGGGGACGTGGTCACCTTCTTCGCCGCCGCGGTCGAGATCGCCGCGCCGGTCATCGTGGTGCTGTTCTGCACCCAGATGCTGCTGGCCCTCTTGGCCAAGGCGGCGCCGCAGATCAACGTCTTCGTGTTCGGGATGCCGCTCCAGATCCTGTGGCACTATCGGCGGTCGGCGTGGCCATCGTGGCGCTCCCGAGTGACGTGGTCAACCTGGTGGGGCGGGCCATGACCAGCTCTTCGGTGCCTGACCGTGGCTGACAAGTCGCAGCGCACCGAGAAGCCGACCGCCAAGCACCGAAGGAGATGCGTGAAAGGGCACCGTGGCCCGCTCCACCGAGCTCAGCGGGTGGGCCAGCCTCCTGCGTGGCGGTGTCGCTGCTGCCGTCGCTCGGGGGGGCTGGCGGCGAACCGCATCAGCGGGTTCCTCCAGGACACTACCCAGGCGATGGCCCACCCGAGCAGCGGGGACCGCCGTGAGCCGTGCTCGGGCCGGTGGACTCGAGGCGGCTGCGCTCGCCGCCCTGCCCATCCTGCTGGTCGGCGGCGCCGTGGCGGTGGCGATCGCCGTCGGCCAGGTCGGACTCCGCTTCACGCCCAAGGCCCTGCGGTCCAGTTCTCGCGCATCTCCCCCAAGGCCGGGCTAAGCGGCATGTTCTCCGCGCAGGGGTCGTGGACGCTCGGCAAGACCCTGCTCAAGATGGCCGTGCTCGCCATGGTCGGGCTACTGATCCTCTCACGGGCTGTTGCACGTCCGTGCTCGGCGGCTCCACCCTCCCCCTGCCGCGTCGACCCTGGCCGCAGCCACGTCGACCGTCGGTCGACTCTGCGCTACATCGGGGTGCTCGCCCTCGTGATCGCCGGGGGCGACTACTTCTTCCAACGCCGCACGTACCAACAGAACCTGCGCATGACGAAGCAGGAGATAAGGACGAGCGGCGCCAGAGCGACGGATCCCCCGAGATGCGCCGGCGCGCGCCGGAGCAAGGCGCGGCGTTTCTCGCAGCATGCACATGATGGCCGCCGTGGCCAATGCGGACGTCGTGGTACCAACCCACCCACTACGCGGTGGCGATCGCCTACGACCGGGCCAGAACGACCGCGCGCCCCGGGTCGTCGCCAAAGGGGCGGGGTACATGATGGCCGCGGGCATCCAGCGAGCACGCCGCAGCTGCGGCGTGCGTGATCGTGGAGAACCCACCCTTGGCCCGCTCGCTGCACGCGTCATGCGAGGTGGACGACATCGTCCCGCCCCGGCTCTACGCCGCGGTGGCCCGCCTCCTGGCCTTCGTCTACTCGCTCTCCCCGACGGCCACGGGCCTTCCGAGACGTCCACACGATGGCCAGCTGAGGATCGGGCCGATTTCGACCGCTCTGGCCCTCAATGCGCCCGGGTCGGGACGTAGTGACAAGTGGGCCAGGAAGGCCACGGCGATGTCCAGGGACGGAACTGCGAGCAGGCAGGAGATCGCCCGTGCAGAGGGTCCATGCCGCTCGATAGGAGCCGGACTGGCAATGGCTAGCCCGTCGACTGGGTGCGATCTGGCCGGTGGGCCCAGCTCACCCACATGGCGGTCCCGCTCTCGGTGGTGGCCGTGGTGGTCGTGCTGGTCATCCCCCTCCCCACCTTCGTGATCGACCTGCTGATCACGGCGAACATCACCGGTCGGTGCTGGTGCTGCTGACCGCCATGCAGGTCAAGCGCCCGCTCGACTTCTCGGTGTTCCCCACCCTGGTGCTGGTGGCGACCATGTTCCGCCTCGCCCTCAACGTCGCCGTCACCCGCCTGGTGCTGCTGCACGGGTACGCGGGCGTCGTGATCGCAAGCTTCGGTCACTTCGTGGTCGGCGGGTCAGATCGTGGTCGGCCTGGTCGTGTTCCTCATCCTGATCATCATCCAGTTCGTCGTGATCACCTCGGGGTCGGGCCGGGTGGCCGAGGTGGCGGCCCGCTTCACCCTCGACGGCATGCCCGGCAAGCAGATGGCGATCGACGCCGACCTGCGCGCCGGGCGCCATCGACGAGCACGAGGCCCGACGCCGCCGCAAGGAGATCGCCGACGAGGCCGACTTCTACGGGGCCATGGACGGCGCCTCCAAGTTCGTCCGGGGCGACGCCATCGCGGCCATCGTCATCACCATGGTCAACCTGATCGGCGGGCTGGCGTCGGGATCTTCCAGCGACCACCTGTCGCCGGCGCAGGCCATCAGCACCTACAGCCTGCTGTCGGTCGGGTGACGGGCTGGTCTCGCAGATCCCGGCGCTGCTTGCTCTCGCTCTCGACCGGCATCATCGTGACCCGGGCGGCCACCGAGCACGACCTGGGTCACGACGTGGTCAGCCAGCTCTCGCGTTACCGGCGCATCGTGCGGACGACCGGCACTGATCATGGCGCTCCTGGCCATCGTCCCCGGCCTGCCCAAGCTGCCCTTCCTCATCATCGGCGGGCTCGTCTTCGTGCTTCGGGACCCGGCTGCCCAAGGAGGCGTCGACGAGCAGTCCGAGAGCGCGCCGAGCCCGGCGACCGCCGCGCCCAGCAGCCGAGTCTCCCGAGGCGCTGGCCGCCGGACATCGGCAGTGGAGCCGCTCGAGCCTCGAGCTCGGCTCGAGCTCATCGACCTGGTGCAGCCCGAGCGCGGCGGCGACCTGCTCGACCGTGTGAAGTCGCTCCGGCGCAACATCGCCATGGAGCTCGGCATCGTCATGCCCCGGGTCCACACGCGGGACAACCTCGATCTGGCGCCCGCCGACCTACGCCATCAGGGTGCACGGCGTCGAGGTGGCGCGCGGGCAGGCCCCGCGGGGCAAGCTGCTGGCCATCGGGCGAACATCGGATCGGCTCCCCGGGCGCCGACACCCGCGACCCCGCGTTCGGCGGCCGGGCCAAGTGGATCGCCGGCCGGCCTCAGCCACCAGGCCGCCGTGGCCGGCGTGACGGTGGTCGACCGCTCCGCCGTGGTCACGACGCACCTGGCCGAGGTGGTGCGCGAGCACGCCGGGGCGTTGCTCTCCCGGCAGGACACCAAGTTGCTGCTCGACTCGGTGAAGGCGGCCAACCCGGTCGTGCTCGAGGAGATGACGGCGGCCGGGCCTCACCCTGGGCGACATCCAGGGCGTGCTGCGCGGTCTGCTCGACGAAGGGGTCCCGGTGCGGGACCTCGTGCGCATCGTCGAGGCGGTCACCGAGCAGGCCAGAGGCCAGCAGAAGGATGCCGACAGCCTGCTCGAGGCAGCGCGGCTGGCCCTCGCCTCCACCATCGGGTCGATGTACTCGCCGGACGGCACGTTGTCCGCCATCACGCTCGCTCCCCCGCTCGAGCACACCCTCATCTCGTCCATCCAATCCGGCGATCGGGGTCGAACCCTCGCCATCCCCGCGTCGAGCGCTGAGGACGTGGTGCGCCAATTGGCCAGGCTCAGCCACGACGCCGAAGCGCGCGGCACCGTCCCCGTGGTGCTGTGCTCGACCCGCCTGAGACCCGCACTGCGCCGCTTGCTCCGGCCCAGCCTTCCCCGGCTTGCCGTGGTCGGTGCCGGGGAGATCGGTGCATCACTACCAGTCGAAACCATCGGGAGTGTGAACGATGAAGCCGTGGCCCTTAACTGACCGCTCCGGCCCGGATCGGGCCGCCGGCAGCGAGTACGTCGGACGCACGGCCGAGGAGGCCCTGTCCAAGGCGGCCGCCGCCCTCGGCCCCTCGGCCGAGTTGCGCTGTTGGAAGACGCGCCGGGGCGGGGTCGGCGGGTTCTTCGCCACCGAGGTCTATGTGGCCGGCTCGACGCCCCCACCGGGAGCCGATCGCGAGCGGACCCGTCCTGCGTCGCAAGCCGACCGACGGGACGGCGCGAGCCCGGCCGGCGCCCACCGCTTCCCCCGGGAGTCGCACGCCTCGCCCCCCGCACGAGGACGCTGCCCCCGACCCGCTGACCATGTTGGCCGAGGGCACCACCGACCATGTCTCGATCCACAACGGGGCCGTCTCGCCGGCCGCCTTCGACGCGCTCTTGGCCGAGGCTGAGGCCGCCCTGGGCCACGACCCGGCGGCCTCCCGACGACACCGCCGATGACGTCACCGACAGCGTCACCCACGGCGCGGCCTTGAAGCCGGGGACCGCGGGCGAGGTACCGGAACCCTGCAGGATTCCGAACCTGTGCGCCCGTTTGCCGCGCCCTCGGCGTCCCCGACGCCTACCTCCCCCGAGGAGAACGACCCACGCTCGATGCACTGGCGTCCGCCATGGGCACCCTGCCGGACGCGGCGGCGCTCGAGCCCGGCGCCGGTGCGATCGTGCTCGTGGTGGGTGGGCACGACCTGGTCGAGCAGACCGCCGCGCTGCTCGCACGCCGTGCTCGGGCTCGGCCGGCGCGATCTCGTGCGGTGCGACATGCGGCGCGTTGACGACAACGGCGAAGGCGACGCCGACGCGGGACGGATTGCGGCCAAGGTCGGCGCGGCGGTACGGGTGGCGAAGCGGCGCGCGAGCGGCTCGATCTCGCTCGTCACCCTGAGCACGTCGCCCGATGCCGACGGCTCGGCGGCGGCCGCCGACGCAATCGAGTGCCTGCGGCCGCACACTGTGCTCGCCGCCATCGATGCCTCGGTCAAACGCGTCGACACGGAGCGCTGGCTGCACGGGTTGGGACCGGTTGACGCACTCGCCGTGTGGGGCCTCGACGCGACCCGCACCCCTGGTGAGCTTCTCGGCGCCGCTCCCATCGCGTACGCCGACGGAACAACGTGTACCGCCATCAGTTGGACCGCCACCCTTCTGGCCCGCCTCGCGGGCGACGACCCGGCGTGAACCCCGCGACCATCAGCGGTTCGTGGTCGACGTGAACCGCTACCGGCCGGTCCTCACCGTGTTGCTCGCCGCGGTGGCGGTCATCCCCTCGGTATGGGAGGCGGCGACGGGCAACCTCTCTTTCGTCACCGTGCTCGGCCGGCTGGCTCTGTCGATCCTGGTCTGCGGCACGCTCGTGTGGGTAACGACCGGGGTCATGGTCCACTACGTACGGGTCCGGCTCCACTCCCGGTCAGCGTCCGAATCGAGGCTCGAAATAGAACCCTGACACCTCAATTCTGGAGGTCGGCGGGACGTTGTTCCTCGGTGATCATGGACGAGCTCCTGACCGAGTTGGTCGAAGTTCTCGACGAGGAGCTGGACCGGATGGCCACTCTGCGCTTCCGGCTGGTCGTGCTCGGCTCCCTGATGGCAGCCGACCAGACCCCCTGGCTCGAACGGTCGATCAGAGATCTCGAGGTGGCGTCGGAGCAGCTCCGGCTCGCCGACCTCCGTCGTGCCGCGGCAACCGTCGGGCTGCTGCACGAATACGGCCTCGAGGACGAGGCCCGCCTGGAACAGATCGCAGACAGGGCCGACCATGCCTGGGGCGAGTTGCTGCGCGAACGACGGCTCCGGCTGCTCGAGGAGATGGCGGGCGTGTCACGCCTCGTCGACACGGCCGCCGCGGCCGCCGGAAGCCGGACCGCACTCGTGCAGGAGGCACTGGACTTCCTCCGCAGCGACGCGCCGTCTGACTACGGGCAGCGTCGGGGCGGGACGGCGCGGCTGGTGCAGGGGTCCATGTGAGCGACTTTGGCCTGTCCATCGCAGCCAGCGGCCTCATCGCCGACACGGCCGAACTGGATACGGCATCGAACAACCTGGCCAACATCAACACCGCCGGGCTACGCGCGCGAGGCGGTCAACTTGTCGCCCGAAGATGCCGCCGGGCCGCTCGGCGTCGGCCGCGGCGTCTCCATCGGGTCCGTCAGCGAGCTCACCGATGCGGTGTACGAGGCCGCCAACGTGACGGCCGAGGGCGTGAAGGGCGCGCCAACCAGGCCAACGAAGTCATGACCGCGATCGAGAGCATCTTCCCGGAGCCGAACACCGACGGCCTCGCCGCCCAACTCTCCACGTTCTGGTCCGACCTGTCGAGCCTTGCATCCAATCCGGGACAGGCGGGAGCCGAGCAGACCGTGGCAACCGACGCCCAGCAGTTGGCGTACACCCTCAACAACTCCACGACGCAGCTCTCCCAGCTCTCCTCCACGCTCCAGAGCGGCATCGGGACCGGTGCCAGCGACGGCGGCACCTTGGCTCAGGCGAACGGGCTGTTACAACAGATCGCTCAGCTCAACCGGGGCATCGTGGCCGGCGACGCCGGTGGCCAGAATGTCAACTCGCTGACCGACGAGCGACGCGCCGCCGTCGATCAGCTGGCGGGGCTGCTCGGTGTCAGCACGACGACGCAGGCCGACGGTGCCCTCAACGTCCTCTCCGGTGGCGTGCAGCTCGTGAGCGGCACCGTGCCGCTGACGCTGACCACGACGGGCTCGGCCAGCGGCGCGAACCTCGCGGTGACAACTTCCAACGGTCTCGCCCTCGCACCGGGGGGCTCGATCGGCGCCAGCCTCGCAGCCATCAACACGACGATTCCGGGGTACCAGACCCAGCTCTCCGACGTCGCCAACACGCTGGCCGCCGATGTGAATGCGCTGCAGGCCGGCGGGATGGACGCCGCCGGCGACCCCGGTTCTGCCATCGCAGGCGGCTATGCGGGAACCGTGCTCCCCAACATCTTCGTCGACGACGGCTCGACGACCACCTACACCGCCAGCGCCACTGCAGCCGCCAGCATTGCAGTGTCCAGCGCCTACGCCGCCACCCCGTCCCTCATCGCCACCGCGGCGGCACCGGGGCCGGGCAACAGCAACGTGATCGGCACCGCCACCAACGACAGCACCAACGCCCAGGCCATGGCCGCGCTCAGCCGGTTCGAGCACAGGACCCGACGCGGTCTACCGGTCTTTCATCGGAGCGCTCGGAACGGACGCCTCGAACGCCTCGTCGACGGCGACCTCTGCGACGAACCTCGCCACAACGGCATCGAACAACTTGGAGACGATCTCGGGTGTGAACCAGAACGAGGAGGAGGTCGACATCTTGAGCCGCGCAAAACGCCTTCCAAGCGGCGTCCCAGGCCATCAACGCCATCAACCTGTCCTTCCAGTCCCTGCTCCAGGCGGTGTGACGTGCGCGTCGCCGACGTCAGCCTCTCCCAGGCCATCACCACGCAGCTCGGCCAACAGGAGGCCTCTATCGCCAACCTGGAAGAACAGGTCTCTTCGGGCAAGTCGCTCAACCAGCCCTCCGACAACCCGGCTGCAGTCACCCAGGTGCTCCAGCTGTCGAGCGAGGCCAGCCAGTTGACCTCCTGGCAGGCGAACACCCAGATCGCGACCTCATGGCTGGGCATGGGCAACAACGCGCTGAACTCGGCGCTCAGCGACATGCAGAGCGCGCGGACCCTGCTCCTCCAGGCCCTCAACCAGGGCACCCAGAACACAACGACGTACCAGGCGATCGCATCGCAGCTTCAGGGGATCAATGCCAACCTCCTCGACACGGCGAACACGGAATACGAAGGCCGGCCGATCTTCGCCGGGACGTCAGCCTCACCGCAGGCCTACGACAACGCCGGGAACTATCTGGGAAATCCGGACGCACCCACGGTCATCGTCGGGTCCGGACCCGGTGCGGGACAGGCGGTCAATCTCTCCGTGCCGGGAACAAGCGTGTTCGGAAGCGGCGGCGCCAACGTTTTCGCCACGCTCTCGACGGTCATCGGACAGCTCGGCTCGGGGTCGCCCACCGCGACGCAGTTGAACGCCGCCCTGACCGCGCTCGACGCCAACATCAGCACAGCCGAGCAGGCCAGCGCCGTGCTGGGCAACGCGTCAGACGCAGTCACCTCGACGTCGTCGGCGCTGACCACCCAGCTCACCGCCGTCCAGGGCGGCCAGTCCAGTCTGGAGGACGTCAACATCGCCACCGTGACCACGCGGATTCGAATGCCGGATGCGGGCGATCACGAAATCGAGGATGGCGATGCGGCGCTTGATGAAGTCCAGTTCATGGACGCGGCGATTGCGCAGGTTCTCTTTTTCGATGTGGCGATACAGCCGGCGCGAGTAGAGATGGTAGATCGTTCCGCTCTTGGGGAAACGCTCGATGCCGCGGGCGTGTTTGTTCCCGCGCGAGTTTGCTCCAAAAGACCGTGGTGCGCTTGCCCCAATGGACGCGCTGGAAGGCGAGGAACTGCCGGGCGAGGAAATAGCCCGAATGGGTCGCCGCGAGATAAAAGAAAACGGGCCTCGGCCTCGGTGTAGCCAAGGGCTTCGAGCGCATCGAGATGGCCGCGGGCGATGTTCATAGCGTGAAGATTTCCCGGGCGAGTTCGCGCTCGTCGAGAATGCGGCGCAGGCGCGGGGCGTCTTCGACCCGGCCATAAATAGCGAAGCCGGCCTTGGTTTTTTCGGCGAGTGAGCGCGGGCGGTATTCGCGCGTCGCGAGCTCGAGGTCCACACGCTGCAACACGAGCTCGGCGTCCTCATATTCCACGCGCAAATCCGGCACCGGAATCTTTCCGTTGACCACCTGCAGCCCGTGTTTTTTGGCAACTTCGGCTTTGCGCTCGAGGTCGTCTTTTTCCGCGCCCAGCAAAGCCAGGTCACGGTTGAGATTTCGTTTGATCTCGTAGTCGAGAATGACGCGAACCGGACGGCCGCCCGCGCGCTCGATGCGGGCGGCCTCCTTTTGATAGAGCCGATAGAGGTCGGCATCGTGCTCGGCCTCGCGCGACTTGAGTAAACCGTGGTAGATGGCTTGATCCTCCGGGAGCTGGTTCGTGCGCCTGAGCAGGCGGTGGCCAAGTTTGGTGAGCGTCACGACGCGTAGGGTTTTCTTCTGCGAGATTTCGAGGGTTTTTTCCGAAAGCAGAGCCTCGCGTTTGAGATGGCGAAGATCCCTCTCCATGCGCTCGCGGTCCCCGTCGTAGGCGTATCGCACAAGGTCG
Organism: uncultured Acidimicrobiaceae bacterium; assembly: GCA_963825965.1. GTDB lineage: Bacteria > Actinomycetota > Acidimicrobiia > Acidimicrobiales > RAAP-2 > Bog-473. The sequence goes on from CAWGUX010000001.1 coordinate 553,358, forward strand.
TGCGCTCGGATCATGCGGAACTTGCCGATCTCCGTCATCGAGCGTATTTCGGAATCGCGCAGGCGATAGGCGCGATCGCGGACATAGTAGTCGCGTTCGGGGGAACTTTGTGCGTCGCGCGGGTTCGCGAGTTCGCGAATGTCGGTGCGCTCGCGAGGAGGGTTGGTCTCGGTTCGGGCTTTCTGATCGTCAGGGGCACTGGGAGGAAAGGATCTGTGACGCCTCAGCGAACGACTTGTTGACGGTTCGCGCGGGTCTTGCGGGTCGTGAGAAAACGCGTCGCGCGACATCAGTTCGCCTCCTCCTCGTTGACCGGCAGGGGCATGTCCACATGGCCGACATGGAATTGCTTGTCGAGGTGCGAGAGCTTGCGCCCGGTGTTCTTGAGAAGAAATCGCCGGCTGACGGCAAGGGCGAGGCCAAACAGGTTCGCGAACAGAATGAGGGCGAAGGCGAGAATCCACGGGCCGTAGGCGTGGAACACCGCAGCCTTGTAGCGGGCCATGAACTTCAACTGACCGAGCAGCCAGAACCCGTATGCAAGAAAGATTGCGATGGTAAACAAAAGAGCATTCGCAAGCATCACTCGTCCCTCTACTTTCTTCCCGGTTGGCCTTCGAATCCCTTGCGATTCTGGGAGCGGGCGGGCCGCGGGGCGAAAAGGAGGCCCTCGTGAGGAGCGCCGGTTCTTCGAGTGGCAGCGGCCGGTGGCTGGGGATGAGGCTGGTGCGGGGGCGAGTAACTTTCAGCAGGGCGGCGCTGGCGCTCCGAGGCTGGGCCGACGTTCGCCTGCGTCCGACCGCGACTTCTGCGATTTCGAAAGCAACTCGGACTCTCACTTGAACGCCTCATCTTCGCGGAAATATGTAATGGTCATTCCCAAGGGATTGATGGGAATGAATCCGTTCGGAACCTGCGACTTGAAAAGGAAGACAAAGTTCGCGGTGTAGAGATCGCGCTTCAACTCGCTATGGTCGGCCGGCGAGTAATAGACCATGTAGAAGTCGACGCGAGCCCGAAAGGGTGGCGCCAGCATCTCTTCGAGCGCCACCTTCTTGACCTCGATGTCGATCTCAGGCACCCAGGATTGGTGAGGAATTTCTTCAGGATTTCGTTACTGCGGTAGGCGTCGAAAATCCCGTCGGCGAGCTTGCCGTCGAGGAAGTACAACGACTTCGAGAAATCATCTTGAATCGTGTAGCGGTTGCGGCGGTAGTATTAAAGGTTGCAGAATTAGGAGAGAAAATACTTCGCTTCGGCGTCCTGCGGCTTGTATTCGAGGTTGTGGTAGTTGATGGCTTCGGCGCGGGCCAGATCGTCGATGCGAATCACCAGAGGCCGGAAGTTCTGAAAGGTGCGGATCGTCTTTAAATCGACCAGCGCCAAGCCCAGGGCCACCAGGGCCATCAGAACGAGGGCAATTTTCAAATACGTGTTGGTCACCATGGGATCCCCGTACTGTTCGAGATAGAGCCGCTTGGCGTCCTCGAAGCTCGCGTCGTTCTTCATCCGAACACCTTGTCGAGGAGCGCTGCCGAAGATCCTCCGGCCGTGCCGCTGAAGATATGGTTGGTGAGCGTCGGGATTTTCAGCAGCACGTAGATCGAAGCGAGAAAGGTAATAAAGAGGACGGGAAACCAGGCGATGAGCTGGACGGTCGAAAGCGTGCCCGCGGGCGGCAAACGCAGCGCGCCGAGCATGAGGTTTCCGATCACATACACAACCGCGGCGGCGATCACCTGGTAGAAGGCATACTGCAGGAAACCCACAGGAGCCAGCGTCCAGAAGAGCCACTCCATTTTCGGAACGATGAAGAAAGGAACGAAGACCGGTCCGACGAGCACACAGACCGCCGTGGCGATGAACCCGTAAGCGATGACCACAATCGCTATGGCCTGCGCCGCGGCGAGCAGGATGGTCACCACCACATAGATCGCCGTTCCCAGAATGTCTCCCCAGCTGGGCGAGTCCATGCGCGATTCAAAGTCCGCGACTTGGTTTACGACGGTCTGGAGCTGCGCTTGATCGATCTGGCTGGAGAGAAACTGCGCTTCGTCGGTGACGATATTGTGAAAGCTCGTGCCAATGCCGGGAATCGGCGTGCTGTAGTAATTGACCATGGCGAAACCGAAGCTGACGGTCAGAAGTAGGCTGGCAAAATAGTCAAAGTGGGAAAGCGGGCCGGCCCGAGGCGGAAGCAAAGAGCCGACTTGGATTCCAAACCAGGCCACCAGGATGGTGGCAAAGCCCAGCGGAAAAGGTTCTGGCCCATGGTGTCGAAGAAACCGAGGTTCTGGGTGAGCAGCGTGTTGATCGCCTGGAAGATAAACTGCAGAAAGTCGGTTTGCACTGCCGTCGGCTCCTTCGACGCCTGGGCGTCTCGATCCACCCGTTAGGGCATGCGGAAATCTTGTATTGAATTCGTGATGGTTCCGGTGACTTGAGCCATGTTCTGGCCGAGAGTCGCCTCGCGCCCGATGTCAAGGTTGATGGCATTGGTGGTCTGGTCGCGCTGCTGTTTGGCGAGGATGGTCTGTTGCTCCAAAAGCGAGGCGAGCAGCTTGTTCAATCCTGCAGGGTGCGCAGGGTCAAGACCCCGGCGGCATTGATCTTGTTGAGGACCGAAACCTCGCTGTTGAGATTTGCATCCCCCGAGAAAGAATCCTGTTCGAGATTTCCGATTTGCGTTTCGATTCCGTCGGCGGTTCCGCGGATCGCGCCGATGGTCGCCATGGCATTGATGTTCGCGCCGTCGGCGAGCTCGACCGACGCGTACTGCGATTGCACCGGGGCAGTTCCATCGGGTCCATTCCGGAGAGCTCGTAGGGACTGTAGGGAGAGAGCTGCGCCGTGGACTGAGCATAGCCCGTATTGATATTGGGGAGGATGTCTGTGTTGATGCCGTTAATCCACGAGACCGTGTTTCCGAAAGAGTTGAGCGAGGTTACTTTCCGCCGCTGGGAAAATCACGGCCGGTAACGGGCCGGCATGTTCTTGACGAACTGCGCCATCTGCAAGGCGAGGTTGAGTTGTCCCGTAATCTTGGCATAGCTCTTCTGCAGTTGGACGAGATGCTGCTGCAGCTGGTAGTAGCGAAGCAAAGCGTTGTGATAGTTGGTCGGGTCGTAGACGATCCCGCTGCCGATCTGCGCAGGTCAGCGGTGCCCACCCCCAATCCCAAAACGAGCAAGCAAATCAGAATCTTCCTTTTCATGAAACTCTCCTCCTTTTCGCGCCTTCTACAAATCGGAAG
>CAWGUX010000002.1:0-82274 GCA_963825965.1 uncultured Acidimicrobiaceae bacterium
TGCTGATTGTCCGCACCGGACGGATTGTCACTTCCCACGTCATCACCCAACTACTCGGGTGTGACATGAATGAGTACCGCCGGATGCTCGGAGTTTCCAGCATTTAGCAGAGTTTGTTTCAAGGGATTACTCCCCTGAAGCCGCAACTTGTGCTTACGGCCGCCGTTTACCGGGGCTTAGGTTCAGAGCTTCGCCCGAGGGCTAACCCTTCCCCGTAACCTTCCGGCACCGGGCAGGCGTCAGAGCGTATACATCGTCTTACGACTTCGCACGCTCCTGTGTTTTTAGTAAACAGTCGCTTTCCCCAATTCTCTGCGGCCTCCTTGGGCATCAGGACGCGAAGTCCGTCACCCTATCGAGGCCCTCCTTCTCCCGAAGTTACGGAGGAATTTTGCCGAGTTCCTTAACCACAGTTCTCCCGATCGCCTTGGTATTCTCTACCCGCCCACCTGTGTTGGTTTGGGGTACGGGTACCGTGTCAGCTCGCTAGAAGTTTTTCTAGGCAGCATAGAATCAGTGACTTCGCCTGGAACGGCTCGGCATCGCGTCTCAGGATTAATGGGATCCGGATTTACCTAGATCCCTCCCTACACGCTTACCCCAGGACAACCAACGCCTGGGCTCACCTATCTTCCTGCGTCGCTCCTTTGCTATCCGCCCCAAGGTTGGTCGGTTCGACCCGAAGGTCATCCCCTTAGTACCCCTGGCTTGGAATGGGCGCGGACACGGTAGTACTGGAATATCAACCAGTTGTGCATCGACTACGCCTCTCGGCCTCGCCTTAGCTCCCGACTTACCCTGGGAGGATTAGCCTTCCCCAGGAACCCTTGGGCTTACGGCGGAGGAGTTTCTCACTCCTCTCTCGCTACTCATACCAGCATTCGCACTCGACCACGCTCCACGACGGTTCACACCACCGCTTCTCCGCGAGATCGACGCTCCCCTACCACTCCCGTCTAATGACGGAAATCCGCGGCTTCGGCTCTTGACTTGAGCCCCGTTACATTATCCGCGCAGGACCACTCGACCAGTGAGCTATTACGCACTCTTTTAAGGGTGGCTGCTTCTGAGCCAACCTCCTGGCTGTCTTTGCGTTCCCACATCGTTTTCCACTTAGTCAAGAATTTGGGGCCTTAGCCGGCGATCTGGGCTGTTTCCCTTTCGACCAACGAAGCTCATCCCTCGTGGTCTCACTGCCGGGTTCTAGAGCATCGGCATTCGGAGTTTAGTTGGGGTCAGTAAGCTTGTAGGCCCCCTAGCCCATCCAGTGCTCTACCTCCGATGCTGAACACCCGACGCTGCACCTAAATGCATTTCGGGGAGAACCAGCTATCACCGAGTTTGATTGGCCTTTCACCCCTTGCCACAGGTCATCCCCCCAGTTTTCAACCTAGGTGGGTTCGGCCCTCCACGAAGTCTTACCTTCGCTTCAGCCTGCCCATGGCAAGCTCACTCGGCTTCGGGTCTACAGCATGCGACTCAGCGCCCTATTCAGACTCGCTTTCGCTTCGGCTACCCATCACTGGTTAACCTCGCCACACACCGTAACTCGCTGGCTCATTCTTCAAAAGGCACGCCATCACGGCTGACATCCACCTGATGTCACCGATCTCACCCGAAGGGATCACGGCAACGGTGGAGCAACGACGCTTTGACTGTTTGTAAGCCAACGGTTTCAGGTACTATTTCACTCCCCTCCCGGGGTACTTTTCACCTTTCCCTCACGGTACTAGTTCGCTATCGGTCGCCTAAGAGTACTTAGCCTTACGAGATGGTCCTCGCAGATTCACGCCGGCTTTCCCGGATCCGGCGCTACTCGGGTGTTCAAGCGGAGTCCAATGCTTTTCGTGTACGGGACCATTACCCTCTCTGGTTCAGCTTTCCTGACTGATTCCACTAGACATCGGATTTGTAACTCCGTGACAGGTCTGGTGCCCCGTCTCTTGAATCCCACAACCCCACACCGGCAACGCCACCAGGCTTTAACACCGGCACGGTTTAGGCTCTTCCCATTTCGCTCGCCGCTACTCAGGGAGTCACTGTTGTTTTCCTCTCCTCGGGTTACTTAGATGTTTCAATTCACCCGGTTCCCTCGCCCTGCCCTATACATTCAGGCAGGAGTAACACCTCATGACAGGTGCTGGGTTGCCCCATTCGGATATCCACGGATCGACGCTTGGTAGACAGCTTCCCGTGGCTTTTCGCAGTCGCCCACGTCCTTCTTCGGCTTTAGGCGCCAAGGCATCCGCCGTTGGCTCTTTGTAGCTTGGAGAACAAAGATGCTCGTGCTCGCTTTGGAATTCTCAAGGGGCTGCGCAGCACGCACTCGGGGCCGACATCTCGGTCCCGGCCTCCAAGCCAGGAGACCAGGGCAAGAACAGCAGCCAAACCACGGCGCGCACGGGGCAAGAGGTCCCCCGCCGGCACACCAGCCGAGGAGCACACAATGGGCTCGACTCGAGTCTGGCGCTTGTCCGAAAGGGGACGTCACCAGGGATCGGCACAAAAGGCCGCTCCCTCAAAACGAAATAGTGAGAGTCCGAACGTTCTCGCAGGGACCGATCCGTGAAGGGCGGGCTCCAGCCGCCTCACCGAAGTGGGGCAATCAGAGGCGGCCAATCATCTGCCGGTTGATACGAGAGAGCCCGAATAACCAGTGTTCAACTGGGTAGTGATCGGCATGATTCTTTCGAAATGAACTCCGAAAGGGCCGATAGCACTCCTTAGAAAGGAGGTGATCCAGCCGCACCTTCCGGTACGGCTACCTTGTTACGACTTCACCCCAATCACCGATCCCACCTTCGACGGCTCCCTCCTAAAAGGTTGGGCCACCGGCTTCGGGTGTTACCGACTTTCGTGGTGTGACGGGCGGTGTGTACAAGGCCCGGGAACGTATTCACCCCGGCGTTGCTGATCCGGGATTACTAGCGACTCCGACTTCACGGAGTCGAGTTGCAGACTCCGATCCGAACTGAGACTGGCTTTGGGGATTGGCTCCTCCTCGCGGATTAGCAGCCCGTTGTACCAGCCATTGTAGCATGTGTGCAGCCCTGGACGTAAGGGGCATGATGACTTGACGTCGTCCCCACCTTCCTCCGAGTTGACCCCGGCAGTCTCCTACGAGTCCCCGGCATTACCCGCTGGCAACATAGGACAAGGGTTGCGCTCGTTGCGGGACTTAACCCAACATCTCACGACACGAGCTGACGACAGCCATGCACCACCTGTGTAAGGCCCCGAAGGACACCGTATCTCTACGGCTTTTCCCTACATGTCAAACCCAGGTAAGGTTCTTCGCGTTGCCTCGAATTAAGCCACATGCTCCGCCGCTTGTGCGGGCCCCCGTCAATTCCTTTGAGTTTTAGCCTTGCGGCCGTACTCCCCAGGCGGGGCACTTAATGCGTTAGCTGCGGCACGGAAACCGTTGAATAGTCCCCACACCTAGTGCCCAACGTTTACGGCGTGGACTACCAGGGTATCTAATCCTGTTTGCTCCCCACGCTTTCGCTCCTCAGCGTCAATGTCGGCCCAGACCACCGCCTTCGCTGCTGGTGTTCCTCCTGATATCTGCGCATTTCACCGCTACACCAGGAATTCCGTGGTCCCCTACCGAATTCTAGTCATGACAGTATCGAGTGGCGGCTCCAGGTTGAGCCTGGAGGTTTCACACCCGACTTATCAAACCGCCTACGAGCTCTTTACGCCCAATAAATCCGGACAACGCTTGCACCCTACGTATCACCGCGGCTGCTGGCACGTAGTTGGCCGGTGCTTCTTCTGCAGGTACCGTCACTATCGTCCCTGCTGAAAGGAGTTTACAACTCAGAAAGCCTTCGTCCTCCACGCGGCGTTGCTGCGTCAGGCTTTCGCCCATTGCGCAAGATTCCCCACTGCTGCCTCCCGTAGGAGTCTGGGCCGTGTCTCAGTCCCAGTGTGGCTGATCGTCCTCTCAGACCAGCTACCCGTCGATGCCTTGGTAGGCCGTTACCCCACCAACAAGCTGATAGGCCGCGAGCCCCTCCCGAAGCGAAATTCATTTCCTTGTCGGATCATGCGGTCCGACAAGGGTATCCGGTATTAGCACCGGTTTCCCGGTGTTGTCCCAGTCTTCGGGGCAGGTTGCTCACGTGGTACTCACCCGTTCGCCACTCACTCTTCATCAGTATTGCTACCGAATGGAGCGCGTTCGACTTGCATGTGTTAAGCACGCCGCCAGCGTTCGTCCTGAGCCAGGATCAAACTCTCCATCGAGACTCACGACCGGCCGAACATCCCAAAAGGAGACACTCGAGCGGCCAAGAATCAGAGAGTCACCATAGTTTGACTCGAACTATTGATAACCACAGACCTCTTCACCCAGAAGGGATTCGAGGCCTGCTACTTACTGCGTTATTGACGTACAACCCATCCGTATGAGTCCGGATGAATTGCCCGCACTGGCTTTTGGCTCTCACTATTCCGTTTTCAAGGAGCGACCGGGCACACACCTACCTAGCCGGTGTTGGTGCCGGGTTGCCCGAAGGACGGTTCCGGACAAACTACGTCCGCCGGAAGGTCTCCTTCGGCTGTCGGAGGGCCAAGGGGCCGTTCCGACGGGTAGGGAACCCTATCAGACACTCGCCTGGCCGTCAACGCGTTTGCGCGACCCGGAACGCCCCGGAGACACTGGGACCCGGCTACCTCGCGTTCAGACTAACGGCATCACGCGAACCGGCCGCGGATGGCTCCGCAAAAGCGCTGGGGCCAGGACCTGGCCCCAGCACCGCGTCAGGCGCCAGCCACCCCCGCCGGGGCCGCCCGCCCGGAGCCTGCGTCGCTCGGTTGCGACGCCAAGATACGGACGAGACACGGGGATGACACGAGGCGGCGAGGCTGCTGTCTGTCCTGCTCAGGAAGATGGCCGCGAGACGTGCGGGTCCCCGGGCACCCAGAAGCGCCATCGCTTGTCAGTGGCCTCTTTGATGCCGATCCGCGTCCCCCGGCCGGGACGTCGGGGCGGCGGCGTCCCGTCGTCCACCAACCGGACCGCTCCCCGACCGGCCTTCCGCCCGCCGGGAGCCAAGAGGTCCGTCCCGTTTTCGATCCCGGTGATCCCGAAGGCCTGGCACAGCTTGGCCGGCCCGTTGCACAGGTCGATCTCGCTGCGAGCAGCCGGGCGGGCGGCGCGCATCGCCTCGAGACCCCCCGTCGGCGCCAGTGCCCGCAGCAGCACGGCTGCAGCTTCGCCATCTCGCTCGCAGACCACGTTGGCGCACCAGTGCATGCCGTAGGTGAAGTAGACGTAGAGGTACCCAGGCGGGCCGAACATCACGGCGGTACGGGGAGTCAGGCCACGGTAGGCATGGGAGGCGGCGTCCCGCGACCCGTGGTACGCCTCCACCTCGACGATTCGGCCGGCCCGCTCTCCGCGCACCAAGAGCTTGTTGAGCAGCCACGGCGCTACCGCGAGGGGACCACGCTCCAAGTCCGACCGCTCCACCGCGCCACCCTGGCGCACTGTGACGACGCGGCGCCACCCGGCTCAGCGAGGGAGCCCCGGGGCGGACGGGTGCTCAGTCGGTTGGGCCCGCCGGCGGGGTCGAGGTCGACGTTGTTGTTGATGTTGACGTTGAAGGCAGGGGCGACTCGGACACCGACTGGGCGCGGCGGTGCCCTCCTGCCTGGGGGGTCCGGCGGTGGCGCACCGCCGCGCTGCGGGGAGGTCCTGCCCCGTTGACCATCTTGCTTAGGAGGATGAGCTCCTCCTCCATCCTCCGGGCGAGCCCCGCCAGGTCCGAAGAGGCCTTCGATGCTGCGTTGATGCCGACGAAGAGCGAGTCGAGGTAGCTCTGCACGGTGATGTTGATCGGCGCCACGCCGTGCATCACCGGCCCGAGGGGATAGACCGCTCGCAGTTCCATCCCCGCGAAGTAGAGCGGGAAGTCCGGGCCGGGCACGTTGGAGATCATCAAGTTGCCGGCGCGCACCCTCCGCAGGATCCCCGAACGGACGCCGAGCTGGATCATGGGCTTGGCCACCGCCGGCGGGATCGCCTCGGCCACCATCGTCGCCATGGGACCGTACCCCACGGCCCGCTCTTGGCCCTTACACGACGCGCTGGCTTCGGTGACCGTACGCAAGCGCTCGAGCGGCGTCTTACGGTCGTTGGCGAGCGTAACGAACATGGCCGAGAGCTGATTGCCCGAGGCGGCATCGGCCTCGTCGGGACGCACCGACACCGGCACCACCGCGACCAGCGGGCTGTCGGGATCCTGGTCCTGAGCGGCCAGGTGGACGCGCAAGGCGCCTGAGCACACGGCCAGCACGACGTCGTTGATGGTGGAGCCGAAGCGGTCCTTCAGGCGCCGAACCTCGTTCAGGTCCAGGATCGCGAATCGGACCTCGCGCCGCGTCCCGACCGGCGACTCGAACACCGGCGGCGCTCCGAGCGGGATCGACACGGGCCCTGTGCTGTCGTCGAGCGCGCGGCGTGCGATGCGCACCGCTGTGCGGCCTACCTCTCGGGCGGCGCGTATCGTCCGGACCGGGCCGCGGAAGACGCTCGGCAGCGCGTCGGCCATCAGCTCACGCTGGGACGGCAGCCCGCCTGGCAACCAGGGCGGGCACGGGTTCGTGACCGCGCTTCCCTCTGGCGTCAGGTCGAGAAGCTGGGCCAGCAGCTGTGCCCCCGCGACCCCGTCAATGACCGAGTGGTGGACCTTGGCGATGAGGCCGATCATCCCACCGGCCAGCCCCTCGACGACGTGCATCTCCCACGGCGGCTGCTCGGGCAGGAGCGAGCGGCCCATCACGGCGGCGACCATCTCGCTGAAGTCGTCGAGACCGCCGGGTGCCGGCGCCGCGACCCGATGCAAGTGGTTGCTCAGGTCGAAGTCGGGGTCGTCGACCCAACGTGGATTATCGAGGCCGAGCGGGACGGGCATCAGGCGCCGGCGGAACGGTGTGAGCGTCGGCATCCGGGACTCGAGCACACCCACGACACGTTCGAAGCTGTAGCCACCCTCGACGGTCGAGGGGTCGAACACGCAGGCATAGGCGATCTCCATCGGAGTGTGCCTCGTGTCGGAGTACACGAACATCGGGTCGATGCCGTTCATTCGCTCCATGTGCACCTTTCCACGTCTGAGGGTCTTCGGTGGAACCGGCTGCGTGCACCCGCCGTACGGCTCGTCCCGCCACCCTCCCCTCACCCTCGGAGGCGGTGTAGAGCTCAGTCGTTCGAACGGGGGCACGTCGTCGATCGGGCTTCTCTTACAGCTTGCATGAGGTGATGGTGCGAGACAACCGTATTGCGCAGATCTTTATCGTGCGTTCACCTGGTCGTTACCCGACACCGACGTTCCACCGCTGAGCTGTCGTGTCAACGCCAGTCTCCCACGCCCGTTGGGACGATCCGGACAGGGCTGGCTCGGGTGGTTCGGGTGACTCAGGTCGCTCAGGTCGCTCAGGTGCTGGCGGGACGCCACTGGGCCAGGCGCGTCCGATCCACCTCGCGCCGACGGACGAAGCGCTCCATCTGCTCGGCGACGGGACCGGGTCCAGCCCCTCCGGGGGTCCGCCGGCGTGTCACCGCCACACCCGGCTCCAAGAGCTCCGTCGCGGCATCGCCCAAATCAGGGTGCGCCGCCACCAGCTCGACGAGGGGCACGTGGCGCTCGAGCGACTCGCGCACCAAGCCCCCGATCAACGCGTGGGCCTGGCGGAAGGGCATGCCCTGCTCGACCAGCATCTCGGCCAGGTCGATGGCCGAGGCGGCCGGGCCGTCGGCCGCCTTCTGCATGCGCTGCTCGTTCCACGCCGCCGTCTCGTAGAGGCCGCGCAGCGCCATGAGCGCGCGCGAGACCTGGGTCACCGCGTCAAAGAGCGGTTCCTTGTCCTCCTGCAGATCGCGGTTGTAGGCGAGCGGGAGACCTTTCAAGGTGACGAGCACCGCGGTGAGATGCCCGATCAGGCGGCCCGACTTGCCGCGGGCCAGTTCGGCCACATCGGGGTTCTTCTTCTGGGGGAGCATCGAGCTCCCGGTGGCATAGGCGTCGTCGAGGGTGCAGAAACCAAACTCCTCGGTCGACCACAACACGATCTCCTCGCCCATCCGCGAGAGGTGCACTCCGAGCAGCGCGAGGTCAAAGAGCGACTCGGCGACGAAGTCACGATCGCTCACCGCGTCGAGTGAGTTCTCGAAGCGCCCGTGGAATCCGAGCTCCGCCGCTACGTAGTCGGGGTCGAGCGGCAACGACGAGCCGGCCAGTGCACCCGCCCCGAGCGGTGACGTGTTGAGGCGGTCCACCGTGGTCAGGAGGCGGTCCACGTCGCGCGCCAGGGACCAGCCGTGCGCCAGCAGGTGGTGGGCCAGCAACACGGGCTGGGCCCGCTGCATGTGGGTGTAGCCCGGCAGGTAGACGTCCGCGGCGTCGGCCGCCCGCCGTGCCAGCGTGTCCTGGAGCGCCATGATCTCGCCGGCCACGGCGATGAGAGTGCGCCGGCACCACAAGCGCAGCGCGGTCGTCACCTGGTCGTTGCGGCTCCGCCCGGTGTGCAGCTTGGCGCCGACGTCGCCGATGAGCTCGGTGACGCGCCGCTCGATCGCGGTGTGGATGTCCTCGTCGCCCGGGGCGAAGGCGAATACTTCCTTGGCGAACTCCTCCTCCACCATGTCCAGCGCGTCAATAAGTGCCGTCACCTCGGCGTCGGAGAGAATGCCGACCTTGCCCAGTCCCTTGACGTGTGCGCGCGAACCTGCCAGATCGTCGGTGGCCAGGACCCGGTCGAAGGGCAGGCTCACGGTGAACGCAGCCACTTCGTCCGCCATGCCCGCCGCGATGCGGCCCTCCCACAAGGTCATGCCCCGCCCCTTCCTGATCCCGGTGGCGCCGGCTGCTCCTCGCCCCGCTCGATCTGTCCGGCCTGCCCGGCTCTCGCCGCATCGCCGGAACCCTCGGCGCCCGGACCCTGCCTGGCTGACCACGTTGCCACACCAAGACCCCACAGCCGAACAAATCCCTCGGCGTCACCGTGCCGGAAGGTGTCGGACGCGTCGTAGGTGGCCAGGTCGTGGTCGTAGAGCGCAACGGGGCTGCGCCGCCCGACGATCGTGCAGGTACCGGGGGCGGCGAACTGCAACCGCACTTCACCGGTGACGTGGCGCTGGCTCTCGGCGATGAAGGCCTGCAGTGCCGTCCGCAGGGGCGAGTACCAGAGCCCGTCGTAGACGAGCTCGGACCAGCGCGGCTCGAGGCGGGCCTTCTCGTGGTGCAGGTCGCGCTCAAGGGTCAGGTCCTCGAGGTCCGCGTGCGCCGCGATGAGCGCCAAGGCGGCGGGGCATTCGTAGACCTCGCGGCTCTTGATGCCAACGCGGCGGTTCTCAATCATGTCGAGCCGTCCGAAGCCACGGGCGCCGGCAAGGGCGCCCAGCTGTGCGATGAGCTCGTAGGGGCTGCGCGAGGCGCCGTCCAAGGTGACCGGCACGCCCGCCTCGAAACCGACGACCACCTCGACCGGATCGGACTCGGTGACGCGTGTGAGGGTGTAGACGTCGTCGGGCGGCGGGGCCCAGGGGTCCTCAATGGCACCGCACTCGATCGCCTTGCCCCACAGGTTGTCGTCGATGGAATAGAGCTTCTCCTTGGTGACGGTGATCGGGATCTCCCACTTGTTCGCAAGCTCGACGCAGTCCTCGCGGGTGAGGCCCCAGGCGCGGGCGGGGGCGAAAATCCCGAGGTCGGGCGCCAGCGCACGAACGCCGACCTCGAAGCGAACCTGGTCGTTGCCCTTGCCCGTGCAGCCGTGCGCGACCGCAGTCGCCTTGTGCCGGCGGGCCTCGGCCACGAGGTGGCGGACGATCACCGGGCGCGACAAAGCCGAGACCAGCGGGTACTTGCCTTCGTACCGGGCGTTGGCCTGCAACGCAGGAATGCAGAACTCCTCGGCCATTTCGTAGCGGGCGTCGACCACGACTGCCTCGACCGCGCCAGCGGCGAGGGCCCGGTTGCGGATGGCGTCCCAGTCCTCGCCCCCACGGTCGGCGGCCTGTCCGACGTCGACAGCCACCGCCACCACCTCGACACCCTCGTGCTCAATGAGCCAGCGCACGGCCACCGACGTATCGAGGCCGCCGCTGTACGCCAGGACCACCCGGTCAGCCATGTTCAGTCACTGTCCTTCCCGTTCGATGCCACCGTGTACGGCACGGTGATGCCCGCGACGTCGCGCAGGCGCGCCGCCATGGCGGCGCCACCCACCCGCTCGCCGACCACCACCAGCACCGTGTCGTCGCCCGCGACCGTGCCCACGATCTCCTCCAGCCCACTGCGGTCCAACGCCGAGCCGACGACGTGCGCAGAGCCGGGCGGCGTGCGGAGCACCACCAGGTTCCCTGAGTGCGCGACCTCCACGACCCACTCCCCCAACACACGCCGCAGGTGGTCTTCGGGCGCAATCTGGTGCACCGGGAGCTCGGGCAGCGCATAGGCCGTCTCACCACCGGGGAGGCGAACCTTGACCGCGCCGAGATCCTCGAGGTCGCGCGACACGGTCGTTTGGGTGGCTTCGACCCCTTGTTCACCGAGCAGCGTCACCAGCTGTGCCTGACTGGTCACGGCCTGGCTCTCGAGGAGTTTGGTGATGCGATGCTGGCGCTGGTTCTTGGTGGCGCCCGCGCTCATGGCCTGGCTCCCAGAGCCCACGCCAAAATGCCGCGCATGGCCGTGCGGCGGTGAGCGGCCTGGCGCCACACCACCGACCGGGGGCCCTCGAGCACCGCGTCGGTGATCTCCTCGCCGCGGTGCGCCGGAAGGCAATGCAGCACCACACCGTCGGGTCCCGTCAGCTCGACCATCTCCTCGTCGATGGTGAACCCCTCGAACGCAGCCAGCCGGGCCGCCTGCTCGTCTTCTTGGCCCATCGATGTCCAGACGTCGGTGTAGAGCGCGGCCGCGCCCTTGGCCGCCTGGCGCGGGTCGTCGGCCTGCTGCACGCTGCCGCCCCGGCCCGCGGCGTCGGCGAAGGCCTGCAGCCCGGAGAGCTCGGCCCCCGAGAAGGTGTACCCGGCGGGGGCGGCAATACGGATCTCCATGCCCTCGAGCAGACCGGCCTTGGCCAGCGAGCGCGACACGTTGTTGGCGTCACCGACATAGGTCAGGACGCGCCCCGCCAGATCCCCGCCGAGCACCTCGCGCAACGTCAGCACGTCGGCGACGGCCTGGCACGGATGGGCGTCGTCGGAGAGGAGGTTGACCAGCGGCACGTCGAAGCCGCTCCGCTCGAGCGCGGACGCCATGCGGACGAACACGGCATGGTCGAAGACGCGCGCGCACACGATCCGGTGGTAGCACGCCAGGGTGCGTGCGACGTCCTCGGCCGTCTCTCGCGTATCGAGGCCCACCTCGGCTCCCTGGATGTACACCGGATGCCCGCCGAGGTCGACGACTGCCATCTCCGTGGAGTTGCGCGTACGTGCCGAGGGCTTCTCGAACAAGAGGGCGACCCCCTGTCCGGCCAGGAGCTGCGGGGCCGGATCGGTGAGGGCGAGCGCGAGGACGCGATCCCAGGCGTCGGGGTCGAGATCGTCGATGTCGAAGAGGTCGGGCATGGTGGTGACGCTTTCCCTTCTCTACCCGCTCGACCCGCTGGACGCGCTCGACCCGTTGGACCCGCTCGACCCGGCCGGGGTGTCTGCCAGCGCGCGCCCGAGAATGCCCAGGGCGTCGTCGATCTCCTCGTCGCTCACCAGCAGCGGCGGCGCCACCCGGACGGCGTCGGGACGTACCGCGTTGACCAGCAGCCCCGCGTGGAGAGCCCGGGCGGCCGCGTCCTTGGCCACCGGCGCGTCGAGTTGGGCCGCGAGGAGGAGCCCGGCGCCGCGCACCGACACGACCCGAGGCAGCGCCAGGAGGCCGCGGGCCAGCCGGGCGCCCGCCCGCTGGGCCCGCCCGCACACGTCCTCGGCCTCCATCACGGCCAAGGTCGCCCGCACCGCGGCCAGCGCGAGCGGTTGGCCGCCGAAGGTCGACCCGTGGTCACCCGGACCGAACGCAGCTGCGACCTCAGCCCGTGCCCAGCAGGCACCGACCGGCATGCCGTTCCCGAGCGCCTTCGCCATCGTCACGACGTCGGGTTCCAGGCCCTGCGCCTGGAAGGCGAACCAGTGTCCCGTACGGCCGAGACCCGTCTGGATCTCGTCGAGCATGAGCAGCGCGTCGCGCTCAGTGCACAACGAGCGCACGGCACCGAGGTAGTCCGAGCTCGGCACCACGATCCCACCCTCGCCCTGCAATGGCTCGAGCAAGACCGCAGCCACCGTCTCAGCGTCGAGCGCCTTGTCGAGCGCGGCGACATCGTCGTAGGGAACGTGGACGAAACCCTCGGGCAACGGCAAGAAGGGCGCTTGCTTCTCGGGCTGGCCGGTCGCGGTCAAGGTGGCGAGCGTGCGCCCGTGAAAGGCGTTGTCCGCGCTGATGACCACGTGGCGACCGCCCCCGGCCCAGCGCCGCGCCAGTTTCAGCGCACACTCGTTGGCCTCCGCCCCCGAGTTGGCGAAGAAGACCTGGCCTCCGGCCTGCCCCGTCCCACCGTTGATCAACCGGTCGATCGTGCGGGCCACCTCGGGCGCGAGCGTGTTGCCGTAGAGGTTCGACACGTGGCTCAGCGTCCGCGCCTGCTCGGCCACGGCCTCCGCGACCACTGGGTGGGCGTGGCCGAGGGAGACCACCGCGAGCCCGGTGATGAAGTCGAGGTAGCGGGCCCCCTCGGCGTCGAAGAGCACAGTGCCCTCGCCGCGTACGAACGTCGCCGGCGGATCGGCGTAGGTGCCCATGAGCATGTCGCGCTCGTGCCCGTCGGCGGGCGTGCCGTCTGTCGTCATGGCAGCACCATCGTCCCCACCCCCGAATCGGTGAACAGCTCGAGCAGGAGCGCGTGCGGCACACGCCCGTCCAAGATGTGCGCCCGCGTCACCCCCGCGCGCACGGCGCGGGCGCACGCCTCGACCTTGGGCATCATGCCTCCCGTAGCGCCGCCGCTGCGGAGGATCTCGTCGATGACGTCGAGTGAGGCCTGATGGATCACCGTGGTCGGATCGTCCGCCACCACCCGCAGGCCCTCGATATCGGTGAGGAAGATCAGCTTTTCTGCCTGCAGCGCCTCGGCCAGTGCGCCCGCGACCGTGTCGGCGTTGATGTTGTACGCCTGCCCCGATTCGTCGGCCCCGATCGTGGCCACCACCGGGATCAGCCCCTCCGCCACCAGCCGT
Source organism: uncultured Acidimicrobiaceae bacterium (assembly GCA_963825965.1). GTDB lineage: Bacteria > Actinomycetota > Acidimicrobiia > Acidimicrobiales > RAAP-2 > Bog-473. The sequence continues at coordinate 13,247 of CAWGUX010000002.1, forward strand.
TGCAACATGGTCGGGTCGACCAGCGAGACGTTGCCGACGAAGCCGAGGTCGACATGCGTCTGCGCCGCCGTGATCAGGTTCGCGTCCTCCCCGGACATGCCCACGGCGAGCGGCCCGTGCACGTTGATGGCCGAGACGATGTCACGGTTCACCTTGCCCACGAGCACCATCCGCGCGATGTCGAGGGTGTCGGCGTCGGTGACCCGCAGGCCGTTGCGGAACTCGGTCTCCTTGCCGAGACGCGTCATCATGTCGCCGATCTGCGGTCCTCCCCCGTGCACCACCACCGGCAACATGCCGACGGCGCGCATAAGGACCACGTCCTGCGCGAAGGAGGCCAACGGGTCGGCGCCCTCCTCGCCGTCGGAGACATGCAGCGCGTTGCCGCCGTACTTGACGACCACGATCTTCTCCCAGAAGCGGCGGATGTACGGCAAGGCCTCGACGAGTACCGACGCTGTGTTCTCCGCCGCCGCCTTCTGGGCCCGAGTGACGCGCGGCGGCACCGGCAGCTTCTCCGGCGTGCTCACGACGTCGTCCGGTTCTCGTCGATGTAGCCGTAGCCCAGGTCGGTGCCGAGGACCACGGCATCGCCTAGACCCAGTCCCAGGTCGCACTCGATCTCGACATGTCGTTCCGCCATGTGGGCGGCGACGGCCGCGGCGTCATGGGCCACCGCCTCGCCGGCGGCGCACACCAGGGTGCCGCCGTAGGCCACCGAGACCCGGTCGATGTCGAACGGCGTTCCGGCCGACCCGAGCTCGGACACGATGCGGCCCCAATAGGGGTCCTCGCCGAACAGCGAACACTGCACGAGCATGGAGTCGGCCACCTTGCGCGCCGCGATGTGCGCGGCCTCGTCACTGGTGGCGCCGCGGCACACGGACGTGCGCGACCTTCGTCGCACCCTCGGCGTCCGCCACCATCTGCTCGGCCAAGGACTGGCACGCCTCGGTCAGGATCTTCGTCAACGCGTCGGGTGTGGGGCTCGTGCCCAGACCGCTGGCCAGCACCAGCACGGTGTCGTTGGTCGAGGTGCTGCCGTCGACCGTGATTGCGTTGAAGGAGGAGGCGACGGCGTCACGCAGTGCCTGCTGCAAGGTCTGGGCGTCGACCGCGGCGTCGGTCGTGCAGACCGCGAGCATCGTCGCCATGTTGGGCGCCAGCATCGCAGCGCCCTTGGCCATGCCGCCGACGCTGAACCCGTCGCCCACCACCACGACCTGCTTGGGCACCGTGTCGGTCGTCATGATGGCCCGAGCTGCTTGTGAAGCCGCCTCCTGGCCGTCGCGCCGCGCCATCACGATGGGCTCGATCTCGGGCATGACCGTGTCGATGGGGAACGGGATCCCGATCAACCCGGTCTGGCACACCAGGATCTCCTCGGCCGTGGCGCCGATGTCTCCGGCCACCGCGACGCAGAGCCGCTCGGCGGCGGCCCGGCCGCCGGCGCCGGTCGCAGCGTTGGCGTTGCCCGACGTGAGGATCACGCCTGCGGCGCGGCCACCGGTCGCTGCGAGGTGGGCCCGACTCACCTGGACGGGCGCCGCAGCGGCGAGGTTGGCGGTGAACACCCCGGCTGCCGGCACGGCACGACCGTCGGCGGTCGCCACCAGCGCGACGTCGGGCACCTCGCCCGCCTTAATGCCCGCGAAGCCCCCCACCGCGACGAAGCCCCGCGGAGCGGTGACGCTCACGGGAAGATCCCGGCGAGCGGGAGCCCGGCGGTCTCGGGGAGCCCGAGGGCGGCGTTGGCGCACTGAATCGCCTGGCCCGACGCACCTTTAACCAGGTTGTCGAGGGCGCACAGCGTCACGACCCACCCCGTGCGCGGGTCGACTCTCGCCGTCACGTGAGCGACATTCGAGCCGGCAGTCGCCTTGGTCGAGGGCGGGTCGTGTGTCACGACGACGAACGGCTCGTCGTCGTAGGCCTCGTGCAGCACGTCCATCACGACGGCCGTCGAGAGGGCCGGCCCGCCTGGGGCAGGCCGGCTGTAACAGGTGGCGAGGATGCCCCGCACCATGGGAGCCAGGTGTGGGGTGAACAGCACGGTCGCCCCGGATCCGAGGATCTGCTCCATCTCGGGCGTGTGGCGATGCGTGAGCAGGCCGTAGGCGGTGAAGTCCTCGTCCACGGTGCCGAAGTGCAGCGACTCCTTGAGCCCGCGGCCGGCGCCGGAGACCCCTGACGCGGCGTCGACCACGATGCCCTCGGATGCGACCACCCCGCGCCTGACCAGCGGTGCGAGCGCGAGTCCCGCCGCTGTCGGGTAGCACCCCGCCGCGGCCACGAGCGTGGCCCCCTCGAGTGGCGCCCGGAACAGCTCGGGTAACCCGTAGGCGGCCTCGGCAAGGAGGTCCGGCGCGACGTGGTCGTCTCCGTACCAGGCCGGGTAGAGGGTGGCGTCGCGCAGGCGGAAGTCGGCGGCCAGGTCGACGAGGAGGCCCACCCGCCCGCGCAGATCGGGGACGATGCGCTGTGACTCGCCGTGCGGCAGGGCACAGAACACAAGGTCGAGTCCGTCGAACAACGCCGGGTCGTTCTCCTCGTACGCCAGTCCGGGGTACGCCGCGGCGAGCGAGGGGGTGTGAGCACCCACCGCCTGACCGGCGTTCGTGTGCGCCGTGGCGACGGCGACCTCGAAGGTGGGATGAGCCGCAAGAAGACGCAGCAGCTCTGCCCCGGTGTATCCCGAGGCTCCGACGATCCCGGCTTTCATCGCATCAGTATACATGAATCCGCATAAACATTCGGGATCCGTGCGCAAGAGGGCCGGGATCGCACGTCGGCACCCCTCAAGCCGGCCGCAGATTCTTCTGCCAGAACATCCCCTCGCCGACCACCTCGAAGCCGAGCATGTCGTTGACGGCGATCATCGGTGCGTTGACTGCCGCGTTGCCCGTGACGATCAGGCGGACGGCAGGGCCGCGCGCCGTCAGCGCATCGAGGTTGGCGATCTTCACGGCGAGCCCGAGACGGTGGCCGCGGTGCGCAGGGTGCACGACGGTGATCAGCTGCCAGGCCTGGTCCGGCGTGTCATGGGCCAGCAGCAGCTCGCTCATGGCCACGAGCCGGCTCGACGGCAGGTGCTGCACGACGGCGACGAGCTTCGAGGTGCCGCGGGCGACCCGGAGCTCCTCGTGCTCACGCAGTCGCTCCGCGTCCCAGAATTCCTCTTCACGCGCGCTGTCGCCGGCGGGCTCGTCCGTCGACATGCGCCGCAGCAGCTCACACTCGTCGTCGACGAACTCTGCGGGCCACGGCGCGTCGAAGGTCAGCGTGCGGTAGTCACCGGCATCTCGTGCGCCGGCCACGATGGCGCGGAGCGAGTCGAGCCGGGTCGGGTCGACCGGGAGGGCGAGATGCCGCAAATTCCCCGCCAACGTGGGGACGAAGCCCACTTTCGCCGCAAACGCCCGCGACGGATGGTCCGCCGCCACTGCCGTCGGTACGTCGACGATGGAGTTGAGGACCTGGCGCCCGTCTGCGGTCGCACGCTCCCCCATGGCCTCGACGAGCGCGGTGCCCACACCCCGGCGACGCTGAGAGGGATGCACGGCGACCGTCACCTCCATGGCGTGGAGGTTGTCCCGCAATGACCGCTCGACCAGGCCGACACCGAGTATCGGCCCACCCGGCTCCGCTGCCGCCAGGAGTTCGTAGCGCCGGGTGGTCCCACGAAATCGGGCGAAGGCGCGGATGTCGCGCAGGGTGAACCCGGCGACGTCGGGCCACATGTCCCTGTCCGACGCACGCAGCACGTCGGACGACTCGGCGAGCCCCGCGTCGTCTTCGGGGTCGATCCGGCGCACCTCCATCGGTCAACCATGCCACGGAGGATGGCAATCCGGTAGTGCCTCAGCGGAGGGCCGCGCCGTACTCCGTCTCGACGGCTTCGATGCAGTCGGTCCGCAACGCGCCAACTTCCTCGTCGGTCAGCGTTCGCTCAGGCGAGCAGAAGCGCAACCGGTAGGCAAGGCTGCGCGAGCCGTCGTCGATCCCTGGGCCGCGGTACACGTCGAAGAGGCGCACCGATTCGAGCAGGTCTCCGGCCGCGCGGCGCAACGTGTCGCCGACGGCGTCGGCGGGGTATGCATCGGCCACCACGAAGGCCAGGTCGATGTCCGAGGACGGGAACCGGCTGACCGCTCCCACCACCATCACCCGCCGCGGCACGCGCCGCTCGTCGAAGAGCACGCCGAGATCCACCTCGAGCCAGCCGACGCGCTGCGCCTCCGATCCCCCGCCGGCGACGTGGGTGAGCCCGAAGGTGGCCGCCACCGCGGGGTCGATCTCGCCGACCGCCCCGACGATGACCTCCTTCCCGGAGACATCACGCGCCACCAAGCGCGCCGAGCGGGTGGGATGCAGGCCGGGGAGCACCGCCTCGGCGCCGCCCGCCTCGGCGCCGCCCGCCGCGGCAACGGCGTCCCCGTCGCGGGGTGGTCGCAGGCGGACGCCGTCCAGGCGCAGCGTCTCGGCCAGCACATGCCAGGCGGCGACGGCGGTGCGCGCGTCGTCACCGTCGCGGGCGAAGACAGCCGAGAGCAGCTCGCGCTCGCCCGGGAGCTCCGCTCGTTCCGCACCCCCTGCGCCCGCTCGCTCGACAACGCGTGGCGAGCCCTCGCCGGGGTGCGAGAACACGTCGCCCACCTCGAAGAGGCGGATGTCACCTTGTCGGCGGCTTGCGTTGTACGACAGGGCGCCGAGAAGACCGGGCATGAGCGACCGACGCAGGAACGGCTTCTCTGCGTCGAGCGGGTTCGAGACCCGCACGGCCTCACCGCTCAAGCCCACGTCGGCGTCTGCAGCGGCCGACACGAAGGTGTCGGTCCAGCCCTCAGCTGCGCCGAGCCCCACAAGGACGTCCTTGATCCCGCGGCGCGACCGCTGCAGCGACGTGAGGCCGCCGGGCTGAGGCCAGGTCGGGACGTGCCGCGGGACGTTGCTGTAGCCGAGGGTACGCGCGATCTCTTCAATGACGTCGTCGACGCCATAGGGCTCGTGCCGCACGTCGGGCCGGTTGGTCGGCACCAGCACCGTGACATGCCCGCCGGCCAGGCCCGTGCCCGACGGGGCTCCCGAGCCAGCCGATCCCGTCGCCCCGGCGGCCACCTCCTCGAGCACCGTGAAGCCGATCGGCTCCAGCAAGCGGGTGATCTGATCTGCAGTGAGGTCCACCCCGATCTGGCGCTGCACGCGCGCAATGGGCACCGACACCACGAAGGGCTCGGGCACCTCACCGCGTACGTCGAGCATGCCGTTGGCCACGCGCAGCGCGGGGACGCTCTCGGCCAACAGCTGGCAGAACCGTTGCACCGACGGCTCAATCGCCCACGGGTCGCACCCACGCTCAAAGCGCGCGGAGGCCTCGGTGCGCAAGCCGAGCCGCTTGGACGTGCGCGCGACCGCCATCGGTGTGAAGTACGCGGCTTCCAGCAAGACCTCAGACGTGGCGGGCCCGATCTCCGAGGAGGCACCGCCCATGATGCCGCCGATGCCGACCGGTGTTCCCTCGGCGTCGCAGATGAGACAGTCCTCGCCGGTGTCCCCGAGGCTGCGGCCCTGCACGCCCACGGTCCGTGACACGCCGTCGAGCGTCTGGACGGTCTCCCCCGGCTGCGCCCGCCGCACCGACAGCCCGCGCCCGGGCAGCCGCGCCAGGTCGTAGGGGTGGGTGGGCTGCCCGAGCTCGAGCATGACGTAGTTCGAGGCGTCGACCACGTTGTTGATGGGGCGCATGCCGGCAAGCAGGAGCCGGCGGGCGATCCACTGCGGTGACGGACCGACGGTCACCCCGTCGAGCACGGTCACCGTCAGGCGGGGGCACAGCTCGAGCGAGTCCACCGAGGCCGACGCGGCCGACTCCACCGGCCGGCCGCTCGGCGGGGGCTCAGGCGGTTCGGGCGCGACGAAGGGCAGCCCGAAGCGGCCGGCCAGGTCGCGCGCGATCCCCGTCATGCTCCACGCGTCCGGTCGGTTGCCCTCCACCGTGATGTCGAAGACGACGTCGGGCTCGAGCCCGAGCGCGTCCATCAGCGGCGTGCCCGGCTCGCCGCGTGCCTCGTCGCCGAGGATCAGCAGTCCCGCACCGTCGTCGGAGAGCCCGAGCTCCTTGCCCGAGCACAACATGCCGTTGGACCACAGGCCACGCATCTTGCGGCGAGCGATCTCGAAGCCACCCGGCAGGATCGACCCCACCGGCGCCAGCGGCACCCGGTCCCCCACCGCGAAGTTGTGTGCGCCGCACACGATCTCGAGCGGGTCCGCTCCGGCGTCGACCACCACGAGGCGGATCTTGTCGGCTCCCTCAATCGGACGGATCTCGAGGACGCGGCTGACCACGACGTCGCCGAGCCCCTCGCCCACGTGTTCCACCGCTTCGACCACGAGGCCCAGGTCGTCGAGCGCGTCGCGCAGCGACCCGATGTCGTCGGGGAAGGGAGCGAAGTCACGGAGCCAGCTGAGCGGTGCGCGCACGGTCGTCGAAGGATCCTTACGTGGTGAGCCGGTTGGAGGGCACTGTCAGAACTGCGAGAGGAAGCGGATGTCGTTCTCCATGAAGGAGCGCATGTCGGGCACGGCGTGTCGCATCTGGGCCAGACGGTCGATACCGAAGCCGAACGCAAAGCCCGACCACTCGTCCGCGTCGATCCCGACGGCGGCGAAGACGGCGGGATCGACCATGCCGCACCCGCCGAGCTCGATCCATCCCGTGTGCGAGCACGTCCGGCACCCCTCGCCCAGGCACAGCGTGCAGGTGATCTCGAATTCGGCCGAGGGCTCGGTGAAGGGGAAATAGGCCGGGCGCAGGCGCGATTGCATACCCGGACCGAAGTAGGCCTCGGTGAAGACCTGAATGGTCCCGGCGAGGTCGCCGAAGGTAACGCCGTGGTCGACCACGAGCCCCTCGATCTGGTTGAACACGGGGAGGTGCCGGGCGTCGGGGGTGTCGAGGCGGAAGCACTTGCCCGGCATCACCGCGTGAATGGGCAGCGTGCCGTTCCGCACCGCGTCTTCCATGAGGTGGATCTGCACCGGCGAGGTGTGCGTACGCAACAGCACCGTCTCGGGTTCGCCGATGTCGAGGTACATGGTGTCGTACATGCCGCGTGCCGGGTGGGCGGGCGGCATGTTGAGGGCTTCGAAGTTGTACCAGTCCGATTCGGCCTCGGGCCCCTCGGCGACGGTGAAGCCCATGCCCACGAAGACGTCCTCGAGCTCGTCGCGGGCTTGCGTCACGAGGTGGAGGTGGCCTCGCGACAGTGCCGCCAGCACCTTGGCGGGGATCACCTCGGTCAGGTCGAGACGGTCCGCCTGCAGCGACGCGGCCCGCTCGGCCTCGGCCAGCTCGGCGCGGCGCGCCGCCAGCTGCAATTCGAGCCGCGCCCGCACCTCGTTGAGCAGCCGGCCGGCCTCCTTGCGCGCCTCGGGATCGAGGCCCCCCAGCGTCCGGTGCGCACGTGTCAGCGCCGAACGCTTGCCCAGGTACTCCGTCTCGACCTGGGCGAGCGCCTCGGTCGACGCTGCGCCCGCGATCGCCCGCTCGCCGTCTCCGGCGATGCCCTCACTGTCGAGTTCCACGTTGTCAGTCACCATGTCGCGTCGTTCCGCCATCCGAAATGCTACGTGGCCCGGGACCACCACCCCGGCGTTGGCGGAAGGCTTCGAAGCAGACCACTGCGCTCGCCACGCCCACGTTGAGGGACTCGGCCCGACCTGCCATCGGGATGGCGAGGGATCCACCCAGCGCGCCACCCAGCGCAGGGTCGAGTCCCGAGGACTCATTGCCGAGGAACAGCGCCGTCGGCACGGACCAGTCGAGCGCGGCGTAGTCGTCGCCGGCACGCACCACGGTGGCCATGGTGCGGAACCCCGCCGTCGGACAGCTCGGCGGCCAGTGCCAGCGGCTCGTGCCGCACCGCGAGCGGGACATGGAAGATGGAGCCGGCCGAGGCCCGCACCGTCTTGGGGTTGTAGGGATCGACCGAGTCGGCGGCGTAGACGACGGCCGTCGAGCCCGAGGCGTCGACGGCCCGCAGCACGGTGCCGGCGTTGCCCGGGTCTCGCACGTCGACCAGCACCACCAGCAACGCGCCCGGACGAACCAGGGGACGCCACACCTCTGCGCCCTCACCCGACTCGTCGAGCATCGGCAGCATGGGCAACACGGCGAGGACCGGCTGGGGCGTCACGGTGTCGGCCACCCGCTCCAGCACGCCTGGGGCCAGCGGGAACACGCGCGCCCCCGCCGCGCTCGCACGGCGAGACACGTCCTGGGTGGCGCCGTCGTCGGCGCCCTCGGGCGCGACGTAGACGGACTCGATCGGTGCCTCCGCATCGAGCGCGCAGCGGATCAGCTCGGCGCCCTCTGCGACGAAGGCGCGCTCAGTCCAGCGCGCCGAACGTTTTTGCAACAACCCGCGCAGCCGGCGGACCCGCCGGTGCGTGAAGGCGAGCCCCTGGTTCAGGAAGCGACCTCAGCCACGGCCGCCGACGACGACTCCGACGACGACGCCAATGCGGTCTGCGCCGTCTCGACGAGCGCGGCGAAGGCGGCGGAATCGCTCACGGCCAGGTCCGCCAGCACCTTGCGGTCGACGTCGACGCCGGCCAGGTGCAGCCCGTTGATCATGCGGCTGTAGCTCAACCCGTGCTGGCGGGCCCCCGCGTTGATCCGCTGGATCCACAACTTGCGAAAGTCGCCCTTGCGGGCCCGCCGGTCCCGGTAGGCGTACTGCATCGAGTGCATGAGCTGCTCGTTGGCAGCCCTGTAGGAACGGCTCTTGTTGCCGTAGTACCCCTTCGCCTGCTCGAGGACAGCGCGGTGGTGCTTGCGGCCGTGGACGGCTCGCTTCACTCTGGCCATCGGGGTGCTCCTCTCTTCGGAATCTTCGGGGTCTTCAGCGGTCGGTCGGACCGGACGGGCCGGTCGGATCGTTGGTTTCGGTCGGGTGGTGCGTCGTGCGGCCCGAGCAACACGGGGCCGGAATGCTCAGATGCCGAGCATCCTCCGCGTCGCCTTCTCATCTGCCTTGGCGATGTCGGACTCGCGGCCGAGCCGGCGGGTCCGCACGCTCGACTTCTTCTCGAGCAGATGCGAGCGGAACGCCTTGCGCCGGCGCAGCCTGCCGCTGCCCGTCACCTTGATCCGCTTGGCAGCGCCCCGGTCGGTCTTCATCTTCGGCATTACGTCATCCCTCTTCGGCTGATGCGGCGACTTCGCTCGCCTCGCTGACCCCTCGTGACCCTGTGGCCCCGTTCGCACCGTTGCCGCTCGCCGCCGGGGTGGTCCCGGCCGCCTGCTCGGCCGGCGGTGCACTCCCATTCCCAGATGACCCCGAACCGGCTCCCGCATCCGCACCGTTGGTGGCGTCTGCGCTCGCCTCGGCACTGGTCCCGGCACTCCCGGCGTTGTCCGCCGCGCCTGCCTTCCCGGTCCGCTGCTGGTTCGAGGCCCTGGACTGCGCAGCCTGGCGGGCCCGCTTGTCGGGGGCGAGCACCATGATCATGTTTCGGTTGTCGAGCTTGGGCTCGGCCTCCACCTTGGCCAGGCCCTCCATCTGCTCGGCGATGCGATCGAGGATCCGCTTTCCGTGCTCGGGGTGGTACACCTCACGGCCCCGGAACATGATCGTGATCTTGACCTTGTGACCCTCGTTCAAGAACTTGCCCACCTGCCGGGTCTTGGTGTCGAAGTCGCCGGGCCCGATCTTCGGCCGGTACTTCATCTCCTTGATCCCGACGTGGACCGCCTTGCGCCGGCTCTCCTTGGCCTTTTGGGCCTCGTCGAACTTGAACTTCCCGAAGTCCATGATCCGGCACACGGGCGGATTGGCCATGGGAGCCACCTCGACGAGATCGAGATCGAGCTCCTTGGCGATCGCCAAGGCCTCGGGGAGCGGCTTGATGCCTAGTTGCGCACCGTCGGGGTCCACGAGCCGGACTTCACGGGCACGGATTCGGTCGTTGATCCGATGCTCAGTTGTGGTTTCAGCGACGATGCGTCATCACACCTCTCACTCGGGCCGCGGTCCTTCCGCAAGCCAATCGGTGGAGCGGGGTCGACCATGCGGGCAGGGCCCGCGCCCGAAGGGCGATCGACCTGGCGCACGATGCACACCGCTGCTGCGGAGGGGTGGCCAGGTGGAGGCCGCTCAGTGGGGGCCCCGCTTCCATGTAGTCAAGGCTGCCTACAGTACCAGCATGAGCAGCCTCTGGACACCGTCGGGTGAGCATTTTCCCAAGAAGGAGGAGGCCGACGCCGCCTCCGTCAGCCGTTCAACCCCCCGGGGGCGACACCGACGTCACGAGGCCCGACCGACGCGGAGGCCCAGGCCGCGGTCGACGCCATGCGGGCCCAGCTGGCCAACACGCCGGCCGAGGTCGTGGTGGCCAACCACTGCCTACGGGCTCTTCGAGCTGGCCGCCATCTACCTCTCCCAGACCCCGCCGAGCTCTTCGAGGCCCGCCTCGCCATAGACGGCCTGGGCGCCCTCCTCGACGGGCTACGCGGGCGGCTCGGGGAGGCCGAACCCGCGCTCGCTCGAGTCGCTCTCCCAGCTGCGGCTGGCCTACGTCCGCCTCGAGGGCGCCGAGCACAGCGCCTCGGAGAGCACGGCCGCCGAGGACGCGGGCGACGGGACTTAGACGCTCGGGCAGCGGGGCCCGGGCGACAGCGGCGGCCAGTCCCTCGACGGTCTGGCCGATGAAGGTGCCCAGCTGGCGGCGGTAGATCCCGCCGGTGCCGGGCACCTTGGCCCGGAACGTCGAGCGCCAGGTGATGGTGGTCCCGCCGCCCGGCCGGCGCGCAGCGTGACCACGGCCTTGTAGTCGCGCAGCGCAAGGCCTGCTTCGAGCACGTAGGCGAAGAGCTCGCCCGGCTACGCCGCTCGACCACCCGCTCGCGGCTGCCGTGACGGCCCGTCGTGAACAGCCGCACGGCGCCGAGACCTTCGGGCGACCCGTCACCGGGCTCGAGGAGCTCGAAGGAGCCGATCGGCGACCATCGGGCCAGGTCGCCCCGTCTGCCAGGAGCGCGTAGACGGCGGCCGGGTCCGCGTCGTCGTCGCCGTCCGCTCGATCACCTGCTGTGCCATCGCGGCCTCCTCTCGGTCGCCGCCGCCTGACATGTACCATTTGGTACATGATGCGCCAATCGCGCGGACGCGGCCGCGGCGCAATCGGCCAAGGAGCGCCTGCTCGATGCCGTGATCGACCACTTCACCGACGAGGGGCTGGCCGACCAGAGCCTGCGGCACATCGCCGACGCCACGGGCACCAGCCACCGCATGCTGCTGTACCACTTCGGCTCCAAGGAGGGCCTGCTGCTGGCGGTGGTGCAGGGCGTCGAGGCGCGCACCCAGTCGGTCCTCGCCGGTGTCGCCCAGGACATCGGCACCGACGCCGGCGGGGCGACCGACGAGGTGGTCCGGCGCATGTGGGCCTACGTCGCCGACCCTGCGCTGGCCGGCTTCGAACGCCTCTTCTTCGCGCTCTACGCCCGGGCGCTCCAGGGCGACGACGCGGCGCGGCCCTTGCTCGAAGGTGAGCTCGAGGCATGGCTCGAGGCAAACGTCGCACTGTCGGTGGCCGCCGGCGTCCCGCCCGACATCGCCCGGCCGCACGCCCGCCTCGGCCTCGCCGTCGTGCGCGGGCTGCTGCTCGACCTCCTGGCCACCGGCGACCGCGCCGGCGTCGACGCCGCGCTCGAAGTCTTCGCCCGCGCCTACGCCGGACGCTGGTGGGACTCTCAGCCCTCCGGCGCGGCGACCACCGCCAGCGACCGCGCCTCGTAGCGGCCCCCGTGGCCTGGGGCCACGGTGAAGGCCACCGACGCACCTTCGTCGACGCGGCGGCTGCCGTCGGCGATCGCCGTGGCATGGAAGCCGTAGGTCGTGCCGTCGGCACCGGTGACGGTGCCGACGCCGCGTCGGGCGTCGAAGGTGGTCACGCGCCCGAGGCGGGGTCCGGCGCCACCGGCGGGGCAGCCCACGTCAATGGACGATCTTGGACAGCGGGATCTCCAAGATGTCGGTCGCGCCGTGGTCGCGCAGCGCCGGGATGAGGATGTTGATGTCGGACTTGGCCACGACCGCCTCGAGCGCGAAGGCGCCGCCGCCCGAGAGCTCCGAGATCGTCGGCGCGCGCATGGAAGGCAGGGCGGCGAGCACGGCTTCGAGGTTCTCGGCCGAGACGTTGAGCTTCACGAGCACCTTGCCGCGTGCCTCGAGCGTGCCCTGCAGCAGCGTGAGGATCTGCTCCATGGCATGGCGCTTGCCGGCATCCGCGGCCGACGCGGGGTTGGCGATGAGCTCGGTGTGCGAGACGAGCAGCGTCTCGATCACCTTGAGGCCGGCGGCACGCAGCGCGCTGCCCGTCTCGGTCATGTCGACGACCGCGTCGGCGATGTCGGGCACCTTGGCCTCGGTGGCGCCGTAGGACATGGCGATGTCGGCGTCGATCCCGTGGGCGGCGAACGCCCGGCGGGTCAGCTCGGGGTACTCGGTGCTGACGCGGAGCCGGCCCGGTCGCGCCGAGACCGTCGCCGCGAGCTCGGCCAGCGACGACGCCGGGGAATCGGCTCCGACGGCCAGCACGACACGGGCCGGGTTCGAGGTCACCTTCGAGTACGCCAGCTCGCCCAGCGAGACGACCTCGCTCCCCCGCTCCTCGATGCAGTCGCGCCCGGTGATGCCGAGGTCGAAGAGCCCGTCGGCGACGTAGACGGGGATCTCCTGCGGTCGCAGGATGCGCACCTCGCTGATGCGGGGATCCGCGATGGTGGCCGCGGTAGGCCACATCCGAAGCACGGTTGACGGCCAGGTCGGCGTCCTCGAAGAGCTGCATGGTGGCGCGTTCGAGCGAGCCCTTGGGCAGGACGAGGCGGAGCATGGGCCTAGATCTTCGCAGACCCGCCGAACGGGGTCGCGCCGAGGCGTTCGGCCTCGCCCTCGCCCTCGGCCTTGCTCGCGGTCGGGCATGCTGGGCCGGTGCCACCCCCCTACGACGTGTACAACTTCTTGAACCTGCTGGGCATCGAGATCCCTGACGTCGGCGACGGGCAACGACCCCGTCGCCCGCCTGACCGTCACCCATCCGCTCATCGCAGGGACCGGCTACCTGTGGGCCCCGGTCGTGCTCACGCTGGCCGACGCGCTGTGCGCCTTCGGCGTGAGCCACCACTGGCCGGAGGGAGCCACGAGCTTCACCACCGTCGACTGCTCGGCCAACTTCATCTCGAGCGCCACCGAGGGCGACCGCGTCGTGGCGACGGCTTCGCCGCTGCACACCGGCCGCACGACACAGGTCTGGGACGCCACCGTGACGAACGAGACCACCGAACGCCTGATGGCGTCCTATCGCTGCACGCAGCTGATCTTGTACCGCGCAGCTGACCTCGGACGCCGTCGTCCTCACGCGGTCGGCGCCAGGGAACGCCGAACCGCGGAGCCGCAGAACCGCGGAACCGCGCAGGAGAGCGGGCCGCTGCGCAGCAGGCGCACCATCTCGATGCCGGTCAATGCCGCTTCGCGACCCTTGTTGGTGTCGTCGGGCTCGGAGCGCTCGAGCGCCTGCGTCGAGGGTCTCGGTGGTGAGCACGCCGAAGACGACGGGGACCCCGGTCGCAAGTTGCACCTGCTGGATCCCCGACGCGCACTCCCCCGCCACGAGGTCGTAGTGCCCGGTGTCGCCGCGGACGACCGCCCCGAAGCAGAGCACGGCGTCGACCTTTCCCGCCCGCGCGAACGCCTGGGCGACGAGGGGAAGCTCGAACGCCCCGGGCGCCCAGGCCACCGTGAGGTCACGCCGGTCGGTCCCGGCCTCGGCGAGGGCGTCGAGCGCGCCCGTCGAGCAGCCGCAGCGTGATGCCACCGTTGAAGCGCGCGCACGCGATGCCGAAGCGCAGCCCCGTGCCGTTGTGCACACCCTCGAGCTGGGTGCCCACCCGGGTGCCGACGTCGTCGAGCGCGCCCGCGGGGAGCGGCGCCAGATCGGAGCCGGCCATCAGGCGGGGCTGGGCGGCATCAGGCGGACTGGGCCATCGGCGGACTGGGCCGTCACAGGACGTCGTCGAGCCCGTGCAGCAGGTGACCCATCCGCTCCCGCTTGGTGCGCAGGTACGCGATGTTCTCCGGGTTGGGCGAGGCCTGCAGCGGGACGCGCTCGGTGATGTCGAGGCCGAAACCCTCGAGCCCGCCGTACTTGACGGGGTTGTTCGTCATGAGTCGCATGGTCGTGACGCCGAGGTCGACGAGCATCTGGGCCCCGATCCCGTATTCCCGGCTGTCGACGGGAAGGCCCTGCTGCAAGTTGGCGTCGACGGTGTCGTGGCCCTCCTCTTGCAGCTGGTACGCCCGGATCTTGTGGCCGAGGCCGATGCCTCGCCCCTCGTGGCCGCGCAGGTAGATCAGGACGCCTCGCCCCTCCTGCTCAATCAGGTCGAGCGCCGCGTGCAGCTGGGGCCCGCAGTCGCACCGGAGCGAGCCGAAGACGTCGCCGGTCAGGCACTCCGAGTGCACGCGCACCAGCACGTCCTCGGTGCCCGCCACGTCGCCCATGACCAGCGCGAGGTGCTGCTCGTTGTCGAGGACCGACTCGTACACCAGGGCCCGGAATTCGCGGCCCGTCGCCGGGATACGCGCCTCGGAGACCAGACGCACGAGCTTCTCGTTCTGACGCCGGTAGCGGATGAGGTCCGCGATGGAGATGAGTGGAAGGTCGTACTTCTTGGCGAAGCGCTCGAGGTCGGGCAGCCGGGCCATCTCGGACTTGTCCTCGGTGACGATCTCGCAGAGCACGCCCGCCGGCGACAGACCGGCGGCGCGGGCGAGGTCCACCGTGGCCTCGGTGTGGCCGGCGCGCTTGAGCACCCCGCCCGTGCGGTAGCGCAGCGGGAAGATGTGACCCGGGCCGGTTCAGGTCGTTCGGTCGCGTCGAGGGATCGATGAGCGCTGCGATGGTGGCGGCGCGGTCAGCGGCGGAGATCCCGGTGGTCGTCCCGTGGCGGTAGTCGACGCTGACCGTGAAGGCGGTGCGCTGCGCCTCCGTGTTGGCCGTGACCATGAGGGGCAGGTCGAGCAGGTCGGCCCGCTCCGGCAGCAACGGCACGCAGATGACGCCCGAGGTGTGGGTCAGGAAGAACGCGATGTGCTCCGCCGTGGCCGCCTCGGCCGCCATGACCAGGTCACCCTCGTTCTCCCGGTCCTCGTCGTCGACGACGACGGCCATGCCCAGGCGGCCGATGCCGTCAATCGCCTCTTGCACCGTCGAGAATCCCATCAGGCCGCCACCTCCAGGCGCAGGTCCTCTCCGAGACGCTCCACGGAGATCAGCCTGCCCTTCCACACATCGCCAATTGTGCCAGCCCCGTGGCCGGCAAAGAGCGGACGGGCGTCGTCGCCCCCGAAGAAGACCGGCGCCAGGTACACGACGTAGCGGTCGACCAGCCCGGCGGCATGGAAGTCGTGGGCCACCGTCGGCCCGCCCTCGACGAGCAGCTGGAGCACGCCGCGGCGGCCGAGCTCGCTCAAGACGCCGGCGAGGTCGCCCGAGAGCTCGAGTGCCGGCTGCACCCGGGCGTCGCTCGGCACCGTGCCGAGCACGACGCGCAGCGGCTGGGACCGCTCGACGCCGTCGTCGAGGCGGACCGTCAACTCGGGGTCATCGGCCCGCACGGTGCCCGCGCCCACGAGCACGGCGTCGGAGCTGGCCCGCAGCCGGTGGACGTCGCGGCGCGCCGCCTCACCGGTGATCCAGCGGCTCGTCCCGTCGGGCGCCGCGGTGCGCGCGTCCAGGCTGGCCGCCATCTTGAGCACCACCCAGGGCCACCCCGTCGTCCGGTGCTTGAGGTAGGGCGCCAGCTGCTCGGTGACCTCGTCGGCCGCGACCCCGACCTCCACCTCGATCCCCGCTGCTCGCAGCGCCGGCAATGCCGCGCCCGGCGACCTGCGGATCGGGGTCTTCGACGCCGACGACGACCCGGGCGACGCCGGCCGCCACGATCGGCGTCGGTGCACGGGGGCGTGCGCCCCTGGTGCGCGCAGGGCTCGAGGGTCACGTACAGCGTGGCGCCCCGGGCCGACTCGCCGGCCGCGGCCAGGGCCGTCACCTCGGCGTGCGGCCCGCCGGGTGGGGCGGTCGCACCCTCGAAGGAGGTCTCGCCGGCACGGCGCCGCTCCCTCGTTCCCGGGGACGACCACGACAGCCCACCCAGGGGTTGGGCGCGGTGCGGTCACGGACCGTGGCGGCCAGCGCCATCGCCCGGCGCATGTGCTCCACATCGTCCATGGGTCACGTCCTCGTGCGGGGCGCATCCCCGCCTCTGACTGTGCGCAATTATAGAACACGTTTCAGTTTTTGTCGAGAAGGGCAGGTCAGAAGGGGGTGATTCACTTCGCCGTCCCCTCGAGCACGCCGAGCAGCTCGGTGACGTCGGTGATGATCGCGGTGTGGGGCGCCGCTCGGAGGATCGACTTCGTCGTGGGCGCCGCTCAAGACGCCGACGACCGCCCCGGCGCCGGCCCGCGCCCCAGCCTCGAGATCGCTCGCCGTGTCGCCGACAACCACCACCGCGGCCGGGTCGCGTACGCGCGAGCCGCGCCATGGCCCCGAGAATCATGTCGGGCGCGGGACGGCCCCGTCCGACGTCGGCCGGCGACAATGCCAGGTCGACATCGCCCCGCCAGCCGAGGGCGTCGAGGAGCGCGTCCCTCGTCGACGGTGCGAATCCGGTCGTGAGGCACACGGCGACGCCGCGCCGACGCAGTGCCCGCAGGACGTCGCGCGCGCCGGGCATCTCGGCCGCCCCGCCCGCTGCGACCTGGCCCTCGTAGGCCCGCGGCGAACGCCGTGGTCGCCGTCGCGGCGGCGGCCGGATCGAGCAAGCGGGCGAACACGTCGGCCTTCGACCAGCCCATGGTCTCGCGCACCACGACCTGTGCCTCGGCCTGACGCTCGCTCCGCTCCTCAATGCCGACGGCGGCGAGCGCGGCGGCGAACGCGGCTTCCACCGCGCCGTCGTCACGCACCGTCGTCCCTGCCATATCGAGGCAGGCCAGCGCGTACGGCCCGATCACGGTGTCACCCCGGCCACGGCGAGGGTGTCCGCGGCGATGGCCGGGGCGCAGGTCATGCCCCGGCCCCCGGGGCCCGTGACGACGATGACCCCGGGCTCGATCTCCTCGCGCAGGCAGACAGCGCCGTCGACGCACTGGGCGTAGACCCCGTCCCAGCGCCGGCGCACCGCCGGGAGCCGGGTGCCGAGTATCGCCTCGGCGCGGGACAAGAGCTCGGTGGTCGGGTCCTCGCACAGCGCGAAGTCGAAAGGCTCCCCGTACTGGTGGGTGTCGCCGATGGTCAACGCGCCATCGGGACGCTGCACCATGAGGAGCTGCAGGTGGTGCTCGGCCGCGACCGCGTGCTGCGGCCCGAGTTCTGCCAGCGGCGCCGTCTCGTACGCCGGGTAGTAGCGCAGCGAGTCGGCGTCGGCCAGTGCTGTCGTCAGCGTGGCGGGAAGCGGCGCCGTCTCGAGCATCTGCAAACGGACACGGCGGAGCTTGGCCGCCACGCCCCGTGCCGCGGGCAGGTCGTCGTAGGCGGCGCCCGTCGCGACCACTGCGAGGTCACCCTCCCAGCGTGTCCCCGCCGCGTCCACCAGCGCCCGGCGCGCTGTCGCCACGACGCGGCAGCCCGCGTGGAAGCGGTAGCGCCGCCCGGCCGTGCTGGTCAGGTGGGCCCGCAGCGCGCCGAGCACGAGCCGGGGTTCGACCACCGCGTCCTCGCTGCAATCAGAGCGCGCCGAGCGTCTCACCGCCCACCGCCGGATTGCGCGCACGCACCTCGTCGGGCTCCAAGAACTCGATCTGGCGCGCCGCGGCCTCGGGCTGGCCCGCGAACGCCACCATGACCGTGCGCTCGCGCTGGTCTCGTGCCACGGTCAGCGACCCCGTCGGTCGGAACCCGATGCCGGGCACGACCGCGCCGATCTCCTCCCAGCGCCGGCGCGACCGGCGCGCCACGTCGAGCTCCTCGCCGCTGCGCCGCCCGCTCACCCAGACGAGCCCGAAGTTGCGCACCGATGCTCCGGTTGGCGCCGCGGCGGCCTCGAGGTGGTCGACGACGAAGCCGGACGCGACGAGCTCGAGGGCGTGCCAGGTGCCGAGGATGCCCCCGCCCGCCACCACGGCGCGGCGCGCGGCGCCCGGCCCCGTCACCCCGCCGGCAGTGTCATGACGGGAGGGGGGCGGTCACCCGGCGCGTCGCGCGGCACGGCCCGTCGCGGTGCGGATGGCCTCGGCCGCCTCCCAGGGCCGCTCGTGCCCGAAGATGGCGCTCCCGGCGACGAAGACGTTGGCCCCCGCAGCCGCGGCCACCGGCGCGGTCGCGGTGTCGATGCCGCCGTCCACCTCGACGTCGACCGCCAGCGACGCGGCATCGACCTCGGCGCGCACCTGCTCAACCTTGCCCATGACATCGGCGATGAAGCTCTGGCCTCCGAAGCCGGGGAACACGGTCATGCACAGCACCAGGTCCACCGCATGGAGGTAGGGCCGGACTGCTTCGAACGGGGTGTCGGGGTTCAGCGCGAGCCCGGCGCGCAGCCCGAGGGTGCGCATCTGGTCGATCAGTTCGTCGGTCTGGCCCACCTCGACGTGCACCGTGCAGCCATCGGCGCCGGCATCGGCGAAGTCCTTCAGGTAACGGCCGGGCTCGGTCATCATGAGGTGACAATCGAAGAACAGCGGCGTGTGACGCCGCAGCGACGCCACCACCGGCGGCCCGATGGTCAGGTTGGGCACAAAGTGGGCGTCCATGACGTCCACGTGCAGCCAATCTGCCGCGGACGCCACCTCGCCCACTTGCTCGGCCAGCATCCCGAAGTCGGCCGAGAGCACCGACGGCGCGATCCTCAGGTCCCCCGCACGCCCCGGATCCCGGCGCTGGGCGGCGGCCTGTGCCTGCACGCGACCGGTCTCCCCGCTCAGCGGAAGCGCGCCCAGCAGAGGATGCGGCGGAATCCGTAGAAATACGGCTCGCGCTCCCCCAGCTCTTCGATCAGCCGCTCCCGGTAACGCTCGACGAACTCGTCGAACAGCTCGGAGCTGAGGCGCGTGCGATAGGGCGTCAGCAGCGTGCCCATCACCCACTCCACCACTTCGCCCGTCGACTCGAGCTCGTGGCCGTAGACCTCCATCCGGACGACCTGGTCCTTCGCACCCAGTTCGTAGAGCAGGTCGGCATAGAGCTCGGGAGAAAGGACGAAACGACCTCGGTCCTCGGGGACATCGCCGTACAGCGCATCGATGAACGGGGGTTCGTTCGCCACCTCCTGAGCCAAGAGGTGGGACGGGTGGCGGTAATTCGCAGGCACCTGGAATGCAAGCTGCCCATCCCGGCCGAGCGCGGTGCGCATGCGCGCGAGCAAGTTGAGGTGGTCGTCGATCCACTGCAAGGACGCGTTGGCGAACACGAGGTCGAGGTCCTCGCCCAGCCAGCTCGCGATGTCGCCCTGCACGAACGAGAGCCCGGGCACCTCCGCGAACGACGACTGCGCCCGCGCCAACATGGCAGGCGACGAGTCGATCCCCACCGTCTCTTTGGCCTGCATCTCCTCGTGGAGGACCTTCGTCAGGTCACCGGTTCCGCACCCGAGGTCGACCACACGCCCACCGGGGACGGGGTGGCACAGCGTGACGAGATCGTCGAAAGGCTGCTGGCGCTCCGAGCGGAAGCGCTCGTATTGATCAGGGCTCCACCCGTCGATCGGAGTCACGGTCACCGCTCTCATGTTTAGTCCGTCCCGAGACGCTCGCCGTCCTTGGGGCGCACGCCGCGCAGCCACTCGTCGGCTGACATGGGGGAACGGCTCTCAGGCTGGACCCGTCGCAGCACCAGAGAGCCCTCGCCCGTCGACACGTTCGCACCGTGCAACGTCCCCGGCGCGCTGCCGACGGCTGCGACGTCGCCAGCACCGACAACGGCGTCCGAGACACCGAGGCGCCGGCCGCGGAACGTCGTCCACGCCCGCCCCAGGCGCACCACCCTCGCCACCTCCCGCGCCGGTCGTCCCCACCGGATGTGAAGATCCTCCGTGCTGATCTTCTCCGCGATGGTGACCTCACCCTGTTGCGGCTGGGGCACCGGGAGACCCGACACTCCATGGGCGAGCGCGTCGACGACGAGCTCGCTCCCGACGGCAACCAACTGCCGGCGCAGCTCGTCCAACGTGACCTCGTCGTCAATGGGGACGGTCCGTGCTCGCGTAGACGGGTCCGCTGTCGAGCCCCTCTTCGATCTTCATGAGGCACACGCCGGTTTCGTCGTCCCCGGCCAGGATCGCGCGCTCGACGGGTGCCGCGCCCCGCCAACGCGGCAACAGGGAGAAATGGAGGTTCACCATCGAGAGCTCCTGCAGCAGTCGGGCTGGGATGATGCGGCCGAACGCCACGACGACGGCCAGCTCGACGCGTGCGGCCAGGAGATCGTCCATGTCGTGACTCACCGCGATCCCGAGCTCGCCGGCGGCGGCTTTGACCGGACTCGGCGTGGTCTGGCCGCCCCGGCCCCGGCGGCGGTCGGGCCGCGTGACGCACAGCGCCACGTCGTGGCCGGCGTCAACAAGGGCGCGCAGCGGCGGCACCGCCAGCTGGGGTGTCCCGAGGTACGCCAGGCGAGCCATGTCAGCTCACCGTAGGACAGCCGTCGGTCGGGTCTGCCCGGGGACCAAGCCCACCGCCCTGAGAAACGGCAGTCGGCTCAGTTCGAAAAGAGCCCGGCCAGCCCGTCGGGGTCCGACGGCTCGAGGTCCAACGCGCGACCTCGCAAGATCTTGAGTGCCTCTCTGCGCTGGTCCTCGTCGAGTCGCTCGATCAGCAGGATCCCGTCGAGGTGGTCGAGCTCGTGCTGGAAGATGCGGCCCTCGATTTCGATCGCTTCGACGGAGACCTCGTTCCCGTCGAGATCAAGACCCACGAGGTGCACGGCGTTGGGCCGCACGATCTCCCAACTCAGTCCGGGCACCGAGAGGCAGCCCTCCTCGAAGGCCCACTCCCCCTCGCTCTCGATGATGCGAGGGTTGATGACGGTGCGCGCGCCATCGCCCAGGTCGTAGACGAAAAGGCGTTTCTGCACGCCGATCTGGTTGGCCGCCAGGCCGACCCCGGCGCGTCATACATGGTCTCGATCATTGATTCGACCAGGCTCGCCAGGGCGGCGTCGATCTCCTCGACGTCGCGCGTCGGTTCCTTCAGGACGGGGTCGCCGTACTGGCGGATCGGAAGTCCGGGCACCGGGCCATCCTACCGACGAGGCCATACGCGTCCGTTCCATTCGACCGTCCCCGCGTCAGGGCGGCTCCCATGGCTCACACGGTGTCGGGGTCGACCTCCACACGCAAGCCCCTCCCCGGCGGCCGGGGAGCCCGTTCGAGCACGTTGCACAACGGGGCGTAGAGCGGACGCCCGCAGGAGGAACCGGTCCTCGCCGAGGGCTGCCACCGACACCGTCCCGCTTTCCACCTCGGGCTCTCGGGCCAGCGTGTCGACGAAGGACCCTGCGAGTCCACCGCTCACCAACGCAAGCGCGGCGAAGGGCGGAAGCCCGGAGGCCCGGCGGATGGCCACTTCTTCGTCGAGCACGGGGACCGGCTCCCCGAGGGCCACCGCCCGGAGCACCGGATGGTCCGGCACCCGGGTCTGGGCCTGCACCCGGGCCCAGGGCGGGCCGCCGCCGCGCCCCGACCAGGCGCCCGGCGCGCACGACGAGCGCGAGGGTCTCTTCGGTGGCCGACAACCGCGGCGCGAGCAGGTGTAGATCGATGTCGAGGAAGACGACCGCCGCCGCTCGGCGCACCCGGTGCAGGACCGCCTCGGTCCCCACGAGGACGGATGCGTCGGGCACCAGCTCCCCACCGGAGGCGCCGGCGCCGGCCACCTCGCCCACCTCTGTCCCGAGCAGGGCCGAGAGCTCCTCGCGCAGCCGGCTCACACCGGCGCGCAACGTCTTCATGCGCAGCCGGCCGCAGCTCACGCACACGACGGGACGCGACTCGCCGCAACGCGGACAGCGCAAGACCTCTTCGCCACGCGGACTGCTGGGCCGCGGCACCGCAGCGGGTACAGCGGGCCAACTCGCCGCAGTGCCGGCAAGCAAGCAACCGTGCCCCACCCGTGCGGTTGTAGACACACACGAGCGGCCCCCGTGCTCGACGGCCTCTGGGTCATCGAGCACGGTACGGGCCAGCCGGACGAACTCCTCGGAGAACAAGCCGGTGCGGGGGTCGGCACCCCGCCGGTCCACTCGCCTCGAAGGCCGGCCAGCCCTGCTCGCTCCTGGCTTCACGGCCAGCGTGAACGTCCGCAGACTCCTCTCGTGCGGCCAGGATCACCGGCGGGATCGGGGACGCCAGGAAGCACGGCGCGCCCGTCCCGGCTGGCGCGCTCGAGACAACATCGACCGCGCTGTACGTCGGCGCGCTCTCCTCGCGATAGGCACCGTCGTGCGCGTCGAGTACGACGGCCGCCGCGAGACGTGGAATGGGGGTCCAGGCGGCGGCACGACTCCCGATCACCACGGGCCATCCCGCACGCGCCTCCTCCCACGAGCCCGCGACGGGATAGCCCGCGCCGCACGAGTCGGGCCGAGAGCCGCTCGGCCCAGCCCGTCGCCGGCACGAGGACGAGGACACTCCCGGCATCAGGGACGCCAGAGGCCGTGCTCACGACGGAGAGCACAAGGTCGATCGGGTCCGTTGCCGGCGGCATCCGCACCATCGCCGCGCCGCCCTGCGCCCAGACCTCCTCCCATTCCGACGACCATCCCGGCGACCATCCCGGCGGCGGGACCGCAACCGCCGGCATCGGTGACGACGTGGCCGGAGACGGTCCGGGGAAAAGGGGGGTGCTGCCGGCAGCGAACGGACGACAGTGGCCGCGGGTGACGCGATCCGCAAGAAGAACGATTGCGGGCCGGCCCAGCGCCACGAGGCCCACGCCGTCAGGTCGACGACGTTGGGCGGAGGGCCCCAGCCGAGCCAGGACTTTGAGCGGGAGGACGTCAACCCCGTCGGGCGCTGCCGCGTCGTCCGCCACGACCCATCCCCGCACACTGCGGCCGTGCAACGGGACGCGCACCCGGGTGCCGATGCCCACGTCGTGGGACCACGAGTCCGGGCACGGCGTAGTCGAACGCCTTCGAGAGCGCGGCCACCTCGGTGCGCACGCGCACCGAACGGTCACCGGCGCGACGCCGGGCGTCCGGGGGTGCCGTGTGGACGATCGTGTCGTCACCCATACGCGACGACAACTCCCCTCAGGGGAGCGGGGGGGCGCTCAGAGCCCGAGTGCGGCGCGCAGGTCGTCCACCCGCGGGGTGGCTTCCCACGTGAACTCCTTGTCCGATCGGCCGAAATGTCCGTAGGCCGCCGTTTTCTTGTAGATCGGTCGGCGCAGGTCGAGGTCACCGCGATGGCCGCCGGCCGCAGGTCGAAGAGCTCGCGCACCGCGTCGGCAATCTTGGTGGGATCGGCCGCTTCGGTACCGAACGTCTCAACCAACAACGAAACCGGATGGGCCACGCCGATCGCGTAGGCCACCTGCACCTCGCACCTGGCCGCGGCGCCCGCCGCCACGACGTGCTTGGCCACCCAGCCGCGCTGCATACGCAGCCGAACGGTCCACCTTCGAGGGGTCCTTTCCGGAGAAGGCGCCGCCGCCGTGCCGGGCCATGCCACCGTACGTGTCGACGATGATCTTGCGCCCCGTAAGGCCGGTGTCGGCGTGCGGGCCACCCAGCTCGAAGACCCCCGTCGGGTTCACGTAGATGCGAAGGTTCTCGGTGTCGAGCTCCGTCGGCAGCAGCGGATTGATCACGTGTTCGATGAGATCGGGTCGCAACTGCTCGTCGAGGTCGATCCCGTTGGCGTGCTGGGTCGAGATCAGAACCGTGTCGATCCGCACCGGGCGGCCATCTTCGTAGACGACGGACACCTGGGTCTTGCCGTCCGGCCGCAGGTAGGGCACGGCCGCGGCGCGGCGCACCTGGGCCAGTCGTTCAGACAGCCGGTGAGCCAGCCAGATTGGCAGGGGCATCAAGTCCGGCGTCTCGTCGCAGGCGTAACCGAACATCATCCCCTGGTCGCCGGCGCCCTGTGCGTTGAGCACGTCCTCGCCGCCCTTGCCGCTGCGCAGCTCGAACGCGGCGTCGACGCCCTGCGCGATGTCCGGCGACTCCGCGTCGAGCGACACGAGCACTCCGCACGTCTTGCCGTTGAACCCATACTCGTCGTCGTCATAACCGATCGCGCAGACCGTGTCGCGCGCCAACTGTGCGATGTCGACGTAGGTCGAGGTGGTCACCTCGCCCGCCACGACGACCAATCCGGTCGTGAGGAGCGTCTCACACGCCACGCGACTGGAGGGATCTCCCTCCAACATGGCATCGAGGACGGCGTCGGAGATCTGGTCCGCCATCTTGTCCGGGTGGCCTTCGGTGACCGACTCCGAAGTGAATGTCGTCTTCACGTGGTGCTCCGCTTCTCTTTGTAGTGGGCGATGGCCCTGTCCAGTACCCGATTTGCCACCGCATCCTTCGATGTCAGCGGAATGTCCGTCGTGCCCCCGCCCACCTCGAGGATTACCACGGCGTTCGTATCGTGGTCGAACCCGGCACCAGGTGCGCTCACGTCGTTCACGACCAGCAGGTCGACTCCCTTGCGCTCGAGCTTGCGCCACCCACGTTCCACTGGGTCGTGCGTCTCCGCCGCGAACCCGACCAGGACCTGGCCCGGACGCCGCCGCGCTCCGAGACCGGCCAGGATGTCGGGCGTCGGCTCGAGGACCAACTCAGGCACGCCATCCTCTTTCGAGAGCTTGCTCCCCACCGCACGCTTCGGCCGAAAGTCGGCCACCGCGGCAGCCATGATCACAACGTCGGCCTCCTCGGCCGCAGCTCCGACCGCGTGCTCCATGTCCGCAGAGGTCTCGACGTCGACCCGGTCCACCGTTGCTCCCACGTCCTGTGGCAGCGTCAGTGGCGACGACGTGACGAGCGTCACAGTGGCTCCCCGCCGGGCGGCGGCCACGGCCAGGGCGTTTCCTTGCTTGCCCGAGGACCGGTTCGTGATGAAGCGCACCGGGTCGATCGGTTCACGTGTGCCTCCCGAACTCACCACGACGTGCAGACCCTGCAGATCACGACGCCCGACTGTGCCGAGCCGTTCGAGCACGCGGTGGACGATGGCTCCGGGATCGGCGAGCCGGCCCTCGCCCGAATCGCCTCCCGCCAGCCGGCCACTTTCGGGCGGCACGATCTCGACGCCACGCTGGGCGAGCAGGGCCAGGTTGTCGCGCACAGACGCGTGCTCCCACATCTCGGTGTGCATGGCCGGGCAGATCATGACGGGGGCACGCGTCGCGAGCAGGGTCGCACACAAGAGATCGTCCGCGAGGCCGGCCGCATAGCGAGCGATCGTGTGCGCGGTCGCCGGCACCACGACAATGAGATCGGCATCTTGACCAAGCCGGGTGTGCGGGATCGGCGACGACTCCTCCCACAGCGACCGCTGGACGGGCTCCGACGCCAGCGCGGAGAACGTCACCGCACCCACGAACCGCGTGGCATCCTCGGTCAGCACGGGCGTCACGTGGATGCCGGCATCGACCAGGCGCCGGCAGACCTCGACGGCCTTGTACGCAGCGATGCCGCCGCACACGCCCAGGACGACACGCGGGCGTCGGGTGCTTTGCTCGGTGCTCACTCGGGGAGCTCCGGTTCCGGGTGCTTGGCCATCAGCGGCCTCCGCCGTACCCTGCGCCCCGGCTCTAGCTTGCGCTCGGGTCTTCGTCCCCGAGGTCGAGGGCCTCGATCACAACCGCGCCCTCACCCTCGCCCTCTTTGAGCAACCCCGCCTCGGCAGCGTCGGCGATGGCCGCCGCCAACGCAGCCTCCTCCTCCGGGTCTGGACGGGTGTACGTGGCCTTCCCGGCGGCAATCTCCTCAAACGCGATCGACACCGGCTTGCCCGACACCGATGCGACCTGAGGCGGGACGACTTTGCCCAGCCCCTCACCCAAGCTGTTGTAGTAGGAGTTCACCTGGCGGGCGCGGGCCGACCCGAGCGCTACCAGGGTGAACTTGGAGTCGACCTTGTCCAATAGATCTTCGATGGGCGGGTCCATCAGCGTGTGGCGGCCTTGGGCCATCAGGAATCCTCCGGGTTCTCGGCGCAGGCGGCAGCCGATCGGGTCCGCTCAACTATAGCGGTCAAGTCGGCCACCGCCTGATCGAGGCTGTCATTGACCACCGTGTGAGCTGCGATTTTGGCTCCCCGCTCGACCTCAGCGCGCCCCAACGCAACGCGACGACCGATGTGCTCCTCGCTGTCCCCACGGGCTTTCAGGCGCTGTGCCTGCACCTCGGACGACGGGGGCAACAGGAGGATCACAGTGGCGTCGGGTCGTTTGGCGAGGACCTGTTCAGCGCCTTGCACGTCGATCTCGAGAAGGACGTCCGCCCCAGGTGGCGGGTCGGGGATTGGCGTCCCCATCAGGTGGTCGAGGAACTCGGCCCATTCGAAGAAGCCGCCTCGTTGTATCGCGTCCTCGAACGTCGCTCGATCCACGAAGACATACGCAGCCCGCTCACGTTCACCCGGCCGTGGCTTCCGAGTGGTCCAGCTGCGGCTCAGCCAGAGATTCGGATCCTGCTCCACCAGTTCCGCGGCCACCGTGCCCTTGCCGGCCCCGCCGGGGCCGATGAGCACGAAGATACGCGGCTCGCCGGCGTGGGGTTCAGCGCGCAGTCTCTTTGAGCAGCGCCTCGCGCTGCTTGGCACCGAGCCCCTGCAGGCGGCGGCTGTCACTGATGCCGACCGTCTCCATGAGGCGACGAGCCTTCACCTTGCCCAGTCCAGGCAAGGATTCGAGTACCGAGACCACCTTCATCTTGCCAATGGTCTCAT
This sequence comes from uncultured Acidimicrobiaceae bacterium, assembly GCA_963825965.1. Lineage (GTDB taxonomy): Bacteria > Actinomycetota > Acidimicrobiia > Acidimicrobiales > RAAP-2 > Bog-473. The sequence continues at coordinate 40,209 of CAWGUX010000002.1, forward strand.
TGGAGTCCGCCTGCGTGAGGAGATCCGTGAGCTGCAAGGAACCCATCTTGAGTTTGTCCTTGACCTCGGCCCGCTCACGGCGAACCCTTGCGGCCTTTTCCAGTGCAGCGGCGCGCTGCTCGGGGGTGAGTGCGGGAGGTTGCGGCATGGCGAGACCATAGCGCCTCTGCCAGGAGCGTTCACACCCATATTCCCTTTTCAGCCCATCAGCGCTGCCAGTTCGCGCACGAGTGACTGCGCGCCGCGTCGCACCTCGTCGGGATCCGGTCCGGCACCGAGGAGCCCCCGGGAACTGCTCGGTAACACCGTGCCGGCGGGGCAGCCTGCGAACCGCGCTGCGACATCCTCGGGCCCGGCCCCTTGTGCGCCAAGCCCAGGAGCAAGAATTACCCCTCCCAGCTGGGGTAACGCGAAGGTTGAGGGCTCAAGGGTCGCGCCGATCACTGCACCCACCGTGCCGGAGGGGACATCGGGCGACGCGTTCAACTCGGCGATCTCGGTGAGCAGCATGTCCTCGACGCCGGTGCCGGTGGCGGTCACGGCCCGCTGCAGCTCACGGCCTTCAGGGTTCGAGCTGCGTGCCACCACGAGCACGCCGCGACCGTTGGCTGCCGCACGGCGGACCAGCGGCGCCAGCGCACCCAAGCCGAGATACGGATGCGCGGTCACGGCGTCGACTGCAAGTGGGCTTGCGTCGCCAAGCCACGCGTCCGCATAGGCCTCGGCCGTCGAATCGATGTCGCCGCGTTTTGCGTCCGCGATCACGAGGAGACCTGCTGCCGTGGCGTCCGCGATCATCCGTTCCAACTCGGCCATGCCCGCCGAACCGTGACGCTCGAAGAACGCGACCTGGGGCTTGACCACGGCCACGGCTCCGGCGAACGCCTCCACGCAAATGGCACAGAACGCGCGCAGGCCGGCGGCATCGTCGTGCAGGCCCCACGACCGCAACAACCCACTCGAGGGATCGATGCCGGCGCACAGCGGGCCGGTGGCGCGCACCGCCGCCGCGACGCGGTCCCCGAAGCTGTCAGCCATCTCTTCCTCCTTGGTGCAGGGACGGGACCGACATCGCGGACGCACCAGGTGCCGACACGATCGCTCCAGCAGCGCCTTCAGTGCGTGCGAGCGCACGCTGCCGCGCCGCCGACCGTGTCTCGCCCACAGTCGTGCCGTGCGACGCGCACCAGCGGGCGAGCTGGTTGCGCACCTTCCACGGCGCCCTCGGATCCCGGAAGGTGGCCGTGCCGACCTGAACGGCGTCGGCGCCGGCCTGGAGCAATTCGACACGCGTCGAGTCCGGTCGCGACCCCACCCACGCCGACGATGGGCAACTCGGGGAACGCTGCCCGGCACTCCCAGACCGCCCGGACCGCGACGGGATGGACAGCGGCGCCCGAGAGGCCACCCCCGCCGGCGCCGAGCACCGGACGGCCGGACTCCGGATCGAGCGCCAGGCCGAGCAGCGTGTTGACCAGCGTCAGGGCGTCCGCGCCACCCTCGACTGCGCCGGAGGCGATCTCGACGACATCAGGCACGTTCGGGCTGAGCTTGGCCCAGCGCGGCAGCCGGCACGCCGTCGCCGCCATGACGAGCGAGGTCGCCTCAGCCGAGTGGGCGAACATCCGCGAGCGGTCTTCGACGTTGGGACAGCTGACATTGACCTCGAGCGCGGCAATGCACGACCCGTGCTCTCCCGCCGCCGCCGTTGCCACGATCTCGGCTGCGCTGGCGTACTCCGCCACACTCTTCCCCCAGATGCTCACGACGACACGCGCACCCGCAGCGTGGAGCCCGGGCAAGTCCGACGCGATCCACTGCGCAAGTCCAGGTCCCTGCAAGCCGACGCTATTGAGCATCCCTGGACCCACCTCGTGCACCCGGGGCGCCGGATTCCCCGGCCACGGCTCGACCGACAGCGACTTGACCACCACCGCGCCCAGGTCCGCCAGGACGCCGTAGTCCGCGAGCTCAGTACCATGACCTGATGTACCCGACGCGGTCATGACGGGGTTTGGCAGCACCACCCGGCCGACCTCGGTCGCCAGGACGTTGCTGGCTCCTGGGCCGCCGCGACCGGCGCCGGGCGCCGTCATGACAACCGCTCCGGTCTGACGGCGTGCAGATCCTGCAGGGTTCGCACCTCGAGGGGGTGCACGCGCGCGTCAGCCATGCCTGCAGCGGCGGCCCTCGCGGCCGCGAGCGTCGTGAGGCACGGCACCTTGTGCGCAACCGAGGCAGTGCGAATGTGCGCGCCGTCGGCGCGCGGACCGAGGCCGCGTGGGGTGTTGACCACCAGCTGCACCTTGCCCTGCGCGATCAAGTCGACTGCGTCCGATGCCACCCCCTCCTCTCCGACCTTGGCCACCAGCGTGTCGACGGTGAGGCCTGCCGAGCGCAAGTATCCGGCGGTGCCGAGCGTGGCGGCAATGGAGAAACCGAGCGCGCTGAATGCGCCGCGCGACCTCCAACCCCGCCGGCTTGTCCCGGTCGGCGAGAGAGAGGAAAACCGTGCCCGAATCGGGCAACCGGGTGCCCGCGGCCATCTGACTCTTGGCGAACGCCAGCCCGAAGGTGATATCGACACCCATGACTTCCCCGGTGGAACGCATCTCGGGGCCGAGGAGCGTGTCCACTCCGGGAAAGCGGTCGAAGGGAAGCACTGCCTCCTTCACGCTGACGTGGTCGAGGACGCGCACCCGCTCGACGGCGTCCGGTGGCAACAAGCCTTCGACGCGCAGCTCGTCCAGCGTCTGTCCGACCATCACCCGGCTGGCCACCATGGCGAGCGGCACCCCGGTCGCCTTGGCGACGAAGGGCACTGTCCGGCTGGCGCGGGGATTCGCCTCGAGCACGAAGACCTGGCCTTCCTTCACGGCATACTGCACGTTGATCAACCCGCACACCGCGAGCGCCTCGGCGAGCGCGCGGGTGTAGCCCTCCAGCATCGCCACCACGTCGGCATGCAGTGTCTGCGGTGGCAGCGCGCAGGCAGAATCCCCCGAGTGGACGCCCGCCTCCTCGACATGCTCCATCACACCGGCGATCAGGACATCCCCGGTCCCGTCGCGCACGGCGTCAACATCGACCTCGACGGCGTCCTCCAGGAACCGGTCGACCAGGACAGGCCGCTCCGCGGTGACGCCTCCCTCACGTGCCAGCGCGCCGGTTGTCATTGACTGCATGACCCGGCGGACACCGTCGTCGTCGTAGACGATCTCCATGGCGCGGCCCCCGAGGACGTAGCTCGGTCGCAACAGCACCGGGTAGCCGATCCGGCCGGCCACCGCCAGGGCCTCCGACGCCGTCGTCGCTGTCCCGCCGGGCGGCTGTGGGATGTCCAACGCATGGCACAGTGCATTCCAGCGCTCGCGGTCCTCCGCCAGATCGATAGAAGCGGGGCTGGTGCCGAGCACCAGCTCGGGCGGGAGCGAGCCGGCCAGCTTCAGCGGCGTCTGCCCGCCGAGCGACACGATCACTCCGGCGACGGTTCCGCCGGCGGCCAGCTCCGCATCGAGCACATTGGCCACGTCTTCGGCCGTCAGCGGCTCGAAGTACAAGCGGTCGGACGTGTCGTAGTCGGTGGAAACCGTCTCGGGGTTGCAGTTGACCATCACGGTCTCGTACCCGGCTTCGCGCAGCGTCAGGGAGGCGTGGACGCAGCAGTAGTCGAACTCGATCCCCTGGCCGATCCGGTTCGGTCCCGACCCCAGGATGATGACACGGGCGCGCTCGGACGGACGGACCTCGTCCTCCTCCTCGTACGTGGCGTAGTGGTACGGCGTGAACGCCTCGAACTCGGCGGCGCAGGTGTCCACGGTCTTGAACGTGGCGCGCACCCCGAGCGCCAGCCGCTCGGCGCGCACGGTGTCTTCGCTCGATCCGCGCAAGTAGGCGAGCTGGGCGTCAGAGAAACCGAGCCGCTTGGCCCGGCGAAAGTCGCTGGCCTCGAGCGAGGACGCCGCGCTCGAGGTGCGTGCGCTCGGATGCGATCCGATCGAGCTGGCGCACGAACCAGGGGTCGATGCCGGTGCGGGTCACCACGTCATCGACACTGACGCCTCGGCGGAGGGCGGCCTCCACCTCGAAGACCCGCTCGGGGGTCGCCACGCCGATGCGTCCGACCAGCTCGTCGTCTGTCAACGCGTCGAGCGCGGCCTCTCCGGCGTCCGCGTTGAGTCCGGCCCGCCCTTGTTCGAGCGATCGCAGCGCCTTCTGGAGCGATTCGCAGAAGGTCCGGCCTATGGCCATCACCTCACCGACCGACTGCATGCGGGTGCCGAGACGGCCCTCGGCGCCGGGAAGCTTCTCAAAGGCCCACCGCGGCACCTTGGTGACCACGTAGTCGATCGTGGGCTCGAACGACGCCGGCGTCGCCCTTGTGATGTCGTTGGGGATCTCGTTGAGGAGGTAGCCCACCGCCAGGCGCGCTGCGATCTTGGCGATCGGAAAACCGGTCGCCTTTGAGGCCAGGGCTGAGGACCGCGAGACCCGGGGGTTCATCTCGATGATGACACGACGGCCAGAAGAAGGGTCCACCGCGAACTGCACGTTGGAACCCCCGGTCTCGACTCCGACGCGGCGCAGGCAAGCGAAGGCGTCATCACGCATGGCCTGGTACTCGACGTCGGTCAGTGTCTGCGCCGGCGCTACCGTGATGGAATCACCTGTGTGGACGCCCATGGGGTCGAAGTTCTCAATGGAACACACGACGACGCAGTTGTCTGCGCCGTCGCGCATGACCTCGAGTTCGAACTCCTTCCATCCTGCGATGGACTGCTCGACCAGGATCTGGCCCACCGGACTGGCAGCAAGACCTTCGGCCGCTAGTTGGGCGAAGCGCGCCGCATCCTCGGCGATGCCCGTCCCCTTGCCGCCCAGGATGAAGCTGGGACGAACCATGATGGGGAAGCCGATGTCCGCTGCGATCTCCTCCGCCTCGCGCAAGGAGTAGGCAAAGCCCGAGCGCGGCACCTCGAGCCCGATGCTCTGCATCGCCGCTTTGAACTGGTCGCGGTCCTCCGCGGTGGTGATCGCCTCGGGCCGGGCACCGATCACCTCCACCCCGTACCGATCGAGGACGCCGAGCTCGACCAGTTGCATCGTCAGGTTGAGTGCCGTTTGCCCGCCGAGCGTCGGCAGCAACGCGTCCGGCCGTTCCTTCTCGATGATCCTTGCCAGCACCTCTGGGTCCAGTGGCTCGACGTAGGTGCGGTCGGCCGTGCCCGGGTCGGTCATGATGGTGGCGGGGTTGGAGTTGGCCAGGATGACGCGGTAGCCCTCTTCGGCCAGGACACGGCAGGCCTGCGTGCCCGAGTAGTCGAACTCGCAGGCCTGGCCGATCACGATCGGGCCCGACCCGATGACGAGGATCGACTCGAGGTCGTCGCGCCGCGGCATGCCTCTCCCGCTCCGCTCAGCGCGTCCGGGCGCCAGCGCGCGCTGAGGAGGGGTGCGCGAACATCAAGTCGCGGAAGGCTGCGAAGAGATAGCGCGCGTCGTGAGGGCCGGGCGCCGCCTCAGGGTGGTATTGGACAGAGAACGCGGGCGCTCGGAGCGAACGGAACCCCTCAATGACACCGTCGTTGAGGTTCACGTGCGTCGTCTCGGCGTCAGGGATGGAACCCGCCGCAACGGCGTAGTTGTGGTTCTGGCTCGTAATCTCCACCACGCCGGTCTCGAGCCGCTGCACCGGGTGGTTGGCACCGTGGTGGCCGAATGGCAATTTGTACGTCGTGCCGCCCAACGCGGCGGCAAGGATCTGGTGGCCGAGGCAGATGCCGAAGATGGGGACCCGCCCCACCAGGTCCGCCACGGTGCCGGTGGGCCCTGGCAGTGCCGCAGGGTCGCCGGGTCCGTTGGAGAGGAATACACCGTCGGGCTCGAGCGCCAGCACGTCGTCGGGGGGCGTGCCCGCCGGGAGCACCGTGACCGTCCCCAGTGTGGTGAGCAGCGAGACCATGGTCGTCTTGACGCCGAAATCGAACGCCACGATGCGCAGGCCGCTGGCCGCACCACTGCCGGTCCCGGCATGAAAGCTGGGCTGTGCCGCAGTGACACCTGAGACGAGGTCCATCCCGTCGGTCCCCACGGCAGACGCGGCCGCGGCGTGGAGCTCAGCCTCGGACGCCGTGCCGAAGGCACAGGGCACCGCGCCGGCCTGACGCACGTGGCGGGCCAGCCGCCGCGTGTCGACACCCGTCAGAGCGGGTACGCCATGGCGAACCAAGAAAGGTTCCAGGCCCTCGGTTGACCGCCAGTTCGACGGCTCGTCAGCCAGATCACGCACGACGACCCCGCGACACCGCGGGACGGGTCCCTCGTCGTCTTCCGCGTTCGTGCCGTAGTTGCCGATCTGCGTGCTGGTAAAAGAGATCACCTGGCCGGCGTACGACGGGTCAGTGATCACCTCCTGATAGCCGCTCATGGCCGTGTTGAATACGAGCTCACCCGTGGCCACGGGCATCGGCGCGCCGGCCGCCTCTCCCGCGAAGACCGCGCCATCCGCCGTAACCAACAGCGCGGCGGCGCGGGCGGTGGCGCCGATTCGATCCCGCGTCACCGCTGCGCCACCGCGTCGATCACGACCGGCTCCCCGCGCAACACGGTATGGCGCACCGCCCCCTGGAACGTCCTGCCCGCATAGGGCGTGTTGCGGCTGCGGCTGGCCAGCCGACCCGGGTCCACCACCGTCGTGGCTTCGGGGTCGAACACGCAGAGGTTGGCGGCGGCTCCGGACTCGACCGGACCCCCCTGCGCGCTGTGTCCAGCGAGCCGAAGATCAGCGGAAGCCAGGCGGGCGATCGCCGCAGGTTGGGTGCTGAGCAACGCGAAGATGCGACCGGGCCCGAGGTGCGGCGACAACACCTCCCAGGCAACAGGTAGCGCCGTCTGCAGACCCAACATCCCGGGCGGAGCCTGGTCGAACGGCACGTCCTTGGACTCGGGCGGGTGGGGCGCGTGGTCGGTTGCGACGGCGTCGATGGTGCCGTCGCACAGGCCGGCCACCACCGCCGCAACGTCCTCGTCGGTGCGCAGCGGTGGGTTGACCTTGAAGACCGGGTCGTACCCGGCCACCTCGGCGTGGGTCAACAGCATGTGGTGCGGTGCCGCCTCGGCCGTCACCGGCAGACCTTCCTCTTTGGCGCGCCGCACCAGGTCGACCGACCCTGCGGTCGAGAGATGGAGGAAGTGGACCGGCGAACGGGTCAGGCGCACGAGCGCGATATCGCGCCCGACCATCGCCTCCTCTGCGGCGGCCGGCATCCCCGGGATGCCCAGCCGGCTCGACCAGCATCCTTCGTGCATTGCTCCACCGGCGGCCAGCGAGGCGTCCTCGCAATGCTGCGCCAGCGTGACGCCGAGGCCCTTGGCGTAGTCGAGCGCTCTGCGCATGAGGGCGCCGTCCTGGACCCCCGCACCGTCGTCGGTGAACAGCGTCACGCCGAGGTCCGCGAGCTCGCCGAGCGGCGCCAGCGCGTGCCCGGCGCGGCCGACCGTGATGGCCCCTGCCACGGCGACTTCGGCCGGGCAGCCCATGCCGAAGGCGAGGACTTCCGACGCCACGCCCGCGGAGTCGATGGGCGGCTCGGTGTTGGGCATCGCGACGACCGCCGTGTAGCCGCCCAGCGCAGCCGCCCGCGTCCCGGTCTCGATCGTCTCGGCCTCCTCGCGTCCGGGTTGGCGTAGGTGCGTGTGCAGGTCGACGAGGCCTGGGCCGACGAAGCACCCGACCGCGTCCAGGACGCGCGCCGGCGGGTGGCTCAATCGCCTCGTCCACCCCGACCACGGTGCCGGCCGCGACCGCGACGTCGCAGCGGGCCAGGCCTCGGGGACCGACCACTGTCCCGCCGCGGATCACCAGCGTGATGTCAGGCAACGGCTTGCACCTCCGCCGCGCCGGGCAGCTCGCCCCCGAGCAGCAGGAAGAGGATCGCCATGCGCACGGCGACGCCGTTGGCCACCTGCTGGGTCACGACCGTCCGAGGCATGTCGGCAACGTCGGACAGCGATCTCGACGCCGCGCACCATCGGGCCCGGATGGGTGACGATCGCTCCCGCACCGAGGTGCTCGGCACGGCGCGCCGTCAGACCCCACCGCGCCGTGTACTCGCGCAGGCTCGGCACGAATGACCCGCTCCCCCGCTCCGCTTGGAGCCGCAGCAACGAGACCACGTCGGCATCGGCGAGTGCATCGTCGAGGTTGGTCGCGACCTCGACCGGCCAGCCCTCGAGTGAGGGAGGCAACAGGCTGCCCGGCGCGGCCAGAGTCACGTGGGCACCGAGTGCCGCATAGGCCAGTACCTCGGAGCGGGCCACCCGGCTGTGCCGGACGTCGCCAACGATCAGGACGCGCACCCCCTCGAAGCAGCTCACACCCAGCTCCTCGGGCGCAGTGCCCTTGCGCTCGGCCAGGACCTGGCGCACGGTGAAGCAGTCGATGAGTGCCTGGGTGGGGTGCTCGTGCCAGCCGTCTCCGGCGTTGATGACGTGCGCCCGTTCGACCCAGCGCGCCACCTGGTGCGGTGCCCCCGCGGCACTGTGGCGGATGATCACCGCGTCGATGCCGAGGGCCTCGACCGTCTCGACGGTGTCGCGCAGGCTCTCGCCTTTCTTGACCGACGAGCTGGCGACGGCGAGTGAGAGCACGTCCGCCGACAGCCGCTTGGCCGCGGTCTCGAAGGAGAGCCGCGTACGGGTCGACTCCTCGAAGAAGAGTGTCGCCACTACCTTGCCGCGCAGCGTGGGCACCTTGGGCACCGATCGCCGCTCCACCTCTGCGAAGGCCTCGGCGACCCGCAGGACCTCCGCGATCCCCTCCCGCCCGAGGTCGGTGACCGACAGTACGTGCTGGGGCATGAGGGGGCGAGCTGGCCGGGACGGGCGCAGCGGGACTTCGGGCCGGCGAGCCGAGGCCGTCACTTCTCCTCCAAAGTGCCGATCCAGACACCGTCGTCGCCAACATCGATCATTTCTTCGCGCCGGGTCGGCAGGTTCTTGCCCACGTAGTCGGGCCGGATCGGAAGCTCCCGGTGGCCGCGGTCGACCATGACCGCGAGCTGAATGGAACGGGCCCGCCCGAAGTCGGTCAGGGCGTTCAGTGCGGCGCGGATGGTGCGCCCGGTGAAGAGGACGTCGTCGACCAGGATGACCACCCGTCCGGCCAGGTCCACGGGGATGTCGGTGACGGCTTCCGGGAGGACCGGACGCAGGCCGATGTCGTCCCGGTAAAAGGCCACGTCAAGGGTGCCTACCTGGAGCGATTCGGACGCCTCGATCTGACGCAAGTTCTCCGCCATCGTGTTGGCGAGCGGCACCCCGCCGGTCTGGAGACCTACCAGTACGACGTCGTCGATGCCGCCGTTGCGCTCGACCACCTCGTGCGACATCCGCGTCAGAGCGCGCTGGACGTCGGCGGAAGTCAGGACCTGGGAGTGGGCAACGAACACACCCCCGAGGGGTCGCGTGTGACTGCGCTCGCGTTCGGCCACTGCTCCTCCTGCCGTGTGAGCCTCACGGGACTCACTTCACGGTCAGGCTCGTAGTGTAGCGGACTGGCGTCGCGGCGGGCCAGGGGGACGACCAGGCTCTGAGCCCGGACCATCACTCCGTGCGGGTGCTCAGGTCGCCGGCGATGGTCGCCAGCACGCCGTTGACGAAACGGCCCGATTCGTCAGTCGAGTATGCCTTCACCAGCTCGACCGCCTCGTCGATGACGACAGCCGTCGGCGGCCCGTCGGGATCGAGGAGCTCGGACACGGCGAGCCGCAGGACGATGCGGTCGATGACGGCCATCCGGTCGAGGGGCCAGCCAATCGCCGCGGCCGTAATGCGCTCGTCGGCCTCCGCCCGGCTGGCCATGCCCGAGGCGACCAGAGTCCGCACGTAGTCGTCAGGGGGAACGGGGAGGGCGGCGAGGATCACACGGGGGTCCTCACCCTTGAGCTCGGCCTCGTAGAGCAGGGAGAGTGCTCGCTCGCGCTGTTGGTGCCGTGGTGCGGCGTCGGGCATCGATTCGGAGGACGGACCCGGTGTCGAACGTCGAGACCGCAGGGCCGTCAGGCCCGGGTCAGATACTCGCCGGAGCGGGTGTCCACCTTGATCATGTCCCCTGTGTTCACGAAGAGCGGCACCTGCACGACCCAGCCGGTCTGCAGCGTGGCGGGCTTCCGGGCGCCCGAGACCCGGTCGCCCTGAATACCCGGCTCGGTCTCGGTGACCGCGAGCTCGACGGCGGCCGGGAGATCGACACCGACGATCTCGCCGTTGTACATCTGCAGGTTCGCCTCGTCTCCTTCCTTGAGATAGTTCGGCGCATTGCCAAGAGAGTCCGGGGCGGCGGTCATTTGTTCGTAGCTCGTCGTGTCCATGAAGACGAAGTCGGCTCCGTCGCGATAGAGGAACTGCATGTCCCGCTTCTCGATGATCGCCTGTTCGAGCTTCTCGTCGGCCCGGTAGGTGCGCTCGATCACTGCGCCACTGCGGACGTTCTTGAGTTTGGTACGTACGAACGCTCCGCCCTTACCCGGCTTCACGTGCTGGAACTCGACGACGCTGAACAGGCCCTCGGGGAGGTCCAGGCTCATGCCGTTCTTCAGGTCATTGGTCGAGACTGCCATGGATGTCCTTTGTGAATCGGGTCAGGGGGCGTGCGCCGTCCTCGGTTACGACGAGGGTGTCCTCCACGCGGACACCGCCGTGTCCGGGAACGTAGACGCCGGGCTCGACGGTGACGACGAAGCCGGGAGCGAGGATAGCAGTGCCCAGTTGGGACACCGTCGGGGCCTCGTGGATGTCGAGGCCGACGCCATGCCCCGTTCCGTGCTCGAACCGCTCCGCCCATCCGGCGTCCCTGATTATCTGCCGGCAGACGTCGTCCACCTCCTTCGCGCTCGATGCCCGGACGCACGGCCTCGGCACCCGCAGCCTGCGAGGTGCGCACCACGTCGAAGATGCGCGCCAGCTCACCCTCGGGCTCCGCGTCGACGCAGAACGTGCGCGTCATGTCGGACCGGTAGCCCTCGAACGTGGCGCCGAAGTCGACCACGACGGGGTCTCCGTGGTTGATCCGCCGCCCCCCGGGGTGATGGTGCGGCTTGGCCGAGTTCTCCCCCGCGGCGACGATCGTGTCGAACGCAGTGCTCTCGGCGCCGCCGCGGCGCATGGCCGTGTCGAGCTCGAGGGCGAAATGCTCTTCGGTGACTCCCTGTCCCATCAGCGGCAGCACCTCGAAGAGCGCGGCGTCGGCGATGGCTGCGGCGCGCTCCATGCGGGCGATCTCCGCTTCGTCCTTCCTGGCCCGCAGCGCCTCCACGGCGTTCGACGTGGGGACGAGCCGCTCGCCGCCCACCAGGTCGGCCCACGTGAGCTGCGCGTTCCACGTCACGTTGTCCGCTTCCAGTCCCACTCGGTCTGCGTCCGACTCTCCCCCCAGCAGGAGCTTGGTCGCGGCGCGCTGCTCGGCCACCGGGCCGATGGCGATGTCCACCTGCGACGCCGCGCCTGCGCGCTCGACCTGCTCGGCCGACTGGGTGCGATAGCGCCCGTCGGTCGTGAGCAACACGGCATCGCGGGTGACGGCGAGCACCCCCGCCGAGCCCGAGAAGCCCGTGAGGTAGCGGATGTTGGCGAGCGTGGTGACCACGAGGGCATCGATCTCGTGCTCCTCGAAACTGTCGCGGAGCCGATTCAGCCGGCCCGTCACGGTGATCGGCGGCAGTGGTGTGGTGGCAGGTACATATGGATTGGCGCGCGCGGTCGTGGTCATCTGGCGTCCTTCGGTGTCAGCGGCGGGTGGTGTCTCATTGGTTCTCGAGCAGGGCGGCGACGGCGTCGATCGCGAGCTCGTAGCCCAGCCCGCCGAAGCCGGCGATCACTCCGGCGGCAACCGGCGCCAGCACCGACGTGTGCCGGAACGGCTCGCGCGCCGCTGGGTTCGAGAGATGCAGTTCCACCACCGGCCCGTCGAAAGCAGCGACTGCGTCGTGCAGCGACCACGACGTGTGGCTCAGCGCACCCGCGTTGATCACCAGCGCGTCTGCCCGACCCCGCGCCCCGTGGACGGCGTCGACGAGCTCGCCCTCGTGGTTCGATCTGCCGATGCTCGAGCTCGAGGCCGCGCCGTGCCGCCGCCGCTTCGGCCCGCTTCACGTGGTCGGCCAGCGTGTCGGTCCCGTACACGGCAGGCTCGCGCTCGCCGAGCAGGTTGAGGTTCGGCCCGGACAAGAGCAGCACGAGGCTCACGTAGCGCGCACCCATGGCAGCAAGGGTAGCGACAACGTCGGACGCCGCCACTCCACGCACAGGCTCTACCCCGTCCGGCCCGTCGAGCACGAAGGTCAAATCCTGCTGCGCCTTCTTGTCGCGGCCCATGAAGGTAACCAGTTCCTCCGAGTCCGCATCGGGCGGGAGGTCGGTCGAGAGGTCGAAGCTGCCGATCACCCGACGATGCTCCTCGACCCGCGTGGTGTCGATGCGGCCGAGGTGTTCGGCCAGGAGCGCGGCGAAGAGCAGCCCGATCGCCACCGCTTCGCCATGCCGGAGGTCCCAGTCGAAGTGATCCGACATGGCGGCTGCCTCGAGGGCGTGGCGCCAAGGTGTGCCCGTAGTTGAGGATCGCCCGGCGCCCGCCTTCGCGCTCATCCTCCGAGACGATTGCCGCTTTGATGCCCGCGCAGCGGGCCACCTGCTCCTCAATCGGCTGGTCCGCCCGGGCGCGTCGCCGAGGAAGGAGTACTTGGCGATCTCGCCGCGGCCACACGACCATTCGCGAGGCGGGAGCGATGTGAGGGTCTCGGTGTCACACAGCACGGCATTGGGCTGCCAAAAGGCCCCGACCAGGTTCTTCCCTTCCGGCAGGTTGACGCCCGTCTTGCCGCCGATGGCAGCGTCGACTTGAGCCAGGAGCGACGTGGCCACGTTCACGTAGGCCGTCCCACGGTGGTACGTCGCGGCGGCGAACCCGGCCACGTCGGTCACGATGCCTCCGCCCACGGCAACGACGGCGTCGGCCCGTCGAGAGCCCCGACCGGGTGAACCGCCGGGCCAGGTCCTCCACCGTCGCCAGGGTCTTGGCGTCCTCGCCGTCGGGGATGATGCAGACCTGGGACGGCACACCCGGGTCGAGTCCCTCGATCCAGCCGGCGTCGACGATCGACTGCTGGGTGACGATGGCGGCGGACTTGGCGCCCGCCGGCAAGAAACGAGCCACCTCGCGGCGCGCCCCGTCGCCGACCAAAATGGGGTAGCTGCGTTCGGCCAGATCGACGGAGAGAGCGTGCACCGTGGGTTCACTCCGCCTTCGTCGCGGTGTCTGCGGCATGCAACGCAGCAGCGGCCAGGATGCGGTCGACCACCTCGCCGGGTGCCAGGTGGTCGACGTCGATCACGATGTCCGCCACGTCGGCGTAGAGCGGGGCCCGGACGTCGTTCAACCCGATCAACGCGGCGGCAGGATCGTCGTCGAGCAGCGGTCTGCCTGCGCCGTCCCCGACTCGGCCAGCGAGGGTCTGGGGCCGGGCGCGTAGCCACACCACGGTGCCACTCGCCGCAATGCGGCGACGCGTGTCGGGGTCGAGCACCGCGCCGCCGGCAACCGAGACGACTGAGGGTGCGGGGTCGGCGCACGCCGCCGCGAGCACGTCAGCCTCCGCCCTGCGGAAAGCCGCCTCTCCGTCGCGCGCGAAGAGCTCGGGCACCGTCAGGCCCGTCTCCGTCTCGACGTCGGCGTCCGAGTCGCGGTAACGCCACCCCAGGTGCTGGGCCAGGAGCTTGCCTGTTGTCGTCTTGCCCGCGCCCATCATCCCGACGAGCAGGATGCGCGGGGTCATCCCGCCGCGCTGCCTGGTCCCGAACTCGAGCCAGGGATGCCCAACGCCGAGGACGGCGTCGACCCCAGCGACGCCATGAACCCGTCGCGGTTACGCACCAGCTCGGCCAGTGAGTCGCCACCGAACTTTCGTAGGGCTTCGTTGGCCAAGACGAGGGCGGTCATCGACTCGGCGACCACGCCCATGGCGGGTACGGCCGTGACATCAGTACGCTCGCGGAAACTGACCGTCGACTCCTTGGTCACGACGTCGACGGTCTGGAGCACCGGGCGGTTCAGCGTGGCCAGTGGCTTCATGGCGACCCGCGCCACGACCACCGCACCATTGGAGATGCCTCCTTCGATCCCCCCAGCGCGCTGGGTCGGCCGCACGTAGCCCAGTTCCTCGTCATAGACGATGGCGTCGTGGGCCTCCGAGCCACGGCGTGCTGCGTTGTCCCACCCGTCTCCGATCTCAACCGCCTTGACCGCCTGAATCGACATGAGTGCCTGCGCCAGGTTCGCATCGAGCTTTCGGTCCCAGTGGACATGACTGCCGAGGCCGACCGGTACGCCATAGGCGAGCACCTCGGCGACGCCCCCCAGCGAGTCACCCGCCTTTGCAGCGGCCTTGACGGCGGCGACCATGGCTTCTTCGACGGCCGTGTCGAAGCAGCGCACGGCACTGGCGTCCACGCGCTCGAGGTCGGCCGGCCCCGGCCGTGGGCTGTCGGGCCCGGCACCGGCGTCACCGAGAGCGACGATGTGACTCACGATGGATATGCCGAGGTGGGTGAGCAGCAACTTGGCCAAGCGTGCCCGCCGCCACGCGGGCGGCAGTCTCCCGGGCCGAGGCCCGTTCCAACACGTCCCGCGCATCCTCGAATCCGTACTTGAGCATCCCGGGCAGGTCGGCATGCCCTGGGCGCGGTTGGGTCAGCACCTTGGACGGCGCCCCGGGCTCGGGCGACATCTCCTCGCTCCACTTGGGCCATTCGGTGTTGGCGATCTCAATGGCGACCGGCGACCCCAGCGTGCGGCCGTGGCGGATGCCTCCGAGCAGGGTGATCTCGTCGGCCTCGAAGCGCATCCGCGGCCCCCGGCCGTACCCCAGGCGGCGGCGGGCTAGCTCGTCGCCGATGTCGGCCGCCTCGACCGGCAGGCCCGACGGGAGTCCCTCCATGATCACGACGAGCGCGCGACCGTGTGACTCTCCTGCGGTCAGAAAGCGCAGCACGCAGCCACGCTACCGGACGGCCAACGGCAGCTCGGGGCTGCCCAGCCGGCCTGCCGGGCGATCTGGCCCGGTGCTCGGCGCCGAAGATCGACGTGCAGAGTGCCTACGTGTAGAAGGGGTTCTCGCCGCTGCCATGATCGGTGACGTCGAGCACGCGGTCAACTTCGGGCACCTCTTCGAGCAACGACGTCTCGATCCCCTGCCGCAACGTCATCTGCGACATGGCGCAACCCTGGCAACCACCGGACAGCCTGAGATACGCCGTGCCGTCCTCCTCGTTCAGCGCGACGAGGTCGGCGCGTCCGCCGTGGCTAGCGATGGAGGGGTTGACCGCCTGTTCGAGCACCGCCACGATCCGCTGCGCCAGCGGGCCCGTGATGCCCTGGGCCAAGATCTCGGGCGGGACGCCGGGAGAAGTCTCCTCGGGGGTGGGACTGTTGGGGTTGACGAGGACAAGGCCGCCGCCCCCGTCCTCGGACCATTCGAGCCGCGCCCCGCGCAGGCGAGCCACGCTGGCGGCGGGCACGATCACCTCGATTTCGTCGTGCGTGTCGCGGGCGTCGCCCTCGTCGGCGTCGGAGACCGCCTGGAAAAAGAGGTCGTAGACGAAAGATCCCGCCTGGACGCCGCGCACCTCGAGCCAGAGAGCGAGGCTGCCCGGTTCAGGCTCGTTGTCGATCGCCTCCTTGACCACCTTGTAGGCCTCTGGGGTGAGGCTGATGACGGGTGTCGTGACCTGGAGGTCTTCGGTGCTCGTTGCCATGGCCACCAGTCTACGGCTCCGCACGTGTCCGTTGACCCCACCCGGTGCGGCCGGACAGGTGCAATTCCCCGAGAAGCGAGTTCGACCAGGTTCGAGGGCCCGTCCGCGACGGTACCGTCGCGATGGCGAGGCCCGGGATGGCGGCCGGCGGGCCACGCGCGGGACTGAGCGTGCAGCCGGAGCCATGTATCGTCCTGGCCGTGGCGCAGACCCCGACAGACTCACACGAGTGGATCAGCTTCGAGGATGAGGAGGAGGAGCGGACGTGGGTGTTCGACGTCACGTTCCTGACGAGTAACTGGACCTGCATCTTCGGAAACGGCTGCCAGGGTGTTCTCACCGGGCCCGCACCCGAACTCGTCCAGGGCTGTTGCAGCTACGGTGCCCACCTCGTCGACAAGAAGGATGCCCGTCGGGTCGAGAAGGCAGCTGCCACTCTCACTCCAGAGGAATGGCAGTTCCACGGCACGAAGAAGAACGTCATCCACGTGAACAAACAGGGCGAGACGGTGACCCGCCTGGTCGACGACGCCTGCATCTTCTTGAACCGGCCCGGCTTCCCCGCCGGACCCGGTTGCGCGTTCCACATCGCGGCCGTGAAGCGTGGGGTCGACCACCTCACACTCAAGCCCGAGGTGTGCTGGCAGCTTCCGCTACGGCGTGAGGACGAGGTCGACGACGAGGAGGGCCACGTCACCTCGGTCATCCGGCAGTGGGACCGACGTCACTGGGGCAAGGGCGGTCGCGAATTCCATTGGTGGTGCACCGAGGCTCCGGATGCCTTCGTGGGCTCCAAGCCCGTCTACGAGGAGATGCAGTCCGAGCTCACGGAAATGGTCGGCAAGAAGGTCTACGACCGCTTCGTGGCCTTGTTGCGCGAGCGCGACAACCTGCGCACCAAGGGAGTGGCGCTGCCCCATCCCGCCGTGCGGAGCCGCAGCACCGCTGCTGCCACCTAGGCCACCTGGGCCACCGAGGAGGCGGCCCTCAGGGCCGGATCAGTCCTCGAGCGGGTCGTCGTCCGCCTGGGACGAGGAAGTCGGCATGGAGCCGAGGATCCGGTCGTACTGGTCCTCTTCGGCCCGGCACCACGTGGCATGCACGTCGTCCGGCTCGGCCCCGCACTCGACGCACCGTCCCGTCGACTCGGTCGAAGACCGCTTCAGGCTGCGCGCTTCTTCGAAGCGCCGATGGCGTCCCTTTTTCACGAGAACTCCTTGTCACACCCGGTCCGCACTTCCCGTCCGGGCCCCCTACGGTTGCCCATACGGGCCACGTTGACCGCCCGCACAGTGTAGTGGCTGCACTCGGCGTGCCCGCCGTGACCCAGGTCAGGGCCGCAATTTCCCTGCGCGCCCGGAAACGTCTTCGAGGCCAGAGGTGCCGGACGGGCCGGGGCACCCGGCCCGGCATGCTCACGTACGGTCGCTGCGCGTGGAACGACACCTCTACGCTGGCCGCCGTGGCCGTCTTCGACCCGGAAGAGATGGTGGCGCGTTTTCGGCAGCGGGCCAACGCTGTCAAGGAGCGCGGGATGCCGCCCATTGAGGGCGCCGAGCGACAGCGCTTCCGCGAGCAGGCCCAGCGCGACTATTCGGACTACGCCATGATCGGCGACGCCGAAACAGAGATCGTCGACGGCATCTTGATCCTGCGCATCGACCTGCGGCCGCCGGAGTCCCGCGGCGACGGATCCGCGGCGCGGGCGCACTGAATGCCCGCGAGGACTCCCTGGGCGGCGCCGGGCGTCGTTCCGGAGTCAACCGCCGTAGTGCATGCGCGTATCCTCCATCCGGAGGACCTCGGCCGGCTCACCCCCGACCTCGATGACCTCGCCGATGCACAAGGTGTGGCTGCCCAGGGACTCGGACTTGGTCAGCGCGCACGCGAGGTAGCCGACGGCTGAGCCAAGGACCGGGATGCGCTGGGGTCCGGTCTCGGTGACGGGTTGGCCGGCCATCGCGACGACGGAGCCTTCGGGCGAACGCTCGACATCGGTCACGGGTTTGACGAAGCGGCGGACGAGGTCGCGCTCACGACGACTCAGCAACGAGATGGTGAACGCCTCGCCCCCCGACACGAGCCGCGCCGTCACCGAGTCGCGCTCGAGTGCCACGCCAACCAGCTTGGGCTCCATGCATACCTGGACGACCAGGCTGGCGGTCATCAGGTTGACCTCGTCCTCGTGGCGGCTCCCGACGAGATACAGGCCGGTCGGGAGTGCCCACAGGACGCGGCGGCGGTGGCGATCGAAGTCGTCGTGCGCCGCGTCAGGCTGGGTCGGCGTCATCCGAAGATGCCCCCAACGCCTGAATTGCCCGAGTTGCCCGAGGTCGTGGTCGTCACCGGCACCTTCCCGTCGATAGCACGAATGCGCTGGAGCACCTCGTCATAGAGCGCATCCGCCCTGATCCCATCGTGCTCTGCGTCAGCGAGCAGCTTCGAGTTTGACGCGCCGTTGTAGCAGTCGTTGCCCGTCGTTCCCTCCAGGCCATACGCCTGGGTCAACAGATCGGTCACCGTGGGGTCGGGCGACGGAAGGCTGCTGTTCGCCATCTCGGCGTCGTTGATCATCGTGCTGCAGGCGGCGTGCAGCGCTCCGGCACCGTTGGGCGCCACTTTGGCGATACGCGCGTTGTCCGCCACGAGCGTGCCGATGTCCCCGCTGAAGCCCGTCCCGTTCACCCAGACGGACATGCGGTGGGCCGGTGATCCCTCTTGATCCGCTGCCGGCACACGCGCTGAGAGCCAGGCCGGCCGAGAGCAGGACGATTGACGCGACGAGGACCTTGTGTGTCATGCGGCCTTGACGATGTGGACCTCCCGCCGACCCTTGCGCAGCACGATGTAGCGATCATGCAGCAGGTCGGCGGGACCGAACGTGCGAGCGGCGTCAGCCTGGCGCACGTTGTTCACAGAGGCCCCGCCCTGGTCGATGGTGCGCCTGGCGTCGCCCTTGGACGTCGCCAGGCCGGTCCGCTCGAGGAGCTCGGCCAGGGTCAGTGACCCCAGCAACTCGGAGCGCGGAACGTTGGTGCTCGGCGCTTCCTGCGTGACGGCCAGGAGCATCTCCTCGCTCAACGCTGCGATCTCCTCTCCGAAGAGGGCGGCTGACGCCTCCTCACACTTGGCCACCTCGGCTTCGCCGTGCACCAGCGCCACGACAGACCCCGCCAGGGCCTTCTGGGCTGCCCTGCGTTGTGGGTGCTCCGCCGTCTCCGCGTCGAGACTGGAGATGGTCGCATGGTCGAGGAACGTGAGGAACCGCAACAGCTCGCCGACTTGCTCGTCAGGCGTGTTGACGAAGAACTGGTACATGGCGTACGGGCTCGTCCGGTCCGGGTCGAGCCAGACCGTTCCACTCTCGGTCTTGCCGTACTTGGTCCCGTCGGGCTTGACGATGAGCGGCGTGGTGAAACCCCAGACCTCGTCACCGCAGACCTTGCGGATGAACTCGACGCCCATGGTGATGTTGCCCCATTGGTCGCTCCCGCCGAACTGGAGGTCGCACCCGTAGTCGAGGTGCAGCCGAAGGAAGTCATAGGCCTGCAGCAGCATGTAACTGAACTCGGTGTAGCTGATGCCCTGATCGGGGCGCTCGAAGCGGGTCTTGACCGACTCCTTGGCCACCATTTGGTTGACTGTGAAGTGCTTGCCGACGTCACGGAGGTACTCGAGTGTCGAGAGCTTGCTCAACCAGTCTGCGTTGTTCAGCAGAAGGGCACGGTCGAGGTCGAGGAACTGCCCCAGCTGGGGACGGACGCCCTCGAGGTAACCCTCAATCGTCTGCAGGTCGAGCAGCTGGCGCTCGTCCTGCTTGCCCCCTGGGTCGCCGATCATGCCCGTACCTCCTCCGGCGAGCGAGATCGGCACGTGCCCGGCGTCTTGGAACCGCCGCAGCGTGCACAACTGCAACAGGTTGCCCACGTGGAGGCTCGCGGCGCTCGGGTCGAAGCCGGCGTAGACCGTCAGACCCGGCTGGTCGAGACGCGCCAGAAGCTCGGCATCGGTCATCTGGTGGATCAGGCCGCGGAAGGTGAGGTCCTCCGAGAGCGTGGGCATGCCTTGACTCTGCCATACGCAGGTAGGTTGGCCGGTCGCATGGACGTCGGGCGGCAGAGGTGATCGGCTTCGACGAGGAGCTGCCGCTGCCCTTGGAGGGAGCGCTGCCCCCCGACCTTCAAGGCACGCTCGTACGCGTCGGGCCGAGCGCGCTCGAGGGCGCCGCCACCAGCGCGGGCGAGGGCGCCCTGCACGCGGTAGAGCTGCGCGACGGGCAGGCCGTCTCGTACCGGAGCCATCAGTCGGCCGGTGACGCCGTGGTCTTCTGGCATGCCGGCTCGCTGCTCGTCCTCCCCGAATCCGGGTATCCGTCGCAGTACTCCCGCGCGTTGGAGCCCGAAGAGTTCACCGGCACGCTCACGGTGCCCGTCGCGTCCCACGTGCACCGCCTCGCCGCCGACGGTGGCCGCGTCCTGTTCTCCGTGGACGACGGCACGCAGACGGCGGCAACCGACGACGACGGGGCGGCCGGCGGGGAGACGTCTGCGTCAGAGGGCATCTGGCTGCGCTTCGGCGAGTGGGACTCCTCTGGCGCTCTGCGCGCTGCGCAGTCAGTGGCGCTCGAGCGCGCGACCTGGCAGCACGACGTCGCCGTCACGACGGACCACATCGTGTTCATTGAATCGCCGACGACGCGTACCGAGGGGGCGCGCGACGCGGCGGTGCCCTTCGGGTGGGCGCCCGGTGCCGAAGGATGGATGGGGATCGTGCCGCGCGACGGCGACGGGACGGCCGTGCGTTGGTTTCGCCTCGATCCCTGCCTGGTGACGCACATACTCGGCGCGTACGAGGAGGCGACACCGGCGGCCGGCGGCCTGACCGGTGATGGTGAGGCCAGCGGTGCGGTCGTGCTGTATGTCTGCCGTTATGCCGTACCCGAGAAAGGACAGCCAGTGGACCTGTCGGCCTCGGTCGTCGGCCCGCTCGGGATCGGATTGAACCCCATCGGCGCGAGCTTGGCCGTCCTCGAACGCTGGCGGGTGACCGGCGCGAGCCTCGAACGCACGCAGCTCGACGACCGCCATGTCGAATACCCACGCATCGACGCGACGCGCGAGGGGACGGCCTTCCGCTACGGGTACTGCGTCGAGCTCGCCTGGGACGGGACCGGACTCACTGGCGTGCCCGAAGGGCTGCTGCAATTCGATCTCGCCCGCGACGAGGTCCGCTCCTGGAACCCGGGCCCGGGGCGACGTCCCTCCGAGCCGATCTTCGTCCGCGCCGTGGACGGACGCAGCGACGACGAGGGCTGGGTGCTCACCGTCGTCGACGATCCCGACCGCGCGGCCAGCGACCTCTACGTGCTCGATGCATCCGCGCTCGGGCGGCGTGGTCCCGAGGCCATCGTCCACCTGCCCGAGCGGCTGCCCTTCCGCAGCCACGGCGAGTGGGTTCCTGCCGACAGCTACCGCTGAACCTCTCCTCGCTTTCGCAGCGGCCGTCCCGAGCCGGCCGTCACGCCAGCGCCCGGCGCACCGCGTCGTTGATCTGCTCATGAAGCGCCACGTTCTGTGCGCGCCCTGGCACCTGCACGTGGATGAGCCCGGGGCCGGAGTTGCCGGGCTGTGCGGTGGCGGCCAGGGCGGCCTCGAGCTCCAGCAGTGTGCCGACCTCGTGAACCGGGAGCCCGAAGCCGCGCGCGCCACGGACACGACGTCACTCGTCGGTGGCGTGCCGAACACGGCCTCGAACGTCGCCTCGTCGACTACCTCGGCCTGGGGCAAGAAGGAGAAGATGCCGCCCCCGCCGTTGTCCACGACGACGAAGGTGCAGGGCACGGCGGGCAGGTTGACCAGCCCCGACACGTCGTGCAGGAAGGCCAGGTCACCGAGCAGGCCGATGACGCGGCGCCCGCCTCCTTCCGAAGCCGCCAGTGCGGCAGCGACGCCGAGGGCAGTCGAGACGACACCGTCAATCCCGTTGGCCCCGCGGTTGGCCAGGACGCGCGGCACGACGGCCTCGGGCTCGGCGAACCATTCGAGGTCGCGGATCGGCATGGACGCCGAGACAACGATCGTGGCGCCCTCCGCCGCCGCCTGGTGGTGCACCGTGCGCGCGACCCCGGGCTCGCTGATTCCGATCGCCTGCACGGCGCCGGCCATCGCGCGCTGAGCACCGAGCTCCCGGGCCCGCCAACCCGCCAGCCACGACGGATCAGGGGGAGTCGCGCTCCGGCGCCCTCCATGGCGACGTCCAGCCACGCGTCCACGCCGCCGTGGTGGAACTCCGTCGCCACCCGGAGTGGGTCGGCCCACTGTCCGAAGGGGTCCACGACAACCACCCGCGCCTCGTTGCGAGCGGCCTCGGACACGTACTCGACCGAGGGCTCGCGACAGCCACGGGGTCCCGAGGAGCACGACGCACTCGGGGAGGGGCGGACGGCTCCGGACGATCGCATCCGCCGCGCCGATCGTCCCCGTCACGCGGCAGCCCGACAGTGGATCGGCCAGCACGGGCCAGCCGAGGCGATCGCCCAAGGCGAGGACGCGACCCGGATCGAGCCGTTGCGGGTTCGTGGCACCCACGACGAGCATCCCGCGCCCGCCGAGGGACGCCGGTGACGTCGGAGCACATGTCGCCGCGACGTGGTCGCGCTCGCCCGGCGGCGTGACAGCCGGTCCGGGGGCCCGAGGCAGCGGCCCGGGACCGCCGGTCAGGGGCTCACGGAACTCGAGATTGAGATGCACCGGCCCGGGCCCGCCCGTCCCGTGCACCGCCTCGGTAAAGGCGCGGACGGCCAGTGGCCTCCAGGTCGACTGCCTGCGCCGGCACGGGCACGCCGGGCGAGGCCGCCCAGCGGGTCGCCGCCGCGTAGAGGCCGACCTGTTCGATGGTCTGGGGCGCCCCGGTGTGGTGCAGCTCGGGCGGTCGGTCTGCCGTGCAGACGATGCAGCGGCACCCTGGCGTGGTGCGCCTCGACCACCGCCGGGTGGAGCTCGGCGGCCGCGGTACCGCTGGTGACACACACGACCGTCGGGCGGCCGGTCGCCATGGCGAGCCCGAACGCGTAGAAGGCGGCGCTCCGCTCATCGAGCCGCACGTGCGCAGTGAGCCGTGCAGCCAATGCGAGTGCGAGTGGCGTGGAGCGCGAGCCCGGACAGATCACGGCGTCGGTGACACCCAGCCGCACCCATTCGTCGACCAGGGTCGCGCTGAAGGTGGCCTGTACGCTCACCGGGCGTGCCACTCCCGGTCGAACGGCGGGGCAGCGGACCGCCTCTGGTCCTGCTGCACGGCTTCACGCAGACGGCGCGGCTGTGGGGACGATTCGGCGATCTGCTGGCCGGGTCGCACACCGTGCTGGCGCTGGACCTGCCCGGCCATGCCGGCGCCGACTCGGTGCCGGGCCGATCTTCCGGGGACCGCCGGCCTTGTGGCTGACGCCGTCAGCGGCAGCGATCGGGGACGACCGCTGCGGCCTCCTCGGGTACTCCCTCGGGGCACGGGTGGCGCTGCACGTCGCCTTGGGCACCGAGCTGCACGGTCGGGCATCTCGTGCTGGTCGGCGGCACGGCCGGCATGGAGGACGAACGCGCGCGGGCGCGCCGTCGGCAGGCCGACGAGTCGATGGCGGACGACGTTGGAGGCCTCGGGCGACGTGGAGGCGTTCGTGGATCGCTGGCTCAGCGCACCGATGTTCCGCCGGCTGGCCGCCACGGACGACGCCCAGCGCGACGAACGCCGGCGCAACAGCGCTCCCGGCCTCGCCTCGAGCCTGAGACTGTGCGGAGCGGGCACGCAAGAGCCACTCTGGGACCGCTTGCCAGCACTGGCCGAACCCCTGCTTGCACTTGCCGGCGCCGACGACAGCCGCTTCGCCGCCCACGCGCTCCGCATGGCGTCGTTGGCACCCCGGGCGGTCGCCTCCCTCCTGCCCGGCGGCGGTCATGCGGTCCACCTCGCCCAACCCGACCACGCCTTCCGTCTCGTCCATCACTGGTTGACCGAGGTGGATCCGGCCGGTTCGTGACCCGGATTCACAGGAGCAGCCCCACGGTCAGGAGCGCGCCGACCGCCAGCTGGAGGCGGGCCGTCGCCCCCAGCATGGGCAGCAGTGCCCGACCCTCCTCTCCGCCCAACGCCAGGCGCACCGGGACGACGGCCAGCGGTGCCGCCAGCAGCGCAAGGAGCGACCAGGCCCGGTAGCCGTGCAACACGCCGATGGCGAGCGCGGCACCCAGCAACGTGAGGCAGTAGAACATGCCCGCGCCGCGCCGCCCGAGCCGTACCGCCAGCGTCTTCTTGTGCGAGACCGCGTCGGTCGCGATGTCGCGCAGGTTGTTGGCCTCGAGCAGTGCCGCGGCCAACAGACCGACGGGCACGCCGGCCCAGAGCGCGAAGCCCCAGCCGTAGTCGTAGGCGAATTGGTGGCCGGCGACGGTGACCACGAAAGGGGCGTGCTGCACATAGGCCGACCCGGCCGTCGCCACGAGGCCGAAGAAGACGAAGACGAACAGCTCGCCGAACCCCAGGTACCCATAGGGCCTGGGCCCGCCGGTGTACGCCCAACCCGCCAGGCCGCACAGAAGGCCGAGCGGGACGAACCACCATGTGACCCTGGCCGCGAGGACGAGACCGGCCACGCCCGCCACCCCGAACGCGAGCAGCGCGGCGATCTTGACCTCTCGCACCGTCGCCAGCTTCCCCGCCACCAACCGGACCGGTCCGACTCGCTGCTCGTCGGTCCCACGCACGCCGTCGGCATAGTCGTTGACATAGTTGGTCCCGATCTGGATGCCGAGCGCCACGACGAGGGCCAGGACGGCGTTGAGCCACGAGAGGTGTCGGTCGAACCCGCGCCGCAGAGGACGCTGGCACACGCTCGCGAGACCGCGGCGTGGTGACCACGAGGCGGCCGCTCGAGAGGTAGCCGGCCGCCGTGCCGACCACCACGGGCACGACCGCGGCCGGGAGGGTGCGCGGGCGCGCGCCCGCGACCCAGACCTTGAGGGGCGGGCTCACCGGGTGCGCGGACGGTGCGGGCCCGCACCGGCGGCGTACTGCGTGGGCGCAGGCACGTCGGAGGATGTGCGTGGCGCGCGTCCCGGTGACCAGGCTGTGCACGGCGTCCTACGCTACTGGTCGGTGCCCGAGCTCGTCGCACTCGACCTCCCGGGTGGTGTGGGGTTCGTCGACGCACTACGCGCCATCTGGGACACGGGCGACGCCGCAGCCCCGCTCGACCCTCGGCTGCCCGGCGTGGCGCGCGCGCGCCATGCTCGACGCGCTGCGCCCGACTCGGATCGTCGCCTCCGACGGCGAGCAGCATGCCTTGCCCGACGGACAACCCGCCGAGGAGGGTGACGCGCTCGTCGTGACCACCTCGGGCACCTCGGGACAACCCAAGGGAGTCGTCCTCACGCACGAGGCCGTCGCTGCCTCGGCGCACGCGACCTCCGCGCGCCTGGGCATCGACCCCTCGCGCCATTCTTGGCTGGCCTGCTTGCCGCTGGCGCACATCGGGGGCCTTTCGGTCGTCACGCGGGCCATCATCACCGGTACGCCGTTGCTGGTACTGCCCGGCTTCGAAGCGGACACGGTCGAAGCGATGGGCCGCACGCGGCGCGCGTCGCACGTCGCACTGGTGGCAACCGCGTTACGCCGGGTGGACGCCTCCGTCTTCTCGTGCGTGCTGCTCGGTGGCAGCAAGGCCCCGGAGACGCTGCCGCCCAACGTCGTCTCCACGTACGGCATGACCGAGACGGGGTCGGGCGTCGTCTACGACGGCACGCCGCTCGACGGCGTCGAGCTCGCCCTGCGACCGAGCGAAGGCACGGCGACGGCCGGATCGGCGGAGCCGACGACCGCACGAGGCGACCATTCGGGTGGAGAGATCCTCGTTCGTGCCCCGATGCTGTTCCGCTGCTACCGCGACGGGACCAACGGACGCGTCGCCGGACCCGACGGCGCCTCCGACTGGTTCGCCACCGGCGACGCCGGACACGTCGGTGCGGACGGGACGCTGACGGTGTCGGGACGCATCGACGACGTCATCACGACCGGCGCCGAGAAGGTGTGGCCCGACCTCGTGGAGCGGGCCCTCGTGGCTCACCCGGGCGTCGCCGAGGTCGCGGTCTGGAAGCGCTCCGACCCCGAATGGGGCGAGCGCGTGGTCGCCTGGGTGGTGCCCGGCGACGACGCACCCTCACTCGACGAGCTGCGCGCCATCGTCGCCGAGACGATCGCGCCCTGGGCCGCGCCCAAAGAGCTGGTCATCGTCGACGACCTGCCGCGCACGGCGGCAGGCAAGGTGCGCCGGCGCGCGCTCGAGTCGTACCGTCCGTAGAGCCTGTCACGCACCGCGCGCGCTCGCCGCCCGCGGCCCAGGCCGGCAGCTGCCGCTGAAGGTGCACGAGCTTGTCGGGGTTCGAGACCGCCCGCACGCCGACGATGACGCCGTCGGAGATGTCGAGGACCAGCGCCGTCACCACCGTGCCGTCTTGCACGAAGACAGTGGCGGGCTGGCCGTTGAGCACCGTCGCCATCGGGACGCCCTGCGTCTTCTTGGCCACGTGCACGAGGAAACGAGAGCTGCGATACGGCCCGACGACCGGACGCATGGCGGCACGCACCTTGCCGCCGCCGTCGGTCCATACGACGACGTCGTCGGACAGCATGGACAGCAGGCCACTCAGGTCACCCGTTGCGCACGCAGCCAGGAAGCGGTCGGTGAGCTCGCGGCCGTGGTGCAGGTCGGCGTCGAAGCGCTGGCGTCGGGCCTCCACGTGCTTGCGCGCCCGGGCACCGAGCTGTCGGCAGGCGGCCGGCGAGCGGTTGAGCGAGCGAGCCACCTCGTCGAAGGAGTAGCCGAAGACGTCGTGGAGCAGGTAGGCGGCGCGCTCGAGCGGCGTGAGCTCTTCGAGCAGCACCAAGAACGCGAGCGACAACGAGTCCGCCTGTTCGGCCGCCGAGGTTTCGTCCACGACGACGGGCTCAGGCAGCCACGGTCCGGCATACGTCTCGCGCTGCGCGCGGGCCGAACCGAGCTGGTCGAGGCAGAGTCGCGTCACCACGGTGACGAGATAGGCGCGCACCGACCGCACCGGCTCGTCCCCGCGGCGCAGCCAGCGCACGCACGCGTCCTGGACGACGTCCTCGGCGTCGGCCGCACTGCCCAGCATGCGGTAGGCGATCCCGAAGAGCAGCGAGCGCCACTCCTCGAACGCGGCCGCATCGGCCTCGCGCTCAGGCAACGGCCTGTGCCCCCGGGCCGGCACCCGTCGCGCCGTGGGGAGGTACTCGCAGGTGTCCGCGAATCCTTGGCTGCGCAGGCCGAGCCCGGCGTTGAAGCGTGACCGGAAGTTCTCGAGCGCGACCCAGGCGGCGAGCTCGACGAACTCCGCATCACTCAGGTGGGCGCGGAGACGCGCGGCCAGCTCCTCCGAGACCTCTGCCGGGCTGCCCGTCGCCACCTCCGCGTACTCGAGCACGGTGCGCTCGCGCTCGTCGAAGAGCTCGCTGTGGCGCCAGTCCTCGACGGCGCGAACCTTGGCGGCGTCGATACCCCCGTGCATGCCCTCGTAATACCCGTAGTCGATGCACCACGAGCAGCCGATGCGCGCACTGGTGGCCTGCACGGCGAGCCAGCGCAAGGTGGGATCGAGCTTCTTCCACCCGAACTGCGCCGTGGTCTCGAGGACGCCCATGGCGAGCAGCACGCCCGCGTGGTGCGACGCCGCGGCCGTGGGCTCGACCATTTGGCCGAAGCGCCGTCTCGTATAGACGCCGGCGAGACGGGGGACGATGCCGGTGGGTTCGTTGAGCAGTGGGACATGGGCCATGGGTCGCCCTCCTCGCGTGGATCGCGCATCTGTGTCGCTCTCACCCACTCAGACGGGACACCCCGGTCGAGTGTGACATCGTCCCCGAGCCGGGCTCAGCCCACCCCGCCCGAGGGTTGCACGGTGGTGCCCCCGTCGATCACGAAGATCTGCCCCGTGACCCACGACGACGCCTCCGAGGCCAGGAAGAGGGCGGCCGTCGCGATGTCGTCGGGGACGCCGAGCCGGCGGAGCGGGATGTGCTCGGCGATGCGGTCCTCGCCGGGACCCTCCCACAGCGCCGCCGCCAACTTGGTCTTGACGAGGCCCGGCGCCAACGCGTTGACCCGCACGTCGGGTGCCAGCTCGAAGGACAGCTGGCGCGTGATGTGCAACACCGCCGCCTTGGTGACGTTGTACCACCCGATGTTGGGCTCGACGCCGAGGCCCCCGACCGAGGCCATGTTGATGACGGATCCGCGCAGACCCGCCTTGACTGCCGCCGCGGTCCAGGTCAACACCGAAAGCTGATTGACCTCGAACGTCTTCTGGGCCCGGGCGACGTCAATATCGAGCATCGGGCCGAAGTAGGGGTTGGTCCCCGCGTTGTTGACCAAGATGTCGAGGCCACCGAATCGTCGAGACGGTGTCGGCCACGCAGTCTTCGGCATCCTCGGGGCGACCCACGTGGGCGGGGCGCCAGGCGACCCTCGCCGCAGGGGCACCCGCTGCGACCAGGCCCGCCGCGGCGTCGGCCAGGTCCTCGGCCGTGCGCGAGGCCAGCATCACTTTGGCGCCCGCCTCGGCGAACCTCGCGGCGATGGCCAGGCCGATCCCCCGGCTCGCCCCGGTGACCAGAGCTGTCTTCCCTCTCAGTTCGAGCTCCATCGGCCCGAGCCTTGCACGGGTGGTGTGCGGGCGCCGTCACGGCTGCGCCCGGGCGGAACGGTGCGGTGGCCACCGCGAGGTGCGCCCTAGCATCCCTGTCGTGAACCACCTGGCCGACGAGACGAGCCCGTATCTCCGCCAGCACGCCGACAACCCGGTGGCGTGGTACCCCTGGGGCGACGAGGCCCTGCGCCAGGCCCGGGAGGAGGACAAATGCATCTTCCTCTCCATCGGCTACGCGTCGTGCCACTGGTGCCACGTGATGGCGCACGAGAGCTTCGAGGACGAGGCGACGGCCGCGGATCTGTCCCGCTGGTTCATCTCGGTCAAGGTGGACCGCGAGGAGCGTCCCGATCTCGATTCCGTCTACATGGCGGCCACCCAGGCCCTGACCGGCTCGGGCGGCTGGCCCATGTCGGTCTTTTGCACCCCTGACGGCCGCCCGTTCTACGCGGGCACCTACTTCCCCCCGGTCGATCGAGCGGGCACGCCGTCCTTCCGGCGGGTGGTCCAGGCACTGGGCGAGGCCTGGCAGACCCAACGTGAGGCGGTCCTCGAGCAGGCCGAGGCACTCGTCGGCGCCGTGCGCCAGGAGCTGCGCCTGGCCGAGACCCTCCACGCAGACGCCGCGGCCGCCGGGGCGGGCGATGGCGCGCCCGGCGCGCCGCTGTTCGAACCCGTCACCGCCGACGCCGCGCTCGAGCCCGACGCTCTCATCGACCGCGTCGTGACCGCCCTCTCCCCCGGCTTCGACCCCGAGTGGGGCGGCTTCGGGCCCCCGCCCAAGTTCCCCCGGCCGACCTTGGTCGACCTCTGCCTCCGCGTCGCACGGCGCGGAGGCGCCGCGGGCGAGCACGCGCGCACCATGGCCACGCGCACGCTCGACGCCATGGCGGCCGGCGGCATCTACGACCACCTGGTCGGCGGGTTCTGCCGCTACGCCACCGACGCGCACTGGTTGGTGCCCCACTTCGAGAAGATGCTGACCGACCAGGCCCTGCTGGTCCGGGCCTACCTGCACGCGTGGCAGGACGGCGGGCGCGGCGACTACCTGGGTGTCGTCACTGAGACACTCGACTTCGTGTTGCGCGACCTCTCGACTCCCGATGGCGCGCTGTACTCGTCCTTCGACGCCGACGCCGGCGGCGTCGAAGGGGGCCACGCGACCTTCACGCTCGACGAGCTGCGCGCGCTCCTCCCGGTGGGCCTCGTGCGCGTCGCGGCGGACTGGTACGGCATCACTGACGCCGGGAACTGGGAGGGGCGCAGCATCCCGGTGCGACCGGTCGGCGCGCCCTCGGCGCGTCCACCCGAGGTGGAAGAGGCCAGGCGTCTCCTGGCACAGGCTCGCGCCCAGCGGGTCCAGCCGGCGCGTGACGAGAAGGTACTCACCGAGTGGAACGCCATGGCCGCGGCCGCGCTGGCCGAGGTCGCGGCAGCGACCGGCAACGAGCACTATGGGCAGCGCGCCGAGGAGATCGGCGAGTTCTTACTCACCTCCATGTACATGGAGGGCCGGTTGATGCGCAGCTGGCAAGGCGGTCGGGCGCGGCACTTGGCCGTCGCGTCCGATCATGCCTGGCTGGTTGAGGCATGTGTCCGTCTCTCCGAGTGGACAGGCCGCAGCGTCTGGCGCGAGCGGGCGCGCGTGGTCGCGGCGGATCTCCTCGACTTGTTCTGGGATGACGAGGCCGGGGGCTTCTTCTCGACCGGCCGCGACGCCGAGACCCTCGTCGTGCGGCCGAAGGAGTTCCTCGACGGCGCCGTTCCCGCCGCGAATTCCATCGCCGTGACCGCACTCGTGCGGGTCAACGCCCTCGTCGACGACCCGAGACTCGAGGACGCCGTGTCGCGTACGTTGACGCTGGCCGCTCCATTGCTCGAGCGGCACCCGATGGCGCTGGCCGACCTGGCCGCCGCACTCCCCATGTGGCGAGCCCCCAACGAGATCGTGGTCACCGGTAACCGTCGCGACCTGCTCACCGAGGTCAGACGCCACTGGCTGCCCGCTGCGGTCGTCGCCTGGGGCGAGCCCGACGCCGGACCGTTGTTCGAAGGCAGGCTCGCCGGGCCGGGGCAGGCCTACGTGTGCGAGGCGCGGGCCTGCCGGACCCCAGCCTCGGACGTCGCCACGCTCGCCGAACAGCTCGGAGCGCTCGTCGCATGAAACGGCGCGTCGGCGGCACGAAGACGTCCGGACACTCGGAGTACCCGGACCCGAACGAGGAAACCGGGACTCCCTACGAGCTCGACCCCGACACCGATCCCGGGCCCGGGGCCCGGGACACCGAACGTGGCGCACCGACGCCGGCAGGCGACGACACGACCGCCCGCCGCTCCCCCACCACGCCGACCGATCCCACCCGCCTGCTGCGCCGTTCGGCCCGGCGCAAGGAGCGCGTCCCGACCGCCGGCGGATCGACGCTGCACCTCCTGGTCCTGTCCTCCACGCATGAGGACACCACCGTGGTGGACCTGGCCACGCGGACGGTGATGCGCGTACGGGTGCCGTGGCCCGAGGGGCACGAGCCCGACATCGGCACCTTCGACGTCGTCGAGGTCACGCTGGCCAACGATCCCGAGCGCGACGACCTGGCCCAACCCGAGGCGACCACGGTGGCCGATCTGCCGCGTCACGTCGGCACGCTCCGGGGCCGCCACCTGCGCAAGTTGCTCGATCGGCTCGTCGCCAGCCCCGATGGCCCCCTCCTCGGGTTCCCCGGACCGTCCGCCCCCTATTGGGAGTTCCGGGGCTTTCGCCCCTCGGTGGCGCTGATCGAGCCGACGAGACGGCCCCAGCTGCTTCGGCGTCACGGCGACGGCTCAACGTGGGTCCGCTTCGGCTGGGACCGCGACGACGTCTGGCTGCCGGTCGAGGACCGCAACGCCGCCCGCGCTCTCGACGCGGCGCGGCGTGAACGTCTCAGTGGGAAGAGCCTGGCCACCGCCCTCGGGTTCGAGCCGCAGTATCTGCTGGTCACGGTGAGCCCGCCCCGCGACGGACACTGCTACAAGGTGTGCGCGGCCGTGTTGCCTCGGGGCTGACGCAGCGGGGCTGACGCAGCGGGGCTCACGCAGGGCGGCTGAGGGACGCCGGGCTGCTGCATCTCGCCGGGTCAGCGTCCGGCTGACGCCCCCGATGAACGAAAGCGACGGAGACACACCACGCGTGCCGCGACGTCGCTGCGGCTGTCCGTGCAGGGGCTCTCGCCCCCCTCTGGCGCTAGCGCCCGAGCTTGCCCGCAGCCAGGTCCTCGGCCATGGCCCAGCCGAAGGCGACCAGGCGGTCGCCACGGTCGGCGTCGAAGCCCGACGCGAAGTGGGCGTCGACGCCTTCGGGGATCTTCACCTTCGGTGCGTAGAAGTCCAGGCCGCCCGCAACCGACCCGTCGCCCTTCAAGACGAAGCTGCGGTCGTCGAGCTTGCCCTCGCATCCGAACCGCTTCGACAGGCGCCGGGCCCACGCCCGCTCCTCCCCCGAGGACTTGTGCCCGGGGAAGGGGACCACATCCTGGAGCCCGGTGAACGCGCGGAATCCCTCGGGGCCGAGCAGCCGGGTCCCGAGCAGCACGTCCTCATCGGGGAAGGCCAGGAGGGCCCGCCGGTACTGGTCGGACATGATGCTCTTGAGGGCCGGCTCCGACCGTGAGTTGCGGTCGACGAGCGCCAAGCCCACCAGCAGGGAGGGCGTACCGCCGATGCGCTCGAGCGTGCAGAAGGAGTAGCCCCGAAGCTTGCTGCCCTCTCGAGCCTGCGTGATGAGCACCCAGGCCTCACGCTCCTTGGAGAGGTAGCCGATGTCGAAACCAGGCGGCCGCTCCGCACAGAGATCCGCCATTTCGACGAGCTCAGCGTCGCTGAGCGCAGTGCAATCCTTGGTGCTCACTCCGATCGGCATGCAGTGAGTCTACTGGCTCGGCTCCGTCAGTTCCCAACCGCACGGGCCGCCAGCCGGATGCCGACGCCGAGACCCCGAACGTGTCGTTCCAGCTCAGAGCCGAATTCTGACGGCCGGCGCCACCCGTTTCGGATGGTCAGGACAGCACCGCGCTCTGCCCGAGCAGCCGCTTGAGCTCGCCCACGAGCCCGTTGCGGAACTCGACGTTGAATTCGGGCGGCAACCGTCAGGACTTTCTCGCCGACGTGGAGCAACACCGGTGAGGGCCCCGGATGGCCGCTCAGGACCTCCTTGAGGCCGTCGACCTTGGCGTCGGTCAGGACACCGAGCGGAAGCTTGATGTGCAGATCGGACTGGCCGCGGTCGAGGAGCGGGCGGGAGACCTCCATGCAGACGATCTTGGGCTCTTCTTCGCGCGTGTCGAGCCGGCCCTTGACCACGACGATTGCGTCGTTCTCGACGAGCGCGCCGTACTCGGCCATGGTCTTGGGGAACACGAACACCTCCATCGCCGCCTGGAGGTCCTCGAGGACGAACCGCGCCATGAGGTCGCCCTTCTTCGTGTACGAGCGGCGAAGGTCCGTGACGACGCCGCCCACCGTGCGCACCGGCGAGCGGTCTCCCGCAGCCACGTCCTCTTCCCGCATGTCCGAGAGGCAGGAGTCGGTGTGGCGTGAGAGCGCCGACTCGTAGCCCATGAGCGGGTGGTCGCTCACGTAGAGGCCGAGCATCTCCTTCTCGAAGGCCAGCCGCTGTCCCTTGTCGAACTCCGTCTCGGGGATGTCCACCTTGGCCCCGCCCCAGCCCGGGTCGGCCTGCTCCTCCTCGAAGGCGGCGAAGAGCGTGGTGATGCCGAGGTCCTGCTCGCGACGGCGTTCGAGCGTCCGGTCCACCACCGCCTCGAGGACCAGGCACAGTCCCTGGCGCGGGTGGCCGAGGGAGTCGAACGCGCCTCCCTTGACCAGCGACTCCATCGTGCGCTTGTTCAAGACGACCGGGTCGACCCGCGCGCAGAAATCGAAGATGTCCTCGAAAGGCCCGTTGGCCGCGCGCTCGCCGACGATTCGCTCGACCAGGCTCTCGCCCACGTTGCGCACCGCGGCGAGGCCGAAGACGATCGACTTCGCGGTTCCGCTCGCCGCGGCATCGCCGGCAGCGTCATCCGCGCCATCGACGTCGCCCGCGGCCTTCGCGTCAGCCACGTCATCGACGCCAGCCGCGCCGGCCGCGCCATCGACGCCAGCCGCGCCATGCTCCCCACTGCGATCCGGTGCGAACTCGGAGACCGAACGGTTGACGTCGGGCACGAGCACGTCAATGCCCATGGCGCGGCACTCCCCGAGGTACACCGCTGTCTTGTCCTTGTTGTCCTTGACCGACGTCAGCAACGCCGACATGTACTCGACCGGGTAGTGCGCCTTGAGCCAGGCCGTCTGGTAGGCGACCAAGCCGTAGCCGTAGGAGTGCGACTTGTTGAACGCGTAGTCGGCGAAGGGTTCGATGATGTCGAAGAGCGCGGTGCCGAGTACCTCGCCGTAGCCTTCCTGCACACAGCCGGCGACGAACTTCTCGCGCTCGGCGGCGATCATGGCGCGGATCTTCTTGCCGCAGGCCTTGCGCAAGTTGTCCGCTTCCTCGAGCGAGTAGCCGGCGAACTTCTGGGCCACCCGCATGACCGACTCCTGGTAGAGCATCAGCCCGTAGGTGTCCTTCAAGATGGGCTCGATGTCGGGGTGCAGGTAGGTCAGCTCCTTGCGCCCGTTCTTCAACTCCGGGTAGTCGCGGTGCATGTTGGCCGCCATCGGACCGGGCCGGTAGAGCGCGACCAGGGCGGCGACGTCGTCGAAGCTCGTGGGGGCGAGCGCCCGCAGGGTCTGGCGCATGGCCCCGCCCTCGAGCTGGAACACGCCGATCGACTCCGCCCGCCGCAGCATCTCGAGCGTCTGCTCGTCGGCCAGATCCACGTTGTCGATGTCGATGCGCTCCCCCGTCGCCGACTCAATGAGGTCGAGCGCCCGCTCAATGACCGAGAGATTGCGCAGGCCCAAGAAGTCCATCTTGAGCAGGCCCAACTCCTCGACCCCGTGCATTTCGTACTGGGTGACGATGGGCGCGTCCTCGGGGACGCCGCCGGCATCGGGCTTGCGCTGAATGGGCAGGTAATCGGTCAGCGGATCGCGTGAGATCACGACGGCGGCGGCGTGGATGCCGTCCTGGCGCCGCAGGCCCTCGAGGCCGAGCGCGACGTCAATGACCTCTTTGGCCTCGGGATCGGTCTCGTGCATGGTGCGCAACTCGCCGGCCGAGGCGTAGCCGTCTTCGTGGCCCTCGATCTTGGTCAGGCAGGCGCGCAGCGGCGTGTCGCGGCCCATGATGAGCGGCGGCATGGCTTTGGCGATCTTGTCGCCCACGATGTAGGGCTTGCCCAGCACCCGCGCCGCATCGCGCACCGCGGCCCGCGCCTTGATCGTCGAGAACGTGATGATCTGCGCCACCCGGTCGCTGCCGTACTTCTCTGCCGCATACCGCATCACGTCGGCGCGGTAGCGCTCGTCGAAGTCCATGTCGATGTCGGGCATCTGCTTGCGGCCCGGGTTCAAGAAGCGTTCGAAGAGCAGGTCGTAACGGATCGGGTCGAGGTCGACGATGCGCAGGCAATAGGCGACGCAGCACCCTGCCGCCGATCCCCGGCCGGGGCCGACCCGGATGCCCGACTCGCGGGCGAAACGG
Source organism: uncultured Acidimicrobiaceae bacterium (assembly GCA_963825965.1). GTDB lineage: Bacteria > Actinomycetota > Acidimicrobiia > Acidimicrobiales > RAAP-2 > Bog-473. Next base: position 75,354 of record CAWGUX010000002.1, read on the forward strand.
ATGAGATCCCACACCACGAGGAAGTAGGCGGGGAACCCCATGTCCCCGATGACGCCGAGCTCGAAGTCGAGGCGCTGCACGACCTCGGGCGGGACGGGGTCGCCGTAGCGCTCCTTGGCCCCTTCGTAGGCGAGGTGGCGCAAGTAGGACTGGGCTCGCTCCTCGTAGGTCGCGCCGCTGAACGAGTCCGGCACGGGGAACTCGGGCAGGCTCGGCTTGCCCAACTCGATCTGCACATCGGCCCGCTCGGCGATCAGCAGCGTGTTGTCGCACGCGTCGGGCACGTCGCGGAAGAGGTGGCGCATCTCCGCCGCAGACTTGAGATAGTGCTCGGTCCCTTCGAACTTGAAGCGGTTGGTGTCCGAGAGCAGGGCGCCGGTCTGTACGCATAACAGCGCGTCGTGGGCCACGGCGTGGTCGCGATGCGTGTAGTGACTGTCGTTGGTCGCCAGTAAGGGCGCGCCGATGCGCCGCGCGATCTCAATCAGCTGCGGGTTGGTGCGGCGCTGGTCGGCGAGGCCGTGGTCTTGTAGCTCCACGAACAAGTTGTTGCGTCCGAAGATGTCCTGGAGGCGCGCCGCCGCGCCGCTCGGCTCCGTCGACGTCGCCGGCCAGCAGCGCCTGCAGCACGACGCCGCCGAGGCACCCCGTCGTGGCGATCAACCCGTCGTGATGGCGCTCGAGCAGCTCCCAGTCGACGCGCGGCTTGTAGTAGTAGCCCTCGAGGTAGGCCGCCGAGGACAGCTTCATCAGGTTGCGGTAGCCCTCGATGTTCTCCGCCAACAACGTGAGGTGGTAGTAGAGCTTCTGCCCGCCTTCGACGTCGCCGCCGGTGTCGTCGACACGGCCGCGTCGCACGGGACGCTCGTGGCGAGACTCGCCTGCCATGTAGGCCTCGGTGCCGATGATCGGGGTGATGTCCGCGTCGCGACAGGCCTTGTAGAAGTCGAGGACCCCGTACATGTTCCCGTGGTCGGTGATGCCGAGCGCGGGTTGCCCGTCCGCCACGGCCGCGGCCACCAGCTCGCCGACGCGGGCTGCGCCGTCGAGCATGGAGAACTCGGTGTGGGTGTGCAGATGCGTAAACGACCGCTCCGACACCGGCCCTCCTTTCGCCCGTTGCTACTTACATGCCTGTGATTCTGCGGGTCCTCGAACTTAGCCCGCGGGTGCTCTGCACGCGGAGCACCACCGATCGGCCCACCTTGTCGTGCAGGGTCTGGCGCTTCGAGTCCCACAGCGGGAAAAGCATGTCGATGAGCCAGATCAGGCCCAAGAAGACGGAGAGCAGGCTGAGTAACCGGAAGACGCCCTCGACCAGCGCTCGGGCCAGCGCCCGCCCGTAACCGAGTACCTCGAAGGTCTCGTCGCGTACCGCCCGCACCCCGACCGCCATCATCCCGACTGTCTGACCGCGCGCCGAGCCGCACAGGATCGTGCCGTAGGCGATGTAGAGGACGGCGGAGATCACGAAGGGCACGGCGGTGAACGAACGGCGGCGGGTTCCCTTCTTCGCCATGAGATGGACCTGGAGGGCGTGGCTGTGTCGGAACAGCACGATCAGGATCACCAGGACCACGGCGAAGATGACGAGATCGATCAGATAGCCGCCGAGCCGGATGCCCCAGGACGCGTACGGCGGCGTCGCCTCGCGCTGCGGCGCCGGTGGCGGTGGGTAACCGCCCTGGGTCGGGGTCTGGGTCGGGAAGGCGGCCGGACCTTGTGCCGGAGGAGGGGGTGGCGGTGCGTTGCCCGGGAACGCGGGCGGTCCGCCGGCTGGGCCCTCGGCGCCGGGGGACCCCGTCTCGTCGGCGCTCACCCTCGTCCGCCCAACCCGGGTCCCACGGGCTCACCGCGTGTGTCGGCCATGGGCCCCACCATCGCGCGCGCGGGACCCTCTGGTCAGAGATAGGCGCCCGTCCGGCCGGTCTCGCCGGCCGAGGGCAAGCCGCGCTGGCGCATCTCCTCGAGCTGCGCCCGTGCCGCCATCTGCTGGGACATCAAGGTGGCCTGGATCCCGTGGAACAGCCCCTCGAGCCATCCGACCAGCTGAGCCTGGGCGATGCGCAGCTCGGCCTCGCTCGGTGCGTCGCTGTCGAAGGGCGGGGCCAGGGCCTCGAGCTCGCTCACCAGGTCGGGCGACAGCCCGTCGGCGAGGTCCCGGATCGATTGCTCGTAGATCTCCCGCAGGCGCACGCGGCTGCGCTCGTCGAGCGGCGCCGCCCGCACCTCGTCGAGGAGCGTCTTGACCATGGAGCCGATGCGGAGCACCTTGGCCGGCTCGTTCACCGATTCGGTCGCCGAATCGCCGCCGCCCTCGTGCGTCCCGCTGCCGATGACCTCGTCGGGGGCGATGGGCGCCGCAGCCTCGTCGGGCGCGATGGGCGCCGTGGCCTCGTCGGGAGCGATGGGGGCCGCGGCCTCGTCAGGCGGCTGCCCGCCGCTCATGTCGTTCGTCGCGTCACGCATGGTGCCTTCCGTTGCCGTCGCTGTCGTGTGCCGCCGTCACTGTCGTGTGCCGCCCCCATGTTGCCACCGGCTTCAGGCTGCTCACTCGGCCCGCCAGGCCAGCAGCGGGACCAGCATCTCCGCAGGCGTCAGCGAGCCGTGGCGGGCGCGCAGCCGCAGCTCGCCGGTATCGGCCGGGTCGAGGAACGCGATGGGCTCGAAGGGCACGAGAGCGACGTCGCCCAAGCGGGCGGCGACCTCTGCCGAGGGCACCCCCCCGAGCCAGCAGTCGTCCACGATCTGCTCTTTGGTGCGGACCCACGCGACATCGCCGTGCAGCGCGCCCGCAGTCGCCGCCAGGTCCGCCGTGGCACCCGGCCGCGCGTGCAGCCAGCGAAAGCGGCCCTCGCCGCTCAGCAGCGTCACGTCGCGCATGATCTCGGGGCCGAGCACCTCGACCGAACCGCCCACGTCGACCTGGCCGTGGTCGGCGGTCACCACGAGCACCGCTCCGGGAGGCAACACGGCGAGCACGTCGGCCACGAGCCGGTCGACCGCGCGCAGCTCGTCGTCGTAGTACTGCCCGAGCCCCTCGGCATGGGCCACCTTGTCGATGCCCTCGTAGTAGGCGTAGACGAAGGGCTCCCCGCGGGCCGCCAGCTCGCGCACGGCCGTGACGAGTCCGGCGGACGTGTGCCAGCGGTGCAGCTCGACCGGTCCCAGGTGCGCCGCGGTGAACCCCGTCGGCCCGTAGTCCTGGCGCGTCACCACGGGCACCGCCTCGCGCCAGCCGGGGAAGGATTCGCACGGCTGGAAAACCGCTGCGGGCACGCTCATGCGGGCGTCGACGCCGCGCACGGACCACTGCAAGACGTTCATCACCTCGCCGTCGAGCGCGACCCGGTAGCCGACGACGCCGTGCTCGGCCGGCACGCGGCCCGTGACGAGCGTGGTCAGGGCACACGCCGTCGTGCTCGGGGCCACCGACGTGATCGACCCGCCGCTGGGGCCCGTGCCACCGGCGAGGGTCGGCGCCAGCGCGTGCCGCTCGCCCAGCTGCTCCGCGCCCAGCCCGTCAATGACCAGGAGCACGATCTGGGTCGCCCCGGCGACCGTTGCCGGGAACCACGACGGCAGGTTGTCGCCACCGGGGTGCGTGAGTTCCCCGAGCAGAAGGGGGACGACCCGGTGCAGGCAGGGCCCGTCCCAGTCCGGCAGCAGGGGACTCGGGCCCGGGGCGGCCCGATCACTCCTCTCGCGGGGATCCATCATGGCCGTCGACGGCCGGCTGCCTTCATGCACGGGGGCACACCCTACGACCCACACACCCGCTCCACCCACGTGGGGGCCGGTAGCATCGGGTGTCGTGAGGGTGTCGACGCGGGGTGATTACGCCAGCCGGGCGTTGTTGTCGCTTGCGCTCCATGGCGCCGAGACTCCCACCTCGGTGCGGGACATCGCCGAGCGCACCGGACTGCCCCAGCCCTACCTGGAGCAGATCCTCCTTGCGCTGAAGGGGGCGGGGCTGGTGCGCTCCAAGCGAGGTGTGGGGGGCGGCTACGTGCTGGCCCGCCCGCCTGAGGACATTTCGCTGGCCCAGATCGTCTCCGCCGTCGACGGGCCTATCGCGGCGGGCGACTTCGGCGAGCCGCACGCCAACGGCGCGTGCGATCACGAGGGGCAGTGCGTCCTGCTGGCCGTCTGGGCGGACGTGGGCGAGACCATCCGGCTGCATCTCCAGTCCTACACCCTGGCCGACATGGTGAACCGGGCCCAGGGCACAGTCGCCACCCCGGTCTGACCCCCGGCACCTGTCCCCGCGGTCACACGGGGAGCAGGTTCCACTGCTCCATCACGGGCCAGCCGAGCTCCGATCCGAGGATGCCGATCGACCCGGCGTAGAGGAGGAACAGCCGCGCCGCGACGGGTGGGAGCCCGAGCCAGCGGGCGGCCAGCACGCGGAGCAGGTGCCCGTGGGCCACGCACAGTGTCGTCCCTTCGTGTGCCTTGGCCCGCTCGATCACCCGGTCGGCCCGCCGTGCGACATCGGAGGCGCGCTCGCCACCCGGCACACCGTCGTCCCACAGGGTCCAACCGGGCTGCCCTTCGCGGATTTCTGCCGAGGTGAGTCCTTCGTACTCGCCGTAGTCCCACTCCATGAGGTCGGGGTCAAGCTCGCCCTCGAACCCGGACAGCTCGCACGTCTCCGACGCCCGGCAGAGGGGGCTCGTGAGCACATGGGCGAAAGGCGCCAGGCCCTGGTCGCGCAGCAGGTCACCGGCCCGTCTGGCCTGGTCCCGTCCCACCTCGAGCAGGGGAATATCGGTGCGGCCCGTGTGTTGACCACTAAGTGACCACTCCGTTGCGCCGTGCCTGAGCAGCACCATCCGGGAGGCCATGCCGTAGATCACCACGGGGTGGCGCTGCGTGCAATTCGGCCGCGAACAACCGGATGGAATGATCAGGGCGCGAACGCAGTTATACCTGACAGGTTGATCCGAGAAGGCTGCGGGTACGTACGACAGAGAGTGAGCACGGAAAGTCTGGAGCGATGATGAAGAGCGCGGTGAGCACGTCGGACACATTGGGTCTGATGTTGCGTGACCTCGATCAGTTTCCCATGCCCGACCACGAGCAGCAGGTGGAGCTGGCCAAGCGAGTGGCGGCGGGCGACGACGCAGCTCGCAAGCAGATGGTGGCGGCCAACCTCCGGTTGGTCGTGCACTGGGCCCGCCGGTACCAAGACCGCGGCGTCGACATGGCAGACCTGGTCCAAGAGGGCACATTCGGCCTGATGCGGGCCGTGGACAAGTTCGACTGGGAGCGGGGGTTCCGCTTCTCGACCTACGCCACCTGGTGGATCCGCCAGGCGCTCCAGCGCGCGGTGCAGCAGCACGGTCGCACCATCCGCATCCCCCTCGAAGTGGGTGAGCAGATCCAGCGTCTCGAGCTGACCAAGGCCGAGCTCGCCGAGCACGCTCGGGCGCGCCCCGACCGAGGAGGAGCTCGACGAGGCGACCGGTCTGAGTGCCGACGAGCGCGAGTCCCTCGAGGACGTTGCCCGTGTCACCGCCTCCCTCGACCAGCCGGCTGCGCTCGAGTCATCGACGACGCTCGGCGAGCTGGTGGCTCCCGACGAGTCTGACTTCGCCGGTGACGTCGAGCAGATGATGGTCTACGACCGGGTGCGCGACGCCATCGAGCGCCTGCCTGGGCTCCAGCGCGACGTCCTGCGCCTCCGCTTCGGCTTTGACGGGGACACGCCGGCCTCGCTGCAGTCGACGGCCGAGCGTCTCGGCGTGGGCGTTCGCCGTGTGCGGCGAGCCGAGGAAGAGGCCTGGCCGCGCTGTCCTTCGACGCCGACGTGCTCGGCGTGCACGAAGCCGCCTGAGGACGGCTGCTCGCCGAGGAGCCGTCCCTTCGTTCTCCAGACCCACCCCGACTCCCAGCTCACCTCCGAGATCCCACCCCCCCTTCTCGGAGGCGAGCGGGACGGGGCTGGCCTGCTGGAGCGGCAGGCGGTCAGCCGAGATAGCTGCGCAAGTCTTCGGGGAGCGGTGAGCAGAACTCCATCCGGGCACCCGTCCCGGGATGGGTGAAGCGAGCGTGCCCGCGTGCAGGAAGAAGCGGCCCGAACCGAGGCGCGGGTCGGGCCGGCCGTAGCGGGCGTCCCCCACCACCGGGTGGCCGATGGCCGCCATGTGGACGCGGATCTGGTGGGTGCGGCCGCTCTCGAGTGCCAGCTCGAGCAGGGTCGTGGCCTGGTCGACGCCGGCCTCGGCGGCACCGCCGCGCTCCAGCACCGTGTAGGTGGTGCGGGCCGGCTTGCCCGCCGCCGTGACCGCCATCTTCGTCGGGGTGCGCGAGGAGCGCCCGATGGGAGCCTCGACGACGCCGCGGTCGTCCGCGACATGGCCCATGACGAGAGCCAGGTATCGCCGCTCCATCGTGCGCGTTGCCAGCTGGCCGACGAGGTCGTGGTAGGCCTCGGCGTGCGGGCCACGGCCAGCAGCCCCGAGGTGCCCTTGTCCAGGCGGTGCACGATGCCGGGTCGGTCGGGGGCGCACACGCCGGCGTCGACCAGGCTCGCCAGTTCGGGGAACCGGTCCAGCAATCCTCCGACCAGCGTGCCCGTGGCGTGGCCCGCGCCGGGATGCACGACGAGACCGGCCGGCTTGTCGACCACGGCCACCAGCTTGTCGGCGTGCACCACGTCGAAGCGCACCCCCGGCTCGGCCGCCACCGCATCGGCGCTCACCGCGCGCAGGTGCACGGTCACGGTGGTGCCCTCGTGCAGCAGGGTCCGCCCGACCGTCACCGGCTCGCCGTCGACGAGGACCCGGCCGTCTCGGATCAGGGCTGCGGCGTCCGCGCGACACGTCGGCCAGCATGGCCACGCCGCGGTCCGCCCGCAGCCCCGCCATCAGCGCCGGAACCTCGGTCGAGACGGTGTCTCCCCCCTGGTCGTCGTGC
>CAWGUX010000003.1:0-382914 GCA_963825965.1 uncultured Acidimicrobiaceae bacterium
GACGCCACAGACCTGAGCAGCCACGGGCTACTCTCGGCCACTCCGGGCCACTCCTCGCCTCGCCGAGCGCCGCTCAGCTCACACCCGTCCCGATCGCCTTGCCCACCCCGAAGGTGACCGCGCCGCCACCGCGGTCACCATCAACTGGCGCAGCGCGGACACCACGGCAGGACGCTCGGTGTAGCGGGCCAGCACCACACCGACGACGAGGGCGGCCACGGCGCCGAGCACGACGGACAGCACGATGGCGGCCGTGCCCGAGGTGAAGAGCCAGGGCAGCAGCGGGATGAACGCGCCGATGGCGAACGTCACGAACGATGCCGCCGCCGCCTGCCAGGGCGACCCGAGGTTCTGGACGGAGATGCCGAGCTCCTCGCGTGCGTGCGTTTCGAGCGCGAGATCGGGATCCTGCATGACCTCGTTGACCATGTCTTCGGCCACCGTCGGGTCGATCCCTCGCCGGACGTACATGCCCCGCAACTCGTCCGCCTCCCCCTCCGGGCTCCTGCGCAGCGAGCGGCGCTCCACCTCGAGCTCGCGCTCCATGAGCTCGCGCTGCGCCGTCATGGAGAGGTATTCGCCGGCGGCCATGGAGAAGGAACCTGCGACCAATCCGGCGATGCCAGCCAGGCGCACGATCGACCCACCCGGATTGGCGCCGGCCATGCCCAGGACCAAGGACACGTTCGTGACCAGGCCGTCACTGATCCCGAAGACGGCCGCCCGGGCGCCGCCACCTCGCACATCACGGTGGTGGTGCACCTGAGGGACGTCGTGGTCGTGCGCGGAGCTCACCGGCGTCAGCGTAGTGAGGCGCCTCCACGCGGGTAGCGTCCCTCAGCGGAATCGAACCTGACCAGCGAGGAGCACCCCATGATGACCATCGTCGACGGCGTCGACGCCTTCCACGAGCTTGCCGGCAAGGACCTCGGTCATTCCGAGTGGCAATCCATCACCCAGGAGCGCGTCAACCTGTTCGCCGACGCCACCGACGACCACCAGTGGATCCACGTCGATCCCGAGCGCGCCAAGGACGGCCCCTTCGGTGTCGCAATTGCCCACGGATACCTCACCTTGTCGTTGGCTCCGGTCCTCCTCAACCAGGTGATCCGGGTGGACAACATGAAGTTCGGGGTCAACTACGGCTGCAACAAGGTTCGGTTTCCCTCCCCGTCCCGGTCGGGTCGGATCTGCGCATGGGCGTGACGGTGGCCGGCGTCGATGACACCGAGGGCGGTGTCCAGGTGACCTACGACCTCGTCATGGAGGTGAAGGACGCCCCGAAGCCGGCGTGCGTCGCCCAAGTCGTCTACCGCTACTACCGCTGACCTCCACCCAGACGCCGGCGGACCCGATGGCACCGCCGGGGGGGCCGAGCCCCCGCTGCCGACCGGCGAGGAGAAGACGGCCCGTGTCCGGGCGATGTTCGACACCATTGCGCCGCGCTATGACCTCATGAATCGCCTGATGACCTTCGGGCTCGATCAGTCGTGGAGGAAGGGCAACAGTTGCCGCGCTCGGCCTGGCCACCGACGCACTCGTGCTCGACCTCGCGTGCGGCACCGGCGATCTGACCCGCCTCGCCCTGCGCAGCGGCTATCGCGTGGTCGGTGTCGACCTCAGCGCGGGCATGCTCGCCGTCAACGGCACCCCGGCTCCACTGGTCGAGGCCGACGGGAGCCGGCTGCCGTTCGCCGACCGCACCTTCGACGGGCTTGTCTGCGGGTATGCCCTGCGCAATTTCACCGACCTGGCCGCGACGCTGGTGGAGTGTGCCCGGGTTCTCCGCGCCGGTGGGCGGTTGGCCGTGCTCGAGGTCGACGCGCCGTCATCCCGCCTCTGGCGCGCCGGCTACGACATCTGGTTCACCAAGGCGGTGCCGCTGCTCGGCGGGGCGATCTCCGACAAAGAGGCCTACCGCTATCTCCCGCGTTCGGTCGCCTATCTTCCGCCCGCCCCCGTCCTGCGCTCCCTGCTGCGCGACGCTGGCTTCTCCGCGGTCGGGCATCCGGCCGCTGGCGGGCGGGCTGAGCCAGCTCATCGTGGCCACCCGCGCCGGAGCGCCCGCCACGTGAGCACGACAGCCGGCCTCCACGCCCGCCGTGTGCCGCTCGACTTCGGGCCTGACGCGCTGCAGTTCGACGGCAGCCCGACCGTGCTCTTCGACCGCCCGGGACTCACGCTGGTCGGCTGGGGCACCGCGCAGCTCGTCGAGGCCGGGGACGCCTCCGATGCCCTGGCGTCCGTCCCGTGTGAGGACACCATGGGCTGCGTCGGCTCGGGCGTCGTCGCGCTCGGAGCGCTGCCGTTCACCGGCGCCATGACCGGACTGCTCGTCATTCCCCGCTTCACCATGGGCATCGCGCGCGACGCGGAAGGCATGACGCGCCGCTGGGCCACCGCGGTCGGTCCCGCCGACACCACGCTGCCCACCAACGACGAGCTCTTCGACGCCGTGATCTGGCAGTACGGAACGACGCCCGAGGGCACCAAGGATCCCGCCGTCGCCGGCGTGAGCACCGCGATGACATCGGCTGGCTACCGCGACCTGGTGCGGACGGCCCTGGCCGCCATGGAGGCGCCTGCGGCGGTCTTGCGCAAGGTGGTCTTGTCGCGGCCCGTCACGCTTGAGCTCGATGGCCCGCTGCACCTCGCGGAGGTCCTGCGCCGCCTGCGTACCGGTGAGCCGAACTGCACCATCTTCTCAATGCCGGTGACCAACGGCATCTTCTTCGGGGCGAGCCCCGAGCTGCTGGTGGCGCGTCACCGTGACCGGGTGACCGCCCATCCGCTGGCGGGGACGGTCCCGCGTGGCGACACGGCGCGCCGCGACGCAGATGCGCAGCGCGACCTGGCCCGCTCCGCCAAAAACCGCGAGGAGCACCGCTACGTGGTCGAAGAGATCGCCGCCACCCTCGCGCCGTGGTGTAGCGAGCTCTCAGTACCCGACGAACCGTCGCTCGTCGCGTTCCGCTCGGTGGCGCACCTCGGCACGCGCATCGAAGGGCGGCTCCGCGCCCCTGCCGCCACGGCCCTCGACCTGCTGGGCAGCCTGCACCCGACACCAGCGGTCGGTGGCACGCCGCGACCCGAGGCGCTCGACTTCATCGCCGCCCACGAAGCCGGCCAGCGGGGCTACTGGGCAGGGCCGGTCGGCTGGGTCGGGGCTGCCGGCGACGGCGAGTGGATGATCGGCATCCGAAGCGCCACGCTCCTCGACGACGGAAGTGCCGTCACGCTGCGCGCCGGGTCCGGCATCGTCGCCGGATCGGAGCCCAAGGCCGAGGCGGCCGAGACCGACGTCAAGCTGGCCACGGTCATCGAGGCCGTGGTGCCAGGCGGCTCAGTGCAGTTGCGGTGACCGCACAGGCGACGGAGGCTGGCTCGGAGCCGTCGCCTCGACATGCGTGGCGGCCAGCGGGATCTTGACCAGCAGCGTCGCTCCCACGCCTGGCGTCGAGATGACCTCGGCCGTCCCGTCCAATGCCGCAGCGATGGCCCGCACGATGGCCAGGCCCAGCCCGGTCCCCGAGGCCGAACGCGACGGGTCCCCCTGATAGAAGCGATCGAAGACGCGGGAAGCCACCTCGGGTGAGATCCCGGGCCCGTTGTCGGAGACCTTGATGTAACCCATGCGCTCCGCGACGCCCGTCGACACGTTGACATCGGTGCCGGGTGGCGTATGCGCGAGTGCATTGCGCACCAGGTTGTGCGCCACCTGCGCGAGACGCTCGCCGTCGCCGAGCACGACGACGGGCGGGCCGGGCTCGAGGCTGAGATGGTGGTCGTGATCGACCGCATCGGAGTCACCGACCGCGTCGGCGCAGATGCACTGCAGGTCCACCGGCTCGGCCCGGAGAGGCCGGCCCCGATCGAGCTCGGCCAGGAGGAGCAGGTCCTCGACGAGGCCACCCATACGGGTCGCCTCTTCCTCGATCCGCTCCAGTGCCCTGCGCCGGCTGTTCTCGTCGGAGAAGCCGCCTCGGCTCAGAAGCTCTGCGTACCCGCGGATGGAGGTGAGGGGCGTGCGCAGTTCATGCGATGCGTCGGCAACGAACTGGCGAAGTCGTTCCTCGGACGCCGACTTTTCGCGAACGCGCCCTCGATCTGCCCGAGCATCTCGTTGAGCGCCGAACCCAGTTGGCCGATCTCAGTGCCCGACCGACCCTCGGGCACCCGCCGGGTCAGGTCGCCCGAGGCGATGGCGTCGGCCGTCGTAGCCATCTGGCGCAACGGCCGCAGGCCCCGCCGCACGACGAGAAGCACCAGGACGCCCATGGCCAGCAGGATCGCCAGGCTGGCGGAGAACTCGACCTTGCGCAACGAGTTGAGTGTGTCGTTGGTCGGATTCAATGACACCGACGTCACCAGCGTCCCCTCCGGGACGGTCACGGCAACGGTCCGGTATGCGCCGTCGGGATCGCCGGTGCTGCCGAGAACAACGGCGTCAGGATCAGGGTGGAACGTGCCGGCGTAACGCCCGACCCGGACCCGGCTGTCGATGTCGGGCACCTGCTGCACGGGAATGGTCTTGGTCAAGATGGGCGCGGGATCGGGTTTCGTCGCTGGGCCCGACGGCCGGCGCAGGATCACCTTCCGGTCCCGGTCCAGCAACGTGATGTACACGTCGGCCGACACCCGACCGCGAGAGGTCCGCCTCCGAAACCGGCACGTGTCGCTCGGCCGCGAAGGTCAGGTAGTTGAAGCTCAGCGCTTCGTTTTGCGCCAACGTGTTGTCGGCCTGGCCGTAGAGGAACGAGCGGACCGACGCGTAGATGACGACGTCAGCAACCAGGAGGCCGACCACGAGCAGCAACGCCACGACGGCGACGAGCCGCTTTTGAAGGCTCATCCTTCCCTGGGCAGTCTCAGGGTGTAGCCGACGCGGCGGATTGTGTGGATGAGCGCGGGGTCGCGGTCGTCGATCTTCTTGCGCAGATAGCTGATGTACGTCTCGACGATGTTGGGATCGCCGTGGAAATCGAAGCCCCAGACGTTGTCCAGGAGCTCCGACTTGGATATGACGCGCCGCGCGTTCTCGAGCAGGTAGCGCAACAGGTTGAACTCGGTGGCCGTGAGGTCGATGGTTTGCTCGTCACGCCAGACCTCGTGCGTGTCGACGTTCATCGTCAAGTCGGCGAACTGCAAGGTGGAGGTGTCGGCTGCTGCCATCTCGCCGGCCCGGCGCAGGATGGCTCCGACGCGAGCCATCAGCTCCTCGACACTAAAGGGCTTGGTCACGTAGTCGTCGCCCATGCTCAGACCCTCGACCTTGTCCTGGGTGGTGTCGCGGGCCGTCAGGAACACGATCGGCATTTGCTCGCCCTGGTTGCGCAGCCGGCGACAGACCTCGGTGCCGTCGAAGTCGGGGAGCATGACGTCGAGCATCACCAGGTTGGGACGGAAGCTCCGGACCTGCTCCAGCGCCTCTGCACCGGTCGAGGCGACACCGACCTGGTAGCCCTCGAAGGACAGGGCCGCCGAGAGCAACTCGGCGATGTTCGGCTCGTCGTCGACGACCAGAATCCTGGCGGGGGGCGTCTCGACCGTCACGCCGCAGCACCTCCTGATGGCCAGAGGACCGATGTCGTCATCGTGACCGCACCGGGCTCTCCGTACCGTCGTATCGACCAGGCGCGCCGTCGTCGTTTGCTGGCGGTGCCGGTCCAGATGTCGGCAGGACGCCGGGGCCCGGCCCGCCGCCCGATCCGCCCGCGCCACCGGCGGACCGTGTGCCACTGAGCGCCCGTCGCAGTCCGCGGAGCAGCCGGCCCATACCCCACCAGGTAACGAGGCCGAGCGCCTCCACGACGATGAACGAGGACATCTTGGATTCGCCCGCGGCGCGGTCCACGAAGCTGATCGGCACTTCGGTGATGGCGCCGCCGTGCTGCTTGGCCCGGTAGGTCATCTCGATCTGGAAGCCGTAGCCCTCGGCCCGGATCCGCTCGAGATCCAGCTGGCGCAAGATCCTGGCCGAATAGGCGCGGTAGCCCGCTGTCGAGTCGGCCACGCCGAGTCCGAGCACGGTCGAGGCGTAGATGTTGCCGCCACGCGACAAAAGATGGCGGTGCCAGGCCCAGTTGGGGATGGATCCGCCCTCGACGTAGCGCGAGCCGATGGAGACGTCGAAGCCCTCCTCGAGCGGCGCCAGCAGCGCGGGCAACGCAGCGGGGTCGTGTGAAAAGTCGGCGTCGATCTCCACGCAAGTGTCGAAGCCACGCTCGAGGCCCCATGCGAACCCGGCCCGGTACGCGCTGCCCAAGCCGGACTTTTCGTTTCGGGGCAGAAGATGCACATCGGGTATCTCGGCTGCGACCTTTTTCACGATGTCCGCCGTGCCGTCCGGGCTGCCGTCGTCGACGACCAGCACGCCCGCTTCGGGCAGACACTCGTGGATCCGGTTCAGCATCCGCTCGATGTTCTCCGACTCGTTATACGTCGGAATGACCACCAGCGGCCTCATTACCGGCATTCTAGGAGGTCATGCCGCGCCGGCTCTGGCGCCCGACGGCGCGGCGGCCGGACCTGGTCCCGCCTGTGGCCTGGACGTTCATCCTCGACGCGTGCTTGCACGCAGCCCGGGATCAGCGCTGAACCTGCCTCGAATCGGCCCTCGTAGCGCCCGTCAGAAGTCGACAGGCTCCATCGAGTCGCTCTCCACGGCCGGCCCAGGCTCGGTCAAGCCGTCGGGGCCACGCCTGAGCTCCCGAACGATCACCTGGAGGGCCCCGCCGATCGGGATGCCGATGAGCGCTCCGACGAAAGTCCCCAGCCCACCGGCGACCTTCCCGCCCAGCGTGGCGCCTACCAGGACGGCTATGAGCACCCAAAATGGGTTGAGCTGGACCGTCTTGCTCATGATGACCGGGTTGAGTACGTGGTTCTCGATCTGCTGGTACACCAGGAAGACGATCAGCATGACGATCCCAGCAGGCACGGAGTGGATGGCGGCGATGACGACGACTGGCAGCCCCGCCAGCAAGCCGCCCACCAGAGGCAAGAGGTCGACGAGGGCCACGAAGACCCCGAGCAAGAGCGCGAACGGCACCCCGAGGATGGCCAAGGTCGTCCCTGAGATGACGCCGGCGATGACGGAGGTGAGCCCGTTGCCGAGCATGTACCCCGTGACCGAGCGAATCGACTCGTCGACCACCCGGCCCAGGCGGTCAGCCGTGGTGGGACGGAAGAGGCTGAGGAAGCCCCGCCACATGCGCGGGGCTTCGAGCATGGTGAAGAAGGTCAGCACGGCAATGGTGACGATCGAGACGATGGTCGAGAAGGCCGCTTCGCCGGCCCGGAACGCAGTCGCCGGCTTGAGCACCTTGGTGAGCTGCGAGGTGAGCTTGGCCGAACCCTCCGAGAGGTACTTCTGCAAGTGCAGGCGATAGACGAGTCTCCCCAGCGGGCCGTGACCCTTCTTGGCCTCGTTCACCAGGTGGGGAATTTGCGTACCGAAGTGCTCAGCGGCCGTGACCAAGGGCTCCGTGAAGAGGTACACCAGTCCGGCCAGCACGAGAAAGCCGAGCAGGAACACGAGCACGGTCGCCCCGCCGTGCGACATGCCATGCCGACGCAAGAACCGCGCGGCGGGAGTCATGAGCAGCGTGAAGAAGAACGCGATGATCACGTAGAGGACAATCGTGCGCAGGACCCACAGCCCGAGGATGAGCGCCGCATTCAGGTCCAACAGCAAGATGATCGTCGCGACCGACACGACGATCGTGCCCAACGGAATCCCGCGCCGGTCCGCGCTGCCCGTGAGCCTGGACCGCCAGGTGTCGTGAGCCTCTGCGGCCATGACCCAAGCTTGGCAGCTCCGAGGTTCAAAAAGGCGGTTCTTCGGGTGCCCGACGTGCAAGCATGAATGCGATGGAGGCGCCAGGGCTGGGTGACGGCGGGGAACAACCTGAGAAGGAATACGCCCATGCATCCCCGAGCGGTTCACCAGATGAGCGCGCCAGTGGCGATCCCGACCGCTCCGTAGCGCGTGGCGATTCCTTGGTATCGAGAGGAACCGATGCCGCAGACGGACCCGTCGCCGAGCCTGTAGCGGAGCAACCTACCGAGTCAGCCCTCGCCAAGCCGGCGGTCGATGCGCTCGACGAGGTCGATGGGGTTCCTGCGGTCGACGCAGTCGGCGCGGTCGGGACGGAGGCGCAATCATCCGAGCAGGCGGAAGAGGGGGCGGACGGCGTGCAGCCACCGCGCACCCGCCGACAGCTCCTGCCGTTCTTGCCACGCAACGTGAAGATCACGCTGATGGTGTTGGTCGCCTTCTTCGTCGGCGAGTACATCCTCCTGCCAGAACTGGCCAGCGCGCGCCGGGAGTTCCATCAACTGAGCCATCTCAACTTCTTGTGGCTGATCCTCGGTGCGCTGCTCGAAGTGGCCGCACTGGTGTCCTACGCCGAGCTGACACGGACAGTGCTCTCCCCCGGTGCGCCGGACCGCTTCCGCATCTTCCGCATCAACATGTGGTCGTTGGCGATCAGCCACACCCTGCCGGGCGGCACGGTGCCGGGCACGGCGGCGAGCTACCGACTGCTGACCGAGTCAGACGTCCCTGGCAGCACCGCTGCCTTCGGGCTGGCCACCCAGGGCATCGGCTCGGCGGTCGTCCTCAACATCATCTTCTGGTTGGCGCTGCTCATCTCCATCCCGCTCCAGGGCTACAACCCCCTCTACGGGTTCGCCGCCATCCTCGGGGTGCTCCTGCTCTCGATCTTCGCCGCAGTCGTGTTCTTCCTGACCAGGGGTGAGAAACAGGCTGGTGTCCTGGTCAACAAGGTGGCCGACCACGTGCCGTTCATCCGGGCAGAGACCCTGACCTCGCAGCTGCAAAAGGTCGCCGACCGCGTGAAGATCCTGTTTGGCGAACTCGGACCTGCTCGTCAAAGCCGGCATCTGGGCGGCCGCCAACTGGCTGCTCGACTGCGCGTCGCTCTATGTCTTCTGTCTCGCCTTCGGTGCCCGGATCTCCCCGATCGACGTGTTGGTGGCCTATGGGCTCGCCAACATCCTCGCCGTCATCCCCCTCACGCCGGGCGGTCTCGGGGTCGTCGAGCTGACGATCGTCGCCGTCCTCAAGGGGTTCGGCGTCCCTGGCGGCGTGGCCGCGGCCGGCGTCCTCAGCTGGCGGCTCGTGAACTTCTGGCTCCCCATTCCTTTCGGCGGCGCGAGCTACCTGTCGTTGCGGTTCGGACCGGCGCGTCTGCGTCTGCGTCCGCGGGCGTCGGCCAGCGCCAAGGCCGCCACCTCCTAGCCAGCTTGTCCCCTTCCACCTCGGCGCGCTGGACGGCGGCCCAGCGCGCCCGTGCCGCCCGCACGCGGCCCGCCACGCCGGGCGGCGACCTCGACGGTGAGCAGCGGCTCTACCACGACGTCGCCGGCTCGACGCCGGTTGTCCCGTTCGTTCGCGCCGGCGACCTGCGGTTGCGGACGCGGGTCGTTGACGCCGAGGTTGCAACCGCCATCGGGCGCGGCGTCGAACAGATCGTGCTCCTCGGCGCAGGGTACGACGGGCGGGCCCTGCGCTTCGCCACCGACGCCATGCGCTGGTTCGAGGTCGACACGTCCGCCGTGCTCGCCGACAAACGGCGGCGCCTGCACGCGTTGGACCTGGCCCCGGCGGGGGTGGTCTCGGTGAGCGCCGACCTCGAGAGCGACGACCTCGCCGCCGCTCTCGATGCAGCCGGTCATGACGCCGCCCGCCCGTCGCTGTTCGTCTGCGAGAGCGCGTTGGTCGGACTTCCATTGGCCGTGACGGCGCCGCTGTGCGAGACACTGCGGCTCGCGCCGGCGCCGGGCAGCACGTTGGTGGCCACCTTTGCGGTGGCACCAGAGCCGACGCGACCCCGCCGGACCCTGCGGACCGCGACGGGCGCCGCATCGCGCCTCCTCGGTGAGACCCGGCGCGACGAGCTCCGTCCGGGCGACCCCGAGAAGCTGATGGTCGTCACCGGCTGGCATGTCATCCACACCGAGCGCGGTCCCGAGCACGTGCTCGACCGCGGCGCCCACCAACTCGTCTTGGAATGCGAAGCCGAGACCCGAGGCCTAAGTACCCGCACGCGACGGCGTCATGGACCGCCGAAGGAGTCCGACTGGACGCTCGGCGACCGAGCGCAGCACCCGGACGCCCGCGCCCGCGAGGAGAACCACGAACAGCACGACGAAGCAGTCCGAGACGGGAAGGAGCCAGCCCCGTCCGGCAAAGGCGATCGACGGCCCGTGGGGCACCCACCAATAGGGGGCGGCCCACAACAGGAACACGACGCCGAGCGCGTACCACTCACCGTAGCGTGGCCGGTCCTCTGCCAGAGCGAGCCACGCCACGAGGAGGATCGTCCAGATGAAGTGGTGCGACCACGACACCGGGCTGGCCAACGACTCGGTCGCCTCCACCACGAGGAGGCCGAGCACCGCCGAGGAACGCCGGTAGGCGCCCGCGGCGATCACGAGCCCGACGACGGCGACGCTCACCACCACGACGAAGGTGGTTGGGGTAGAGACCGTATGGCCCAGCGCCCGTTCGAGCGCGCCGAAGACGCCTTGGTTGCCAACCCACGAGAGCATGCCCGCCCGCTGCGGGTCGCGGATGTAGTGGGTCCAGTAGGACCACGATGTCGATGCGTTCACGACAGTCGCGAGCAGCGCCGCGGCGCAGAACGAGACACTGGCGCGCACGCCCGACCGGCTCTGGCGCGTCATGAAGAGGTACGGGATGAGAATGAGCGGCGTCACCTTGATGGCAGCCGCCAAGCCGACAAGAACACCCCGGGGCAGCGGCAGGTCCATGGTCAGGTCGGCCACGATCATCAGCGCCAGGATGATGTTGACTTGCCCCAGGAGGAACGTCTGACGCACCGGGTCGAACAACGCGACGGGAAGCAACAGGACGAGGGCCCACCAGACGATGCTGCGGCGGTCGAGCACACGGCACACCGCACGCAGGCTGACCGCGAGCAGCCCGAACAGTGCCGCCAGGTTGACCCAGGAGAACACGACCTCGCAGGCACGAACGGGGAGGTGTGCGAAGGGTGCGAACAACAGCGCGGAGAACGGCGGATACGTGAAGCCGAGGTGGTCGGCGGGATAGGTGACCGTGAAGAGGTCGTTCGACGGCCGCGTGTCCACCGCCGAGAAGATAGGTCGCCAGATCGAGCTGCCGGTGGGCCAGCGCGAGCACCGTCACACCCACGACGGCCACCACGCCGGACAGCGCGGGCCACGCCCATCGGCGCGCCGAGGCGATCGCGCGCATGCGCAGGGCCAGTGCGTCCCGGGCCACGTCGCGGGATCGTAGCGACGGCCGGACGCACCGAGGTGGTTTCACACCCGGCCCATACCCGGCAGCTGCCCCGACGTGGCTAGGAAGCGGACCTGGTTTCGTCACCCTCTCCGACGCGGAGATCAGAGTCGAGGCGGCGGCGGGCCCGCTCCCGCGCCAGCTCCTTCAGACGTTCCTGCGAGCTCACTCCGTGGCGGTTGAGCACGCGGCGCCAGCGCCGGTCGGAGCCAAGCTCCCATGCGTTGGTCTCGTCGGCGAATACGAGGTCGAGGACTTCGAACAGCCGTCCCTGCAGCTCGGGGTCGTGGACCGGGACGACAACCTCGACCCGCCGGTCGAGGTTGCGGCCCATCAGGTCCGCGGACCCGATGAAGATCTTGAGGGGCAGACCAGGTCCGGCCGCCGGGTCGGCGGGGACCCCGCCGAAGCGGTAGATCCTCGAATGCTCCAAGAAGCTGCCCACGATGGAGCGAACGCGAATCCGCTCTGAGAGCTCGGGGATGCCGGGCCGCAGTCGGCACAGGCCGCGAACGGCCAGGTCGATCTCGACGCCGGCGCCCGAGGCGCGGTACAGCGCGTCGATCATGGAGGCATCCGTGAGCCCGTTGAGCTTCATGACGATACGCCCAGCCGGTCCCGCATCGGCCTGCTCCTCGATCATGGCCATGATCCGCTTGCGCACTGTCACCGGCGACACGAGGATCTGTCGGTACGAGGCGTGCTTCGAAAAGCCAGTCAGGTAATTGAAGAGCTCGCCGACGTCCGCACCGATCTCCGGATCCGACGTCAACAGCCCGATGTCCTCGTAGATGCGGGCCGTCTTTGAGTTGTAGTTGCCGGTGCCCACGTGGCAGTAGGGGCGCACGCCGTCGTCCTCGCGTCGTAGCACCAACGCCGTCTTCGAATGCGTCTTGAGGCCGACGATGCCGTACACGACATGGACGCCCACTTCTTCGAGCGCTCGGGCCCAGCCGATGTTCGCCTCCTCGTCGAAGCGCGCTTTGAGCTCGACGATGGCCGCCACCTGCTTGCCGTTCTCGGCCGCGCGGATCAGCGACTGCACGATGGGACTGTCGATCCCCGTGCGATACAGCGTCTGCTTGATGCCGAGCACGGCCGGGTCCTCCGCGGCCTGCGCGACGAACGCTTCGACCGAGGTGGCGAAGGAGTCGTAGGGGTGGTGCACCAGGACGTCGCGCTCGCGCAACATTGCGAAGAGCTCGGCCGGGTCGTGCGCCACCTGGGCCAGTCGGGGCGGCGTCATCGGCGTCCAGGTCTCGCCGTGCAGGTCGGGACGGTCGAGCGCGTACACGCCCCAGAGACCGCTCAGGTCGAGTGGCGCGGTCACCCGGAAGACGCCGTCGGCACCGACTTCGAGCTCTGTGGCCAACAGGTCGGCCAGGTCCTGTCCCATATCGGCTTCGATCTCGAGGCGGAGCGCCTTGCCGAAGCGCCGGCGGCGCAGCTCCATCTCGATGGCGACCAATAAGTCGTCCGCCTCGTCCTCCTCGAGCGAGAGGTCGGCGTTGCGGGTGACCCGGAAGACGTGGTGGTGTCCGATCGCCATGCCGGGGAACAACGAGTCGAGGTGGGCGGAGATCACCTGCTCCAACGGCACGAAACGCTCACCGTCGGGCATCACCACGAAACGCGGGAGCGCGGGCGGGACCTTCACCCGGGCGATGCGCCGTTCGCCCGAGACGGGGTCCTGCACCTCGACCACCAAGTTGAGCGACAAGTTCGAGATGTAGGGGAACGGGTGTCCCGGGTCGACCGCCAGCGGGGTGAGGATGGGGTAGATCTGGCGCTGGAAGACGTCGACGAGGTGCTCGCGGTCGTCATCATCGAGCGAGGACCAGTCTGAGAGACGGATGCCTGCCTGTGCGAGGGCAGGCACGATGAGGTCCAAGAAGATGTGGTCCTCGCGTCGCACCATCTCTTCGACGCGTGCGCGGATCATGGTCAACTGCTCGCCCGGGCGCAGGCCGTCGACACTGCGCGTTCGCACGCCTGCCGCGACTTGGTCCTCCAGCGCCGCCACCCGTATTTGGTAGAACTCGTCGAGCAGCTCGGCAAAGATCGCGAGGAACTTGGTCCGCTCGAGCAGCGGCAACCCATCGTCCTCGGCCAGGTCGAGCAGGCGCGAGCCGAAGTCGAGGCGCGACTGCTCCCGATTGGTGAAGCGCTGGTAGCCGAAGGCTTCGATCTGCTGATAGGTGGGCGGTGCCGGGTGCTCGGACTCGGTCGCGGCGATTGCCTGGGAATTCGGGGGCTCGTCGATGACCTGCGTGGGCGGCGCCTGGGGTTGTGGTTGAGGTTGAGTCTGGGTCATGAGCGAGGGTCGGCATGCGGTGCCGGTGGGGCGCCAAAGAAGGCGGGATGTCACGTCAATCCTACCCCCCACCACTACGATTCGCCCGGTGCCGCCGCCAGCCCGTCCCACGCTTCTTCCGCATTACGCGTTCGGCCCCAAGCCCAGGCGGCGCACCGAATTGGGGCTGCTCGTGTTCGGGTCGCTGTTGGTCGTCGCGCTCTACGTGATCGCCGAGCTGGGCGCGAAATCGAAGGTGCCAGCGAACCTCGGACCCTTCCTCGGCATCGTCCTGGCGCTGGCGCTGGCGGCCCACATGGCGAACCGGTGGCTCGTCCCCTACGCCAACCCTGTCATCCTGCCGCTGGCCGCTCTCTTGAACGGCATCGGCTACGTCGTCATCGCCCGCTGGAACCCGCCGTACGCACGTAGTCAGGCGGGCTGGATCGCGCTCGGGCTCGGCCTCTACATCGCCACGTTGCTGGTTGTCCGCTATTCCCGGGACCTGGAGCGCTATCGCTACCTGCTGCTGCTCCTGGCAGGCATCCTCTTGGTGGCCCCGTTGTTCTTCAGTCCGATCAACGGGGCCCGGCTGTGGGTGCACGCCGGCAGCTTCGAGTTCCAGCCCGTCGAGTTCTCGAAGATCCTGCTCTGCATCTTCTTCGCGTCGTACTTCGCGGAGAACAAGGAGCTCCTCTCCATCCCGACGACGCAGATCGGCAACAGACTCTTCCTCGACCCACGCCCACTCGTCCCCATCCTCGTGGCCTGGGGCGCCGCCATGGTCGTCATCGGCGTCGAGGGCGATATCGGCTTCGCGGCGCTGCTGTTCACCCTCTTCATCGCGCTTTTATGGGTCACGACAGGGCGGATCGGCTACATCGTCTTGGGCTTCGTGCTCTTCGCCGTGGGCGCCTACATCACGGCGCGCTACTTCGGTCAGGTCCACACGCGGATCAACGAGTGGCTCGACCCGTGGCAGACGACGACCAATCTCAACCCGAAGGGCGCACAGCTACGGCTGGGGTGGTACGGCTTCGGCACGGGTGGCGTGGGCGGGACCGGCCTCGGCTTCGACACCGCAGCCGGCAGCATTCCGTTCCTCACGACCGACATGATCTTCGCCGCCATCGGGACCGAGATGGGGCTCGTCGGTGCGGCCGCCGTGGTGTTCGCCTACATCCTCCTGGTCGGGGCGGGCTTCCGGGTGGCGCAGACGGCCCGCACGGACTTCTCGCGGCTGATGGCCACCGGCCTCACCCTGATCATCGGGTTCCAGGCGTTCTTCATCATGGCGGGGGTCGTGCGGCTCTTGCCCTTCACCGGAATTACCCTGCCCTTCGTCGCCTACGGGGGGTCGTCGCTCCTGGCGAACTACGTCCTCATCGCGTTGATGCTGCGAATCTCCGACGAGGGTGCGCGGGCGCAGACCGTCATGCTCGCGGCGGGTGCGGCGGGCGGGCCAGGAGAGCGGCCCATGGTGCCGGCCCGCTGAACAGTTCAGTCCCCGGCTGAATCCCCTGGGCCAGCGCTCGAGCCGCCAGCCACCTCGTAGGACCACAGCTCAGAGCCGACCGAGACCGGGCCACCGTGCGGCGAGGGTCTGTCGGCGCCGGCGTGGCCGTGCGCGAAGGCCGGCGATGCGACCCACTTCTGGAACGACTCCTCGTCTCGCCAGCGAGTGACGACAAGCCACTGACGCCGCTCGTCGGTCGGGCGGAGCAGCTCGAACCCCTCGAAACCCTCCTGGTCGTCGACCGCGTGCGCCCGTGCGGCGAAGCGCCGCGCCAGCTCGTCGCCTGCGTCCTCGGGCACGGTGATGGCGTTGATCTTGATCACAGTCGGTCCTTCACCAGCAGACATGGCACCTCACCTGAGTTGGGGATCTGGCTCTGATCTTCTCAGGTCCGGCCTTGCGCTTGCTCCTCGGCTGGTCAGCATGCACGTACGACATCGTGGATGGTCGGCACGAGTGCAGAGCCATTCCGGAGCCAGGCCCCCTCAACAGTCAGCCGTCACCGCCCACGTGTCGCTTATCTGTTGTTGCGTGCCAGCAGAATCAGTCACGGTGACCGTGACGGGATCGGTCTCCGAAGCGTTCTTCGTCGGACCGTACGCTTGCCTTGGTCCGCGTTCGGCCGCATTCGGAGCCGGTGAAAAAGCAACCTATTGAACGAAGACCTTCCCATCCCTTTGGGTCACCTTGCCACGCCGCAGCGGGATCACCTTGGTCAACTGTCGGTAGCCAAAATCGAGGCCCGGGACTTTGGCGAAGGCACCCTGAGGGCCGACGGTCATGCGACCCGTCTTGACGTCGTATTTCGCACCGTGCCAGGGGCACACGAGACACCCCGCTTCGTCGATCGAACCTTCAGCGAGATCAGCAGCGTAAGTGTCGGCATCGGCGACTCACGGCGAAGAGTTCGCCTCCCGCGTTTCCAACGGCAAAGTGAGCTGCGCCACGAACGACGCCGGGTTGCAGCTCTGCGATGGTTCCTACTTCGATTTCTTGACTCATGGTGACCCTCCTTGGGCGCCTTTGAGAACCATAGGCACACAACGAGCCGACCGTCTCGGGGTGCTCAACCCCCGCCCTTATGGTTGCTCTGCGGGCACCACATCGCCGAGCTCTTCGAGCAGCCGCTCGTCGACCAAGATCGGTGCTGGCACCGGCATACGCAGCGCGAGCACGATGCCGTCGGAGGGCCGGCAGTCGACTCGCTCGCGCCCGCTCGGCGTCATGAGGTCGAGCTCCGCCAACAGATTGCCCTCGTCCCGTCCGACCAGCCGTACGGCGATCACGTCAATGTGTGCGTGCTGCAACACCTGCATGAACAGTTCGTGCGTCATCGGCCGACGGCCGCTGATGCCGCGCAGCGCCTGCGCCATCGCGGTGCCTTCAGTGAGTCCCACGGGGAAGACGAGCTCGCGCATCGGCGGTTCAGTCTCAACCAGGGTGACGCTCGGGTACTGGGAGGGCAGATCGAGCGACACATCGTCGACGTCCATCACCCGGAAGCTCGCTCTCAGGGCTGGGGGCGGGGTTGGCGTCGGCACCGAGGGGCCCGCTCCTTCGCTCGGGCCGCCGTGCTCGTCGGAGTCCCCCGACTCGTCCGTCACGGGGGGCTGTACGTCGGTCACCGCAACCGTCGGCGCGCACCGACGCTGAGCGCGAGCCCCACCGCAGCGAAGAACACCAGCACGGCCGTGCCCCCGTAGCTGACGAACGGAAGAGGAATGCCGGTGATGGGCATGATGCCCATGGTCATCCCGGCGTTTTGAAACACGCTGAAGGCGATGAAGGCGAACAGACCGGCGCAGACCAGGCGCCCGAAGATGTCACGAGCGACGACCGCAGCGTGGAGCACCCGCCACGCGATGACACCGAGGAGCGCCAACAGCCCCACCGAACCAGCGAAGCCCAGCTGCTCGGCGACCGCGGTGAAGATGAAGTCGGTCTGCTGCTCGGGTACGTAGCCCAGGTTCGTCTGGGCGCCGTGGCCGATCCCAGACCCGAACAGCCCACCGGATCCGATGGCGTTCTTCGCCTGCTGCGTGCTGTAGATCGATTCTTGGACGTAGGGGTTCGTACTCTTCGCGTTGGGATTCAAGAAGCTCGTGAGGCGGGCGATCTGGTAGTGGTGGAGGAATCCACCCTCGACCGCCACCAAGGCGACGAGGGCGACGCCGATCAAGAGGAAGACCAAGATCCGAATCGGCAGGCCCGCGACAGCCAACATGACCAGCAGCACGATCACCATGATCATGGCCGTGCCGAGGTCCGGCTGGAGCAAGACCAGCACGATCGGGATACCGGCCATGATGACCAGGCGGAACACGTCGCGCCACGCCAGGCCCTCCTCGTCACGGCGCGCGCAATAGGTGGCGACCGCCAGGATCAAGGCCAACACGGCGAACTCAGAGGGCTGCAACTGGAGCGGACCGAGGCTGAACCAGCGCGCCGCACCCTGTGCACTGCTACCCACCGCGAAGACCCCCAGCAACGCCAGGACGATCAGCCAGTAGAGCGCATTGGCCAGCGGCTCGATGCGCCGGTAGTCGATCAGAGCGACGACCACCATCGTGATCACGCCCAGTACGACGAAGAGGCCCTGCTTCTTCAGAAACGTCTTGGGGTCGTCACCTTGGGCCAACAACGTGCCCCGGGTCGCCGTGTAGACCATGACGACGCCGACGGCAGAGACCAACAACGTGGCGATGACCAGGATGTAGTCGAAGGGGGGCACACTGCGCCTGGCGGCAACATGTGTTCGGTCCAATATGGTCATAACGCTGATTCGGAGACACAATATCGGCCGTGACCTCTCCCTCCCTGGCGCCGACCCACGCCCTGGTAGGCAGCACGCCCTGGCTCGAGACAGCGAGCTCGAGCACAGCCACCCAGGCCACTCAGGTGGACCAGGGCGGTGGCTGGCTCTACCACCTCCTCACCAAACTCGGCGTGAGCCCCGACACCGCCTCGACGGTCACCGACCTGGTCATCAGGCCGCTGAGCATCCTTGTCGTCGTCGTCATCGCGCTCGATCGTGGCCCGCCTCGGTGCGCGGGTCATTCGACGCGTGCTGCAGCGCGTGGCCAACCAGGCCAGCTCCCGCTCCGGCTCGCAGCGCGCGGGGCACGCGTGACCACCATGTCGAGCCTGTTGGCCAACATCTGGCGCTTCTTCATCTTCGTGGTAGCGGGTGCCATCGTGCTCGGGCTGCTCGGCATCAACCTGACACCGCTCCTGGCCAGCGCGACCATCATCGGGGCCACGCTCGGCTTCGGCGCGCAGCAGATCGTGCGCGACTACTTCTCCGGTGTCCTCATGACCATGGAGGATCAGTACAACGTCGGCGACTCCATCACGGTTGGTGGGGTGACGGGCGTCGTCGAGGACGTGTCGATGCGCCTGACTCGATTCCGCGGTGTCGACGGCACCATCTACATCGTTCCCAACGGCGACATCCGCCTGGTGGGGAACCTCTCGCGCGGGTGGGCTCGTGCGGTCGTGGACCTGACCCTGCCCGGTGCGACCGCAGCGGACCTCGATACGGTGCGGCGGGTAATCGAAGAGGCCGCACACCGCGTCGCCACGGGCCCGACGTTCGCGACGCACTGTACCGAGCCGCCGAACCTGGTCGGCCTCCTCGCCGCCGACTCCTCGACGGTCACGATGCGCGTGATGCTGCTGACAGTCCCATCGCAACGCGATGCATTGACCCGCGCCTTGCGCGAGGAGGCGATCACGGCGCTGGCCAAGGCCGAGCTGTGGCCGGCCGATGCGGCGCCGCCAGCCGCGCCCACGCACTGAGCAGGTCACCCTGGCGGGCGGCGGCGGTCCTGGCGGGCCGTGCTGCTCGCGGCGATCAGTTGGGCGGACTCGCCCCCTCCGCGGCCTCCCACATGGCCTCGAGCGGGGGCTGCTCTCGGGTCCAGAGGGCGAGTTGCTCCCCCGCCTGGTGGACCAGCATGCCCAGGCCGTCGAGGGTGGTCGCCCCGGCGGCGGCCGCCAGACGCAGCCATTGCGTCGGCCTGGGGGCATAGACCAGGTCGGCCGCGACCTGACCCTGCTGCAACCAGCCAGGCGCCACCAGCCACTCCTCCGACCCGCTGCGCTCCGACGGCCCGGTCCCGGTCCCGGCCATGCCGACCGGTGTGGCGTTCACCACCAGGTCCGCTGCGGCCACCGCCCGCTCTATCCCCCGCGGATCGTCGGCCGGTACCACCGACCCTGCGCTGCCGGCGAGGTCCGCCGTCCTGCGGGCCCGCTCCAGCGTCCGGTTGAGCACGGTGACGCCCGAGGCGCCGTGTTCGACCAGGGCCAGCACGACCGCCGCGCGGCGCCGCCGGCACCGACCACGAGACACCGCTGGCCGGCTGGATCAAAGGCGGCGCCTCGCGCCAGCGATGCGACGAACCCGTCCCCGTCCGTGTTCACACCTCGAAGGCGGCCCCCGGTGTTGACGACGCAGTTCACCGCGTCGAGGTGCCGCGCCTGCTCGCTCAACTCGTCCACCGACTCGGCGACGGCCGCCTTGTGCGGCATGGTGACCGACAACCCCGTGATCTCGTGCCGTCGCATCTCCTCGAGCGCGGACGGCGCGGTGCCGGGCGCCACCTCGAAGGCGAAGGACCGCCAGGACGAACCGAGGCCGAGCGCGGCGAACGCGGCGTTGTGCAAGACGGGCGAGAGCGAGTGGGCGACCGGACTCCCGATCACCCCGACGATCGTCTGGTCCGGACCCAGCACCCGCCGGGCCTCCTCCATGGTCCAGGGCTCGGCCACGTCAGGGAAGCCCGCGCGACTTCGCGAGCTGCTCGTTGGCCTGCTGCTCGCGCGTAGGTATCCGAGAAGGCCATGACGCCGTTCTTTTGCACCAAGACGAAATAGAGCCAGGCCCCCGCCGGTGGACGGAGTGCTGCATCCATCGCGTCCTTCGACGGCATGCAGATCGGGGTCGGCGTCAGGCCGTTGTTGAGATACGTGTTGTAGGGCGACTGGAGCTGGAGGTCCTTGGTCGTCACGGGCCCACCGTCTTGGCCGATGGCGTACAGGACAGTCGAGTCCATCTGCAGGGGCACACCTTGCGCCAGGCGGTTGTAGATGACGCGGGCCACGTCGGGCATGTTGACCGGGATGTAGCCCTCCTTCTCGACGATGGAGGCGGCGATGATCAGCTGGTAGGGCGTGAGCCCGAACGCCGACGCGGCCGCCGTGGTCAACCCCTCTGCCTGCGCGTCCTGATCGAAGCGCTGCACCATGTCGGTGACGATGGTGGTGTCGCTCTCGCCCGGGAGAATCATGTACTGGCCGGTGCCCAGCATGCCCTCGAGGTCGTTGGAGCCCGGCGGTGAGAAGGCAGAGTGCACCGCGCCGCTCGCCGCCGCTTTCTCGAATCCGCCCTGGTCGTGGCCCGGGATGCCGTCGACCTGGGTGGCGACCTCGGAAAGGGTGAAGCCGGTTCGCACGTCCACGGGGTAGATGTTCGGCCCGGCCGCAAGGAGGGTGCGTACCTCGGAGAACGTCTGGTTCTGGTGCAGGGCGTAGCTGCCCGGCAGCACCGTCGGCGAGCCGTGAAACACGTCGAAGACGCGGAAGGCCCACGAGCTCGCGATGACGTGGTCGGCGGTCAGGGAGTCGATGATGGCGTTGCTCGACTCGCCCTGGTGCACCGTCACCACGACCTGGGGACCCTCGGGGCCGAGCGCGTGTGATTCGAGCTCGTACCAGAGCACGAACGCCAGGACGAGGACGACGAGGCCACCAACGAGGCCGGCCAGGATCCGCCGTCGCCGGCGTCGATGCGCCGAACGCGCGGCGCGCCGGCCAGCCGGGGACGCCGGGTCCCCTTCCAGGCCGCCGTGAGGGGCATCCCCGGGTGGGGCTGTCACTGTCTGCTCGAGAGCGCGTTGGGGCTGGGGCCAGGGAACTCGTCGTCTCCCTCGCGTCCATGGCGGCCGGATTCCGTCGGGCCCCCCGGTCTGTCCGTGCCGCTCATCGGTTGTCCAACCAGGCCTGCAACAAGACCATCGCCGCCGCGCTGTCCACCACCTTGCGGGCCGCCTTGCCGGTCCGGCCCGCAGCCCGCATGGCCCGCTCGGCTTCGACCGTCGTGAAACGCTCGTCGGCCGTCTCCACGGTCACCCCGTCAGGCTCGAGCAGTGCGCGCAGTTCGGCCGCCTCCGCGAGAGCTGCCTTCGCCGCGGGGCCGACGTCGCCCGACAGGCTCAGAGGTAGTCCCACCACCACCGTCGACGCCTCGACCTCCCGCACGACGTCGACGACCGCACGGCGATCCCGTGCCGCATCGCCGCTGCGCTCGATCGTGCCCCAGGGGCTGGCGATACTGCGGCCGCTGTCGCTGAAGGCCACCCCGATGCGCTTGGCGCCCAGGTCGACCGCCGCAACCCGGCCGCGCTTTCCGGCGCCGGCACCGGCGCGCGCGCGATCCGCATGCGCCTCCCCGGCGCTCACGCGGAGAGGAGTCGCTGCGCCTCAGCCAGCGCGGCGTCGATCTGTGAGGGATCCTTCCCTCCGGCCAGCGCCAGCTCGGCCGAGCCGCCGCCTCCTCCGCCGACCAGCCTGCCGAGCGTCTTCACGAGCTGCTCCGCGTCGGGTTCGCCGCCGGTGGCAGCTGCGATGGCCACCTTGGCGCCATCGGGCGAACCGCCGAGCACCACGGCCCGCACGCCGTCGTGGCGCAACACGGTCTGGGCGAGCGAACGCAGCGCATCGGGCTGGACGCTGTCTCGCCGGGCGACGACGACGCCGCCGTCAGACGCGGCCTGGGCGGCCAGGCTCTTCGCTTCGGCCTCGCTCGACTGCTGGCGCAGCCGCGACAGCTCCTTCTCGGCGTCGCGCTGGCGCTCCATGACTCGCCCGATGGCAGCCACCAACTCGTCGGGTTCTGTGCGCAGCAGCTCGGCAGCCGACTGGACGAGGCGCTCACGCTCGACCGCGCGGGCCAAGGAGGCCTTGCCCGTCAGGGCGAAGATGCGCCGGGTGTTCGAGCCGATGGACCCCTCAGACAGCAGCGTGATCGGGCCGATCTGGCCGAGCGAGTCGACGTGCGTGCCGCCGCAGAACTCGAGGGATCGGGGCCCCGCCTGGACGACACGCACCGCCGCGCCGTACTTGTCGCCGAAGAAGGCGATGGCGCCCATCTGCTCGGCCTGGTCGCGCGAGGTCTCGGTCGTCTCCACCGCCACGTCGGTCAGTACGGCTGCGTTGGCCAGTGCGAAGACCTCGTCGAGCTCCTCACGCGTGGGCTGGCTGTGGTGCGAGAAGTCGAAGCGCAGATAGTCGGGCGCGACGAGCGACCCCTGCTGGCGCACGTGGTCGCCCAGCACCGTCCGCAGTGCCGAATGCAAGAGGTGGGTCGCGGTGTGGTTGCGGCGGATGGCCTCACGGCGCTCGCCGTCGATGGTGGCCAGCGCGTCCTGACCGGCGACCACGTCACCGTCGACGCGCGCCCGGTGGACGATGAGGCCGGGCACGGCGTACTGGGTGTCGTAGACCTCCGCGATGCCCGACTCGGTGACGATGGTCCCGGTGTCGCCGACCTGGCCGCCACCTTCCGCGTAGAAGGGTGTGCGGTCCAAGAAGATCTCGACAGTCCCCTTCTCGCCGCCCTCCTCGTCGCCCATGCGCTCGAGGACGGCCAGCACGCGGCCCGGCGCCTCGTAGTTCTCCCTGCCGCGCCCGACGAACGCCGTCTGGCCCTCGACATCGAGCAGCGCTCGGTAGGCGCCCTCGTCGCCGGCCCGCGACGACTTGGCGGCCGCACGAGCCCGTTCGCGCTGCTCGCGCATGGCGGCGTCGAAACCAGCCCGGTCCACCTCGACCCCCGCGTCGCGCGCCAGTTCCTCGGTGAGCTCGACGGGGAAGCCGTGCGTGTCGTGCAACACGAACGCGACGTCACCGGACAGGACCTTGCCGCCGCCGGCGATCGCCTCTTCGAGGCGTCCGAGCCCTGCCCGCAGCGTACGGTCGAAGCCGGCCTCCTCGCGGGCGACCACGTTGACGATGAGATCGTGCTGGCTGACGAGCGCGGGCCACGCCTCGCCGAGGACACCGGTGGCCGCCTGCACCAGCGCAGGGCCGATCGGCTTGTCGACCCCCAACCGACGCGCCGCCATCACGGCACGCCGCACGATGCGCCGCAGCACGTAGCCGCGGCCCTCGTTGGCCGGGAGCACCCCGTCGGCCACCAGCATGGTCATGGCCCGTGCGTGGTCAGCCAGGACGCGCAGCGAGACGTCCGTCCGCTCATCGGTCCCGTAGCCGGTGCCGATGACGGAGGCCGCCGCGTCGATGATCGGCAGGAACAGGTCGGTGTCGAAGACCGAGTCCTCGCCCTGGAGCACCGGGAGGATGCGCTCGAACCCGGCACCGGTATCGATGTTCTTGCGGGGAAGCTCGGACAGCTCGCCCGCCTCGTCCCGGTTGTACTGCATGAAGACGAGGTTCCACATCTCGACGAAGCGGTCGCTGCCGCCGTGCTTGGGCCCGCCGTCGTGCCCGTACTCGGGGCCCTTGTCGATGAAGATCTCCGAGTCCGGGCCGCAGGGACCGGTCTCCCCCATGGCCCAGAAGTTGTCCTCGTCGCCCATGCGCTGGATGCGCTCAGGCGCGCATGCCCACGGTGTCGATCCAGATCTGCTCGGCCTCGTCGTCGCTCTCGTGCACGGTGACCCAGAGACGGTCGCCGTCGAGGCCGAAGACCTCCGTGAGGAGCTCCCAGGCCATCGGAATGGCGTCGGCCTTGAAGTAGTCCCCGAAGCTGAAGTTCCCCAGCATCTCGAAGAAGGTGCAGTGGTAGGTGTCGGTGCCGATGATGTCGATGTCAGGGGTCCGGAAGCACTTCTGAATGGACGTTGCTCGGGGCCACGGTGGCGTCTCCTCGCCCAAGAAGTACGGCTTGAACGGCACCATCCCCGCGATGGTGAAGAGGACCGACGGGTCGTGCGGGATGAGGCTGGCTGAAGGGACGACGGCGTGGCCCCGATCAGCAAAGAAGCGCGTGAAGGCCGCCCTCAGTCCGTTGGCGTCCACCACCCCAGCTTACCGGGGGCAAAATCGGCGTCGGGGCTCGCCCGGGCTCTGCCCGGGCTAGGTCGACGACATGCCCACGATGGGCTTGTTCAGCTGCAGGCTCCCCGTCGAACCGTAGAACGGCGCGTCGCCGTAGTCGAAGATGCCGCCGTCAGCCGCCACCAGCCAGTAGCCACCACCGTCGGGCGTCCCCGCCATGCCGACCACCGGCTCATTGAGGTGGATGCTCCCCGCCGAGCCGAAGAACCCGGCCGTGCCGTAGTCGAAAATGCCACCGTCGGCGGCTACCAGCCAGTAGCCGCCGCCCGGCGAGGCGGCCATGCCCACCACCGGCGAGTTCAATCGCAGGGAGCCTGTCGAACCGTGGAACTGGGCGTCGCCGTAGGAGAAGATCCCGCCGTCGGATGCCACGAGCCAATAGCCCGCGCCGTCGGCTGTCGAGGCCATGCCCACGATCGGCTTGTTGAGGTGCATGCTGCCGGTCGAACCGAAGAATTGCGCGTTGCCGAAGCTGAAGATGCCCCCGTCCGCGGCGACAAGCCAGTACCCGCCGCCGTTGGGGGTGGCTGCCATGCCCACAATGGGCCGGTTCAGGTGCTGCCCGCCCATGGAGCCGAAGAACTGCGCGTTGCCATAGGTGAAGATGCCGCCGTCGTACGCGACCAGCCAGTAGCCGTTGCTGCTCGGCGTGTCGGCCATGCCGACCACCGGCGCATTGAGGTGCAGGCTGCCGGCGCTGCCGTAAAACCCGGCTTTGCCGAAGTCGAAGATGCCGCCGTCAGAAGCCACGAAGCGATAGCCATCGCCGCAATTGAGGTCCCCGTCGAAGCCGTAGTAGTCGGCTGCGGAGGTGGCCGACACACCGAGCGGGTTGGCCACACTGACATTCACGCACATCGCGCCGGGCGAGTCCGGCGGGATCACCGAGATGGTGTTCTCACTCTGCGAGACGATGCGGCCGGGCCCGAGCGAGCCGAAGGTCACCGAGGTCGCGTCGGCGAAGCCGCCGCCAAAGATCGTGATCGCCCCGCTGCCGCTGAGCGGGCCCGTGTTAGGGGACAGGGCGGCCACCGAGGGGCAGCCGTCCCCACCTTGCAGGGAGATGGCGAGATTCTGGTCAACAGGAGAACCGAGCCCGCTGGCGGCGTCGTAGCCGACGCCCGCGGCGAATTGGCCGCCGTTGGAGTCGGTGAAGTCGTTGTTGCCCGACGTGATGTCGGTGTAATTGGTGTTCCCCGACCCTCCTACTCCGTAGAGCGCGGGCAGAACGAAGCCGAGCCGGTTGAAACAGCCCTGGTTCGTGTCCGCGAACAGACCGGCGTTGGTCGGGGCCGCCGCGCTGGTGCCACCGAACGCGGTCCAGCCCCCGCTGTAGAACGCCACGACGCCGCCATTTTGGGGATCACTCGGATACGAGATGTCGGGCACGGTCCGCATGGTGGGCTGGGGGGTTACGGCGTCTTGGTACGACGGCCTGGTCCATACGGTGGAGGGGCCGCCACCCCCGGCGCCCGGCTCGGGCGGAGCGGTCGGGTCCAGCCCCTTGGCACACTGGGTCGAGTGGCCCTGGCAGTCGTTCCACACGACCTGCGAGGACGCTGACGCGCTGGGCAGCTTCGTCCCGCCCGCGCTCACGACATCGGGCTGGGAGCCCGGGTCGTCGACGGCGAGCCCCGTATTGCGGTCCGTCGGGTAGCAGTCCTCTGAGCCGGAGTCACCTGAGGCGGCAATCACCGTCTGGCCCTGCATCGCCATGCGCTGGAAGATCTGGCTCTCGCTCGGGATGTAGTTGGGGTCGCTGCCCTCAATGAACTGCTCGCAGTTACCCCAGCTCGTCGTCACCACCTGGGCGGCGTCCTGGCTGGCGATCGCGTTGAAGAGGTCGAGCGAGTTCGCGTCATTGTCGTTCGGCGCTTCGTAGACGACGAGCGATGCGCCCGGGGCGTTGAAGGAAGCGAGCTCGACATCGAGCGCGGCCTCGCCGATGCCCTGCGGCGGTCCCGGTGGGCCGCCATCGATCGACACGTTCCGGATGGCGCTGTCGAGTCCGTAGCACGACTCGAACGAGTTGAAATCGCTCGAGAGGTACTGCTCGAACTCCACGACCGCGATCGTCTGGCCCAGGCCGGTGCGCCCCTGGCCGAAGATCTGGTCGAGCCCGAACACCGAGGCCAGTTGCGTCGACGTATAGGTGCCGCCGAACGCCTCGCTCTGCGCCGCCGAACAGGCCTGGGGGGTGCTGGCGTGGCCGAGGGCGTGGCCCTGCTCGGCCGGTGTGGACGAGCCCGACCCGCCACTGGACCCGCCACCCGAGCCCGAGCCGGCGTGCGACGGGGCCCGCACGAGCATGGAGTGCTCCTGGAACAGCCCGTTGAGGCCGACCACGCCGGTCACCGTGCCCGAGAGCGACGCCGGTATCTGCGGTGCCGCGGTGTTGACCAGCACCCGTGCCTGGTTCGGCGACTGCACCGTTTCCATCGGTGTGCCGAAGGCGGCCGTGACCTGGGCGACCGACCCGCTCACCGGCAGCATGGTCGAGCCGGGTTGGGGCGTTCCCACCGTCAGGCCCTCGCTGTGCAAGCCCGACGTTGCCGCTGCCACTTCCTCAGCGCTCGGCCCGAACTCGGCCGCGTACTGCGCCGGCGTCAGGTAGTGGCGGTACTGCGGCGATCCCGGCGTGCTCACCGCGGCCACCGCCGCCGCCAGGCCCGCAGGGTCCTGGCCCGCCAGGGTGACGTCGAGGTTGAGGACCTGCGTCGATGGCGCGGGACCGAGTGCTCTGGCGCTGGACGGGATCTGAGGTGGCGGTTGGGGCAGGATCACCTTCGCCGGACCGGCTCCGCCGGCCGCGCCCGCTGCCACCGCGGGTGCGAGTGCCACGGCGCCGAGCAGGACCGCCCCCAGCACGGCGCCGACGACCGCGCTCCGACTCCGATGACCCCGCTTCACGAATCGGCCTCCCTGCTTCGGCTGGTCCCGACCGTGCCTTCTGCACCGTGGGGCGATGGCTCGTAGTAGACGTGGCCCTCGAGCGCGTCTGGACGATACTGCTGCGGCACCACTCCGGCGGGGTCATCGTGGGGGTACACGTAGCCCTCACCGTGGCCGAGCGTGCTCGCCCCTTTGTAGTGGGCGTCACGCAAGTGCGTCGGCACCTCTTGGCTCACGCTCGAGCGGACGTCGGCCTGGGCCCGGCCCAAGGCGACCACGACCGCGTTCGACTTGGGTGCCCTGGCGAGGTAGATCACCGCCTCGGCAAGGTTGAGCGCGGCCTCGGGGAGCCCCACATACTCCACCGCGCGGGCGGCGGCTTCGGCGACGAGCAACGCCTGTGGATCCGCCAGCCCGATGTCCTCGCTGGCGAGGATCACCATGCGACGAGCGAGGAAGCGCGGGTCCTCCCCCGCCTCGATCATGCGGGCCATCCAGTAGAGACCGGCGTCGGGGTCAGAACCGCGCACGCTCTTGATGAGCGCGCTGATCTGGTCGTAGTGCTCGTCGGCGCCCTGATGGAACAGCCGCCCGTCGCGGGCACGCGCCATGTCGTCCATGGTGAGGACGATGGGCGTTGCCTCCGACCCAGCACCGGCACGGGCACGGGCGAGCGCGACGGCCACCTCCACCGTGGTGAGCGCAGCTCGCGGCGTCGCCCTCGCACGCCGCGACGACCGCGTCGATGGCATCGGGTTCCGCGTCGGCGCCCTCCGCCTCCAAACCCCGCCGGATCAGCACGCGCAAGTCGTCGGGCGACAAAGGGTGCAGCCGCCACAGTGAGGCTCGGCTCAACAGGGGCGGATTGACCTCAAAGAAGGGGTTCTCCGTGGTGGCTCCGATGAACACGACCAGCCCGTCCTCGACGGCGGGGAGGAGCACGTCTTGTTGGGACTTGGAGAAGCGGTGCACCTCGTCGATGAAGAGGATGGTGCCCTGGCTCTGCTCGCCCAGGCGGCGCGCCGCGTCGGCCAGCGCCTCGCGGACGTCCTTCACGCCCGCGCCGGTCGCCGACAGCGTCGTCAGGTGCTTGGCGCTCGCGTCGGCGAGGAGCCGGGCGAGAGTCGTCTTGCCGGTGCCGGCCGGGCCCCAGAGGATGGCCGAGCCCACGCGGTCGGACTCGGCCAGCGCGCGCAAGGGGTGCGCCGGGGCCGACGAGGTGCTGCTGGCCCACGACCTCATCGAGGGTGCGGGGGCGGAGACGGCTGGCGAGGGGTGCCTGGCGCTCGAGGCGGCGGTCGGCGGCGTCGGCGAAGAGGGACACGAACCGGCCGCCGGGCTCAGCTCGGCGACTTCGGCGACTTCGGCGCCGGCGGCGCCACGACCCGGATGCCGAGCTCGGCCAGCGCGGCCGCGGGCAGCGGCGTCGGTGCGCCCGTCAGCGGGTCGGCACCTGACTGCGTCTTCGGATAAGCGATGACCTCACGGATGTTCTCCTCGCCGGCCAGGATCGCCGCCAGCCGGTCGAGGCCGACCGCGAAGCCCGCGTGCGGGGGTGCGCCGTAGCGGAACGCGCCCAGCAAAAAGCCGAAGCGCGCCTCGGCTTCCGCCGCCTCGATCCCAAGTGTCTCGAACACCAACTCCTGCACCTCCCTGCGGTGGATACGCACGCTGCCCGACCCGAGCTCCCACCCGTTGAGCACGAGGTCGTAGGCCTGCGAACGCACCCGCAGCGGGTCGGTCACGAGCAGCGGCAGGTCCTCGGGATAGGGCATCGTAAAGGGGTGGTGCGCCGGTTGCGGCGTGCCGTCGCTGCCCGCCTCGAACATCGGAAAATCGACGACCCACACGTAATGGTGCGGCCCCCGGCTGACGGGCGGCCCGCCGATGGCGCTGCGCAGCGTGCCGAGCACGGTGCACGTGAGCTGGTACTGATCCGAGACAGCGAGGACGAGGTCACCTGGTGCCGCCTTCGTCTGCTCCAGGACGCGCACCACTTCCACCTCCGAGAGGTGGCGCGCCAATGGTCCTTCCAACCCGGGGCCGAGCAGAGGGCCGGGGCCCGGGTCACGCCCGCCGCTCTCGACGACGCGGAACCAGGCGAGGCCGGCCGCGCCCGCCCGCTTCGCCTGCTCGACCAGCTCGTCGAGCCGCTTGCGCGGGAAGGCCGCGCCGTCGGGGACCACGATGGCCTTGACGCACGGCGAGGAGAAGGCCGTCACCTCGGTCCCCTCGAAGACGGCGCTGAGGTCGACCAGCTCCATCCCGAAGCGCAGGTCGGGCTTGTCGGTGCCGAAGCGGTCCAGCGCGTCGGCCCAGGTCATGCGCTCAATTGGTGGGGGCCGCTCGCCGGTGGCGGCCTCGGCCGCATCGAGCACGGCCTCGCTCACGAAGCCCATGACGTCGTCCTGGGAGGCGAAGGAGCACTCCATGTCGAGCTGCATGAACTCGAACTGGCGGTCGGCGCGCAGGTCCTCGTCGCGCAGGCAGCGGGCGATCTGGAAGTAACGATCGAAGCCGCCCACCATGAGCAGCTGCTTGGCCAGCTGGGGGCTCTGGGGCAGCGCGTAGAAGTTGCCGTGGTGCAGCCGGGAGGGCACGGAGAACTCGCGCGAGCCCTCCGGCGTCGGCGCCCACAGGATCGGCGTCTCGATCTCGGCGAACCCCTGCCTGTCCATGGCCGCCCGCAGCGCCGCGTTGACCCGTGCCCGGAGCCGGAGGTTGCGCTGCATACGCGGCCGCCGCAAGTCGACGTAGCGGTACTTGAGCCGCACGGGCTCGTCGGCCTCGGCGCGGTCGTCCACCGGGAAGGGCGGCGGCTCCGCCTCGTTGAGCACCTCGACGATGCAGTCGCCGATCTCAACCTCGCCGGTCTCGAGGCCGGGGTTCACGGTGCCCTCGGGGCGGTGGCGCACCGTGCCGGTCACCGCGATCACCCACTCGCTCCGCACGTCGACCGAGCCGTCGACCACGCACTGGATGATGCCCGAGTGGTCCCGCAGGTCCACGAAGGCGAGGTGCTCGCCGTGCTCGCGCCGGCGGGCCACCCACCCGCAGAGCCGGACGGTCGTGCCGACGTCGTCGGCGCGCAGCACCCCGCAGAGGTGGGTGCGCAGGGCGGTCGGGCGATTCTGCTCGGTCGTCATGGGGCGGGCGTCGTGGGTCCGGTCTAGGTACGGGGTCAGGATCAGGCTCAGAGACTCTCAGCGTCGGTCGACGGACGCTCGGCGAAGAACGCCGTGAGCGTCTCCACAATGACAGCCCGCGGCACGCTCCGCTGCGCCTCGTCGCTCCGTAGCGGCCGCAGCCCGACGGTGCCCTCGGCGAGCTCCTGGGGCCCGACGACCAGGGCGACCAGCGCACCTGAGCGGTCGGCGGACTTGATCTGGGACTTCATGGAGCGGCCGTCGAAGGCCCGGTCGGCCCGCAGGCCGGCCCGGCGCAGCTCGGCGGTCAGCACCACGGCGGACTCGCCGCCGGCGGTGTCGATCACGTACACGTGCAGCGGACGCTCGGCCACGGCCGCCTCGGTGCTGAAGACGCCCTCGGCGTCGCAGGCCAGGAGGACCCGCTCCACGCCGATGCCGAAGCCGATGCCTGGGGTCGGGTCGCCGCCTAGCAGCTCGACCAGCCCGTCGTAGCGCCCGCCCCCGCCCACGCCGTTCTGCGCGGCGTCGAGTGCATCGGCCGCGAACTCGAACGTGGTGCGGGTGTAGTAGTCGAAGCCCCGCACCAGACGGTGGTCGATCGTGTAACCGACGCCCAGCGCGTCGAGACCCGCCCGGACCCGGGCGAAGTGTGCCGCGCAGGGGTCGCAGAGGTGGTCGAGGAAGTGCGGCGCATCCTCGGTGGCCGCGCGGCACTCCTCGGTCTTGCAGTCGAGCACGCGCAATGGATTCTCGAGGTGGCGGGCGCGGTGAGCCGGGCAGAGGTGGTCCGCCCGCTCCGCCACGTACGCGGCGAGGAGCGCGACGTAGCCGGGCTTGCAGGTCCCGTCTCCCATTGAATTGCAGCTTGAGCGTGACGGCGCGCAGCCCCAGTCCCGCGAAGAAGTCGTGGGCCAACGAGACGACCTCGACGTCGAGGTCGGCGTCGGCGGCGCCCAGGGCCTCGACCCCCAGCTGGTGGTGCTGGCGGTAGCGGCCGTGCTGGGGGTTCTCGTGGCGGAACGACGGCGCTACGTACCAGGCCTTCCACGGCGGCACCGGGTGGTGCTGGACGAACGTGCGGGCGATCGGTGCGGTGCCCTCGGGGCGCAGCGCCAGGAGCGTGCCATCGCGATCCTCGAAGACGTACATCTCCTTGCCGACGACTTCGCTCGCCTCGCCGATGCCGCGCAGAAAGACGCCGGCGTGTTCGAGGACGGGCGTGATGGTGAGTCCGTACCCGGCCGCCTCGACCAGCTCGGCGAAGCGTGCCACCGTGCGCTCCCAGCGGGCCGACTCCGGCCACAGCACGTCGTGCATGCCCTTGGGTGTGCGCACCTCCACCCGGGCCGGACCCGGCAGCGGCACAGGCGACGGCGACTGCGACTGCGGCGAGGGCGCGGAGGAGCCCGCGCTCACAAGATGCTCACGGCGGGGGTCAGGCCTTCTTGCCAGGGAGCTGACGATAGGCGTCGAAGACTCCGTCGAGATGCTTCAACGCATTGATCAGCGAGTGCAGATGGGTCGGGTCGGCCAGCTCGACGTCGAAGGCCATACGGCTCACCCGATCCGGCGTCGTCGCCGTGCGGGCCGCCACGATGTTGAGGTGGTGCTCGGAGACGACCCGGGACACGTCGGCCAGCAGACGCGAGCGGTCGAAGGCCTGCACCTCAATCGTGGCAACGAAGACCCCGTCGTTGCCCCGGTCCCACTCGACGTCGATCAGACGCTCGTGGGAGCGGTCGGCCAGCGCGGCCGCATTGGCGCAGTCGGCCCGGTGGACCGAGACGCCGCGGCCCTGCGTCACGAAACCCACGATCTGGTCGCCCGGGACCGGGGTGCAGCAGCGGGCCAGGTGGATCATGACGTCGTCGAGCCCCTCGACGTAGACGCCGGTGCCGGTCCGGCGCACCTGACGGGGCCGGCTGGTCCCGGGCAGGACCGTCGTCGGGAGCTGCTCGTCGGCGTCGCCCCCGCCGCGCAGCGCCTTGGTCAGGCGCTGGACGATCGACTGCCCCGAGACCTGGGATCTCGCCGATGGAGGCGTACAGCGCGTCGAGGTCGGCCAGGTTCATGGAGTCGGCGACTTGTTGCAGCGCCGTCGACCCGAGGAGCTTGTGCAGCGGCAGGCCGTCGCGCCGCAGCGCCTTGGCCAGCTCCTCGCGGCCGTTCTCAATGGCGTCCTCACGGCGCTCGCGGGAGAACCACTGGCGGATCTTGTTGCGCGCCCGGGTCGAGGCCACGATCTGCAACCAGTCCCGAGACGGGCCCGGCGTCGACGACTTCGACGTGATGATCTCCACGGTGTCGGCGCTGCTCAGTTGCGTCTCGAGCGGCACCAGCCGGCCGTTGACCCGAGCCCCGATGCAGCGGTGCCCGACTTCGGTGTGGATGGCGTAGGCGAAGTCGACCGGTGTCGAGCGCGCCGGCAGCGCGATCACCTTTCCCTTGGGCGTGAAGACGTAGACCTCGTCCTGTTCGAGGTCGAGCTTCAGCGCCTCGAGGAACTCGATCGGGTCGTCGGTCTGGCGGTCAACGTCGGCGATCCGCTGCAGCCACGCCATCTCCGAGGAGTGGTCCTCCTTGGACTTGTAGCCCCAGTGCGCCGCGATGCCGTACTCGGCCCGGTGGTGCATCTCGTGCGTGCGGATCTGCACCTCGACCGGCTTGCCCTCGAGCCCGATGACCGTCGTGTGCAGCGACTGGTACATGTTGAACTTGGGCGTGTTGATGTAGTCCTTGAAGCGTCCGTGCACCGGGGCCCAGATGGCGTGGATGGCGCCCAGCGCGGCCCAGCAGTCCTTCTCGGACTCGACGACCACCCGGATGGCGACCAGGTCGTTGATGTCGTCGAACTCCTTGCCGCGCACGACCATCTTCTCGTAGATCGACCACAGGTGCTTGGGCCGGCCGGTGACATCGGCGGCGACGCCCATCTCCTCGAGCCGCTGACGCACGTGCACGAGCACCTTTTCGAGATACTCCTCACGTTGTGGCGCCCGTGCCGCCACCATCTGCTCGATCTCCGCGTAGCGCTTCGGGTGCAGCGTCGCGAAGGCGAGGTCCTCGAGCTGCCAGCGCACCTGTTGGACGCCGAGCCGGTGGGCCAGCGGCGCGTAGACGTCGAAGGTCTCCTGCGCGGTGCGCCGTTGCTTCCACTCGGGCATGACCGCGAGCGTGCGCATGTTGTGCAGCCGGTCGGCCAGCTTGATCAAGAGGACCCGCCAGTCGTCCGCCATGGCGACGAGCATCTTGCGGATGGTCGCGGCCTGCTGGGCCTCCTTGGAGTTGAACTGGAGGCGGTCCAGCTTGGTGACGCCGTCGACCACCCGGGCCACGCCGTCACCGAAGGTCTCGCGGATGCCCTCGAGCGTCAGCCCCGTGTCCTCCACCGCGTCGTGCAGCAGGGCGCCGGCGACGGTCTGGGCGTCCAGGCCGAGCTCGGCCACGATCGTCGCCACGGCGACCGGGTGCGTGATGTAGGGCTCCCCCGAGCGCCGGAACTGCCCCTCGTGCGCCACCTGCGCCGTCCGAGCCGCCTCGACGATCACGTCGGTGTCCTCGTCGGGCCGGTGGCGGGCGAACTCGGCCAGGAGCGGCGCCAGGAGCTCCTCGAGGATGCGAGCCTGCTCGTCCGCCTGGTCGCGCCCGGGCTCGCGCGCGTCCTCGTCAAGGGCGTTCGTCGTCGCGTCAGCCTCGTCGGCGGGCGTTGCCCGGGTCAGGGCCACCATCTATCTAGGGTACCTGCCTGCGCAGTCGCGAAAACGCCACGGCCGCTGGTTGTTGCGCGTTAGCGCCGCCGCTTGCCCTTGCTCTTGCGTGGTCGGGGCCCTTGTGCCGCAGACCGTTGCGCCTGGCCGCCCGTGGCGGGTGCCTGACCTCCGCCGGCTCCGGCACCGCTCCCGCCGCTGCCGCCGTTGCCACTGCTGCCCGATGCCGAGCCTGCGTCCGACGCTGACCCGCCGCCGGACGTCGACCCGCCCGCCGGCCGGTCCATGACCGCTGTCCCTGTCCCGCCGCCGGCGCCACCGCCACCGCCTGATCCGCTGCCTGAACCTGGCCGGATCGGTCCGCTGCGCTTCGATCCGCCGGACCGCTGCGCCGCAGCCGGACCGCCGCCGCCCGCGCCCCGGCTCACCTGGCCGGACGCGGCCACGCTTATCTGGGTGCTCATCGCGGCCGCGTCGGCAGCCGAGTACCACGCCCCCGTCTCGCCGCGCTTGGCCAGTCGGCTCTCAATGGCAATCCAGCGCTCCTCGCGCTCCTTCATGAGGCAGAGCACGGGTGAGGCGATGAAGATCGAGGAATACGCGCCCGAGAGGAGGCCGACGAAGAGGGCGAGGCCGTAGGACTGCAGCGTCGTCGCACCCAGCAGCTGGGCGCCGATGAGCAGCACGGCGAGCACCGGGAGGATGGCGACTGCCGACGTGTTGATCGAGCGCGCCAGCGTTTGGTTCATGGAGAGATTGATGAGCTGGGGGTAGGTCATGCGCCCACTGCTCCCGATGCCCTTCGTGTTGTCGCGCACGCGGTCGAACACGACGACGGTGTCGTAGAGGGAATAGCCGAGGATGGTCAGGATGGCCACGACGGTGTCCGGCGTCACCTGGAAGTTGAAGATCGAATAGATGCCGACGGCCACGAGCACGTCGTGGATCATGGCGATGAACGCGGCCAACGCCATCTTGGGCTCGAAACGGATGCTGATGTAGATCGCCACCACGATGAAGAAGATGATCAGCGCCTCAATGGCCTTGTTCGTGATGGACGACCCCCATGTGGGTCCGACGTTGGTGATGCTGACCTTGTCTTCGTGCGTCCCAAGGGTCGCGTTGATCGGCGTCGTGGTGCTCGTCGTGGTGGACCCGGTGGCCTTCGTCGTGGTCGTCGTGCTCGGCTGGGCCGTCGTCGTGGTCGACGACGACGTCGACGGATGCGCCACGGTCAGGTCCGTCAATGCCTTCACCACGTTCTGGCTCACAGCCTGCTGCTGCGCCTGGGTCAGCCGGTTGACGTCGGACTGGACGTTGAGCGTCTGGTTGCTTCCACTCCCCAACAGTTCGACGGTCGGATCGATCACGCCGGTGCCTTTGAGGGCATTAACCGCTTGGGTCTGTGTCACGCCGGGTGCCTGAATCGTCCACTCCGTGCCGCCCTTGAACTCAATGCCGAGGTTGAGCCCGCCACGCAGGATGATGGAGAGGATCCCGAGCAGGATGATCAGCGCCGAGACGGTGAACCAGACGCGCCGCCTGCCGACGAAGTCGAAACGGGTCTCGCCGCGGTAAAGGCGAGCGATCGGCCCGTGCCCGCGTCTCGGCTTGGCCAGGAGCGCGCGCGCCGCGTCGTCGAGCGAGACCAGCTCCTCCTCGTCGAGTGATTCGGTGTCGACGCTCTCTTCGAGCTGCTCGACGTCCTTCTCGGGAACGTCGTCGAGCGAGCTGCCGTCGTCGTGACCGTTGCGATCGCTCACGAGCCACCTCCGGCGACGGCTCCCACGGGCACCTGGCCCGATGATTGTGGCCCTGCGCCGAGCCCCGTCGCGATGCTGAAGGTACCTGACCCCTGCAGCCGCGGGCTCTGGCCGAGGAGGATCACCAACGGCCGCGTGTAGAACCAGGTGACCGCCATGTCCATGATCGTCGAGAGCCCGAGGAAGAAGGCAAAGCCCTTCACGTTCCCGACTGCCACGAGGTACAGCACGATGGCGGCCAGGAGCGAGACGAAGTCAGCGGCCCACACGGTGCGCCACGCGCTCTTGAACCCGCGGTCGACCGATGTGCGAACGGAACGGCCCGATCTCGTCTCGTCTTTCAAGCGTTCGAAATAGACGATGTACGAGTCGACGGTGATGCCGATGGAGACGATCAGGCCTGTAATGCCGGCCAAGTCGAAACTCGGTGCGACCGAGGTATGGCCCAATGCGGAGATGATCGCCCACAACATCATGGCCGTGAACACCAGGCCCGAGATCACCACGAGGCCGAGGCCTCGGTAGTAGAGCAGGACGTAGAGGAGCACCAGGATGAGACCGGCGATGCCGGCGCCGAGGCCCGCGACGAGCGCTGAGTGCCCCAGAGTGGCGGAGACCGTCTGGGACGTCGCGGCCTTCAGCGTGATGGGCAGCGCGCCGTAGTTCATGGCCTGCGCGAGATTTTGCGCGTCCTGTTGCGTCAAGCTTCCAGAGATCTCGCCCTTGCCCTGGAAGGACGTGAAGGTCCCCTGCGTCGGCTGGATGATGGGCGCCGAATAGACCTTGCCGTCGAGCTCAATACCCAGCGGCAGGTGGAAGTTCGCCCCGGCGACTTTGTCCCACAGGCTCGAGCCGGGGCCAGTCAATGTGTAG
Organism: uncultured Acidimicrobiaceae bacterium; assembly: GCA_963825965.1. GTDB lineage: Bacteria > Actinomycetota > Acidimicrobiia > Acidimicrobiales > RAAP-2 > Bog-473. The sequence goes on from CAWGUX010000003.1 coordinate 36,586, forward strand.
TCGACGACCCACTGGCCGGTCTGGTTCTGGGTGGCCTGCGCGCTGGCGATCGAACGGCCTGTCATCTGCGCCGGCCCGAGCACGCAGCGCAGCGTCGCGTTTCCTTCGTTGCACGCGCCGTTGACGCCTGGAAGAAGCACGCTGCTGTTGGCGTAGTTCGGCTTTTCGGTGCTCGTGGAAGGGTACGAAGCGAACTGTTCGTCTGGTTGCACGGGGTTCGAAACGAAACCGGCCGCCACCGTGCTGTCCGGCTGCACGTTCAAGCTCGATGTGGTGATCTGCGACGACGACTGGCAGGCGGGGATGGTCTCGATCCCCGGCGGCAGGACACCCGTCTTCGAGTTTTTTGGGATCGCCTGGGGGGCGGCCCAGCACTCGACCGGGCGGAAGTACATGCGCGCCGTCTGCCCGATCTCTTGGAGCACCTGCTGGGCGTTCGTCACGCCTGGGATTGAGACTGAGATCTGTTTGGTCCCTGTCGACTGCACCTGGGCACCGGACACCCCGAGCCCATCGACGCGCAGGTTCAAGATGTTGACGGTCTCGTTGAGGTCGCTCTGGCTGACGTGTTGGCCTTCGGCGGTGTAGACGACGGACACGCCGCCGGCGAGGTCCAGCCCCAGGCGGGGCGACCAGCTGGCGAGGACGGTCGCCCCGAAGGTGCCGATGGCGATCCCCACCACGACGAGGACGCTGATGATCATGTTGCGACGTTGCCGTCGCTGCGCCCGTCCGCCTGACTTCGGGCTCACGCCTCCTCCGGCTCCCCGCTACGATCCCCTCCGCTCGTGGCGCTGTCGCCGCCGATGTCGTCAATGTCGGCACCGGCGTCGTCGATGTCCTCCCCCCCGCTGCGGTTCTCACTCTTACTGGTGCCGTTGGCCGAGCTCGTGGCGCTCCCGTTGGCGCTCGCCGACTCGTTCTCTTCGGGCTCGACGTCGACTGCCACGTCACGCACGTCGTCGATACGGTCGATCTTGCGGGCGATGGCCTGGCGCACGAAGACGATGCGGGTCGGCTGGGGCCCGTCGAGGTTGCCGTCGTCGCCGAGGGCCCCAGTCAGGACCGTGTAACGGTCGCCGTGGATCTCGAGGACGGTGCCCACGACCCCTCCGACGGTCTGCACCTCGTCACCGACCTCTATCCCCGACCCTTGTTGTTGTCGAGCGGCCCGCGCCTTTGCCTGTTGGGGCCTGATGAAAAAGAAGTACCCGAGAAGCCCGATGGCGAGCAGCGGCAGGAGGGTCAGCAGGGATGAGCTGGAACTCGACTTCGAGGTGGACGCGACCACGAAGTGGAGGAGCGCCGGGGTTGGTGTCATGGAGGATCCTTGGACCGCAATCGGTTGCGAAGCGCCACCCTAGTGCCTGGGTCCTCGGTGTCTTTGGCAGCGCCTGGCAGGGAGTATTTCCTCCGGTTTCCTGCGGCTGTGCGCGGCGCCGGAGGCCGGGCCTGTCGGTCGGTCGATCGGTCGGAGACCCTCTGCTGTCTCTGGGATCAGACCGCGGCGCGACGAGAACGCCCCGAGGGGCAAGGCGAAAAGACGACTGACCGAGAACCGGCCCGGGACCCAGGCTCTCTGACCGCCGCCCCGACCGCTTCACGAGGGCTGTCCGAGCACGTGAACGAGCACTGAACGAGGACTGAACGAGCACCGACGAGTCTCTGAGGAGCGCAGAAAGGAGTGACGGCCCCGGTTCGGCACGTGGGCCCAATTCGCCTCCCGGCGGGATTAACGGACCTCCGTCGCCGATATGGCGAAACCAGTCGCGGGGCAACCGGACTGCAACCCAAAACGGCCTTCGTTGCGACAGCTGGTGTGCAAAGTACCCACCCATCAGTACAGCAACCTCTTGGTGTGGTCGGTCAGAGGGGGGCGACCAAGTGGGTTTCCGACGAAGGGGAACGGAAGCTCACGGGGGGAACACCAAGAGGTAAAGAGCAGCGAAGAGGTGCGCCGGCCTTGTGAGGCCGACGGTCGGAGCAATCCGGGGGGAGCGGCAACCCGGGCCGGCGCACCTTTCGCTCGAAGTGCTGACATCCGAGCGGGCCCTGTTGGTCCTTCTCAGTCTCGGTCCGCGGCGTGACGCTCGTCCCGGGTTGCTACCTGCTGGTCTCGCCTGAGCGTGCCTAGTCGGGCCCCCGTGGGTCTCGTTTTCCCGAACAGTCGCCAATTCGGGCGCTGACCAGGCTGAATCCAAGGCAACATGGGTGTCCTTTAATCCCATCCATTGCCTGTTTGCCCAGTACAGTTGCGTGCTGATGCGTGACGGGCACATCTCTGTATTGGTCATCGAGGACGAGGCCGATATCCGACAGCTTTTGCGGACACTGCTCGAGCGAGCCGACTACACGGTCTCGGAGGCCATCGAGGGCCGGGACGGGGTACGCCAGTTTCACCAGGTCCACCCCGACATCGTGATCCTCGACGTGGGGCTCCCTGACCTGGACGGCTGGCAGGTGTTGGAGCGGATCAGGGACATGAGCGACACCACTCCTGTGCTCATGTTGACCGCCCTGGGGACCGAACGTGACAAGGTGCGCGGTCTCAACGCCGGGGCAGACGACTACATGACCAAGCCCTTCGGCAAGGCCGAGCTGCTGGCCCGCCTCGACGCAATCGGCCGCCGGCTCGTGACGAGCAAGGACCCTGTCACCACCTTCGATGACGGCACGCTCCACGTGGACTTCGCGGAGCGCGAAGTCCACGTCGACGGCCAGCAAGTCGTCCTGACCCCCACGGAGTACCGGCTCCTGACCACCCTGGTACGCCACCAGGGTCAGGTGCTGTCCTCGGACCAGCTCATCGGTCTGGCCTGGGACGACCCGAGCGGCCTCGCCCCCTCCCGCGTCAAATACGCCGTCCTGCGCCTGCGGCGGAAGCTGGGCTGGGACGAGGGTGACGACTCCGCGCTCGAGACCGTCCGTGGCTTCGGATACCGCTACCGCCCGCGGCCCCGGTGAGAGGAGCACCTCAACCCCGATCTGACCCAACCGGGCGTCGCGAACCGCAGATGCCCGGAACCGCCCTGCCGATCGGCTTCACGGGTTCCATGCGGGTGCGCCTCCCCGTCTTCGCCCTGGTGGCCATCGGCACCGTCCTCATCGCGGTCATCCCATTCCCCCATGACGCCCGCCGCGAGATCTCCATCGCCGGCGTCATCTTCTTCGTCCTGGTCGCCGCCGCCTTCCTCGTCCCCTGGGAGCGCCTGCCCGACTGGGCGTGGCTCATTATCCCTATCGGCTACATCGCCGTCATCGCCATCATCCGCGACGCCCAGGGCGGTGCCGACTCGGGGCTCGTCGTCGTCTATTTGCTCCCGATCGTGTGGCTGTCGCTCTACGGCCGGCGGCTTCACTTGCTCGTCGGCCTGTTCTGTATGGACTTGGCGCTCTTGGTGCCGTTGCTCATCGTGGGTTCGCACAAATACCCCACGCTCGAGTGGCGCCAGGTTGCGGTGATGGCCACCGTCACCACCCTCGTCGCCTCGACCGTCTACACGATGGTCTCGCGCGACCGCGCCTACCTGAGCGACCTGGCGCAGCAATCTCGCATCGCGCGGCGCAACGCGCGTGAAGCCGACTACGCCCGTGACCGCCTCGAGACCCTGCTCCGCGCCGCGACCGGCAGCGCGATCATGGGCGTCGACCCGGCCGGGACGGTGACGTTCTTCTCCGCCGGCGCCGAACAGATGCTCGGCTACCGGGCGGCCGAGGTCGTGGGCGTCCGTTCCATCGCCGACTTCATCGACCCCGCGCAGATCGACCTGCGGCGCCAGACCATCGACGCCATGCGCACGGCGCTCGAACCCATTGACGCGGAGGCGGCGGCTGAGGTCCCCTGGACCGCCACCCGCAAGGACGGCCAGCAGCGCCGCTGCGTGGTGCGCGTCCGCGCTCTGCCGGTCCCCTCGGCAGACATCGGTTTCGACGACGACCTCTTCGACGATGCCGATGGTGCCGATGCCCATGGCGATCGCAGCACGGGGGCTCCCGAGCGGAGCAGATATCCCCGGGTCGACCTCGACGAGGCGATGGCGCCTTCGAACGGCGGCTATGTGGTGGTGGCGATCGACGTGACCGAGCGAGAGGAGCTGGCGGCCGACCGCGAGCGGCTCTTCGCCATACAAAAGGAAGTGACGCAGTCGCTCATTGAGCAGAACAACCGCCTGCGCGAGCTGACCCAGATGAAGGACGACGTGGTCGCCACCGTCTCGCACGAGTTGCGGACGCCGATCACCTCCATCCGAGGGTTCGTCGAACTCCTCCTCGACGCCTCGTCCGATCTGGGCGAGAGCCAGATCCGGATGCTCCAGACGATCGAGCGCAACGCCGAGCAGCTCCAGCGTGTCGCGGAGGACCTGCTCGCGGACCCTGGTGCCGGCCGCGGCCTCCGGGTGTCGTTCATCGGGCTCGACCTCCACCGCCTCGCAGAAGAGGCCGTCCACGCCATCCAGACCTCGGCCACGGTGGCGGGTGTGCACGTGACTCTGGAGCCGGGCAACGAGGTGCCGGTCTTCGGCGACCCGACCCGGCTGCACCAACTGCTCGGCAATCTGCTGTCGAACGCGATCAAGTTCTCGCCACGCGGGGGGCGGGTCCAGGTGATCGTCGACAGCGCTGACGCCTACGCCAGGGTCTCGGTGCACGACGAGGGTCCGGGCATCCCTCCGGGCGAGCGCGACCAGCTCTTCGAGCGCTTCTACCGGCTGGCCTCCTCCAACGAGGCGGGCGTGCCGGGCACCGGCCTCGGGCTCGCCATCGCCAAGTCGGTGGCCGAGGCCCACGAGGGCTTCGTGGACATCGTCGACACGCCGGGCTGGTCCACGACCTTCCGGGTCTTCTTGCCGCTGCGCACCACCGGGCGCGCCGAGCCCGAGAGTGCCCGCATCACCGCCTCGTGAGGGTGGGCCCCCAGGCCCGCACGACCCACCCTTGCCATGGCGTTCACGCCGCCAAGAACCCACCGGACTGATGCGCCCACAGGCGCCCGTAGACGCCGGCGCCACCCAGTGAGAGCAGCTCGGCGTGCGTGCCCTGCTCGACCACGCGGCCGTGGTCCATCACCACGATCCGGTCGAGCTTGGCGATGGTCGCCAATCGGTGGGCCACCACCAGCGCCGTCGTGCCCTCCATGAGGTGCCACAGGGCCTCTTGGACCAGTGACTCGGACTCGGAGTCGAGCGCGGAGGTGGCCTCGTCGAGGACCAGCACCTTGGCGCCCTTGGCCATCGCCTGCGCAATGGCCACCCGCTGGCGCTGTCCACCCGAGAGCTTGAGCCCGCGCTCGCCCACCACGGTGTCGTAGCCCTCAGGCAACCGCTCGACGAACTCGTCCACGTAGGCGGCGCGGCCGACCGTGCGTACGAGATCCATATCGACACCGCTCTCGAGGTCGAGGCCGTAGCAGATGTTCTCCGCGATGGTGCGGTGCAGCATCTGGGGATCCTGGGAGACGTAGGCGATGTGCCGGCGCAGCGAGTGCTGCGTCACCTGCGCGATGTCCTGCCCGTCAATGGCGATGAGGCCGTCGTCACGGTCAGCGAAGCGCAAGAGCAGCTTGGTCAGCGTTGTCTTGCCCGATCCCGAAGCGCCGACCAGCCCGACGTGCTCACCGGACTCAATACGAAGGTCCAATCCTTCGAACAGCGGTGCCCGAGCCTGGTACGCGAAGCGCAGGTCACGGAACTCGACCAACCCCTTGGGCACGAGCATCTCGGGTGCGCCCGGGACGTCGACGATGTCGGGGTCGGTGCCGGCGATGCCGGCGAACTTCGCACAGCGTCCGACGGCGCGCGACATCAGCCGGATGAACTCGAAGGACTCCTCGAGGCTGGTCCCGACGAAGGTCGCGTAGAACAGGATCAGGTAGACCGCTCCCGCCGCGGCCACATGGTGCAGCGCCAGCAGGATCCCCACCGCGACAGCGGCCCAATTGAAGAAGGCCATGGCCGACTCCATCTGGAGCCGGGTGGACGTGAAGACGCGCCTGGCCCGGAAGTCGGCCTGCAGGGAGTCACCCACCAGCGCGTCGACGTGCCCCATCTCGCGACCCTCCGCCGCTTGGGACCGGACCGTCGTGAGGTTCGAGATGGTGTCGGCGATGACTCCAGTGGCACGGGAGTGCGCGTCCGAGAAGTCCTTCTCGGCGGCGATCACCCGCGTCATGCGCCGGCGGAGGACGACGACGAACACGGTGACGAGACCCGCCATCACGAGCGCCACCGGCCAGGCCACGATGCCGAGCACCACGATCGCGCCCAGCGTGGTCACCGAGATCCGCAGGATCCCCCACACCATGGCGTCGATGAGCTCGACGAAAGCCCACGTCGAGGTCTCGAGCGTCGCGATGACCTCGCCCGAGGGCCGGTCGGTGTGCCAGGCATGGCTGAGTCCGATCAGGTGCTCGTACCCGTTTGTAATGGCTCGACCAAAGGAGCGCAGGGTGGCGCCCCAGTTGAGCCAGCCGCCGATGCGTCCGAATGCCGTGGCAGCAGCCAGCACGACGGCGTACCCGACGATCAGCGGGGCGAAGTCGTGCCAGTCGCCGCCGTGGGCGCCCATGTCGGCGATGCGACCCAAGAGCGACGCGAAGATGAGCGGCGCCGCGACCGCGTTGGCCAGCGTGCCGAGCACGATGGCGCTGCAGGCTCCTGCGAACGCGGCGCGGTCGGGCCGCATCTGGCGCAAGCAGTAGGCCACTGTCTCCTTGGTGGTTGCATTTGGGAAGAGGGTGCGCTCACCCATGGCTCTCTCCAGGTGTGTTGGTCGTGTTCGGGTCGTCGTCGTGATTCGTGATCGTCGATTCGACGGTGGTGGTGCTGCTGGTGGTTGATCGACGCCGGAAGGCAGCGCCGTGACGAGCCGCTCAAGCGGCGCAGAGGGTTGGGCGGTACGCCGGCACACAAAGGGCCCTCGCGCCGAGTGGTGGGCCTCGCGGCCCAGCGGAGTCCGGGCGATCAGCCCGCTTCGAGGTGTCGGGCCGGCGTCAGTGACCCGTGGTGCGGAAGGTGGGCCCGATGATCCGGGGCCTCCCACATGCAACACCAACGGTGAAGGCGGGTGGCAGGACCGCAAAGGCGCGCGCGCTCATCGGCTGACGCGTTGTCTCTCCTGCCATCTCGTCACCTCGCTTCCGTCTCGTGGTGCAACCCCGTCACGGTAGCAAACGAGGCCCTCGCGTGCCGCAAGAAAATGGATCCAAGCGCGCCGTCCGGGGGACGGTCCGACCGTTCAGAACAGCGGCTGCGTGTTCGTTGCGTCCGGTGGCGTGGCCGGCGGCTCGTCGTAGCCCAGATGGGCCCACGCCCGGGCCGTCGCCACCCTCCCCCGGGCGGTGCGCTGGATGAGGCCGCTTTGGACCAGGAACGGCTCGTAGGCGTCCTCGATCGTGTCGGGCTCCTCCCCGACGCACTGCGCCAGGGTCGTGAGCCCAACCGGCTGTCCGCCGAAGCGGCCGCACAAGGTGTTCAAGATGGATCGGTCGACTTTGTCGAGCCCGAGCGGGTCGACCCCGAAGAGCTCGAGGCCCTGCGAGGCGATGGCGCCGTCGATGAAGCCCTCGCCGCGCACCTCGGCGAAGTCACGCACCCGTCGCAGCAAGCGGTTGGCAACCCTGGGCGTGCCGCGGGACCTTTCGGAGATCCGGATCGCACCTTCCTGGTCGATCTGCACCTTCAGGATCCGAGCCGAACGCTCCACGATGGCCCGCAGGTCCGACGGGTCGTAGAGGTCCAGGCGACCGACGAACCCGAAGCGGTCCCGCAACGGACCTGAGACGAGACCCGTGCGCGTCGTGGCGCCCACGAGCGTGAACTTGGGGAGTTCGAGGCGTATGGAGCGTGCAGTCGGACCCTTGCCGATGAGGATGTCGAGACGGCCGTCCTCCATCGCGGAGTACAGCATCTCCTCGACCGAGTGGTGCAGCCGGTGGATCTCGTCGATGAAGAGCACGTCGCCGTCCTGCAGGTCGGTCAACAGTGCGGCGAGATCGCCGGCCCGGGTCAGGACGGGGCCTGCTGTGATCCGGAACCCCGCGGCCATCTCGGCCGCCACGATCCCCGCCAGCGAGGTCTTGCCGAGCCCGGGCGGCCCCGCGAAGAGGATGTGGTCGACCGGTTGGCGCCGCTGCCGGGCTGCCTGCAGCACGATCGCGAGATGCTCGACCAGCTCCGGCTGCCCGACGAACTCCGCGAGCGTCCTCGGGCGCAGCCCGACCTCGTCGAACTCCTCGTCGGTCGACGAGGTGGTGGGGTCCACGACCCGCCCACCGGCGGCGTGCGGGTCGAACCCGTCGGCGTTTGCACCGGCACCCTCGGCGCCGTCTGCGGCGTCCGGGCCGTCAGCCTCCGGCGTCCAGGGCCAGGACTTCCCGGCGTGCTCGCGGGCTCATGGGCTCACCGACTGGCCAGCTCGCGCAACGCCAGGCGCAGCATCTCTTCCACGCCGACATCGTCGCGTAGGCCGTCGAGCGCACCGCGGATCTCTTCGGGGGCGTAACCCAGCTCGCTGAGCGCAGCGCGCGCCTCGGCCCGTGAGGTGCGCGTGCGACCGCACAGCCTCGCCGACGTCGCCTCCCACGGTCAGACTGATCCGGTCCAAGGACAGATCGGGCAGATCGAGCCGGCTCTTCAATTCGATGAGGAGCCGGGCCGCGGTCTTGCGACCCACCCCCGGCACCGTGCACAGGGTCTCGAGATCGTCCTCGAGCACCGCGGTCGACAGCGCGGCCGGCGACAGCGCCGCCATGATGCCCAGCGCCAGCGCCGGCCCCACGCCATGGGAGGCCAACAACACCTCGAAGCAGCGCCGCTCGTCGTCGTGCACGAAGCCGTAGAGCACGATGGCGTCCTCCCGCACGTGCGTGTGCACGAACAGCGTCGCCTCGACCGAGCCCGCCGCCAAGGCCGCCGCCGTCGCGGGCGTCACCGTCACCCGGTAGCCCACGCCCGCCACGTCGATGATCACCTCGCCTTCGCCCGTCCGCACCACCACGTGCCCCCGCAGCAGACCGATCACCGCACACTCCTCATCTCGTGAGATCCCTCCCGGCCAGCGCGGCGTCGACGGCGCGCCGCAGCGGCACCGTGGTCAAGTGGCACACAGCCAGCGCCAGCGCGTCGGCCACGTCGGGCGGCCCGTCCACCGCATCCAACCCGAGCACCTGGGCCACCATGCGCTGCACCTGCTCCTTGGTGGCCGCGCCGTAGCCGACGAGGCCCTGCTTCACCTCGTTCGACGTGTACTGGGCCACCTCGCAGCCAGCCTCCGCCGCCGCCAGCAACGCCAAGCCGCTGGCCTGGCCGACCGACATGGCCGTCTTCGCGTTGACCTGGAAGAAGACCCGCTCGACGACCACCACCGCGGGCGTCAGCTCGGCCACGAGCGCCCGCAGCTCGATATGCAGCTCTAACAGTCGCTCCGCCAGCGGCGCCGCCGGGTCGGTCTCGAGCACGCCGGCCGCCCGGGCCCGCAGCCGCGAGTCGCCCTCGCCCCGCCCGACCAGCCCGTAGCCACAGCGCGAGAGCCCGGGGTCGATGCCCAAGACGAACATGCGTTCGTAGGTTAGTGGCGCGCGCGATGTAATGGACGCGGATGTGGTGCCGCCGCGCCGGTTCCGGCGGGCCGGGGCGGTGACCTCCCTTAGCCTTCGAAAGCGGCGAGCACCTCATCGGGGATGTCGGCGTTGGAGTGGACGGCCTGGACGTCGTCGTGGTCGTCGATCGCCTCGAGCAGGCGCAGGACCTTCTTCGCCTCCGCCTCGTCGGGCACGGGCACGAGCGAGGTGGGCTCGAGGCTGAGGTCGACCGACTCGGGCGTCATGCCGGCGTCGTCGAGCGCCTGGCGCACCGAGTCGAGGTCGGCCGGGGCGGAGGTGACGACCCAGGCGCTGCCGTTGGACGACATGTCCTCGGCGCCGCCCTCCATGGCGATCTCCATGACCTTGTCCTCGTCCTGATCGAGGGGGACCGTGACGATCCCCTTGCGCTCGAACTGCCACGAGACGGCGCCGGGTTCGGCCATGTTGCCGCCGTTGCGGCTGAAGACGTTGCGCATTTCGGCGCCGGTGCGGTTGCGGTTGTCGCTCAGCGTCTCGACGATGATCGCGACGCCGCCGGGGCCGTAGCCCTCGTAGTTGATTGACTCGTAGCGCACGCCCTCGAGGTCGCCGGTGCCCGCGCTTGATCGCCTTCTCGATCGTGTCGAGCGGGACGCTGGCGGCCCGTGCCTTCTGGAATGCGGTGCGCAGGGTGGCGTTGGCGTCGAGGTCGCCGCCGCCCTCGCGCGCCGCGACCTCGATGGCACGGATGCACTTGGCGAAGATCTTGGCGCGGGCTTTGTCCTGGGCGCCCTTGCGGTACTTGGTGGTCGCCCACTTCGAGTGACCCGACATGTGCTGGTTTCTCGCCTCTTTCGCTGCTGTTCGCTGCGCCTGGTAGCCGCTGACACCTGGCCGTGGCCGGTCTCTCGATTCTACCGAGCCTGGTCGTGGGCCGGTCGAGCTCGGCTCGGGCGGCGGATCAGCCGATCGTGGTCGTGGGTGTCGTCGGTGTGGGCAGGTTGCGGGTGGTGGGGCCGGGCGTCGTGGGCGTCGGCAGGTTGGAGCTAGGTGTGGTTGGGGTCGGGGTCGGGGTCGGTGTGAACGGCACCGTCGGCCTCGACGACCCGGGCGGCATCGGCGGCGGTACCGAGGGAACGCTGGGTGCGCCCGCCAACTGGAAGGGGACGCTGACCGCGTTGTCGACGATCACGCTGTAGCGACCGGGTGGCGCCTTTTGCCATTCGATGGTGCCGGCGAGGGCCTCCCGAGAGGGCTTCGTAGCCCATCCAGGTCCCCTCGGCCTTGATGGTGGCGTGCGCGCCGAGGTGGACACCCCAATACAGGGGGCAGCCGAAGATCTCTTTTCCCGGGTACAGGTCGAGGCCGGCGGCGTTGGCGACGACTCCCGAGAGCACGCCGCACGGACCGATGGTCAAGGCTCGGCGCAAAGGCGGGATGCTGGTTTGCGGCCTCCCGCACGCCGTGGCGCCGGTGTTCGTGACGCTCACTTCGTAGGTGACGGCCTGGCCAATCGGGAAGGGATCCTTGGCGATCGTGACGCGCAGGGTGACGTGCCGCGCGTTGCAGCCCTCGAACGAGACGTGCGCCGACCGGGTGACGACGCCACCTGCCGTAGAAACGGGGGGCCCATCGGAGAAGGTCGTCGGGCCTGCCGAGGGTGAAGTTGCCCTGGCGGTGGCTCCTTCTGCCGCGACCGCGACCGCGACCACGGGTGCGAGGGCGACCAGAGCGCGAAAGTCGTGAGGGCGACAGTGACCGCAGCCAGAGCAGTCCTGGAGGCACGAGAAGCACGAGCGGGGGTGCGCCGCATGCCAATGTGACTCCCGGGCGGCCTCGATGGTTCGATTCGTGGCTTGCCGTCGCCACCCCAGAGGGTCAGAACCCGGTAGGCCCGGCGAAACCCATATTTCTCTTTGTGGGGGGCGATGGAGGTCGAGGATCAGTCGATTGTGTGGGGGGTGCCGCATACGCTGCGAACCCGTGACTGCTTCATCTCCCTCTTCTGCATTTCCGCTCGGTACGGGTCTCGACGCGGGGCGCCGGTCTCGCTCACGGCGGGTGCTCGTTGTGGGCGCGGTCGTGGGAGGTGCTCTTGCCGCGGGCGCGGCGTACCGGAAGTTCGTACGCGGCGCCGAGCCCGGCGATCGCCGCGTGTCGGCCGGCGCTGCGTTCGACGAGGGCCCGCTCGCGCTCGGCTGGGGACGCGGCGTGACGCGGCCGGACCACCACATCGTCCAGACGCGCGACGGCGCAGAGCTCGCCGTGTGGGACTTGGCGGGCGACGGGCCTGACGCTCAGGTCGTGGTGCTCCCTCACTGCTGGGGCTGCAGTCACGAGATCTGGCTCCCCGTCGCCCGGCGGCTCTTGGAACAAGGGCATCATGTCGTGCTCTACGACCAGCGCGGACATGGTCTGAGCACCCGGGGCGCCGCACCGCTCACCGTGGAGACACTGGCGCACGACCTGTCCGATGTCCTGGAGGCGACGCAGGTGCGCGACGTCGTGCTGGCCGGGCACTCCATGGGCGGCATGGCCATCATGTCGTTGGCCACGTATCGGCCCGAGGTCCTGCGGGACCGGGCCAAGGCGACCGTCCTCGTCGCAACGGCAGCGACCGCGGTCGGTGTTCCATCCCCGAGGGCGGTACGAATGGCCAGCGCCCTGGTCGCGTCTTCCACGCTCAGCAAGGCGATGCGGTCGCGCAACGGACACCTCTTAGTGCGCGGTGTCTTCGGGGCCAACCCTGAGCGGTCGCACATAGACCTGACGAGGGAGCTCTTCGCCGGCTGCCACGGGCCGGTTCGTGGCGACTTCCTGACATCGTTCGGCACCATGGATCTGGTGGAGGGAATCGCAACGATCGACGTGCCGACGACTGTGATGGTGGGAAGTCGCGACACGCTGACGGCGCCGGCCAGGGCCGATGAGATGGTGTCGACCATCCCCGGGGCGCGCCTCGTGACGCTGATCGACAAGGGCCACATGCTCCCGCTCGAGGACCCCGACGCGGTCACCGACGAGATCGTGCGAGCGGCAAAGGGTTAGTCGGCCACCGGCGCGACTGCGCCAGGGCGCGCGCGGGCGCCAGGCGGAGTGGCGGGACGGCGTGGTGAAGCGGACGGGAGGTCGAGGGGCCGAGCCGACGGCTCAGCCGACCAATCATTTTCGTTGTGGCCGCCATGCGGGTGAGGGGGAGGACACGAAGAGGTGTCCCTGGGGGCTGGTGAACCTGACCTCGCCCTGCGCATCGCCATCGAGCTTCCAGCCCAGTTCGTGCACCCGGCTGTGGTGGGCAACGCAGAGTGTCAAGAGGTTCGACATGATCGTCGGACCCTGCTTCGATGCCCAGACGACGTGGTGGATGTCGGTGACCGTGCGGCAGCCACAGCCGGGGAACCGGCACCCGTTGTCCCGGCGCCGGATCTCAATCTGCTGTGCCTCCGTCGGGTCCCTGACCAATGTCTTCTGGTCCAGGCACGCGCCGTCGGCGGCGTCGAACGAGACCGTGATGTTCGCGCTGCACGCCAGACGTCGTGCGACCTCGGCCGAGATCGGACCGACGCCCGTAATGGAGGCGTGGCCGTAGCCGTCGCCGTAGAGAAGCCGCTCGAGGTCGGTGTGCACGACCATGGAGATCTGAGCGCTGCGGTGGGCGGGGGCGGCGTCGCTGCGGTGGCCTGAGGCGTCGTCGGTCCGGGCGGTGGTGGCGCGGGGCACCGTGCCGCTCGGCCCGCTCCTGCGGCTGCGCCGGCCACGCTCGATGCAGATGTCGAGCAGCGCATCGGCGCAGCGGCTCTCGAACCGGGCGTAGTCGGGGTCACTCGAGCTCGGGTGATCGTGCCGGCGGGCACGGCCGGCGATGGCAGCCTTCACGAGCGCGTAGGCGTCCTTGGTCAGTTGCGCCCAGAGCAGACAGCGGTCGTCGTCGAAGCGCACGTACCGGCGGCGGAAGCGTTCCGCCGACTGGGCATCGGAGGCGCCGGTGACCTCGGCCGCCAACTGGTGGGCCTGCTTGGGCGTCCAGTGCTCGGAGGCACGGGCGAGGCGCTCGTCGGTGTCAGGTGTGGCGACCGCGGCGAGAGGCGCGAACACATCGAGGGTCAGGCGGCCGTCGGCAAGCGCTCCGGACAACGCCGGCAGCTCGCCCACCCGAGCGGCCGACTCGACGAGCTTGCGCGCCCGGGCCCGGCCGACGTGGCAGCGCGCCACCAGCCACTCGACCATGGAGAGGGCCCCGTCACCGCGCCACGCCTCGGCCTGGTCGAACTCGGCGATCTCGCGCAGCATGGCGCCCTCGTGCTCAGAGATCACGCGCTGGTGAGCGGGGATGCTCTCGGCCAACTCCTTCGAGCGGGTGTCGGTGCCGTAGTGGCGACTGAGGGGCCGGGTCCCTTTGGACGTCGGGGAGGACGTCAGCCCGCCGGCGGAGGTGGCAGTCGAAGCCGACGCGGTCTTGCCCATATGCCTTGAACGGTCGGCACGGGCGGCTCTAGGGGAAGACGACCGTCTTGGTGCCGTTCAGCAGGATGCGGTCCTGGAGGTGCCACCGCAGGCCGCGGGAGAGGACCTGGCGCTCGACGTCGCGCCCGACGCGGCGCATCTCCTCGGCCGAGTCGCCGTGGTCGATCCGCCGGGTGTCCTGCTCGATGATCGGCCCCTCGTCGAGGTCGGCCGTCACGTAGTGGCACGTCGCGCCGATCAGCTTCACGCCGCGCTCGTAGGCCTGGTGATAGGGGCGGGCGCCGGCGAAGGAGGGCAGGAACGAGTGGTGGATGTTGATGACGCGCCCGAGCCGGTTGGCGCAGAAGGATGCGGGGAGGATCTGCATGTATCGAGCGAGCACGACCAGGTCGGCGTGCTCCTTGTCGAGGATCTCCTCCATCTCTGCGAACGCGGCGGCCTTGGCCTCGGGCTCCTTGCCAACCGGGACGTGGCGGAACGTCACACCGTGCCACTCGACGAGGCTGCGCAGGTCCTCGTGGTTCGCGATCACGCAGGGGATGTCGCACTCGAGCTCGCCCGCGCCCCAGCGGTAGAGCAGGTCGGCCAGGCAGTGGTCCTCTTTGCTCGAGAAGAGCACGACCCGTTTGGGCACGTCGGTGTCGCTGATGTGCCACTGCATGTCGAACTCCGCCGCGACATGCTCGAAGGCGGCCGCCAGCTCGTCGGGTCCGAAGGGCAGGGAGCCGGCGACGATCTCGATCCGCAAGAAGAATTGCCCCGAGTCGAGGTCCGCGTGCTGCGCCGCCTCAATGACCGAGCCGCCGAGCGACGCGATGAGGCCCGTCACAGCCGCCACGATGCCGACGCGGTCCGGGCACGTGATGGTGAGGATGTATCGACGCATATGAGCCCTGGCCCTCCGGCGCTCCTGGGATCCGAGTCCCTGGGTCTTTCGATCGTCAGTTTCGGCCGCTACCTGAAGAAACCTGCCTCCGTGCTGGTGTGGTCGTGCGTGGCGCCGGCGCCGCAGAGCTCGGCGAAGGTCCGGTGCACCCGCCGGTCCGGCGTGAGCTCGGGGTGGAACGAGGAGGCCAGCACCTGACCCTGGCGCACCAGGACGGGGGCGCCGTCGAGGGCGGCGAGGACCTCGACCTCCTCCCCCGCGGAGACGATCAGTGGCGCCCGGATGAAGACAGCCGGCAGGGGTGGACCCTCACCGGACCCGAGCACGAGATCCGCTTCGAACGATTGCGCCTGGCGCCCATACCCGTTGCGGCGGACGACTGCATGGAGGGCTCCGAAGACGCGCTGGTCGGCCCGGCCGTCGAGCACCTCGGTGGCCACCAGGATGAGCCCGGCGCACGTCCCGAAGACGGGGATCGGGGACGCTTCTCTCAGTCGGGCTGCGATCGCGTCGAAGAGCCCGGTCGACTCGAGCAGCATCGACAACGTCGTGGATTCGCCTCCGGGCATGATCAGCCCGTCGAGGCCCTCGAGGTCAGAGGGGCTCTTGACGCGGCGCCCCTCGCACCCGACGTCTCGGAGCGCGGCCAGGTGCTCACGAACGTCGCCCTGGAGGTCGAGGACGCCGACCGCGGGACCGGCTGGACCGACAGGACCGGCAGGAGCGGTGGGAACGGCCGGGCCGGGCCGAGAAGCGGTCGCGCCACGGGCGGGTTCCCCCTCGGGCCCCGCTACCACCCCCGGTCGGCGAGATGCTCGCCGAATTGCGATGCCTCCAACCCGCGCATCGCCTCGCCGAGACCGCGCGAGACCTTCGCCACGTGCTCGGGGTCCTCGTAATGCGCCGTCGCCTCGACGATCGCTGACGCCATGCGTGCCGGATCGGACGACTTGAAGATTCCCGACCCCACGAACACGGCCTCGGCGCCGAGCTGCATGACGAGCGCAGCATCCGCCGGCGTGGCGATCCCGCCGGCACAGAACAGCGGCACGGGCAGCCGCCCCGTCTGGTGCAGCTCGTGGACCAGACCGACCGGCGCGGCCAGCTCCTTGGCCCAGCCGTACAGCTCGGCCGGATCGGCCTGCGTGATGGCCCGGATCGATCCGAGGATGGAGCGAAGGTGCCGCACGGCCTCGACGATGTTGCCGGTTCCGGCCTCGCCCTTGGAGCGGATCATCGCCGCCCCCTCCGACACCCGCCGCAGGGCCTCGCCGAGATTGGTGGCGCCGCACACGAAGGGCACCGTGAAAGGCCACTTGTCGATGTGGTACGCCTCGTCGGCGGGCGTGAGGACCTCGGACTCGTCGATGAAGTCGACGCCCAGTGATTGCAGCACCTGGGCTTCGGCGAAGTGCCCGATGCGTGCCTTGGCCATGACGGGGACGGTCACCGCCTCGATGATCCCCTCAATCAGCACCGGGTCGCTCATGCGCGCCACCCCGCCGTCGCGCCTGATGTCAGCGGGCACCCGCTCGAGCGCCATCACCGACACAGCGCCGGCGTCCTCGGCGATCGTGGCCTGCTCGGCGTTGACGACGTCCATGATGACGCCGCCCCGCAGCATGTCCGCCAACCCTCGCTTCACGGTGAAGGTCCCGGTGGTCATGGCTCCAGTCTACGAGGCCGGCCGGCCGCCCCTTCTCACCACTCGCTGAGTGCGGCGGCCCTCACCGTCGTGGCATCGAGGTCTCCTGGGACAAGTGGGTCGTCACGATGCCCCACCGACGGGTCGATCCACACCCAGCGGGTCGACCCGAAGCGGGAGGGTGAGGCGAAGAGCGAGCCGTCGGCTGGGCCGGGCGCCTCCATCATCATGCGCAGCGCCGCCAAGAGACCGCGCGGGTAGCGGACGGCGGACGCGCCCACGACGTCGGCTCGATACTCGCGGCTCTCGCCGACACAGCGTCGCAGTGTGCGCTCGCCACCGAAGAGGGTGCCGAGCGTGATGCCGATACACGACACCCCGTTGTCGCCCCGCTTCACGTGGGCCAGCTCGTGGGCGATGACACCCTCAAGCTCAATGGGATCCACTCGGCGCAACAGGCCGCTCGTGACCACGAGGTCGGAGCGCCGGGCGTCGCGGCCGAGCGCGCAGGCGTTGGGCACCGCTTCCTCGACGACGTGCAGCATGGGCATGGTGAGCCCGAAGGTCGCGCACAGCCCTTCGGTCAGGTTGTAGAGCCGGGGATCGTCTTGCTCGTCGATGGCGACGGCACCGATACGGCGCAACGCCACCGACGGCGCGAGTCGCCACAGGCCGTACATGACCGCGGCACCGACGACGATGAGTGCGACGACGCCGACGATCGGGCCGACCGCGAGCCCCAAGAGGATGCCGAGAAGGACGGCCGGCACAACTGCGGTCCAGGCGCACAAGCGGATCGACCGCCGTCTGTTCGCCGCGACCTCACCGGGATAGACCTGCGGCGCGCCGAGGCTCGGGACGATGTCGAGTGGGGCGGGTGCGGGGGCCGGGGCGAGGGCCACCGAGGTACGCGGCTGGCCGCTGCCGGTGCGCGGACGCGAACCCGAGTGCGAGCGACTCCGGCTGCCGCCCCGGTTCGAGCCTTGGCGCTGGTTCTGTCGCTGGCCTTGGCCTTGGCCTTGGCGTTGCTGTCCCCCGCCCGTCTGTTCTTTTTTTTGCGCGTTTCCGTTGCCGCCGCCGCCCGATCGGCCACCTGACGCCTGGCCACCGCTGGCCGGGTTCCTGTTGCGGTTCCTGTTGCGATTCCGGTTGCGATTCCGATTGCCGGCACCGCCACCACCGCCGCCTCTGTTGCCACCGCCGCCACCCGATCCGCTTCCACCGGGTTGCCTCGACTGGCCCGGGTTGTCGTTCTGCTCGGCCATGGTCTCACCAGCCTAGGACACCAGCCGATCATGGCTTCGACCGACGAGACCCCCGGAGGGCGGTTCTGATTCGCGGCGTCTGCCTCGACGGGTACGCCGGCCGTAGGCCGCGATGGCACGCTCGTAGACGTCGACGTACCGTTCGGCCAGGGTGTCCATGGACCAGGTCCGTGCGTACTCGATGCCGGCCTTGCGGGCCTCGGGCGAGGACTCGCCGCTGCCCTCGACCGCGTCCGCCAGGGCGACGCCCAACGCCCGGCCCAGCGCCCCGACGTCGCCCGGTGGCACCAACGTGGCATGGCCCCCGGCCGCGGCCCGGTACCCCTCAATGTCCGAGGCCACGACAGCGCAGCCCCCCGCCAGGCCTTCGAGCAGAACCATGCCGAACGACTCTCCCGACAGCGAGGGAGCGCAGACGACGTGCGCCCCGGCCAGCCGCGAGGCCACTTCGGCATCACTCACCGTGCCCAGCCAATGCACACGGTCGGATTCGGGGTGGCGCCGGTGCTGCACCTCACTGGACGGGCCGTCACCGGAGATCCACAGCACCGCCGGCCGCTCCAGCGTGGCGAACGCGTCGAGCACCACACCCAGGCCCTTGCGCTCCTCGTGGCGGCCCACGAAGAGCACCGTCGGGCGCCCCTGCTCATCGCGGATCGGGTCGGCCGACTCGAAGCGCGCCATGTCGACTCCGTTGAACAGCACTTCGAAGGGCCCGCCGCTCGATCGTTCCCCCGTTTCGCGCGCCGCCTCCGAGACGGCAACCCGGATCTGCAAACGCCGGCCGACGACCTCGACCAGCGGTTTGAGCAGCGGCACCCACCGGCTCACTCCGGCGCGGTGGTACGTGCCGACCATGGGCAACGGAGCCGTGAGCACCAAGCCATAGGCCGCCATCGGGGCGAGCGGTTCGTGCACGTGCAGCACGTCGAAGCCGCCGGTGCGAACTGCGCGTTCTGCCCGGGCCACCGTTGTCGGCCACAACGCGACCGGTGCCACCGAGCCGTTCGAGTGCAGTGCGGTCGGTCGCCCGATGTCGATGTGGTCACCGACTGCATCGGGCACCGATGCTCCCGCATCGACGGGGCTGAGGACTGTGACCTGATGGCCCATCGCACGAAGCGAGCGGGCGAGGCCGACCACCTGTCCCTGCACCCCGCCGGGCCGCGTCAGCGCGTAGGGCGAGAGCATGGCGATCCTCACCGTCGTGCCCTCACCGCGGATCGCTGGGCCAGTTGGGCTGGTACATGTGCCACTGCTCGGGCCGGCAACGGATGTCGTGTTCGAAGACGGTCACGAGCTCCCGCGTGACCCGCGTGATGTCCTGGCGCAGCGTGCCCCGCCGCGTGGTGTCGATCGGCTCGTGCACGACGCCGGTGTGCCACGTGCCCGGTCCCGAATAGACCACGACGGGCACCAGCGGAGCGCCGGTTCGCAGCGCGAGCGTGGCGGCCCCACCGGGCACGGTCGTCTTCTCGCCGAAGAATTCCACCTGGACGCCGTTGCCGACCAGGTCCCGGTCGCTCACCAAACCGGCCAGGTGGTTGTTCTTGAGTGCGCGAATGAGCGCCATGCTCGAGCCCTCCCCGAGCGGCACCGCGGTCAGGCCCATGGCCGCGCGCTGGGCCACGAACCAGTCGAAGAGCTCCTGGGGTTCGAGCCGCTCCACCACCGCGGTCATCGGCATGCCCTCGAGTGCGAGCCAGTACCCACCCCACTCCCAACTCCCGACGTGCGGCAATGCGACCACCGCGCCCTTGCCGTCGGCCATGGCCCGGCGAAGATGCTCGATCCCCTCTTCCAGGCGCCACTTGGCCCGCACCTCGGACTCGCCGAGGTAAGGCAGCCTCGCTCCGTCGGCCCAATAGCGCGCGTACGAGGTGAACGTCCGCCGGCTCCAGCGGCGCACGAGCGCGGGGTCGGGCTCGACACCGTCGGGACACTCGCTGGCGAGCACTCGCCGGAGATGACGTTGGTTCATATCGAGAGCCGGGCCCCGCGCCATGAAGCGGGAGATGACGTCGGCGGCGCCGTAGGCCACCGCCTCGGGGACGTGGCCCATCGCATAGGCAAGGCCTCGGTAGGTGGCGTATCGCGCGGTCTCGCGCCACTGCGGTCCTGGAGAGGTCTGCTCTGTCGGCGCGGTCACTGGTCGCTCACGGGCTCAGGGCTCGAGATGATCGACGTAGCGGGCGGTGCGGGGTGGCGAGGCGAGGCGAGGGATGAGACCGCGTCAAGAGGACGAGCCGGGCGCGCGCGGCGTCCGGCGGGCGGACGGTCGCCCGGTCTCGGGATGGCGACGCGCGGCGCGGCGCTGCCGCATTGTGCGACCCGAGCGACTGCTGAGGGTCTCTTGGCGTCGTGCCCGCCAGCGGCCGACCGGGGCCCCGGTCGTGGTGCGGGCGCGCGGTGGGTTCGCGGCGTGGCCGCCCCGCGAACTCCCTGCCCTCACGCCAGGCCCGCCAGCGCGAGTCGACTCGACCCTCCCGCCACGCCTCGATGCGACGACGAATCACCTCGTCGCGGCCAGACGCGGCGTTCCAGACCTTGACGAAGCGCGAGATCGCCGTGAAGGAGACAAGCACGAAGAGCACCCACAGAACCGGGACGAAGATCGCTGCGCTCAAGAACGCAACGCCGAGCAAGACCATGCGCTCGGCTCGCTCCATGAGGCCGCCCTTGGCCGAGAGACCGAGGGACTCCGCCTTGGCCCTTTCGTAGGAGATCAGCGCGGTCACCGCCAGGATGGCCATGGGCAACAACGCGAGGTGACCCTTCCCCTGATCGAGCAGGTACCAGGCGCACCCCATCATGAGGACGGCGTCGGCGATGCGGTCGGTGACCGAGTCGAAGAAGGCCCCACGGACCGAGGCGGTGCCTGCGGCCTTGGCCACGGGGCCGTCGAGCAGGTCGTGCATGCCCGTCACGATCAGCATCAGGATGGCCCAGTGCAGGTGGCCGGTCGCCACGAGCACTGCCGTGGCGGTGGCCGACACGAGGCCCGTGGCGGTGAGCACATCGGCGGTGATGCCATGGCGGTGCAGCACCTCGCCGACCGGACTCGTGGTCCGGTCGACGGCTGTTCGCCAGCGGCCGTCGAACATGAAGCTCCTCGTCGTGCCGGCCCGGGGCAGGGCCGTGCTGTTCACCCAAGTTTACCATTCGGCCCCAGAAACCCGGGGGTACCCAGCCAGGTCGAGGGGCACCCCCGTCGGACCCCGGCCTGGGCCGGAGTCCCTGGTCAGCAGCGCGATCGGGGCGGTGCCGCGGCTGGCGTTCCCAATCCCGGACCTACGCTGGTCCGTATCTCGCCTGTGACGCGACGGCAACACGGGCCGCAGGAGCGGCACGGGCTCGTTGGGCGGCACCGGCTCGTTGGGCCGCGCGGGAATCACCGTCTCAGCGAGCGCCAGGATGGCGAGGATCGCCGAGATATCGGCAGGGACGCAGGAGGAACGCCATGACATTCACGAGCCCCTTGCCCGGCGCATGGCGCGTCGGCCGTTTCCCTCGGGTCGCGCTGGGCGCCATCGCGGGCCTCCTGAGCCTCGGCGCGGTCGCGACGGCCCCCGCGGGCGCCAGCTCGCACGTGACAACGGTCAAGGCGGTGGAGACCGACTTCCACATCGCGTTGTCGAAGAAGACGTTCGCCCCGGGCAGGTACACGTTCGTGGCGAGCAACAAGGGACAGACCACGCATGCCCTCCAGATCACCGGGTCGGGACTGAAGAACGCGAAGACAAAGAACATCTCGCCGGGGCAGAGCGCGAAGCTCACCGTGACCTTCAAGAAGGGCCCCTACGACATCTTCTGCCCGGTCCCCGGCCACAAGGCATTGGGCATGAACGTGAACATCGTGGTCGCGCGTACAGGCCGCGGCGACCCCTCCCAGCACCTCGTCGAGCGGTGGCTGAGGGAGCCGGTCCAATCGCGGTGGTGGCGACGGCCGGCGCGCAGCTGGGCCCGCGATGCGCGGGCGCGTGAAGGTCTGGTGACAGCGTCGAGTATCCTGACCAGCTCAGATGCCGCGGGGAGGAGGGTGGTGTCGCACCTCGCCCTCCGCCGCGGATTGCACGTGAGGTGATGGTGCGGTGTCGGAGCCGATGAGCGCGGGAGAGCCACGGCGCCACGCCACGGTGCTGCCCGACGCGACGCTCGACGTCTCGATCGTCGTCCCCTATTACAACCCGGGCGACCGCCTGCGGAAGACCGTGGCCGACATGGTCCGCGTGCTCGATGCGTCGGGCATGACCTTCGAGATCATCACCGTCTCGGACGGCTCGACCGACGGCAGCCCCTTCACACTCGAGGACTTCCCCGAGACACGTCGTGCGACAGGTCTCGTTCGCGACCAACGTCGGCAAGGGCTCCGCGCTGCGGGCCGGCCTCGGGATGGGGCGGGGGCGCTACCTCGGCTTCATCGACGCCGACGGCGACATCTCGCCCGAGTTCCTCGGCGACTTCGTCTCGCTCATGCGCACCGAGGAACCCGACATCATCATCGGCAGCAAGCGACACCCCGACTCCTCGGTGCACTACCCGCCCCTGCGCCGGTTCTATTCGTGGGGCTACCAGCGCCTCATTCACCTTCTCTTCCGCCTGAACGTGAAGGACACCCAGGTCGGGATCAAGCTGGTCGACCGGAGCGTCATCGCCGACGTGCTGCCCCTGCTGCGCGAGAGCCGCTTCGCGCTGGACCTCGAGCTGGTGGTGCTGGCCCGCCGGCTCGGCTACAGGCGGATCGTGGAGGCGCCGGTGCGAATTGAGGAGCGCTTCGGCAGCACCATCTCGCTCAAGGCCGTGTGGCTCCTCCTGGTCGACACGCTCGGCCTCTATGTCCGTTACTCGATCCGTCACCAGTACGACGCGGCGCTGGCGGAGCGGGCGTCGCCGTCCCGGTCCGGCGGGTCGGCGGACCCCGCCGCTGCGGGTCCGGGCTGACCCGGGCGGCCGGCTGCCCGGAGGCAACGGCACCGCAATTCACCTGAGCAGCCCGCGACGGGCGGTCCTACACTCGTCGGCGACGAGCCGGTCCTCGGAGGGGACCTGACCGGCCGGAGGACGAGGACGGAGGACCAGGTGCCACACGACCTGACCGCAATTCGCAACGTCGCCCTTGTCGGGCACCACGGGGCGGGGAAGACGACCCTGGCCGAGGCGCTGCTCGCCGCCACCGGGTCCATCGCCCGGCGTGGGTCGGTCGAGAAGGGCACCACCGTGATGGACTTCGAGCCCGAGGAGGTGGCCCGCCAGCTCTCCATCTCGACCAGCCTGGCCCCCTTCACGGTCAACGGGGTCAAGGTCAACCTGCTCGACACGCCCGGGTACGCCGACTTCGCCGGCGAGATGGTGACCGCGCTGGCCAACGTCGACCTGGCCGTGGTCGTCGTCAGCGCCACCGACGGTGTGCAGGCGCAGACCGAGGACGCCTGGCGGGCCGCCGCGCAGCTCGGGGTGCCCCGGGTCATCGTCATCAACAAGCTCGACCGCGAGCGGGCCGACTTCGACCGCACCCTGGCCGAGATCCGCCAGACCTTCGGGGCCGGCGTGGCGCCGGTCGAGCTGCCCATCGGGCACGAGACCGACTTCCACGGCGTGATCGACCTCCTCGACGACACCGCGACGCACTACGACGTGCCGGCCGCCGGGTCGCCCCGTCGACGGGACCGTGCCGCCGTCGGGGCACGAGGGCCCGATCCCCGACGACCTGGTCGACGAGGAGCACACCGTCCACGAGCAGCTCGTCGAGGGCATCGTGGTCGGCGACGACGACCTGATGGAGCGCTACCTCAACGGCGAGACGCTCGACTACGCGGAGCTCGAGAAGAGCCTGGCCGGCGGCGTCGCGTCGGCGTCGGTGTTCCCGGTGCTGTGCTGCTCGGCCGCCAGCGGGGTGGGGGTGGACCGGCTGGCCCGCCTGATCGAGGAGCTGTGCCCGAGCCCGGCCTCGCGGCCGCCCGTCACGGCTGCGGCGGGGACCGAGACGGTGGAGATCCCGGCGGACCCCGCCGGGCCGACCGTGCTGACCGTGACCAAGACCTACAACGACGGCCACACCGGGAAGATGTCGCTGTGCAAGGTGGTCTCGGGCACGATGGAGCCCGACGACGGTCCTGGTGAACTCGCGGAGCCGCGAGGAGGAGCGCCTCCACGCGCTGCAGAGCATCGCCGGGCACGCCACGGCGCCGGCGACGACGGTCGCGGCCGGCGACTTCGTGGCGGTGCCCCGGCTGAACGGGACCCGGACGGGCGACACGCTGGCGCCGAAGGGCCAGCCGGTCGTGGTGGCCCCGCCCGCCCTGCCGCCGCGCGGCGCTGCAGGTCGCGGTGAAGCCGGCGACCCGGGCCGACGACGACAAGTTGATGTCGGCGCTGCAGCGGCTCTGCGACGAGGACCCTTCGTTGTACGGTCACCCGGGACGACGAGACGCACCAGACGATCCTCGGGGTGAGCGGCGAGGTGCATCTCGCGGTGACGCTCGAGCGGCTGGACCGCAAGTGCAACGTGCACGTCGAGCGCGAGGAGCTGCGCATCCCCTACCGCGAGACGATCACCCGGGCCGCGCGCAGGCCGAAGGGCAAGCACAAGAAGCAGTCCGGCGGACACGGGCAGTTCGGCGTGTGCCACCTGCGCCTCGAGCCGCTGCCGCGCGGCGAGGGCTTCGAGTTCCACGACGAGGTCGTGGGCGGCGCCATCCCGCGCCAGTACATCCCGGCCGTGGAGAAGGGCGTGATGGAGACGTTCGCCGTGGGCGGGCTCTACGGCTACCCGGTCGTGGACGTGTCGGTGACGGTCGACGACGGCAAGGCGCACTCGGTCGACTCGAACGAGGTCAGCTTCAAGATGGCGGCGGCGCAGGCCATCCGGGCGGCGATGGCGGAGGCGGGGCCGATCGTGCTCGAGCCGATCTCGCGGCTCGTCGGTGACCATCCCCGACGACTGCCAGGGCGACGTGCTGGGCGACCTGCGCTCGCGGCGGGCCCGGATCGTCGGGACCGACCCGGCCGACGTCGACGGCTACCAGACGGTGACGGCGACCGTGCCGACGGCCGAGATCACCCGCTACGCGGTGGACCTGCGTGCGCTGACCGGCGGGCGCGGCTCGTTCTCGGCGACCTACGACCACTACGACGCCGTGCCCGAGCACCTGATGGCGTCGATCCCCAGGCTGGACGGTAGCCCGACGCCGGGGTCGTCCGGGTGTCGGCCGCGTTCGACCTGCTCAGAACGGGTGACGATGTGCTGAAGCGCACCGGGATCTTGGTGCAGGATCAGCGTCCCGAGCAGATTGTTGCCCGGCGTGGTGACGACGACGACGGCGAGCGTCCCCGCTCCCGGCCCAACGGCTTGGACACCGACGACTGCGTGAAGTGGCCGGTGTAAGCGGCCAGGCAGACGCTCTTGTCCTTCGGGCACGTCGTGGCCGAGGTCGCTCGTAGAGCTGCGGGGCGACGCCGCGAAGGCTGCGTGAGCGTGAACTTGCGGATGCCCTCGAGATGTCCGTGCCCGCCGACCGCCTTGGCCGCCGTCGGGAGCGCCAGGTAGCACGACTCGTCGGTCGTGCCGAGGTCCGGTGCGCGCCGACGAGCACGCGGTCAGCAGGGACGCTGCAGCACAGGCCGGCCGCCACGGCGGCGCCGGCCGCGGCGCCGGCGACTGGTTCGACGCGCTCGGTCATGGGTCTTCGACGTCCTCCCGACTGCCGCGACCGATCCGACGTGCGCGCGTCGCTGCGACGTCGGTGACGGCCGCGGTGCGCTGCCGCGGTTCGTAGGCGACGGCCCCGCTTCGACGTCGCGACGCCATGGCCTGGCGCTGCCAGCGGCCCCGGCGCACCTGCAGGGCCATCTCCCCGATGAACAGCCACCCGATCACCAAGATGAACCAGAAGCTGATGATCCGGTACAGCAGCACTGCGTCCGCCGTGCTCGTCTCGGCGCCGCCGAACTCCACCAACGCGATGGTGATGCTGCCCTCGACCACGCCCAGGCCCCCGGGCGTGATCGGCAGCGTGGCCGCCAGCTGGCCGGCGCCGTAGGCGAGCAGCAGCCCCTTCCACGGGATCGGCGCGTGGATGGCGAGGAACATCATGGCGAAGCAGGCGCAATCGAACAGCCAGTTGATCGTCCCCCAGGTCACGATGCGCCCGATCTGGGTCCACGAGACGCACCGCGGTCATCCAGGCCATGATCTGCGCGATCTGCTCGCGCGTGTCGCCCCGTGGCCGGCCGGTCACCGCGACCGACGACCCGCAGCGCGCCGGTCACGACCGCGTGCAGCGGGCGCTCGTAGACGAAGAGCGATCCGAGCGCGAGCGCGACCGCGAAGACGCCGATGAGGACCGGCACCAGGTCGAGCGACGCCCCCTCGTCGGTCGCCAGGCCCAGCCCGATGACCGCCACCAGCGACAGGCTCACCATGGCGGCGACCAGCGTCCCGGCCAACGCCCACACGGCCAGGGTGTTGTCGGCGCCGAAGCGGCGGAACCAGCGGAACCCGTAGACGGTCGCGACCGCGTTCCCGACGGGCAGCGAGTTGGTCAGCGCCTGCGACGCCGAACGACGAGCTTGAACAGCGGGCACCACGGCGGGCGTCAGGTGGCCCGCCTCGAAGCAGCTCGCACTGCATCACGGCGAAGCAGACGTAGGAGAGGATCTCGGCGGCGAAGGCGGGCGGCACCCACCACCAGTCCAGCGTCTTGAAGACGTCGGCGAACCCGAGCAGCTCCGAGCCCTTCGAGGACAGCACCCACACCGCGACGCCGACGAGCGCGAAGCCGATGGCGATGCGCACGGCCGGCCAGGCCCGGCGCCGCGACGACGGCGCGGCGCGGCCGACGCGCTCGGCGGCACCGGGGTCGGTCCCGGCGAGCGCGCGGCCGAGTCGGACGAGGCGGACGCCGCTCGACGCGGACGCGTCCGTCGTCGCGGCAGTCCGTGCGGGAGCCGGTGGTCCGAGCGCGACGTCCGCCGGCTCCCCTGCGGCCCGCTCCGCTGGCGTCGGCGCTACCCGGGCCAGGCGTCGGTGAGCCTCTTCCAGGACAGCTGCAGCGTCTCGGGCATGACCCGGGTCTCGGCCACCGACGTCATGAAGTTGGTGTCGCCCGACCAGCGCGGCAGCACGTGCAGGTGCAGGTGCCCGGGCAGGCCGGCCCCGGCGGCCCGGCCCAGGTTGGCGCCCATGTTCAGCCCGTCGGGCTCGTAGGCCTTCTCGATGGCGGCCACCGCCTGCTGCGTCGCCGACCACAACTCGGCGGACTCAGCCTCGGTCAACTCGGCCAGGGGCCCGACGTGGCGCAGGGGCAAGCACGAGGACGTGCCCACTGGCGTAGGGGTACGCGTTCATGACGACGAAGGTCAGCTCGCCACGCCACACCACCAGGTTGTCCTCCGACGGCGGACCGCTCTCGGCCAGGCGGCAGAACACGCACGAGGACTCGTCCTGTGCGACCCTCCCGCTCGCTCGCGCTCGGTGGCCTCGACGATGTACTCGCGCCGCCAGCCCGCCCAGAGGTGCTCGAGGCTCATGTCGATCCGCGGCCGCGCCTCACGCCGAGCGGCGACCGGCGCCCTGTCCTCGGGCAGACCCTTGCGCGCGACCTCGGCCGCACCTCGTCCAGGAAGGCGTCGACCGGCACGCCGTGCTCCGGCTTGCGGTCCAGCCCCGCCGGTTCACCCCGACCGTCCCGCCGCGACGTCATCGTCGCCGACCACGAGCACGTAGGGGATCTTGGCCAGCCTGGCCCGCCGGATCAGCGCGCCCATCTTCTCGCCGCTCGTGTCGACGCTCGCCCGCAACCCCGCCGCCTCGCAGGCCTCGACGACCGCCTGCCGCGTAGTCGACGTGCCCGTCGGTCACCGGGATCACCCGCACCTGCTCGGGGCACAGCCACGTCGGCAGCGCCCCCGCGTAGTGCTCGATGAGGACGGCCATGAACCGCTCCACCGACCCGAACAGGGCGCGGTGGATCATGATCGGCCGGTGCCGTGCGTTGTCGGCGCCGACGTACTCGAGCCCGAAGCGGTGCGGCAGCTGGAAGTCGAGCTGCACGGTCGACATCTGCCACGTGCGCCCGATGGCGTCCCGGGCCTGCACCGAGATCTTCGGCCCGTAGAAGGCGCCGCCGCCCTCGTCCATCACCAGCTCCAGGCCCATCTCGAGCGCGGTCGTGCCGCAGCGCCTCGGTCGCCACGTCCCAGTCCTCGTCGGACCCCACGGCCTTCCCGGCGGCTTGGTCGACAGCTCCAGGTAGAAGTCGTTGAGGCCGTAGTCACGGAGCAGGTCCAGGACGAAGCGCAGCGTGCGGACCAGCTCGGCGTCCATCTGCTCACGCGTGCAGAAGATGTGCGCGTCGTCCTGGGTCATGCCCCGGACCCGGGTCAGCCCCTGGAGCACCCCGGACTTCTCGTAGCGATACACCGTGCCGAACTCGAAGAGCCGCATCGGCAGCTCCCGGTACGAGCGCTGCTGGCTCCGGTACACCAAGATGTGGAACGGGCAGTTCATCGGCTTGAGGTAGTACTGCTGGCCGCCGTCGAGCTCCATCGGCGGGAACATCCCCTCGGCGAACCAGTCCAGGTGGCCCGACTCCTCGAAGAGCGCGCCTTGGTGATGTGCGGCGAGTTCACGAAGTCGTAGCCCGCCTCGACGTGGCGCTGCCGCGAGTAGTCCTCCATCAGCCGCCGGATCGTCCCGCCCTTCGGGTGGAACACGGCGAGGCCCGACCCGATCTCCTCGGGGAAGCTGAAGAGGTCGAGCTCGGCGCCCAGCTTGCGGTGGTCCCGCCGCTCCGCCTCCTCGAGCTGGTGGAGGTAGGCCGCCAGCGCCTTCTCGGACTCCCACGCCGTGCCGTAGATCCGCTGCAGCTGCTCGCGCTTCTCGTCGCCCCGCCAGTAGGCGCCGGCCACCCGCATGAGCTTGAAGTGACCCAGCCGGCCCGTCGAGGGCACGTGCGGCCCCCGGCACAGGTCGATGAAGGCGTCCGAGTTGCGGTAGGTGCTGACCAGCGAGCCCTCGGCGTCGACCTCGTCGGCACCCGAGGCGACGGCATTGATGATCTCCTCCTTGAACGGCT
The DNA here is from genome assembly GCA_963825965.1 of uncultured Acidimicrobiaceae bacterium. Classification (GTDB taxonomy): domain Bacteria; phylum Actinomycetota; class Acidimicrobiia; order Acidimicrobiales; family RAAP-2; genus Bog-473. The sequence goes on from CAWGUX010000003.1 coordinate 65,480, forward strand.
GGTCGGCGAAGATCTCGAGGCCCTCTTCGATCGTGTGCTCGTGCCGGACGAAGGGCTGGTCCTCCTTGATGATCGCCCGCATCTCGGCGTCGATCCGCTCGAGATCGTCGTCGCTGAAGTGGGCCCCGCCCGGCAGCTCGAAGTCGTAGTAGAAGCCGTTCTCGATCACGGGCCCGATGGCGTACTTCGCACCCGGCCACAACCGGCGCACGGCCTGCGCCATGACGTGAGCGGTGGAGTGCCGGAGCACCTCCCGCCCCGCGTCGGTGTCGTCGGTGACGATGGCCACCTGGTCGCCGTCGTGCAGCGGCTCGTCCAGGTCGACCTCGCGCCCGTCCACCACCGCAACAACGGCCGCCTTGGCCAGCCGGGAGCCGATGGAACGGGCCAACTCGGCGGCCGTCGTGCCCTCGGCCAGCTCCCGTGTCGAGCCGTCAGGAAGACCAACCGAGATGACGCCAGCCATCGTGCACCCTTTCCTGTTCAGCCGGGGGATCGCTCCTGGTCCGGACACCGATCGAAGTCCCTCAAGGGTACTGGACCACCCCCGTGGTCCCGGCCCACGCTCAGAGGGTCGATGCCGAGCAGGCGCGCGCCTGCCGCCACCGGGCGACCGGCGGTGGCTTCCGCGTCGAGAGCACGCAACGCGGCCGGGGTGTCGAGGTCCTCGTCGAGTGCGGCGCGCACCGACTCGCAGGCCCGTCCGCGCCGTCGCCGTCTCGGCGCGCTGCGCCAGAGCGCGAGGCGAGCCGCGGCGGCGGGCATGTCCTCGGCGGTGCGCCAGTCCCAATCCTCCCGGTAGTGGTGCGCGAGCAACGCTAGGCGGACCGCGGCCGGGTCCCACTCCTTGCACAGGTCGCCGACGAAGACGAGATTGCCGAGTGACTTCGACATCTTCGTGCCGTCGAGACCCACGAGACCGACGTGGAACCAGAGCCGGACGAACGGCTTGTGGGTGACCGACTCGGACTGGGCCGTCTCGCACTCGTGGTGCGGGAACACGAGGTCCCGCCCTCCGCCGTGGATGTCGATCGTCTCGCCCAGCTCGCGCAGGACCAGGGCGGAGCACTCGATGTGCCAGCCGGGCCGGCCCGGTCCCCACCGCGACTCCCACGCGGGCTCGTCGGGGAGGGACGGCTGCCACAGCACGAAGTCCAGGGGGTCTCGCTTGTTGGGATCCTCAGGATGCCCGCCGTGCTCGGCGGCAAGCTCGAGCATCCTGCGTCCGGTCAAACCCGCTGATGCGGCCGAACTCGGGAAAGGTCGCGACGCTGAAGTAGACGGACCCGCCCGACTCGTAGGCGTGGCCGCCCTCGAGCGCGTCCCCGATGAGGGAAAGGATCTCGGAGATGGCCGACGTGGCACGCGGCTCGGAATAGACCGGCAACAGGTTCAAGAGGCTCATCTCGGCGTCGAAACGAGCCATCTCCTCTGCTGCGAGGTCGAGGTAGTGCACCCCCAGCTCGCGCGCCTTGCGCAAGATGTCGTCGTCGACGTCGGTGACGTTGCGCACGCATTTCGTCTCGTGCCCGGCGTCCTGCAGATGCCGCTGGAGCATGTCGAAGTAGAGGTACACCGACGCATGGCCGAGATGCGCCGCGTCGTACGGGGTGATGCCGCACGAGTACATGGTGACGAGCGGCCCGGGCTCGAACGCCACCACCTCACGCCGCGCCGTGTCGTACAACCGCACGGCTAGATCCCAGCCAGCCTCAGCGTCGAGTGCGCCTTGTACCGGATGTTCAACGTGATGAAGACAGCGGTGAAGGCCTCAATGGCCGCCGCTTGGCTGAGGCTGCCGGCGTCGAGCGGCCGCAGCCCGTGCAGGCGATCGACGAGGGCGACGGTCGCAGCCGTCGCCTCGGGATGATCGGAACACACCAGCACATCAGCCTCCAACCCCGATTCGAGGTTCTCCATTTCCGAAGCCGGCAGGTGGTGGAAGGCGGCGGCGACCAGGCTGTCGGGCACGCTCGCCTGGACGGCGGCGGCCACCGAGCCCCTGCGGCGGGACAAGGGCGAGCATCTCGCGGCCATCTTTGACCAGCGCGTTGGCCATGGAGACGACGACTTTGCCGGCCAGCGGCTCCCGGAGGGCCCGGACGGTCGCACTGGCGCTGTCCCAGGGTGTGGCCAGAACCACGAGCTCAGCCACGGCCGCGCCGGCGTTGTCCGGCACCAGTCAATGCAAGGTGGCGGTCGGTCCAGCGGCCGCGCAAATCCTCTACGACGGCATGCAGCCCGCTCCGCGTCGCGTGCGAACCGATCGTGACCTGGTCTCCGGCATCAGCCAGGCGGAGTGCCAACCCCCGGCCGGCCGGTCCGGTGCCCCCGAGGATTCCGACGTGCACGTCCCTACCTTCGCATAACCTCCGTGGCGCAGTGGGACTCCTCGACGGCAAGCGACTCCTCATCACTGGGGTGCTCACGGACGCATCGTTGGCCTTCGCGGTGGCCCGGCTGGCCCAGGAAGAGGGAGCCGAGATCGTCCTCTCGGGTGCAGGGCGGGCGCTCTCGCTGACCCAGCGCACGGCACGCAAGCTGCCCGAGGAGCCCGAGGTGCTCGAGATCGACGTCACCTCGCCGGAACAGCTCGCCGCCGCCGGCGAACGGTTGGCTGCGCGCTGGGATCGTCTCGACGGGCTCTTGCACGCGATCGGCTTCGCCCCGCCTGACTGTCTCGGTAACGGCATGTTCGCTGCTGGGTGGGACGACGTCTCGGTCGCGCTCAACATCTCTACCTACTCCTTGAAGGCACTCGTCGACGCGTTCTTGCCCCTTCTCGAGGCGGCCGGAAAGACCGGTGGCGCGTCTGTCGTCGGGTTGGATTTCGACGCCACCGTCGCCTGGCCGGTCTACGACTGGATGGGCGTCGCCAAGGCCGCCCTGGAATCACTGTCCCGGTATCTCGCCAAGGAGCTCGGGCCCCGCGGGATCCGGGTCAACCTCGTGGCGGCCGGGCCCGTCCGGACGATGGCCGCCAAGTCCATCCCCGGTTTCAGCGCATTCGAGGACACCTGGGCGGAGCGGGCCCCGTTGGGATGGGACGTGCACGATTCGGTCTCGGTGGCGAAAGCGTGCCTCGCACTCTTCAGCGATCTCTTTCCGATGACGACGGGCGAGATCGTCCATGTCGACGGAGGTGTGCACGCCGTCGGCGGTTCCGCCTAGAGCCCGACACGACGCCCGCGGCTGGGCTGGTGGAGACGCACGCCAAGCGAGCGTTGGGAGGCGAGACCAGAGACTCGGGGTGACGCCATTGGTTTTCTTGCCTCCGCCAGACCGGCGTCCCTGCAGTGTTTCCAAAGTGGTGGGGGGTGTGGCTGGCTCGTGCCGGTAACGACAGTTTCCGGCGCCAAGGGGCAGGGCGATGAGCATCTCCGGATCAGAGGTCGAGGTGGCCGGGCCCTCTCTGACGGGCGCGGCACCTGTCGACTCGAGAGGTGCCACCAACTCGCGTGACTCCGGTTTCGGCTCGGACGAGGATCTCCTTGCGCGGGAACGACCCGCACCGCCCTACCGCACCATCACCGACCGCGAGCTGACGTGGGTGCAGATCTGCTGCGACTTCGTCTGCGCCTGTCTCTCGCTGCCGCTCGCCCTTGTCCTCCTCTCGCGCCTCTCCACGGTGGCGGTCGAATTCGCCCAGCCAGCTCCTCAGCAACATCAAGATCGACTCGCTGTTTCCGGTGGCAGTGGTGCTCACCCTGGCCCTCGGGGGCGTCTACCGCGTGACTCACCGTCGCCTCCAACCGAGCGCCTTCCTCGAGATCCGCGAGCTCTCCTTCGGCGTCGGCTGTGGCTGCGTCCTTGCCCTCGCCATCGGCTCCCTCTTCCACGTTCTGTTCGGGGGCACCGAGCCCTTCGCCACCCAGCTCGTCGCGGCGGTCATCGTCACTATCGGGATCGTCACCCTGGGCCGGATGGTCCTTCGCTTCTTCCTCCACGCGTTGACCACGACACGGGTCTTGGTCGTCGGAGCGGGCACGACGGCCAGCCGCATCATGCTGAGCGTCCGGCAGGACCCGGGTATGACCCTGGTTGGTCGAGTGGTGGACGGTGAGACGGCCGACGCGGGAGCGATCGGGCGCGTGACAGATCTCGACGAGATCTGTCACCAGCTCGACGTCCACCGCGTTCTCGTCACCGCCCAGGACGAGTTCTCGCCAGAGTCGCTGGACACGTACCGCGAGCTCCAGGACTTCGTCCACATCGCGATGGTGCCGCGCTACTACGAGCTGATCAGCTGGCGATCACGCCTGACCGGCCTCGCCGGTATGCCTTTTCTCGAAATCGCCCAGCCGCATCTGAGCGCTTGGGACAGAGCCATGAAACGTATCTTCGACGTGTGCATCAGCTCCGCCGTCCTTGTCTTCACGTCCCCGCTTCTCGTCCTCGTGGCCATCGGCGTGAAGCTCAGCTCGCCTGGGCCGGTGTTCTTTCGCCAGATCCGCCTCGGTCGCCACACGGAGCCCTTCACGGTCATCAAATTCCGCTCCATGACAGTCGAGTGCGAGCCGGATCTCGAACCCGACGGCGTCGGGGGCGTCCCCGACCCGGCCGAGCTGCCACTGCACGAAGAGCGCCGGAAGCAGGAGGAAACCAGCCGCATCACTCGGTTCGGGGCGTTCCTGCGGCGCACCGGTATCGACGAGATTCCTCAGTTCATCAACGTGTTCAGAGGTGACATGTCTGTCGTCGGCCCGCGACCGTTCATCCCGAGCGAATCACACGTCGAGGGTTGGGCAACGCGCCGCTTCCAGGTCCGTCCCGGTATCACCGGGCTGTGGCAGGTGTCGGGGCGCAACGACCTCACGCGCTCCGACTTGGTGCAGTTGGACTATCTGTACGTCGCGTCCTGGTCGTTGTGGTGGGACCTCAAGATCATGGTCGAGACCCCCAAGACGATGGCCCGAGGCATCGGCGCCTACTGACGGGAGGGGCGCGCTTCGACGCCGGGTCACGCAACGGACGTCTGCCGCTTACGGTCATGTCACCAACGGCCCCAAGTGGGGAGGTGCTCCACGCTGCACGGGGGTTTCGCTCCAAGCAGAATCGCAAGGAGACGTCACAGCCACCGTTTCACAGCAGTACGGACTCGACGGACCGCGAGCAGTGGCACGTGCGATTCCGACGAAGGAGGCACGACGAGCATGCGGTTGCTTCGGGTACTCGGATCGACGATCGCACTGGTGCTGACAGGCGCCTGCCGCGCTCGCGCTGGTCGCCGGCACCGCCTCGGCGGCGGAGTCCACCCGGCTGCGTTCGGGAAGCCTGCACACGCAATTGGCCAGCCATGTCACTGCCGGCCAAACCGCCATCCCCCCCGGCCTTGCTCTCACGGGTGCCAACATCACCGCTGCCGTCGTCGGTGCGCTCGCGCTCCTCGCGCTCGCCTTCGTCGTCGTGACACTGATCAGGCGCCGGATCACCCCTTGAGCGTCGCTGGGAGGTGCCGGTCAGCGCTTTTCGGCGCATCAACGCGGAACTGAGCCCGACGCTCCTCTGCACCTGATCAGCCGGCCGATCGGCGTGCGCCCCCGGTGTCCCGCGGCCGGGATGACGAGACGCCGACAGTAGGTTGCATGCGTGGCAATGCGGGGACATGGAATGGGCGGGCGCGGCGGTGGCTGGGGCGGCATGCGCTCCATGCGCCAAGACCGGGCCGTTCTTGAGCACCGGGTCAAAAAGGGCACGGCGCGGCGCATGCTCACCTTCGCCGTCCCCTACCGCAAGATCCTGGCCATCTTCATCCCCGTCGTCATCCTCGACGCGGCCGTCGGAGCTGTCACACCTCTGATCTTTCGCGCCATCATCAACAACGGGATCCTCAAGCACGACGCAAACCTCGTCATCTGGCTGTCCGTTCTGGTGGCGGTCCTCGCCCTCGTCGATGCCGGCCTCGTGCTCACGGAGCGCCGGATCTCGGCCTACATCGGTGAGTACCTCATTTACGACATGCGCTCCAAGGTGTTCCGCCACATCCAGCGCATGCCGCTCGCCTTCTTCAGCCGCACCCAGACAGGCGCGTTGGTCAGCCGGCTCAACAACGACGTCATCGGCGCCCAACAGGCCTTCACGGACCTGCTGTCCAACGTGGTTGGCAACTTCGTCACGGTGGTCATCGTCCTCGGCGCGATGTTCTTCCTCAACTGGAAGATCACCCTGGCCGCCCTCGTCCTGGTGCCCCTGTTCCTCTTCCCGGCCCGATTCGTCGGCCAGCGCATTGGATCGCTGACCAAGGAGGGATACAACCTCAACAGCGAGATGAACATGGTCATGCAGGAGCGCTTTCAGGTGGGCGGGGCCATGCTGGTCAAGCTCATGGGTCGGCCCGACGCCGAAGCGTCGTCTTTCGAGGCCAAAGCAGGGCGCGTGCGCGACATCGGAATCTCCCAGGCCACGTACTCACGCGTGTTCTTCGTCTCGCTCACGTTGACGGGAGCCCTGGCCACCGCCCTCGTCTACGGCTTCGGCGGCGTCGCCACCGTGCATGGCGCGATGACACTCGGCACCCTGGTCGCCCTCACCGCCTACCTGACTCGGCTGTACGGGCCGCTGACCCAGCTCTCGAACGTCAACCTCGACGTGATGACCGCACTGGTCTCTTTCGAGCGCCTCTTCGAGGTGCTCGACATCGTCCCCATGATCCAGGAGGACCCGGACGCCGTCGACATCCCCCGTGGCCCGACCTCCATCGACTTCGACCACGTGCGCTTCACCTACCCGAGTGCCGACGACGTCTCGCTGGCCTCGCTGGAGTCGGTCGCGGTGCTCGAGTCGGGCCAGCGAAGCGAAGTGCTCCATGGCATCAGCTTCCACGTCGAGCCCGGAACGATGGTCGCCCTCGTCGGTCCCTCGGGTGCGGGGAAGACGACCGTCTCCAACCTCGTGCCGCGGCTCTACGACGTGACGAGCGGAGCGGTTCGCCTGAGCGGGATCGACGTCCGAAAGGCCACCATGGCCTCGGTGCGCGATGTGGTCGGTGTGGTGTCCCAGGATCCGCACCTGTTCCACGACACGCTGCGGGCGAACCTGCTCTACGCCCGGCCAGAGGCATCGGAGGCCGAGGTGCTCAACGCCCTGCGCCAGGCACAGATCGGCCACATCGTGGCCGATCTCCCCGACGGTCTCGACACGGTGATCGGCGAGCGGGGCTACCGGCTGTCCGGCGGCGAGAAACAACGGGTCGCACTGGCCCGGCTGCTCCTCAAGGCGCCGGACATCGTCGTCCTGGACGAGGCCACCGCCCACCTGGACTCCGAATCGGAGGCAGCGGTGCAGCAGGCCCTGCGCGAGACGCTGAGCGGCCGCACCTCACTCGTCATCGCCCACCGGCTCTCGACCGTGCGCGAGGCCGACGAGCTGCTGGTGGTCGACGACGGGCGCATCGTCGAGCGAGGAACCCACGCCAGTCTCCTGGCCGAGAACGGCCTGTACGCCGAGCTGTACCGCACCCAGTTCGCCGACCAGGAGGACGAGGCCGAGACGGTCGACCTGACCGACTGAACCGACTGACTCGCGACCGGGCGGGCGCTCCGCCTCCGGTCGGCCGTCCGACGGGCCTGCGGAGTCCGCCGTTCAAAAGTAGAATCTGTTCTAGGTGCCCGAAAGGTCCTGGCAGCCGAGCCGCCCGGTCCGAGCGCGGCCCTAGACCGGCTCACCGTGGGCCCGATCAGACCCAATTAGGAGGTCTCCCGTGCACAACGAGCTCTGCGAACGCCTCGGGATCGAGTTCCCCATCTTTGCCTTCACCCACTGCCGCGACGTCGCCGCTGCGGTATCGAATGCCGGCGGCATGGGCGTCCTCGGTGCGGTCGGCTTCAGCGCCGACGAGCTCGAGATCGAGCTCAGCTGGCTGGACGAGCACGTGGGCGACAACCCCTACGGCGTCGACATCGTCATACCCGGCAAGTACGAGGGCATGGACGAGATCGACCCGGTGAAGCTCGAGGCCGAGTTGCGGGCCATGATCCCCGAAGAGCACCGCACGTTCGCCAAGAAGATCCTGGCCGACCACGGCGTGCCCGAGATCGAGGGCGGCCCCCGGCGCGAGCTGCTCGGCTGGACCGCCGCGACCGCGGCGCCGCTGGTGCAGGTGATCCTCCAACACCCCAAGGTCAAGCTGGTCGCGAACGCCCTCGGGACTCCCCCCGACGATGTCATCGCGCAGGTGCACGACCACGGGATGCTTATGGCCGCACTGGCGGGGTCGGTCAAGCACGCGCGTAACCACAAGGCGGCCGGCGTCGACATCGTCATCTGCCAGGGCTCCGAGGGCGGCGGGCACACGGGCGACGTCGGATCCATCGTGCTGTGGCCCGAGGTGATCGACGCGGTCGCACCGCTGCCGGTCCTCGCCGCAGGCGGCATCGGGTCGGGACGCCAGATGGCGGCCGCCATGGTCATGGGCGCGGCCGGCGTGTGGACGGGCTCGCTGTGGCTCACCGTCGAGGAGGCCGACGTGCCACCCAAGCAGATGGAGTCGTACCTGAAGGCCACCTCTCGGGACACCGTGCGGTCGCGCTCGTTCACCGGCAAGCCGTGCCGCCTGCTCAAGAACGACTGGACCGACGCCTGGGAGGCACCGGACAACCCCAAGCCGCTCGGTATGCCGCTGCAGATGATGGTGGCCATCGACTGCGTGTCGAGAGGGCACGCCTACCCCGAAGAGGCACGGGACGTGAACTTCAATCCGTGCGGTCAGATCATCGGGCGTGCGACTTCAGTGCGACGCACCAGGGACGTTGTGCTCGGGATGGTCGAGGAGTACATCGAGGCGACCGAGCGGTTGCAGCTGGTGAACGAGGGCAGTCCCGCCTGACCCGTTCCGCTGAGCTGGCGCCTGGCCGGGCGCCGGGCCGGCTGGCATGCGCCAGGCCCCTGACCAGGTGGCCCCCGTTGACCGGGAATGACCGTTCAAGCCCTCAAGCCGGTCGGCCGATTACAAGGCATGGAGGGCGTCTTCGCACCGCCCGCCGCCGCTGCGCGGCCGACCGAGGGCGAACCCAGGCCGGACCAAAAACCTAACCCTCAACGTAACCCTCAACCTCACGTCGACCTTCAACCTCAACTTGACATCGAGCCTAAAGCTCGCTCTTCCCCCCTCCGTCAATCCCACTGGATACGCCGTCTCGACGCTCCGGCGGCCCGCTGGCACTGTGTCCTCAGCTGGGTCGTCGCCACCGCCCTCTTCGCCGGGATCATCGCCCTGTCCGGCGGCCCGGGTCCCGTCGATGCCCACGAGTCGGTCTATTCCACGTGGGCGATCGAGCACGGGCAGCTGACCTGTGCCTTCCCCCAGGACACCGAGCCGCACCAGCCCCTCGTCGCGCCGATGTACCCGCTCGTCTCGGGCGCCGTCGCCGCGCTGGGCGACATTGGCGCCTCGGTTCCGTTCCCCACGCGCACCGCGATGGGTGCCGATTGCCAACACGCGGATGCTGCCATCCGCTCCTGGGCGACGCGGTCCGGTGCCACCCAGCCGACCCTGTGGATCGCGCTCGTCGGCTGGCTCGCCCTCATGGCCGGCGTCGTGGCCTTCGTGCGCGCCTCAGGGCGAGGGCGACGTTGGTGGGAGCCGGCAACGGTGTGCGCACTCGCGTGCCTCCCCCCTGTCTGGATCTCGGTGCGCTACTACTTCCATCCCCAGGACCTCATGGCGTTGGGATTCTCACTGGCGGCGTTGGCGTGCGCCCTGCGGAAACGATGGGCTGCGGCAGGCGCCCTGGTGGCGCTCGCCGTGCTGTCGCAGCAATTTGCGCTGCTTGTCGCGGCACCGTTTCTGGTGCTGGCGCCCGATGCGGTCCGCCGGCTGCGCTTCGTCGTAAGCGGCATCGCCACGGCAGTGCTCGTCGTCGCGCCCCTCCTCGCAGTGAGCTCGGGCGCTGCCTGGCGGGCCATCGCTCTGGGCTCGGGGGACAATCCCTCAAAGGGTGGGACGGTGATCTGGGAGATCGATCATCACTACACGCTCGTCGTCGTCGGCGTCTCACGCATTCTGCCGATCGTGGCAGCGCTGGCCATCTCGTGGTGGGTATCCCGACGCCTCGGTGCGGCCGCCTGCACACCCGTCGTCCTGACCTCGCTCGTCGCGCTCACCCTCGGCCTGCGGTTGGTGTTCGAGCAGAATGTCTTCGCCTACTACTTCATGGCTCTCGCCGTGCTTCTGGTCCTCCTCGATGTCACACGCGGCCACATCCGCGGCTCGCTGCTCGCGTGGCTCGTCGCGGCCACCTTGATCTTTCACGTGCCGAACTACATCTTCGGCGCCGCCCTCACGATGCACCCGGCCACCGTCCTGCCCCCCCTCATTGCGCTCGTCGCCGTGACGATGGTGGCCTCCGGTGTCTTGCGAAACTCGACCCACTCGGATGCCCCGCCGACTAGCCGCGTCGCCGGATGGTCCCTCTTCCTCTGGTCGGTGGTCGCCATCTGCGCGCTCGTCACCTGGCGGTCCGGCGTCAATCCCGTATTCCATCCGATCCCGGCTTGGCTACGCCAGGCCGCCGTCGTCGGAACCGGCATGATGCTGGCAGCCGGACCGCTGCTCGACGAAGTACGGCGCGTGCGCCCTCATGCGACCGAGGACACCGCCGCCACCGCCCCACCCTCGGCTCCCGCACCCGCAGCACCCGCAGCACCCGCAGCACCCACAGCACCCGCCCCGGCCTAAATCCCCTTCCGCACTCGGGATAGAGCGGCTTCGTCCGCCCGACGCGCCCGACCTAAGGTGCGCTGCATATGGAACTGCACGAGGCCTTGTACACCACCCGCGCCATGCGCAGGGTCAAAACAGACCCGATCCCGCTCGACGTCCAGGCCCGCATCCTCGATGCGGCCGTGCACGCCCCCTCCGGCGGCAACCAGCAGAACTGGCGTTTCCTCCTCCTCGACGACCCGGCCAAGAAGGCGGCCCTCGCACCCCTGTACCAGCACGCCATGGGCGAACTGTGGAAGACGATCTACAAGGAGCAGATCGACGCGGCGCACGCCAACCCCGACGCGCCGGAGTCGATCCAGGTCCTCAAGGTGCAGCGCTCGGCCCAATGGCTGGCCGACCACTTCGAGGACGCGCCGCTCTACCTGTTCCCCTTCTCGCACTTCGACCCGACCGGCGGCTCCATCTACCCCGCGGTCTGGAGCGCCATGCTGGCCGCCCGCGCCGAAGGCGTCGGCAGCTGCCTCACCGCGCTCTTGCAGTTCTTCCATCCGAACGAGACTTTCGAGATACTCGGCGTGCCCTCCGAGCAAGGCTGGGTCCTCTCGGGGACCGTGAGCTTCGGCTATCCCACCGGCACCTGGGGCGTCGGCGCCCGCCGGCCCCCGCACGAGGTCTCGTACCGCAACGCGTGGGGCGGCGACGTCGGCTTCGTGGTCCCCGAACCCCTGTGGCCGGGCTGAAAGCACCCACCAACGTCGCGGCGCCCTTCGCCGGCACCGTGCTGCGCGTCGAGGTGAAAGCCGGCGACGCCGTGACCGCGGGCACCCTCCTCGTCGTGCTCGAGTCGATGAAGATGGAGCATGTGGTGGAGGCAGCCACGCCGGGCCGCATCGACTCGGTGGCGGTGGCCCCTGGGCATGCCGTGCAAACCGGGGACCTCCTCCTCACCATGACCCCGGGCGCACACGACGCGCCGGCGCCCAACGCCGGTGCCGGCGCCGGCACCGCCGACGCCGGCCTGCAGGCCGAACGACCCGAACTGGCGGAGATGCGAGCCCGCAAAGCCGGCACCCTCGATACGGGCCGCCCGGCCGCCACCGAGCGTCGCCACGCCGCCGGCCGCCGCACGGCGCGCGAGAACGTCGAGGACCTGTGCGACGCGGGCAGCTTCGAGGAGTACGGCGGCCTGGTCGTGGCCGCCCAGCGTGCGCGCCGCGACACCGAAGACTTGCGGGCGAACACGCCAGCCGACGGCCTCATCGCCGGCATCGGCCGGGTGAACGGGCACCTCTTCGATCACGAACGGGCGCGCTGCGCCGTGCTGTCGTACGACTATTCGGTCCTGGCCGGGACCCAGGGTCAGATGAACCACAAGAAGAAGGACCGGCTCTTCGCGTTGGCGGACCGGCTCCGCCTCCCGGTCGTCCTCTTCGCCGAGGGCGGAGGAGGCCGTCCCGGCGATACCGACACCGCCACCGTGACCGGGCTCGACACCGAAGCCTTCGCGCTCTTCGGCGCACTGAGCGGCGCGCGTCCCGCTCGTCGGCATCGTGTCGGGGCGCTGCTTCGCGGGCAACGCGGCGCTGCTCGGCTGCTGCCACGTCATCATCGCCACGCCCGACGCCACCATCGGGATGGGAGGCCCGGCCATGATCGAGGGCGGCGGCCTCGGCGTGTTCGCCCCCGAGGCCGTGGGCCCGGTGGCGGTGCAGGTGCCCAACGGCGTCGTCGATGTCCTCTGCGACGACGAGAAGGAGGCCGTCGAGGTCGCCCGCCGCTACCTCTCCTACTTCCAGGGCGACCGACGCGACTGGACCAGCGCCGACCAGGCGCTGCTGCGCGCCGTCGTGCCCGCGGACCGGCGCCGTGTCTACGACGTGCGGCGGGCTCTCGAGCTGCTGGCCGACGAGGGGTCGGTCCTCGAGCTGCGTCCCGCCTTCGCGCCCGGGATGGTGACTGCGCTGGCGCGCATGGAGGGCCGCCCGGTCGGCGTGCTGGCCAACAATCCTCAGCACCTGGCCGGCGCCATCACTGCGGACAACGCCGACAAGGCCGCCCGCTTCATGCAGCTGTGCGAAGCGTTCGGGCTGCCGCTGCTGTCACTCTGCGACACGCCGGGGTTCATGGTGGGGCCCGAGGCGGAGGAGACCGCACTCGTGCGCCACGTCAGCCGTATGTTCGTCGTCGGCGCATCTCTGACGGTGCCTTTCGCCTGCGTGGTCCTGCGCAAGGGCTATGGCCTCGGCGCGCAGGCCATGGCCGGGGGCAGCTTCCACCGGCCCCTCTTCACCGTCGCCTGGCCGACCGGTGAGCTCGGTGGCATGGGTCTCGAGGGCGCGGTGCGCCTCGGGTTTCGCCGCGAGCTCGAGGCCATCGCAGACCCAGACGAGCGCGACGCCGCCTTCGCGGCGATGGTGGTGCGCGCCTACGAGCACGGCAAGGCATTGCACGTGGCCGAGTACTTCGAGATCGACGACGTGATCGACCCGGCTGAGACACGGGCCCGCACGGTGCATGCGCTGGAGTCGGCGGGCCCGCGGGCGCACTGGCCCGATCCCGGCGGTTCGGGGCAGCGGCGCCCGTTCGTCGACACGTGGTGACACCGCGCCGCGAGACCGCACACGCGAAACAGCAACGAGGGAGAGGACGCACATGACGGCACCGGGCGTGGACGCGACGTCGAACACAGCCAGCACAGCGGGCCCAGCAGGCGCATTGAGCGGCGCCGAGCTCGAGTCCGAGATCGAACGCCTGCTCGGCGCGATGACTCTCGACGAGAAATCCTCGCTCACCGCCGGGGCCACCCTCTGGTACCTCCCGCCGGTCGAGCGGCTCGGCATCCCGGCCCTCAAGGTGTCCGACGGCCCGTCGGGTGTCCGCGGCGACAGCCTCATCGGGCGCCGCTCGCTCTCGCTCCCCTGCGGCATGGCCGTCGGATCCACCTGGAACCCCACACTCGTCGGACGACTGGGGGAAGCACTGGCCGCCGAGGCCCGGTCCAAGGGCGTACATGTCCTGCTCGGCCCAACGGTGTGCATCGTGCGCACACCGCTCGCCGGCCGCACCTTCGAGTCCTTCGCCGAGGACCCGTTGCTGACCGCCCGCATCGCCGTCGCCTACGTGCGCGGCGTGCAATCGGCGGGTGTGGCCTGTTGCATCAAGCACTTCGCTTGCAACGACCAGGAGCACGAGCGCATGACCATCAGCGCCGAGGTCGACGAGCGTGCGCTGCGCGAGATTCACCTCGTTGCCTTCGAGGAGGCCGTCACCGAGGCCGGCGTCTGGTCGGTCATGACCGCCTACAACAAGGTCAACGGCACCTATTGCGGCGAGCAACCCGACCTCATCGGCGGGATCCTGCGCGGCGAATGGGGCTTCGACGGGCTCGTCATGTCCGACTGGTTCGGGACGCACTCGACCGCGCCGGCCGCCATGGCCGGCCTCGACCTCGAAATGCCGGGACCCTCGGCCTGGTTCGGTCCCACCCTGGCCGCCGCTGTCCGCGACGGCACCGTGGACGAGGCCATCGTGGACGGACAAGTTCGTCACGTGCTCCGCCTAATGGGCCGGGTCGGGATCCTCGGCGGCGGCGCGGCATCGACGCCGACCGAAGAGCGCGAAGAGGACGACCCCGGCCGCCGCTCGCTGGCTCGTGCGGTCGCGGCGGAAGGCACGGTGCTCCTCGTCAACGACGGACTGCTGCCTCTCGACCCCGCGAGCGTCTCGACGGTTGCCGTGATCGGCCCCAACGCCTCACAGCTGGCTATGGGCGGGGGCAGCTCGGAGGTCACGCCGTACCGGCGCCGTGGCATGGCCGACGCGCTGGCTCCTCTCCTGCCCGGGGTCGAGATCGTGTACGAGGTGGGGTGCCGAATCGATCGTGGCCTGCGGCCCATCGACATGCGCCTGGTCGCTCCGTCGGCCGCCGACGCCGATGCAGATGTCGATGCCGCTGCCTCCGGCGCGGCGGACGAAAGCGCCTTTTCGGTCGAATACTTCGACAACCCCGACCTGGCGGGTGCGCCCGTCGCGTGGGGCACCGCCCACTCGGCGCGGGTCATGTGGATCGGCCCACCCCACCCCGCACTCAGCAGCGGCGCCTGCTCGGTCCGCATCAGCGGGCGCTTCACGCCGGACGTGGCGGGGGCGTGGCGACTCGGGCTCGAGAGCGCGGGACGCTCGGTGCTGCGCCTCGACGGCGACATCGCGGTCGACAACACCGACCCGACGCGCGGGACGGGGTTCTACGGCGCGGGGAGCGAGCCGGTCGAGGTGGTTGTCGACCTCGCCGCCGGCCACACCTACGAGCTCGCCGTCGACGTGTGGCCCCGCTCGTCCTCCTCCCCCATCATGGGTGCGCGCATCGGCGCCGCCCCGCCCGACACCGGCGACGAGTTCGAGCGAGCGGTCGACGCCGCGGCCGCGGCGGACGTCGCCGTGGTGGTCGTCGGATCCAACGGCGAATGGGAGTCCGAGGGCCACGACCGGCCGGACCTGTCGATGCCCGGGCGACAGGGCGAGCTGGTCGAGGCGGTGCTCGACGCCAACCCCCGCACGATGGTCGTCGTCAACGCGGGTTCGCCCGTCGAGATGCCGTGGGCCGAGCGCGCCGGGGCCGTCTTGATGGCCTGGTATCCCGGCGAGGAGGGCGCCGACGCACTGGCCGAAATCATTGTGGGCGCCGCCGAGCCGGCCGGGCGCCTCCCCGTCACCTTTCCGGCCCGCGTCGAGGACGGGCCGGCGGGACTCGGTGTCGAGGGTGAGCGATACCCGGGCCTGGACGGCACCGTCGTCTACGGGGAGGGCGTCCTCGTGGGCTATCGCTTCTACGAGACGTCGCGCCTGGCGCCGCACTTCTCCTTCGGCTTCGGACTCTCCTACGGCGACATCGCCTTCGAGGAGGTGTCCGTCGCGCCGGACATGGTGACCGTTCGACTCGTGAACACGGGTCCCCGACGGGGTACCGAGGTCGTCCAGGTCTACGTCCGCTCACTCGAGGCGAGTGTCCGTCGGCCCGACCGCGAGCTGGCCGGGTTCGCCAAAGTGTCCCTGGACCCGGGCGCCGAGGCGACCGTCGAGATCGAGCTCGGGCCCGACGCCTACCGCTACTGGGACGTGGAGACGCACGGGTGGCGCTCCGACCCGGGTCGTTACGAGGTCCTCGTGGGCGTGTCGTCGCGCGACATCAGAGCGAGCGCGGAGGTCGCCTGGCGCGCCAACCCGGAGGTGTGAGCGGCGGCGTGAACCGAGGCATGGCGGGCGAGAAGTCCGGAACGGGCACGTCGGCCGCGCCGCGTCCGTGGACCTTGACCTGGGACCGGCTGCTCGTCGAGCCGCGGCGGCCCCAGGCCATCCGAGAGCGGCCCGACGCTCACTGGTTTGCCGTCGCTGCCGTCTGCGTCGGCGCGTTCATGGGCCAGCTCGACGCGTCCATCGTGACCGTCGCCCTCCCCACCTTCCAACACACCTTCAATGCCTCGGTCGGTGCCGTCACCTGGGTCGGCCTCTCCTACCTGCTCGTCCTGGTGGCGACGGTGACCGCCGTTGGGCGCTTCGCGGACATGTGGGGCCGCAAGCTCCTCTACGTCTACGGCTTCGTCATCTTCACACTCGCATCGGTCCTGTGCGGCCTCGCGCCCGACCTTCCTGCGCTGTGTGGCTTCCGCGCGCTCCAAGCCGTGGGTGCCGCGATGCTCCAGGCGAACAGCCTGGCCATCATTGTGCTGGTGGTGCCCGGTCGGGCGCTCGGGCGCGCGATCGGGTTGCAAGGCGCGGCGCAGGCCCTCGGGCTCGCGATGGGCCCCACCGTGGGCGGACTGCTGCTGGCGGCCGGGGGGTGGCGCCTCATCTTCTTCGTCAACATCCCCTTCGGCATATTCGGCGCGGTGGCCGCCATCCTGCTGGTGCCACGCAGTCGGAACCTGCTGGCACGCGTCCGCTTCGACTGGACCGGCCTGGCCATTTTCTTCCCGGCCGTGGCCGCTCTCCTCTGCGCCATCACGTTCGGTGCCGAACAAGGATGGGGCTCAGCGCTGATCGTGGGCCTCTTCGTGCTCGCCGTCCTGCTCGGCGCCCTCTTCGTCTGGCACGAGCGACGCGACCGCGACCCCATGCTCGATCTCGGGCTCTTCCGCAGTGCTCAGTTCTCGACCGGGATCGTCAGCGGCATGGGCTCCTACCTCGTGATGTTCGGGGTGTTGTTGCTGGTGCCCTTCTTCTTGGAGCGCGGGCAGGGCCTGGGGACCGCGCGCTCGGGGCTCGAGCTCATGGCGATGCCACTGGCCTTCGGCGTGGTCGCACCCTTGGCGGGCCGGCTGGCCGACCACGTGGGAGCCCGGCCTCTCACGGTCAGCGGCATGGCGCTCACGGCCACAGGCCTGGTCGTCATGGGGGCGGTGCTCCCCGACACCATCGCCTTCGTGGTCCTCTTGGCCGCGATCGGCGTGGGCCTGGGCCTGTTCACGTCACCCAACAACGCATCCATCATGGGCGCCGCACCAGGACAGCAGGCAGGTATGGCATCGGGCGTGCTCAATATGACGCGGGGCACCGGCACTGCGCTCGGCCTCGCCGTCACCGGCACCATCTTCGTGGCGACGGGCGGCGACAACGGCGGCGCGACGAGCGCGCAGCACGCGTTCAGCATCACCGCCTACGTGCTGGCCGGCGTTGCAGCCGTCGCGGGAGTCGTGTCGGCGTTGCGGGCCAACGGCGCCCTGGCCGACACAGCACTCTCGTCCGTCGAGTAGCGATTGCTCCGCCGAACGGCTGCGACCGTCCGGGAATGTCGGAACCGGCCGCCGGCTTACGGGGGAGGGAGCCCCAGCGACGCACGGATCTGATCCACGGCCCGTTCGTACGCCACGCTGTGCGAGACCTTCGCCACGCTCCGATATGCCGTATCGGACTGCGAGAGCCCCTGCGCACGCCACAGGGTGAGCTCCCGCTCGAGAGAGTCCGTCAGCGCCACAAAGTCCGTCTTCGCCGATGCGGACGGTGCCGACAGCGACTCGACGGTCCGCGTCGTGTCGGCCAGGCCCGTCATCAAGGCATCGACCGCTGCCTGGCGCTGCCCCAAGGTCACCCTCTGCCAGCGCGACAGGTCATAGGAGAACTTGAGACTGACCGTGTCAAACCGGGACGCGACCCGGAGGTACTGCGCCGCCTCTCCCTGCGCTGGGACCAAGGAGAACCCGTCGTCTGCCTCCGGCGTCGGCACGAGGTCGATGCCGTTGGGCGACATCAGCACCGTGCCCTCAGCGCGGACGAGTGTCTGCGCCCGCCCGTTCACCAGGAGGTGATCGAATGTGACCGTCGAGGTCGTGGGATAGGGAAGGTCGCCCGACGACACCAAACTCGGTGGCGGGTCCTCTTGTGTGTACTCTGCGACATTGAAGGTGGTGTGTGCGTTATCGGGGACCACGACCGAGTACGCGGTCTTCGTCGTCATGTCCCGTACTCCGAGCTCCCATCCACCTGATCGCCTGACCATGCTGGCCGCAATGACGTCCCCATGGTTGACCGCGGTCAGCGTCTGCGGATGGAACCCATTCTGCGTGTCGCTCCAGAAGATGGTCGCAGTGGACGACTTGGGTCCATAGGCGCTCTCGGTCGTTCCCACTTGTATGAAGCCCTGGGCGCTGAGCTGCTGGATCCCGATCCAGGTCGACGCGTAGGCCCACTGCAACTGGGTCGACACCGACGGGACCGACCACCGTGCGCTGATCTGGTTCACCCCTGCGCCCACCCAGTTGTACCCGCCGAAGCCCGTGGGCGGGAAGAAGAAGGGCGCGGCGACGTGCCGGCGGATGATCGAGTTGTGACCGGCCAGCCCGGCCACCGCGGCGCCGAAGACGCCAAACCCGAGGACCATGAGGAGGTGCCACGGAGCGAGCCGACGAACCGACACGTTCATGGAGAGATCATCGGGACCGGCACCGCGTCGGTTGAGCGGCTCAGGCTGCGGCGCTCATGTCCAAAGGGCTACGCCTCAGTCAGGCACTCGCGCCATTCGCCCTACTGACCCACAATCCAATGTGGCGCACGCGGCGCATCGGTGCGCCGACCATCAGCCCGCCCAGTCGCCTCGTCCACGACGGGGACACTCGTCCTGCTCAGCTCATCTGATCGAAGACCCACTTGTAGGTGTCCTGCAGGCCGTCCTCCAGACTGATGGACGGCCCCCACCCCAGCCGCTCGGCGATCAGCGTGTTGTCGCTGTTGCGACCGCGCACGCCCTGGGGTGCCGAGTGGTTGTAGGTGCGCCGGAGCGTGACTCCCGCGATCCCCTCGACGATCTCGACCAGTTCGTCGATCGTGACCAATTGCTCCGAACCGATGTTGAGCGGCTCGCGCACGTCGCTTGCCGTGAGGCGGAGCGTGCCCTCCACGCAGTCGTCGATGTAGGTGAAGCTGCGCGTCTGCTTGCCGTCGCCCCAGATCTCGATCTCGTTGCTGCCGCTCAGCACGGCGGCGGCGACCTTGCGACAGATGGCGGCAGGCGCCTTCTCCCGCCCGCCGTCATACGTGCCCTCGGGCCCGTAGACGTTGTGGTACCGGGCGACCCGGGTCTCGAGCCCGAAGTCCTCGAAGTAGTGGCGCGCCATGCGCTCGCTGAACAGCTTCTCCCACCCGTAGCCGTCCTCGGGCATGGCCGGGTAGGCGTCCGCCTCGCGGAGCGCCTCGACCTCGGGCGACTCCTGTTTCCCCGCCGCGTACACACATGCCGACGACGAGTAGAAGAACCGCTGGACGCCGGCCTGGTGTGCCGCCTCGAGCATGTGCGTCGAGATCAGGACCGACAGCATGCACAACGCCTTGTTGTTCTCGATGAAGCCCATGCCGCCCATGTCGGCCGCCAGGTTGAACACCACGTCCACGCCTTCGCAGACCCGGCGGCAGGCGGCCAGGTCCTGGAGGTCTGCGCAGTGATTGTCGACGTCGTCGAAGCGCTGATGCCACGACGAGAGCGGGGCGCGGTCGACGGCACGGATGTCGCCAAGGCCGTCCTGGCGCAGCCGGGCCACGAGATGCCCGCCGATGAAGCCACCTCCTCCGGTAACCAACACATGTGTCATCGGATGTGCTCTCCCTCCGGCTGTCGCCGCCCTGTCTTCATCTCGAGCGAGCTGATAGGGAAACGACGCGGCGACGCCAACCTTGTCGTCGCGACGATCCCGGTCACCGACACGTCACGACACGATGCGATGCGTCACGACACCTGCCCCGGTCAGCCGCTCAACTGGCCTCTCGTTGCGCTTCCATCACGACCAGGTCGCCCACCGACGCCCAGAAGAGCTCCTCAGGCACCTCAACGTCCTCGTCGATTCCTGCGGCGATCGCCGCCAGCGAGGATGCCACCGGGACCGGCACCGCGACCGGCTCGGCCACCCGGTCTCCGAACACTTCGACGAAGCGGTCCGCGGCCCGTTCGGGACTGAACGTGCGTTCGGCATAACGCCGCCCGGCCCGGCCCATGCCCCGGCACACCGCCTCTTCGTTCAAGAGTTCTGCGACTTCTGCGGCCACCTGGTCGCGGCGGGCCGGGTCGACGACGCGCCCGGCGCCGTGAGTGCTGAGGATCTCGGCCACGGCGTTGTCAGGCGGGAGGACGCCGACGACGGCCCGCTTCGCGCAGAGATACGTGAGCACCTTCGACGGCACCGAGAAGCGCGACGCGTCGGGTTCCAAGATGGCCACGAGGATGTCCGCGCTCGCCATGACCAACGGCAGGTCCTCGTAGGGCTGAAAGTCGAGGAGCACAAGGTTGTCGGCCACCTGCTCGCGCTTCCATGCCTCGAGCCACTCGCGCCCCTTCCCCTCGGAGACCACCACGACCTTGGCGTCAGGATGCGAGGTGCGCAACTGCGCGCTGATGAGGGCCAGGATGGCAGGGTCGTGCTTGAGGCCGAGCGTGCCCGAATAGAGGACGACCGGGTGTCCCCGCAGCCCCATGCGCCGGCTCCACGCGTTGTCGGCTTCGCGCACCGGGAGCTCCTCAATGGGCGCCCAGTTCGGCACCACCGTGGCGCGTTCGGCCACGCCCCAGCGCTCAAGCCGCTCGAGGAATGTCGGCGAGATCGCCACGACTGCATCGCTGCGGCGCGCCACCGCGCGCTCCATGCGGTCGGCGAGTGCCGCCACCACTCGTCCGAAGACCGGCAGCCTGGTGCGGGCCGCGTTGCCGATCGCCTCCGAATAGATGTCCTGGTGCCAGAACACCATCGGGATGCCGCGGCGGGAGAGATGACGGGCCACGACGACGTGCGCGAGGAGGGGGACGTTGCTCAGGACGGCCACTGCGGGGTCCGCCGCGGCGATCCGCCGGCCGGCCAGGCGCCCGTAGGACAGCTCCTGGCGGATGCGGGTGAGGAGCGAGTATCGGGCGAACGTCCCGTCCATCGGGCATTCCTCGAAGGCGAGCGTCCCCGGATCGCCGGGCTCGAGGCGCACGGAGCCCTTGCCAGTGGCGTAGGACGGACAGTGCTGGTGGGTGACTTTGTAGCCCCGCCGGGCCAGCGCCCGGCTCAGCTGGGCCTGTCCCGGATGGCCCGAGTAGTCGTGTACGACGATGCGCGTCGAGTGCGCTGAACCCCGCCGTTGCCGTGGCACCTTCGTGTCACCTCCAGTTGCCTCCCAGAAGCCGTTATTGGGGGAACAGCCGCGCCGCACCAACCTTCCGCGTGTGTGCCTCAACCCAGATTGCACGTCGAACCGGGCGCCGCATCTCGGACGATCCTTCAGCGGATCCCGGCACTGGCAGCCCTCAGAGGAGCTCTCCGAGCAGCGCCACGACCCGGCGCGGGTCGACCGTGATGTCGGAGGCAACCCCGCGGTTCTGCCGGGACCGGGACGGGGTGCCGTCGCCGACCACATAGCGATACCGCACTCCCTCCACGGTGCTCGCCAATGCCCAGAAACACTCGTTGACGTAGTCGCGGGCGAACAGCTCCACCACCACCGCGCCCGGCGGCGCGAACGCGAGGTTGGTCAAGCCGGCGCCGTGGGGGCCCACCACGCACTCGGCCTCCGCGAACGTACGCACCTGCGCCGTCGGTGCCATGGCGCCGGGATCCACGATCTCGAATCCGAGCGGTGCGAGCGCCGCGAGCAGGGCCGCCTCGTTCTCGACCCGCCGGGTGTGCCTCTTGTCGCCGCGGGTCACGTAGAGCCGACGGTGCGGCCGGTCCACCGTGTCGGGCAGGAACTGCGCGCGCAACCACGGCACGATCCAGCGAGGCGTCTTGAGGTTGTCGTCGGGAAGGGAGGAGACGACGAGCTGGTCCGCGCGCAGGTGCGGATACTTGTCGCTGCCCAGGCAGCGGTCCGCGGTCAGGCCGAGCTGGTCGAGAAAGTCGCGTTGGAAGCGCGCGGTGCGGTTCACCACGAAGGACTCGGGCTCCGCGCCGGCGCGACGCAATAGCTCCACCCGGGGCAGCACGTCGGTGAGGAAGTGGTAGTAGTTGTCGCTGCCGCGCGTGGTGAGCACGCCCACCGAACCCGGCACCACGCTGACCTCGGGGAATCGCCGGCGCAGGAACACCGGATGCTGGGTCGGCCGGCGGGCTCCGTAATAGGGCGACAGGTCGAACAACAACGTGTCGTCCTCGGTGACGACGGCGGCATAGTGGTCCAGCACGCGCCCGTTGCGCACGGTGGCGACGATGCCGGGTTCGATGTTTTCGCGCCGGTGCGCGGCGAACTGCGGGTGGTCCTTGGGCTGGCCCTGCGGGAGCGGGCGCTCCAGAACCTCCCCTGCGGCGACGGTGACCACCGTGACGCCGCCCCTCGGATGCGTGCGGGCGTAGACGGCAGCGGACGACGCCAGGCGGCGTGGCGCCCGGGGACGGGTCTCGCCCCCAGGGACGCGGCGGGTGATCGGGCTGGCTACCTGGGCGGCCAGCAAGACGCCCGCCTTGACCAAGGGGAAGAGCGGGCGCAGCGCGCTCGGAAGCCGGGTCACGGTGACACCGCCGGAAGGTGCGGCACGGGCACGTCCGCACGCCTGCGATAGTCGACGACCACCTGGACGGGAGGCTCAACCGGAGCGCCGCCCGATGCGTCCAACCGCGCCCGCACCGCGGCAATGTCGCGGCATGCGATCACGTTGGGCGTAGGGGGCTGCGCGTCGGCTTCCCACGGTGTGAGGCGTCCGTCGAGCAGGTAGATGCGGTACCCCATGTCGCCAAGGACGGCCCGCACCTGCGCCGGCGTAATGCCGAAGTGCGTGCTGTGACCTGCGTGCTCGAAGAGCAGCACAGGAGCGTGCGCCCGGTCGGCAAGGAGGTCGTGCGCCCCTTGCATGACGAGCAGCTCGGTACCCTCGACATCGATCTTCACCAATGCGGGTACGTCGGCACCGAGCAGATCGTCCAACGTGGTCACCGGGACGGTGATCGCTCTCGCTCCGTTGTCCGACACATCCCCTTCACCTCGGGCCGCAAGCCGGTTCAGCACATCGCGGCCGAGCACCTCGAAGGTGGCGCTGCCCGCAACGTCGCTGACGGCCGCCTCGACCACGGTGGCGTGCAATCCGTTGAGGGCCAGGTTTGCCAACAGGTCGGCTCGCACCGGAGGGAACGGCTCCACCGCCGTGATGCGCACATCCGGAATCCGCGTTCCCACCATGGTCGAGAAAACGCCGACGTTGGCGCCCACGTCCACGAAGTGGTCGCCGGGGCGCAGGTAGCGCAGGCAGAACTGGAGCTCCTCCCACTCGTGCACGCCGTCGTAGAGGGTCCAGACTGCGCTGAAATTGGTGGGGCCGCGCCACGATCCGCGTGCGCCCGTCCACCGTCACCACCGCCTCGACGCCCTCGCCCGCCGCGCCGCGGGTGCGCCAGTGCCACACCATGGCGCGCCACTCCGCGGCCAGGCGGCCGCCCTTGTTGGCCGGATGGCGCCCGATCCCCCAGACCCAGTAGGCACTGCGACGCGCGTCGTGCACCCAACGGCGGCTCATATCACGTGAACGTCGCGCCGCCGCCTGGCTTGCTCCATCCATGCAATTTCCCCGGGCCACACGAGACCAGGGCCGCACCGGGCGCGTCGGTTCCGCGTGCCATCTCATCTGCGGCGGCAGCGCGAACACGACAAGCGCCATCCACATGGACGTCGGAAGGAAGCGCTCCGCCTGGGTCACCACGTGCCGCACACGCGGCCAGGGCTTGCAGTACTGCTCGAGTCCGGTGCGGTGCGCGAGCGCCCACTCGAATGCACCATCGAGGAGGTGTGCCAGGTCCTTGCGGGAGTTCATCTTGTAGGCCGTGCGGAATACGTCGCGTTCCTCTCGACCGGGCTGCAGGCGCTCGAGAGCCTTGGCGTGGTGGTCGTTGGGTACCATCCGGGCGGCGGCGGCAAGCGGTGAGCGGCGGCTCACGGTGCGGGCGATGAACATCCCTCCGGGGCGCAGGACGCGTGCAAGCTCGGCGACGAAGGCCTCGGGGTCGGTGACGTGCTCGAGGACGAAGTCGCTGACAGCCAGGTCGACCGTGGCATCATCGAGCGGCCATCGCCCGTCTCGCCCGATGGCACGGAACTCGTCGATGACCGGGTTCTCGAGACCGCTCTGCTCGATGTCGATGCCAACGACGACGCGACCCTCGCCCCGGAGATCCTGCCAGGCGCCGCCAGCGGTCTGCCCGTCGATGAGTGCGCCCCGGCCGCACCCGACCTCGGCCACGAGTGCCGCACGGGCCGCAACGGCCTGCGCGCTCACGAAAAAGACGTGCGCGCTGTCGAGGCCGAGGATGCGGTCGTCGAGCATCTCGCCGAGTCCGAGCACCTGTGCCGACCTCGTCCTCCTCACGACGCGTCCGATACGTCTGGCACGTTCGGTACGTCCGGACCGGGTCGGGAACACGGCGTGACTGCGGGCGGCCTCAGGACCGAGGACGACATGGCCGAGGCAGTCATGTCATGGTTCCGCCATCTCGGCGACCGCATCCGAGACGACCGGGTCCACCCCGGGCACGAATCCGTGCGACACCCGGAGGAGCAGCCGCCAACCCAGCAGCGAGTAAATGGCGGCAGCGATCGCGAGGCCGCCGGCCGCGCCCTCGGTGCCGTAGAGCTTGGCGCCGCCCATGCAGAGCACGAAGAGGAACGGCACCATCACGAGGGCGAGCCGCAGGTTCTCACTGGCCGCTCGCATGGCACGCAGTCCAGAGGTCGCAGCCCCGGCGACGCCGCTCAATGCGACCCCCAGTCCTGCGTAGGGCACGATGCCGCGAGCGGCGGGCCAGCTGCGACCGAACACGGTGGTCATGGTGTGCACCGGTGCCGCGTACACCAGTGCCGTCCAGGCGATGGTCAGCGCGAACGCACCGACCGCACCGAGGACGAGGAAACGGAGCGCCCGCGCCGTGTCGACCTGGAACCGCCTCGCCGCCAGTGCGATCAGCGCCGACTGCAGACCGGCGAGGAGCACCGTGATGGGACCAAGCGCAAGCTGCGACAACTTGAACTCGCCGATAGAGGCCAGCGACAGCACGAACAGCAACAGGTACGAGATGAAGTAGGTCCACGACGTGACGAGCATGAACTGGCCCGCGAAGCGCAGGCCGACGCCGCGTTCGCTCTCGTCCCAGAACTGCAGCAGCCGGCGCCGTCCCGAGCCGGCCAGGTGGGCACGCACGGTCCACAGGCCGACCAGCCCTCCAGCCCCGCTCCAGGCACCGAACAACCACGGCAATGTCGTGAGCCCGGCGTGGCGCAGCACCACGTATGCAAGCAGGAAGAGCCCCAGCCAGGCCAGATCGAGGCGGATGGCATAGGCGGGGTGGTAGCGGCTGATCCCGATGTAGCGCGCGTAGTCCTGACACGCCATGAGCGGGAACGAGACGGCGAACACAACGAACGGCAGAGTGAACGCGGCTCGGCAGCGCGCCGCTCACCGCCAAGACGAGGACGGCCAGCGACACAGACAACACGATGGCCGCCAGATAGCCCGCCCGTTCGTAGGTCACTCGCAGGCCGTCGTCACTCTCCGAGCGGGTCAAGAGGCAGTCACTCGACATGCTGCGCACCAAGCCCTGGCTCAGGACATACGTTGTCGTGAGGATGGCGAAGACGCCCAACGCGCTCGCCGAGCTGTAGTGCGCCACGATGAGGGCCAGGGCGAAGTTCGAGACGCTCGAAGCGCCCTGATCGGCGACGGTGAGCACCATGACGCGCCGTGCCGACGCGGTGGCTTTCCTGGACAGGGGCGCGAGACGACTGGCGGCGCCGGTGCGCCCGCCCGAGACGGGCGCGGACGTGGGGGCATCGGGGAGGCGAACCGGTTGTGGGGACGCCACGAGCTCCGGCACGGCGCCCTCGCTGTCCGTCGGTCTGTGCACCAAGGTGTCACGGAAGCACAACGCCAACATGAAGGGCAGCCAGAGCCAGCGGTCGATTAACTCGGGTGACTGCAACGAGAAGAACAAGACCGTCACGCAACCCGCCAACACCGTGTCGCGCACCGATCGGTCCCGGCCCTTCGGTCGCCGCAGCCGCCCGTGCAACAGCCGGTTGAACGACGAGCCCATCATGAGAGCCAGTGCGACAACCATGAAGATTCCGCCTGCAAACCAGTACAAGATGACGATGTTGTGCGCCGGGTAGTACACCCCGAGCTGCGGGTCGTAGTACACGGCAATCGTCGTCTGGTCGAGCCCGTGACCGATGATCGGGCTTTCGACGATGCCACTCCAGGAGTCCTTGATCGTGGCCTCTCTCGGGCTCACGGTGTTGTACCCGGTGTTGGACCCGGTGGTCTGTTGGATTCGCGCGACGGGGTTCAGGTCGAAGTGGCTGCCATTGGACTGGACCCCCACGGCGACGGCGTACACGATCGCCAGCGCCACAATCACGCCGAGGACGGTCCGCAGCCGGAAACCCCGGGTGACGAAGAGGACGAGACACCCGACCAGCGTGCTCGACATGCCCGACACGCTGGCGCTGAAAATGAGCGCGCTCGCCAGCACGGCGATGCACACACCGAGGTACCAGCGCCTCCGGAGTCCGAGCTCGACGACGAGGCCGATGGCGAACACCACGGCCAACGCGAAGGTCACCGCCGCAATGTTCGGTTGCGTGCTGAGACCCACCGCTCGCGAACCCTCCAGGCTGGCCTGGTGGCTGTAGCCGAGCATGTGGAACTCCGTCTGCAAGAAGGCGACGAACGCCGAGGCCGACGAACCCAAAATGAAGGCGATCATGCCCGTCTGAATCCGCGCGGTCGTGTCGAGGAGCTGTCGCAGCATCCACAGCAGCACGAAAAACACGAAGACCGCGTTGAGGACCACCTCGAGCGATGCCGACTTGGACACCGCTTGGGCCGAAGCGACGACTCCGGCCAGGATCCAGACGAAGGACCCGAAGTACCACGCCGGAGCAGGTGGGGCCTTCGGTGGTGGCCTCCGGCTCAGGATGAGGAAGACCGCGGCGATCAGAAAGATGGCATCGCTCAGGTCGAGCGCCTTGCCTGCCCGGTAGTGCAGCAGGGGCAGGAAGACCAGTGCCACGTAGACCAGGCGGCGCGCGACGACGACAAAGACATCCTCTTTGCTCCTGCCTCGGCGAGCGGCCCCGGGCCTGGTGCACGGCCATAAGGGAGCTCTCCCCCACCTCCAAGGGGCCGGTCCGTTCCACCCATTCCAAAACTGCGGTGAGCGCCCTCGCTTGCGGAGCCAGCGGGGAAATGTCCCTGGTGGCTGCACCGGTTGATCACCCTTTGGGATGAACGCGCCTCCGCCCAATGGATGATTGAGAGCAGAATTACGGGCTGAGCACTTTATTTGCGATGAACGAACCTGCCGGGGCCCGACACGCGGGTTGCGCGCCTCACGCCGCCTCGATCCGCAAGCGAGCCGGGCTACACCGAGGCCTCGGGCTACGCGAATACGCCCAGCTCCTGTGGCGCAAGAAGGGCATCGTGCTGGTCGTCGCCGCCATCTGCGTCGTGGGGACGCTCGGTTACTGCACTGTGGTGAAGCCCACGTACGAGGCGACGGCCTCAGTGCTGCTCGAGCCCCCGATCTCCCAGACGCTCATCGAGGCCAACTTCCCGACCAGCGTTGCGGCCGCGCCCAACGTTCCCGACGGGATCGAAGTGATCGAGAGCGCCAACGTGGCTGAGCTTGTCGACAAGACCGTTCCGGGAGCACCCTCGGTGACGGCCACCCAGGTGGGCACGACGGACGTCGTGCAGGTCTCGGTGCGGTCGAAAGACCCACACCTGGCGACCCGGACAGCCAATGCCTACGCCAGGGCATACATCCACTACGAGCAGCAGCAGACGATCGACACGTTCACCTCTGCCCAGAACCAGTTGCAGAACAAGGTCAACACGGTGCACCTCGCCATCTCCAACCTGAATGCGCAGATCCAGGCGGCCCCGCCGAATACCAACCTGACGCCCGACGAGACCCAGCTCGGCGACCTACAGGGCCAGTTCCCACCCTGCAGGACCAGCTGCAGAACTACCAGTTCTATTCGTCCCAGGGGATGACCACCGAGGTCGGTCAGGTCATCTCCTCCGCCACCGTCCCGACCAAGCCCGTGTCGCCCAAGACCATCGAATGGACCGTCCTGGCGCTGATCTTCGGCGTGATCGTCGGTATCGGCGTGGCGCTGCTCGTCAACACGATGCGCCGCGCCAGCACGACCGCCGGTAACCGGTCGGGCTCGCCTCCCTGACCCGGCCCGTCTGCGCTCTGAGCGCCGCGGCGGTGCGCACCATCTGCACGGCCAGGAGCGCGCCGACGCCTTCGCCCGCGCGGAGCCGCAGGGAGAGCAGCGGCTCGAGGCCCAGGTGCAGCGTTCACCGCTCGGTGGGCCTGCTCGCGGCTCTCCTGGCCCGCCACGAGGTGCGCCGCCACCGCCGGCTCGAGCGCGACGGCGACGAGCGCGGCGGACGACGTGACGAGCCCGTCGAGCACGACGAGCGAGCCGGCCTCCGCCGCGCCGAGGGTGACCCCGGCTCAGGTAGGCGATCTCGGGCCCGCCGAGCGCGGCGAGGGCCACCAGCGGGTCCGACCAGGTCGGGGTGCGCGCGTCGCCGCCCGGGCCAGGGCCGCCGTCCACGACGGCCCGCTTGCGCTCGAGGGTCGCGGCGTCGCCGCCTGCGCCCAGCCCGACGGCGTCGCTGGCGGTGAGCCCCAGCCGGCCGGCCACGAGCGCGGCGGCCACCGTCGTGTTGCCGATGCCGACCTCGCCGAGCGCCACGATCCGGCCGCCCGAGCCCGCGGCCCGTGGCGCGGCCGGCCTGCGACCAGGCGCCGCGCGTCGGCCGCCGTCAGGGCGTCGTCGTCGACGAGGTCGCCGCGCGGCCCGGCCGGGCGGCAGTCGAGGGCACCGGGCACCGGGTCGCCCGGCACGCCCGGCGTCGACGGCGAGCAGGTGCCGCACCGACCAGCCGGGCCGCCACCGCGCCGAGCGACTCGCCCGCGACCGTGGCCGCGAGGACCTCGCGGGTCACCGCGTCGTCGTAGGTCGACACGCCGTGGCGGGTCACTGGGTGCGACGCCGCGGCAATGACGGCGGCAGCCGGGCGTCGTCGGCCCCAGCCCCAGCGCCGAGAGCCGGTCGAGCGGCGCGGTCGAGCACGCCGAGCGAACCGGGCGGCGTCAGCAGCACGTCCGCCTCGTCGCGGGCCCCACGACCGGCGACCGGTGCGGGCGCCTGCAGATGCGACGGCGGCGGGGCCGGCAGTGGCGTCGCTCGTCCTCGTCTCGGCCAGCGCTCCCACAGCACCACCTCGGAGAGCGGCTGGCGCGACGACCAGCCGGCGCGCTGCAAGCCCGGCTCGGGCGGCCGCTCGTCGGGCCAGCCCAGGCAGAGCCACCCGAGCGTCTCGACGCCCGGCGGGAGGCCGACCAGCGCCGCCAGCTCTTCGGGGCGGAACAGGGTGACCCAGCCGACCCCGACACCTTCGGCCCGGGCGGCCAGCCACAGGTTCTCGATGGCGCAGGCGCACGACCACAGGTCGGCGTCGACGTAGGTGGCCCGGCCGAGCACGCCCTCGCGCCGCGGTCCGGCGGTCGCAGCACACGACGACGCCCACCGGCGCGTCGCGGATGCCGTGCAGCTGCAGGTCGAGCATCTGCCGGCCCGAGCGGTCGTCGACAGGCCGCCGCCTGGCGGTGCCACTCGCGGTCGGCCATCAGCGCGGCCCGGTCGCGCGTGTGCGGCGTCGCGCACCACGACGAAGCGCCACGGCTGGGAATGGCCGACCGACGGCGCGGCGTGCGCCGCCGCCAGGATGCGCTCGAGCACGTCGGGGCGTCGAGCTGGTCGGGCCGGAAGCGCCGGATGTCGCGGCGGCCGTGCACGGCCGCGTAGAACGCGTCCCGCGTCGTCGTCGCCGAAGGCCCATGCGCGCGGCGCCTCGCGGCGGGCGCGCGCCGAGGACGGTGTCGCCGACGAGCGGGACGGGCCGCTGCCAGCTCATCGAGGCCTTGCGAGTCCCGACGGCGCTGGCGTGCGACGGGCGGCACGGACGTCGCGCCGCGGGCGACGCAGCTGACCGGAGTCCGCGGCACCGAGCGCGGCGGCCAGGCGGCCAGGCCGCCTCGTCGGGGACCGCGATCCTCGTCCACGCCGGGCAGGCCGAAGCTGGCGCAGTCGCGCACGACGACGCCGTGGGGCGCGAGCGCGTCGCGCAGGCCCGGCGCGCTCGACCAGCACCCAGTTGGCGTCGGAGGGCCGGGCGCCGAGCCCGTGCGCGGCGAGCACGGCCGACCAGCGCGTCGCGCAGCGCGGCGATGCCCGCGCACCAGCCGGGCAGGTCGACGGCGGCGAGGAGCTCGGGCAGCGCCGCCGCGGCCAGCCCGCCCACCGACCACGCGGGCTGGCGGGCCCGGCAGCGCGCCACCAGGTCCGGGATCGGCCAGCACGTAGCCGAGCGCGGAGACCCGGGCAGGCCAGGAGCTTGGTCAGCGATCCCACGACCGGCACGCCGTCGCCCCGGGTCCAGCGCCCGGTGGCCAGCGGGAAGAAGGCCTCGTCCCACACGTCGGCCGTCTCGTCGGTCGCTGCCAGCAGGCCGCTCGGGCTGTGCGGGTTCGAGCGCCACAGCGGGCCCGCCGCCGCGGGGGTGGAGCGCGAACTCCGGCTCGACGACCCGGCCGCCCAGCTCGGCGGCGACAGCGCGATGGCCTCGGCCCCGCCGTTGGTCAGGAGCAGCCGTTCGGCATCGACGCCCATGGCGCTGCGCCAGCGCGCCCGTCGCCGCGGCCGGGTCGGGGTAGGCCCGCAGCGCGTCGAGATGGCGGGCACACGACCGGGCACGGGTCCGGCGCCGAGCGGGTTGAGCGACTGCGACAGGTCGAGGACGGCGTCGGGATCGAGCCCGAGCGCCCGCGCGACGGCGAGGCCGTCGCCGCCATGGGCACCGCTGGTGGCAGCGTCATCGGGCGCTCCGTCGTGGCGACCGGCGCCGCACGACCAGCTGCACCAGCCCGACCAGCGCCAGCGTCGCCGCCGAGCGCCGCGCTGACGTCGCGCGAGAGCCGCACGGCCGCGTCGATGTCGTCGACGCCGGCCGGCCGGCCCGTACCCGAGCGGCCCGCGTCCTCCGTCCGGTCGCCGTAGCGGTTCACGCCGCCCAGCCGGACACCCGAGCGCCGCGGCGAACGCCGCCTCGGCCACCCCCGCGTTCGGCGACGGGTGGGCGGGGGCCTGGTGCCGCACGGCCCGCCAGATCGGCGCGCGCCGTCCTCGGGCGGACCAGCGCGACGAGCGCCGCCGTCAGCCGCGCCGGCACCCAGGCCAGCGCGTCGTCGAGCCGCGCGCTGGCCCAGCCGTAGTTGGCGTACCGCGGCGAGCGGTGGCCCACCATGGAGTCGAGCGTGTTGACGGCGCGGTAGCCGAGCGCGCCGGGCGCGCCCGCCAGCGGCGCCCCAGAGCGCGGGCGCCACGACGGCGTCCACCGTGTTCTCCGCCACCGACTCGACCACGGCCCGGGCGACTTCGCCGGCGTCGAGAGCCGCTCGGGTCGCGCCCGACCAGCGCCGGGAGCAGTCCACGGGCCCGCTCGAGGTCGCTCGGCGCGCGAGCGACCGCTCGACGTCCGTGCGCCACCTGGCCGAGCCCGCGCCCGGCCACGGCCGAGGACGTGGCCAGCGCGGTCGAGCGCACGACGGCCCCGGCGGCGAGGCCGAGGGCAAGGCCCGCTCGACGCGTGGACGACGCCGGCCCCCTTCGCGGTCGCGATGCAGGCGTCGCTCGAGGCCGGCGTCATGACGAAGCCGAAGAGCACGACAGGGTGGACGGCGCCGGGCGGCTCGGGCACCAGCCGGTCGAGCGCGATGCCGAGCAGCAGCAGCCAAAGGCTGCGGGACCAGCCGCCACGACGCGACGCAATCCGGGCGGCCCTCCGTGAGTGAACGGCCGGCATGTCATCGCGCCACCAGGACGAGCAGTCCGACCGTCTCGCCGATCACCCCGCTCGCGCCCAGCACGTCGCCGGTGTAGCCGCCCAGGCGACGCTGCGCGAACCAGACGACGGCCAGGGCCGCCACGACCTCGGCCGCCGACCGCCACGACACCGCGGCTGCCCGATCCCCACAACGGCCAGCGCCGTGGCGAGCGCCCATGCCGTACGCCGCCGACCCCATACCGAGCCGCGATCGATGCCCGGGCAACGCCCGGTGTCCCCGAGAACGCTGCCGCCGTGCCGCCGTCGGGGTGCGCAGTGGGAAGCGTGCGCGCCACGACCGCCATGATGGTGCGCGAGCCGCACCACAGCCCGACCACCACCAACGGCCTTGCGCCGGCGTCGCGCCAGCGCCGCGACGCGCAGCGCCGAGCACGAGAGCGAGCGCGACCGCGCCGAAGGCGCCGACGCGCGGGTCCGCCATGATCTCGAACCGCCGGCTCGCGGCTGACCGGCGGCAGCAGCCCGTCCGCGCCGTCGGCCAGGCCGTCGAGATGCAGGCAGCCCGTCACCGCGGCGTCCACCGCGACGGCGATCACCGCTGCGACGGCCGCCGGCCACAGGCGACCGGCCACCCACCAGCTCCGCCGACGAGCGCCCCGACGGCGACGCCGACGAGCGGGAACCACGACAGCGTGCGCGCGTTCGGCAGCGGCCGGCCCGCCCGAGCACGGTCAGGAACGACAGGGCGCGCCTCACGTCGGGACCGTCGGGCAGCCCGAGCGGCGGCAGTGCGAGCGCACGTCCGGCCACGACGAGATAGGCGGCGTCGGCGACCGCGGAGACGGCGTGGTTCACCGCGCCGAGCGCGTCGCGGAAGATGCGCCCCTCGCGCGTCGACGGGTGCACGGCCAGCCCACCTCGTCGGAGACGACGACCGTGTCGCCCCGGCGTGCCCGCAAGGCGGCGCAGAGCGCCCCGGCATCGATCCCGGTGGTGACGCCGCCGCCGCCGGCACCGGCGCGGCCACCCAGGGACCGAGCGAGTCGACCAGCACGGTGCCCGGCCAGCGAGGCCAGCACCCCGGCGAGGTCTGGTCGCCCGCCTCGACTGTCTGCCCAGCCGGATCGCGGCGCGCCCGGTGTGCCGCGACCCGGGCCTCGAGGTCGGCGATCGCCGCGACGGGTCCATCGTGGCCACGTAGGTCACCGGCGCGAGGGTGGCGCCGCCGCCAGCTGCTCGGCCACCGCCGACTTCCCCGAGCGCGCCCCCCCGAGCACCAGCGTGATCACGAAGCTCGGCTCCCCATGCCCGCCACGATCGCGGCGTGCGACGGCACGGGCGAGCGGCGCGCCGTACGCCGAGCGCGGGCCGCCGAAGGGCTCCGCCGGACCCGTCGGCTGGGCACAGCACGGTCACCGCGTCGGACGCCGTGCCGGTCCCGGGCACGCCACCGTCGGCCAGCGCCTGCGCCTTGGCCTCGGTCGACGGTGCACAACAGGTTCGCCAGCGCGGCGTCGCTGTGCGCGGACGGGCACGAAGGCCACGATGTTGATCGTCCCGGGCATGCGCCACGTCGGCGTCGGGCTCCTCGGTCGGCGACGGCGGCGGCCCACACCGGCAGCGGGACGCCGACGGTGGCCTCGACCCGCACGCCGTCGTCCGTCGGCGGCGCGCACCTGCGGCCACCTCGGCGGCCGTCAGCATGCCCGACGCCGGCGCCCGCGAGGCCGAGCGCGGCGCCACCTCGCCCACGTGCGACGTCGACGTCGCGCCGGGCGTAGCCCGGCGGGACCTGCACGTTGAGCACCCAGTCGCGCAGAGCCGATGCCGCCGCCGACCGGCGCGGTCGACGCCACGCGCAGCGGAGCGGCCAGCCGCCAGACCAGGGCGGCCGAGCGCCGGCGGCTCGGCGCCGCTCGAATCGGACAGCAGCTCCGAGGTGACCGCGCGTCAATACTCGATGCCCTTCATCGCCCGGACGCCCCGCTCGTAGGCGTGCTTCACCATGCGCATCTCCGTCACCGTGTCGGCGATCTCGACCAGCTCCGGCGGGCGTCGCGCCCGGTGATCACGACGTTGGTCTTCGGCGCCCGGCCGAGGATCCCGTCGACGACCTCGCCGGCCGACACCCAGCCGTAGTTGACGACGTAGGTGAGCTCGTCGAGAACGAGGAGGTCGTAGTCACCCGAGGCGAGCTTGTCCTGGGCCACGCCCCAGGCGTGGATGTTCTTGGCCGCCGACTCGTCGAGGTCGGTCGACTCCCAGGTGAACCCGTCGCCCAGGGTCCACCAGTCCACGCCGAGATGGTCGGCCAGCTTCTGCTCGCCCACCTTCCAGTCCCCGCTCTTCATGAACTGCACGACCCCGACCCGCCAGCCCCGGGCCCAGCCCGGCCCATCACGCCGAAGGCCGCCGTGGACTTGCCCTTGCCGTCGCCCGTGTTGATGACGACGACCGAGTCGACTCGCCGTCGCTCGGCGGGCTCCTCGTGCGTCGGCAGCGGCACGCGCTGTGACCGGAACCTCGCTGCTCATTGGGCCTGCGCTCCTCGTGCATCGTCCCGTCGCTCCCTCGTCCTGCTCGTGCGCTCGCCAGCCTCGCTCACCACGCGCGGCGACGGTGCGCCGCGGCGCGATCGACCAGCTCGCCGTCGTCGGTCCGGATGATGCGCACGGCGCACCCGAACGCCTCTCCAGCACCGCCTCGTCGAGCACCTCCGCCGGCGTCCCGAGCGCGGCCACCGTCCGCCGGCCAGGAGGAGCAGCCGGTCGGCGAACTGCCCCGCCAGGGTCAGGTCGTGCAGGGCGCTGACCACGGTCAGACCCCACTCGCGCCGGAGCTCGTCCACGATCTCGAGGGCCTCCACCCGGTGGGCCAGGTCGAGCGCGCTGGTCGGCTCGTCCATGAGCAGCACCGGTGCCTCCTGGGCCAGCGCCCGCGCCAGCACGACGCGCTGGCGCTCGCCGCCCGACAGCGTCGAGAGGTGGCGCGTGCGCCAGCGGCGCCAGGTCGAGGCGCTCGAGCAGGCGCGCGCAGTGGGCGACGTCGTCGCCCGACTCCACGGCGAGGTACGCGATGTGCGGCGTGCGCCCCAGCAGCGTGTAGTCGAACACCGACATGTCGGCCGGCAGCTCGGGCGACTGGGGCACGTACGCCACCGCCCGGGCCCGCTCGCGCCGGCCCATCGTCGACGCGGGCTTCCCGTCCACGCGCACCTCGCCCTCGTGGTCCGACCAGGCCGGCCACGGCCCTGAGCAGCGTGGTCTTCCCCGCGCCGTTCGCCCCGATCAGGCCGACCCACTCCCCGCGCCCGACCGACGCCGACACCGAGTCGACGGCGACCGTGCCGTCGAAGCGCACCGTCACCGCGTCGAGCTCGACCATCGCGCCGCCCCGTCGCCCGCGCCGCCGCCGCGGCGAGCCGCGGCGCTCGGCCAGACGGATGACGGTCCCGAGCCGCGCCATCAGGAGTCCCCCGCCGCACGCCGCGCGCCGGCCCGCCGCGACACCAGCACGAAGAGGAAGAACGGCGCACCGATGCAGGCGGTGACCACGCCGATCGGCACCTCGGCCGGGGCCTGGACCGTCCGGGCGATCAGGTCGGCGCCGACCAGGAAGGCCGCGCCGCCGACCATGGACACCGGCAGGATGATCCGGTAGCTCGCGCCGGCGGTCAGCCGCACCGTGTGCGCCACGATGATCCCGACGAAGCCGATCAGCCCGCTCACCGACACCGCCGCCGCGGTGCCCGAGCGTGGCCGCCGCCACGACGATCAAGCCGCGTGCGCGCCGGGTGGATGCCCGAGCGTGCCCGGCCTCCTCCTCGCCCACGCGCAGCACGTCGAGCATGCGCCGGTGGGCCAGCAGCACGACGCCCGACACCACGACGTAGGGCAGGATCAGCGTCACGTCGGACCACGATGCCACGGAGAAGCTGCCGAGGATCCAGTCGTAGATCTGGCGGATCTGCTCCTGCGTCCCGCTGCTGCAGGTAGGTCTGGATCGCGGTGAGCAGGGCGGCCACCGCCACCCCGGCCAGGACGATGGAGCGGCCCCAGGCCCGCCGGCCGCCCGGCGACGCCGATGAGGTAGGTGGCGGCGACGGCCAGCGAGCCGCCGACGAAGGCGGAGACCGGCAGGAGCGTCGACGAGTCGCCGCCGTAGACGATCTCGATGGTGGCGCCCGAGCCCGGCGCCGGCGGCCACACCGAGCAGGTACGGGTCGGCCAGCGGGTTGCGGAACAGGCCCTGGTAGGCCGCGCCGCCGGCGGCGAGCATGGCGCCGACGACGCCCGGCCAGCACGACCCGGGGCGCCCGCAGCTGCCACACGATGGCCTGGTCGATGGCCGGCGTGCTCGTGTGGAAGTGCAGGAGCGGCACGTGCGCGAGCAGCGTGCCCACCACCTGCGACGGCGGCACCGCCACCGGCCCGACGCAGAGCGCCACCATGGAGATGACGACCATGAGGACCGCCGCCACCACCATCGGGACCCAGGTGTGGCGGACTCCCGGCCCGCGCACCGTCGGGCGACCGGCGGCGCGCCGGTCGCCGCGGGCGGACGCGGTGGCGGCCGTGGCCGTCACGACGACACCGGATGCGCCTTCAGTCTCGGCGGCCACCTGCGAGAGCAGGACGACGATCCGCGGCCCCCAGCGCGAGGCGATGTCGTCGTTGAGCCCGAGCACGCGCCCGTCCTTCACCGGCGGCGAGGTTCGACCAGCCGGGCCGCGTCGCCACGGTCGCCGGCCGACTGGCCGCAGCAGATGCGTGTCGGCCAGGAAGATGTAGTCGGGGTTCGACCTTGAGGATGAACTCGCCGCTCAGCTGCGGGTAGCCGCCGCTGGCCGCGGCACCCTTGGCCGCGTCGGCGATGCTGTGCAGGCCGAGCAGGCCCAGCACCTGCCCGATGAACGTGCTCGACGTCGCCGAGTAGTAGGTCTGGTCGAGCTCGTAGTAGTAGGTCTCCGGGTGGGCCGGCTTGTGGCACCGACGCGACGATGTGCGCGATCTGGCCCTTGATCTTGGCCACCTCGGCCGCGCGCCTGGGCCACGTGCCCGGTCGCCTTGCCGAGCTCGTCGAACTGCGCGTACTCCTGGGACAGGTTCGTCGCCGCCGGGTCGCTCAGCACCGGGATGCCCAGCGCACTCGAGCTGCTGGTCGACGCTCGGGGCCTCGTCGGACAGCACCACGAGGTCCGGCTTGTACGACGCGATGGCCTCCACGTTGGGATTGTTGCCGTCGAGCTGCGTCGTCGGCGCGCCCGGCGGGTAGTCCGAGAACTCGTCGACCGCCTTGACCTGGCTGCCGGCGCCGATGGCGTAGAGCATCTCGGTCGCCGTCGGCGACAGCGACACGATGGCCGTCGGACGGCCGCGATCCTGACGGTGCCGTTGGCCGCGTGCACCGTCACCGGGAACGTCCGATTCGCGTCGACGCCGATGCTGCGGCCGCCGGAACGAC
Source organism: uncultured Acidimicrobiaceae bacterium (assembly GCA_963825965.1). Taxonomy (GTDB): domain Bacteria; phylum Actinomycetota; class Acidimicrobiia; order Acidimicrobiales; family RAAP-2; genus Bog-473. Next base: position 102,967 of record CAWGUX010000003.1, read on the forward strand.
GATCGGCAAGACCGAGGCCCGGCGGCCAACAAGGTGGCAAAGCCGAGAAGGCGATCTCCGCCTGGGCCTGGTGAACATTGATCATCCTCCATCGGTATCGCGGAGGACGAAGTGCGCCCGCTGCGACACCCGATGGGGGCATCGAACGAACCGCCCTTCCTCCGAGGACTGGTTGCGTCGACACAGGTCAGGCGTCTGGGCTCGCCCCCATGCAGGGAGCCTCACCATTGCGGGACAGCGCCGGATTCTGACCGGACTTCGCTGAGTCTTGGGCCACCCCGGCATCTGGCCGGAGCAGCCGAACGGTAGCGCACCCCGGCGTCACGCGTCGACAGGACTCGTGTGATGCCTCACCGGGCGTCCCGGAGAGATCATCGCCGCGGTCGCGGCCTGGTCATTGAGCCGGTGGCTTCCAGCACCGCAGGTCACGCGCCCGCCACGGCGTTTCCCATGTGGAGCGCCGCGGGCAGAGGACACGAACGACAGGAGGCCGGGGGGACGTCGAGATGGCGGCGCAGCATCAAAGGCATCGCACGCCGTGGCGACACTGGCGCGACGTGGCGGGCCACCACCCGGTTCGTCGCTGGCGCGGCACCGTTTCGTGGCGTCTCGCCATGGGCACGCTCGCACTGGTCATCACGTTCTCCGCCTTCGTCCTCGGCACCGCTCGTCCCGGGCGTCGGCAACCTGGCCGGTCTGGCGGGCTGCGACCGAGCTCGGCCGGCGACGCGCGAGCGCTGCGGCCGACGCCGACGACACGGCGACTGCGTCGTGGACACCACAGCCGGCCATGTACGGCACGGGCTCGCTGCTCGACCAGTCGGTCACCATGAGCGACGGCACCGTCCTCAAGGCCGACGTCTACTTCCCGACGTCGCCGGCACCACGACGCCGGCCACCGGGCTGTTCCCGGTGCTGTTGCAGCAGACGCCGTACGGCAAGGCGTTCATCGTCGTACGCGCGGCGCCATCGCGCAGACCGACGTCGAACTACCTCGTCGACCGCGGCTACATCGTCGTCATCGCCGACGTGCGCGGCACGGGCGACTCCGGCGGCACGTTCGACCTCTTCGACCCGGTGCAGTCCACCGACGGCGTCACGCTGGCCCGCTGGGCCGCGCACCTGCCGCAGAGCAACGGCGAGGTCGGGCTGTTCGGCGAGTCCTACATGGGTATCAACCAGTTCCAGACGGTGGAGGCGGCGGGCAAGCGACTCGCCGATCAAGGCGATGTTCCCGATCATCGCCGGGAACGACATCTTACGCCGACACCGTGACCCAGGGCGGGATCCCCGACGTGGAGTTCGACGCCACCTACATCGCGTTGCTGTCGGGGCTGAACCTGACCAACCCGCGCTCTGCAGCCGCTGGTCGAGGCCGCGACGAGCGGGAACACGAACGCTCTGGCGTTGGGGCTCGCCGGGCCTGGCGCCCGACGTGGTCGCGCACAGCCCGGCCTGGTCGGCTTCTTGAAGCAGGCGCTCGCCATCGAGACCGGCCAGGGCGCCGAGGCGTTCGACGGCGCCTACTGGGCGGCGCGCAGCCCGGCCCACGACCTGCCCGCCGTGGTGGCCGACCACATCCCCGCCTTCTTGGTGGGCGGCTGGAACGACCTCTTCGAGTCGGGCGAGCCGCTGAACTACGTCGGACTGCAGAACCTCTACGACGGGCGCCCCAGGACGCGGCGATGACGCCGGGCCAGCCGGTCACGCCGCGCTACCAGCTCCTGATGGGACCGTGGCAGCACGTGACGACCGGCACGGGCGTGAACATCTCGGCGCTCGAGCTCGAGTGGTTCGACACGTGGCTGCTGGGCGAGCGCACGCCGCTGCCACGACGACGACGCCGCTGCATCTCGACATCCGCAACTCCGGGGCGGGCACGCTGGGTCGACGCCGCGCAGTGGCCCCTGCCCGACGGCGACGCCCACCTCGTACTACTTCGGCGCCGGGCGGAGCGGCAGCGACCCGTCTCGCAGAACGACGGGACGCTCACGCTGACGGCGCCGACGCCGCGCATCGGGCTCGGACACGGTCACCTCTGGACCGGGGTCACGAGCCCGTGCGACATCCAGACGGACCAGTGGGGCGCCGGCGCTGCTGGCGCTCGGGTTCCAGTCGTTCGGCACGAACGACCCCTGCGACCTCAACGACGTCACGTTGGGCGCCGGGCCGGGCGCCCTCGGTCTACACCATCGGCGCCCTTCACCTCGCCCGAGGTCGTGGCCGGGCCGATCGACGCGACCGTCTACCTCACGTCGAACACGGCCGACACCGAGCTGGCGGCCACCGTCGAGGCAGTCTCGCCCGGCGGCGACAGCTTGCCGATGTCCTCGGGGGCGCTGCTCGGGTCGCTGCGGGCGCTCGACCCGGCGCGGACGTGGACCGTCGCCGGGCGGCGGCTCCTGCTGCCCGTCCACCCGCTGACGCAGGACGTCGCTGCAGCCGGTCGTGCCCGGCCAGGTGACACGCGCGAGGACATCGCGGTCTTCCCCACCATGACCGAGCTGCCGGCGGGCTGGCGCCTGCGGGTGACCCTCACGACGGCCGACACGCCGCACCTCTTCCCGACGGCGACGCAGCTGCCCAAACCTGTCGGCGGGATCTACCAGGTGCAACGCAGCGCCGGTGGCCGCGTCCATGCTGACCGTGCCGGTCGCGCCGGCCTCCGCCTTCGACGTACCCGTGCGGCGAGCATCTGCTCGCCCGCGGGTCCCTGAGCGGGGCAGGCCGAACAGAGCCCTCTCCCGTACCATGGGCGTGGTGCCCTGCCGCGCCCGACAGCCGACCTGAGCCGCGAGCGTGCACGAGATGACGAGGGCGCCGATCTCCATCGAGGAGATCGAGGACGCGGTCGTCGACGGCGACAGTCCCGTTCCCGCCCGGCAGCGGCACGGCCCGGGCCGCACTGCGGCACCGCACCTTCCGCATCGTCTTCCTGGGCGCCTTCGCGTCGAACATCGGCACCTGGATGCAGAACGTGGTCCTCGGCGCCTACGCCTACGACCTCACCCACTCGAGCCACCTTCGTCGGCGTCATCATCTTCGCCCAGCTCGGGCCGACCCTGGTCCTGCCCATGGTGGGCGGCCTGCTGGCCGACAAGGTCGACCGCAAGCGCTTCTTGATCCTCCTCTCCCTCGAGCAGCTCGTCTTCTCGCTCGGGGTGGCGCTGGTGGTCGTCTCGCCCCACCCTTCGCAAGGTCCTGCTCGTCGTCATGGTGCTGGGGGTCGGTGCCGGGCAGCGCCATGTTCGGGCCGGCCTACTCGGCCATCCTCCCCGGGCTGGTCGGCAGGGAGGACCTGCCGGGCGCCATCTCGCTCAACTCGGCCCAGATGAACGCGTCACGGGTCATCGGACCGGTCATCGGCGGCCTCTTGTATTCGGCCGATCGGGCCGGCCTGGGTCTTCGCCGGCAACGCCGCCACGTACCTCTTCGTCGTTGCCGCGCTGATGATGGTGACGCTGCCCGCCGGTCCCGCAGATGGCCAAGCACGCCAGCCGCTGGCGCGAGCTCACGGCCGGCATCACGGTGGCCCGTCGACGACCCCGTGGTGGGGCGCTGCCTGGTGACGGTGTTCGTCTTCTCACTGCTGGCGCTGGCCTTCATCGGGCAGATGCCGGTCGTGGCGGCGCACAACCTCGGGCATCAACCTCTCCAAGTCGGCCGACTACGGGATCCTCTACGCCTGCTTCGGCGCGGGCGCCCTCGCCGGCGCCATCTCGATCGGCACCGTGTTCGCCCACACCTCCAAGCCGATGCTCGTGCGGGTCTGCCTCGTCGGCTACTCGCTCTCCCTGTGCGCGTTCGCGCTTGCAGCGCTCCCCGGTGCCGGCCGACGTCAACGTGGCCGTGACCGGCGCCTTCTACTTCGCCTTCATCACGGCGCTGAACACGACACTCCAGGCGCGCCTGCACGAGAACGTGCGCGGCCGGGTCATGGCGCTGTGGATGATGGGCTTCGGCGGCACCGTGGGCATCGGCAACCTGATCATCGGGCCGGTGGTCGGCGCCGTGGGCATCACCAGCGTCCTGCTCTTCGGTTCGGTGGTGGCGCTCGGCCTCGCCTGGTACGCCGACGTGCGCACCCCGCCCGAGGTTCAGGTGGTGCTGGGGGCGGAGTTGGCCCAGTAGGTCTCGCGCAGGACCTTCTTGTAGAGCTTCCCGTTCTCGCCGCGCGGCAGCGCGTCGGTGAAGTCGACCGACTGCGGGCACTTGTAGTGCGAGAGGTGGTCCCGGCAGAAGGCGATGATCTCGGCCTCGAGCTCGGGGCCGGGGACGACGCCGGGCGCCGGCTGGACGACCGCCTTGACCTCCTCACCCATCTCGGGCTCGGGGACCCCGAAGACCGCAACGTCGGCCACGGCGGGATGCAGGACCAGCACGTCCTCGATCTCCTGGGGGTAGATGTTGACGCCGCCGGACACGATCATGAAGAGCTTGCGGTCGGTCAGGTACAGGTAGCCCTCGTCGTCGAGGTGTCCGACGTCCCAGAGCGTGGCCCAGCCCTTGTCGTTGAAGGTCTGCTTCGTCTTCTCGGGGTCGTGGTTGTACTCGAAGGTGGCCGCACGGCTCCCGCTGCCGAAGTAGACCACGCCGTCCTCGCCGGCCGGCAGTTCCTCGTCCGTCGTCGTCGCACACGTGCACCTCGCCCCAGATGGCCTTGCCGACAGAGCCGGGGTGGCTCAGGGCCTCCTCGCGAGGTGATCCAGGTCATCCCGAGACCCTCGGTCCCCGAGTAGTACTCGTGGATGATCGGGCCCCACCACTCGATCATCCGGCGCTTCACCTCGGGTGCGCACGGAGCGGCCGCGTGCACGACGGAGCGCAGCGAGGAGACGTCGTAGCGGGCGCGCACCTCGTCGGGCAGCTTCAACATCCGCACGAACATGGTGGGGACGAACTGCGCATGGGTCACGCGGTGCCGCTCAATGAGTGCGAGGCACTCCTCGGGATCGAAGCGCTCCATCAGCACGACGGTCCCGCCCATGCGCTGCGCCGTCATGGACCACACCAGCGGGGCGGAGTGGTACAGCGGAGCCGGGCTGAGGTAGACGCTGCCCTCGCCGAAGCCCATGATGCTGCTCGAGCATGGGCACGAGCGTGGCGCTGGTGCCAAAGGGATCAGCGGTGAGAGGGCGCCGGATCCCCTTGGGATGGCCGGTCGTGCCCGACGAGTAGAGCATGGCGAAGCCTTCGACCTCGTCGTCCAACGGCTCGCCCGGGAAGCCCGCGACGAACTCGTCGTAGGAGGTGTGGCCGGCCGCCAGCGGTTCCCCCAGCATGAGGCGCAGGTCGACGTCGGGCGTGCGCGCGACGTAGCTCGTCTGCCAGCGGTGACAGGACGGCGGAGGTGACGAGCGTGTGCGCGCCGCAGTCGTTGACGATGTACGCCGCCTCGTCCGCCGTGAGATGCCAGTTGGCGAGGGTGTAGTAGACGCCACTGCGCTGCAGCCCGAACACGACCTCGTGGGTCCGGTGGTCGTTGGGCAGCAGGACCGCCACGTGGTCGCCCGGGCGCAGACCGTGCGAGTACAGGGCCTGCGCGAGCCGTGCCGAGCGCTCTTCGAGCTCGGCGAAGGTGACCACCTGTCCCGCCGCAGTGATGAGGGCAGGGCGGCGGCCCGCCTCGCCGGTGGCGTAGGTGGCGGGGCGATAGTGGGTCGGGCGGGTCTCAGCAGGGCTCACCACCCTCTTCTAGCCGACGCGGCGGCCATCCCGTATGGCCCGTCGGTCCTGGGCGTTCTCACTGTGTGCCCCGCCGCGTCTACTGCACCATTCTCTCGACCAACTATCTCCCCAAGGCCCTCGCCCTGGCGGAGAGCCTGCGAGAGCACGAGGACGGCGCGTCTCTCCGAATCCTCTTCATCGACCACGCCAGCGACGCCACGCTCCCCCACCTGCCGGGTGTGGAGTGCCTCAGCACGGAGGTCCTGGGTCTGCCGCTGCGCACGGTGCGCGGACTCGCCATGTCCTACGACCTCGTGGAGTTCGCAACGGCGGTCAAGCCGCTCCTGCTGCAGGCGCTGCTCGACCAGTCCGAACAGGTCGTCTACTTGGACCCCGACACGTACGTGACCTCCCCGATGGAGGAGCTGTCGCCGTCGCTGGACGCGTCCGACGGTGGCATCCTGCTCACCCCGCACTTCTTGCGCCCCCCGTCCCCCGGTGCGGAGATCAGCGACGGGCACATGCTGCTCGTCGGGGTCAACAACCTCGGGTTCTGCGCCGTCGACCGTCGAGCCGGGGCGTTCCTCGAGTGGTGGTGGGGCCACCTTCGGACCGAGTGTCTCTACGACCCGTTGGCCGGGCTGTTCGTCGACCAAAAGTGGATGGACATCGGAAGCTCGTTCTTCCAGGCCGCCACCCTGCGCCATTCGGGCTACAACGTCGGCGTCGCCAACTTGCCCGAGCGCCACCTTGCCCAGGACGACGACGGCTACTACGTCGCGTCGACCGGAGAGCGGCTGCGATTGTTCCACTTTCATGCGTTCGATTCGAACACACCCGAGAAGCTCTCCGTGCGCTACAGGCACACGGCCGACAACGAGCTGCACGATGACAGTGTCGTGCTCCAGCTGTGCAAAGAGTACGCGGGCATCCTCTCTTCGTGGGAGCACCATCTCGCGCCGGCACCGCCCTATCGGTATGCGGTCGACACCCGGGGCAGGCGGATCTCGCGCCAACTCCGCCGCGCCTACCTCAGGGGGTCATTGTCATCGACCGGATCGATGCCCTCGCCCTTCGACCCCTCGGACGCCGCGGCGTATGAACGGTGGCGCCGGCGCGCCTGGCGTCCGATTGCGCGCGGCCTCCTCGGTGAGACGGCGAAGTGCGTGCGCATCGTCCTGCCCGAGGAGTACGACACCCTCAAGAGGCGGTTCCCCAGGTTGGCCGAGCGCCTGCACGGCCGGTTCTCAGGTGGAACCGGGCTGTGGGGCTGAGCAGATCGGCGACGACTCGCCGCGGTGGAAGAAGGCAAGCCGCTCGGGCAGCGGCCGTACCGCCTCCGCGGGATTCCCCCGGTAGAAGGTCAACTCCGCGGTGAGCTTGGTCGAGACCACAGACCCGGCACCGACGACACTGCGAGCTGGGATCCGGGACCCCGCCGACAGCAGGCAGCCCGACATCGCCACCGCATAGTCGCCCAGTACGACCGACCCGGCGACGTACTTGTCACGCACCAGGTCGATCGAGTGCGTGAGGACGGTCGACCGGAAGCCCGCGATGGCGGCATGGCGGCCCAACTCGAGGGAGTCGACGCAGTCGATGTAGTGGTACGACGCGATCTGCGCGCCTTCAGCCAGGTGCACCGAGGGATTGCGGTCGGGAAGCGTCTGCGTCGGATGACCCCACCAGCCCTTGATCATGTTGCCCGAGCCGATCGTGGCGCCTTCGCCGAGGCGGAGCTCACTGAGGTTGGTGATCACATTGCGGCCACCGATTGACGCGCCCGGCCCCATCGACACGCTCCTGACGGTCAGCACGCTCGGCCCGATGTACGCGCTGGGGTGAATGTCCCACTTGTAGACGTGCGCGCGCGATGACCCGCTTGAGCCACATCGGCGCGAACGCGAACACGTAGGCGAATGCGAGGCGCACGGTCAGCCGTCCACGCCCGCCACGATGTCACGCACCGCGGCAACCGTCGTTGGGGACCCCGCTCGACCCGGTGGGCATTTCGGCTGCATGCTCTCGCCCTTACACCGTCGCTGCCTGGGGCTGCGGGACCGTCGCCGCGGCGTCGGCAAGGAGGCTCCGTACAGCCGAGGCGAAGTTCGCCCAGGTAAACCGCCCCGCGTACCTCTTCGCCGCAACCAGGTCCGCCTCGGGCATCCGCAGCGCGAGGTCGACCGCTCGGACGAGCGCATCGGGTCCCTCACCCTCGACAACGGTCGCGTGCCCCGCCGTCACCTCGAGGAGAGCGGGATCCGGTGTGACGATCACAGGGATGCCCAGCCGCATCGCCTCGACGGCGGGCAGGCCGAAGCCTTCGAAGTCCGACGGGAAGACCACCAGGGTCGAGCAGGCGAACTGCTCTCGAAAGGGCTTCGCCGCCAGCCACGGGCACAGGGTGACGACGCTGGTCAGTCCGAGTTCGCCGATCCTGTGTTCGAGGCGCGGGCGGCTGCCCTCGGACACGCCGACCAACCGGAGCGGCAACGTCGGGCCACCCGCGCGCGTGCAGGGCGGACCACGCCGTAAGGACCAGATCGACGTTCTTGTTGGCGAAGTGGCCGAAGGCGATGGCGTAGCGGTCGTCGGCCGCTCGGACGGGCCCGCGGAGGGGCCACGAATCCACATGGTCTGCGCCGAGATGTGTGACCTCCACGGGCACCTTCGAGAGTCCGGGGTGGAAGGTCAGCAGGTCGCGCTTCGTGCGCTCCGAAATGCACGCAACCGCGTCCGCTCGCCGGAACCCCAGGTTGTAGCTCACCCGGCGCATGAGCAGCGCCTTTCGGCTGAACTGCTGCGGAAGGAGCCGATACCGGAAGTCCCACGCGATCACCGCGTGGGGACATGGAAGCGGAGTGAGCGCCGTGGTCGGCAGCATCCCGAGCATGACGTCCGCCCGCAGCGCGCGGCACAGCCGGGGCAGGAGGACCGACTGCGCATGCAGTCGGCTCGCCAGCTCGTGGCGGCCGAACTGCACGGGGTGGACCGTGACGGATTCGGGCACGGAGATCGCCGGGTCCGCCCGAAGGACAAGGTGCAGCTCGTCGAGGTCGCGGACATCATCGAGTCGCTGCCACCCCGAGAGCAGGTTCTCCGAGACGATGCTCAGGCTGTTCTCACCACGGATCGCAAGCCCGTCAATGACGACTCGCACCCGCTACCGCCCCACCCGGCGCAGGCAGGCCCTCTCGGCCCGCCGCGTGCCCATGCTCACCGCGGGCCCGAGGCCTTCTTACGCCAGAAGGCGCCGAACCCGTCGATGTCGACGATCTTCTCCTCGATCCCGTTGGCCGTGCGGTAGTCGTGAATGGCCCGGCCTGCTTGTGACTGGTGGCTGCCGAAGTCGTCGATGATGCAGAAGCCGCCGATGGAGAGCTTCGGGTACAGCGCCTCGATCGCTTGCCACGTCGACTCGTACATGTCCCCGTCGAGGCGCATGACCGACAGCGACTCAATCGGGGCGCTCGGCAGGGTGTCCTTGAACCAACCGACGAGGAACCTGACCCGTTCGTCCAGAACGCCGTACCGCTCGAAATTGTGGCGCACCTGATCCGCGCCGACGCTCAGGCCGGTCCGCGTGTGCAGGTCGTCGCCACTGTCGGCCGGGTAGAGGGTGGCGTCGGGTGGCGGTAGTCCCTGGAAGGAGTCGGCCACCCAGACGACCCGGCTGGCGTCACCGCGAACGAGCAGGTTCGCCTTCATGAAGATGCAGGCGCCACCGCGCCAGACGCCGGCCTCGATGAGGTCACCGGGCACGCCCTCGTCGAGCACGGCTTGCACGCAGTGCTCGATGTTCTCCATCCGACGCAGCCCGATCATCGACTCGGCGCGAGCCGGCCAGTCCCGGCCCACTGCTCGCAGCTCGGGGTCGTACGGCTTCTTGTACGCGATCTCGACATTGGCGCGTGCGGCGGATTGGCCGACGCGGTTGGCCAGCCTGGCGCTTCCACGAGGTCGATCCTGCGGTGCGCACGCCGCCCAAGATGCTGTCGTTGTCCTCCGCCAGCGCCCCCGTGAGGCTGCGCTTCAAGAGGTCGAGATACAAGGATGCTTCGTCGGGCGCGAGCGCCCCGGCCAAGGGAGCCCGCGGGCTGACCGGACGCGGCGTGTCGTCAAGGATCGAGCGCTGCACGCTACGGTCCAACCTCCTCGAATATGGGCGCGGCTGCGCCGTCGGCGATGTTTGGTCTGTCGGCGCTTCGAGCGGCCCTGGTGGACCCGGTGCCTCGCGCTGTCGTGGGGGCCGTGGCGGCCGTGGCGGGCGTGGCTGTCGTGGCGGCCGAGGCGGCCTCGGCGTCGCTCTCACCGCGGTGGAAGAACTCCAGCGTCTCGGGAAGGGTGCGCACGGCGCCTGCCGGGTTGCCGCTGTAGAAGGTCAGCTCCTCGCTGAGCGGAGTGTTGACGACCGAGCCCGCCGAGACGATCGAGCGCGCCGGCACCTTGGTCCCGCTCAGCAGGGTTGCACCCGACATCACGGCGGCATGGGCGCCGATCTCGACGGGCCCGGTCACGAAGCGGTCGCGCACCAGGTTCAGGCTGTGCGTCAACACGGTGCAGCGGAACCCCGCCAGCGAGCTGTACTCGCCGATGTCGACCCGGTCCGAGCAGTCGATGTCGTGGGCCACCGTGATCATGGCGTGCCGACCGAGGACCAGCGAGGGACGACGATTGGGTGAGTGCGGGAAGGCGTCGGCGGCGCGGTCGGCCGAACGCGGGAACCCTGTGATCCAATTGCGCGAGGCGATGCTCGCACCCTCGCCCAGCCGCAGCTCCTCGAGGTCCTTAATGACGTTGAGCGGGCCGATGCTCGCTCCCGGCCCCATGGCCAGGTGTCCCACGAGGATCACGCTGCGCCCGATGTAGGCCGTCGGGTGGACGTCCCACCCCAACAGCCATCTCCCCAGGCGGCCCTTGAGATTTGAGGGCAGCACCACCATGCAAATTGCCAAGAGAAGCCGCAAGCATCACCCCGCTGGTCCGTTCGTCCATGGTGGAGAACGCAACTCCATCAACAGCCTTACGAGGGTCATCGCGCTCCCGAACCGGATCGTGGCCAATCCCGCGTGGGGTGGAGGAACGGGGAATGGACACCGAGACGGCCTGCTACGAGCCCGCCGCGCACTACGACCGGGTGCACGAAGCCTGGCGCCTCATCATGGGCGAAGAGTTTCACTACGGGTTCTTCGACTCCCCCGAGCACCCCGCTCCATGACGCAACCCGTGCCTTGACTGAGCAGATGCTCGACCGGGCTCGCATCGTCCCGGGTGACCGCATCCTCGACGTCGGCTGTGGCACGGGCCGCCAGTCCTGCGACCTGGCCCAGGCCTTCGGGGGCTCCGTGCTCGGCATCACGACCAGCGCCAGCGGGGTTGCGGCAGCGTCCGCGCTGGCCGCCAGCCGGGGGCTCGACGGGGCACAATTCGCACAACGCGATGGCACGGCCAACGGGTTGGCGGACGGCTCCTTCGACGTCACCTGGGTCCTCGAGTCGTCCCACCTCATGCGTGATCGAAAGGCATTGCTCGGCGAGTGCACCAGGGTCCTCGCGCCCAGAGGACGCTTCGTGCTCTGCGACATCGTGCGGAAACGAGAGATCCCGTTCCACGAGGTGCGCATGCGTCGGGCGGATTTTGCGGTCCTACGCGCCGCCTTCGGGGACGCCCACATGGAACCCCTCGACACGTACGGCGCCGCGCTCGAGAGTCTGGGCATGACCGTGACCGACTGTTCGGACATCAGTGCGCGGACGCTGCCGACGTTCGCCGCCTGGCGAGCCAACGTCGACACGAACCGCGCTGTCGTTGGGAACCTCCTGGGTGAACAGGGTGTGCGGGACTTCGTGGCGGCGACACGCATCCTCGAGTCCTTCTGGCTGGACGGCACGCTCGGCTACGGCATCCTCGCTGCCGCCAAGGACGCCTGAACACAACACGCCGCGGAGACATCGACACGCAATCCCGAAAGGAACGGTGCATGGCAACAGACGAGGACAGGGTGCGGGCGGTGGTCGGCGAGTTCCTCGCCCGCGCCGACAAGGGCACCGACGGGTGGACCGACGAGACGGCCTTGTGGGGTGACGGGCTCGGTCTCGACTCGCTCGAAGCCGCGGAGCTGTCCGCCATGCTCGAAGACGAGTTCGGCACCGACCCGTTCTCGGCCGGAGACGAGCTCCCCGAGCGGGTGAGCGACATCGTTGCGTTCTACGCAGCCGTCAGGACCGAATGATCCTCCTCCTCGAGGCTGCTGCCGCGGACGCGCCCGATCGGGCCGCGGTCGTGACCTCGCCGCGCGCGTCCACCTACCGCGACCTCCTGCGCGACGCGCGGTGCGTGGCCGGTGCACTGCGGCGTCGTGGCGTGACGAGGTTCGCCATGGCGGAGCCAGATGCTGCCTGGGTGATCCGCCTGCTGGCGGGGGCAGCGCTCGCCGGGGCGGAGCCCTGCCAGTTCCAGCCCGACACGCCCGCGGCCGAGCTCGCCGCGCAGGCGGCGGCCTTGGGCCACACAGTGGTCGTCAGCCGCCGAGAGGATCTGCCCGGCGCCGCCGAGGCGGAGCACCTCGAGGTGATCCCGCCCCAGGAGCTGGTGCACCCGGCTCTCGCGGCTGACGGCGCCCGGGTGTCGGCGGCCTTCGCCGCGGAGCAGGTCCAGCCCATCATGATCCGCACCACGGGCACGACGGGGTTGCCCAAGGCAGCACGGCATGACTGGCGTGTGCTGACCCAGACCGTGGCCGGCATGCGGCCTGCGCCCGGGCAGCGGTGGCTGCTGGCCTATGGGCTGCACCAGTTCGCGGGCATCCAGGTGCTGCTTCACGTCGTCGCCAGCCAGGCCACCCTTGTCGCGCCCTTCCCGCGCCAGCCCAAGGACGGGCTCGACGCCATCGTGCGCGACGGCGTGACCTGCGTCAGCGCGACGCCGACCTTCTGGCGCTTCCTTCTGACCGAGGCGCGCAGCCGCCACGTCGAGTTGCCGCCCCTGGAACAGATCACCCTCGGTGGTGAGGCGAGCTCAGCCGACCTCCTCGAGGAGCTGGGTCGGAGGTTCCCGTCGGCCCGGGTGTCCCAGGTGTACGCGTCCACCGAATTCGGCTCCATCACGTCGGTGCGCGACGGGCTGCCCGGGATCGCCGTCGACGCCTTGTTCAGCGAGGTCAACCCGGCGTCGAACGTTCGTGTCACCGACGGGCAGCTGTGGGTGCGCGCTGCGGCAGGGATGCTGGGGTACGCCGACCAGGCCGGGCCGGCGGCGGCGCCCGGTGCGTGGCGTCCGACAGGCGATCTCGTCGAGATCGTCGACGGACGCGTCCTGTTCCGCGGCCGGACGTCCGAGGTGATCAACGTCGGCGGGGTGAACGTGCACCCCTTGCCCGTCGAGGACCGGATCGCCGCTCTCGACAGCGTGGCCGCGGCCCGGGTCTTCGGTCGGCCCAGCAAGCTGACCGGGTCGATCGTGGCGGCGGAGATCGTGCCGACCGCAGGAGCGACGGCGGACCTCGAGCGCATCCGAGTCGAGGTCAAGGACGCGGTCGGTGACCTGCCGAAGGCATGGCAGCCCCGTCACCTCTCCTTCGTCGAGTCGATCGAGACCAGAGGAGGCAAGACGGTGCGGGGGACGACACGGTGAGCACGGTGAGCGTGAGCCCCGTGACCGTGAGCCCCGTGAGTCCGTGAGCCCTGACGAGTCCGACCGCGTCGCCCTCGTCACGGGCGGCAGCAAGGGCTTGGGCGCCGGACTCGTACAGGCCTTTCTCGATGCCGGCTACTGCGTCGAGACGTGCGCGCGCAGCGAGACCGACGCCGTGCGCGCCTGGGAGGACGACCCCCAGTGCAAGGAGCGCTTCCACTTCAGTGGCGTCGACATCTCAGATCCCGTCGAGGCCGATCACTTCGTCAAGGGAGCGGTCGCCCGGTGGAACCGTCTCGACGTGGTGGTGAACAACGCAGGCGTCGCACGCGAGGGCGTGCTCGGGCTCTTCGGCGACGACGCTCTCGACCAGGTGGTCGACCTCAACCTCAAGGGCACGGTGTACGTGACGCGGGCGGCGAGCCGGGCGATGCTGGCGCCGCCAAGCCGGCGCCATCGTCAACATCTCCTCGGTCGTCGGGCTGTCGGGCTATCGCGGGCTCGCGGTCTACGGCGCTACCAAGGCCGCGCTCGACGGCTTCACCAGGGGCCTGGCGCGAGAGCTCGGATCGCGCGGCATCACGGTGAACAGCGTGGCGCCCGGGTATCTCCACACGGAAATGAGCCACGGGCTCGACAACGACCAACTGGGCCAGATCGCCCGGCGCACCCCGCTCGGCCGCCTCGGCGAGCCCGAGGACGTGGCACGCGCCGTGCTCTTCCTGGCCGATCCCGCCAACCGCTTCATCACCGGGCAGGTGCTCGTGGTCGACGGCGGGCTGACCTGCTGAGCCGGGCGCGTCACCGGCGCTTGGGCGACCAACTCCAGCGTCGCAGGCCGGCCACGATGCCGGCCGCACCCCAGATCGCCATCACCCCGAGGTCGCGCCACGGCCAGTAGGGCGTGCCTCGCTCGCCGGTGAACGACCCCACCAGCGCCTCAATGAGGTGGTGGATCGGGAAGACGTTGGCGAAGGTGGCCAGACCGGAGCCCGGCGCGATGGGGAACCACAGGCCCGACAGCGCGACGAGGATGAAGAAGGTCAGGCTTATCATCGGCCCGGCCGCATCCTGGTTGGGCACCAGCGTGCTCATGCCGACGCCCATGGCGCTGTAACAGACCATCGCGACGAGCAGCGTGAGGACGAAGGGCGCCCAGTGGGCCGGGCCACTCACGCCGTAGCCGAGCCAGCCGACCACCAGGAGCAGGACCACCCCCATCGCGGCCACGATCATGGCGTTGATGATCAACGCATCCATCAGCATCCAGGTCGGCAGCGGGCTGAGGCGCAGGCGCTTGAGGAGGCCCGTCTCGCGACGGTTCACCAGCGTGATAGCGAGGATCGTGAAGCAGGCGGCCATGACGCCGTACCCGCAGAACCCGGCCACGTAGTAGTCGATCAGCTTGATCCCCCCATTGGACGACACGGTGCTCGTCCCCGCCGTCGCACCGAGGAGGACGAGGAAGACAACCGAGAAGACGACGGTCATCAACGCGCCGATGGGGTTCAACCAGAACGACAGCTGCTCGAAGCCGACCTGTCGGACCACGAGGCGGGCGTCGCTCCAGCCGCGGAAACTGCCGTGTTGGGGCACCGACGCCATCACGCCGGACTCGGAGAGGGCACTCACTCGCCCGACCTCGTCAAGCCGAGGTAAATGTCCTCGAGCGAGACCCGCAGGACGGACAGACCCGGCAACGCGTGGCCGCCTGCCAGCGCCCACCCGGTGAGGTCGTGCAGCACCTGCAGCTCGTGCTCGGTGCGGATCTCCACCCTGTCGTCGCCGACAGGGACCGCATCGATGGGCAACTCCGACCGCAGCACACCGTCGGGCAGGCGGAAGCGGATGGTGACCGAACCGAGATCCCGGCCGCCGATTGACGAGGGCGTCCCGCTGGCCACGATCTGCTGGCCGAAGAGCACAGCCACCTGGTCGGCCAGCGCCTCCACTTCGTCCATGTAGTGCGTCGTCAGGAGCACGGTGGTCCCGTCGGCCGCGAGGAGGCGGATCAGGTCCCAGGTCTCGCGCCGTCCCGACGGGTCGAGCCCCGTCGTCGGCTCGTCGAGGAACAACAGCTCGGGGTTGCCGATGATCCCGAGCCCGACGTCGAGCCGTCGTTGTTGGCCGCCCGAGAGGCGCTTCACGCGGTCGTCCGCCTTCTCGGCCAGCCCGATCAGCTCAATCACCTCGTCGACCGGCCGCGGGTTCGGGTAGTAGCCGGCGTTGCGGGTCAGGACCTGGCGCACGGAGTAATAGGGCTCGATGGCGAGCTCCTGGAGGATGACGCCGATCCGGGTACGCAGCCAACGCTGGGTGGCGCGGTCCGCCGGGTCGACTCCGAGCGTCTCGACGCTCCCGCCGCTGCGGTGTCGGAATCCCTCGAGGATCTCCACCGTCGTGGTCTTGCCCGCGCCGTTCGGCCCGAGCAACGCGAAGACCTCGCCCCTCTGTACCTCGAAGCTCACGTCGCGTACGGCGACGGTGTCCCCGTACGACTTGGCGAGGTGCTCGACCGTCACCGCGGGCATGACGGCCCCGTCACTGCAGTGCGAGCCCCGTGCGCTCGGAGAATTCGGATGGACGGCCCCGTCGGCATGCGGCCGACGCTACATGGGGCCGGACCCCGTTACGCCGAACCGGCGACTCCCACGCGCGCCCCGCCGTGCTCGAGCACCTTGTCCAACAGCTGGCACAGCTCGCGCAGTTCCGCGTCCGAGAGGGCCGAGAAGGCGGCGGGTGGGACCGACAACGTGGCGTCGATCTCGGCCGCCAGCTTCCGGCCGGTGTCGGTCAGCACGATGATCTTGACCCGCCGGTCGTCGGGCGACGGTTCGCGCCGCGCCAGGCCCCGTTCGTCGAGATCGTCGACGAGGGCCGTGATGTACGAGGGGTCACAGCCGATGCCACGCGCCATCTCGCCCATGGAGACGCCGTCCTGGCGTCCGAGGCGCATGAGCGTCTTGATCACGCCCGGCGAGAGCTTCATGCGCCCGCCGAGCGCGGCCATCCGCTCTACGTGCTCGCCCTCGAAAGCGATGCGGCGAAGCCGCTCGAAGGCCTCTTCGGCCATACCCATCGCCAGATTGTCCCACCGCCGAAACTCTTTGACAAGCCTCTATCTTTGAGTATTATGAAGTAATCCCATGGCGTCCTCCCCGGCCACGGCCTTCCGTCTGACCCCAGAGCTCCGCCGCACGTCCACCGTCGTCGTGCTGGGGTCGATCATGTCGATCCTCGACACGACGATCGTCGCCGTCGCCCTGGCCACGCTCGGGCGGGACTTCCACGTCTCGGTGACGACAATCCAGTGGGTCGCCACGGGGTACCTGCTGGCGCTCGCCATGGTCACCCCGGTCAGCGGCTGGGCGGTCGACCGTTTCGGCGCCAAGGTCATCTGGATGGGCTCGACCGCCCTCTTCGTGATCGGGTCGAGCCTCTGTGGGCTGGCCTGGTCCGCCGATTCCCTCATCCTCTTCCGCGTCCTCCAGGGCATCGGCGGCGGCATGCTGCTTCCGGTTGGCCAATCGATCCTGGCCCGCGCCGCGGGCCCGCAGCGGATGGGCCGGGTCATGAGCATCATCGGCGTGCCCATGGTGCTCGGCCCCATCATGGGCCCGGTCATCGGCGGCCTCATCGTCTCGCACTACAGCTGGCGCTGGATCTTCTACATCAACGTCCCGATCGGCATTGTCACGCTGATCCTCTCGCGGCGCTGGCTCCCCCGGTTCGACAGCGACGAGCGCTTCGCCTCGGCGTTCGACACGTTCGGGTTCTGCCTGCTGTCGCCCGGCCTCGCCGCCCTGGTCTACTCGCTCTCGGAGGTCGGGACGACCGGCAGCTTTACCAGCCCCGCCGTCGTCGTGAGCTTCGTCTTGGGGGTCGTGTTCCTGGCGGGGTTCATCCTTCACGCGCTCCACATCAAGAACCCGTTGCTCGACCTCCACCCCTTCAAGAACCGCAACTTCGCCATCGCCAATGTCTGCATCTTCGTGATCGGCGCCACGCTGTTCGGCTCCATGTTCCTCCTGCCGATCTACTACCAGGTGGCGCGCGGGCAGGAGGCGTGGGTGGCCGGCCTCTTGATGGCGCCGCAGGGCATCGGCGCCGCCTGCATCATGCGCTGGGCCGGCAGCATCACCGATCGGTTCGGGCCGCGCCGTGTCGTGCCCTTCGGCATCCTCCTCATGGCTGCCGCCACCGTCCCCTTCGCCTTCGTCACCGCCTCGACCAGCGAGGCCCTCCTCGCCGTCACGCTGTTCGTGCGCGGCCTTGGGCTCGGGCTCTCCATGATGCCGGTGACGGCCGCGGCCTACTTCGACCTCAACCACGCCGAGATCCCGAAGGCCTCGACGGTGATGAACATCGTCCGACTGGTCGGGGGCTCCGTCGCCACCGCACTGTTCGCTGTCGTGCTCGAGCGCCAGATCATCGCCAACCTCGGGTCCGCCGCGGCGAAGGCGGGTGGCTCTGCCGGCGTCATCGGCACCACCACCAAGCTGCCGCCCCAGATCGCCGATCCCGTCGCCGCCGCGTTCGCTCACACCTTCTGGTGGTCCGTCGGTGCGATCATGATCGCGTTCATCCCGACCCTCTTCCTCCCCAACCACGCCGCTGCACCCGCATCCCCACCCGCACCCGCAACGGCGCTTGAGCCGGTCAGCGGTACCGCGCCCGTGCGAGACGACCCCGACGAGGAGCCGCGTGCGGCCCGCGTCATGCTCGACTGACTACTGACCCGGACGCCACGAGCCGTGAGGCCCTCGCCGAACGGCTGGCCCGAGCCGGCTGCGTCGCGGCCGCCGAGGAGGCCGAGGAGCTTGCCGCGTCCGCCGGCGACGACACTGCACTCCTCGAGTCGCTCGTGGTGCGTCGCCTCGGCGGGGAGCCGCTGGCCTGGCTCACTGGGCGTGCCGCCTTCGGTGACGTCACCGTGGTGGTCCAACCCGGCGTCTACGTGCCGCGCTGGCAGAGCATCGGGTTGGCACGGCGTGCGGCCGCACGGCTCCCCGAGCGCGGGTGCGCCGTCGACGTGTGCACCGGGTCGGGCGCCATCGCCGTCGCGCTCCGGGCTGCCCGCCCACTGGCGCGCGTGGTTGCCACCGACAGCGACCCGCTCGCCGTGGCCTGCGCCCGCGCCAACGGTGTCGAGGTGGTGGCGGACGACCTGCTCGCCGGGCTCGAACGCGCACTGCACGGTCGCGTCGACGTGGTCGTGGCGGTCCCACCCTACGTCCCCTCTCCCGCACTGGTGTTCCTGCCGAGCGACACGCTCCGCCACGAAGACCCGGCGCACTACGACGGCGGGCCAGACGGGACCGCTGTCCTGCGCCGTGTCGTCGCCGGAGCGTCCGGCTTCCTCCGGACCGGCGGTGCGCTCCTTCTCGAGCTCGGAGGCGAGCAGGCCGACCTACTCGAACCGGTGCTCGCACGCCACGGTTTCGTCGATACCACGACGTGGAGGGACGAGGACGGCGACATCCGGGGCATGGAGGCGACATTGGCGGCCGGGCGAACGGACGCTGACGCAGTCTCGCGTGGCTGACGCCAGACCGAGCGCCGGTCAGCGGCGAGCGAACACCAACGCGACCTTGGTGCGGTCAACGACGTGCCATCGGGTGTCGCGCTGCAGGTACTCGCTCAGCGGCGTGCCGGAGGCCCACACCACGTAGGCGACGTGATACGCAGTGAGAACCGGGTCGGGATTCGTCGTCAGGCCACTCACGGCGAAGAACTCGGTGAGCACACGCCCTTCGAACAGATCCGTCCTCCCGTCGACGAAGGTGGCCCGGTGCCGTGCGATGGCGTAGTCGCCCCACGTGTACTGCGTGAAGATCCGGCCCGGGTGCGCGCTGAGGTAATCGAACGCCTGCACCGGGAGCTCGGGCGAGACGGAGCCAGCGGGCACCGACGGGGCGGCCAGGATGACGATGGCCAGGACGGCCAGGCCGCCGCCGGCCCAGCGCCTGGCGGTGGTGTTCCAGGCGGGCCGCGCCGGGAGCGACGCGGCCAGGCCGACGGCCACCAGCATGAGGTAGACGGCGAGCCGCTGGGTCCGCAGCGCCTCGATGAACAACAGGGCGGCGAGCGACGATTCGAGCACGGGAAGGCGCCGGAGCCAGATGCACGCCACCAAGACCGCAAGCGGGACCAGGAACACGGCGAGTGTGGCCAGCGAGTGGAAGTCCGGCGAGTTCCATTCGCTGATGTACTTGCCGATCTGGCCGTTGTCCGAGACGCCGACGTCGTAGACCAGGAGCCCGGGCCCGTAGGGCGTGAGACACGAGGTAAGCAGGCTGACGACGAGAGCGACGGCGAGAGGACCGGAGTGGCGCGACTGCTGCATGCCATGGACCTGCGCGACCCGGCGCGCCGGGATCACCGACCAGAGCAGTTCCAGGGCGATGACGCCCAATCCCAAGAGGATCGACCCATGCGTGTTCACCCAGAGCAGGCACAACGGCGGGAGCGCCAGGAGCCAGCGCGGGTTGGTCCGCGCCTTGGCCAGCACCAACAGCTCCACGGGGAACCACACCAACGAGAAGTCCAGTCCCCGGTCCCCCACGACCACGCCGGCGATGCCCCAGGAGAGCAGCACGACGATCACCAGCACCCGGCCACCACGCGCGCCCAAGGGTGCGCGCGTAGGCGGCGCTCGCCGACCAGGCAGAGGCCGCCCAGCACGATGCCGTAGAGGGCGAAGGCGGTGGCTCCGAACACGCGGTAGAGGGAGGCCAGCCCGACCTCGGAGCCCCACTCGTCGGTCACCCACCGGCGATGCGCCTCGGTGTAGGAGAAGGGGTCGAGGCCGATGACGGCGTGATGCGCCAGCATCCACTGGCCCGCCGCCAAGGACCAGAACTCGTCGTTCGAGAGTTGATGGTACAGCGCGACGGCTGCGATGAAGCCGATGCCGAGGGCCAGCCCGACCACTTCGATGGAACGCTGCGAAAGGCGGCGACGGGGTGCCCCCTCGGTGCGTCCATGGACGGCGGCAGGGGCGGCGGCGGCCGTCGGCACATCGCGTGTCCCGACGGCCTCGACGCTCGCCTGCACTGCTCCCCCCTCGTGCCGGACCCCACCGGCCCCTGCCCCGCACGGTACAACGCCGACCGACACACCCCCGTCGCAGGTCGGTTGCGATCCTGTCGCTTCGCTCAGCAGGTGGGCTGCAGCACCAATGCCTTGAAGAGTGCGCCCCACTCGTAGGTGATGCCGCGTATCCAGGCCCAGAAGCCCGGCGGCGTCACGCCCACCTCGAGAATCTGTCCCGTGTAGCAACGCCCGATCCGCAGGCGCGCCCGTGTGGCCTGTGTCGTCGGCATGACCACGATCACCCGGTCCCAGTGGTGCAAGGCAGCAAGGTGCGCGATCGAGCGCGCTTCACCCTGCGTCGTCCGCGGATTGGCGCGGAAGCACAACACATGCTCCGTTGGCGGCAGGTGGAAGGGCGGCAGGTGGACGACAGAGGGGTCGCACGTCTCGTACGGGGTCAAGGAGAAGGCGACTTCGGGCGCCCAGCCCTGCTTGGCCAGAGCGACGGCCTCGTCGAAGGGGCCGACACCGTTGCCCCCGAGCATCACGATGGCGCTGGAATGCTCGGGTGCGTTCAGGTCGGGAAAGACGAACAGGCGGAGGGTGAAGCCGACGAACACGAGGACCATCACAGTGACGACACCCGTGATGATGCGCGAGCGCTTCGTCCTCAGGCTCACCACGGCGACCATTGTGGCAGCGCGTCGGACGACGCCGATGCGTAGCCGCGTGAGCCGGCGTGAGCCGGCGTGAGCCGGCGTGAGCCGGCGTGAAGGCTCTCCTACGAGATCAGTGGGTCGCGAGGCAGGCCCAGGATGCGCTCCGCAATCTGGTTTCGCGTGATCTCCGATGTGCCGCCGGCGATGGACATCGCCCGCGTGGCCAGCTGTGTGTACCCCGCCAACGCCTCGTCCCCGTCGAGGAACGCGGTGGCAGCGCCGACCAGGTCAGCCTGGAGTCGAGCTCGTTCGTGCCCGTGCTCGGCCAGGACGAGCTTGGTCACGTTCCCCTCGGGACCGGGTCCCGAGCCGATGACGGCGCGCTGCGCACGACGGAGGTTCAACACCTTCAGGGCGTGCTCAACGGTCAAGACGGCTCCCACTCGCGTGCCGCGCCGGGGACCGTGTCGCCGCCGCTCTTCAACAGCGCGAGCAGGTCCATGGAGCGGAAGAGCCCGCCGGTGCTGCCGCCGATGGAGACCCGCTCGTTCCCGAGCGTCGAGCGCGCCACGGTCCACCCGTCGTTCGGCACACCGACCACGTCGTCGTCTGGGACGAAGACGTCGTTGAAGAAGACCTCGTTGAAGTCCGCGTTGCCCGTGATCTGGCGGAGTGGCCGTACTTCCACACCGGGCGCGTGCATGTCGATGACCATGGTGGTGATGCCGGCGTGCTTGGGCGCATCTGGGTCGGTGCGGACCGTCGCCAGCCCCAGGTGGCAGTACTGCGCGCCGCTCGTCCAGACCTTCTGTCCGTTGACCGTCCAACCCCCCTCGACGCGCGTCCCCCTCGTCTTGACCGCCGCGGCGTCGGACCCGGCATCGGGCTCGCTGAAGAGCTGACACCAGACGTACTCCCCCATGAGTGTCTTGAAGACCCACCGGTCCACCTGATCGGGTGTGGCGTACTGGTTGACCGTCATGATGTTCCAACCCGTGATGCCGAGCGCCGGCACCTTGACCCCGGCCGCGCGGAGCTCCTCGTCGATCACGATCTGTTCAACGGCACCAGCGGCGCGGCCCCAGGGCGCAGGCCAGTGCGGCACCATCAGCCCCGACTCCACCAGCGCCCTCCGCTGCTCGGTGCCGCGCAGCGCACCGATGCGGGAGGCATCTGTGCGCACGCCGGCCCGGACGACTTCTGCCTCGGGCGGCAGGTCCAGGGACACCTCACGGGTGATGCCGCGGGCGGACTGCGCGGTGACGGCCGCTGCATCGTTGGGTGTACCGAGGACCGCGTTGAGGACCAGGGCACGACGCAAGAACAGATGGGCATCGTGCTCCCAGGTGAACCCGATGCCTCCATGCACCTGGATGTTCATCTGGGCGTTGTCAACCGCTGGACGGAAGGCAAGGTGCGCGGCCATGGCCGACACGAGGTCGAACTCGTCGTCCGGCCCGTCAGCAGCCCGCGCCGCGTCCCACACCGCTGCGGTGGCGAGCTCCGTCGCCACCAGCATGTTCGCGCAGTGGTGCTTCACCGCCTCGAAGGTGCCGATCGTCCTGCCGAACTGCACCCGTTCCTTGGCGTAGGCGACCGCCGCGTCCGTGCAGGCGGCCAAGACACCGACGGCCTCCGCAGCCCCGAGCGTGCGGGCCAAGGCTGTGGCGCGCCCCGCTGCACCGAGGAGGACGTCGGCTGCGCTGGTCGGCAACGACGACACGGTGACCCTGGCCGAGCGGCGCGACGGGTCGAGGTTTTTGGTGTCGCTCACCGAGACGCCCGGTGCGTCCGGCCGAAGCACGATCACATCGTCGCCGGATCGCACCAGGAGCAGGTCAGCCGAGGCGGCACCGAGCACGATGCCGCCGTCCCCGTCGAGGACGTCGTCACGGCGCGCCAAGGAGCCCCCTAACCCGAGCGCCGCCACCGCGCTCCCGTCGGCCAGCCCCGGCAGGAGCGCATCGCGCTGGCCGTCGGTCCCACAGTCCTCGATCACGGCGGAGGCGAGCACGGTGGGAAGAAACGGTCCGGGTGCGACCTGGCGACCCACCTCTTCGAGCACGACGATCAACTCGGCCAGACCGGCTCCGGCACCGCCGTGGCGCTCGTTCAGGTGGATGCCCAGCCAGCCCAACGCGGCCATCTCGGTCCAAAAGGACGGACGTGGCTCGTTGTCGGCCTCGAGCAGCGCCCGGTTGGCCGCCAGCGCGCCGTGCGCGCTGAGCACGCCGCGGACGGACGCAGCCAGTTCCTGG
The DNA here is from genome assembly GCA_963825965.1 of uncultured Acidimicrobiaceae bacterium. GTDB lineage: Bacteria > Actinomycetota > Acidimicrobiia > Acidimicrobiales > RAAP-2 > Bog-473. The sequence goes on from CAWGUX010000003.1 coordinate 126,218, forward strand.
TGCTCGTCGATGATGGCGATCGGCATTTCGTGCTCCCTGTGGGTCAAGTACGTCCAGCGCGACGCGGTGGGGCCGTCGCAGCCCCCGCCGTCTGGCGACGTTCGAGGATACCGAGCAACCGGCCACCCGACGCTACGATGGTCTCGTGAGGTAGAGCCCGACGTTCCCTGCGGCCACCATCGGGGCTGCACGCGCACCGTCCGTCCACGTTTCCTTGAAGCGGAGCAGTTCTGTGTCTACCCTCACCACACCCGGCGCGACCCTCGCCGCCCGCCACCTCCACTACGAGCGCGGTGGCCGCGTCGGTACTCGACGATGTCTCGCTGACCGTCTCGGCTGCCAGTTGCCTGGGGGTGGTCGGTCCCAACGGAGTCGGCAAGTCGACCCTGCTGCAGATCCTCGCTGGCCTGATCGATCCCGATGCAGGTGACGTGCGCGTCGACCCGCCGCTGGCGGCGGCCGGCTACCTGTCCCAGGAACAGGGTGCCGCCACCGGCGAGACCGTGCGCGCCACGCTGGAGCGCCGAGCGGGGATCGCCGCGGCCGAAGCCGCCCTGGCCGACGCAGCAGCCGCGCTTTCCGAAGGGGCTCCCGGGGCCGACGATCGCTACGCCGCCGCCCTGGCACGCTTCGAGTCGGCGTCCGCGGGCGACTTCGAGTCCAGGCTGGGCAACACCCTGGCGCAGCTGGGTCTCTCCCCGGATCTCCTGGCCCAACCTCTCGACACGCTCTCAGGAGGTCAAGAGGCACGCGTCTCCTTGGCAGCGGTCCTTCTCTCACGCTTCGACATCACACTGCTCGACGAGCCGACCAACGACCTCGACTTCGATGGGCTGTCCCGGCTTGAGGAGATGGTCGCCCGCCGGCGCGGCGGGATGGTGATCGTCTCGCACGACCGGGCGTTCTTGGAGCGCACCGTGACGGAGGTCTTCGAGCTGGACGAGCACAGGCACGACGGACGCCTCTATCGCGGCGGCTGGGCCGGCTTCGAGTCCGAACGGGTCACGACGCGTGCGCATGCAGCGGAGGCGTACGCCGTCTACGAGTCACAGCGCGCCGAACTGCGCCAGCGCGCCCGGCGCGAGAGACAGTGGGCGACAACGGGTGTGGCACGCGAGAAGCGCCAGCCGCGGGACAACGACAAGACCCAACGGGACTTTCGAATTGAGCGCACCGAGAATCTCGCGGGTCGGGCTCGCCGTACCCAGCGAGCACTCGACTCGCTCGAGCCCGTCGAGAAGCCGTGGGAAGGCTGGGATCTCCGGTTCTCCATCAATGAGGCACACCGCTCGGGCGACGTCGTGGTCCGGCTCGAGGACGCGGTCGTGGCCCGCGGCGACTTCACGATCGGGCCCTTCACGTTGGACATTGCCTGGGCCGATCGCGTTGCCCTCGTGGGAGCCAACGGGACGGGCAAGACCACCGTCGTCGACGCTGTGCTCGGCCGGCTGCCCCTGCGCTCGGGCACACGCCGCATCGGCCCCGCAGTCGTCGTGGGTGAGCTGGCCCAGGATCGGCGCATCTTGCGGGGGGCGGCCTCGGTTGCCGACGCCTTCGCGCGCGCCACCGGGCTGCCCTCCGACCAGGCCCGCAGCCAGCTCGCCAAATTCGGCCTCGGGTCAGACGCCGTGCAGCGGCCGGCGTCCTCGTTGTCGCCCGGTGAGCGCACCCGGGCAGAGTTGGCGGCCTTCGCCGTGCTCGGCGTGAACTTCCTGGTCCTCGATGAACCCACCAATCATCTCGACCTTCCGGCCATCGAGCAGCTCGAGTCCGCGCTCGACGGCTACGGGGGAACTCTCTTGGTGGTCTCACACGATCGCCGTTTGCTCGAATCCATGACCGTGAGTCGACACGTCCACCTCCCAGGTCGCCATGACCCCGGCCGGGGGCTGCGCGACACCAATTAGGCGTCGCATGCCGAGGAGCGTTGCTGGAGTGTCGACAACGCTCCAGTTCTCGCCTCGGTCGCGTCCGTGACCCGCGTGATCCGCCAGGTGTCACGAGCACCGCCGTAAGGGATCACGAGAAACGGTCTCGCAGTGCGGTCCGTGCCGCCCAGACGCCGCACATCCCGTGTACCCCGCCTCCCGGTGGTGTCGACGCTGAGCAGAGATACACCCCCTCGACGGGGGTCCGGTAGGGATTCCAGCGAGGAACCGGCCGGAACACGGTTTGGCGGAGTGTCGCCGCGCCGCCGTTGATATCGCCGCCGAGCAGGTTGGGGTTGTACGACTCCGCCTGTGCCGCAGTACGGACCGCACGGGCGAGGACCAGGTCGCGAAAGCCTGGCGCGAAGCGCTCGATCTGCGCCTCCATTCGCTCGCTCATGTCCACGCCTGATCCATTGGGCACGTGGCAGTAACCCCACAGGGCATGCTGTCCCTCGGGGGCCCGGGTCGGGTCGACCACCGAGGGCTGGGCCACCAGCACGAAGGGCCGGTCAGCGTGGCGTCCCTCGCGCACGGCGGCCTCCGCCCGTGCCACCTCGTCGAAGGTGCCGCCCACGTGCACCGTGACCGTGTGACGGCACGGCTCGGCCGCCCAGGGCACGGGGCCCGCAAGAGCCCAATCGACCTTGCAGGCGCCCGGTCCAGGCCGAAAGCGTGTCCACGGCCGGGCCGCTCGGCGAGACAGCCGAGGCCCGGCCAGCGCAACGAACTGCCGCGGTGACGTGTCGAGGAGGATGGCGCGTGCCGGGGGCAGCTCGGCCAGCGAGGCAATTGCGCACCCCGTGTGCACCACGCCGCCGAGCCGGCGCAGCTCGCCGGCCAATCCGGCGGTGATGGCCGCACTTCCACCCTCGACGACGGGCCATCCCACGCCGTGGCCCAACGCGGCCAGGAGCAGGCCGAAGGCCGAAGTCAAGGGCGCGGTGAGCGGCTGCATGGAGTGGGCCGCGGCGCCTGCAACGAGTGCCCGTGCCGCATCGGTCGTGAAGCGCGTGGTGACATGACGCGCGACTCGGCGCCCCCACCAGAGCAAAGCGGCCGAGGACCAGGGGGTCGGGCGGCACAGAGCGCATCGGGCCCAAGACGTAGGGCACGATGCGGTCCAGCCACTGCACCAGGGGATCCATGAGGCGGCGGTACGCCGCGGCATCGCCGCCGAGGTGCGACGCGGTCTCCTCGACGTCCCGATAGAGCACCGCGGCCCGGCTCCCGCCGAGCGGATGGGCGTAGGCCAGATCGGGCTGGCGCAGCACGATGCCGAGAGCAGGCAGGTCCAGCGCCTGGAAGAACGGTGAGGCGACCAATGAAGGGTGGACGGCCGAACAGACGTCGTGGCGGAAGCCTGGCAGGGTGAGTGCTTCGGTCCGAGTCCCCCCACCGATCGTGGCCGAGCCTTCGAAGACCTCGACCGCGTGTCCCGGCCCGCGCCAGGGTGATCGCCGCCGCGAGCCCGTTGGGACCCGAGCCCACCACGACCGCATCCGCGTGCTGCACGAACCGACGTTACCGACCGGACCGTTCCGGACGCCCTCTCGGCTCGCGCACGGCCCGCCCGCGGCTCAATCCGGCGGGAGCTGGACGCGGCGGCGCCCAGTCAATAGGTTGCGCCACATGGCAGAGGTCCACGGAACCTGCGAAGCGCGATTCGAGGCGGTGCGCCGGACGCTCGCCGACCAGCTCGAGAGCGGTGCCGACCTCGGTGCATCCGTCGCGGTCTTGCTCCATGGCGAGCCCGTCGTCGACATCTGGGGCGGGTGGGCCGACGCCGAAAAGACACGGCCCTGGGAGCGCGACACCATCACCAACGTCTGGTCGACCACCAAGACGATGACCTTTCTCGTCGCGCTGATGCTGCACGACCGCGGGCAGCTCGACTTCCACGCCCCCGTCGCCACCTACTGGCCGGAGTTCGCCGCAAATGGCAAGGCGTCGATTGAGGTGCGCCACGTGATGGGGCACACAGCAGGCTTGAGCGGGTGGGACGAACCGATCACGCCCGAGGATCTGGCCGACTGGGAGAAGTGCACCGCTGCGCTGGCCGCGCAGGCCCCGTGGTGGGAGCCGGGCACGGCGTCGGGCTACCACGCGCTGACGCAGGGCTACCTGATCGGCGAGATCGTCCGGCGCATCACCGGAGACTCGATCGGCACCTTCTTCGCGCGGGAGGTGGCCAAGCCGCTCGAGGCCGACTTCTTCATCGGCCTGCCCGCGAGCGAGGACCACCGCGTCTCCAACGTGATCCCGCCCCCGCCCGATCAGGCCCGAGGAATTCGAGGGCCAGCTCCCCGAGTTCTTGCTCAAGACGTTCCTCAACCCGCCGCTCGACGCATCCATGGCGCATCACGAATGGTGGCGTCGCGCCGAGGTCCCCGCCGCCAACGGTCAGGGCAATGCCCGCTCGGTGGCCGCCGTCCAGTCGATCGTCGCCGGCCGGGGTGAGGCGCGCGGCGTGCGCCTCCTCAGTGCCGCCGGCACCGACCCCATCTTCGAGGTGCAAGCGGACGGCATCGACAAGGTGCTCGGCGTTCCCGAGCGGATCGGCATGGGCTACGGCCTGAGCAATCCGCCCGACATGCCACTCGGGCCGCGGGCCTGTTACTGGGGAGGCTACGGCGGCTCGGTCATCATCGTGGACCAGGACGCCGAGCTCGCGGTGTGCTACGTGATGAACCGCATGGAGGCTGGCGTCGTCGGCGACCAGCGCGGCACCAACATCGTGGCCGCTACGGTTGCCGGTCTCGCGTCTTAGGGCACGACCGCCTCGGCTTCGACTTCCACCCTCCAGGCGGGATCCAACAATCCCGCCACCACGACCATGGTCGCCGCGGGCCGGACGTCCCCGAACAGCTCGCCGTGCACCGCGCCGACCGCATCAGCATCGGACGCGGACACGATGTACATCCGAGTCCGCACGACGTCCTCGAGCTGCGCCCCCGCCTCGCCCAAGGCGGCCGTCACGATCTCGAAACAGCGGCGCGCCTGCGCGCCGGCGCCGTCGGGGCAGCCGCCACCGGGCAGCACCGGCGCCGTGCCCGAGACGATGACCCGGTCCTCGACCCGGACGGCCCGGCTGAACCCAATGGTCGCCTCGAAGGGTGACGCCGATGCGAAGCGCTGGTGTCGTGCCATGTCGCATACTCCCACCCCACCCGAACGGAGTCGGCCCCGGACCGCCGGTACCATTGGTCCCATCACGGGTCGAAGGCGTCTTCTCCATGGTTGCGCCGCAGCACTGGCCCTCTCGGCGGGGACAGTGAGTGCGCTGGCTGCGAGCTGGGGCGCCTCCGCGTCCCCGCCCAAGGCCAGGGTGCACGCCCCGTCCTCGCACTCCTCGCACGCCCGGCGCACGCCGCCGCGATCACGAAGGCCGCAGCCGCCGACTCGGTCGCACTGACCCCGCCGCCCGGCACGACGCTCACGGCGACGCCGTGGGGACCTATTCCCGGCTATCCCGCCCCGGGTGCGCCGTCGAACAGGACGGTACCGGGCTCCTATTACGGGTACCCCTCCATCCTTCCCGTGATCGCGACGCAGCCCGGCTGGCTCGAGGTGCGCCTCGCGCAGCGACCCAACGGCTCGACCACCTGGGTGCGGCAGGGCTACGTCACCACCGGGGTCACGCCGTACTCGATCGTCGTCAACCTGACCACCATGCGGCTCTCGGTGTACGACGACGGGATCGAAGTCCTCGACTTCCCGGCCGGCATCGGGGCGCCTGACGATCCCACGCCGCCCGGTCAGTACTTCGTCTTCGCCACCGTCCCGCCGCCCGACTCGAGCTATGGGCCCTTCGTGCTCGCGACCACGGACCATTCCGACACGATCGTCGACTGGGAGAACTCGGGCGACGCCCTCATCGGCATCCACGGGCCGATCACCTCCTTCGACGACTCGCTCATCGGCACCACCGGTGCTGCTATTTCGCACGGCTGTATCAGGCTGCACGACGCGGACTTGTCGAAGCTGGCCGTGATCCCGCCGGGCACACCCCTCACCATCGTGGGCTGACCTGACCCCTTCGCTCGAGGCCTGTCACATCACCGCGCCCCGGCGGGCCGGGTGGCATGAGTCCCGCGGCACAGGATCCGGACCCATGGCCCAGAGCGACTGGCGTCCGCGTGCCGAGCGGCACCGAGGCGCCTTCACACGCCCCAACCGTCGAGCACGTCACGTGCACGGGCAAAGGCGGCCAGCGCCTCGGGCACGCCGGCGGTCACCAGACCCTGCCAACCGTGCACCGTGCCCGGCCACGACTCCACGGTGACGTCGACCCCTGCCTCCAGAGCCGCCTCGGCCAGCGCGACGACGCCGCCGTAGAGCGTGTCGTACTCGGCCACAGGCAGATACAACGGCGGCAGGCCGTGCAGGTCGGCGTAGCGCGGTGAGACTTGCGGATCGTCGAGGCCGACGGTGCCCGCGGTGTAGTCGCGGCCCCGGTTGCGCACCCAGGTGGCCGTGAGGAACGGGTCGCGCCCGCGGCCGGTCGCCTCGTCCGTCACCGAGAGGTCGAACCAGCCCGAGAGCGACACGAAGCAGGCCGGCAGTGCCACGCGCTCGTCCCGCGCGCGACCAGCGTGCCGAGACCGAGCAGCCCCCCGCACGAGTCGCCGCTCACCACGAGGCGGGCCGGGTCCACCTCGCCGCTCGATACCAGGCCGCTGTATGCAGCAAAGCAGTCGTCGTGCGCCGCGGGGAAGGGATGCTCGGGCGCGAGCCGGTAGTCAGCCATGAGGACTCGCGCCTCGAGCTGTTCCGCGAGGAGCGCGCCATAGAAGTGGTAGTCGTCCAAGGGACACGACACGAGCGCGCCGCCGTGGCAGTGGAAGACGGTGCGCTCCCGCCGTTGGACGCGGGCGTCGTCGTACCAGGCACAGCGAACGCCTCCCCACTCGGTGTCGGTCACCGTGACGTGGGGCGGGACGGGGTGCCCATGGAAGGGCGCCATGGTGGCGCGCACAGCCTCGTAGTCCGCCCCCGGATCGGCGAAGTCGGGCGGCATGAGGTCGAGCACCTCATTGAGCTCCTGGCTGGGCAACGGCGTCAGGCCAATTCGTAGTCGGTCAGGTCCGGCTCGCGCGTGCGTGACCAGTAGGAGTGCAGGTCGAAGGGCCAGTTCTGGGTGACGCGGCCACGTGCGTTGCGGTACCACGTCGGCACGTCCGCCACGCCCCAGACCATCGTGGCATTGCCCGCTTCCATCTCGTGCCCGTAACGGTCGTAGACGTCGCGACGACATGACATGGACCGGTGCCCGGACTGAAGAAGCCGGCCGATCGACTCGACGGCGTAGCGGATCTGGCACTCAACCATGATCAGGATGCTGCCGTTGATCACCAGGTTCGTGTTTGGACCGTAGAGCATGAAGAAGTTCGGAAAGCCAGGCACCGTGATGCCGAGAAAGGCCTGGGCATCGCCGCCCCACGCATCGTTCAGCTCCGTGCCGCCGCGACCGACGACACGCATCGGCGCCACGAAGTCCGACGCGCTGAACCCCGTCCCGTAAATGAGCACGTCGGCCGGATGATCCTCGCCGTCAATGGTCCGGACGCCACGCGCTGTGATGCGGTCGATCGGGAGGGTGACCAGGTCGACGTGGTCTCGGCACAGAGCCGCCGCCCACCGGCCGTCGTCGCGCAGCGCTCGCTTGGCGAACGGCGGAAAGTGAGGCACCATCTTCTCGAAGAGCTCGTCGTCGTCAACCTGGGCCCGCAGGACATCGATCAGCATGGAGCGCACGAAGTCGTTTCCCGCGCTGACCGCTTCGCTGTGCTCGTCCCACTCGGGATCCACCCGGGCCGCGCCGAGAAGCCCCTCATGCATGATCCAGAACTGCCACAGCCGATCCCAACGGCCGTAGTCGGGCAGGAGCCGCAGCAGGTCGTGGAACTCCGGTGGGAACGGATCGCCGTAGTTCTCCGTCGGCAGGAGCCACGGTGGCGTCCGCTGGTACACGTCGAGGTGCGCGACCTCGTCGGTCAGGTACGGCACGAACTGGGCCGCGCTGGCTCCCGTGCCGATCACCGCCACGCGGCGGCCGGCCACCTCCACCGAGTCGTTCCACGCGGCCGAGTGAAAGGCGGGACCCTCGAAGTCGTCCCGGCCGGGGATGGCGGGAAAGGACGGCCGGTTGAGCTGGCCGACCGCACACACCACTCCGTCGAACTCCTCCTTCGACTGGTTGCCGTCACCGCAAGACAGCGCCAGATGCCACGACTGGGAGCCTTCGTCAAAACGCGCCTCTGTCACCTCGCATCGGAAGCGGATGCACTCCCCCAGCGCGAGTTCCTTGGCCAGGCCCCGGAGGTAGTCCAGCAGGTCGGGTTGCGCCGAGAACCGTGAGGCCCACTCGTTGGTCTGCGCGAAGGAGAAGCTGTAGAGCTGATTGGGCACGTCGACGCGGCAGCCGGGGTACACGTTTTCGAGCCAGGTGCCACCGACGTCGTCGTTCTTCTCGAAGACCGTGACCTCCACACCGGCTTGGCGGAGCCGGTGCGCCGCGGCCAGGCCCGAGGCTCCCGCCCCGATGACCGCACAACGAAACGAACGACCCGTCTCGCGCAGCGTGCCACGACGGCCGCCTCGGGTCGTTGCCCGGGAGCGCCAGCTCTTCGGCGAGGAACGGCTCCCACTGCTCGGTCGCACCCACACCGACCAAGAACGCGAAGACGGCGGCGCGTTCGGCGATCGTCAGCTCGTGGTCGGCTGCGCCCGAGGTGGCATGGGCGTACCAGGCGTCTGCGGCGATACGGCGGGCTTCTTCCTCTTGGTGTGGTCCGAGACCTCGGCCCGGGACCAGCAGCTGGGTCTGATCGGGTGCCAGCTCGGCGCGCAGGAGCGAAAGATCGCCTGTCCGGTGCGCCACTGCGCAGAGGAGGGGATGCACGTCCGCCGCGGCGAAGGCCCGTTCCAGCCGAGACCGCTCCTGAGGGGAAGGTCGGCCCGCTGCACCGCTCCCGTCCCGCCGATGACCTCGTTGATCCCCACCCATTGCCGTCAAGCCTACGAAGAAGCCGCCACCTCGGTGCGATCGTCCCTCCGGGACCAGGTGGCGGCTCAGCCCCGCATGTGTTTTGCGAGCTCGGCCATCTGGCTGTTGACCTCGACGGTCCGCGGCAGCGTGTCCATCGCCGCCGCCAACGTCTCGGCGGTCCAGCGATCGTCCGACTCGACGCTCTCAGCGATCGACCACCCGCCGTAAATGCCGACGGAGCCGCCATAGACGCTGAAGACCTGCCCATTGAAAGGACACGTCTCCGACGCCAGCACCGCAACCAGCGGTGACACATTCTCAGGGTCGAACACCTGATTCTGCATGGGCTCGCCCATGCCCGGCGTCTGCAGTGTCAGGCGGGTGCGCGCCACCGGCGCGATGCAGTTGGCCCGGACGCCATAGCGGTGCAACTCCATCGCGTTCACGACCGTCATAGCCGCGATGCCCGCCTTGGCGGCTGCGTAGTTGGTCTGACCCACGTTGCCGTGCAGGCCCGCACCCGAGCTCGTGTTGACGATGGCCCGGTCGACGATCGTCCCAGCCTTGGCTTGCTCGCGCCAGTAGTCGGCCGCGTGCCGCGTCACGTTGAACGTGCCCTTGAGATGGACGGCGATGACGGCGTCGAACTCCTCTTCGCTCATCGACACCAGCATCCGGTCCCGCAGGATCCCCGCGTTGTTCACAACCACATGGAGGTCGCCGAAGCTCGAGACGGCCTGATCGACCAAGGCTTTGGCACCCGCGAACGAGCTCACGCTGTCCGTGTTGGCCACCGCCTCGCCTCCTGCGGCTGTGATCTCGTCGACCACGGCCTGGGCCGCCGAGACGTCCTTGCCCGAGCCGTCAATGGCGCCGCCAAGGTCGTTCACGACCACCTTGGCGCCGAGGGAGGCACACAAGAGAGCGTGCTCACGGCCGATGCCGCGCCCGCTCCCGGTGATGATCGCCACTCTGTCCTGCAACATGGTTCAGCCGTCCTCTCGCATCGTCCGCCGCGTCCGACGCCCCGGGCGCACCAGGAGACGGACGATCAGGAGCGAGACGATTGCAACGGCATTCGGACCTGTCAAACCGAGGGATCCTGCGGTGCCCCCGTCGTCATCTCCTCCACCCGGCGTTGGAGGAAGCGCCTCTCGGCGTCGGTCCCTGCTAGTTCGTAGGCCCGCCGGTAGGACGCGGACGCTTCGTCTCGGCGGCCCAGGCGGCGCAGCATGTCGCCACGGGCGGCCGGGAGCAGGTGGTAGTCGCCCAGGTCGCCATCACGCTCGATCGCATCGACCAAGACCAGCCCGGCCTCGGGGCCGACGCTCATGGAGATGGCGACGGCGCGGTTCAATTCGATGACGGCGGACGGCGTCATCTCGAAGAGACGGTCGTAGAGCGTGGCGACCTCGGACCAGTCCGTCTTCTCGCCCGGATGCACATGGCACGACGCGATCCCTGCCTGTAGCTGGAACGGACCAGGCCGCTTGAGTCGCGCCGCCGCGTCGAGCACAGCAAAACCTTCGGTGATGGCGTCGCCGTCCCACAGGGAGCGATCCTGGGCTTCCAACACGACGAGGTCGCCGTTCTCGTCGACGCGTGCACCGCTGCGGGCGTCGTGGAACAACATGAGTGCGAGGAGACCGAGCGTCTCGGGCTCGTCGGGCATCAGCGCACACAGGATGCGACCCAGGCGAATCGCCTCCGCGCTCAGGCTGCGCCGGAGGAGATCGGCGCCCGAGCTGGCCGAATAGCCCTCGTTGAAGAGCAGGTAGATGACCGCAAGCACGGCTTCGGTTCTCTCCATCAGCTGATGTGCGGGCGGCACGACAAAAGGAATGCCGGCGTTGCGGATTTTCCGCTTTGCTCGCACCAACCGCTGGGCCATCGTGGCTTCGGGGATCAAGAACGCGTGGGCGATCTCGGCGGTCGTCATCCCCGCCAGCGTGCGCAGCGTCAACGCCACCCGCGCCTCGAACGGGAGGGCCGGATGGCAACAGGTGAAGATCAGGCGGAGCCGGTCGTCTGGCACCTCGTCGCCGTCGGCTGCCTGGTCGTACACGGGCACCCCGTCCTCACCGGTCTCCATCGCGGCCACCTCGAGCGTCTTTGCCACGCCGAGCTGTGCGCGCCGCACCCGATCGACCGCGCGGTTGCGCGCGACGGTCGTGAGCCAGGCGCCGGGACGGCGCGGGACGCCGTCGCGGGGCCAGCGTTCCAAGGCCACCGCAAAAGCGTCCTGCGCGCACTCCTCGGCCAGATCCCAGTCGCCAGTCAGCCGGACCAGGGTCGCGACGACCCGGCCCCATTCCGCGTGGAACGCCTCGGCGACCGCGGCCTCAACCCTTACATCTCCCAGATCGGCCTCACCTCTATCGAACCGTCCCGGGCACCGGGAATCTTGGCGGCGACCTCAATCGCCTCGTCGAGATTCTTGCAGTCGACGAGGTAGTAGCCCGCGAGCTGCTCCTTGGTCTCGGCAAAGGGGCCGTCGGTCGCGAGGGTCTCGCCGTTGCGGACGCGCACGGTGGTCGCGTCGCTGGTGAGGTGAAGACGCTCGCCACCGAGCAGCACGCCCCGTTCGGCCATCTCCTTGCCAAAGGCCGCGTACTGGGGCGTCACGTCCTCCCCGGGTCCTTGGGCTTCATCGAGAGCGATCATCAACAGGTAGCGCATCATGTCCTCCTTGGTGGTGTGGTGTCGTCCCTACGACGATCGGGCCGCCTCCGGATCGACACCCCAGACAGAGATTCTTCGGAATTGCTGGTCAAGAGCGGTACCGGTGCCACCACCTACGCTTCCATCGTGGCGAACGCGGAGGACGATGCCCTGCTGGAGCTGGACGTCGGGGCTGTCGCCGGCGGGGGCGGCTGCGTCGCCCGCGCACCCGACGGGCGCATCGTCTTCGTGCGGCATGCCCTCCCCGGAGAACGTGTGCAGGCCCGGGTGACCTCTCTCAATTCCACGTACGTGCGGGCCGATGCGGTGGAGATCGTCACCCCGTCCCCGGACAGGGTCGCGCCGCCCTGCCCGCACGCTGGTCCCGGACGATGTGGCGGCTGCGACTTCCAGCACGCGAGCTTGCCGGCGCAGCGCCGGCTCAAGGCCTCCCGTATCGCCGAGCAGCTCACCCATTTGGCCGGCGTGGAGCGCCTGATCGAGGTCGAGCCGGTCGACGGCGACAGCGACGGGCTCGCGTGGCGGACCCGTGTGCGGGTCGCGGTCGGCCGCGACGGCAGGACCGGGTTCCACCGGCATCGCTCGCACCGGCTCGAGCACGTGGAGAGCTGCCCCGTCGCACACCCGGCCGTCCTGGCCACCGACGCCCTCACGGCTGCGTGGCCCGGGACGGCGGAGCTCGAGATCATGACGGGGGACGGGGGTGAGGCACTCGTGGCGGTGACCCCGCGCGGTCGCCAGCTGCCCCACCCCCCCGGGATCGAGGCCGGCCTCGTGATACGCGGCACGGTGCGCCGGCCGCCGGGCGCTGTGCACACGCAGGTGCACGGGCACGCCTTTCGCATCTCCGCAGGTGTGTTCTGGCAGGCGCACATCGGCGCGCCCACTGCCCTGCTCTCCGCCGTCCTCGGTCTTGTGGGTGACTGCCGAGGGGCGGCCGTCGTCGACCTCTATGCCGGCGCCGGACTCTTCGCCGTCCCCTTGGCCCAACGGGTGGGCGCCCAGGGCTCGGTCATCGCCGTGGAGCGGGACCGTCGAGCCTGCGCCGACCTCCGTCACAACGGCACCGGCCTTGCTTCGCTTCGTGTGCTCCAACAAGAGGTGACTCCCGAACTGGTCGCAGCGCGGATCGGTCACCCAGCGGTCGTGGTGCTGGACCCGGCCCGGGAGGGTGCGGGAACTCACGTCATGGGGGCGCTTGCCACCCACGCGGCATCCATCGAACGGCTCGTGTACGTCTCCTGCGATCCGTCTTCGTTCGGACGAGATGCACGAGTCCTGCTCGATGCAGGTTGGGACCTCTCCGCGTTGCGTGCCTTCGACATCTTCCCGATGACCGAGCACGTCGAGTTGGTCGCCGCGTTTGACCCCCGGCCTCTCAGCGAAGGGAGGCGGCGGCTCGCCGCAACCTAGGAGTGCCCGCCGAGCTCGTGCTCGATGTGACCCACCGACTCGAACTGCAGCGTCGAGTGCTCGACATCGAAGTGGCCCGTCAAGCATTCCTGGAGGTGGTCGAGCACGCGTCCCGCCTCTCCGGTGTTGAAGCACTCGTCGGTCACCACGATGTGGGCCGTGAGGATGGGCAGCGACGAGGTGAGCGTCCACGCATGCAGGTCGTGCACCGACTCGACCTCGGGGAGCTCGAGCAGGTGCTGGCGCACCTCGTCGAGATCGATGTCGTCGGGCGTCGCCTCGAGCAGGATGCGCAACGAGGGTCGTAACAGCTCGACGGCCGCTTTCAGCATCAGCACCACCACCACGAGAGACGCGATGGCGTCGGCTCGGTTAAAGCCCCAGAGGACGATGATGACGCCGGCGATCAGGGTTCCGGCGAACCCGTAGAGGTCGGTCAGGATGTGCCGGTAGGCCCCTTCGACGTTGAGGGACCGCCGGTTCGCCCGAGCCATGGTCAGCGTGGCCACGACGTTCACCGCAACCCCGACGCCTGCGACGACGATCAAGACGGCGCCGTCGACCGTCGAAGGGTGAAGGAGACGCACGACCGCGTCCCAGGTCACCAGTGCCGAGACAATGAGCAGGGCGATGGCGTTGGCCGCCGCCGCCAGGATCTCGGCGCGCTTCATCCCGTAGGTGTGCGAGCGCGTCTCGGGCCGGGCGGCCAGGTGGATCGCCACCAGCGAGCCGGCGATTGCGCCGACGTCGACGAGCATGTGTCCGGCGTCGGCCAGCAGGACCAGCGAGTTGGACGCCACGGCCGCACCCACTTCGAAGGCCATGAAGGCGACGAGGAGGAGAAGCGACACGACGAGCGCACGACGGTCCGTGTCGGCCGACCCCTCGCCGGCTCCGCTCACGTGGACGTGGACATGGTCCTCACCCATGGGCGGTCACGTGGTCGGCGTGCGTCACGACTTCCTCGACCAGGCGGCGGACGTGCACGTCGTCCACCACGTAGAAGATGCGGGTCCCCTGGCGGCGGCTCCGCACCAGCCGGGCGAGCCGAAGCTTGGCGAGATGCTGCGACACCGCCGCTGGCTGTGCCCCCGCCATCTCGGCCAGCTCGTTCACGGAGTGCTCTCCCTCAAGGAGGGCCCAGATCACCCGCAGCCGGGTCTCGTCGCCCAGCAGCTTGAGCATCCCTACCGCGGAGCGGAACTCCTCGGCGGCCGGAGCTTCAACTATCTGCGTAGGCACGCAGGTAGTGTACAGGCAACCGAAACCCAGGTGCACCTGGTGCTGGGGTGGGCGCTGAGGCCAAAGTCGACTCGCTCTGGTCAGGCTCAGGGCGAAGGCGGAAAGTCCGAAGCCGGCGGCGCCGCCACGGTGCAGGGCTGCTGGACCGAACCCTGCGGCAACGCAGACTGCATGACCTTGTTGACGATCGGGCCCGCAATGCCGGCGCCGTCAGAGGAGATGTTCTGGAACGGGACGACCACCGCCACCGCGATCTGGGGGTTGTTCGCCGGCGCGAAGCCGATCATCCAGTCGTCGACCTCACCGTCGGTCCGCCCCGAACTGTGCCGTCCCCGTCTTGACGGCAGCGCACAAATAGGGCGGGAATCCGACCCCGGCTGCCGTGCCCTGTGGATTCGTGATGACGCTCTCCATCAACGAGGTCACCGCCTGTGCCGCCGCCGGCGAGGCCGACCGCGGCATGGGCGTCGGCGTGTACGTCTTGACCAGCGCTGACCGTTCGAACTGGTGATCGACGACATCAGGTGCGGCGTCATGATCACCCCGCCATTGGCGATCCCCGCCGCGATCATTGCGTTCTGCAGCGCCGTGTCCTTCACCGTCTCCTGCCCGATCGCGGAGTCCGCCTGGAGCCTCTGCGCGTTCGCCGGCAGTGTCTGCAGCGTTGACGCAATCGACTCCTGCCGTCGGTTGCTGACCCACGGCGGGCAGGTCGATGGGCGGCACGGAGTTGATGCCGAACAATTCAGCCTGTTGGCGCAACGTCGCCACGCCTTCCTGGACGCCGAGGTCGCCGTAGCCGGGGTCACACGAGGCCGCCAACATGTCGTTGGCCATGGTGCCTCCGCACGGAACAGCGTTGGCCGGTGAACTCCCGTCGTTACAGAGCGGATGCCCGCCGTCGTCGGGGAAGCTCTGACAGGGCGCTTGGGGGTAGTCGAACCCGATCAGAGAAGGCTTGAGGTTGTACGCCGTGGTCGACGTCACGACCTTCATGGTCGACCCGGGAGAAGAACTCTCGGAGTTTGCAATGGGTCGCAGCGGCAAGAAATTCTCGTGGCCATCGGGACGCGTGTAGGCGACGTAGGCGAGGTTGTTGGCTGCCAACGAGGTACTCACGAGGGCATTGGGGTCGTAGGACGGGTTCGAGACCATGGCGAGGACAGCGCCGGTCTTGGGATTGAGCACGACGACTGCTCCGTCGTTGTGCCCTGGGGTTGCCAACAGATCGGCCAACGCCGCCTGCTGGAGCTTGGGCTCGACCGTCAGCGTCACGTCGTCGGTCGTGGTTGGCAGTTTCTCCCGGAAGAGCAGCTGGCTGAGGGACTGGGCCGACTCCGTGTGAGGACCGAGATAGGCGTTGTACTCGTTCTCGATGTCGGTCACCGCACCGGACAAGACAGAGTCGTAGCCGGTGATGCCTGCAAAGAGGGCACCTTGGGGGTACTGGCGCACGTAGTCGTAGGGATAATCCTTCCGATTGGTCCCCGCCGGCGTCGGGATGGACTTGGCCAGCACGGTGCCGTCGGCCGCATAAATCGTTCCTCGCGGGTTGTGGGTCGCCAGTACCGCAACGCGCGGATTGAACGGTGAGGTCTGCAGCGCCTTTGCCTTGACCAGCTGGATATTGACCAACTGCGCCGTGACGAGACCCAGGCAGGCAACCATGATCACGCCGAGCCATCGGATGCGCCGGCCCATCAGCGCGCCAGCCGATTCGTGAACGAGCCGATCACCGGGAGCATGGTACGCGGCAACTGCCCCTAAAAGGCTTCATACCTGTTCAGCCGTACCTACCCCCGATGCATCGCAGCGTTGCATCCAACGGCGCTTGCGGGAGATCAGTCGCAGCGCGGCAAATCCACGCACGATACTGGGCTCATCTTGAGGTGGCGGAAGGTGTCGATGGTTCAAGGTCGGGCAGCGGGTTGCCGATTTAGTACGTATGGGTCGTCCGTAGCGTTGCCACCTGCGGTCCCATGACCGCCGCAACCGCAGACAACGCAAAGGGAGATCCGTGAGACGACGCCGACCCAGGTCCATCCTTCCGGCATCGATCTTGGGGGGGGCCACCGCCCTGGCTCTGACGATCTCCCTTCCGGCGGCACCCGTCGCCCAGGCCGACGAGGTCGCACACTCGGCCGGTTTCGTCGCGAACCAGACGTGGAGCCAGACCCTCCCCGACGGCAACAACCCGACCGCGTTGTCCTCGCCCAACGTCGCCAATCTCGACGGGCAACCCGCCGTCGTCGTTGGTGACACCGCCGGCCTCGTCTGGGCGCTCCACGTCGCCAACGGCACACCGGTCGGCGGCTGGCCGTACCACGCGGGCGCCCCGCTCAACTCCTCGCCCTCGGTCGCGCCCATCGATGCCAACGGGACCGACACCGTCTACATCGGCTCGGGTGATGCGGCGAACTCGACAGTGGGCGGGTACCAAGCCATCGCGCCCAACGGCGGCGACCAATGGTTCCAGGTGGCGAACAACCCGCCGACGGACCCGACGCCGCACTCGGCCGTGCAGGCCTCGCCGACTGTCGCGGCCTATGCGGACGGCTATGGCGTCGAGGCCGGCTCCCTCGGTCAGAACACCTACGCGCTCGGAGCGGCCAACGGTGCGGTCCTGGCCGGGTTCCCCTGGTTCCAGGCCGACTCCGTCTACTCGACGGCGGCCGTCGCCGACCTCTACGCCGACGGGGACATGCAGATCATCAGCGGCGGCGACTCGACCGCCGGCATCGCCTACGGGCAGACCTATTACAACGGCGGGCACATCCGCATCCTCTCGACCGCCGGGAACTTGTTCACAGGCAATCCGGCGGGCGGCCTCGTCTGCCAGTACAACACCAACCAGAACATCGACCGCTCGTCACCTGCCGTCGGCCAGTTCCTGGCGGGCGGTGCTGTCGGGATCGCCATCGGTGACGGGAGCTACTACTCCGGCGCGTCGGACTCGAACCGGGTGTTCGCCCTCAACACAGGCTGCGGGCTGGCGTGGAGCCAGGTGCTCAACGGCATCACGGCCGACTCGCCGGCACTCGCCGACGTCCAGGGCAACGGGCAGCTCGACGTCGTCGAGGGCACCCAGGCTGGCTCGGGCGGCACCATCTACGTCCTCAACGGCAGCAATGGCAACGTCGTGTGGTCGGCCGCGGCCAGCGGCGAGGTCATCGGCTCGCCCGTGACAGCCGACCTGACCGGCGGCGGATACCAGGACGTCATCGTCCCGACGACACAGGGCATCGACATCTTCGACGGGCGTTCGGGCGCCCAGGTGGCCACCCTCGGCACGAACGACGGCTATCAGAGCTCGCCGCTCGTGACCGACGACCCCGACGGCCACATCGGCATCACGGGCGCCGGCTACGCGGACATCAGCGGCGCCCTCACGGGCGTGATCACCCACTGGGAGATCGACGACACCAACGGCAAGGGCTCGAGCGTCAACGAAACCGGCGCGTGGCCTCAGTTCCACCACGACCCCCAGCTGACGGGCGACGCGGGAACGCCCGGGCCGACCATTGAGGTGCCCTGCAACGCGCCGGCCGGCGGCCCCAACGGCTACATCCTCTCTGCCACCGATGGAGGCGTGTTCGACTACGGCAACATTCCGTTTTGCGGCTCGACCGGCAGCATTCACCTCAACCGGCCGGTGGTCGCCGATGCACTGACCCACGACGGCGGGGGTACTGGGAGGTGGCATCGGACGGCGGCATCTTCTCCTTTGGCGACGCCGGCTTCTTCGGCTCCATGGGCGGTAGGCCGCTGAACCAACCGATCGTCGGGATGGCAACGACTCCAGACGGCAAGGGGTATTGGGAGGTGGCCACCGACGGGGGCATCTTCTCCTTCGGCGACGCAGGCTTCTACGGCAGCGCCGGGAGCATTCATCTCAATAGCCCGATCGTCGCGATGGCCGCGACACCCGACGGCAAGGGGTACTGGCTGGTGGCCTCGGACGGGGGGATCTTCAGCTACGGCGACGCCACGTTCCAAGGATCGATGGGCGGCAGAGCACTGAACCGGCCCATCGTCGGGATGGCTGCCGACGCACAGACCGGCGGGTACTGGGAGGTCGCCTCTGACGGCGGCATCTTCTCCTTCGGTGCGCCTTTCTACGGCTCCACCGGCAGCTTGCACCTCAACGCGCCGATCGTCGGGATGGAGTCCAACCACAACGGTTCGGGTTACCGCTTCGTTGCCTCCGACGGCGGGATCTTCTCGTACAACGCCGCGTTCTTCGGCTCCATGGGCGGTAGGCCCCTCAACAAACCGGTCGTGGCAATGGCCGGGACCTGAGCGCACGACCACACGGGGTCCTCGTCTCTCCTTCGCCCGGATGCCACAAGGGGCGAAGGTGCTGAGCGTCCGGCGTGGCGAACGGGCAGCCGATGTCGACAACGCTAACGTGAACCACCCTGCGGAGTCTGCGATCGGAGGCGCGCGTGAGCAGCATGAGTGGCCGCACTACCGAGCTCGTCGGGCAGCGCCGAGAAGGCCATGTCCTGATCATCTCCATGGAGCGAGCCGCCAAGCGCAACGCGATCGACCGCGCGTTGGCGGACGCCCTCGACGACGCACTCAACCACCTCGACGACGACGAGCAACTGTGGGCCGGCATCCTGACGGGCACGCCCGACGTGTTCTCAGCCGGGAGCGATCTCACGGCCCGTGGCGACTACGTCACCGAGCGAGGGGGCGAATACGGCCTGATCCGGCGTGTGCGCAGCAAGCCGCTGATCGCCGCCGTGGAGGGCCCGGCGCTCGGTGGTGGGCTCGAGCTCGTGTTGGCCTGCGACCTGGTCGTCGCGTCACAGACGGCCCGGTTCGGCCTCCCCGAAGTGTCCATCGGGGTGGTGCCCACCTGCGCCGGGCTGTTCCGGGCGCCGCGCGCGCTCCCGCTGAACATGGCGCGTCAGCTGATCCTCACTGGGCGACCCATCGATGCGCCGCGCGGTATCAAGCTGGATTTGTGAACGTCCTGACCGAAGCCGGCGGTGCACTCGAGGGCGCCGTCCGTCTGGCCCAGGACATCTGTTCCAACGCGCCGGTCTCTGTCCAGGCGTGTCTCGCCGCCGTGAACGAGCTCGCCGCGGACGCCGACGAAATCGGCTGGCGCCTGACCGAGCGTGCACTGGCCGAGGCGACACGGTCGGCCGATGCCCGTGAGGGCGTCGCCGCGTTCCTCGAAAAACGCCCGCCCGCCTGGACGGGGCGCTGACATTGTCGGACAGCCACGAGCGCCAGAAGCAGGCCGATACGGGAGCGGATCTCGTCGACGGACGCACCCGGTCGGACCAAGTCCGTAGTGTTGCCGTCGTGCCACCAGGACTCATGCCGGCAGCCGTGTATGTGGGCGACGGCAGAATTGCCGTCGAGCACGTGCCCTGTCCCGAGCCAGGACCCGGCGAGGTGCTCGTCGAGATCGCCGAGTGCGGCATCTGCGGCTCCGATCTGCACATGGTGCTGGAGCGATACGCCAAACCGGGCGCCATTCTCGGGCACGAGTGGTCGGGCATCGTGGCCGCCGCGGCCACGGGCTCTGGCTGGTCTCCCGGCGACCGGGTGGTCGGAAACCCGGCTCCGGGTTGCGGCGTCTGCCGGCCCTGCCGACGGGGCCGCCCTTCGGTATGCCTGCACCGCGCCACGGCCGACTTCGTCGGCTATCGAGGTGCTTTCTGCCAGTACAAGACGGTGGCAGCCGACGGTCTGATCCGGATCCCCGATTCTCTCCCCACGAGGGTCGCCGCGCTGGCCGAGCCGATGGCCATCACCCTCCACGCGTTGCGGCTCGCTGACGTCGCCCCCGACGATCGGGTGCTTGTCACCGGAGCCGGCCCGGTCGGCCTTCTCCTCGTCGCCGTGCTGCGCGCCCAGGGGATCTTCGACATCACCGTGAGCGAGCCTTCCGCGGTCCGACGGCAGCAGGCCCTCGATGTCGGGGCCACCCGGGCCGTGACGCCCGACATGCTTCAGCAGCCACCCATGGCCCTTCCGGTGGCGGAGCCCTACGCCGTCGTGTTCGAATGCTCGGGCCACGCCAGCGCGGCCGAGGCGGGGGTCGGGCAGCTCGACTACGCAGGCACGCTGGTGATCGTCGGGACCGGCTTCGAACCGCCCCGGATCAACCAGAACCGCATGATCATCTTCGAGCTCGAGATCATCGGCGCCTACAACTACAACGACGAAGGCTTCCAGCCGGCCGTGGACCTGCTCGCCGGGGACACGTTGCCGTTTGACGCCTTGATCGAACCACACAACATTCCACTCAGCGACGTGATGGTTTCCATGGAGCGGCTTGCGCGAGGGGAGATACCGAGCAAGGTGATGGTCCAACCGGGGCTGTCCTCATGAGTCCGACCCCGTTCGCCCCACGGATCAATCACGTGGCGATCAGCGTTGACGCCGAGATCATGGACGAGGAGGGTCGGGCCGCACTGTTGGACTTCTACTCCGAGGTCTTCGGGTGGATCGAGGGAGACAACAGCACGGAGAAAGGGAACCCCCTCATTCTCTACACCGGGTCGTTAGGCCAGTTCCTCTACCTGTTGCCGGCGAAGGACGAATTCATGGTCACGCCGAACATGGACCACTTCGGGATGGAGGTGTCATCCAAAGAAGAATTGGTGGAGATTCTGGACCGAGTCAAGACGTACCAGAGCAAGGACGACCGCGTTCGCATCAGCGACGTCGGCGCCATGGTGACGCGCTACCAGGACAAGGAGTACACGCTCACCAACGCCTATATCTGGTTCTTGATCCCGCTGTGGATCGAGCTCCAGCACGTCGAGCGCCGCATCGGGAGCGAACAGGGCTGACGAAAGCTGGTTGATCTGGTGCGTCGGCCAGAGCGAACAAGGCCCGTCGGCTGAGCGACCAAGAGTGGAAGAAGTTCGTCTTTCTGCAGCGTTCGGACGCTGTTCCTCAGCTCCTCAGCTCCTCAGCTCCTCAGCTTTGGATGTCACACAAGACGGAGCACCTCACCGACGTCAGCGACATGAGCGTGGTCCCGTACGTCACAGAGTCCAAAGGGATCGAAATGTACTGCCGTCATTCCAGCTGCCTCCGCTGAGCGGATGTCGTACTTCACGCTGTCTCCCACATAGATCACATCGGAAGGATCCAAGCCGAGCGCTGGAAGTGCAAACCCAAAGATGGCCGGATCCGGTTTCGCGACGCCCACAACCCCAGAATCAACGATCGTCAGGACCGGAACGCCGTGACCCGGTCCGACCTGACAGATCTTGCCTCGGATGAGTTCCTCTTCGACACGGCCGTCCGAATTGCTCACGATTCCCAATCTGAGATCCGCTTCGTAGAGCGTCTGCAATCCGGCGGTCGACTCGCTCAGGATCCGTCGCCACAAGTCAACCGAGGGGCCTCGCCACAGCGGAGCAAGCGCAGCAATGGCTGCCTCGAGCTGAACTTCTTGGACCCCGAGTGACGAGAGATAGGCCTCGAGATAGATACGCCAGTCCTCGCTTCCCGGCACATTCGCCAGGTCGAGGGCACGCATGCCGTGGAAATGGGCTCGATCAAACTGGTCGTCAGCCAGGCCTCCTATCGGTTCGCCAAGTTCTTGGATCTGCCGAACTCGACTTGGCACCAAGAACACCCCACCTACATCCAGGAGGACTCCCCGCATCTCGCCATTGTGCTCCGGGGGCGACTGGACTGCTCTGGTGCACACAGTGGCGCCATGGGGAATTCCCCACGGTCGCAGCAAATGTGATCCCTACGTGAACATTCCGAACTACCGGTGTCCTCGAACCAGGTTGGGCCGCTGTCATCGCACACTTGCCCACCCACGACCTCCCGGTTTCAGCTGGTGGTAGCTTTCGGCGATGCCGAGAACCGGGGGCAGGACCTACAAGACCTATGTCGGCGGTGAGTACGACCTCAAGGGAGCGATGCAACTGTCGCTTCTGTACTCGCTCGGGCTCCGGGCCGAGCATCGTCTGCTCGACATCGGCTGTGGCTCATTGCGAGCTGGGCGGTTTTTCATCTCATATCTGAATCCGGGCGGCTACACGGGTCTAGAACCCAATACCTGGCTCATCGACGAGGCCATTGAGAAGGAGATTGGCCGTGACGTACTCGAGATCAAGAAGCCGACGTTCGTGCATAACGACGAGTTCGACGTGTCGGGACTTGGTGCATTCGACTTTGTGCTCGCGAACTCCATTGCCTCGCACACCGGCCCGGCCATGACGAGAGTCCTCCTCGCAGCTGTTCGCGAGGCGTTGGCTCCCACAGGGATGGCTGCGGTCACATTCGTGCATCGCGATGGGCCAGAAAACGAGGTCGAGGGATGGATTTACCCCAAAGGCGGGGGCTCCGCGGGTGCCGCGAACTACAGACGGAAGACAATCGACGGCTGGTTGCGCGACTGTGGGCTGAAAGGCACACCCATTGACTGGTATCACCAACGCCAAACCTGGTGGTTGATCGTGAGGCAAGAAGGCTCACTTCCTCCGCTGGGCTTCAGGGTTCAAGCAAGAGGCGTCACGCTCGCGGACCGCGCCAGCTGGGATCCGAGTTTGCAAATCAAGCGTTGGGGCCGCAGGGCGAAGCGGCGGATGGTCAGCGATCTGAAATAGGCATTCGCTGGCTTTTCCTGATTGTCCAGAGCCGGACGAGTCGTCAGATTCTTGAGTACCAGTCGGCGGACGTGTGCGACGCGAGGCCACAGAAGTACTCGCCAGCGACACGCAATTCTCTGGCCAGGACGAAAACGAGTGGGCGCTGCGGGACTCGAACCCACGACCCTCAGCCGTGTGAATCGCTTCCAGCCCCTTTCCGTCACCTGGGGTTACCCCGGGAAAGCCCAGCTCAGACGACAAATGACTTGATCGCTGTTGCGCCCTGTTTCCCCCTGTTTTCGGTTCGTTCGCGCACGTGGCGCGCACGCCGGCCCCATCGTTTCGAGTCCCCTGGCACCACTGCATGTGATTGCTTGCCATCATGATCGCGTGAAGAAAAAGGTGACGACGGTCCGGATGCCCGACGAGTTGGCCGAGACCGTCGAAGTCGTGGCCCGCGCTCGGGGGATGAGCGTGAACGCGTTGGTGATAGAGGCGCTGCAGGCCGAGATCGAGAAGGTCAAGCAGGACAAGGTTTTCGTCGAGACACTGCGCAAGTTGACTGAACGGGACAAGGAGATTCTCGACCGTTTGGCTCAGTGAGGTATCTGACTCTGGCTGAAGCGCTGGCCATCGCCGAGGCCGTGACCGGGATCGATGCTCATGTCCTGGCTCGCACGACCCGGATCAACCTGCTCGATTCGGCACTGCATGCTCCGCAGGCTTCGTTCGGAGGCGCCGACATGTACTCCGAGTTCCTCGATCAGGCAGCGGTGCCGCAGTACGCATCTCTCGGAATCATCCGCTCCTGGACGGAAACAAGCGTCTGGCGTGGAGCTGCGCCACCATGTTCTGCGTCCTTGAATGACCACAAGCTTCACGTGCCGACGGAAGAGGCCGTCACGGCGATGCTGTCGGTCGCCGCAGGCCACATGGACGAAGCCGGGTTGGCCCAGTGGCTCGCCGTGTGGGTCGACCGGAACATCTGATTGCCGAGACGGGGCTCTACGACGAACGTTCCCCCAAGTGTCACGAGTCAGCGCAAGTCGGACCGATCGAGGATCTCGATGAGTGCCGGCCTTCTGCGGAACTGCTCTCGGCGCGAAGCGAGGTGGTCAGAGAACGCTCGCAGTTGACCGGCCGCATCGGCTGCACGTCGTGCATTGGCGAGCAACGCGACTGCCCGCTGGTAGTAAGCGCGACCTGTGTGCTCGAGCTCACGATCGGCGAGCTTGAGGTAGACGGCCATGGCTTGTGCCGGGTATGACTCTTCACGGGCCTTGGCAAGTCGTTTCCAGCGGCGCTCGCTCGGATCCCAGTCCGGATTGACCTCCGTGACCCGCCAGGCCGCTTCAGGCTCCGATCCATGCGGCCCCCGGACTGGAGGGATGGGACGAGTGGGAGCAGTGGTGGTGCGAGTCCCTCTCAGACGAGGAGCATGAACGAGGTCATTGGCACACGTTTTAGCGAGCAAGGGGGTGCGCCAGTCGTGCCGCAGGGTGGCACCCGACCGGCGGTAAGGGATAGTCAGCGCTTCCAGCGAAGACGTGGCGTCCTGCTCGCTCGGTCGAAGCCGTTCCACGGCGATCCCCGCCCATCGGCAAATCCGGGCTGCCGCCGCTTCCGCCACTTGCCACTCAGCTCTGACACGGGTCGAGCCCTGCAGGTGATGCGGCCTCGCGATGCCGGCCGGGTGTGAGTCCGAGATCAGCTTGAGCCGTCGACCTCGGCGCCCACAAGCACGAGCAAACAACTAAGCCATAACCAGAGCAACAGGACAACGATCGATGCCGAGCGCGCCGTAGGTCTTGCTGTAACTCGAAAAATTCGCGGTGTAGAGGGCAAAGAGAGCAGAGGCGATCAGCCAACCGACCATGGCAACAACCGCCCCTGGCGTGACGATGCCCATCCATCCGCGAGGGGCATCCTTCAGAGAGAATCGATACAGGAGCCCGATGCCCACGACCATCGCGGCCGCGAGAACCGGCCAGCGGAGAATGCCCAACGCGACACGACCACCCGAGCCGAAGCCGGCGTTCGACAAGAGTGGCGGGAGCGCCGCGATCACAAAGACCACGACGCCCAGGAACACGATCGCGCCAAAGGTCAGCAGCAATGCTTTGCCGCGTTTCTTGACAAGACTCTTGGGCTGAACCCGCTCGTGGGCGACGTGGACCCCGGTGATAAGCGCCGCCATCCCTCCTGACGCGCTCCATAGCGCCAGTGCGACCGCAGCGATGAGCGTTATCGATACTCCGGCCCGGTTGGCGCGGATTATGGAATTGAGCTGATAGATGAGGAAGTCCTGAACCGCCTTTGGGAGCGCGGACGCGACGTCCGCTACTTGCTGGGTGACGTTGGCCGGGTCGGCGACGAGTCCGTAGATCGAGATGAACGCGATAAGAGCGGGCACGAACGCCAAGAACGCGTAGAAGGCCACGCCTGCTGCGACCAAGGTGAGGTTGTGCTCGCGGATCCGAGGTCGAAGGCGGGAGGCGACTGATTGCGCTCGGTCTCGGACCGTTCCGGCCACGGCTACGATCCTAGGAGGCCGGGCACCGCGACGCACTTGGTGTTCCCTCCGACTCGGACCATCTGAGGTCTCATCCATCGTCAGGTCTGGGACTGAGCCACGACTCCGATTCCTGAGCGAACTCCAGGGGCTCGATAGTGCCCCATCCCGGCGTGCGGGGACAGGTCGGAGGGAGAGTTTTGGCCCAGCCAGCACCTCACTGTTGTAAACGAGTGTTGACAGACGGGGGCGATTCGTTCAGTATTGGGATGGTGAAACCCTCGGAGTCGCTCTGGGAAGCATGGGAGCGCATTAGGACAACTGCAGACCCCGACCCGCTGGAAGTCCTTCAAGTAGCGGCTGCATTTAGTCGTTACTTTGACGCGGCCCAGAAGGAAGCAATCTCGTTTGCCGCGCTCGGCTGGGCTGTCGTGGGAGCAGATTGCCGAGTCCCTCGGCCAGAGCCGACAAGCCCTGTGGCAGCGTGCGAGCAGAGACGCGTCACTGCAGGCTCTGTTGGCCGCATCCGGAAAGCGACGGTGGGAGGCGGTCAAGCGTGATCCCATCTCTTGGTACAGAGAAACGAAAGCCTTCCCTACCTAATCTGCAGGCGGGACGAGGTCTGTTAGTGCGCCCTGCCACGAACTGGGACACGTACGAAGCCGAGGCCCGATCGGGCCATCGGGGCCGTACATCGGGTGTGCGATACCGGGCACGGCCGCAGTGCCCACTAGCACGTAGAACTGCCCGGCGAACAGGACCACACCGCCGACTTCGGCGGCCAACGCGTCCGCCTTGAAGTGGCGGCGGAAGACTCTGTAGCGACCTCCCCCCGGCAGGGTTCGCTCCTGCCAATCCTCGGCGCTCACTCCTAGGGGGCGACCGGCGTCGAGGATCACGACCTCGGACGCAACCCGGTGCGCCTCGGCAAGAAAGGGTTCACGCTCACTCGGAAGAAGCAAGCCATAGAGGTGGGCGGAGAAGAAGCGGTCGAAGGCGTGGGCTGGCACGGGTAGGGCAGTGGCATCTGCCTGGATCACTGGTACTTCGGGAGCAACGGTGCGCAGAACGTCCAGCGCCCTTCGACTCTGGTCGACGGCGATGCCCCTCCCCGCAAGGTATCCGGTGAAAGTGCCTGGTCCGGCACCTACTTCGACGAAGCGGACCGCGGACAGCTCACGAAGGAGGCGTTCAAGCCGCACAGCTTCAGCAGCGATGTCTTCGACTTCGACGGTGACGCCTAGACCGGTCCAGTAGGCGTGGGCGTTGGCCAAGCCAGGCAAGCGCCCGGTCACTCGCCGGTCGTAGTACTCCCAGAGTGATCGACGATGCTGTTCTCGTTCGTTGGGCGATTCCCCGATCACCGACCGAAGCGAATCATCGGGGATTGGCACGCAACCATGTTTGCAGCTGCTCGAATCGACGAGTCCGCACCTGCCTCGGAAGTGCCGAAGAGTGTCGCTCGCTCCCGTCGAACTGGGGCACTACTCCCGCCCCCCCCCCTTTTTTTGGGCACTGGGAAGGGGCGACGACCCCCCCTTAGCCTCCTGGTGGGCGGTAGTCGCCTCCCACCTTCACTGCAGCGTCGACTTCTTCCGGAGTTAGCAAGACGGTGGTCTTGATGTCTATCGTGCCGCTGGCAGCGACCAGCAGAGCGACACCGGCAGCGGTCACATTGTCTGGCAGATCCATAATCGTAACGACATCCGTTTCGCCGAACGAGTAGTACAACGCGTCAAGCTTTCCGCCCACGCTGGAACATGCCTTTTCGACGACGGCTCGACGGGCCGTGCCCCCCTCCTTGCGGAGTCCCTGGACCCCATCGCCGATATAGGACGCTTGGACAAGGTACTTCGGCATCGAACTCCTCCTCGGTCGCTGACGCTCGAGTTTCACACCCTTTGGCGGAACGGACAACGGGCATGCCGGACAGCGGTCTGCCAGCCATCACCTTCCGGAGCCGAGCCGACGACCGCCCGGAAGGTGGAGGAGCGGGACCTGGTGCGCTCGCGGGTGCCCCACCTGACCGGCGTTCGGGGGACGCGTCGTTAGTGCTCAGAACTGCCAGTTAGAACGACTGATTTCCCAGACATACAGCCCGATGATTCCAGTTCCGACCAGGATGACAATCCCAACGATCAGTCCGGCAGTCCCGTGCTACATCACTACTTCGTGGGGTCCAAGGATGGCTCGTGTCAGTTCCTGGCAAGAAGCCTGGACGTCGAACTCTTCCCGGGAGGCTCTCGCGGGGAGATCGTTCGGACCGTTTACGGACGACAGCGTGAGCAGTTCGCAGAAACCCTGAGACGCATCAGAGAGATGCAGGAACGCCCGCCTACGCCCGAATAACACCTTCCCGGTGGACTGCGGCACCTCCGGGGCGAGTACATCTCAACCTTGGGGCGTACGATCTGTGCTCGTGAGGGCGCGATCGACGGTCTCGGTTCTGGCTCTCTTGGCCCTGGGCATGGCCGCCTGTTCGACGACCAGTCCCATCAGGTCGGCGAGCGAAAGTTCGACGAGCTCCGCGGCTCCAAGCACGCCCACCACGAGCACCACGACCGTTGGGACCGCTCCGTTCGCTCCGGCCGCTCCAGTCGCCCCACCGTGCGCCAACGGCCAGCTTGCTGTCTCGATCCAGACCAGTTATGTGGGAGCCGGATCAGCGGCGGAAGAGCTTGGATTCCAAAACGTCAGTGACGCTCTCTGCTCTCTCGACGGGTATCCGGGAGCTGCTGCTCTCAACATGCAGGGTCAACAGATCGTCCAGGCCGGACGAAGTGATGCAGATGGAGCTGCTCTAACTGCCGTGGAGCTACGGCCAGGACAGATCGCCGCGGCACTGTTGCAGGGAAGCGATGGCTCCGCGGTGAACTGCAGGTCTTTCACTCGCTCATTTCTCGTAACGCCACCGAATGGGACCCGCTCGGTCGAAGTGGCGGCCAAGAATGGATCTGCTCAGATCGGAGCCTCTGCGACGTGTCCGATTTGGATTTTCCCGGTAACGCCTGAAGGACCGCAGCCGATTCCATCGGGCTAGGGACGGCAGTCGGTCTGGGTAGCCCCGAAGTGCCGGGGACGGGGGCAAGACCCATTAGCAAGCGGCGGTCAAGGGCGGCCGGAGGCCGGCGGAGCGGACCCTTGAGGGCGCGTCTCGACCCACCCGAGACGTTTCACAATGGCGTTGGCTGGCCGTCCAGCGGCCGGCCGGGATGCGGCTTGAAGCGCCTCCAACCGAAGAGGACGCTAGAGCTATTGGTCAACACGGAGGACCTCGTCTCTACCGCGCCCGAGGGCGGTCCCGTGTCGCTCAACGTCCGGCGCCAACGCTTTGGGTCCCGCAACGAAGGTAGCCGGTCTCGGGCATGTCCGCCCGCACGATCTCCGCTACACAACCGTCGCGCTGTGGATCCCCGCCGGCGCTCACCCGAAGGAAGTTGCGGTGCGTGCGGGGCACACGTCCGTCAGCTTCACGCTTGACCGCTACGGACACCTGTTTCCGGGGTCCGAAGAGGTGCTCAACGACTCCCTCGATGCCCTCGCACAGAAGGGTCGTACAGAGGATGCATCGAGGGATCGTGCGATCGTGCGCGAAGAAACACGACTCCTTCGCGCACGTAGCGCGCACGCCGGAGGACACAGACGAAGTGGTTGACGACTCGCAAGGCCGTGAACAGGACCTATTTGAGTGGGCGCTGCGGGACTCGAACCCACGACCTCAGCCGTGTGAAGGCTGCGCTCTAACCAGCTGAGCTAAGCGCCCCGTCCGGGGCAATGCCGGAGCCCAACCGTAGTCCTGCGCCACGTCCCCACCAGCCCGGCTGGGGTGATTTGGGGAGTCCCGAGTGCGCCGGTACCCTGAGTTCGGCATGACGTGGACCACCGGCGACGGCAACAAGACCGGCCTCAGACCTGGAGCTCCCGGCTCAAGGAGCGTCTTTTCGGCGCGCCGTCCCCGTCCGGTGGTGCGGACGCTGCGGCCGATCCGGACGAGATCATCCCGCCGGAGAAGCGCAAAGCGGCGATGTCCACGCTGGACCCCTCGGAGCGAAGCTTGCGCCGTGGGCGCTTGGTCCTGGCCGCGGCGGCCGGCCTCGGCAGCCGCCGTCTACATCAACTCGGCCAACAAGGTCACCAAGGCCGGGAAGAACACCATCGCCGTTGCCCCGGACGCGTGGCTGCTGGCCGGCGTCATCCTTCTTCTGTGCGTCCTGGGTTCTTGCCCTCTGGAAGAGCAAGCGCACCTTCGTCGACGTTTGCCCTCTTCCTGATCGGCTTCGCCTTCACGCTGCTCATCGGTCTGATCGGATTCGTGTTCATCCTCCTCGGCGGCTGGCTCATGCTGCGGGCCTGGCGGATCAACCGCTACGGGACCACGAACGCGAAGACTCATCGCCCAGGAGGCCGCCAGCCGGCCACGGGGCACGGGACCGCACGCACGGCGGCGAAGACACCGAGCCAAGACCACGGCGTCACGCAGCCGGGCGCCCGCAAGCCGCCCATCCGCGAGCAAGCGCTACACGCCGAAGGCGCCGCCCCGGAAGAAGATCCCGAAGCCGACCGAGTAGCCGCGGTGCCGGCGATCGAGCGGGCGTGTCGGAGACCGCCGCGGCCGGGGTCCGCTCAACCGCGGGTTCGATCAGCAGCGCCGAGCGCAGCAGCTGCAGCACGTCGGCGCGGCGGCGGACCAGCGAGCGGGCGGTCGGCTCCTCCCCCAGCGCCCGCAGCACCTCGACCTCGGTCACCATCCCGATCACCGTGGAGTAGATCGCCAAGCAAGCAGCAGGCCGCGGGTCGTGCCGGCGCATCGGCCCGCGTCCATCTCCGCTTCCAGAAACGACGAGGCGCGCTGCACCAGCGGCTCGAGGGCCAGCGTCATCTGGGTCGCCGCCGGCGGCCCGAGCCGCCCGACCTCGCGGAGCAAGCCCGAGCAGCTCGGGCTGGCGAGCCGCCAGCCGGAAGACCGAGCGCACGACCGCCTCGACCCGGTCCCATCCCTCCCCCGCCCGCTGCAGCGCGGACTCGAGCGCCGCCGACAGGTCGGTGGCGCTGCGGGCGATCACCGCCTCGAGCAGGGCGTCCTTCGAGGGGAACCAGTAGAGGATCGACTGCTTGGTGAGCTCGAGCTCCTTGGCCACGGCGTCGAGCGACGTCGCCTCGTAGCCCCGGCTGGCGAAGGAGGACAGGGCGGCGTCGAGGATGCGGTCGCTGGTGACGCTGGAGCTGGTCACTTACCAAATGGTAGACAGATTCGGCCGGCGGTGGTAGACATTTCTGATGCCCATCGAGCGGGACCTCCGCGGGCAAGCGCTTCTTCGTCACCGGCGCCACCGGGTTCCTGGGCACGGCCCTGGTCGAGCGGATCCTGCGCTGCGTCCCCGAGGCGGAGATCACCGTCCTCGATCCGGCCCGGGCGCCGGGCCGACGCCAGCGCCCGGCTGGCCCGCGAGGTCATCAAGAACGACTGCTTCGACCGGCTGCGCGACGAGCTCGGCGACGGCTTCGCCGACGAGGTGGCCCGACGGGTGCGCGCCGTGTCCGGTGACGTCGGGCAGGACGGTCTCGGCCTCGACGAGGACGGGCGGGCGGCGCTCGCCGCGGCCGACGTCGTCATCCATTCCGCCGCGACCGTGTCCTTCGACGCGCCGCTGACCCAGGCGGTCGAGATCAACCTGCTCGGCCCGTCCCGGGTGGCCGCCGCGATGGCCGACTGCGGGTCGAGCCGCCCACCTGATCGCGGTGTCGACCGCCTACGTCGCCAGCACGCACCAGGGCGAGGCCAAGGAGGAGCTGCTCAGCGAGAACCGCTTCACCCTCGACGTCCGCTGGGAGGACGAGGTCGCCTCGCCCGGCGCCTGCGCGACGACCTGCAGGCCGAGTCGCGCAAGCCCGAGAAGCTGCAGCGAATTCACGAAGAAGGCGCGGGGCGAGATCGGCGCGGCCGGCGACCACCTCATCGCGGCGCGAGCCGAGAAGCTCCGCGAGGAGTGGGTCAGCGACGAGCTCGTCAAGGCGGGCACGGCGCGCGCGCTCTCGCTCGGCTGGCCCGACGCCTATCCCTTCACCAAGGCGCTCGGCGAGCGGGCGCTCGTCGAGCAGTGGGAGGGCAAGGTCCCGATCACCTTCGTGCGGCCCTCGATCATCGAGTCGGCGCTCGCCGAGCCTCGCCCGGGCTGGATCCGGGGCTTCCGCATGGCCGAGCCGATCATCGTCTCGTACGCGCGTGGCCTGCTCGCCGAGTTCCCCGGCGTGCCCGAGGGCATCGTCGACGTGATCCCCGTCGACCTCGTCGTCGCGGCCATCCTCGCCGTGGCGGCGCGCGGGCCCGAGCCGGGACGGCCGAAGGTGTACCACGTCGCCTCGGGCGTGCGGAACCCGCTGCGCTACGGGCGCCTGGTCGAGCTGGCGACGGGCTTCTTCCAGCGCAACCCGCTCTACGACGACCGCGGCCAGCCCATCAGCGTGCCCGAGTGGTCGTTCCCCGGGCGCGGGCGGGTGCAGCGCCAGCTCCGCCGCGCCGACACGGTCATGACGTTCGCGGAGAAGCTGATCACTGCCTTGCCGATCCGAGGCAGACAGGCGCAGCTGGCCGCCCGCATCGAAGACCGCCACGCGATGGCCAAGCGCGCCCTCGGCTACGTCGAGCTGTACGGCGCCTACACGGAGACCGACGCGCGCTACCGGGTCGACAACCTGCTCGAGCTCCGTCGGGCGCTGCGACGCCGACGACCACGCGCGACTTCGAATTCGACCCCGCGCGTGATCGACTGGGACCGCTACGTGCTCGAGTGCACCTGCCGTCGGTGCTCGAGCACACCCGGGTGCGGACGAAGCCCGGGCAAGTCCGTCGTGGACAAGCGCCCCGAACGGCAGCGGCGGGCCATCCTGTCGCCCGACCGGCATCTCGCCGTCTTCGACCTCGAGCACACGCTCATGTCGTCGAACGTCGTCGACACCTACGCCTGGCTGGCCAGCCGGCACCTCTCGCCGTCGCGCCGGGCACGCTTCGTCGCCGACCTCGTCCGCCAGGGCCCGTCGCTGCTCGCGCTGGACCGCCGCGACCGGGGCGACTTCCTGCGCTCGTTCTACCGTCGCTTCGAGGACGCGCCGATCGAGCGACTGCGCGAGGACTCGTGGGAGCTCTTCCACCGCCAGCTCTTGACACGCTCCTTCCCCGACGGCTTCGCCCGGGTGCGGGCGCACCGGGCCATCGGGCACCGCACGCTGTTGATCACGGGAGCGCTGGACTTCATCATCGAGCCGATCCGGCCCCTCTTCGACGACATCGTGTGCGCGGAGATGGAGCGTGCGCGACGGCCGGCTCGACCGGGCAGCTGACGACGCTGCCGCCTATCGGCGAGGCGCGCGCGCTCCTGCTCGCCGACTACGCGAGCGAGCACTCGCTCTCGCTCGACGAGTCGGTCGCCTACGCGGACTCGGCGAGCGACCTGGCCATGCTCGAGGCGGTCGGCTTCCCCGTGGCCGTGAACCCCGAGTCGCGGCTGTCGGCCATCGCCCGGCGTCGCGGCTGGCACGTCGAGCACTGGGCCAAGGCCGAGGGCGGCTCGCACCGCCCGCTGCCGCTCGGGCCCTTCGACGTCAAGGCGCCCAAGGGGCGGGCGGTGATGGGCCGATGAGCACGCTGTTGTTCGAGCGCTCCCTGCCACGGTTCGCCGCTGCCCGCGTCGTCTCGTCGTTCGGGTCGGGCCGCGGTGCCGGCGTCGGGCCGCTCCGCCTCGTGGACGGCGAGTCGCCCGAGAGCGCCGGCCGAGGGCTGGGTTCGCGTCGACCCGATGCTCTCGGGCATCTGCGGCTCCGACCTGGCAACGCTCGACGGGCGCAGCTCGCGCTACTTCGAAGACATCGTCTCGTTTCCCTTCGTGCCGGGCCACGAGGTGGTCGGCACCGTGCGGGAGGACGCGGTGGGCGCCGACGGCGCAGCGCTGGCCGCGGGCAGCCGGGTCGTCCTGCAACCGGTGCTCGGTTGCGCGGCCCGGGGGATCGAGCCGCCGTGCCCCGCCTGCCAGGCCGGTCAGGTCGGCAACTGCGGGCCTCGTCGCGTTCGGCCACATCAGGCCTGGCCTGCAGACCGGGTTCTGCGCCGACACGGGAGGCGGCTGGTCGAGCGCCGGCCTCGTCGCGCACGCCAGCCAGCTCTACGCGGTACCCGACGGCCTCAGCGACGCCGACGCCGTCACCACCGAGCCGGTGGCGTGCGCGGTCCATGCCGTGCTCGCCGCGCCCATCGTCGAAGGAGACGTCGTGGCCGTCGTCGGTGCGGGCACACTCGGGCTCCTGGTCACTGCCGCCGCTGAGCCACCTGCGGCGGCGGGCGCTGTGTCCCACGCCCTCCGTGCTTCTGGTCGGCGCCCGCTACGCGCACCAACAGCGGCTCGCCCGCGAGCTCGGATGCACCGAGGCGTTGCCCCCTGACCAGCTGGCCCGGGCCGTGCGGCGGCACTCGCGCTCGCTGTCCTACGGCGGCGCGTCGGGCGTGACGGCCACCCTGTCGTCGGGCGCCGACGTGGTGATCGACTGCGTGGGCAGCCCCGAGTCGATTGCGCACTCTCTCGCCATGGTGCGGCCGCGGGGCACCGTGTCCCTCGTCGGCATGCCCGGCAAGGTCACCGTGGACCTCGCGCCGCTCTGGCACCGAGAGGTCCGGCTGGCCGGCGCCTACGCCTACGGGACCGAGCACCGCGACAGGCTCGGGTGAGCCCACATCGACTTTCTCCCTCGCCTTCGACGTCGTCGCGGCGCAGCGGACGGGGCGACTGGTGTCGGCCACCTATCCCCTCGCCCGCTTCGAGGAGGCCGTCGCCCACGCAGGCGCCGCCGGCCGGCGTGGGGCCGTCAAGATCGCATTCGACGTACGGAAAGGATCGTCCCGATGAGCCGCCGACCAGGCTTCGTCCTCGAGGTGGACAAGTCGACACCACCGACGCTGTTCTGGAACGGCGAGGGCTTCACGCTCGAGACGCTGCCCCAAGGAAGCAGGGTGATCTATGCGCCCGAGCCGATGAAGGCGATCGAGGACCCCTACCGGGCCATCCGCCACGCGCTGCTCCACCCCGAGGGCGACCGTGACCCGTTGCCCGCCCTCTTGCGGCCCGGAATGAAGCTGACGATCTGCTTCGACGACGTCTCGCTTCCGCTGCCGCCGATGGAGGCACCCGACGTCCGCCAGATGGTGATCGAGACCGTCTTGGACATGGCGGCCGAGGCGGGCGTGGATGACGTGATGCTCATTGCCGCGCTGGCGCTGCATCGCCGCATGACCGAAGAAGAGCTGCGCCACGCCCTGGGCGACCGGGTCTACGACGCGTTCGCACCACACGGCCTGCTGACCCAACACGATGCCGAGGACCCGGACAACCTGATCCACCTCGGCCAGACCGAACAGGGCGAAGACGTCGAGATCAACAAGCGCGCCGCCACCTCGGACCTACTGGTCTACGTCAACATCAACTTGGTCGCCATGGACGGTGGGCACAAGAGCGTCGCCACAGGCCTGGCCAGCTACCGGAGCCTGCGCCACCACCACAACCCTCAGACCATGCGCCATTCAAAGTCGTTCATGGACCAACCGTCCTCCGAGTTGCACTCGTCCAACTGGCGCATGGGACGCCTGATCGCGGACTCGGGCGTCCAGGTGTTCCAGATCGAAACGACACTGAACAACGACACGTTCCCGTCCAACTTCCAGTTCCTCCAAAAGCGCGAATGGGAATGGACCGTGCGCGACCGCGCCACCTATGCCGCCTCCTCGGCCGCGCTGGCCAAGACGCCTCACAGGGTGACACGACAGATCTTCCACTCCATCCGCTCGCCACACGCGCTGACCTCCGTGCAGGCCGGGGAAGTCGAGGCCGTCCACACGTTGACGACCGCCAACGTCTGGGCTCAGCAGGGCGTCGATGTCGAGGGGCAGACCGACATCCTCACGATGGGCCTGCCCTACATCTGTCCTTACAACGTGAACTCCATCATGAACCCGATCCTCGTGGCGTGCCTCGGCCTCGGGTACTTCTTCAACATGTACCGTGGCAAGCCGCTCGTGCGCGAGGGCGGCGTCGTCATCATGCGCCACCCCACCCGGCCCGAGTTCCATCCGGGTCACCACCCGAGCTACATCGACTTCTACGAGCAGGTGTTGGCCCAGACGGTCGACCCCATGCGGATGCACAAGGAGTTCGAGGAGTCCTTCGCCACGGACCCGTGGTACGTCCATCTCTACCGGACGGGCCACGCCTATCACGGCGTGCATCCCTTTTACATGTGGTACTGGTGCGCCCACGCGCTGGCTCACGTTGGCCGGGTCATCGTCGTCGGTGGTGACCCCGGGGCGGTGCGCCGTCTCGGCTTCTCGCCGGCCAGCTCGCTCGACGACGCGCTCGAGATCGCGTCCGATGTCGTCGGGCCGTCACCCACGCTCACCCACATGCACAATCCACCCATCTTCATGTCGGACGTGCACTGATGAGCGGCGCCGGCCTGCGGAGGCGGATGCGCGCGGCACGCTTCCCTCTCGCTGCACCGTCGTGGCCGACGACAGTGGAGCGACCCGACCCCGAGCGCAAGGTGGGTCTCGGCTACGACCACGAGTGGTCGCGCCGGTACCCCGTCCGGCTGGCCCGCGCCGTGGTCATGGACAACGTCGCCCGGCCTGCGGCCCGCCTCCTGGCTCCAGCCACGGTACGCGGGCTCGAGCACCTGCACCACGTCGAGGGGCCCGTGATCTTCGCGGCCAACCACGCCAGCCACATCGACACGCCGCTGTTGCTCACGACCCTGCCGGTCGAGTTCCGGCACCGCACGGTCGTCGCCGCGGCGTCGGACTACTTCTTCGACCGTGCCTGGAAATCAGCCCTCTGGTCCTTTGCCCTCGCGGCCATCCCCATTGAGCGGAGCAAGGTGAACCGCCAGTCGGCCGACACCGCGGCCGGGCTCGTCGAAGACGGCTGGAACCTTGTCATCTTCCCCGAGGGTGGACGCTCGCCCGACGGCTGGACCCAGCCCTTTCGCGGGGGCGCCGCCTACCTGGCGCGGCGCACCGGACGACCCGTGATCCCGGTGTACCTTCACGGCACTCGCCACGTGCTGCCCAAGACACCTGACGACGCGCGTCCTCCTGGCGGCTCAGGAACCGAGGCGCGTCATGGGGGACGCCTGCGCCGATCACCCATCGCCGTGCTCTTCGGAGCGCCCATGACCCCCGACGAGGGAGAGAACGCCCACCGCTTCTCCGACCGGGTCGAGGCTGCAGTCGCCACTCTCTCACGCGAGGTCCACTCGGACTGGTGGCAGGCGCGCCGCTCGGTGAGCGCGGTCTCTCCGACTCCCGGCGCCGAGATCGCGCACCGGGGTCCGGTGGCGTCGCCGTGGCGACGGGCCTGGGCGCTCGACGAGCCACCGTCCCGCCTCCGTGACTCCGAGTGGCCAGACTGATCCCGGCCCGATCGACTCGCGTGGGTTGACTCAGCCGGCCGCGTGCTGGCGCAGCACCTCGAGCAGCTGCTCTTCGGCCACTGGCTTCTCCACGAGCGCGACGGGCCGCACGCCACGATCACGGAAGGCCTCTTTGGCATAGCCCGTCATGTAGACGACGGCGACGTCGGGCCGCTCGAGCCGGATGGCGTCGGCGAGCTCGGTGCCTTGCATCTGCGGCATGACGACATCAGTCAGGAGCACATCAATTGCACCCTCGTGTCCTCGGCTGAGTTCGAGCGCGGACTGGCCGTCGCCGGCGTCCAACACGACGAAGCCGTTGCGCTCGAGGATCTCGCGGGTCATGGTGCGCAATGCGCGCTCATCCTCGACGACCAAGACCGTCTTCATCGAGACGCGTCCCGTCGCACGTATGGCGTTCAACGCACTCACTCCCAAGCCACACCCGAGCATAGTGAGGTTGCGCGACAGAGACCCTGATGGAGCGTTGGGCGAGGACTCGCACAGCCGTGTGGGCGCCTGATCAGGGCACACACGCCTGTGGGGCCGTCCCTTTGCGCGGGGTGGTAGCAACGGTGCCGTGCAAGTCATCGTGCTCGGCAGTGGCAGTCCGCTTCCCGACCCGCTGCGTGCCGGACCCTCCACCCTGGTCCGCACGCAGGCGGGCGACCTGCTCTTCGACTGTGGGCGCGGCGTCCTCATGCGTGTCGCTGCGGCCGGATCGAGCGCTGCTGCCCTGCGAGGGCTCTTCCTGACCCACCTCCACAGCGATCACACGACAGATCTCAACGACGTCATCACGTCGCGCTGGATCACCTCGTTCCAACCCAATCCGTTGACCGTGCTCGGGCCGGCGGGCAGCGCCGGAGTGGTGGAAGCGACCGAGGCCATGCTCGAGCTCGACATCGGGTACCGGCTGGCCCATCATGCGGACCTGCAGTGGCGACCCTCGACCGAGGCGGTCGAATGCGCGAGCGGCGAGGTCTGGAGCGATGGCGAGGTCCGGGTGACCGCCGCTTCAACCGAGCACGCCCCGGTCCGCCCGACTCTCGGCTACCGCATCGACGACGGCGCGACGTCAGTCGTGGTGGCGGGCGACACCGTCCCATGCACCGGGCTCGACGGCCTGTGCGCGGGAGCCGACGTGTTGGTGCACACCGTCGTCCGGCGCGACCTGATCGAGCCGATCGGACTGCCACGGCTGACCGACGTCCTCGACTACCACTCGACCGTGCAGGACGCGGCCCGCACCGCGGCCCGCGCCGGCGTGGGGACCCTCGTCCTCACCCACATGGTGCCCGCTCCCCCGCCCGGTGCCGAGCACGAGTGGGCTGCCCTGGCGGGCGAGCACTTCGCCGGCGTCGTGGTCGTGGCCAACGACCTGACGACGTGCGACGTCGCCTCGTCGCGGTGAGGGCGGACGCCGGGCACGCGAACGCGGCCTGGCCATCGTGAGAGGGGTGCTCGCCTTTCGCGAGCGCGACCTCAAAAGACGATCGCTCCCGCCTGGGCGCGGGGGTCGCTCGTGGGCACGATCTCCTTGCCGAGCGGCGCGATGGCGACCGCGGCCAGCTTGAAGTTCCCGACGCCAAGCGGAATACCGATGATGGTCAGGCACAGCACCACGCCCAGGATCAGGTGGGCCAGCGCCATCCACAGACCCGCCAGCACGAACCACAGCACGTTGGCGATCGTGGAGGGTGCTCCGGCGTCTGGCTTGCGCACCACTGCCCGGCCGAAGGGCCACACCACGAAGGCCGCCAACCGGAAGCACGCGATGCCGAAGGGAATCGTGATGATCAACACGCACAGGAGGACCCCGGCCAGCACGTAGCCGATGGCGAGCCACACGCCCGAGAGCATCAGCCACAGCACGTTGAGCACCGTCCGCATCAGATGCCTCCCTTGTCGGTCATCGTGGGGACCGCACGGCCCTGCGCGAAGCCCGGTGCAGGCGCCGACGACGCCGTCCGCCCACGGTCGCGAGGCGCTCCTCGCGCAGCTGCTCGGACGCCGCGTCGTCGAGCGGCGCCAGCGCGCACGTCGCCGAGCGCCCAGCCCAACAGCAGGTCGGCCAACGCCGGGTTGCGCGCCAGGACCGGGCCGTGGAGGTACGTCCCCACGATGCGTCCGCGCACGGCCCCCTCGCTGCCGTCACCGCCACCGTTGCCCACACCGACCCTGACGCGTCCGAGGGCGGTCGCGCCGTCGGCGAGTGTCGTTCGCCCGCCGTGGTTCTCGAAGCCGCTCAGGACCGGCAGGTCCGCCGCGCCCGTCGGTTCCGCCACGACTTCGCCCACCGCACGCGGGGCCTCGCCTTTGCGCGTGTCCATCTCGAGCAGACCGAGCCCCTCGTGGGGCGAGCCGTCAGCACCAGGAAAGGTCCGGCCGGCCACCTGGAAGCCGGCGCACACCGCGAGCACGACGGCGCCGCCGGCGACGCGCCGCGCGAGCATCCCGTCGTCGAGCAGCGTGCGCGCCGCCCGCACCTGTGGTCCGTCCTCGCCGCCACCGAGACAGTAGATGTCGGCCTCGGGCAGGGGACGGTCGGAGACGGCCTGGAGCAGCTCGACCGAACGGCCTCGCCACTCGGCTCGCCGGGCCAGGATGAGCCCGTTGCCGCCGTCGCCGTAGGTCCCGAGCAGGTCCGGATACACCACCGCGACGCGGAGCACGTCACTCACGCTGGTGCCGCCAACAGATCGTGGAAGGCCGTGTAATTGCCGATCACGTCGACGGGGCCACCAGCCGCGTCGCCGCGCGGTGGACCGCTCGCACCGGGTCCGTCTCCATCGCGTGCGTGACGTCGGCGTAGTGCAGGCGCACCGACAGGTCGCGGCACCGCTCCCCTGTCGCCACCACGACCCGGCCGGCGAGGCGCTCGAAGGGGACATCCCAGAGCCAGCTGGGATCGGTGCCGTCCGCCACTCTCGCGTTGATGCTCACCACGAGCGGCGTCTCCGTCCCTGCCACCAGGTCCAGCAGCTCGTCCCATCCCGCTGGGTTCTTGGCCAGCATGAGCCGGGCACCGACGTCTCCGAAGTCACGCACGGTGAATCGCCCCGCCACCTCGTGCACCGACGCCATGGCCGTGAGCGCCGACCCGGCGTCCACCCCGCAGGCTTCGCTGGCCACGGCAGCCATCAGGGCATTGGCGAGGTTGAACCTCCCGGGCAGTTGGAGGTGGAGTGGACACGTTCGGCCGTCCGCCCACACCGCGTGGGCGGTGCCATCCGGGCCCGGCACCAGGCTCGCCTCCGGCTCAGGCCGTGTGAACCCGCACGACGCGCACGACCACGTGCCCTCGCCGAACGTAATGCGCTCGTCGCACGAAGGGCAGCCGACGGCGTCGAGCTGCCAGCGCAGACCCACCGCCACCCAGTGCACGTCGCGCGCTGCCCCGGCACCCCACACCACGAGCGGGTCATCGGCATTCGCGATGACGTGCGTATGCGGCGCGGCCGCCAGCGCGGCACGCCAACGCCCGGCGACCATGCGCACCTCGTTCATCCGGTCGAGTTGGTCACGCGAGAGGTTCAACAGAACCGCGGCGGCTGCAGTGGTCGCGGTCAGCACCCGCGGGAGATACGCCTCGTCCACCTCGAGCACCGCCCGCGGCGCATCCGTCCCCGCCAGCGCGGCCACATGGCCGGGAGGCATGTTGGACCCGGTCTCGTTGGTCACGACGGCCTCACCCGTCGACTCCAGGCCCACGGTCACGAGTCTCGTGGTGGTTGTCTTGCCGTTCGTCCCGGTCACAAGAACGATCTGACGCCCGGCGCTCAGGTGCTCGAGCAATCGGGGATCGAGGCGGAGGCCGGCGCGTCCACCCGCGACCGTTCCCTGACCACGACCAAGCCGGCGCGAGGCAGCATTGACCGCACGCGTCGTTGCGCTCGCGAGCTGTGCTCTCACCGAGGGGGCTTCGTGCGCGCCAGCTCGTCGGGGGTGGGCTCGTGGCGCTCGTGCGCCTCGGGCGGCAACAGCGCGCTGATGGCATCCATGATGGTCTCGGTGTCAGCCTTGGCATCTGTCAACGAGAGCGGCACGGGTTGACCGATGCGCACTCTGACAGTGGGTGGGTGACGCACGAGCGTCACGTCGGGGACGCGCGCCGATCTGGGCCACACCTTTTCGGTCCCCCACAGTCCGACGGGAACAACGGTCGCCCCGGTCGACGCGGCCAGGCGCGCCGTTCCGGTCTTGCCGTGCAGCACGGGGTCGAAGAAGTCGTAGCCCCGCGGGATGGTGCCTTGGGGCAGGACGATGACCACCTCGCCCGCCTTCAGGGCGGCCTCGGCGTCGCGCAGCGACTGGGTCGATCCGCTGCCGCGGTCGACCGCGATGCCACCGATGGCGCGTGCGACCATCCCGACGACGGGGGCATCGAAGATCTCCTTCTTGCCCAAGAAGCGCACCGGGCGCCCGATCTCGCGGGCGACGAGGGCGAGGGCGGCCACATCGAAGTAGCTCCGGTGGTTGGCGGCCAGGAGCACGGGCCCGCGCGCGGGCACGTGCTCGACGCCGGCAATGTCAAAGCGGGCGTAGGGAAAGGAGAGCTTGCGGACGAAGGGCCGCAAGAGGTGGTAGGGCTCGAACCCGATGACGCTCGGAACCCCCGGTGGGCGGTCCCAATGCTCGACCGGCCAGCAGCGGGCGGTGGCGACGACCATGAGCGACGGATCGGGGTTCACCGCGTGCGGGGTGCCCACGCTCGAGAGCAGGGGGACGTCGAAGATGCTGTCGCTACAGGCGTGGCAGTCGCTCAGATCGACCGCATTGGCTTCCGCCCAATGCCGGACGGCTCGCAACTTGCCGGTTCCCCACACGAAGCCCTCGTAGAGGCGGCCGGTGTAACGGCCCTCCTCACTCTCGTAGGCGGTGGCGATGAGGTCGTCGAAGCCGTACGCCTCCGCGAACGGCGCAATCATGTCGTGGGGCGTCGTGGTGGTGAGCACCAGCCGGTGTCCCTCGGCGCGGAAGGCGGCAAGGCGCTGCGGGGCAAAGGGGGCGACCAACTCGCTGAGGGCGGCCACCGCCCTGCGGCCCGCGGCCTGGACCTGATCCTGGTGCCACCCCCGGGCCACCCGGGCCGCCGCCCGCACGAGGCCCATGGACAGGAGGTTCTCGCCGAAGCGGTCGTTGACTGCGTACAGCAGCCTGTCCCCCGGCAGCGATCGACCCTCCGGGAGCACGCCCTCTGCCACCAGCGCTCGATTGAGCACCTGGCCCGAGGCGTGGCACAGCAGGGTCCGATCGAGATCGATGAAGACCGCGCTCTGCGTCTCGCGCTGCTCGCCACGGAGAGGCAGCCTAAAGCAGTCCGATTGCCAGAACGGGTGTCGATCAAGGCGTCGGAGGCACCGACACCGAGTGAGCAGACGAGTCCGCCGCGTCGTGGCCCGGGCCCGCGACTCTGCGGATCCGCCGCGCGACGAGTCCGACGTCGGCGCGGACACGCAGGCCGGAAATTGAGAGAAGGGATCGCCGGGGGGGTGGCGATCCCTTCTCGAGACTCACCAGGGCTGGAGGGGGGGTTCCGATTCCCTGTGGTCTGACATCTATTTTGTCGGCCCCTCGGCAATCTGTCAAGCAGCTTTAGAAGATACTTTCTATCAGATATACTGATCAATAACGTAACTGGGGCAAGCACTTCCTGCGGAGAGGCTCGGCATGGAACTGAAACATCTGCAAGCACTCCTGGGCATCGCCGACACCGGCAGCTTCTCCGCCGCGGCCGCCACCATCGGCACGGTGCAGTCGAACGTCTCGGCCCATGTCGCCCGCCTCGAGCGCGAGCTCGACGTCCAGCTGGTCGACCGGGCCTCCGGCCGGCTGACCGAGGAGGGCGAGGTCGTGATCGAGCGGGCCCGGCGGGTCATGAACGAGCTCGAGGCCATGGTGGCCGACGTCACCGCGCTGCGCGAGGAGGTCGTCGGCACGGTCCGCCTCGGCATGATCGGCACCACGGGCCGCTGGCTGGTGCCCCAGCTCTTCGACCTGCTGCGGGTGCGCCATCCCCACATCCACCTCAACGTCGCCGAGGGCTCGAGCGCCCAGCTCGAGCAGCAACTGGCCTCGGGCCAGCTCGACCTGGCCGTCGTCACGTTCCCGCTCAGCGGCGACGAGATCATGGCCGCGCAGCTCTTCGACGAGGACCTGGTCCTCGTGCTCCCGCCGGGCCACCCTCTCGGCACCGAGACCTCGCTCCCCCTGGACCGCCTGGCCGAGCTGGAACTCCTGCTCCCGGCGCCCGGCACGGCGCTGCGGGCCGAGATCGACAGCGCCACGGTGCCCGCCCGGGTCGAGCTGCGGCCGGCCATGGAGCTCGACGGCGTCCGCCTGATCGCCTCGCTGGCCTTCGACGGCTACGGGCCGGCCATCCTCCCGGCCACCGCCGTGCCGGGCCACCTGCGCGGGCGCTTCGCCGTCCTCCCCGTCGACGGCCTCCCCCGCCGCCGGGTCGGCGTGGCCCAGCGCCGGCGCGGCCTGCCGTCGGCGCCCGTGCGGGCGGTCATCG
Source organism: uncultured Acidimicrobiaceae bacterium (assembly GCA_963825965.1). Taxonomy (GTDB): domain Bacteria; phylum Actinomycetota; class Acidimicrobiia; order Acidimicrobiales; family RAAP-2; genus Bog-473. Next base: position 169,536 of record CAWGUX010000003.1, read on the forward strand.
ACATCCTGGGCCTGGTGGTCAACGACCCGCTGTCCATGCCCGAGGGGATCCACCCGACCTGACGAGCCGGGTCGCCGGCATGCGACGCGGACGGCGTCGACCGCGACGCTCAGGCGGCGCTGGGCTCGGCTCCCGCCACATCGTCCAGAGTGGCGGACCGCCGCGGGAGGCGGGACCTCCTGCACGACCTCGAAGCCGTGGCGGCGGTAGAAGGGGACGTTGCGCTCCTTCGACGATTCGAGGTAGCAGGGCAGACCCTCGGCGTCGCAGTGGTCCAGGACCGGCTGCATCAGCGCGCAGCCGATGCCCTTGCCCTGCTGGTCGACCGCCGTCCCCAGAGTGGCCAGGTACCAATGGGGCTCGTGCGGGTGCATCGACTCGACGAGGTTGAGCAGCCGCAGGGTGGCGATGAGGTTCGTCGCCACGTAGGGCAGCACCGGGACCATGGTGAGGATGCCGCGCAGCCCGGTGAGCAGCGGCTTGCCGGCCGGCCCCCAGATGGCCGAGCCCGCGTATCCCTCGGCCGTGTAGCAGCCGCCGAAGGGGAGGTAGTCCGCCTTCATCTGGGTGCGGAAGTAGGCGCGCAGCCCGGCCTCGCGGCGCGCCTCCTTCGGGAACACGTACATGGCGATGGGGTCGTCCCAGAACGTGCGCGCCAGCTGGGCCGCCATCGCGTCGACGTCGTCAGCGGTGGCACGCCGGATCACTGGCAGGGCAGGTTCGCGAACCATGTCGGGGTCGATGGTGGCAGAGGGCCCGGCCAGGCGCCACCCGGCGAGCGCGCTCGCGTGCGCCTGACCGAGTGCGGCCAGCTCCGGCGCCAGCTTCAACCCGACGAAGATCCCGCCCGACTGCGTGAAGTGCACGCCGTCGCCGCAGCGGACGTTCACCGGCCCGACGGTCGGCGAGTACTTGCCCTGGGCGACACGGCGGCGTTGAGGTCGAAGACGTACACACGGCTCCCGTCCGCGCCGGTCGGCGGCGTCGTCGTCGCCACCGTGCGCATGGTGGCGTTGTCGATCTGCACCCGCGACGGGTCGTCCTCGGGCCAGGGTCCGCCGGTCGGAGCGGACCCGCTGTCGTAGTAGGGCGTCGTGGCGAGCACGACGGCGGCGCCCCTGGACCCGAGCACCGCCACGGCCTGGCGGAAGCGGCTCGCGAGGTAGCTGTCGAAGGACGGCTCGCCGAGGTTCTGCCACTGGCCGCCGACCTCCTGGTCGAAGGTCTCCCCGCGGGCGACGTAGACCACGACGTCGGGGTTGTACGCGTCGACCCATCTGCGCCACGTGCTCAGCAGAGCGCTGGGATCGTTGCCCACGTCACAAGGCGCGTCCGGGGCCACCGTGTAGAAGAGGACCTTGATCTCGCTCTGCATGGAGAGCGAGCACCCGGGCGTCCCTTCGTTGGCGATCTGGACGTCGTCCTGCTTCGCCTCCTCCGCCAGCCCGACCCCGAGCGAGCCCGCCACGGAGTCGCCGACGAGCAAGACCTTCACAGGCTTGGTACCCCTCGGCGCCGGCAGCGCCGGAGAGAGATACGAGGGAGCAGTGGTCGTCGTCGTTGTCGTGGGGTCGGCGGGCGCGACGGCCCCCGCTGGGCTCGACGCGGGTGTCGCCGGTGCGCTCGGGGTCGAGCTCGTCGTGGTCGACGATGCTCGCCGCGGTCGCCGCCGCGACGCTCAGCTGGGAACCCTGGAGCTCGCTCGCCCCCACCGGCACCAGCGTGCTGACGAAGACGGCGCTGATCGCGGCGACCGCGCCGATCGGCGCGGCGATCCACGAGCGCCACCGCCGCAGCGCGCCGCGGCGGATCGGCATCTCGACGAGGTCGTAGCTGAGGGCGGCGATGGCGACCGTGATGCCCACGCGGGCCAGGAACAGCGGGTAGACGCCCCAGTGCAGCCGCTGCCCGGTCAGCACCAGCAGCACCGGCCAGTACCAGAGGTACACGCCGTAAGAGATGCGACCCCACTGCGGGAGCGGCGGCAGCTCGAGGAGGCGGACGACGAGCGAGCGCGGGCCACGGCGCACCCGAGCACGACCGTGCCTGCCGGCAGGCTCGCCACGAGGAACCCGCCGCTGAAGGCGAACGTCGACGTCTCCGCCGTCGTGCACCACAGCGCAGCCGTCCCGGCCACGCCGGCGATCGCCAGCACCGAGGCGCTCCGGGTGAACCAACGACGCCGGCTGCCCTCGGCCACAGCGTCAGCCCGATGGCGATGGCCGCCCCGACGAGCAGCGCCTGGGCGCGGGTGTCGGTGCCGTAGTACGGCACGGGTCGTGTAGCCGTCGGGGGCCAGGAAGGCCATGAGCAGCGCCGAGGCCAGCGACCCGAGGCAGGCGACGGCGAAGAGCACGTGGAGGCGCCGCCGACGCGTCCACGCCGGGTCGCGCTGAGCCGGGCGCGCCGACGAGGAGGCGGCCGCCCCCGAGCACCGGCACGTCCGGCGTCCGGCTCGGCACGAGCACCGCGAGGGACACGGCGCGGCCGGCGTCGACGCGCGCGCGACGTGCCGACCTTCAGCACGGCCAGCACGACGAGCGGCCACACCAGGTAGAACTGCTCTTCGATCGCCAGCGACCACGTGTGCAGCAGGGGCGAGGGCTGGCTCGACACCGTGAAGTACGTCACCCCGCCGTGGATGGAGTACCAGTTCGAGAAGTAGAAGACGTCGAGACGGCGTCACCCACGAGGTGCGGCGTCTGCAGCACGCTGCGGGAGCACCGCCAGGACGATGCCGATCACCGCGACGAGGAGGAACAGAGCGGGCAGCAGCCGGCGGGCGCGGCCGGCCCAGAAGCGACGCAACCGGATGGTGCCGCTGCCGCCCCACTCCTTGAGGAGCAGCGACGTGATGAGGAACCCCGAGAGGACGAAGAACGAGTCGACGCCGTAGAAGCCGCCGGGCACCGAGTTCAGCCCGGTGTGGAAGGCGATGATGGCGAGCACCGACAGGGCGCGGATGCCGTCGAGCCCGCGGATGTGCCCCAGCGTCGGCCGGTCCCCGCGTGCGTTAGCGTCCGTGCTCATGTCGCGCCAGGTCTCCCCCGCCGCCCCCGGCGGGTCCTCCGTCCCATACTGGGGAAACGTCCGCGCCGCGCCGCGTCCTACTGCCCCGGCCCGGTCCCCCCAGGCCCGATGACTGCGTGCTGAGGATCGGGATCTTGGGGGCGGCTCGCATCGCCCCCACAGCCCTGGTGAAGCCGGCCCGCCGGACCGGCCGCGCCACCGTCACGGCGGTGGCGGCCCGCGACCGCGACCGGGCCGAGGAATTCGCCCGCAAGCAGGGCATTCCTCGTGTCGTGGACTCCTACGCCGAACTGATCGCCGACCCCGACATCGACGCGATCTACAACCCACTCCCGAACGGGCTGCACGGCTACTGGACGATCGCCGCGCTGCGGGCCGGCAAGCACGTCCTGTGCGAGAAGCCCTTCACGGCCAACGCCGACGAGGCCACGGGCGTGGCTGAGGTGGTCAACGGCAACCCCGGTTTGGTGGTCATGGAGGCCTTCCACTACCAGTACCACCCCTTCGCGAAGCGACTGGTCGAGATCGTCCGCTCGGGCGAGCTCGGCAACATCTCGAACATCGACGTCGCCTTCTCGGCGCCGCTGTGGAAGAAGGGCGACATCCGCTACCAGCTCGCGCTGGCCGGCGGCGCCACCATGGACATGGGGTGCTACCCGGTGAGTCTCCTGCGGCTGCTCGCCCCGGGCCCGCGGGTCATCAGTGCCGAGGCGAAGCTGTCCTCCCCCGGCGTCGACCGCGCCATGGACGCGCACTTCTCGCTGCCCGACGGCGGCAGCGCGCACATCGGCTGCTCGATGTTCTCGTCGTCCGATCCTGCGCCTGCACGCCGAGGTGACCGGGGACGACGGCAAGGTCTCGGTCTTCAACCCCTTCAGCCCCCAGCACGGTCACCGCATGAAGGTCACGACGTCGCTCGGCACCCGCAAGGAGCGCTTCAGCCGGCGCCCGAGCTACGACTTCCAGCTCGAGGCGTTCGTCGCTGCGGTGGAAGACGGCGCGCCGTTCCCGACGACCGCGTCGGACGCGATCCGTACGATGGAGCTCATCGACGCCATCTACACCGCCGCCGGCCTGCCTGTCCGCCAACCGACTCCCGTCCGCTGATGCCGCTCGGCGCCCGACGAGCTCTCGGCGCTGGCGGATGCCGCGCTCGATGCGGCGTCGGGGTGCCAGGCCGCCGAGCTCCGGGTCGAGCGCATCCGCAGCCAGACGGTGCGCCTGCACGACGCGAGCCCGGAGACCACAGCGGACGGCACCGAATTCGGCATGGGCGTGCGCGTCGTTGTCGACGGCGCGGTCGGGTTTGCCGCCTCCGTCGACGTGCGGCCGGAGGAGGCGGCCGGCCTCGTCGCCCGCGCCAAGCGAGATGGCCAGGGTCACGGGCCGCGCCGGCGGTGGGCGCGTCGAGCTGGCGCCCGAGACCGTCGCACGGTGAGGTCACGTGGTCGAGCGCCTTCGAGGTCGACCCGTCGACGGTGCCGATGGCCGAGAAGATCGCGCTGCTCGCCGAGTGGAGCGAACGCCTGGCGCGCCATGACGTCGTCTCGCACACCAGCGCGTCGCTGCTGGCGGTCTCCGAACAGACGTATCTGGCCGACCTCAACGGGACGCGAGCCACCCAACACCGTGTCCGGCTGCAGGCGCAGCTCGAGGCGTCTGGCGCTGTCGGACTCGGGCTTCGAGACCATGCGCACCCTGGCCCCGCCGGTTGGCCGCGGCTGGGAGTTCCTCACCGGCCCGGCCGGCAACGGCAACTGGGACTGGGACGGCGAGCTGGCCGAGCTGCCCGAGCTGTTGGCCGAGAAGTTGCACGCGCCGTCGGTGCAGGCGGGCACCTACGACCTCGTCATCGACCCGTCCAACCTGTGGCTGACCATCCACGAGTCGATCGGGCACGCCACCGAGCTCGACCGCGCCATGGGGTACGAGGCGGCCTATGCCGGAACCTCCTTCGCCACCTTCGACAAGCTCGGCACCCTCGCCTACGGGTCACCCGTCATGCACGTCACCGGCGACCGCACCGTCGAGCACGGCCTCGCTACCGTCGGCATCGACAGCGAGGGCGTGGCCGGCCAGTCCTTCGACCTCGTGCGCGACGGGACGCTGGTCGGCTACCAGCTCGACCGCTCCATCGCCGGCGCCATGGGCTTCGAGCGCTCGAACGGGTGCGCGTTCGCCGACTCGCCGATGCACGTCCCGATTCAGCGGATGGCCAACGTGTCGCTGGCGCATGCAGGCCCGCAGGGCCCGAGCACCGAGGACCTCATCGCGGCGGTCGACCGCGGCATCTTCATCATGGGCGACAAGAGCTGGTCCATCGACATGCAGCGCTACAACTTCCAGTTCACCGGGCAGCGCTTCTACGCCATCGAGAAGGGCCGCCTGGCGGGGCAGCTCAAAGACGTCGCCTACCAGGCGACCACTACCGACTTCTGGGGCGCCATGGAAGCGGTCGGGGGCGCGTCCACCTGGGTGCTCGGTGGCGCGTTCAACTGCGGGAAGGGCCAGCCCGGGCAGGTGGCCCCGGTGTCGCACGGCTGCCCGTCGGTCCTCGTGCGGGGCGTGCGGGTCCTCAACGCCCGCGAGGAGTCGGGACGCTGAGCATGCGCTCGGCGCTCGGGGCACCCGACGAGACGGTGATCGTGTGATCCCCGCGCAAGAGGTCGTCGAGCACGGCCTGCGGCGCGCCGATGCCGCCGGCGCCGACGGCTGTGTCGTGCTGGTGGAGGAAGCAAGCCATGCCGACGTCCGCTTCGCGCTGAACACCACCACGACCAACGGCGTACAGCGCGGTCGGGCCGTGAGTGTGATCGCCTTCGCAGGCGACTCCTCGGGTACGGCACGACGCACCGGGGTCGTCGGCACCGAGGGTGTGGCAGAGATGGTGGACGCCGCGCTGACCGACGCGAGGGCCGCCCCGCCGGCAGAGGACGCGTGTCGCCTCGTCACACCCGGTGAGGGGGTGCCGGCGACCGAGCGCTCCTTCAACGCGCCGCCCGAGGAGACCGACTCGGGCGTGCTCGAGCCCGTCCTCTCCGCTCTGTCGGGTGCCTTCGCGCGGGCCCGAGACCGCGACGCCGTGCTGGCCGGGTTCGCGGAGCTCGATCTCGAGACGCTGTATCTCGGCAGCTCCACCGGTGTGCGCCTGTCCCACGCGCAACCGACCGGTGCAGTCAGCCTCGTCGGGCGAACCGCGGACGGAGAAAGCTCGGCCTGGGTCGCTGCGCCGACCATCGCGCCGTCGCTCGCCGAGATGGAAGAGGAGATCTGGCGGCGCCTGGGGTGGGCGACACGCCAGATCGCGCTCGACGCCGGTCGCTACGAGGTGATCCTGCCGCCGTCGGGGGTGGCCGACATGATGGCGACGCTGGCCTTCGGCGCCCTGGGCGGCCAAGACGCCGAGGACGGCCGCACCGTGTTCTCCAAGGAGGGCGGGGGCACGCGGGTGGGCGAGACCGTCGCCGCCCTCCCCTTCACGCTCTCGAGCGACCCGTCCGAGCCGGGGGTCGAGTGCGCGCCGTTCGTGGCTGCTGCGGCCAGCAGCTCCGAGGTGTCGGTCTTCGACAACGGGCTGGCGATCGGACGCACGGACTGGCTGCGTGACGGGGTCCTCACCCACCTGCGCTACCACCGCGCCGGCGCGGCCCGCTCCCGAGTCGAGATGGCTCCCTACGTCGACAATCTCGTGCTGCGCTGTGACGCAGTGGGAGGCGGGTCGATCGACGACATGGTGGCCCGCACGGAGCGTGGCTTGCTGCTCACCTGCTTGTGGTACATCCGCGAGGTCGACCCGGCGACGCTGCTCATGACGGGCCTCACCCGCGACGGCGTCTACGTGATCGAAAACGGCGCGGTCGTCGGTGCCGCCAACAACTTCCGCTTCAACGAGAGCCCGGTCGACCTGCTCGCCCGGGCCACCGAGGTCGGCACACCGGTGCGCGCCTTGGGCCGGGAATTCGGCGAGTACCTCAACCGGACGATCACGCCGCCGCTTCGCATCCCCGACTACAACATGAGCTCGGTGAGCCAGGCGAGCTGAGCGCGGCTGGCGCCGTTGAGAAAGCGGACGACGGGCGCATCGGGTGCCTCACTCGGGTCGACGCGCCTCGACGAGCATCCGTCGCGCGGTCGAGACGAACACGCCGTCGCGCTCGATGGCACTGTGCATGCGACGGAGCGGCTCGGCGAAGGCCTCGGGCGTGAACCCGGCGACCGTCCAGGGGACCTTGCGGAGGAAGTGCACGACCGCGGCCACGTCGAAGAACTCGACGCGCAGTGCACACGCGTCGAGCCGGACGACGTCGAGGCCGGCCGCCGCTGCGGCGGCACGCGTGGCGGCCACGCTGGGGCGCTCCTTGACCGGCTGCGGCCCCATCATGAATTCGGTGAGCTCGCGGTTGGTGCCCGCCCCGATCTGCTGGGAGAGATAGGTACCGCCGGGCCGCAGGACACGTGCGATCTCCTCCCACAGCACCACAACCGGGTGGCGGCTCACCACCAGGTCGTAGGACCGAGACGCGAACGGCAGCGTGGGCGCGTCGGCGATGGCGACGACGTGGGCCCCGAGCGGCTGCAGCCGTGCCCGGGCCACGGCCACGTTGGGTGGCCAGGACTCGGTGGCGACGAGCAACGGTGGCGTCGGGGCGCGGCGCGCAACGTCCGAGAGGACCTCGCCGCCACCCGTCTCGACATCGAGCACGGCGCGGGCCGTCGCCAGGCGCTGGCCCAGCAGCCCGGCGTAGCCCCAGGGCGGGCGTTCCTCGGTGGCCCGGCCGTCGAACCACGAGAAGTCCCAACCCTCGACCGGGACGCTGACCCCCTCGGCGACGAGCTCCTCGAAGGACGCCACGGTGGCCTCGCTCAGCGCGGTGGCGACGCGCCGAGCGCGCCCGGCGCTGCGACGCGATCGCCCGTCGGCTGCAGGTACGACGAGGTGTGAAGGGGCATCGCCGTCGCCGGCGTCATGGTCACCATCCCTCGTGCGCCCGCCCGCGGACATCGGCCCACGCTCGACGCGCGTGAGAACATGGGCGTTCCCGGTTGGCCCTCCAGGGCGACCAGCGTCGGCACGCTCAGAGCGCGCCGAACACCGCGTCCATGAGCGCGCGGTTGCGCGTGCTCTGCCAGCGCGGGATGACGTCGTTCATCACGTACCCGAAGGCCACGCCACTGTCTGGGTCGGCGCACCCCACGGCACCTCCCGTGCCGAAGTGGCCGAAGCTGCGCGGGTTGGGGCCAAACGGGCGTCTGGGCACCGTCGGTTTGAAACCGAGCCCGAAGGTCACCTCCTCGTGGAGGATGGGGCAGAAACCTGTCGACTGCGGCGCCGTGGCCTCCGACAGCAGCTCGTGCGACAGCAGCACCCCCGGCTCGAGCAACGCGGCATAGAGGCGTGCCACACCGGCGGCGCTGCCGTGCCCGTTCGTCGATGGCACTTCTGCGGCACGCCACTCGGTGGAGTTCACCACGCCCATTGACGAGTACCCGGGCGGGTTGAAGTAGCTGAGCATCTCCATGCGGGCGTCTCCCTCCAGATCGTCGAAGTCCGGCGTCGCGCCGCTCCACGACGGGCCCGGCGCGTGGAAGACCACCTCGGCACAGCGGCCGCGGGACGCCGGCGGAACGCCGACGTGGACGTCGGCACCAAGGGGTCCGGCCACGGCCGCGAGCCGCGCCGCGGTTGTCTCACCGCTGACCCGGCGCACGATCTCCCCCACGAGGTGCCCGTAGGTGTTGGTGTGGTAGGCGTGACGACTCCCCGGCTCCCACCACGGCTCGGTCGCGGCCAAGGCGGACGTCATGCGCCCCCAGTCCCAGAGATCCTCGTTGGAGAGCCGCTCACGGATGGCCGGCACGCCGGCTCTGTGGCACAGGGCGTGCCGGAGGGTGGTCGCCTCCTTTCCGTTGGCGGCGAACTCGGGCCAGACCGATGCGATGGGGTCATCGAGCCCCAGCAGGCCCCGGTCGACCAGCTGGAGCGCCAACAGCGCGACGAAGGCCTTCCCCACGGAGTAGAAGTCGACCACGGTGTCGTGCCGCCAGGGGTCTTGGCGCGCCGCATCGGCCCAGCCACCGACGAGGTCCACCACCGGGGTGCCCCCTACATAGACACAGACGGCGCCGCCGAGCTCACCGCGCTCGGCGAAGTTCTGCACGAACTCGTCGCGCACGGCGGCGAAGTGCGGGTCACACAGGCCCGAGATCGGCACGTCGACGGTGTGGTCTCTCACGCGACCATCTTGGCCGCTGCGAGAGCCGGCCCCTCGCCCACGACCTCGCGTGCACAGGTGCAGCCGGGGACGGCCGCGTCGAGCTCGAGACCGGCTGCGCTACACCCGCGCGCCAGAGCGGTTGATGGTGGACTCGTCCGTCCCGAGATACGACTCGATCACAGCCGGATGTTCGAGCACCTCGGCCGGCGAGCCCTCGGCGATCACTTCACCCAGCTCGAGCGCGATCATGCGGTCACAGATCGCCGTCAGCAGCGGCATGTCGTGCTCGACCACGAGGATGGAACAGGCGGTGTGCTGTTGGACCCGGAGGAGCAACGGCCCCATGGCCTCGGTCTCGCGCTGGGCCACCCCGCCCGAAGGCTCGTCGAGCAACAGGACGCCGGGTTCCTGCGCGAGCACGCACGCCAGCTCGACGATGCGCCGTGTCCCGGTCGAGAGCTCGCCCACGAGCTTCTCCCGGAAGGCGCCGAGACCCATCGTGGCGACCAGCTCGCTCTGCCTTCGCCGCCACCTCCGCCTCCGAATCGAGCGAGGCCGGCAGCCGGAGGCCGGCCGCCACCATGTCGCGGCGAGTGCAGGTGGCGCTCCTGCGCCACCGCGATGGTCTCCGCCACCGTGAGCGAGGGGAACAGCCGCGCCTCCTGGAAGGTGCGGCCCAGGCCCGCAGCCGCGCGCATGTGGGCCGGCCACGTGTCGATGTCCATCCCGCCGAGGCGGATCCGGCCGCCGTCGAGAGGCGAGGAAGCCTGACACGCAGTCGAAGAACGTCGTCTTGCCGGCCCCGTTGTGGCCGATGAGCCCGAGGATCTCGCCATCGCGCAGGGTGAGGCTGATGTCCTGAATGGCCGCGATCCCCCCGAAGCTCTTGCGCACGCCGCTGCACTCCAAAATGGCCGGTGCCTCCTCCGAGGGCGGGATGCGCCGTCGCGGGTCGGCCATCAGCAGCGCGGAGCCCGCGCTCGCGTCGGCCGGGTGGTCGCTCGGCCCGGCGTCGGGCGTGACCACCGTGCCGTCGACGGAGCCCGCGCCGGCGATGAACACGGAGCGCAGGATGTCGGGGCGGTCGAGCAGGTCGGCGCGTGCGGCCGCTGAAGCGCACCTCGCCCTTCTCGAGGAAGACGGCCCGCTCGGCGAGCTCGAGGGCCACGTTGACCGACTGCTCGACGACGACGATCGTGGTGCCGCCGGCGTGCAGCATGCTTGACCACCTCGAGCAGCTGGGCGACCACCGTCGGCGCCAGGCCGAGCGACAGCTCGTCGATCATCAGCACCTGGGGCGTGACCATGAGCGCCATGGCGAGGGAGAGCATCTGCTGCTCGCCGCCCGAGAGGTTGCCCGCCTGCTGGTGGGCCCGCTGCCGCGAGGATCGGGAAGAGCTCGAGTGACCCGCGCCTGCGCCTCGGCGGCGGCCCGATGGTCCTTGCGGATCAGCCACGTGCCGAGCCGGAGGTTCTCCTCGACCGTCAAGGTCGGGAAGATCCCCCGGCCGCCCGGCATGAGGGACAGGCCCATGCGGGCGATGGATCTCGGCCTGGTCCCCGGTGATGTTGGACCCGTCGAGCTCGACCGAGCCGCCGCCCACCTTGACCAGGCCGCTGGCCCCCTTCAGCAGCGTCGACTTGCCGGCGCCGTTGGTGCCGAGCAGGGCGACGATCTCGCCCTCGTGCACCTCGAGGTCCACGCCGAAGAGGATCTGCACCGGGCCGTAGGAGACCTCGACCCTCCGGCACGAGAGGGCGACGGGCGTCGGCGGGATCAGACCGCCACCGCGGCGCCGTGGAGCCATAGGCGGGTCGGCGGCCGCGGCCGACGGGGCCGACGAGCGCCGGCACCGGCATGGTGTCCTCGTCCCGGCGGTCGGGCACCGGCACGAACTCGTGGAAAACGGCGGCGGCGAGCCGTCACCGACCCACTCTGGATCAGCGCGTCGTCGAGCAGGTCGGCCTCCTCGGGCGCATGGTCGCTCAGCTCCACGCGCGTGTCGGCCACCAGGCTCGGCACCAGGATGTTGCGCCGCAGCGCCACCATCTTGAGGAGGCGGTCGCGGATGCTCTGGACGCCCTCGCCCAGGCCGCCGGGTAGGAAGAGCAGGATGAGCAGCAGCCCGACGCCGGTGAAGATCAGCTGGTACTTGGGGAACGAGTAGCTCAGTACCTCGATGAGGCCGACGCCCATGAGCACGCCGCTGATGGAACCGAGCCCCCCGATGACCGCCATGGAGAAGACGACGAGCCCGTACGACGGGTCGTAGGTGTTGAACGCCACGGCGCCAAGCAGCACGGCGTAGAGGCCGCCCGCGACACCGGCGATGGCGCCGGCCAGCACGAAGCCGACCAGCTTGGTCCGAACCGGCGGCACCGACATGGCGGCGGCCGCCCGCTGGTTGTCGCGGGTGGCCAGCAGGACGCGCCCGGTCCGGGCCCGGCGCAGTCCCTGAATGAAGAGGATGGTCACGACCAAGAAGCCCAGGCAGAAGAAGTAGAAGGCCTTGTTCGACGTCAGGTCGAAGCGCTGCCAGAGCACCGGCCGCAGGAAGGCCTGCGGGATGATGTTCGGGAAGAAGGTCGGGTTGAGGAAGAAGGTGTCCATGGCCACGCCGAGCGCGAGCGTGACGGCGGCCAGATAGGCGCCCCGGATGCGGAGCGCCGGGATCCCGACCAGCACCGCCAGCACCGCGCCGGCGACGCCGGCGGCGGCGAGGCTGACGAAGAGGTCGACATTGGCCTTCTCGATCAGGTCGCCCGCGATCACGCCGCCGACGCCGGCGAAGGCGAACTGGCCCAGGCTGACGTTGCCCGACCAACCGGTGAGCACGACCAGCGAGATGGCGATGATCCCGTAGAGCAGGGCGGCCGTGTACTCGAGCGTCGTGCCGGGCCCGGCCACCAGTGGGATGACGAACACGACCACGGCCACCACTGCCATGACGCCCAGGCGACCGGCCACGACCTCGGGCAGCTGCCGCAGCGCCTCGGGGATGGGCTTGAGGATCCCGGTGGCCGAGAACGTCTCTTCGGCGTCGTCGGCCCGGCTGCGCTTGCGCTGCAGGAAGAGCAGCCCGAGCAGAATGGCCACCAGATTGACGACGTCGCCCACGGCGCTGCCGTAACGCGGCATGTTGAACTGGAACAGCCCGCTCGTGATGCCGAGTGCCACTCCCGCCCCGAACGCGAGCGGGAGGTTCTCCATGCTGGCGATGATCGCGGCGGCCAACGCCGGGAGGATCAGTGCCGGCCCGGCGCCCGCCGCGATGGTGATGCCGGCCGACGGGGCACTCAAGATGCTCGTCAGTCCGGCCAGCACGCCTGCGATGACCCAGACCAAGCGTAGAGAGCCGCCGCACGGGAATGCCGAGCAGCCGGGCGCGGTCCGAGTTGTCGGCCACCGAGCGCACCGCGATGCCGGCGTCGGTGCGCAGCAGGAACCAGCCCAGAGCGACCAGGACGACCGGCACCACGATGGCGATCAGCAGGTCGTTGCCGTTGAACAGCACCGGGAAGATCAGCACGTGGTGCGAGCTGAGAGCGGGTCGTGACGCCCCCGACGATGGAGGGACCGCTGAGCCAGCCCGGGACCAGCAGCTGGATCCCGCCGAAGAGCTGGGCCAGCCCGATGGTCACGACCATGACGATGAGCCGCGGGGCCGTTGAAGAAGCGCCAGCGGATGATGAAGTCCACGAAGAGGCCGAGCGCCGCACCGACGAGCAGCGCGACGACGATGCAGACGAACCAGTTCACGTGCTGGGCCAGGTTGAGCTCCACCGCGACCGTCGCCGCCAGCGCGCCCATGGCGCCGTAGGAGAAGTTGATGACCCGCGACGCCCGGTAGTGAGCACGAGACCGAGGGCCAGCAGCCCGTTGACGGCGCCGAACTCGGCGCCGTTGAGGATCTGGCCGCGTGGCGCGGCGTGCGGCCAGATGGCCGGCACGGCGAAGAGGAGGACGAGGACAGCACCGCAGACGGTGCGCGACCCGCGGCGCGTCGGCCGCGCCGGCGTGGCCGCCCACGTCCTGGTCACGGACAACGACTCGATGATCGCCATGGAGTGCGCAGCACTCGCGCTTCCCGCCTACCGCCGCCGCCTGACGGCGCGATCGGGAAGGTCGGAGGGCAGCGGCAACGCACCCCCGGCGTACGACCCGATCTTGGTGCGCGTGGTCGAGTCCACGTAGGCCCCCGGCTTGTCGTTGTAGGGGGACGTCTTGTTGGGGTCCCAGTAGATGAAGGCCCAGTCCGTCTGGGGGGTGAAGTGGCCGGCGGGGAAGTTCCAGGTGCCGTAGAGGGCGTTCGGCGCGCCGGCTTGGCTGCCCGGGTAGGCGCGCATGCCGTTCTCGAAGCTCTGGGCGGTCAGGTCCGGCCCGGCCATCTCAATGCCGATGGCCATCTCGTACATCTGCGCGTAGATCAGGTCGACCGCGTTGGCCGGCTCCGTACTCGGACTGACCTGCTTGTAGGCCGCATAGCCGAAGGTGTTCTGCTTGGGCACGGTCGGACCGTTGAAGCGTCACGCCGAAGGCATGGGACCACTCGCTCTGGTCGAAGAGCTGGCCGACGATGTCCTGGTCGGTGAGCGCGACACCGGCCACCACCCATTCGGGTGTGTAGCCCTGCTCCTCGGCCCGCGAGGTGAGATAGACGGGGAAGACGGGGTCGCAGCCGCAGACCACTGTCGTGATCCCGTCGTTCTGCAGCTGGCTGATGACGTTGGACGCCTGGCTCGAGAGCGTGGAGAGGTTGAGCTGGTACTGGATGTTGTCGGTCACCGGGTGCCCGGCTGCCGCCGCCTCCTGGACAGCGGACTGCGCAGCCGACTGGTACCACGGGTCGCTCGGGGCGATGATCGCCACCTTGCGCGGCTGGCCCTGCAGGCTGCCGCCGGCGTAGGCGGCGTTCCCGCCGGCCAACGACTTGAGGTACAGCTCGCTGGTCGCTGTCGACGACGTCGTTGGACTCGGTGTCGAGACTCCACATGTAGGGGGCGTACTGGCCCATGAACGAGGCGGAGAGGTAGGGCGCACCGAAGGAGATCACGTGCTGCCCCGCCAGCGCGACGTCGTAGGGCTCGGTCACGCCGTTGAGCTCGGCGAAGGCGTGCAGGGACTGGGCTGCGGTCACCGCGTCGGCGTCTGCCTGCTGCTGGCCGCTGCCGAGCAGCTCGTTGGTGATGGAGCCCTGGCCGTTGAAGAACTCGATGTTGAGCTTGCGGCCGTAGAACTGGAAGTGGTTGTCGAAGTAGGTCGGCCAGCGTGTTGACGGTGCGCTCAATGTCGGCCGTGGTGTCGGTGATGTTGGCCCCGCCCAGCGAGGCGAGGGTCTGCTGGAAGCTCTCGGAGTCGGAGGTGATCCGGTAGGTGACGTTGATGGCGTTGGCCGCCACACCCGGCGAGGTGGCCCCGCCGTTGTTCCCCGAGAACGCGACGCACGGTGGCGAGTAGGGGTCGCCCGGGACCTGCTCCGCCTGCCCCGGGCACCCGCCCGACTTGCCCAACGCTTGCGAGGTCGCCGCACCGGGCGGTCTTCGTTCCGGCCGCGCACCCGCCGCACCGGCGGCGCCACCGGCTGCACTGCCCGTGCCTCCCGCCGCGCCGGCGGCGCCACCCGTGGTCCCGGTCACTGCTCCCCGCTCCCGGCGACCCCGCTCCCGAGGTTGTGCCCTGGGTCTCGCGGACCACGTCCTGTTGCGGTGCCTTGGTGGGGACGAGCATGGCCATGAGCACGAACGCGACCAGAAGGGCGGCCAGCGGGCCGTAACCCTTCAGCAGCCTGCCGTTGGCTTTGGCGCTCAGGCGCAGCTTGCTCGCGCTGCCGTCGTCGTTCACTGCATTCCCTCCACTCACCCGCCCGGTGGCAACCCGGCGCCCGGGCCACCCGCACCACCACCGCCGGCGGGACCACCGGAACCCGCCGACCAGGACCGGGTGCGTGCCGCGCAGCTGCGGGCGACGGCGTTGTCGCAGGGCGTCCCACGTGAAGAGCCCCACCACCAGCGCCAGCGCCAGGAGGCCGACCGGGACGGCAACGTTGCCCACGTCGCAGCCACCGCCGGACGGGCCGAGGCTCACGCACGCGCTCGTCTTCTGGAGCGGCCCGAGAGACTGTTGGCTGGCGCCGCTCCCCGACGCCGGCGGGGACGAAGCCGACCCGGTGGTGGTGAGCGGAGCTCCCGCAGCCACCCCGTTGTTGCCCGTGGCCGACAGAGTCCCGCTGGTCCCGGGGGTCCGGCTGTTCCCGGTCGTGCCGCTCGAAGGCGACGAGGTCGAGGGCAGCGCCGTCGAACCCGGTCCGAACGGCGACGACGAGGCCAGGTCGTTGGTCATGGCGCTCGCCCCACCGAGCTCCACATTGAGGTTGCCGCCGCCGGCCAGCACCCCGAGGCCGATGTCGCCCACGAGGATCGCGTCGGCGAAGTTGCAGTTCGCGCTCAACAGCGCGTTGACCACTGCCTCGCGCCCGGCTGCACGCTGTTCTCGTTGGCGCCGATGACCTCCTGGCCGAGGGCGTTGTTGTCGATGCCGATGACGAGGGGCGAGATCTGCACGGTGCCGTCGTCCAGCGTCGACTGGGCCGGCCA
Organism: uncultured Acidimicrobiaceae bacterium; assembly: GCA_963825965.1. Lineage (GTDB taxonomy): Bacteria > Actinomycetota > Acidimicrobiia > Acidimicrobiales > RAAP-2 > Bog-473. The sequence goes on from CAWGUX010000003.1 coordinate 185,375, forward strand.
CTGGATGTTGAGTCCGAGGGGCGTCAACGCGGTGTTGATGATGTCGAAGACGCTTTGCGGCGTGATGGCACTGCCCACCTGGGACAGGTCGACGGGCACGCCGCCCACCGAGAGCGCGCCGACCGAGAACGTCCCGCTCGAGGTGCTCGTCGCGCCGGTCTGCTGCGTGGCCGACCAGTGCAACCCGCCCAGGACGATCGCACCGTCACCCAGCGAGAGCTGGGCGATGTCAGCGGTTGCCGTGGCCGTGCGCGTCGTGTTGTCGTCGATGGACGTGTGCGTGCTCGACGTCAGCCCGTTGATGCTGAAGAGGCCGCCGGGCACCGAGATGTTCTGCACCGCGGTCGTTGCGTCGCTCGACGGCTGGGTGCTCGCCGCGGCCGACTCGTTCCCGATGCCGAGGCCGTCCGGTGACGACTGCGGCGTGATGCTGTTGGTCTGGTTCTGGTTCCCGCTCGTCGACTCGACCTGCACCGCCGGCGGCACGTCACTGGAGGGCAGGACCGGAGCACCGCCGTCGCAGCCCTGCGCTTCGAGCGCGGTGCCGATCGCGCCGAGGTCGACGGTCTGCGACAGCGACTGCGCCTCGAGGTCCTGGTAGTCCGAGATGGAGGTGGCCAGCGTGATGGCGTAGTTGAGACCACCGGTCGTCGGGGCCAGGCTGATCGCCTGCGCCTGCGCTTGGGCGTTCCCGGGGACGAAGGATGTGTCGGCCCCCGAGTTCGAGCCGAGCTCGACGATGCAGACGCCGGCGACCACGGCACAGGCCAGTCCGACGCGGATCGTCGCCGGGCTGTAGTGGCGCTCGCCAGCACCGCGTCCTCAGCCATCGCCGTGATCCCTTTACCAGGTGAGCCCTCCCCTTGGATCTCGGGAGCACAACGAACGCTGGGGGCGTTTCCCTACGGCCCCGCCTTGCCGGCGACGGCCGCCGCGGCGATCCAGGCTGCATCGGGGGTGGCCACCGCCCGGGTCCTGCCTGCCATCGGCGCGGCGGCGGAACACCGGGGCTGGGCGTGGACGAAGAGGCCGGCCCGCGCCACCACACGCCGCCGGGCGTCAGACCTCGGCGCCCCCCACCCGCTCGGACAATTGCCGGAGGACGGGTACCCAGTGCGCCAGGTCCCCCCGCTCGTCCCTCGACCTTCCCGCTGTCGTCGGCGCGGCGCAACCTCACTGCGTCGTCGGCCCACGGCAGATCCCCGAAGGCGGCCACCTCGGTGTCGCTCATGGCGCCGCCCTGTCGGCGGAGCGACACCACGCTGTCGCCGGAGAGCGCACCGCTGTACGCGCCCTCGGTCGCCACGAGGTACCGCTTGGCCGCCACGTGCAAGGCCACGATCCCCGCCACTCGCTCCCCCAGCGCCTGCCGGACTGCGCAGGCGGCGTCCTCGGCGTGCGTCTCGTCGCGTCCCCCGGGCAACAGGTGGCCGATGTCGTGCACCAGGCCGGCCGCGGCCAGCTCGACGTCGCCGGGGACGTCCCGCTCCAACGCGCCGCTGTTTGCAGCGCGTGGTCGAGCTGGGACACGGCGAGGCCCGGACCGAGCGCCCGGCTGGACCCGGAGGCCAGGACCGCTGCGATCTCGTCGACGCTGAGGTCCGCGCGCTCGCCTCGCTGCCGTTCCGCGTGGGCACGCCATCATTCTCCACCGTTCTTCCCCTGGTGCGGGTACGGTGACCGCCCGTGCCCTGGGAACCACCACCACGCAGCCCTTGGACCGAGAAGTTGGTCTCGCTCGGACGCGACCTCGGCGATGACGGCCGCTCCATGATCTCGCTGCAGCCCGATGACCTCCGCGACGCCGCGACCGCCACGACCGGACTCGACGACTTCGGTGACAACTGGTGGGAGGAGCCCTTCCGTCGCCTGTGCACCTCCATCGACACCGAGGCCCGGCTCCACCTGCCCGGGCGCATCCGCACCCGAGGCGAGCTGCAGGTGATCCTGCAGAACCGGCTCCGCATGGTCGAGCTGTGGAAGCGCGAGCCCGGCGGTGCTGCGCGAGCCGGTGCACGGGCCCATCGTTGTCACGGGCATGGGGCGCTCAGGCACAACCCTGCTGCACGAGTTGCTGGCATGCGATCCCGACAACCGCCCCCCCTTGCTGTGGGAGCTGCTCCACTCGGTCCCCTACGACGACGCGTCGGGCGACCTGTGCGACGACGAGATCACCCTCATGGACGAGATGGTCCCCGCCTTCACCGCCATGCACGAGAACGGCGGCCGTCTCCCGACCGAATGCATCTTCATCTTCGCCCACCAGTTCTCGAGCGACATGTACACCGGTCTCTTCAATGTGGCCGACTACACCATCTGGAAGAGCACGCAGGACCAGTCACCCGATTTACGACTGGCACAAGCGCCATCTCCAGACCCTCCAATGGATCACGCCGCGGCACACCACCCGCTGGGTCGTCAAGGCGCCCTCGCACCTCTCCGCCTTGCCCCTCCTCTTCTCGACCTATCCCGACGCGCACGTCGTGATCACACATCGCGACCCGTTGCGCGTCATCGGATCGCTGGCCGACCTCATGGCGACGCTGCACTACATGCACTCGGACCACGTCGACTATGACGTCCTCGTCGAGTTCATGGCCATGGGCCTCGAGACTGCAGATGGACGAGGTGGCGAAGGAACGTGACGCCGGTCTCATCCCCGAGGACCAGATCGCCGACGTCGTCTACCGGGACCTCGTCGCCGACCCCGTCGGCGTCATCGAGCGCCTCTACGCCACCTGGGGCCTCCCGGTCACCGCCGCATTCCGGTCGGCGCTCGAGGGGTATCTGTCCGCCCGGCACACCGGCCGCGCCGGCGGCCACGACTACTCCTTCGCCGACACAGGCCTCGACCTGGCGTCGCACCGCGCGCTGGTCGCGCCCTACCAGGAGCGTTTCGGGGTGCCCTCCGAAGTCTGAGAGGCCACGGCGAGCGACTCGGCGCCACCAGGCCAAGCGACGGAGGCGGCCGACGCTGTCGGGTCAGGCGAGGCTGTCGAGCTTCACGACCTCCGCGCTCGGATGCGGAGGATCGTCCGCCAGTACCCAACGCACCAGCATGTAGCCCTCGAGCCGGCCGCCCGTGTCGAGCCAGTTCTCCACGCCCGGGTCGCTCGGCGCGATGACGAGGCGCCACGAGCCGTCGTCTGCAGCGCGTGGCCCGCTTGTTGTTCAAGTTGGTCGTGGTGTAGCGGTAGTCGTAACTCTCCATCCACGGCGAGGTCAGCGTCAGCCCCCAGTAGAGGAACGGCGTGTCGGGCTCGCGGACCGTGACCACGAGCGCCTCGTCCTTCTGCAGTGTGAAGCGGCCGCCGTGGTAGGTCATCTCGGCGTTGGTGTGCGTGCGGACCTCGTCCTCCTGCGCGGCCACGTGGGCGGAACCGGCCTGGCCGCCGAAGCTGTTCATGTTCGTGGCGGCGTCGTGCCACATCGTCTGCGCCGTCGCGCCCACGAAGGTCAGGAACATGGCGGCGAACTCGAGCTTCGGTGCCAGCTCCTCGCTCGAGAGCATGGGCGGGGGCACCGTCTCGCCTGGCTCGGGGACCAACTCCATCTTCAGGCGGGAGAAGTTCTCGGGCCGCTTGTCCCAGTGGGTCTCCCGGATGGCCAGCTGCGCCGTCCCGGGCTCGAGGATCACGGAATTGCGCGGTCGCGGGTCGGGCATGGACGATGCGGGCGCGATGAGGATGTCCACCTCGCCGTTCGGCCCCAGCTCGAACTCGTCGATGTGGGTCTGGGTCTGCGTCCCCGTCCTCCCGCCGACCTGGCCCTGCCCGAAGGCCGTGCCGAAGGTCATGCCCAGATAGGCGCACTGACCCCGGTATCCGGTCAGCCGGTACGTGCGCGAGTCGTCGAGCACACATAACAGGTAGTGGGTGTCGGGGTTGTCGACCAGGAGTTTCTTGTACTCGTCCTGCAGAAGGAACACCTGCGGGTGGAGGGGGTCCGAGTTCTCGATGATCCAGTCGAGGGCCAGGCGCGACAGCCTCGTGACCCAGCGGTATCCCTCGGCGATCTCCACGTCGGTCTCGGACACCCCGGTCGCGGTGCGCACCACGTCGAGCGCCGCCGTCTGTGCCTGCAACCACGCCTCGAATGCCTTTTCCAGCCGTTCGTCTTGCATGGTGCGACGCTACCCGGGCCGAGGCCGGGTTTTCGGGTTCGCTGTCCGCCCGGTAACTTCGGGGCAGGTTGACACAGGAGCACACCGTGACCGACACCGCGATCGAGACGACTGGAACCGAGGCGCAGCTGAACGAGCTGCGATCATGGCTGGCCGACAACTGGGACCCCGAGCTCACGGTGGCCGAGTGGTGGGAGCGGCTCGGGTTGGCCGGCTGGGCCGCCCCGGGACTCCCGACCAACGCCTACGGCAAGGCCATGGCGCGTTCTGACGCCGTCCTCGTCCAACAGGAGATCGCAGCGTTCGGCGCCCTGGGTGCGCCGGCCGGGCTCGGCTTGCTGCTGGCGGCACCCACGATCGCGACCCACGGCACCCAAGAGCAGATCGACCTCTACGTGCGTGACATCGTCACCGGGCAAAAAGCATGGTGCCAGCTCTTCAGCGAGCCCCAGGCCGGCTCGGACCTGGCCGGCCTGCAGACCCGGGCCGTGCGCGACGGCGACGAGTGGATCATCAACGGCCAGAAGGTGTGGACCTCGGGTGGCCAGTACGCCGACCTCGGCATGTTGCTCGCCCGCACCGATCCTGACGTCCCCAAGCACCAGGGCATCTCGTACTTCGCCTTCGAGATGCTCCAAGACGGCGTCGACGTCCGCCCGCTCAAGGAGATGACCGGTCACGCGCTCTTCAACGAGGTCTTCCTTACCGACGCCCGCGTGGCCGACTCTGCGCTCATCGGCGGCGTCAACAACGGGTGGGCGGCCGCCAACACAACGCTGATGAACGAACGTGCCGGTCTGGGCTCGGGCGGCGGCAACGCGGCGGGTGGTGGCCTGGCGCAGCCCGGCACGGTCATGGGCATGCTCTCCCGCCGGGTCGGCGACTTGGTGGCGGCCAAGCCAGCGACGGGCGGCGACGAAGAAGTCGCAGCAGCCCGGCGGCGCGCTCGGCGCCATGCGCGGCGGCGCTGCCCTGTTGATCTCCCAGGCCCAGTCGCGCGGCGTCAACACCGATGCCGGCATCCGCCAGGACCTGGCCCGCCTCTACACGCTGGGCGAGCTGGGACGCTTCAACGGGCTGCGGCTGAAGGCGGTGAAGGAGCAGGGCGGGGACATCCCGGGCATGCCCAACGTCTCGAAGCTCTCCATGAGCCAGATCGTGCGGCTCACCCGCGACCTCGGGCTGCGCATCTTGGGGCCGTCGGGCACGCTGCACGCGTACGACGGCGACGACAAGGCCGCACTCAAGCACGCGACGGGCGATCCCTTCGCCGGGAGCATCACCGAGATGGCCCTGTTCGCCCAGGCGCCCCCGATTTACGGCGGGACCGACCAGATCCAGCGCAACATCATCGGCGAACGCGTGCTCGGCCTGCCCAAGGAGCCGAACAACGACCGGGTGACGCCTTTCTCGCAGTTGCCCAAGAACGCGTAAGCACCCGCACCGGGTCGGGTCGGGAGCAAGGCGTCTGGCGTGGGCCGTGCGGACCGGACTCTGCGCGGCGCCGCCGCCATCGTGGGGGTCGCCGACGACGTCTCCCCCACCGGCGAGCTCGACCGCAGCGGCCGCGCAGCTCGAGGTGGCGATGGTCCTCGAGGCACTGGAGGACGCCGGCCTGACCCTCGCTGAGGTCGACGGCGTCTGCCATCCCGAGTCAGCGGTCGCCTTCGCCGAGTACCTGGGCATCCACCCGGTCTTCACCGAGTCGACCATGACCGGCGGCTCGAGCTACGAGGTCCATGTGGAGCATGCAGCGGCCGCCATCGCGGCGGGCATCTGCGACGTCGTCGTGAGCGTCTACGCGGCCACGCCGCGCAGCGATCGCACGCACAACCGGCCCCGCGGCCGCCGTGGCTTCGCCGGGCCGAACCCGATGGCCGAATGGGACATGCCCTACGGGCTGCGGATACCGATGGGGCCCTACGCGCTGGCCGCGGCACGCCACATGCACGAGTTCGGCACCACCTCCGAGCAGCTGGCGCAGATCGCGGTGAGCACCCGGCAGTGGGCGGCCCTGAACCCGCGGGCGCGCTACCGCGACCCGCTGACCATCGACGACGTGCTGGCCTCGCCGCTGCAGGTCAGTCCCCTGCACCTGCTCGACTGCTGCCTCGTCACCGACGGTGCGGGCGCGTTCGTCATGACCAGCGCGGCACGCGCCCGCACGCTGCGCAAGGCACCCGTCGTTCGTCTTGGGCGCAGCGACCTGTACCGACCACATGGGGATCACGCAGATGCCCGACCTCACGACGACCCCGGGCACCGTCTCGGGGGCGAACGCGTTCGGCATGGCGGGCATGAAGCCGGACGACGTCGACGTCCTCATGGGCTACGACAGCTTCACCATCACCGCGCTCTTGCACCTCGAGGATCTCGGCTTTTGCGAGAAGGGTGAGGGCGGCCCCTTCGTCGCCGACGGGCACCTCGGACCCGGCGGCACGCTGGCGATGAACACCAACGGCGGCGGGCTCTCGTTCACGCATCCCGGCATGTACGGGATGTTCCTCCTCACCGAGGCGACCCGGCAGCTCCGCGGCGAATGCGGCGAACGCCAGGTCGACGGGGCCACCGTTGCCGTCGCGCACGGCTCGGGCATGTTCCTCTCGGTGATGTCGACGGTGGTGCTCGGGACCGAGGCTGCGCTGTGAGTGCGACCGGGGAGGCACGCTCCCGCTTCGAGCCACCGGAGGGCGCGGAGAGCGGCCCCTACTGGGAGGCGACGCGCGAAGGACGGTTGCTCGTGCAGTGGTGCACGGCGTGCGACCGTGGCATCTTCTACCCGCGTGTCTTCTGTCCCTTCTGTGGCGCACCGCACTCCTCGATCGAATGGCGCAGCGCGTCGGGCCGGGGCACCGTGTACGCAGCGGTCGTGGAGCACCGCCCCGAGGCGGCGGGCGCCACCTTCTCAGGCGGGCAGCCCTACTGCGTCGCCCTCGTCGACCTCGACGAAGGCGTGCGGATGCTGTCCAACGTCGTGGGGTGCCCGCCCGACGAGGTCCACAGCGGCATGGCCGTGACCGTGACGTGGGAGCCGCTCAGCGACGGTCGCCAGCTCGCCCTCTTCCAGCCGGCCCGCCCGGCAGGGAGCACAGCCCGATGAGCGTGCCCGAGGACAGGCGCGCCGCGGCGGCCCAGGGCATGCTCCACGCGTGGTGGGCCGAACGGGTACCCGACCGCGTGGCCATCGTCTCGCCGCACGGGGACCGCTCCTACGCTGACCTCAACGCCGACATCAATCGCCTGGCGCGGGCACTTCGGGCGCGCGGGCTCGAGGCCGGCGACTCCTTGGCGCTGATGTGCACCAATCAACCCGAGTACCTCGAGGTCCTGTACGCGTCGCAGCGCATCGGCCTGCGCTTCACGCCGATCAACTGGCACCTCACCGGGCCCGAGGCGGCCTACATCGTCGCCAACTGCGAGGCCAAGGCCTTCGTCTGCGCCGGCGAGCTCGGTGACGCGGTGCTGACTGCGGCCGACGCGGGCGGGCCCGGACTCGTGAAGGTCAACACCGGCGGTTACCTCCCTGGCTTCGAGATGTACAACAGCGTCCTTGCAGAAGAGGACGGGTCGGACATCGACGACCCGGTCCAGGGCACGCAGATGCTCTACACCTCGGGCACGACCGGCCGGCCCAAGGGGGTGCATCGACAGTCCCCGGCAGTGAGCGCGCTCGCGACGGTCAACTTCTGCGGGTACGACGAGGACTGGGCGCACAGCATCGACGCGCACCTCCTCACCGGGCCGCTGTACCACGCTGCCCCGCTGGCGTTCTCCGTGGCGATTCCTTTCCTCTACGGCGTCCCCGTCGTCGTGATGGACCACTGGGACGCCGTCGAGGCGCTCCGGCTGATCGAACAGCACGGCATCACCCACACCCACATGGTGCCGACGATGTTCCATCGGCTGCTTGCCCTCCCGGCCGACGAACGGACGCGCGCCGACACGGCCTCCCTGCGCTTTGTGATCCACGGCGCCGCACCGTGCCCGGTCCCGATCAAGCAGCGCCTCATTGAGTGGCTCGGGCCCGTGGTGGTCGAGTACTACGCCGCGACGGAGGGCCTCGGCACCCTGGTCGACTCCGCAACGTGGCTGGCCCACCCGGGCACGGTCGGCCGGCCCATGGCGCCCGGACTGGTAAAGGTGGCCGACGAGAACGGGACCGAGCTGCCCCACGGCGAGGTCGGCCTCGTGTTCTTGCAGGCGCCGCCCTCCACCCGCTTCGACTACTACGGCGATGCCGACAAGACGTCGGGTGCATTCCGGGGGGACTACTTCACCCTGGGTGACATGGGGTACATGGACGACGAGGGCTATCTCTACCTCACCGACCGCACGGCGGACCTGATCATTTCCGGTGGAGTCAACATCTACCCCGCCGAGGTCGACGCCGTGCTGCTCGAGCATCCCGCCGTGGGCGATGTCGCCACCATCGGTGTGCCCGACGAGGAGTGGGGCGAGGTCGTCAAGGCGGTGGTGCAGCCAGCGGACGGCGTCGTCAGCAGCGACGAGCTGGCCACCGAGCTCATGGCCTTCTGCCGGGAGCGCCTGGCCCGCTTCAAGTGCCCGCGCAGCGTGGACTTCGTCCCGGAGCTGCCGCGGGAGGATACTGGCAAGATCTTCAAGCGCAAGCTGCGCGAGCAGTACCGGACGGCCTCGGGGCCGGACTGACCACAAGCGCGCACGCACCAACAGCGCACTGATCAACAGCAAAGGAGCTGAACGTGGGTATCTGTGACGGACGGGTCGTCGTGATCACCGGGGCGGGCCGGGGCATCGGGCGCGAGCACGCCCTCGAGTTCGCCCGGCAAGGCGCCAAGGTCGTGGTGAACGACCTGGGCGGCGAGATGGACGGCTCGGGGTCCTCGACCGGCCCTGCCGGCGAAGTGGTCGACGAGATCCGGGGCATGGGTGGCGAGGCGGCAGCCAACGGCGACGACGTCTCGGACTACGACGGAGCGGGCCGGCTGATTCAGGCGGCGATCGACACGTTCGGCGGGCTCGACGTCCTGGTGAACAACGCCGGCATCCTGCGCGACCGCATGCTGGTCAACATGACGATCGAGGAGTGGGACGCCGTGATCAAGGTCCACCTGCGCGGCACCTTCGCCCCCACCCGACACGCGGTGGAGTACTGGCGCAACCGCACCAAGGCCGGCGAGACCAATGACGCCCGCGTCATCAACACGACGTCGCCCTCGGGCATTTACGGCAACGTGGGCCAGACCAATTACGGCGCGGCCAAGGCCGGCATCGCCTCGTTCACGATCATCGCCGCCATGGAGCTCGAGCGCTACGGCGTCACGGTCAACGCCATTGCGCCGGCCGCCTTGACCCGCATGACCGAGAACCTGGGCATGGGCGAGCAGTCGGCCCAGCGCAAGCCCGAGGAATTCGACGCGCTCGATCCGGCCAACATCTCGCCCATCGTGGTCTGGCTGGGCAGTGCCGAGTCCAAGGACATCACCGGCCGCGTCTTCAACGTCATGGGCGGCAACCTGAGCGTCGCCGAGGGCTGGGTGGCCGGTCCCGGGCAGGACAAGGGCGACCGCTGGGACCCCGCCGAGCTCGGCAAGGTGGTGCCCGACCTGGTGGCCAAGGCGGCACCCAACGCCAACATGGGAGGCCGCCGCACGTAGACCCGGCACTAACGTGGCGTCCATGGCAGCCGAGGCGACACCTCCGGTGCCGGGCCGGCGCGACGTCGAGGCCGCCGTCCAGGTCATCCACGACCACGCCGACCGGCTGTTCCTCTGGGACTACGAACGTGACCGTGGCCAGCTGGTCACGCTCTACAACAAGGCGATGGGGTCGCAGTGGAACAGCGTCACCGACCTCGACTGGTCGACCGACGTCGACCCCGAGCGGCTGGTGGCCGAACAGGAGAGCCCGCTGCTGGCGGTGGCGCGCCAGGCCGGCACGTTGCCCGGGTCGCCCATGGCGACCTGGGGCGAGCGCGAGTACTCCGATCTCGGGGTGGAGCTGTTCAAGGCCAACCTGTCGCAGTTCATGCACGGCGAGCAGGGGGCGATGATGACGGCGGCGAAGATCGTCGAGACCGTGCCGTGGATCGACGCCAAGTACTACGCCTCGACCCAGACCATGGACGAGGCCCGGCACACAGAAGTGTTCGCGAAGTATCTCCGCACCAAGCTCGGCGACGCGTACCCCATGAGCCCCTTCCTCAAGGAGCAGATCTGGTCGTTGCTCGAGGACCCGCGCTGGGACATCGCGTACCTGGGTATGCAGATCGTCATTGAGTCGCTGGCCCTCGCCGCGTTCGGCGACATGCTGCGGCGCACCGACGAACCGCTGCTGACGAAGCTGTTGCGCTACGTCATGTCCGACGAGGCTCGCCACGTCGCCTTCGGCGTCCTGACATTGTCGGAGTTCTACCGTGACCTGAGCGAGGCCGAACTGAAGGAGCGCCAGGATTTCCTGGTCGACGCGACGTTGAACTCGCGCGCACGGGCCACCACACCGGAGGTGTGGGAGCGCATGGGCACGACGGCGGAAGAGGTCATGCCCTTCCTCATCGAGGCGGCGCAGAAGACCAAGCTGAACCCCGCGCGCGGCTTCGCCCGCGGCTTCTTCGCCAAGCTGGTGCCGAATGTGCGCAAGCTGGGCCTCCTCGACGCCAACGGCGGCTACCTGCGCCAGAAGTGGGGCGACGCCGGCCTGCTCGAGTTCGAGTTCGCCGACGACACCGGGTCGGACTACGAGTCCTACGACGAGGTGGCGCGGGATCGGGCCGCCGCGCAGGCCGCCGACCGCGCCTGCAGGGTGAGCGCGGCGTCACCCCGCGGCGCGTTCGGCGCGGGTCCGCGCGCTGTGCCTCGCGCTCCCCGAGGCCGAGGAGCGGCCGTTCGGCGACCACACGGCCCCCGCGTTCCGCATCCGCGACAAGTTCTTCGCCATGACGAGCGAGGACGGCTGCACCATGACGCTCAAGGCGCCCAAGGGCGTGCAGGCGGTCCTGGTGGCGTCGGACCCGGCGCGCTTCTTCGTGCCCAAGTACGTGGGACACATCGGATGGGTGGGCGTGCGCCTCGACCTGCCCCAGCCGCCCGACTGGGACGAGCTGGCCGAGATGATCGCCGAGAGCTACTGCCTCACCGCGCCCAAGCGCCTGGCTGCGGTGGTCGGCGCGCCGGCGGCCGCGCCGGTCAGCGCGCGGGCGAAAGCGAGGTGAGCGTCGCCTCCATGGTCTCGTCGTAGCGGACGCTGCCCTGGGTCATCGAGACCGTCTCGCGTTCGCGGACGATGAGGCCGTTGCCCGGGACGATCCAGAAGTCCGTCGGGTTGGTGCCGCGGTCGTTGCCGCCAAAGGTCAGTGAGAACCGCGTGTGCTCGACCGTGACGGGGTGCCCGCCCACCTTCATGGTCGTCGTCCCGAGAGCCAGCCCGGTCATGGCGACCTTCTCGGCCGGACTGGCCAGCGAGCAGGTGACGCCCCAACGCTGCCGCGGGCGCACCGAGGGCGGCAGCAGGTAGGCCCTCGGCGGGCAGGCGATCGTCGAGCTGGTCGTCGTGCCCGCGATGGACTCGTCCGTCACCAGTTTGGGGATGGTCAGCGCGCCGCTCGGCGCGGTGCACACTGTGGTCGCCTCGGTGTGCTGCGTGATGGGGACCCAGCTGACCGTGGCGCAGCGCGGCGTCGGAAACGATCATCGACGTCGTCGATGGGAAGGAGCGCTGCACCCCCACCAGGTTGAGGCCTTCGCCACCGCTCGTGCGGTAGGTGTAGACGCCGGGAGCGGGCAGCTTGTTGCGCAGCGAGGCCAGCATCTTGCCGGTCTGCTCGCGCCGGTACATGCGTATCGCCTCGCGCAGGCCCACCGGCGAGGAGACGGTCCGGAACACGAGCGCCCAGGCCGTCCCGCCCGCCGTGCTGACGATCACGAAGGCGAGGATGAGTACGGTCAGCAGCCGGTGCTGCTGGACCCATTGCCAAACGATCATTTGGGAATGGTACCCCGGGGTGCTCAGGCCCAACCGGGTTTCCGGCCTGGCCCGATGCGACCTGGTCAGATGGGGTCAGACGGTCGACGGATCAGGCCCGGTCCGGCACCCAGTTGCCGTGGAAGCCCGCGGGGACCCGCTGGGGTAGTTCCACCACCGCCTGGGGCTCAGCGGTGATGTCCTGTGCGTGCAGCAGGTAGAGCGCGGAGGTGTCCGTCTCGGGCGAGTACACGAGGGTCATGAGCCACCCGTCGTCCTCGTCGGCACCGTCGTGGCGGGGGACGAAGACCGCTTCGCCCACCTGGGCGCCCGCACCGAACGTCCGGGCCTCGCTCGTCCCGCGCTCGAAGTCGTGCCGGAGCAGCTGCGACTCCGCACCGATGATGTCGTCGGTCCGCCCGACCGCTACCGCGTACCCGAACCGATGAGGCAGGCCCACCCGACGCTCGTCGACGCGCGGGAACTCCTGCCCGCGGTCGTCGAGGCGCTCCTCCTTCACTGCGGCGCCCCGCCCGTCGAGATGCCAGCGCTCCAGCGTCGGGGATCCCTCCGAGGGCCCGAGGAGCTGCGTGCGGAACATGGAGGGGTGCCGCACGACGTCGAGCACGATCCCGTCGCCACCGGGCTCGTCGAACACGTTGAGTGGGTGGAACACGTAGCAGGGCTCCACGTCGTGCCACACGGGCGTCGTCGAGTCGCCGTCGCGCGGCAGCAGGCCGACGCGAGCGTGGTATCCCTCCTGCCAGCGGTACGGAAAGAGGGCGCCGGCCGCGACCGCCTCCGTGCTGAACGTGACCGGGAGGTCCAAGAGGACCACGAAGCGCTGCGTGATGGCGCAGTCGTGCAGGCTGGTCGGGCCACCCATCGTGATCCGCCGCACCGAGCGCACCCGTGCGTCGGCGTCGAGGATCGTGACCTCCACGTCGTCACCCCAGCCCCAGAAATAGGACACGGCGTACAGCTCGCCCGTGCGCGGGTCCCGCTTGGGATGGGCGGTGTAGCCGCCATTTAGCGTGCCGGCGAAGTCACAGCGTCCGATCGTGTCGAGTTCGTCGGTGAGCTCGTACGGCCGGCTACCCGCCTCGACGATGGCGAAGGTCCGACCCGCGTGACCGATCACGTTGGTGTTCGGTGCGAAGTCCATCCCGGCATGCATCCCACCGGGTGGCGGCGCCTCTCCGAGCGCATCGGCCACGGACTCGGAACGCACCCAGCGGTTCCGGTACCACTCGGCCCGGCCGTCGCGCAGGCGGATGCCGTGCACCATGCCATCACCGGTGAACCAGTGATACGAGGCCGGATCGGGCACGGAGACGGGGTTGGGACCGTTGCGTAGATACCGGCCGCTGAGGGTCTCAGGGAGGCGGCCGGTGACGGCGAGCTCGGTCGCACTCACCTCCTCGTGCACCGGCGCGAAGGTCGCCTCCAGGTACGGATTGCCGGCACGTGTCATGAATTGCGCCTCCCTTGATCCGGGTCGAACCGCCGTTCCTACGTTAGGCACGGCTGGCATGTGAACAAAACGTGACCGGTTCACGCGGGGTGGCGGCAAACCCGACTCGTCACCCGGGGGCGCGCTAAGGTCTTGGCCCGAGGGCACCACCACACGAGTTTGGAAATCCCTCTGGCCCGCAAGGGCCACCGGCCATGACCCCACGAACATGGGTCAAATCTGGCCAGGAGAGGAGTGGATTTTCAATGGCAACTGGTTCCGTGAAGTGGTTCAACGGTGAGAAGGGCTTCGGCTTCATCACTCAGGACGGTGGGGGTCCCGACGTTTTTGTGCATTTCAGCGCGATTGCAGGTTCGGGCTACCGCAATCTCGAAGAAGGACAGAAGGTCGAGTTCGAGACCAACGAGGGCCCCAAGGGCCTGCAGGCCGCGAACGTGCGCGCCATCTGAGGCACGCACCGGGCTGACCACAGAACCCCGTCTCCGCGGAGGCGGGGTTCTGTCGTGTCCCGGGCACGTCCGGCGTTTCCGGCACCTCCGGGATTGCGACCCGTCCCTACCAGTACGGCCTCGATTGGCTCGTCGTCACCTCGAGGACCTGATCGGCGTACTCCTGTCGGCACACGACGAGGTCAGGCAGCCACGCGTCGGGATCGCCATAGCGCAGCGGTGACCCGTCGAGGCGGCTGGCGAACAGGCCGCTCGCCGTGGCGACAGCGACGGGCGCACACGAGTCCCACTCGTACTGGCCTCCGGCATGGACGTACACCTCTGCTGCGCCGAGCACGACGGCGGCGATCTTGGCGCCGGCCGATCCCATGGGAATCATCACGCCGCCGATCTCCTCGGTGACGTCGTAGGCGACGTCGGGCGGCCGGCTGCGCGAGACGACGACGCGTGGACGCTCCACGTCGTCGAGTGACGGAAGCTCGGAAGGCGCTCCTGTGGACAGCACGAGGTCGAGCGCGGGAAGGGCGACGGCACCGACGGCGGCCACGCCGCCCAGCGCCAGGGCGACGTGCACGGCCCAGTCGCTGCGCCCGCGCTCGCGGAACTCACGGGTGCCGTCGAGGGGGTCGACGATCCAGAGCCGACCGACGCCGGCGACATGCTCGAGCCCCTCCTCCGAACGAACCTTGTCGTCGGGGTACAGCCGGGTGAGCTCGGCGACGAGGAAGTCGTGGGACATGTGGTCACCCACGGCTCCGATGTCTTGGTGTGCCGGTGGCGATGCACGCAGGTCCATCAGGACCCGGCCGGCCTGCTCTGCGAGCGTGGCCGCGTCGCGATGCTCGGCGGCGAGGTCGTCGGACATGGGCCCCTTGTTCTAGCTGGTCTCAGACCAGGCGCCGGTCAGTGGCCCAGCGCGTCAGCTCGTGTCGCGTCGAGAGCTGGAGCTTGCGCAGTACGGAGGAGACGTGGGACTCGACCGTCTTGGCCGAGATCCCGAGGTCACGGGCTACCTCCTTGTAGGTGTAGCCACGGGCGATCAGGCGCAGCACCTCGCGCTCGCGTGGTGAGAGCTGGTCCAGTTCGGGGTCGAGGCCCGCGGCGGGCACGCCACCCGTGGCGAACGCATCGAGCACGAAGCCGGCCAGGCGGGGCGAGAACACGGCGTCACCGGCGGCCACGCGGTAGACGGCCTGGAGCAGCTCGGGGCCAGAGATCGTCTTGGTGATGTAGCCGCGCGCGCCGGCCCGGATGACCTCAATGACGTCTTCGGGCGCGTCCGAGACCGAGAGGGCCAGGAACTGCACCTCGGGGTGGTGGGGATGCACGCCGCGCAACACGGCGTGGCCTCCCCCTCCGGGCAGGTGGACGTCGAGCAGGACCACGTCGGGGAGGCGCTCGGCAATGAGCTCGATGGCCGCCTCGGCCTCGTCCGCCTCCCCCACCACCTCGACCGCGTCGCCGAGCTCGGACTTGACGCCGGCACGGAACACCGCGTGGTCCTCGACGAGGAAGATGCGGGGACGGCCGGCGGGCGTGCCGGCTCGGTCCGTTGGCGCGCTCATCGGACCCGCGCGCGTCGCGGCATGGACAGCTGCACTTCGGCGCCCTCACCCGGTTCGGACCGCACGACGGCGGTGCCGCCGAAACGCGCCATGCGGGCACGGATCGACTGGGCGATCCCTTGCCGGTCGTCGGGGACGGCGTCGGGGTCGAACCCGCACCCTCGGTCGCGTACGTAGAGCATCACGGTGTCGGCCTCCACCTCGGCGTACAGCGACACCTGGTCGCTGCCGGACCACTTGGCGGCGTTCACCGTCGCCTCGCGCGCCGCGTCGAGAAGGGCGCGGAGCGCCTCGTCGAGCTCGCAGTCCCCCACCATGACCACGTGCACGGCGATCCCGTGGTCCGCCTCCACCTGGCGCTGCAGGAGCCCGACCCCCTGGGCCAGCATGGTGGCGTCCTCGCTGATGGTGCCCGGTGGCCGACCCTCGAAGAGCCAGGCGCGCAACTCGCGCTCTTGGGACCGGGCCAGGCGCACGACGTTGTGGGGGTCGTCGGCCGACCGCTGGATGAGCGCGAGGGTCTGGAGCACCGAGTCGTGCACATGGGCTGCCATCTGAGCGCGCTCCTCAGCCAACGCACGGGCCTGGCGCTCTGCGATCAGGTCGCGCACCAGGCTGAGCCACCACGGTCCGAAGATGACCACGGCCGCTGCAACGACGAGGGCCGCTCCCCCGACCGGCCGCAGCGCCGCGATGGTCGTGTGTCCCATGACCAGCAGCGCGATGCCGGCGGCTCCGACGAGGACGCCGACCCCGACGCGGGCGATCAGCCATTTGCGGCCCTGACCATGGGAGTCGGTCCCGAGGAGCGGGACCACTTCGTTGTCGATGAACGCCTTCTCCGACACGTCGGCGTTGCGCCAGATGAGGACGATGACGCCCAGTGTGAGGAAGGTCGGCCACCCGATGAAGCCGATGAAGGCCACGTGGAGGTTGCTCGTCACCAGCTGCATCGCGATGAGCAACGGGATGAGGACAGCAGCCACGAGACGGATGCCTCGGCGATCAGTCACCGCGCGCGAGAAGATGTTCGAGGTCTCGCCTTCCATCGGGATCAACAACCACGCCATGACGTAGACGAGGACGATCACGGCGCTGGAGCCGATCGCCAACAGCACGAAGCCGATCCGGATCCAGGTGACGTCGATCCCGGTCTCGGAGGACACCGCCCCGCACACGCCGCCAAGCACGCGGTTGTCGGTGCTCCGGCGCAACGTGCGCAACTTGCGGACCACGTGGTGATGGCGGTGGTGGCGGTGCCCGTCCGGCCATGGGGTCCTGCCTCGGCGTGTCCACGGCGGTCCGCCGCCGTCCCATCCGAACGCAGGTCCGCACCCTTCCGACGGCCCCGTTCGCCCGGGCGGCGCTGACGCCCCGGGTGCCTCGGCTCCGGTCGACCCGTTGGTCACCGTCGACCCGTCGGACCCGCTCGACCGGTCGGACCCGCTGAATCCGTTGGGCTTCTGGAGGCTCCGATCGTTTCGTTCGAGATCCCCTCGGGCGCGTCGGAGGCTCCCGACGGCGGCCGCGGCGGCGTCGTCGGGCGACTCCCGCCCGTGAGCGGGGGCAGACCGGGATCGGGTGCCTCTGCGATACCCCGATGATCGCGCGCCCCAACGGGGGCAGCTATCAGGGACATCCCTGAGGACCCAGGAGTGGACTCAGGGTCGGACCAGGGTCTTACCGGATTCACCCCTGGTCAGAGGTCCGTCAGGCTGGCCACATGGACACTGCATCGCACGAGAACCGACCGCCCGAGCCGTCTGCGCCGTTCGAGCCGTCCGACCAGCCCGCACCGGCCGCGTCCCCTCCGGCCGGTCACGACAGGAACGGCGAGGTACCTCGCCTCCACCGAGTGGGCCGCGGCCGCATGCTGGCCGGCGTCGCTGCGGGCGTCGCCGACTACTTCGACGTCGACCCGACCATGGTCCGTATCGGCTTTGTCGCCCTGGCGTTCTTGGGGGGGCTGGCCGTGCCCCTCTACCTCGCTGGCTGGGCGCTCATCCCGGACGAGGACAGCGATCTCTCGGTCGCCGAGGAGCTCCTCGCTCGCGAGCGTACGCGCAGCGCCTACTGAGCCGGCCCGAGCCTGCACCCGAACTTTTTTGAACCGACACCGACACCGACACCGACACGAGCATCGACACGAGCACCGAAAGGACACTGATGCGCTACCGCTGGGACCCCGCCTACCCGATGGGCCGCCGGGACACACAATCAGCCGACGCGTACCTGCGCGCCTCGGACGGCGAGCGGAACGCGGTGGCCGACAAGCTCTCGCGCCACTACGCGGAGGGCCGGCTCGATGAGGCGGAGTTCAAGACGCGACTCGACACCGCGATGTCGGCAACGACACGCGGCGACCTCAACGGTCTCTTCGGCGACCTGCCGACGCTGCCCAGTGCGCCGCCGCCCCCGCCGCCCCGTCACCGCCGGATGATGCCCTGGGTTGTCCTGATCGCATTCCTCGCCATCGCAGCGGGTGCGGCGCTGCCCTACGACCACCTCTACCGGGTGCCCTGGCTGCTCTTCGCCGTGGTCGGACTGGTGCTCTGGCGACGCGCCGCCGGCCGGGCGCACTGGCACCACCACCACGGCGAGCGCGCCAGCTCGGTCATGGATCATTGAGCGGGCGATCGTGGCTCCGCTCGCCCCCGATCCCGACCGCGCTCGCGGCTTCCTCGGCTCACCTGGTCCCGTCCACGCAGCCGGCGACATCGTCGAGCTGCTCCGTACCCTGCCGTTCTTCGACGGCCTGCCCGAGAGCGAGCTCCTCGAGATGGCCGCGCTGTGCGACGTCGCCACCGCCCACCCCGGCCAGGTCGTCCAGGCGCAGGACGTGCCGGTGCGCCGCTGGCACCTGATCACGGTGGGTCATGCCGTCGTCCAGCGCGACGGCATGGCGATCGGGCTGCTGGCGCGCGGCGATTCGTGGGCCGAGCACTCCCTGCTCAACCAGTTGCCCTCCTCCATCACCGTGGTGGCGCTCTCGCCCCTGATGCTGCTGACCCTGCGCGACCGGGAGTTCTTCGCCATCCCCGAGGACCACCCGGTCCTGGCCGGGCGTCTCGTCGCTCGCTCCGCCGTCTCGGCGGACCGCCTGGCCCTGCCGGTATTCAACGCGTTGGCCCACTCTGCCGAAAGAACTGCATGACCGTGAGGCCCTCCGGGGGACCGGTACAATTCGTGCCGTCCCACGACACCGGAGTGGCGGTGTCAGTGTCCCCGAGGAGATCCCCCTAATGCGCACCCTCGCCGGGTGGTGTGTCGGCCATCGTCGTGCCGTCCTTCTGTTCTGGTTCGCCCTGCTCGTGGGCTCCATCGCCCTCGTCTCGTCCGTCGGCACCAACTACTCCAACAACTTCAACTTTCCGCACACGCAGTCCTTCGACGCCATCAATCTTTTGAAGTCCGTCGCACCGGGACGCTCGGGCGACAGCGAGCAGATCGTCTTCGGCACGTCAGGCGCCACGCGGCTGACCGACACCGACGTCGGCCTCCGCATCAACAAGATGGTCGACGAGGTCAAAGCGCTGCCCAACGTCTCCGTGGTCGCCAGTCCCTACGACAGCGCGGGGAACCTCGTCAACACCACGAACATCAACAGCGACCGGACCGTCGGCTGGATCCCGGTCAACTTCGACAAACAACCCAACAACCTCACCGACGCTGAGGCCAAGCACTACATGGCCATCGTGACCGGAACCTCCGGTGACGGGTTGACGGTGTCGGATACCGGACCGCTGGCCGAGAACGCGAACAATCAGTCCTTCAGCAGTACCGGCCTCGGGGTCCTGCTTGCGCTGGTCGTGCTGTTGCTGGTGTTCGGCTCCGTCTTCGCCGCCCTCCTGCCCATCATCTCGGCGCTGTTCGCGCTCGGCACCGCCATCGGTGTCATCGGGGTCGTGAGCCATGCCATCGGCATGCCCTCCATTTCGCCCGAGCTCACCCTCCTCATCGGCCTTGGCGTCGGCGTGGACTACGCGCTCTTCATCGTCACCCGACATCGCCAGGGTCTCGTCGCCGGCCGCGACACCGAGTCCTCCATCATCAACGCGGTGAACACGTCGGGGCGGGCCGTCCTGTTCGCCGGCATCATCGTGTGCATCGCGCTGCTGGGCTTGTTCGCCCTCGGTGTCAGCTTCCTCTATGGCCTGGCCGTGGCCGCGGCCATCGGTGTGGCGCTGACGATGATGGCTGCCCTCACCCTCCTCCCGGCCCTGTTGGGCTTCATCGGCCCCAAGGTCATGAGCCGGAAGCAAAAGAAGAACCTGGCCGAGAACGGGCCGCGCATCGTGGGCGCCGACAGCAAGGGCTTCTGGCCGAAGTGGGCCGACAAGGTGCAGCGCTACCCATGGGTGTCGGCGGGGGTGGCCCTTGTCATCCTCGTCGCGATCGCCCTGCCCTTCTTCTCCCTGCGCCTCGGTTCGGCCGACCAGGGGACCGACCCGGCGGGCACGCCGACGCGCGTCGCCTTCGATACGCTCTCGAAGGGTTTCGGCCCTGGCTACAACGGGCCCCTGCAGTTGGTCGCGGTTGTGCAGCCGGACCAGCACCAGGTCATCTCAGACGTCGTGCACTCCGTCTCGGAGCAGTCCGACGTCGTCAAGGTGCAGCCACCCATCTATATCCCGAGCAAGACCGGAGACGGGGACGTCGCCTTCGTCAACGTCATTCCGGGCTCGTCACCACAGGCCGCCTCGACCACGAACCTGGTGAACCATCTCCGGGACACCATCCCGCAAATCACCAGAGGGACGGGTGTCAACGTGCTCGTCGGTGGCACGACCGCCATCTACATCGACTTCGCCAACGTGTTGAGCGCCAAGTTGCCGCTCTTCGTGGCCATCGTCGTCATCCTGTCGTTCTTGCTCTTAATGACAGTGTTCCGATCGCTCGTGATCCCGCTCACCGCAGCCTGTATGAACTTGTTGTCCATCGGTGCCGCCCTGGGCATGCTCGTCGCCGTCTTCCAATGGGGCGACCTGGGCTCGCTCATCGGCTTACAGGGCACCAGTCCGGTCGAGGCCTTCTTACCCGTGATGCTCTTCGCCATCCTCTTCGGCCTGTCCATGGACTACCAGGTGTTCTTGGTGTCCCGGATGCACGAGGAGTACATCAAGTCAGGAGGCGACAACCGCCTGGCCGTGCGCAACGGGCTCGCGGCCACGGGCAAGACGATCACCGCCGCCGCGCTCATCATGATCCTGGTTTTCGGCGCCTTCATCCTGGGCGGCAACCGGGTCATCAAGGAGTTCGGCATCGGGCTGGCCGGCGGCATCTTGGTGGACGCCCTCTTGATCCGCATGGCCATCGTGCCGTCGATCATGATCATCTTCGGCAAGGCCAACTGGTGGTTCCCCGGCTGGCTCGACCGCCTGCTGCCGCGGCTCTCCGTCGACCCCGACGATCTCGACAAGGACGCCCTCGAGCCCGGGCACCAAGACCCCGAGCCCGAGCTCGCCGGCTCGGTCCGGTCCTAACGCCTCGCTCGGCCGGACTCCTGCGAGCCCGGCGGCCCCTGCGGGCCCGGCAGTCAACTACCAGGCGTAGTCCTCCGGTGCGGTGCGATGGCCGGGGAAGATCTCGTCGAGGCGCGGTCAGCACCTTGTCGTCGAGGGTCACGTCGACGGCGTGCACGGCCGAATCGAGATGCTCGGGGGTCCGCGGCCCCACGATCGGCCCGGTGACGGCCGGGCGCGTCAGCAGCCAGGCCAGGCCGACCGTCCCGGGCTCCTCGCCCGTCTCCGCGCACAGGTCCTCGTACGCCTCGAGCTGGGGGCGGATGGCCGCGACCCGCTGCTCGAGGTGGTTGGCGTAGCGCCGGCTCCCGTCGCGCTGCTTGCGCACGATGCCGCCCAACAAGCCGCTGGCCAGCGGCGACCACGGGATGACGCCGAGGCCGTAGTCCTCGGCGGCGGGGAGCACCTCGAGCTCGATCTGGCGGGTCAACAAGTTGTAGTGCGACTGCTCGCTGACCAGGCCCATGAAGTGTCGGCGCGCCGCCGCCGCCTGCGCCTTCGCGATGTGCCAGCCGGCGAAATTCGACGACCCGACGTAGAGGATCTTGCCCTGGGTCCGCAATACCTCCATCGCCTCCCAGATCTCGTCCCAGGTGCTGCCCCGGTCGATGTGGTGCATCTGGTAGAGGTCGATGTAGTCGGTCTGCAGCCGCTTCAGGCTGGCGTCGCAGGCGCGGCGGATGTTGAGGGCTGAGAGCCGGCCCTCGTTGGGCCACTCACCCATGTCGCCGTAGAGCTTCGTGGCCATCACCACCTTGTCCCGCCGCCCGCCGCCCTGGGCGAGCCAACGGCCGACGATCTCCTCGGTCGCGCCCCGGCCCTTGGAACGCCCGTAGACGTTGGCGGAGTCGAAGAAGTTGATCCCGGCTTCGAGAGCCGAGTCCATGATGGCGAACGAGGTGGCCTCGTCGGTCTCGGGCCCGAAATTCATGGTGCCGAGGCAAATGCGGCTGACGGTGAGGCCGGTGCGGCCGAGATGTGTAAAGCGCATGCGGCTGAACCTACTGGCCCGGCAGCGAGGCGTGCACCAGGTCGGCGCCTGCCCCTCCGGGGGCGCCGGTCGCGTCTGCGGGACCGCTGCCGGCGGCCGGACCATGGCCGACCCCTGGTGCCTTTATCCCGATCCCGATCCCGGTCTCGCCGGCGCCGGCGCCGGCGCCGTCGGGGGTCGGGAACCGCACCGCAACACGGAGACCGCCCGCCGGCTTCGCCACCGTCTCGACGGTGGCGCCGTGCGCCGCGGCGACGGCGCGGACGATGCACAGCCCCAGGCCGAAGCCCTCGCCCCTCGTCGTCCGCTCGGGTTCTCGGCGTTGGAAGGGCTCGTAGAGGCGGGCGACCTCGTCGGGCCGGACGACCGGGCCGTCGTTGGACACGACCAGCCATGCCGCAGCGCCGCTCATGCCGGTCTGCACCGCGACCCGGCCACCGGGCACGTTGTAGCGCAGCGCGTTGTCGAGCAGGTTCTCGACCAGGCGTTCGAGGAGGCGCGGATCGGCCCGCAACGCCGCCGGGCCGAGTGACGGGACGATCGTCACCTGGCGCGCCGCCGCCTCGGGCTCGCGCTCCTCGAGCAGCTCGCCGATGAGCGCCGTCAGGTCGACGTCGTGCGCGCTGAGGGTCGCCGCCTGGGCCCGCGAAAGGGTCAGCAGCGCGTCAATCATCTGCTCCTGCTGCTCACCCGAGACGAGGATCCGCTCGTGCGCGGCGCGCAGCGAGCTTGCGGTGGCGTCGGGGTCTG
Organism: uncultured Acidimicrobiaceae bacterium; assembly: GCA_963825965.1. GTDB lineage: Bacteria > Actinomycetota > Acidimicrobiia > Acidimicrobiales > RAAP-2 > Bog-473. The sequence goes on from CAWGUX010000003.1 coordinate 208,187, forward strand.
CCAGCGCGACCTGGGCCAGCGTGCGCTGGCGCGCCAGCGGCGTCCGGAGCTCGTGCGACGCGTTGGCCACGAACTGGCGCTGGGAGCGGAATGACGCATCGAGCCGCTCGAGCAGCCCGTCAATGGTGTCACCGAGCTCCTTGAGCTCGTCGTCAGGCCCGCGGACGTCGAGGCGCTCGTGCAGGTTGGAGGCGGAGATATCCCGGGTCGTCGCGGTGATGGTGCGCAAGGGACGCAGCACGCGACCCGCCATAAGCCACCCGAGCAGCACCGACACCACGGCCATGATGGCGAGCGCGATGCCCGACTCGGTCAGGAGCTGCTGCCGCTCGCGATCGCGGTAGGCGTACGCCAATGCAGTGAACTCACGCTGTCTGCTTCTCGATCTGTTTCTCCAACCGCCGCTGTGCGGCCTTGCTGCCAGGGACGGACCCGCCACCCAAAGCCGCACCACCCGTCACCGCCTCGGCGCTGGCGCGGCTGGGCGGATTGCCGGGTTTTCCCGCACGGCCCGCGGAGCCCGCACGGTGGGTCTGCGTGCCGCTCCCCTCGTTGGTGGCCTTCTGGCTCGGGGTGTGCGGGATGCTCACCGGTGGCAACCCGCTGGGATTCCCGATCTCGAACCCTGCGATGGTGGTCCCGTTCTTTCCCTGCACGATGTAGGCGTTGCCCGTCGACCGCGTCGACGAAGAAATACGTCAAGGTGAGCAGCGCGGCGCCAGAAAGGAGGAAGAGCGCGCCGTACAGCAGCGTCAGACGGAGCCGCACCGTACGTCGAGGAAGGTGCGGCGCCTTCGCCAGCCTGAGCATGCGGTCGCGCAGTGCCACGTGACCCCTCAGATCCGATACCCGGCGCGGGGGACGGTCTCGATGACTGTCGGCTGACCGAGCTTGGCCCGCAATCGGCTCACCGTCACCTTGACCGCGTTGGTGAACGGGTCGGCCGCCTCGTCCCATACACGCTCGAGCAATTCCTCGGCCGACACCGCCCGTCCGCCCGATGCGAGCAGGAGCTCGAGCACGCCGAACTCCTTGGGCGACAGCTCGAGGAGCCGGCCCGCCCGGCAGGCCCGCCGCTGCGCCCGGTCGAGCTCGACGTCGCCGTGGCGCAGCACCGGGGGCAGCGCGGGCTGGGCGCGTCGGTACAGCGCGCCGATGCGCGCCACGAGCACGGGGAAGTCGAACGGCTTGGGCAGATAGTCGTCGGCCCCGAGCTCAAGGCCGTCCACCAGGTCGTCCATCGTCCCGGCCGCCGTCAACATCAGCACTCGGGCGCGGCAACGTGACTCGACGAGGCGCCGGCAGATCTCGTCGCCGTGCACGCCCGGAAGGTCCCGGTCCAAGACGATGACGTCGTAGTCGGTGTCGACGGCGCGCTCGAGCCCGGTCGCGCCGTCGCACGCGACGTCCACTGCCATCTCGGCGCGCCGCAGCCCGAGGCCCACCGTCTCGGCCAGCTCGACGTCGTCTTCGATCACCAGCACCCGCACGGCCGAGGCTCCCTGTTCGAACTCCCATCAGGATGTTCCGCGGAAGGTTTCAATTTCGTAACGCAGCGAGCGCAGCCTCAGTTTGTTGCCCGCTGTGCGCGTGCTGTGGATCTGGTGGGGACCTCGTGCGCGCGTTCGACCCACGACGCAACGTTCCCGAAACCGCGTGTGTCGTACAACTCGCCGTCAGAGACCCATCGCCGACGCAAAGGACGACGACATGGACGACGACACGAAGGACTGCGACATGGACGACGACATGGACACCGCGAGTGCTGAGCCCGCCCACCCGGTTCCCCCCGCCGGCCTGGGTCGCCGACGGCACCGCCGCCTCGTATCCGCGGCGGCGGTGCTGTTCGGCCTGGCTTGCGCGGCCGCGGCGTGCTCGAGCGACCCGTCGAGCCCCGGCGTGGCCGGCGCCGGCTCGGGTACCCCGACGACCACGGCGTCCGAACAATGCGCCGACGGGGAGCACGAACCAAAAGCAGGAGGCGGACCAGCTCGCGTACTCGGAGTGCATGCGCTCGCACGGGGTGAGCAACTTCCCGGATCCCAACGCCCAGGGGCAGACCCAGATTCAGAGCAGCAACTCCAACGGCGCGACGTCAGGGATCAACCCCAACAGCCCCACCTTCAAGGCCGCGTCAAAGGCGTGCCAGTCCAAAATAGGTCCTCCGCCCACCAAGGCCCAGCAGGCCCAGGCGCTGCAAAACGCCCTCAGGGTGTCCCAGTGCATGCGCAACCACGGCATCAAGGACTTCCCCGACCCGCAGAGCTCGGGCGGGCGCATCTCGATGTCGATCCATGGCAGCCCGGGCAGTGACCTCAATCCGAACAACCCGCTCTTCCAGCGGCACAAAAGGCGTGCATGCCCAACGCGCCCAAGCTGCCGGCCGGCGGCACTAGCAGCTCGGGCGCGGGCCCGGGGGGCCAGTCCAGCAGCGGCATCGTCATCGGACCCGGCTGATGAGCACCGCCACGCACCAGCAGACGTCGCCCGGTGCCGCCTTCGCTCCGCCCGCTGGCGACGAGAGACGGCAGACGAAGCGGCGCCGGGTCGGTGCGATCATGGCCGTGCTCGTCGTGGTCGGCGCCGTGGTGGCCGTGGTCGTGGCGGACCCGTTCGCCGGCCGCGGCGGTGCGCCGGGCGGCCTGGCCGACAACGCCGACCCCACCTCGGTCACCACCGTGACCCAGGGGGACCTCACGCAACAGACCCAGGTCTCGGCGACCCTCGGGTACTCGGGTACCTACGACGTGGTGAACCAGGCGCAGGGCACCCTGACCTCGCTCCCGTCGATCGGCCAGGTCGTGTCCGAGGGCCAGGTGCTCTACGACGTGAACGGCAGCCCGGTCGTGCTTCTCTACGGCACCACGCCCGCCTACCGGACACTGGCCGGAGGGCGCGACGGACTCGGCCACCAGCGGTGCCGACGTCGAGAACCTCAACTACGACCTCGTCGCCTTGGGCTACCTCTCCGGTGCCGACAACGCGTCGGACCCCAGCGACTTCACCGGCGTACACCAAGGAAGGGGTCGAGAAGCTCCAGGCGGCGCTCGGCGTCACCCAGAACGGGACCCTGACCCTCGGGCAGGTCGTCTTCCTCCCCACCGCGGCGCGCATCACCGGGTCTCGGAACGAACGCCGTCCTGGGCGGCTCGGCCCAGCCCGGCTCGCAGATCCTGACCGCCACGTCGACGAACCGCATCGTGACCATCGACCTCGAGGCGGACCAAGAGGGCGAGCTCGCCGTCGGTGACAAGGTCAGCATCACGCTGCCCAGCGGCCAGAGCACGCCGGGCACGGTCACCTCGGTCGGCACCGTGGCGACCACCGCACAGGGCAGCCTCCAGTCCCGACCATCACGGTGCTCGTGGCACCCGACGACCCCACGGCGACGGGCAACTTGGACCAGGCCTCCGTCGAAGTCTCGATCACCACGAACTCGGCGAAGGACGCGTTCATCGTGCCGGTGGACGCGCTGCTCGCCCTCGCCGACGGCGGCTATGCGCTCGAGGTCATCGGCCCCAAGGGCGGTCCACACGCTCGAGCCGGTCACCACCGGGCTCTTCGACGACGCCGACGGGACCGTGCAGGTGAGCGGGCCCGGCGTCGTCGCCGGCCAGCGCATCGTGATCCCGTCGACGTGAGCGACGCCGCGAGACCGGGCCGCTCCGGCGCCGGCGGCGACGATCCTCGCACCCCGGATCAGGCCCGGCGCGGTCCGACGGGGCGGCACCCCACGTCTTGGAACTGCGACCACGTGACGAAGTTCTATCCCGGCGAGCCGCCCGTCACCGCACTGGCGGGCGTGTCCTTCGCCGTGCGGCGAGGGCGAACTGGTCGCCATCGTGGGTCCGTCCGGATCCGGCAAGACGACGCTCCTGCACCTGATGGGCACGCTCGACCGGCCCAGCGACGGGCGCGGTGCGGATCACCGGACTGGACGTCTCGCGCTTCTCCGACCGCCAGCTGGCCGCGTTGCGGGCCAACCGCATCGGCTTCGTGTTCCAGCAGTTCTTCCTGTCCGAGCACGCCACCGCTCTCGAGAACGTGGCCGACGGACTCCTCTACACCGGTGTCGGCGTGCGCGAGCGGCACGACGCCGCCCGCGAGGCGCTCGGGCGCGTCGGGCTCGGGCACCGCACGGGCGCTCGGCCGACCCAGCTGTCGGGCGGCGAGCGCCAGCGGGTCGCCATCGCCCGCGCCCTGGTGGGCGGCCGGCCATCGTGCTGGCCGACGAGCCGACCGGGAACCTCGACAGCGGCACCGGCGGTGCCATCCTCGCCCTCCTCGAGGAGCTCAACGCCGAGGGGGCCACCATCGTCGTCATCACCCACGACCGCGACCTGGCGGCGCGGCTGCCCCGCCGGGTCGAGATGCTCGACGGGCGGATCGTGACCGACACGAGCGCTGCGCATGGGCGACCGAAGCGGCAGCCAGAGCCATGACCAACGGCCAGCTGACCCTCGCGCCCGAAGAGCCTCGCACCCGGCGACCTGCTGCGGGTCGCCAGCGTCGGCCTGCGCACGCGTCGCCTGCGCGCTGCGCTCTCGTCGCTCGGCATCGCCATCGGCGTGGCCGCGATCGTGGCGGTGCTCGGACTCTCGTCGTCCTCGCAGGCCGGGTTGTTGGCCGAGATCGGCCAGCTCGGCACGAACCTGCTCGAGGTGACCAACGGGCAGACCGCCTTCGGCCAGACGGCGCAGCTGCCCGAAGGCGGCACCGCGGATGATCGCCCGCATCGGGCCGGTGACCGAGACGCAGTACACCGGGACCACCAGCGCGTCGGCCTACCGCAACCCCGACATCCCGTCGGTCAACACGAACGCGCTCAGCGTGGACGCATCGAGCCTCAGCCTGCCCAAGGCGGTCGGGACAACGCCTGTACGCCGGGCACGTACCTGAACGCCGCCTCGGCCCACGAGCCGGTGTGCGTGCTCGGGGCGGCAGCGGCGCAGCACCTCGGCATCGACCGCGTCTTCCCGGGCGAGCGGATCTGGGTCGGCAAGCAGTGGTTCTACGTGGTGGGCATCCTCAACCCGGCGGTGCTGACACCGGAGATCGACAGCGAGGTGCTCGTCGGGTTCCCGGCCGCCGAGAAGTACCTCGGCTACGACGGGCATCCGAGCACGATTTACGTGCGAACGAATCCCAACGAGGTCACGACCGTCTACAACGTGCTCGGCGCCACGGCCAACCCGGAGAACCCGGGCAACGTCGACGTCAGCCAGCCCTCGAACGTCCTCGTCGCCCAGGCCGACGCCAAGGACACCTTCAACGACCTCTTCCTCGGGCTCGGTGCCGTGGCGCTGCTGGTCGGCGCGGTCGGGGTGGCCAACATCATGGTGATCTCGGTGCTCGAGCGGCGCAGTGAGATCGGCCTGCGGCGCTCGCTCGGCGCCACCAAGGGCCACATCCGTACGCAGTTCCTGTCCGAGGCGATCCTGCTGAGCATCTTGGGCGGGCTGGTCGGCGTCGGGGCGGGCGCGCTGGCCACGGTCGTCTACGCCTCCACCAAGGGCTGGACGGTCGACGTCCCGCCGCTGGCCTGGGCAGGCGGGTTCGCCGCGGCCCTGGTCGATCGGGGCGGTCGCCGGTCTGCTGCCGGCGCTGCGGGCGGCCCGGCTCTCCCCCACCGACGCCCTGCGCACCGTCTGAGCCGGAACGGGCATCGAGGCGGGGGCGGCCCGTAGGCTCTGTGTTTGGCCCACCACGGCTCCGGCACGCCCCGGATTCGCTGGTGTTCCGGGCCCGACGGTAGTTTGAGAACAGTCTTTTCGACCCGAACTTGGGGGCTATGATGGCGCAAGCAGATTCCGCTGGTCGACTACCTGGTGCTGGGGGACGACCCGCACCTGGTGGCCAACGAGTGCACCTCGTGCGGGGCCCATTTCTTCGACCGGCGCAACGCCTGCGCCAACTGCGAGGCCACCGGAATTCAAGAGGGTCGACGTCCCGACGACCGGCGAAGCTGCGGACCTTCACGATCGTCACGTTCGCCGCGCCGGGGATCCCGGTGCCCTTCGTGGCCGCCGTCGTCGACTGCGACGGCACCAGCGTGCGGGCGAACCTGATCAACGTGACCCCCGACCCTGAGCACGTGAGCACGGGCATGAAGGTGCGCCTGGCCACCGACGTGATCGGTACGGACGAAAGCGGCACCGAAGCGGTCGGCTTCGGTTTCGAACCTTTGGGAGGTTGAGCGCAATGGCATCGGCATCGGAAGAGGTGTGGGTCCTCGGGATCCACATGACCAAGTTCGGGAAGCACCCTGACCTCGACACCGTCGACCTGGCGTCCGAGGCGGTGCGCGGCGCGCTGGCCGACGGCGGGGTGACCATGAAGGACATGGGCGTCATCGGCGCCGGCAACCTCATGGGCGGCGCGCTGCCGATCGGACAGGTGCTGCAGAAGCAGCTGGGCCAGACCGGCATCCCCGTCTACAACGTGTCGAACGCGTGCGCGACGGGGGCCACCGCGTTGCGCGTGGCCGTCATGTCCATCAAGGCGGGCGAGACCGACATGGGCCTGGCCTTCGGTGTCGAGAAGCTGGCCGGCGCTGGGCTGCTGGCCGGTGGGAGCCGCAAGGGCGACGCCGCCACGTGGACACCCTCGGGCCGCTACGGCGCCGTCGCCGGCGTCGACGGCCGCATCGGGACCGAGATCATGCCGGGCGTCTTCGCCCAGATCGGCATGGAGTACGGGCACCAGTACGGCGGCACCAGCTTCGAGCTGTTCGCCAAGATCAGCGAGAAGAACCACTCCCACTCGACGCTCAACCCGCTGGCCGCCTACACCAAGAAGATGTCGCTCGACGAGATCATGAACGACGTCATGATCGCCTACCCGAACACGCGGCCCATGTGCTCGGCCAACTGCGACGGGGCGGCGGCGGCCGTGGTCGTCTCGGGGTCCAAGCTCAAGACGCTGTCGCTCGAGCAGCAGAGGCGTGCGGTCAAGATCTCGGCCTCGATCCTCACCACCGACCCCTGGGAGGAGGCGTGCCAGATCCTGCCCAACGTCAACGACCTGACCCGCAACGCCGCCGCCCAGGCCTACGAGCAGGCCGGCGTGGGTCCCGCGGACCTCAACCTGGTGGAGCTGCACGACTGCTTCGCCACCGCCGAGCTGGTCCACTACGACAACCTCATGCTGTGCGAGCGGGGCGGCGCAGCCGACTTCTTCAACTCCGGCGCCACCTGGCGTGACGGCACGACCCCGGTCAACGTCTCGGGCGGTCTGGAGTCAAAGGGCCACCCGATCGCCGCCACCGGCATCGCCAACATGTGGGAGGTGACGACCCACCTGCGCGGCGAGGGGGGCGACCGCCAGATCGAAGGCGCCAAGGTCGGCCTGACCCACGTCATCGGCCTGGGCTCGGCCTGCGGCGTGCACATCTTGGAGAAGTCGGCCGCCTAGAGCCGGGCGATGACCGTGACGACCTCGCCCGTCTACGACACGATCGGGCAGGGCTACGTCGCCAACCGGCGGGCTGACCCGCGCTGGGAAGCCGTGATCCCCGAGCAGCTCGGCGACGGGCGCATCGTGGTGAACGTCGGTGCCGGTACCGGCAACTACGAGCCGCGTGACCGCACGGTCATCGCAGTCGAGCCTTCCAGCGTCATGGTGGAGCAACGTGCAGCAGGCGCGCGCCCCGGCGGTCCGGGCCAGCGGCTCGGCACTTCCCGCTTCCGACGGACTGTGCGGACGTGGCCATGGCCATCCTCACCGTGCACCACTGGGACGACTGGGCCGCCGGCCTCGCCGAGCTGTGCCGGGTGGCGCCGCGGCGGATCGTGCTCGCCATGGACTTCGAGCTGCACTCGCACTTCTGGTTCCTCGAGGACTACGTCCCCGAGGTGGGCGAGTTCACGCGGCGCTTGGAGCCCTGTGCCGACACGGTGGCGGAGATCATCGGCGCCACGGCCTCGATACCCCTGCTCGTCCCGCGCGACATGAAGGACGGCGTGCTCGGCGCCTACTGGTGCCGGCCCGAGGCGTACCTCGACCCGGCGGTACGCGGCGAACTGTTCGGGCCTGGCGCTGGCCGACCCCGCCGTGGTGGCCCGGGGCGTCGCCGGGCTCGAGGCGGACCTCTCCAGCGGTGCGTGGCAGCGGCGGCACGCCGACCTGGCCGACCTGGCCGATCTGGCCGAGCTGCCGGCCATCGACCTCGGGTACCGGCTGGTGGTGGCCGACGCACGCTGAGGACCGGGTCCCGCACCGGCGCGCCTGAGCCCGGGCGCGACGTTGCGCCGGCCTGCTGCGCTTTTCACCTGCGCCGGCCGAGTTCGGCTGGCGTGATGCCCGGGGCGGACCGCCCGGTCAGGCCGCTGTCGGCGGCGGGCGCTGGCGCTGCGGCAGGCAGTCCCGCTGGTTGCGGAGGCGGTTGTGGAACCCACAGAGCAGGCGCCCGTTCTCCTGGGTGGTCGGTCCGCCCTCGGCCCACGGCTCGATGTGGTCACCCTGGCAGTTCTCGGCCGGCTCGTAGCAGTACGGGTGCCTGCACATGCGATCCCGCAGCTCGAGGGCCCGGCGCGTCCCGCCAGTGAAGAGGCGAGCCCGCACGCTGACGTCGACGCGGTTACCCAGCGAGAAGATGGCACGCTCGAAGTAGGCGGCGTCCATCCATGGGGCGAGCGCGGCAGGGGTGAGCACGGTGCCGTTCTCCAGCTCGCAGATGCGTCCGTGGAGTGTCTCGTAGCCGACGAAGACGGAGAAGAGAGGAGCGGGCCGGATGGCGTCGGATGGCGCGCTGCGGCTGCGGGTCGCCATCTCGACGAGGGCGTCGGCCCGGCGCTGGGCCGAGGTGCGGGCCACCTCGTCGAGCCTCGCCGTGCGCCCCAGGCGCTCCCTGGCCTCGGCGCAGTCGGCTTCGAACATGTCCTGCTCGAGCCGGTTGAGCTCGCCGGCCACGATGGTTCCCGAAACCGGGTCGAGGGTCATCTGGCCGAGCCACATGCCGGTGAAGCTCGCGTCGAGGAAGACGTTGTGGGCCGCCTTGCGATCTTCGTCGGCGGCGTCCGCCCCGTCAGGATCGGCCAGCTGCTTCCAGTAGGACAGAGCCCGGTAGAAGTCCTCGAAGCCCATCTGAGCGGCCTGGGAGACGAGCATGCCCTCGTCCCGCTCCATGGAGGCCTCCGTCCGGTGGCGCCGCGCCGAGGCGATCGCCCGGGCCTGGTCGACCCCGATGGCCCCCTCACGCCAGGCCTCGGCGCACTGGGGCAGGTGGCGCAGCGCCCGCCCGAGACGCACCCGGCGCCGGGCCGCGCTGCGCGGGAGCCGGCAGCGGGTGGCGATCCACGCGGAGGCCGTCTTGGCCCCGTCGGCCGCCCACTCCTCCCCCGCCTCGAAGCTCGCCGTCGCCTCCGTGACGAAGGACTCGAAGCGCGACAGGTGGCGGTGCAGCTCCTCGATGGAGGCGCAGTCGCCGTAGTGCTGCGCACCCGACGCCACGAGCGCCTCGAGGGCCCCGGCGAAGTCGTCCAACTCCATGGCTCGATGAAAGCACGAGGGTGTGACGATCCTCTGCCCCTGATCACCGGAGATTGGTTCACGGATCGACCAGCCAAGAGAGAACAACGTCGGCCCTAGGCTCTGTTCATGGCCGTGGAATGCGTGTGCTGCTCATCATCGGTTGATTGGTGGGTAAGGCTGCGATCGCATCCCGATCTCCCGATCTGCCACAACTGTTTAGATGGACTGAATGGTCAAAGGAACGGCCAGTTGCAGCTCATCTCGGAGACATGGCTCGTCGCCGGATTCGAGCCGATTTTCAAGGTGACCGATGTATCGACATCGGTTGCCTGGTTCAGGCGCGCAGGATTCGACGTGTCGTTCCACGACGACACCTACGCTTTCGCGCACCGAGACCGTGATCTCACCATTCACCTCGCCGAAACAACGGAGGATGCGGCTGCGGGTCGTGGCGTTCTCTACATCCACTGTCACGACGCCGACCGCGTCGCCATGGAGTGGAGGCAAGCCGGAATCGACGTGGTCGGTCCACGCGACGAGGACTACGGCAAGCGAGAGGGTTTTGTCAGCGATCCCGACGGCAACGTCATCCGTTTCGGCAGTCCGATCCGGGTAACGCAAGAGACTGGCGAAGGTCGGGGAGACGAACCTTCCTGAGCGCCGGCTCGGCTCCCTGCGCTCACCGCCAGGGCATTTGCCTGGCGCGTACTTTTGCAAGCACCTGCGACCGACGGTTAGCTTGTGAATACACGCACAAGCCGATGATTTGGCGTCGCTGGAAAGGAAGAAGCAACGATGGGCAACAAGGCCTGGATGCTGGTGTGGGTCGGAATTTCCGTCTCCGCGGCCCTCTGCGTCTACGCGGCGGTGTGGAACTGACGCTCACCGCCTGACCCAGAACGAGCAGGAATAGGTACAGCCCTTCGAATTTCCGTTGCCATGTCGCCGCCGAGAGAGACCGTTCTTTAGGGGGTCCGCTGCGCGCATGCCGCCGGAACCGGTCCGGCAGGACTCGGCGCGGGTGACCGACTACGAGGCGCTGGCCGCCAGTGGGACCGGACGCGCCAGGCTCCAGCTGAAGGTGTCCGCAATGTCCGCCAGCTCGAGCGGGGTCGCCAGGTCCGCCACTGTCGGCCCCACCCGGTCCGCCACCGCCTGGAGCAGGTCGGGGTCGAAGCCCCACAGGTCCACCGCGTTGCCGCCCAAGATGAGCCGGAGGTCCTCTTCGGGCAACCCGCCGAAGATGTAACGCAGTGTCTGGCGGTGCACGGGTGCGGCACCCTCGAGGTGCGGGTAGTCCGCACCCCACATGAGCTTGTCGATGCCGATCTCGTGTCGCATCTCGGCCTCGTAGCGCTTCATGAGGGAGCCGCCGAGCCACACGTGCTGCTCGAAATAGTCGCGCGGGCGCATCTTGAGGTAGCTGCGGACAGGTGCGCCGCCGTGCGTGTCGAAGAACGACTCCATGTCGCGGATGAGCGAGGGCAGCCACTGCACGCCGTTCTCGGTGACGACGACGCGCAGGTCGGGATGCCGGTCGAAGACGCCGCCGAAGATCATGAACCACAACGGTCGCCGCGTGAAGACGAACACCTCGTAGAGGCCCAGCATGCCGCCGTGCACCTTGTCGTAGAGGAACTTGGTGTCCGTCGCCGAGCCCGACGCGCCGGTGTGGAGGGTGACGACCATCTGGTTGTCCTCGCAGGCGCTCCAGAACGGCTCGTAGTACTCGTCCGCGTAGCCCGGAAGCCGCGAGCCGACCGACATGGCGGGCAGCATCACGCCGCCGGAGATCCCGTGCTGGCGCGCCCACGTCACCTCCTCGACCGCGCGGTCCATGTCGTGGAAGTCGATCGGCATGCACCCGGCCCGCCGCCCGGGCGCCGCGTTGCAGAAGTCGGCCAGCCAGCGCACGTACCCGTGCAGCGCCGGCCAGACCACCTCGAGCCCCGTGTCGCTGTGACCGCCGAGATACATGGCAGGCGACAGCCCCCCGGCCAGGATCGGCCCGGGCAGCGTCACCTCGGCGTGGATCCCCTGTTCCTCGAGCACCGCCAGCCGGCGCCCGTCGCCGTCGCCCGGGACCACCCAGTCGGCGTCATAGTGCGCGAGCCAGCTCTGCGCGGCGTCGACGTCCACCCCCATGCCGGCCAGCCGGCGCGTCGCGGTGGCCCGCACCGGGTCGGACTCGTCCACCTCGCCGGGGTCGAAGCCGCCGAACATCGAGATGGCCAGCGACGACATGTCACCGAAGGCGGCGACCGCCTCGCGCTGCGCCGGATCGACGTAGGAGAGGAAGTGGTCGAGGCTGTCGGGTGAGGCGTGGGTGTCAGCCGAGACCACGACGTAGTTCCGCCCGCTCAGGTCGCCCCTCGTCGCAGCCGCACTCATGGCCCGTCTCCCTCCAGATTCCCCTGGTCAGTGCCCCGCACACTACCGCCCGCCCTCTGGGTCGGGAGCCCGATGAGCACCCCGGTAAGTTTTTCGGCGGTCATGCACACCTCTTCGACGCTGGTCCTCGTCATTGCCGTGTTCGCAGCCTCTCTGGTCGAGATGGTCGAAGCTCTGACGATCGTGGTGGCCGCCGGTGTGAGCCGAGGCTGGCGCTCCGCTCTGGAGGGCGCGGCCGCAGCGGCGCTGGTGCTGGGCCTGCTCGTCGTCGTCGTCGGCGTGCCGCTCATCCGCTACATCCCGATCGACGCGCTGCGCGTCGTCGTCGGCGCCCTCCTGCTGGTGCTGGGGCTGTCCTGGCTGCGCAAGGCCATCCTGCGCTCCAGCGGCCACAAGGCGCCGCACGACGAGGACCTGATTTACGCGGAGACCGTCGCCGAGCTCAACGCGGAAGGGAACGACGACACAGGCGTCCCGACGCGGCGGCGCGACGGGGTCGGATTCGCCGTCGCCTTCAAGGGTGTGTTCCTCGAGGGCACCGAGGTGGTGTTGATCGTCATCAGCCTCGGTGCCGCGCAGCACCGGCTCGGCCTGGCTGCGCTCGCGGCGGGCGCCGCGGCCGTCCTCGTGGCCATCGTCGGTCTCTTCGTGGCCGCGCCAGCTCAGCGAGGTTCCCGAGAACACGATCAAGACAGCGGTCGGTGTCATGTTGTCCAGCTTCGGCGTGTTCTGGGTCGGCGAAGGTGCCGGCGTGCACTGGCCGGGTGATGACCTCGCCATCCCGGTGCTGGTCGGCTTCTTCGCGCTGACCTACGTCGGCTCCACGGCGTTGCTGCGCACCCGCTTCCCCGCGCCCGGCAATCGAGGCCGAAGGAGCACGGCCGTGAGCGACACCCTCGCACGCGCGCTCCGTGCGTTCGGCCACTTCTGGTGGGACTTCCTCATCGGCGACACGCCCGAGCTCGCGCTGGCGACGGGGATCATCGTCGCGGTGGCCTTCCTGCTGGCGGGCAGCACGATCGCAGGCGCAATCGTGCTCCCGCTCCTTGCCGCAGGCTTCCTCCTCGCGAGCTCGCTACGCGGCCGTCGTCGCGCCCCGGGCGACTGAGCGCTCACGCGGGATCTCCCCGCGTGCCACGTCGCGTCACGTCACGTCACCCGAGGGAGTCCGACGGGCTCCGCCGCCGGCGGCGCGACCGGAGGTGGCTCGAGCGTGCGTTCGGGCAGCAGCAAGAGGGCGCCCGCCAAGAAACAGACCGCGCCGGCGAACGTCCCCAGGTTGGTGAGCGCGAGACTCACCAACTGGCCGTTCGGCTTGACGTACGACGCGACGGCTGACGCGCCGAACGCCACCGAGCCGGCCAGGTTCACCGCGGTGATCCACCAGGAGATGGAGGCGGGGCGCCACGCGAAGGGTCCGTGGCACACCTCGGCCCAGGCCAGCCAGCTCGACACGAGGAAACACACGGAACCCAGGGCGTCCGGCCGCCACACCGGGTGGTGCGCCGTGGAGGCCCCCAGACTGACGAGGTACGCGCTGAGCGTGGTGCGGTTGAACCAGAGGGTGCCGACCAACTGAATCGCCGCGGCCCACCAGTCGATCCGGTGGTGCTGCACGGTGAGCAGCGAGCGCGGCCCGCGGCGTGAGCGCCCCTCGAGGGTCGTCGGCGTCGTCGCCACCTCGTAGTACTGGAGAAACGAGGCCGTGGTGAAGAAGATCGACCCGATGAAGAACGTCAGGTCGTCCGCGTTCGTGCCCACCCGGGTGGCGTAGGGAGGAAGAGCCCCCACGGCGAAGCACACCGAGCCGACGGCGAAGAGCACGCCGATCCACCACGCCATGGCCCGAGGCGCCCACCACGTCGAGTCCTTGGACGACCAGCGCGGGTGCTTGCGCTCCCAGCGCGACTCCCAGGCGATCCGAGTTCCGTCCGGGCGACGAAAGACCTCGCGGGTAACGAAGGGACCAACGCCGTGGCCACGGAGACGCCGCCAGTCTCTCGGTACCTCGACGTATCCCGCGGCCATGTGCGGTCACGTTAGAGCGCGCCCTCCGGGCCGCCGGATGGATCGGGCATCATGTGGGCTCGCACCCGGGGAGGAGACTGATGGGACAAGAAGTGCGCGGTGTCGTGTCCAAGGAGAAGGGCAGCCCGGTCTCCGTCGAGACGATCGTCGTTCCCGATCCTGGACCGGGCGAGGCCGTCGTCACGGTCAAAGCGTGCGGCGTGTGCCACACCGACCTGCACTACCGCGAAGGCGGCATCAACGACGACTTCCCGTTCCTCTTGGGCCACGAGGCGGCGGGCGTGGTCGAGTCGGTCGGGCCGGACGTCACCGCCGTGGCGCCCGGTGACTTCGTGGTCTTGAACTGGCGAGCGGTCTGCGGCGAGTGCCGCTCGTGCCGCCGGGGCCGGCCCTGGTACTGCTTTGCCACGCACAACGCGACGCAGAAGATGACCCTGGCCGACGGCACGCCGCTGTCACCGGCGCTCGGCATCGGCGCGTTCGCCGACAAGACCCTGGTGGCGGCCGGCCAGTGCACCAAGGTCAACCCGGCCGCCCGGCCCGAGGCGGTGGGGCTGCTCGGGTGCGGCGTGATGGCAGGGCTCGGGGCGGCCATGTTCACCGGAGAGGTCGGGCTCGGCGACTCCGTCGCCGTGTTCGGCTGCGGCGGCGTCGGGTGTGCCGCCATCGCCGGGGCGAAGCTCGCCGGGGCGGCCATCGTCATCGGCGTCGACCTCGACCCGCGCAAGCTCGAGGAGGCCGCCGCGTTCGGCGCCACCCACACCGTCGACGCGAGCAGCACCGACCCGGTCGAGGCAGTCCGCTCCCTGACCGGCGGGAACGGCGCTGACGTCTGCATCGAAGCGGTCGGTCACCCCACGGTCATGGAGCAGGCCTTCTATGCCCGCGACCTGGCGGGGACGCTGGTCCAGGTTGGCGTGCCCACACCCGACATGCGCATCGATGTCCCGATGATCGAGTTCTTCGGCCGAGGCGGCGCGCTGAAACCGAGCTGGTACGGGGACTGTCTCCCGTCTCGGGATTTCCCCGTGCTCGTCGACCTGTATCTCGCCGGCCGCCTCGACCTGGATCGCTTCGTCAGCGAGACCATCGGCATCGACCAGGTCGAGGCCGCGTTCGCCCGCATGGAACGTGGCGAGGTACTGCGTTCCGTCGTCGTGCTCTGACGTCTCGATCGCGCGTCCAGGGGACGTGCTATTCCTGAGCCCATGGCCCTGCCCCTCGTCCCCATGGCTCCTCGGTCCGGCTTGCGCGGTATGGTGGCCGCGGCTGACCAGTTGGCCTCGTCCGCCGGCGCCACCATGTTGGCCAGCGGCGGCTCGGCCGCCGATGCCGCGGTCGCCACCGGGACCGTCATGGCAGTCGTCGGGCCCCACCTCTGCGGGCTGGGCGGCGACGTCCTCGGCATGGTGAACGCGCCCGGCTCGCCCCCCGAAGCGTTGCTGTCGGCAGGACGGGCCGGCCGGGGCTCCGATGCCGCCGCGCTGCGCGGCGAGGGGATGACGGTGATGCCGCTCCGGGGCGACATCCGCAGCGTCCAGGTGCCCGGCGCCGTCGACGGCTGGCTCGCGCTGCACGAGCGCTACGGACGACTGCCGCTCGACGAGGTGCTGGCTCCGGCGATCGATCTGGCCGACGGCGGGTTCCCGGCGTCCATCATGCTGGCGCTGGCCAGCTACCTCGTCCACGAGCTCCCGGGCGCCGCCGAGCTCTGCCCCGACGGACCGCTCGAGATCGGCCAACGCGTCCGCCTGCCGGGCATCGCGCGCACGCTGCGCGCGGTCGCACGCGACGGCCGCGCGGCCTTCTACGAGGGTGAGTTCGGCCGCGGGTTGCTCGAGCTCGGCGGCGGCCACTTCCATCCCGAGGACTTCACCCGACGCGCGGCAACGTGGTGCACGCCCCTGCGCCTGCAGGCCTGGGGTCACGACCTGTGGACGGTGCCACCACCCTCCCAGGGCTACCTCACGCTCGCCGGCGCGTGGGTCGCCGAGGCCGCCGGCCTCGGCACCGAACCCGACGAGGCGCACTGGGCCCACCTCCTGGTCGAATGCTGGCGGGCCGTCGGGTCCGACCGGCCCGACGTCCTCTTCGACGGCGCCGACGGCGACGCGCTCTTGCAGCTCGGCCGTCTCGAGATGGCGGCCGCGCGAGTCGACGACAGCCGTGCGGCGCCACCCGACGTGGCCCCTGGCAACGGGTCCGCGGGCCCGTCGGTGGCGCGGCTCGGTGACGGGGACACCACACACCTGTGCGCCATGGACGGCGACGGCCTCGGGATCTCGCTGACCCAGTCCAACGCGCTGGACTTCGGCTCGCATCTGGTCGAACCCTCCACCGGTGTGTTCCTGCACAATCGCGGTGTCGGATTCTCCTTGGTGCCGGGCCACCCGGCCGAGGTGGCCCCGGGCCGCCGCCCGCCGCACACCCTCTCCCCCATGCTGGTGACGCGGCCCGACGGGACCCTCACGCATCTCGTCGGGGCGATGGGCGGCGACGCGCAGCCGCAGATCATCAGCCAGCTCCTGGCCCGGCTGTTGCGTAGCGGGCAGGACCCGGCCACGGCCATCGCAGCACCGCGGCTGACCCTCGACGCGCCGGCTGCTGGTCCCTTCCGCCTCTGGTGGGGTGACGACCTCACGGTGCTCGTCGAATCGGACGCGCCACCTGCGTGGCTGGGCGACCTGGCCGCGCACGGTCACCGCGTGCGGGCCATCAGGTCCTTCGACCCGGTCGCGGTCGGGTGCGCCCAGATCATCACGTCGGAGCGCACCACCGACGGCACGCTGCGCCTGGTGGGGGCCTCGGACCCGCGCAGTCCCGAGGGCGGCGCGGTCGGCTGCTGAGACGCGTCGGACCCCGATCGGCGGGGCGTCCCAGTAGCGTGACCTGCATCGAACGCCTCCTCTCCTTGCGGTTGCACGTCCCTCGGCCCACCGGATTCTCCACCGCTGTCTCGCGGCGCGGCGCGCGCGGGCGAGGGCGCGGCGCGTCGTGACACGCTCCGCGGGGGACGCACTGCGTGTCGCGTCGCTGGCCAAACAGGTGCCGCTGGCGGAGTCGCTGCGACTCGAGGCTGGACGACTCGCACGCGTCGGTGTCGCGCTCGAGATGAACCCCTACTGCCGCCGTGCCGTCGCAGCAGGCGTCACCCTGGCACGCGACACCGGCGGCTCGTGCACGGTGGTCACGCTCGGGCCTCCGAGCGCGGAGGACGTCCTGCGCGAGGGGGTCGCCTGGGGCGCGGACAGCGGCCTCCACGTGTGCGACGAGGCGTTCGCGGGCTCCGACACCCTGGCGACGGCGGGCGCCCTGGCGGCGGCCCTGCGGGCGGCCGGGCCGTTCGACCTCGTCCTCCTGGGCCGCAACTCCATCGACGGGGAGACCGGGCAGGTGGGACCCGAGCTGGCGGAGCTGCTCGACCTTCCCTTCGCCAGCGGCGTCCGTCACATTGAGGACGTCGGACCGCTCCTGCGCCTCGAGCTCGAGCACGACGACGGGAGCCAGGAAGTCGAGGTGGCGCTGCCCGCGGTCTTGACGGTCGCCGAGCGCCTGTGCGACCCGTGCAAGGTTGACCCTGAGGGACGGGCCGCCGTCGACCCCATTCGCCTGCGGCGCATCTCCGCCGCCGACCTCGGCGCCGGCCCGTGGGGCAACGCCGCCAGCCCGACGGTCGTGGGCGCGACGCGCCCGATGGAACACGCGCGGACTCTCCTCGTCCTCGACGGGCCCGTCGAGCGGCAGGTCCAGCAGGCCGTCCACGAGCTCGCCCGGCGCGGCGCGCTCCGATCCGGGGCGCGACCACGTCCCGATGTGGAGGGGGCCGACGCCGACGCCGGTGGCAACGCCGACGGCGACGCCGGCAGAACCCCCGCGTCGACGGCGGGGCGTGTCGTCGCCGTGCTCTCCGAGGCGGGCCGGCCCCAGATCGCAGGTGAGCTGCTTGGTGCCGCGACGCGGCTGGCACGGCAGGTCGGCGCGAGCGTGCACGCCCTCGCCCCCATGGGCACTGACGCCGGTCCCCTCATCGCGGCGGGGGCCGACGTCGTCATCGTGGTGGACGGGTCTGGTGTCGCCGAGGACGTCGGCGACGCCGTCGCGGCCTATGTGCGCGACATCGGCCCGTGGTCGCTCCTCGCGCCAAGCACCGCGTTCGGTCGCGAGGTCGCCGCCCGGGCCGCCGCCGCCACGGGATCGGGGCTCGTGGGCGACGCCATTGCCCTCTCCGTGCGCGAGGGTGTCCTCGTCGCCGCCAAGCCGGCGTTCGCCGGCGCACTCGTGGCCGACATCACATGGCGGAGCGCGACCCAGATGGCCACGGTCCGACCCGGCGTGCTCCCTGCCGGGGTCCCCCGTGCGCGCGAACGGCACCGTGGAGGTGCGCTCGGTGGGAACCCGCGGCCGCATCCGGGTTCTCGGCGAGCGCCGCAACGACGACGTGGAGACCCTGGCCCGGGCCGAGGTCGTGATCGGGGTGGGAACAGGCGTGACCCCGGACGAGTACGAGCAGCTCAGCCCGTTGGCGGCGGTCCTCGGCGCCGAGTTGGCGGCCACCCGCAAGGTCACCGACCGGGGATGGGCGCCGCGAGCACGGCAGGTGGGGATCACAGGCCGGTCGATCGCGCCCCGGTTGTACGTCGCGCTCGGACTGAGCGGGAAGTTCAATCACATGGTGGGCGTCCGCAGCGCCGGCACGATACTCGCCGTCAACGCGGACCGAGAGGCGCCGGTGTTCACCCACTGCGACGTCGGCATCGTGGGTGACTGGCACCAGGTGGTGCCCCTGCTCACCGACGCCCTGCGCACCGCCGACGTCGCTCCCGACGCGGCAGCCACCGGCTGAGGAGGCGCGGCGGACCTCCGGTCCTAGTAGCCGGCGCGGGCCGAGCCGAACAAGCGGAGATCGACATCGGCGCTGGCGGTGAGCATCTTGCCGAAGTCAGCCGTCGACATGGGCCGGGCGAAGTAATAGCCCTGCGCGACGGCACACCCGAGGCTTGTCGAGCTCCTGGAGCTGTCCCTGCGACTCCACACCCTCGGCCACGGTCACGGCGTCGATCGTCTGCGCCAGGGCCACCACGGCGGACACGATGGCGGACTTGACCGCGTCGCCCTCAATGCCGTGCACGAAGCTCTGGTCGATCTTGACGATGTCGAAGGGGAACCGAGCCAGGTACCCAAAGGACGAGTGGCCGGTGCCGAAGTCGTCGATGGCCATGCGGATGCCGAGCGCGTGCAGTTCCCCGAGAACGCTCGAGGTCAGCACCACGTCGTGCATCGCCACGCTTTCGCTGATCTCGAGGCACAGCTGCGAGGCTTCCAGGCCGGTCGAGTCGAGCACCTTGGCAACGTGCTCGGCCAGGTTCCGCTGCTGGATGTGGAGCGCGGACACGTTCACGCTGATCTGGAGCGTCGCCCCGAACTCTTGCTGCCACGTCTTGGCCTGACGGCAGGACTGCTCGAGCACCATCTGCTCGAGCGCCACGATCGTCCCGTTGCGCTCGGCCAGCTTTATGAACTGGCCCGGCAGCAGCATCCCGTGGTCCGGGTCGTTCCAGCGGATCAATGCCTCGGCGCCGACGATCCGGCGATCGGTCAAGGACACCAGCGGTTGGTAGTGGATCTCCATCTCGCCCCGGTCGACGACGTGCTGGAACGCGGTCTCCCGGCCCAGGCAGCTCATCGAACCGGGGCTGGTCCGGTCGATCCCGAACATCGCCACGTGGCCACCGCGACCGCGCTCTTTGGCCCGGTACATCGCCAGGTCCGCATCGTGCAAGAGATCCTCGCGCGCCTTGCCCACCTCGCTCAGCGCCACACCGATGCTCAGCGTGGCGACCACTTCGTGCCCCGTGCTCAGCGTGATGGGGTCGCGCAGCACGTCGAGGACGGCGTTGGCGACCGCGCTGGCGTCGTCGGGCGAGGTGACCCCCTCGAGGAGGATGACGAATTCGTCGCCCCCAAAGCGCGACAGCGTGTCGCCCGCACGCACCGCGCGCCGGAGCCGCTCCCCGATGACGCGCAACAGCTCGTCACCAACTTGGTGGCCCAGCTCGTCGTTGACCGCCTTGAAACGGTCGATGTCACAGAAGAGGACGGCGACATGACTTCCGTTGCGCTCGGCCTGCAGCAGGGCATGATCGAGGTGGTCGAGCAACAGCCGGCGGTTGGCCAGGCCCGTGAGCGAATCCTGGAACGCATGCCGCGCCAGCTGCTCCTCAAAGGCCTTGCGCTCCGAGATGTCACGGAACACGATCACTGCGCCCGATGGTGACGTGCCGCCGAGGACGGGCGAGGCGGTCATGGTCACCGGGAAGTGAGAGCCGTCGATGCGGGTGAACCGCGTGTCGTAAATCATGACGTTCCGGCGCAGGGCAATGGCGCGCTTCGCCGGTTCGAGCAGGAAATCGGGGGTCTCGAACTCAGAGAGGGCCGAGAGGCCCGCTGCCTGGTCCCGCATTGAGAACCAGCCGAGCATGTCGGCGCCCGACGGATTCATGAAGGTGATCTCGCCCTGCTCGCTGATCGCGCAGACCCCCTCTCCCATGCTGCTCGTCACGGCCGACAGCTCGTCTTTTTGGCGTTGGACCTCGCCGTAGAGGCCAGCGTTGGTCAGCGCCACGGCCGCGATCGAGGCCAATGCCTGGAGCAAGGCGCGGTCCTCGTCGTCGTAGGGCTCGCTCCGGCGGCGGCCGGAGACACCGAGCCAGAGGGTCCGGTCGGCCAGGCGCAGCGGGGCCGCCTCGACCTCATCCGGCGGGCGCTCGGTCGTCAGTGTGACTTCAGGCGACCGCAGCACCGCCCCGGCCGCGCCGAGCACCGCCGACTTCGTCTCGGTGACGCCCATGGAGCGGTTGACCTCGAGGGTCGCCTCGAGAAGGGCTCGCAAGCGGGACCGCTTGTCGCGGGCGCGACGTCGCTCCGACCTCTTGGTACTGCGACGCCCAAAAACCGCCACACGCCCTCCTCCGGACTTGCTCCGGAATTCCCCTCCGTGGCGGAAGGTAACACCGACCCCGCGGTCGCTTCAATGACTTTCCGACTAGTCATAGGCAATTCAGCCCAATTTCACCGCGCCGTCACGTATCGAGTGACCCTTTGACCAGCCGTTGTTGATGAACGGTGGCAATCCGGTTGCAGAGAGGCGCGGCGGGCTCGCCGATCCCTTATCCCGCGAGCGCAGTACGCCGGAGCAAGCCGACGTCGGGAGCGAGTGGACGGCCCGCCCGCAAGAAGTCCTCGAACGCGCCGGCCGGCAGAGGCCGTGAGAAGTAAAAGCCCTGGGCGACGTCACAGCCGAGGCCTTCGATCTGCTCGAGCTCACGAAGGGTCTCGACTCCCTCCACGACGGTGGTCGAACCGATGGCCTGGGACAGCGCCACCACGGCAGACACGATGGCGGACTTCACCGGGTCCTGATCGATCCCCCGGACGAAGCTCTGGTCGATCTTGATGATGTCGATGGGGAACCGCGCCAGGTACCCGAGAGAAGAATGACCGGTGCCGAAGTCGTCGATGGCCAACCGAATACCGAGGTTGTGGAGCTTCGTCAGCACCGCCGAGGTCATCTCGACGTCGTCCATCGCGAGGCTTTCGGTGATCTCGAGGCAGAGCTGTGAGGGCTCGATGCCGGTGGCATCGAGCAGCGCCGCGATCTGCTCCTCGAGGTCGGCCTGCTGGAACTGCCGCGCCGAGAGGTTGACGGCAACATCCATGTGGATCCCGAGGGACTCGGACCACGACCTGGCCCGCAGGCATGCCTGCTCGAGCACCACCTTGCCGATGGGGAGGATCGTCCCGTTGTCCTCGGCCAGCTCGATGAAGTGTGCGGGCGAGAGGATGCCGTGTTCGGGGTGGTCCCAACGCAGCAGGGCCTCGGCGGCGACGATGCCCTGGCTGGCGAGGGAGATCAGCGGTTGGAAATAGACCCGCACCTCGTCGCGCTCGACCGCGTGGTGCAGGGCGGTGTCGAGGTCGAGCCTGCCGATGGAACGTCCGCCCATCCGGTCGACATCGAAGAGGGTCACTTGGCCGCCACGCCCCCGCTCCTTGGCGCGGTACATCGCAACGTCGGCATCGTGCAGAAGATCGTCACGCGACATTTCCTCGTCGCTGAGCGCCATGCCGATGCTCATGGATGGCGACGACCTCGTGGCCACCGCTCAAGATGACCGGCTCGCGCAGCACCTCGAGGATGCGCGCCGCCACCTGGCCGGCGTCATCCGGCGAGCTCACACCCTCGAGAATGGCGACGAACTCGTCGCCGCCGAAGCGAGACAGCGTGTCCCCGGGGCGCACCGCTCGCCGCAGGCGCTCGGCGACGACACGCAGCAGCTCGTCACCGACCTGGTGTCCGAGATTGTCGTTGACCACCTTGAAACGGTCGACGTCGCCGAAGAGCACGGCCACCCGGCTGCCGGTGCGCTTGGCCTGCAGGAGCGCATGGTCCAGGTGGTCGAGGAGGAGTCGACGATTCGCGAGGCCGGTCAAGGGGTCCTGAAACGCATGACGTGCCAACTGCTCTTCGAAGGCCTTGCGCTCCGAGGTGTCACGGAACACGATCACTGCAGCCGACGGCTCTGAACCGCCGACGACAGGCGACGCGGTCATGGTGACGGGGAAATAGGAACCGTCGGCCCGCTCGAAGCGGGTGTCGTCGCTACTGACATTCTGTCGCAGCGACATCGCGCGGAGCGCCGGGTCAAGCAGGAAGCGCGGCGTCGCCACGCCCAGACGAGGGCGCCCGTCGGGACCGACGTCGTCCCATCCGAGCATGCTTGCTCCCGCGGGATTCATGAAGGTGAGCTCGCCGGACCTGGTGATGGCGCAGACACCCTCACCGAGGCTGCGCGTGATCACCGAGAGGTTGTCCTTCTGCCGCTCCACCTCGGCGTAGAGGTCTGCGTTGGACAGCGCGATCCCGCCCACCGAGGCCAGGGCGTCGAGCAGGGCCCGGTCGCCGTCGTCGAAGGGCTCGCTCCGGCGACGGCCGGACACCGAGAGCCAGAGCAGGCGGTCCGCGACTTCGACGGGCGCGGCAAGCCTGTGCTCTTCGACCGGCGGACGCGCCGGGCCGAGCGTCACTTCTGGCGAGCGCAGCAGGGAGCCAGCCGACGTCAACACCGCGTCCCTGGTCTCTTCGCTGCCGATGGAGCGGTTGACGTCGAGTGTCGCCTCGAACAACCCGCGCAGCCGGATCCGGTCGTTGCGGGCATAGAAATGACCTTCGCCGAGGTAGCGCAGGACCAGGAGGGGAAGCAGAGCCAGCGGCAAGAACGCCGGCTGATACGCCAGCAACAAGGCCGTCGGGATGACGATGTCGATGGTACCGACGACGACGAGGAGCCTGATCTTGATGCCGCCAAAGAGAGCCTCGCGCCAAGAGGTACTTCCGATCGCGGTCAGGATGGCGACGATGGCAGCAGTGTTGGCGACGAAGTAGCCGGCGGCGCCAGCCAACGCGGCTGCCACCTTGACGTACCCAATGGGGTGCTGCGGTCCGTGGAGGAGCACGAAGACAAGTGCGGCGATCCCCGTCGACGTCACAACCCGTCCTACGTTGAAGGCCGTCCTCAGGACCGCGCGGCGTTTGACGACGTGGGCCACCAGCGCAACGAGCGCGAACACCAGGACAGTCAAAGCGGGCGGCACCAGCAGGATCAGAAGGACGAAGATCCCTTCGTCGATGTCGAACACGTCAGACTTGTCGTGGACGAAGAGGGTGATGGGCCAGATCCAGCTGGCTGCCATGAATGCGCCGAAGACGACCGCGAACATCGTCGCCGTCCCGCCGGGCCAGCCGTCGATCCACACCCTCTGCACGGCAACCGCAACGATGACCAGTCCCGACGCCACCCAGACCGCGACAACGAGCCAACCGGCCCGGGACAGCGCCGTCGTGCGCTCCCCGTCACGGCGCCACCCCTGGGCCGTCCCGCCAGGCTGCCAGGGCACCGGCACTGCGAGACCTCATGATCCCCCTCGCCCCACGAGACCTCTTCTCATTCGGGTTCGACGCAACGGACGCGTCGCCGTGCGCTGCTCCGCGCCTTCCTCGTTGCATCGGCGGGTGCCGGGGCAGAGTTGACCCCAACTGGGCTGTCACCTGCAGGTCAAGGCCGTCGTAGTCAGTCCGTTGTGCCCTCGTAGTGACACAATTGACGGAGGAGCATCGACTCCTCCACCGGCTCGATCAGGAGCCGGTATCCGTTCGCTCCAATGCCTTTTGGCTCCGATACGCGCGCACACGGTGCACGAAGACGACGACCACTGCCACGACGGCGACGGCGGCGAGGACATAGCCCACGTCGCTGAACGCCTTTTGCACGTGGTTGTAGCTGCTGCCGAGGCTGTAGCCCAACGAGCACAGCGCGGTGCACCAGACCGCACACCCGATCACCGTGAACACGAAGAACTTCGTCAACGCCATCTCACCGAGACCCGGCGGCGAACGAGACAAAGGAGCGGAGCAAGGGGACGAAGCGGCCGAAGAGGACCACCGGCTCTCCCCGGCGGGCGAACCAGGCCTCGGCGCGGTCGAGGTCCTTGTGGGTCAACAGGACGTACTTCCCTACCCGGTCGACGAGGGTTCTCCCGCCATAGCGGCCGATGCTGTAGCCGGCGGCCGACCCGAGCACCTCGGCCAGGGTTGCCACGATGATCACCACCGCGAGGTTGAGCGGCTTGCCTTCACCCTGGATAGATCCACTCGCCAAGGCGCCCCCGAAAATCAACGCCAGCTCTGCGCCCACGGGAAGCCCCATGGCCGAGATGAAGCTCAGCACGAAGATCGCGCCATACCCGGCTGACTTGAGAAATTCCTCCACGTCCTAGCCTGCTCCCTCGGTCGGTGAGGCGGTCACGGTGGGCTCGTCAATTCTTCGACGCAACGCGCATGGAAGCGGTGCGGAACGCCTCACCGAGACGTGCCCCCCGAGGTCACAACCGGGCGGGTGGTCGTCGTCGTGGGTGGGCTCGTTGTCGATGTCGTGCTCGGAGGCGGCGGGGTTGTGGTCTCCGGTCCCCCCGACGTGGCCCCCGAGGTCGGAGGGGTCGTGGGCGCCACCGACGTCGAGGGCGTCGTGCTCGATGTCGGGGTGCTCGTGGGTGGAGTGGTCGTCGCCGGCCCGGTCGGCGGCGTCGAACTCGCCGAGGAACCGGGATGCTCCTTTGCCACGGTGATCCCGATGACCGCGGTGACGCCGCCGGTGGCGAGCACGGCGGTCCTCGTCAGTCTCCGGATCCGGGCTTGCGCGCGCGTCCGCTCGAGCGGCGAGTTCCGCTCTGGTACACGCCTCATGGCGCCTCGGGGCGGGGCTGCCCCTGCACCCGCACGCGGTCATTTGCATGGTCCACGGCTGCGACAGAGCCTAGACCAGGGAAGGTGACGCGCGATGACACCGGACTTCCGACGGAGTGAGGCAAGAATCGGGGTTCCGAGCCAGCGCGGGATGGCGACGCCGGTCAACGCAGGGGGTGGCTCCCATGTCGCTCTATCCTGCACGGGTTCCAAGGGAGATCCGCCATGTTGTGCATCGAATACGACGTCGACGGCGACGGCCAGATTGAGTTGGTCGCGCTGATCAACGCAATCGACAGTGATGGGCAGGATCCCGATGGCGAGGCGTGGTTGTCCTGGCGCCGCAGCGAGTTCGACGACGACGGCCTGGGGTGCGCCGCCGTTGCGCCTGATGACCTCGAGCGCATGGACGCAGCTGCAGGGCCAGACGAGCTTCGCTCGGTGGTCGAGACCATCATCTTGGCCGATCGCGCCCGCAAAGAAGAGGTTCGGTCGTGAGCACCACCCGTTCCCAGCTCTACCGGTTCGCCCGCGACCTCGGGAACGTCGAAGCCGTCGAGCACGGCTACAGGCGAGGCGGGCTGTCCGGCGCAGCCGGAGGAGCGGCGCAACGCGAGGCTCGGCGCGTGATCTACCGACAGGGGAACCGCCAGATCAACCGGTTCGTCCGTGCGGTCGGTCTCGGTTCGCGCCGCTGACGGTACTCACTCGTCGACCGAAACGCACGCTGGTTTCGCCAGCAGCCGTGCAGTCCCACAGCTCGATGCCGCCTGGCCGCCGCCGAGGCGTCGACTGGATGCGGTCGATTGACCCGAGGATGACGAACTCCGTTCGCCCGCCGCACGAACCGACGGCCCTGCGAGGGGGGGTATCGCAAGGCCGTCGGTTCGGCTACGGGGCGGCGGCGACCGTCGTGCGGGAACACTGCAAAGGCCGCCGACGTACGGTCCCCGCCTTGGTTCGCAACCTATCCGGGTGTGCTTTGAGGCTGTGCGACGGTCGCGTTCCAATGTTGCGACCGTCTCTGAGGATCCGCCAACTCCGACGGACGCTCTGGTCGCCAGCGACCGAGCCATGCGAGCTTGCTGGTCGCGCGCCATCGGAGTGCCAGCCGGCATTCATCCTCCCGTCAGGCGCCGCGACGAACGGGAGGCCGCCTGCGCTCGCAATGGTTCTCCCATACGAGCTGCGCCATCTCTCGGGACTCCATGGGAGTGTTGATGCCGATCGGCGTCGCGGAATCGCGGTCGCGTTCGCAATCGTCACAGGCGACAATCCATCGACGATCAGACCGCTGCACGATCTTGGGATGGTGGACCTTTCGCAACGGGCTTCAACTCCTCTTCAGCGCACTGCCCCGTCGACGCCGACGCTAGCCACGCACTGAGGGGGTTACCAGGGCGCCGCAGAGTCCCAGTTCGCACGCGACGATTCCGCGAACTGACGATGTCCGTGATCCACCCACGCTCCATGGGGGCTTTCATCCGGTGATATCTCACCGGTACCGGGGCAGACGATCGCGAGGGATGCTGACGCGCGGATGCGAGATTTCGAAGAAGTCTCAATGCTCTGAAGCACGTGGGTGGCGTCCCAAAGAGCAAGGGTGACGGTCCAGTCGGAGCAGGTCCGCGGCCTCGACGAAACGAGCATCGAGGCCAGCGTCGTCCACACACCGGGCAAGGGGATGAGCGAGTGCCGTGCAGACACGACCCTGAGTGCCACGCCAGAAAGGGGGACATTCACCGACGCGAGGGCGCCGACAACGGTGTGCAGACGCTGAACAGCGAAAACTACTCCTTGCGGCGCCCTGGTTCAGTACGGTTTGATGACTTCAAGGCTGGGTACAGGTGTTGCAACGGCGGTCCATTTGCCAACGGCCGTTGCGATCCGAACCCTTGCGGGAAACGGAGGGGGAACGGCCCACCACCGGTGACCGCACGAGCGGCTAAAAGGAGTCCACCCATGTACCGCCACCGGCTTGCTTCCACTCTCGGTGTGATGCTTTTGTTCGCTTCGACGGTCACCCTCATATCGGCCGAAGGAGCGGCCCCGTCCGGAGCGGCGACTCCAGTGCCGTCCTGCACCTTCAACGGAAGCCACCTGCCGATCGTGTTTGGCGTGACCAGCGGAAAGGTGGTCGACCTCCAATGTACGGGTCTGCCGGCCAACCACCCCTACCTCCTCGCTGAAGCGAGCCTGCTCGCGGGCATCGACCCAGCCGCAAAGGCCGTCTTGTCCGGCGGGGGCATCACCTCGCTCGCGGGGCTTCTCGGCGCCTTGACGGCACTCAAGGAGATCAATATGTTCTCCGTGGCGCTCCCCTTCTCCGACCCCAACGGGGACCTCAACTACAACTGGACCGTCCCCAGCACGCAGCCTCTGGATCCCAATGCCAGCTGCCCGCCGTCGACCGAAGAGTTCAACTCAGGTCTGATCGGTTGTGCCCTGGCGATGATCGATCTCACGAGCTTCACCCCCGTCGGTGCGGGCAGCGCCCTGCTGCAGTGGACAGGTGAGTCGCTGTACCCCCCCCCGCCGACATTGGCCCTTTCCAAGAGCAAGGGGAGGCCGGGCCAGACGGTGAACGTGAGTGATGCGCCGGGCAACACCAGCTACTACTGGGTGAACACCCTGGCGTCACTCGAGGGCTTGCTCGGGGGGAGCGCCGCCCCGCCCAAATTGAAAGTGACCTACAACAACACGAAGTTGCCCTCGACCGCCACCGTGACACCGGCGTCCTACGTCAACGGTGTCTACACGGCGCCGGTCCTTTCGGGCGGCTTCACCGTCCCCCAGCCGAACAGGGATGCCTTGGACACCATCACGGTCTCGCAGAGCACGAGCCTCCTCGGCCTTCCGCTCTCGGCGTCCGCAACGGCGAACTTCACAATCAAGTAAGGCTGACGCTCTCGTCGCCCGGGCTTTGCCGAAGGCACAGTCGGGGCCCGGCCGGCGAGAGCGCAGCGGACCTCGGGTTTGGTGCCATGCGGCCTTGGTGCGGTGACTTCTTTGTCGCACGTCGGTGACAACTGAGCGTTGTATCCCCCGCTGGTGTGGAGGCAACAATGAGCACCACTGATCCGGACGTCACCCCCGCACCTTCCGGCCATACCCCTGAAGGCGGCGTCCTTGTCGGCACTACGAATGCGAGCAAGGGCATGATCCTCTTTGAGGATCCCCAATGCCCCTACTGCCGACAGTTCGAGGAGGTCAACGGACCGCTCATCACGGCCGCTTTGGACGCAAGCGAATTGGCAGTCGAATATCGGATGCGCTGCTTCTTGGGTCCAGAGTCTGTGAGAGCCGACAACGCTCTTGCCCTCGCCGCCGAGGCCGGTCGCTTTGACGAGTTGCGTCGGGCACTTTTTGCAGCGCAGCCTCCCGAGGGCACAGGAGGCTTCACGACCGAGGACCTTTTGCGCCTGGGTGCACAAGTAGGACTGACCAGTTCGGACTTCGCCTCGGGTGTGCGGGAAGCCCGCTACGAGAGGTGGGTGCTGAGTCGAGAGGCTCTCTACCAATCTGAAGATCCACAGGGAACCCCGGCCGCGTGGCTCAACGGCAGCCCGATCGATTCGAGAGTGCTCTTCGACCGCTCGGCGCTCGAGAATCGGCTTCACGAGTGAACCTACTTTCCGCTTTGGATCCCAAAGCTGTCATCCCCCGTTCGCAGTAGGGTCGCGCCGCAGCCCAACACCATCCATTCCCGGGTCACACCATCGACATGATTCGACTCATTGCAGCCATGGATTCTCGACGGGGCATCGCGACCGATTCGGGTATCCCCTGGCAGCTCCCCGGCGACACGGCGTACTTTCACGACAAGACAGCCACCGGCCTCATCGTGATGGGATGGGTCACCTACAACGAGTTCGCTGCTCCGTTGCATGACCGAGAGAACTTCGTGCTGACCTCCGACTCAGCGCCCCTGCGCACTGGCTTTCGAGCGGTTGGCGACCTCGACCAACTCGTCGCCGAGAACCCGGGTGAAGACATATGGGTCATCGGCGGCGCCAAGGTGTACGCGGAGACGATCGCCGAGGCCGACGAATTGTTGCTGACCCAGGTCTTCGGCGACTTCAACTGCACCAAGTTCTTCCCGCCGTACCAAACTGAGTTTCGTCTCGTGGCCCACAGCGACGATCGCCAGGACGGAGCTACGACGTATCGCTTTGAGACGTGGCAGCGCCGTGCGTCGAGACCGGGGCACTCCGCTGTGGGTCACGGAAAAGGTTGAACCGCTCGTTCCCACCTACTTTTCGAACGGAAGACGGGATCTGTCACGTCGAGTCTCACCGGGGCGAAGCCGTCTCGGTCCGACTGGTTGGCTCCGCTCCTCGCCCCCACCAGACACCTCGGCGCGCAACCGGGCGGGGTCTCAGCTCCGTGCCCACACCGTCCCGTCCGTCGAACAGGCCGGAGGTTCGAAAATCCGAACAATGCAATGGGTACCTCCAGCCCAGACGTGGCGGTACGAGGCAGGATCCAGCTGCTGTGCCGGTGGGCCTTGCCACTCCATTGAGGCTGGAAACTCAACGCGCCAGAGCCGGCGCAGCCATATCAATGGCTACCGAGGAGCCGCAGCAATCCCGCCAGGTCTGCGACATCACAGACCACCGATCAGTACCTGCCGCTTCACGCCGCGTCCGCCTTCGGGTCTTGTGAGCGGCATAGGATGTGGAGAGCGTATGATGCGCGGCACCTTCGGGTGCCATTCCGACCCGTCGCTCCAGATCCAGGTGACGTCCAACCATCGGAGGATCTGCGATGAACACGTCGTGCCGTGCGCCAACGCTCTGGGCGAGGCGGACGCAAGGTGCCGTGACCGTGATGGCCTGTTCACCGCACTCGGGCCGGCGGAATTCGTGTCCGTAGGCGTATCCACGGCGACGGTGCCGGCGGCACCTCCCGACTTTCGCGCGCTGAGCACGGAGGTCCGTGCCGCCGGGCTCCTCGATCGCCGGCTCGGCTACTACGCCGGCAAGGTTGTGCTCACGCTCGGGGCGTACGCCGCTCTCTGGTGGGCCTTCTTCGCGGTGGGCAACTCGTGGGCCACGCTCGGTATCGCGGTACTGCTCGGCATCGTCTCGACCCAGCTCGGATTTCTCGGCCACGACGCCGGCCACCGACAGATCTTCGCCTCCCGACGAGCCAACCGGCTTCTCGGTCTGCTGATCGGCAATGGAATGATCGGCATGAGCTTCGGTTGGTGGGTCCCCAAGCACAACGCCCACCACGCCCACCCCAACGAGGTGGGCCGCGACCCGGACATCGGTGTCGGCTTGGTCAAGGTTCCGCGCGAGGACGACCAGCCCGGCGCGCACCATGGCCTCGCTGCACGGCTCGAACGACGACAGGCCGAGCTCTTCTTTCCCCTGATGTTGCTCCGAAGTACGGGGCTCTACGTGTCGGGCGTCCAGGACCTGATCCGTCGCCGGGACCGGGCCGCCCTGACCGAGGGCTCCGTACTCGTCCTCCATGCGGCGCTCTACCTGACGGCGGTGTTCTGGGTCCTTCCCCCGTTCAAGGCGATCGCCTTCCTCGCCGTTCACGAGGCCGTCTTCTCGCTCTACCTCGGCTGCAGCTTCGCACCCAACCACAAGGGCATGCCGCTCATAGTAGGTGACCCCGAGATGAGCTTTGCGCAACAGCAGGTGGTCACCCGCGAAACCTCACCGGTGGATGGCTCACCACCCTTGTCTTCGGCGGACTGAACTACCAGATCGAGCACCACCTCTTCCCCGGTATGCCCCGACCCAATCTCCCCCGCGCCCAGAACCTCATCCGTACGTTTTGCGTCCAAAGCGGGCTCCCCTATTGCAACGAGCGCCCGCTCGATTCGTACCGTCTCGCGACTCGCCATCTCCGTCCTGGCGCACCCACCGGGTCGCCTTCGTTCGACAGTCGACCTCTGGCTCTGGATCGAGACCTCGACGGCGCGTGACGATGACAGAACGTCGGCGTGAAGCGGGGCGACATTCCGACCTTGGCGCGCTGATGACAGTGGGCACGGTCAGAGGGAAGCGAGGAGCGACGTACGGCGGGGCGATGGTGCGGTCAATTCGGTGGAGCCAGCGGCGGCTCGAAGTCAACTATTCGGTCCTCTGAGAACCCGTGGCTTCGCCGAAGGACGTCTCTGGTTGCGGTCATCGGGTTGTGAGTGCCCAATTGGGCGGCACATCACCCAAGCGGGTCGAGCACATCAGGGTGGATGGCTCCGGTAGCCACGTCGGCGGCGAGCTGGGAGAGGTGCAGGTTGTGGTTGCGGGCGTGGGCGCGCAGGCGTTGAAAGGCCTGGTCCATGTCGAGCCCTGCGGCCTGGCTGATCTTGCCTTTGGCCTGTTCGATCATGATCCGGCTGTTGAGGGCCTGGCTGAGCTGCAGGTTGAGGGTTTGGGCGTCGACGGCGACTTGGTGCTGGATGATGGCGATGGTGGCGATGTCGGCCAGCCTTGGGCGGCGGTCACGTCGCTGGCGTCGAGCGTGCCCTGGTCGGCGCGGAACATGTTCAGCGCGCCGATGGTCCGGCCTCGCAGGCGGAGGGGAAGGGCGTGGACGGATCGGAACCCGGCCGCGACCGCCTCGAGGCGAAGCGCGGCCAGCGGGTGTCGGCGGCCGCCAGGTCGACGTTGACGACCGGCTCGGCCGGTGGCGTAGCAGTCGACGCAGGGGCCTTGGTCGGCCTGGAGCTCGAAGAGCTCCAGGACCCGCATGGCTTCGCTGGAGGAGGCCACGCACCTGCAGGGCGCCGCTGGGTGCGGCCAGCATGACCCCGGTGGCGGCCACGTCGAGCACCTCGACGCAGCGGTCGGCGAGGTGGCGTAAGCAGGTCGACCACGTCGAAGTCGTCGACCAGGTTGTCAGCCAACTCGACCAGGGTGCGGATCAGAAGGTCGCGTCGGTTCATCACGGGCGCTCCTCCGATTCGGGTTCGCTGGCGGCCGCGGGGTCTGGGCGAGCGCGCGCGTCGACAGCTTCGGTCGTCACCTCATTTCACCACACCGCCTCGTCCGCTCAGCGTCTCGGTCGAGATCGTCGAAGCGCAGCGTGCGGGCGATCACCTCGCGGGCGACCTCGGTGAGCGGCCGGTCGGTGGCGAAGGCGTGGGCGCGCAGGCGGACCAGGGCCTCACCGACGCTGATGTCGAGTTGGATCGAGACCATCCCGGCGGCTTGGTGGACCACGGCGTGAAGCTCGGTGTCGAGCTCGGCCGGAACGAACCCGGGCTGGGCGTCGGCTTCGAGGCCGAGAAGGACTCGGGCGATCACGTCGGCAATACGAGGGCGTCGGCGTGCTGGTCGTCACTGAGCGGACCGGTTCGTTCGCGGTAGAGGTTGAGGGCGCCGATGCGGGCAGCCCCGATGCGGACCGGGAAGCCGAAGATGGCCCGGGCTCCGGCGTCGACGGCCTTCGGGGTGAACGCCGGCCATCGAGGGACTGCGGGGGCGACCAGGTCTGGTTCGGCTACCGCAGTGCCGGTCTGGTGGGCGTCGATGCAGGGCCCTTCGCCCAAGGTGTACTGCAGCTCTTCGATCAGGGCCGCCATGCCGTCCTGTTGTGCACAGCGAAGCCTGGGGGACGTCCGTCGGCCAGGACCATCACCCCTGCGCCGGTGACCGCCACGATGTCGGCAGCGATCTGGCACAGCGGTCCCGGCGCTCGACGGAGCTCGCACCGGCCGCGACCATGCAGCCGAAGATCCGACCCATACGTTCTGCTGCCACGTCAGACCGGCTGACGCGCTGCGCTGACTGAAGGTGGGCCTGCATTCCATCCGGGGCCTCCTTGCCGAAGAAGCGGCGCTCCACGAGGACCAGGTTTCGCGCGGGTCGATCCCTACGACCGACGACGTCGCAAATCTAACAGTTGCTGCGAATGCGTGACCACCGCGTGTGTCGACCGCGGCAGCCGTACCGTCGTCGCGTTTCGAATGAGCCGATGTCGGTCGGACACGGCTCTCACTGGTCGCCTGCGAGGTGTTCTGGCGCAATGAGGACCGGGCGTCGGGTCTGTGACGCCAGGGTGTGCGAAACGCTGCCAAGCAGAGTGCTCCGTAGAGCGCCCCAACCACGTTGGCCGCATACGATCATCCGGGCCGAGAGGTGATGGGCGGCCTCCAAGATTGCCTTGGGAATCACCTCGAAGGACTCCGGAATCATCGCAGACGCCTTGTATCCATGCTCGCTCGCCCGGAGGGCTCCCTCTTCCGCCACCGACCGTGCATACGACTCTTCCTCGGCATCCAAGTCCGCGCCACCCGTCGTACTGCCCGCCGCGAAGGCGCCGGCGAGAGCCAAGCGCGTTGCAACGGTTTCCCAGACCGTCAGCACAACAGCGTCCACCGGTCGGGCGATCAGGTCCGCCGCGGCTCTCATGGCTTCTCGCGATCCGTCAGACCCGTCGAAGCAGAACAGTACGGGACCACTGTGGCTCCCTCCCGTCATGACACTTGCCCCTTTCCGTTCGAGGTCTCGGACGATTCCGCGGCCGACAATCAATCGGCTCTTGCCGCCGCCTTCCCGGCCCCTTGGTCCGTCATCAAAGGGGCCCCTTGAGTTCGCCTACTCGCCAATTCCGTACAGAAAATCGTCCAGCCCTCTCCAGTTGTCCTCAGTAATCCGCCCCTCACCGCGGTGCGAGCCCACGACGACGGCGACCCCGTCCGGGTCCCGGCCTACCACCGCGGTCCACTCGCTGTGATCACGCCGGCTGACAAGGCGTCTTCGGGACTCCAACTCGCGTGCGATTTGCTCCAGTTGATCGTCTGACTCGACCTCCAAAATGAAGGCCCGCAGACCGATATGGCCAGCTCCTCCGACCATTCTGTTCCCAAGCGCCCGAAACACGATGACCTGGGGTTGGTCGTTCCCCGGAGCGCTCACGGCTGCCAATTGCTCCTCTTGGGACAGCACGCGAAAGCCAAGCACCTCACGATAAAAGTCAATCGATCGGTTGAGATCAGCCACGTTCATTACGACACCCTGAAAGTTCATCCTGTGCTCCAAGTCTTCAGTAGAGCGGAGGGCACCATGCGTCGCCCTCGTGCGCCCAAACGGCACCCTTCTTTCCAGAGCTGCTCCCGAACCAGTGATGGCCGGCCCGACGTGACCGCGTCCCGTACAGCCAAATGAGAACGTCCCGCCGTGCTCACTGGGGCCGCTCCCGGACGACCTCGGCCGGGCTCTTGTCGTCCCGGAGCCCGAGGAAGCGCGGCTGCCTCAGCCGGGCGTCGCTCGTCCATTCCGCAAAACCAATCTGAGCGACGAGCTTGGGCAACGTCCAGTGCACACCGCGGGGGATCGGTCGCGCATCGACGAACACAGGCTCGGCCGTCTCCAGCTTGCGCAGCAGGACACCGAGGTCGTGAAGCGTGGACTTGGTGTAGCCGGTGCCGACCTTCCCCGCGTAGCGTAGGGAACCGTCCTCGTAGTAACCGACGAGCAAGGCACCAAAGTCGGTCCGGCTGCCGAGGGGATCGGTATAGCCACCGATGACGAACTCCTGCTCCCAGACGCACTTCAGCTTCAACCAGTCCTTGGAACGACCAGCGACGTACGGTGCGTCGGCACGTTTCGCGATGAGCCCCTCCCACCCCGCTTTGCACGCTGCGGCGAATCGCCGCTGTGCATCGTCGCGCCAGGCCTCGGTGTACTGCAATGCATCGCTCGGCTGGATCGTCTTCACCAGCCGGGCCCGGCGCTCAACAAGCGGCCGGTCGGCGAGTTCCTCTCCCTCGACCTCCAAGAGGTCGAAGACGCAGTAGACGACAGGGTTCTTCGCAACCTGCCCTGGAGACGGCTCGGTCACTCCGAGACGCTGCTGGAGCCGGGTGAAGGATGTCTGGTCACCGTCGTACGCCACCACCTCGCCGTCGAGCAGGAGGTCCCGGGATCGTTGAGCCGCCACAGCGGCGCGAACCTCGGGGTAGGTGGAGCTGAGATCCCTGCCCGGTACGCGACTCGAGTCGCACCTGGCTACCCACTTTCCGCGCCACACATCGTTCACCGTCGAACTTGCGCTCGAGCAACCAATCGTCGCCAAAGTCCCGACGGTCGGTCAAGGTGGCCAGCATCAGAGGGATCACCACACCCATATCGTTTCACGTCATCATGAAGGCACACACGTTGCAAGTGCGGTGAGGTCTCTCTCGGGCGTGGTGTCAGGTTCGGGACTCGTGGCGAGTTTGCTTTGTATCGGCGAGACTGGCAACTCAGGGATTGACAATTGAGAGTGAACAGACTGAATGGAGGCGCCACATGCCTGCTGTGACCGTCGATCGCCTGTCAGAACTGCCGAAAGTCCCCGTTCCAGACAAGGAAACGACGGGGGAACGGCTTGTGAGGTCCGTGTCCACCGCCCCAAGCGGACTCGAGGGAGAGGGATTCCCGGTTCGTCGAGCCTTCGCCGGCATGAGCCTGGCTGACCTAGACCCCTTCGTGCACATGGACCAAATGGGGGCGGTCAACTACGCGCCTGGTGAGCCGAAGGGAACGCCCTGGCATCCCCATCGGGGCTTCGAGACCGTGACCTACATGATCGATGGAACCTTTGCCCACCAAGACTCCCAAGGAGGTGGTGGCCTCATCACAGACGGCGCCACGCAATGGATGACGGCGGGTGCTGGGATTTTGCACATCGAAACGCCCCCCGAGGATCTCGTGGTCTCAGGTGGTCTTTTCCACGGAATCCAACTGTGGGTGAACTTGCCGGCCAAGGACAAGATGATCCCGCCGGCCTACCAAGGGTTGGAAGCCGACGAGGTGACCCTTGTCTCGACCACCGACGGCGGCTGCTTGGTGCGGGTGATTGCCGGCCAGCTCGGTGAGCTCCGAGGTCCGGGCTCCACGCACACGCCGATGGCGCTGATGCACGCAAGCGTCTCCCCCGGGGCGCTGCTCGAGTTGCCTTGGGATCCCGGCTTCAACGCGCTCGTCTACGTGCTCGCCGGATCGGGGCGTGCCGGGAGTGACGGGCGGCCGGTCCTCGCTGGCCAGTTGGTGGCGTTCGATCACGGAGATTGGATGGCCGTCAGAGCGGATGACCACCAGGACTCTGACACCGACCGCCTCGAAATCCTCATCCTGGGAGGCCGGCCAATCAAGGAGCCCGTTGAGCACTACGGACCCTTCGTGATGAACACGCGAGCAGAGATTGGGCAAGCCGTCGAGGACTTCGAGGCCGGTCGATTCGGCGCGATTCCGCCGAACGCGCTGATGCCACACGTGCCGGACCCTGATCCGGTTCGCGCTGAGCACACTGGGATCTGACGCGGAGCATCGGGTCACAGAGATCGAACTGCGCTATCGATGAACAGTGCATGGGCACATCGCCCGCGGCTTCTGAGCTCTCCTCGGACCGTTCTTCGGAGACCTCGGGTGTCTGCCCGACTCGTACAAGATTGAACCGCATCCGGGCCGATCCGGTCTGATCACCTGTCCATTCACCGAACCAACAACACTCCAACGGAGAAGAGAGCCATGAATCTTGAGCAAACTCTAGTGAAGATTGTTGAGCATGCCCACGAGGAGCTCCGTATCGTTCGGAAGCGAGCGGAACAGAAGACCGCCCCACGTGACCATGGTCGGGACTACCACGAAGCGCAAACCGCGGCGGATCGGCTGGACCACTACGCCCACCTCGTTCGTCGGTTGCACGACGACGAATACAAAGCCGGTTGGCGCCACGAGAGTCTGAATGAGAGCACGTAGGTTGTCTAGGCGCTCGGAGCCTGACCGCGGTCTGGCGGCCCGCGCACCACTGTGCGGCCGGTCGTCTCGCGTCGCTCGAGCGCCTCGAGCCCGGCGGGGACGTCAGCGAACTCGATCTGCTGGCCGATCACCGGGCGGATCGTCCCGGCTCGGGTGAGGTGCAAGATGCGGCTCCAGATGTCGACTCCCTCTGCGGTCGACAGAAAGTTCATGCCAAACGGACGAGCCGGCCGCGGCGAATCGGCGTAGGCGAAGCAGATCCCCACGAGATCAAAGTTCCCGTAGATGCTCGGCTGGATTGGCA
The DNA here is from genome assembly GCA_963825965.1 of uncultured Acidimicrobiaceae bacterium. Taxonomy (GTDB): domain Bacteria; phylum Actinomycetota; class Acidimicrobiia; order Acidimicrobiales; family RAAP-2; genus Bog-473. The sequence goes on from CAWGUX010000003.1 coordinate 245,388, forward strand.
GCGGGCGCTCCTCCGCTTCGATACCCGAGGCGAACCCGATGATGAGGTGGCGGCCGTTGAACGCCATCGCCCGAAACGTCTCCGTCGTCACCGCGCCGCCCACGGTGTCAAACGCCACGTCGACTCCCCGTCCGTTGGTGACGTCGTCGACGAAGGCGACGAAATCGTCGCTGCGGTAGTTCACGCCGTAGTCGGCGCCCAGCGACCGGCAAAACTCGACCTTCTCGTCGGTGCCCGCCGTGCCAATCACAGTCGCGCCGAACGCCTTGGCCAGCTGGACGGCGGCCGACCCGACTCCGCCCGCCGCGGCGTGGACGAGCACGACGTCGCCTGGGGCCACCCGCCCCCGGACCCGCAGGGCGAGGTAGCTCAGCTGGTAGGGGAAATACATCGCCACCGCCTCGGCCGCGCTGAGCCAGGTGGGGAGCTGTTGGAGCATCGCTCCGTCGAGCAGCGCCGCCGACGCGTACGCGCCCTGCACGCCCGCGGTCGTGCCGACGACTCGTCGGCCGAGCAGCCCCTCACAACCCGGCCCAGCGGCGTCGACCGTTCCTGCGGCCGCCATGCCGATGACGAAGGGGGGTTCGAACTTCAGCAGCCCGTATCGACCACGGATGGTGTCGATGTCGTTGAAGTCGAGGCAGAACGCCTCCACGGCGATCCGCACCTGGTTGGCGCCGGGTTCGCCGACCTCTACCGTCTGGATCTCGAGGGCATCGGTTGGTGCGCCCAGCCGGGTGACCATCCAGGCCGTTGCCGTCGTCGTCACGGAGAGCCTCCATAGTGGACCGGCAGGTGTTTGATGCCGTTGAGCCACGACGAGCGGAGGCGGCGCGGCGGACCCATCAGCTTCGTGTCGGTCAGCTCGTCGGCGATCACGTCGAACATCACCTTCAGCTCGAGTCGGGAGAGATTGGCCCCGATGCAGAAGTGCGAGCCGCCGGCGCCGAAGGTGACGTGGGGATTCGGTGAGCGACCGATGTCGAAACCGCCGAGGGTCGTCGAACACCTCCTCGTCGAAGTTGGCGGAGGCGAAGTACAGGCCCACCCGTTCGCCTTTGCGCACCAACTGGCCGGCGACCTCGGTGTCCTCGCTGGCCGTGCGCTGGAGGACCACCGCGGGCGAGGCCCAGCGCAGGATCTCGTCGACCGCGGTCGCAGGCCGTTCGGACCGCCATCGTTCCCACTGGTCCGGATGTTGCAGAAAGGCCAACATGCCGTGGGTGATCGCCTGCCGGGTGGTCTCGTTGCCAGCGACGGCGAGGATCATGAAGAAGAACGCGAACTCTTCGCTGTTGAGGCGTTGGCCGCCGGCGTCGGGTTGGACGAGTCGGCTGGTGACGTCCCCGAGGTCGTTCTCGACCCGCGCCTCGGCTGCCGCGTGGGCGTAGGCGAACATCTCGACGACGCCCGAGAGGTCGGTGCTGGCGTACTCCGGGATCCTCGCTGCCCGCCATCTGATCGCTCCAGTCGAAGAGCTGCTGGCGATCGTCGATCGGGGATGCCCATGAGGCCGGCGATGGCCTGCAAGGGCAGATGACGGGCGACGTCGATCACGAAGTCGCCCGTGCCGTCGTGCTTGGCGGCCCAGACGATCCGGTGGGCCCGTTCGCGCAGATCGTCCTCGAGGCCGGCCAAGGCGCGGGGGGTGAAGCACCGGTTTCCCACCCGGCGAACCCGGGTGTGCCGGGGCGGATCCATGCACAGCAGGAGGTTCTTGGTGGATTCGCCCGTGGGGTCGGACTCATCGAGCCGGCGAACGAAGGCGGAGTTGGTCTCCACCGACCACCCCGGACTCCTGGTCACCGCCGTGACGTCGGCGTGGCGGGTGAGCGCCCAGAATCCGGCGTCGCCGTATCCCGCCGTGGACGGTTGCGGATTCCACCGGACGGGTTGATTCCGGCGCAGCCAGGCGAACTCGTCCAGGGGCAGATGATCGGCCAGCAGGTCGGGATCGCTCAGATCGAGATGAGCGTCGACAGGCGTCGAGGGCACGACGGCGGACCTCCTTGCTTGACACCGCTCTGGCATCAGCGACCGTAGGCTTTGATACCGGCGAGTGTCAACTAGGCTGGTCCCGACATGGAGTACCAGGTGACGATGCCCTTCAAGGGGGTCAGCGCCGACGACCGGCGCATCGATCGACGGAACCGGCTGGTCGGGTGCCGCCTTCGAGATCGCCGGAACCGAGGGCGCGGGCGCGCTCGGCGTCGGTCGCGTGTGCCTGGCCGCCGGGCTGACCAAGCGATACTTCTACGAGAGCTTCGCGTCGCTCGCCGAACTCCAGAGCGCGGTCGTCGACCATGCGCATCGCGGCGATGTCGGAGCGTGTCGATCCGTTTCGGCCGGCCCGACCCGGCGGGCCGCCACAAGCGTGGCTCGAGGCGTTCGTCGGCGCATTGGTGGACGACGAGTGTCTCGCTCGGGTGCTGCTCGCCGAAACCCACGGCGGCGCGCTCAGCCCTTTTCGGCACCAGATCATCGACGTGGCCATCGCGGGGATGGCACCCCATGGCTCGGACCCGCAGGCGGACCTTCGTGCTCGCCTCGTCGCGTACGCCCAGATCGGCACCTTGAGCGAGCTGTGCCTGGCATGGCACCAGGGGCAGTTGGCGATGGAGCGGGCGACACTTGTCGACGTGCTGGCTGATCTGTTTGTCCGTATCGATGGCGCTCGGTCAGGAGCGCTGGGCAACTGAACCTGACCAATCCGAGTGGGCCCACGCTGACGAACGCCACCTGCCCCGACGACAGGTCCGCCAACGCCCGCCGAGGAAGTCGTATCGGGTCACATTGGCAAGAGCCTGTCGCCCAGTTCCTCCCTCACGACCCGGGCAACGGCGTTGCTCCTCACCTTGGGAACGTGGCGATTTCGTCTTGTCGGTCGACGCCAGTCACCCACCGTACGGATTCATCCACCCTGTTTTCCACTGCATCCAGTCCGACCGCCGCTGCACTAGAGCGCTCTCCTGTCCCGAGAACTCATTGCCGCGATCTGTAGGCAGCGTCAGCCAACACGATGCCGGGGCGGCGGCAGCAAAATCGGTACATCACAGAGTTACATGCGACTCAGTTCTGTTGGACTGAGAGTCGCCTCAGCAGGGGCGCCGTAGGCGGCGAGCGCGTAGATCACAATCACGCCGAGCGCGATATAGGTCAACGACCAGATCGGGTAGTAAGGCATCCACCAGATGGCGCTGATGGCGCCGATAGCGCCGGCAGCAATGCCGACCCAGCGCCCGATCTGGGAGCGCCCTATGACCGCCAAACTGCACAAGATCAAAATGATGCCGACGATCAGGTACACCCAGCCGTAGGTCTTGAGGCTGGTGCCGAAGAGCGCATCCTCGAGGTTCTGGGGAAGGACGCCGTGATAGCGAAAGGCCCAGATCGCATCGAAGATGCGCATGATGCCCGCCACCCCTAAAACGATGGCGGCGAAGAGGATCCAACCCTGCCCCCGTTCGTTCATGGTGTACCTCCATTCGAACGTGCCGAGCATCGACGAGCTGCCGAGCCCAAGCTGCTACTTCCATTGGAAGGTATATACCTGAGCGGTCCTCAATGGAAGAGGCCGCCCGCGAGGGGACGAGCCTCATCCATTCGTCCGGTGAGCGCTGCCGCTCCTGTCAGGTCCACCGAAGGCTGCGACGCCAAAGCCTCAAACGCCCGAAGAACCACATCACTAGCAATTCGGCAATCGCGATGCTAAAACGTCACCTAGTTACGGGTGCGGAGGAGAGGGCCATGCTTGCGTACGACTACCCGCTGGGCGGGGTGTTCTTGTCGATGCTGTACTTCTTCTTGTTCTTCATCTGGATCTGGATCCTCATCACCGTCTTCGTCGACATCTTCCGCAGTGACGACCTCAACGGTTGGATCAAGGCACTGTGGTGCATCTTCGTCATCATCATTCCGTTCCTCGGCGTCTTCATCTACCTGATCGCCCGGGGAGGAAAGATGCAGGAGCGCAAGCTCCAAGAGGCTGCCCAGCAGAAAAGCTCCTTCGACGCCTACGTCCGCGAGACCGCAGGTGCCTCCGGTGGCGGTGACGTCACGTCGCAGCTCACCGAGCTGGCCAATCTGAAGGCACAAGGCGTGCTCACTGACGCCGAGTTCGAGACGCAAAAGGCCAAGGTTCTGGCCGCGGGCTGACACCGAGGGCGCGGAGACCGCATCGAAGAGGAGGGAGTGGCAGATGCCAGGAGAGAACGCCCTGGGGCCGATCAGCTACCTGATCGTCGAGTTCCCAGGGAGCAAGATGACCGGGGAGGGCCTGCCGATCCTGGTCGATCTCGTAGACCAAGGGGTGATCAGGATCTTGGACTTGGTCTTCGTCGCCAAGGGCCAAGACGGCTCGTTGGGCATCATCGGGCTCGCGGATCTGGACCATGACGGGACGATTGACCTCGCTGTCTTCGAGGGCGTCTCGTCGGGACTCGTGAGCCAAGAGGACCTTGCCGAGGCGGCACCGGTGATCGCCCCCGGGTCGTCCGCGGCCATCTTGATCTTCGAGAATCGCTGGGCGACGCCGTTCATCCAGGCGCTGCGTCGGGGTGAGGCCCAACTCGTCGCCGCCGGCTACATCCCCCAAGACGACCTGGCGGCCGCGCTCGACGCGGCCGACGGTTGAAAGGAGCCACCATGCCGCTTCTCCGAGGTATCGCACGCACTGCCGCCATCGCAGGCACGGCCACTGCCGTGTCGAACCGAGTCTCGCGTCGCCAGCAAAATAGGTGGGCGCAACAAGAAGACCAGCAATACGCACAAGAACAACAACCGCAGTACGCGCCGCCGCCGCAGTCCGCCGCGCCAGCCAGGGACCAAGTGGCACAGCTGAAGGATCTCGCGGACCTCAAATCGCAAGGGATCCTCAGCGACGCCGAGTTCGAAGCCCAGAAGGCCCGCATACTGGCCGGTCTCTGAGGTAGAGAGCAGTAGCCAGGTGTAGGACAGTGGCCACGACCAACTCGTCCCGTGTCGCGAGGTGTCCACGGGGTCCCGGGCGACTCCCGGATTCGATGAGGTCGACGTACGTCAGACACCCACCGGGTTCGTAACGAGGGCGGGAAAGACCGAGCCATGGCGAACCCCGTCGAGACAGGGAGGATGGCTCCGTCACTGCGGCGCATGTTGCTGCCGCTTGCCCTGGCTCAGTTCATCTGCAGCTTCGCCGGTTCGAACATGAACGTCATGATCAACGACATCAGCCAGGATCTGCACACCACGGTCCAAGGCGTCCAGATCGCGATCACGCTGTTCTTGCTGGTCATGGCGGCACTCATGATCCCGGGCGGCAAGCTGACGGATCGATGGGGCCGAAAACGCTGCTTCACGATGGGTCTTTCGATCTACGCGGTGGGCGCGGTGCTCAGTGCACTCGCCCCCGGTCTGGGTGTCCTGATCCTCGGGAACTCGATCCTCGAAGGAGTGGGCACCGCCCTCCTCATTCCCCCCGTCTACATCCTCACGACCATGCTCTTCCACGATCTGCGGTCCCGGGCCCAGGCGTTCGGCATCATCAGCGGCATGGGTGGGATCGGTGCCGCCACCGGTCCTCTGATCGGGGGATTCATCACCACGACCATCACCTGGCGCGCTGCCTTCGTCTTTCAAGCCATCGTGGTCGTCCTCATCGTCCTCCTCAGTCGCCGCATCCATGATCCGCTGCCGGCCGACCCCACTCGCCCATTCGACACGGTAGGGGCGATCCTGTCAGCGGTTGGGCTGGTGACACTCGTCGTCGGAATCATGGCGGCCGACAACAACCTTGTTCTGTGCGCGCTCCTCATCGCTGCCGGCGCGCTCATCATCTTCGGGTTTTTCGCCTGGGTCCGGAGCCGTGAACGTGTCGGGAAAGAGGCGCTGCTCTCGACCAAGCTCTTTCGCAACCGCACGTCGAACCTCGGGCTGGTGACACAGAACGTGCAGTGGCTGATGCTCATGGGAACGTCGTTCGTCGTTTCGGCCTATCTCCAGGTCGTGCGCGGCTACAGCGCCATCAAGACCGGCGTGATCTTCACCGCCGCCACCCTCGGCATCTTGGTGTCCTCGCTTGCTGCCGGTGCACTGGCGAAGCGATTCCAGCAGCGAACGTTGATCCTGATCCGGGTTTGTGACCACCATCGCCGGCGTGGTGTTCCTTCTGCTGATCGTCAAGCACTCGCCGAGCGAATGGGCCTTCGCGCCCGGACTGCTGCTCATCGGGTTGGGCCTCGGGGTGATGCTCACTCCCTCGGTGAACGTGGTCCAGTCCGCCTTTCCTGAGGACCAGCAGAGCGAGATCTCCGGGCTGTCCCGCTGTGTGTCGAACCTGGGCTCGTCACTCGGTACCGCTATTGCCGGAACCATACTCATTTCCGGACTGACAGATCCGACGCGGTCTTATGCGCTTGCAATGATTGTGTTCGCAGCGATTGGATTTATCGGCCTTGGGGTGACGATCCTCCTCCGCAGTCCCGAGCCCACTTCGGCTGTGCAGCATTGAGTTCCTGTCACACGGCTGCCGAATGGACGTGTGAAATCCGCTTCCACCCGGTGATCGGAGCGCAAGACGGGCTTCGAACCGCGACCCTCACCTTGGCAAGGTCGTGGTTTCCGTGGCAGTGGTCGGCGGCCGCACCGCTTCGTTGATCAGCCCTCTGGAGCGCGCCGACGGCGGGACCGGCCGTAACGGCGACTGCGCATCATCGAGGGGCCATGCTCTGCCATTGAGAGGTTGGCGGCGGTGTTGATCAGGGCCACGTGTGAGAAGGCCTGCGGGAAGTTCCCGAGCTGCCGATCCGCCTTCGGGTCGTACTCCTCGGAGAGGAGACCGACGTCGTTGCACAGACCACAGAGCCGCTCGAACATCTCCATCGCCTCGTCGTGGTGTCCGAGGAGTACCAGGTTGTCGGCGAGCCAGAAGCTCGTCATCAAGAAGGCGCCCTCGGTCCCTTTCAGGCCGTCGACATCTTCGTCGGTATCGGTCTGGTACCGGCGGACGAAGCCGTCGGTGACGAGCCCTTTCTGAATCGCCTCGACGGTGGCGACGACGCGCGGGTCATCGGGCGGCAGGAAGCCGACAGGTGCGAGCATGAGCAGACTCGCGTCGAGCAGCTTCGAGCCGTAGTACTGGGTGAACGAGTTGAGCTCAGCGTCGAAGCCCTTGTCGCAGACCTCCGCGTGGATCTCGTCACGCAATTGCCGCCAATGATCTATCGGTCCCATCGGCAAGATGCCCTGCTCGGCCAGCGTGACGGCTCGGTCGAAGGCAACCCAGGCCATGATCTTCGAATGGGTGAAGTGCCGCCGCGGACCGCGGACCTCCCAGATCCCGTTGTCCGGCTCGCGCCAGACCTTCTCGAGGTGATCGAGAATCGACATCACCTGACCCGGCGATACGTTGGACTCCTTGGGGATAGGGCTTTGCCAGTACGTGACGGCGGAGTCCAGGACCTCGCCGTACACGTCGAGCTGGAGCTGGAGCACCGCCTTGTTGCCGATGCGGACGGGCGTTGATCCCTCGTAGCCCGAGAGGAAGTCGAGCTCGAACTCGGGGAGCATCCGTTCCCCGTCGACGCCGTACATGATCTGCATCTCGCCCGGGGTCCCCACGACGGCGCGGCGGAGCCAGCCCACCCACGCCGCCGCTTCGTCTGTGTAGCCCGAGACCAACAGGGCGTGCAGGGTGAAGGTCGAGTCCCGGAGCCACGAATAGCGATAGTCCCAGTTGCGGTCGCCCCCGATGGTCTCTGGGAGCGACGTCGTCGCCGCCGCGCAGACCGCGCCGCTGGGCTCGTACGTGAGCGCCTTCAAGGTGATCAGCGAGCGGACGACCAAGTCGCGCCAGCCTCCGTTGTAGGTGCAGCGACCGACCCAGTTGTGCCAGTAGTGCCGCGTGTGGTTGCGGGCGGCAAGGCTGTCGAGAGGGAGCGGAGCGTGGTTCTCGGCAGGGAACCAGGTGAGCGAGAAGGAGCGCCGCATGTCGCCCGAGACGGAGAAGGTGGCAACGGTGGTGTTGTCGTTGCCGACGAGACGGACGGGGCTGTGCAGGCGGAGGCCATCGCGTCCGGCGACGAGGACGAGGCCATCACCGGTCGCGGTGGCCCAGGGCGTGATGGCGCCGTACTCGTACCGCACGATCAGCTCCATCTGCATCTCGACGGTGCCATCACGAGCCTCGACGATGCGATGGATCATCGAGTGGCCGTCGTACGGCGGCATGAAGTCGTACACCGACACCGAGCCCGTCGCGGTCTCGAAGATCGTGTGGAGAATCAAGGTCTCCGGTTCGTATTGGCGGGTGACCTTGATCACCTCACCCTTCGGAGCGATCAGCCACCGTCCGTTGCCCGCGTCCCCGAGCAGCGCCGCGAAGGCGGCGGCGGAATCGATCCGCGGCGCGCACCACCAGTCGATGGATCCGGTGCGGTCGACGAGGGCGACCGTTTTCGTGTCGCCGATGATGGCGTAGTCCTCGATCTTTGAGGTCATTCCTCTTCCTCTGGACTCGGTCGTGCCTCGGTCTGGCTATGGCTCGACTGAGAAGAAGCGATCGAGTGCCGCTTGATCGCTGTAAAAGGATTCGATCCTCGAGATCCGATGCAGTCCGTCCTGTTCGGTCACCGAGACGAGGAAAATGACCCGGAAATCATGCTGTTGACCTTCGCGCTGCAGATGAATCTTCGCGAGCCCGGCCACATTGTCGACCCCAGCCATCCAATCCTCCCATTGGAGGACATCGATTGGGTCTTCCGCCAGTCGGAGAAAGGTCGAAAGATGCGCCGCAACAGCTCGAGCGCCGCGGAAGACCCCTGAGGGTGCGTGTGCTCCGGGGACGACGTCCACGACTTGAGGATCGAGCAGATTGCTGGCAGCCTCAACATCGCCGCCAAAGACCTTCTGAAAAAAGTCCATCGCCACCGTGACGCGAGAATCCGGCATCATTCCAATCCTTCCACTCCAGGCACGTGGCCCGAGCGACCACTGTGGTCTCCCAGACGATCGCTCGTCGACTGTGCTGGCACGACTTCATGCGAAGCCGCCAGCCCGCCCTCGAAGTCTTTCTTTTAGCCTGTCGATGCGCCACGAGCGCCAGTCTGGTCAGCTCAAGCGTCGGTGGCCAGCACCATTCGCCCGCCGACGGGTCAGCCCTGCTTTCGCCCTGACCAGGAGTTTTTCCGCGCGGAAGGCGGGATTCGAACCCGCGACCCTCAGCTTGGCAAGGTGGGAGTCCCATTCTCGTCTCGATCGACACCGTCGGTAGTCGGATCGGTGATTCCGGAAAGGACCGCTGCCTGGACCCCTGGATCGGTAAAGAGGCTCGTCACAGCGCGCGTGCCGACGCGATCGGAGGATTCGGCGACGGCAACAGCGACCAGGTCGGAGCGACCGGCGCTGATCCAGGCAGGATGGATATACGAAGAACGGGTGACGGAGGGCGTGTCGCCGAGCAACGTCGCCGCCGCACCGACGGCGAGGCGCTCCCGCGACTTCGCCGATACATCCGCTGGGGGTTCGGCTCCAGCAAGCACCGCAACTGCTGCAACCGTGGCGCCCCACGTACGGAACACCTTGGCGCTCGCTGGCGCCTGGGTATGCGCATGGAGGTAGGCGTTCACTGCGGCACTCGTCACGTGATGCGTTCCGCTCTCACCCGTCACAGCAAAGATCGGCTGCGCATCGTTGCCCGCCGCACGTACAAGCGCGCCCACTACCCTGGCCGTCACCTGGTCGTGAACTGTGACGGTGTGAGCGAGGTGTTCCTTGCCGACGAAATGGAAGGTGATGGTCGAACCGCGCGTCTCGACGTGGTTCCGCCGAAGCGTCGTAAGTCCGTAGGTGTGATTGTCTCGGGCATAGCGGTCATTACCAACGCGAAGCAGCCCCCGCTCTAAAAGCCTGACGATGGTGGCGGTGACGACACGTGCGTCGAGCGGATCCTGGCGGTATCGAGCGATGTCGCGCGCAACCTGAAGGCGTAAGGCAGGCATAGCAGCAGCGAACAGTGTCATGCGGGCGAACTTGTCGTCGCTGGCAAGATGTAAGGCCGCGGGAGAGTATCGGTACTGCGTCCGACCACGCTGGTCGATACCCGTCGCCTGCACCGACGCATTCGCGTCGGCGGACGCCCACACGTCGAGCCACGCGGGTGGAATCGCCAGCCGCCGCAATCGTTCGAGGACAGCTGGGTCGTCCACTGAACCACCGGCCTCGTCGGCCCACTTGTCGGGTCGTGCGGCGATTCGGTGGAGCCCGGGCGGCCGGAACGCCCGCGGGGTTGGCAGCGCCCGACTGCGGGGACCCCTCACTGCTCCAGACGGATCCGGTCGGCTGCCACCCATCCCGAGACTCTCACCCCTCAGAAGGTGAGAACGATCCGACCCCGACGCGAGCCCGAAACACACTCGCGGTAGGCATCTCCAACATCGTAAACGTTGATCGTCTCAGCGAACGCTACACAGAGCCGACCGTCCCCAAGTGGAACCGGCGGCTTCCATGTGCCCATGTCGCCGTTGCGGCCACAGAGCTGCTCCCGCCAACGAAACGAGCCGACATGACCAGGACGAGGTCGAATCCAACCGAGCAGCGAGTGGCAGACCTTTCAGGAGGAATCGACCCTCCTCAACCTTCCACACGCGATGTACCAGAACAGAGGAGACCGCGGGCAAGACCAACGTCTGGCGCCGCGTTACCGCCGACCGCTGATCGACCGTTCTCGCCACGATTCGCCACCAAGGGATTTCAGAGAAGCCGTGCCCGACCCGTACGTCGTCACGTACCGACTCCCGTTCCGGACGGGTCGGTCCTGACCGCACCCGCCGACTCCAGACTGGCGATCTGAGACTCGTCGTAACCGAGGCCTTCGAGCACTTCCCGCGTATGTTCTCCCAGTCGGGGTGCCCGAAATCGCGGGATGATCCGCTCCACTCCGAAGTCCGCGGGAGTGGCAAGCATCATCTGGGTCCCGTGCTCGTCGGGGACCTCCACCAGCCCTCCGGCCGCGAGGAACTGCTCATCGGAGAGAAGGTCCTCGACGGTCTGTACCGGCGACCAGAAGAAGTCGGGCTCGGCGTCAAAAATCTCGGCCCACTCCGAGAGCGGCCGGGTGGAAAAGATCTCGTCGAGGAGGCGCACCAGCTCAACTCCGTTCTTGAATCGAGCCACCGTCGTCTCGAAGCGTTCGTCGGTGAGCCATTCAGTGCGATCGACGGCCCGGGCCAGGGGCGGCCAGTGCCGTTCTCCCTCCAGGCCGACGACCCAGAAGCGCCTCCCGTCGCCGGCGGTGTAGTTGTTGACGGTCGGATTCGTCATCGTCGACCGGCTCCCCAGCCGGATGGGCCTTCCCCACATCAGCGCCACGTTCACGTCGAATCCAATGGTGTACGCGCCTTGGCGAAGGAGGGACGCCGAAACGAGGTCGCCCACACCCGTCCGTTCGCGAGCGAGGAGCGCGGCGCAAACCATGGCTGCTCCCGTCATCGCGACCGAGTGGTCGCCCATCCCTCCGCGCTGGAAGGGAAGGTCGGCACCCGGAGGCGTCAGGGAGGCAGCCACTCCGGACCGTGCCCAGAAAGCCCCAATGTCATACGCCGGCCGATCCGCTTCGGGACCAGTCAGGCCGTACCCGCTGATGATCGCATAGACCAGTGCCGGATTGCGATCCGTGAGGGACGTGGGATCAAGGCCGACACGGTCCAGTGCCGACAGCCTGATGTTGGTGAGGAAGACGTCCGCCCCATCGATCAGCGTGTTGGCAATCTCACGACCCTCGGAGGAGGACAGGTCGAGAACGATGCTCCGCTTCGAGCGGTTGTCGAGCTCGAAGACAGGGTTGCTGGGAAGATCACCTCCCAGCATCTTCTGGAAACCGCGTGCCGGGTCACCGCTCGGCGGTTCGATCTTGACCACGTCGGCGCCCCAATCGCTCAGGATGCCGCCGGCGGCCGGACCGGCAACCCACACGCCTAGCTCGACCACCTTCACGCCCTGTAGTGGCCCGGTGGGTTCACCTCGATTCTCCACAGCTCCCCCGCTAGCCCGATGCTCCCACTCGACTTTCCCTACTGAGACGCTGCCTCGGTTTTGGACCCTAGCTCCTCCGGTCCGAATGTTGAGAAAGTCCAGCAGAGCTTCAACTGCTGCCGAAACCAGACTTCTGGATCGCATCGGTGACAGTTCCGCCACATGCGCGAGACGTCCTCGGCGTTCTTGGGCCGACCTGAAAGGCCAGCTGACCTTCACTCCGAAGCCCAAGGTCTGCACAATGGGTAGCGGTGGAACGGGCCTCCTCGGCATCTCGTTCTAGGGATAGGTGACGGTCCCGCTATAGGTCGCACCCTGCACCATCAGGTTGAACCCGTCGCCGCTGTCAGCCGTCCCGTAGACGGTGTAACCGGACCCGAACTGGTAGACGACCTGCGTACTGGAGTAGCTGCTGACGACGAGTCCGATGCAGTCGCCCCCAGTGCCGGCGCCCCAACCACCCGTCGTGTCGTTGAAGGTCAGGCTGACCCCCGTAAAGTTGTCGCCGCTCGTCCCGCACCCCGCTGGGCTGCTCCCCGGTTCGGTCCCGAAGTTGGTCCCGTTGATGGTCACGGTGGGGTCCGACGCGTCCCCGCCAAAGGTGACAGAGCTGATTGTCGGGGGTCCTGTCACCGGCACCTTGAACGCGCCGATTCCATCGGGGCTGCCGAGCCCGGTTGGGCCGTCGTATCCGAGACCTGCCTGGCAGAAGTAGGTCGGCGTGCACGTGCCCTCCGTCCCCTTCGTGATGTCGTAGAAGTTGGTGGAGGCAGCGGCCCAGGCCGCGGAGGCGGCGACCGTGTAGGTCGGCTGGTTGTCCGCCAAACCGTACATACCGGCAATGATGGGCGACGACACGCTGGTGCCAAAGCCGTAGAGCCACCCCGGTTCCTCGTAGGTGTCGTAGAACTTCACGTTCGCAGCCACGGCGCTCACATCGGCGGTCATGCGCATGGCACAACCGGCATCGGTCTGCCACGCAGGCTCGGGCTCGTACGATGAGCAACCGCTGCCTGATCCTTGTGTCGGCGGACTACTCGCCGTGTTCACCCAGGCCTTCTCCTTCCAACCTCGCGCGTTCGTCTTCGCCTTCAGCAGGGTGCCACCGACTGAGGTCACGTACGGTGAGGCGGAGGGGTACTGCACGCCACCCTGGTAGGCGCCATCGCCTGAAGAGTCGGTGATGTCGACGCCGGGATGATCGAAACTCGCGTCGTAGCCGGTCTCGCCGTCGAACTCGCCGGTGCCCCAGCTATTGCTGATGACGCCCGCACCCAGGGCGGCGGCCTCATTCTCTGCGGCGGTCAGGTCGCCGAAGCCGTTGGAGTTCCCCTCGACAAGCAGGATATGGCAGAGCGGACATATAGCCGAGACCATATCCGTGTCGAGCGAGATCTCATCGGCCCACCCGGTCCCCGAATTCGTGCTCGGGTAGTTGCTCGTCTGACCCTCCTGATTGACCTTCTCGAAGCACCCGTTGGTGGTCGTACATGCAGGGAGCTTGTTGAACGAGCGATAGGTAGCAAGGTCGGTCGCCGCGTTGGGGTCGTCGTATGGGTCGACAACGGCGATCAGGTTGCCGCTGCCGTCACTCCCGATCAGACTCTTGATTGCGTAGGCGTTTTCGAGGTTGCAGGCCGTCCAGCCTGTTGCCGTGTCCTGAGTGCACAGCTTGGCCTTGCTCTCCAAAGGTGCCCCCACATCGGACGTCCCGGCGGGTTCGACGCTCAGGTAGCAACGTGCGACGCCGGGAGGCTCGGCTCGGTTGCACGACGCCGGAGTCGCGCCCACCCCGACCGCTGCATCGGCCGACCTCGTCACCGCAGCGGCGCCCGCCGCGCCGGTGCCAATAGGGACCACCAACAGGCACATCAGCACGGCCGCAGTCCAACCCACGGCCCGGCCACGACGGAGTTCCATCTTCTGGCTCCTCTCAGGTGCGCCAAGGGTAATGCAACGCCGGTCGTCGCTCTCGGTGCGTGATCCGCGGGACCCAGCACCGCTCCTCGGCGATGGCGCAGATCCATGGCGTGACAGTCACGACGGCGCGTGCCGGTCGTGGCCGAGCTATGGGGGCCGATCGAAAAGCCCAGCCCAAAGATCTCGAGCTGGGCCTATGTGCCACCTTTCGATAGGCCCAGCGCCGCCACTCCGGATTGTGCCACTTCAAAACCCCTCGGATGGCCGTGGGAATCGTCGACGCCAGGCATCACCGTTCCGTCGCGGCGGCGATCTCGATGTAAGGCGCCAGGATCTGAGCCAGCAGGCGCCGATGCCGTGCGCCGCGATCTTGTTTCGGCATCACTGTGTCGTACGCCATGGCGTCCAGCAGTTGCTGGCTGAATGCGAAACCACGAATTATCAAGAAAGATCGTCGTTGCCAGCTCGGGCTTATTGGCGGCCGGCCCGAGGGCTTCCCGTAGGAGCCGGCGCACGTGGGCATGGGATCGCTCCGCAACCTCGAGCATCGTCTTGCGGACTTCGGCGCTGGTGCTGGGATCGTGGTCCATATTGAGGAGCACCTGAAGACTGGCCAAATAGTCGGGCCGGGCATAGTGAGCCGAGAACACCCCGATCAGTTGCGACATCCGTTCCGCGACAGTGTCTCCGTCAATGCCGCGCGCCTTCGACCGTCGCAACCATGTGACTCGCTCCCTCTTCGAGTACGGCGAGCATGAGACCTTCCCGGTTGCCGAAATACCATTGGATCACCCCCCAGGTCACTCCCGCCCTGCGAGCGATCTCATTGGTGCTCGATCCTCGGTAAAAACCCAATTCAATAATGCATTCGGTGGCCGCCTTGATCACCCGGGCACGCGTGTCGTTCTCCCCGTTGGCGGCTGTGCGCTCGCGGCGAAGAGCGCGGTCGGCGGTGCTCCGCTCTGGCTTCATCGTCACGAATGCAACTCTAGGGCTCCCCTTGTAGACCCCAGAGCCCCTGGACCTACGACAACTCCGCGCCGCATCGCCAGGCTCGGTCGGGAGCGGACCCGCGAGCCCGGTCGACTCGTCACGGAGCCACGGACGCCGCCCAGCGCGCGACACGGTCCCAGAGGATTCGGCGATTGACCGCCACGTTGTGGTTATGGCCGGCACCTTGAAGGAGGAACAGCGTGAGATCGCCACAAGCGGGAAGCTGCCCGGGCAATACATCCAATGTGCCGCCGAGATCATGCTCACCGAGTGCCGCAAAGACGGGAACCCGGAGCTCGTCGAGCTCGGGCTGTACAGACCCGGGCACGATGGCGGTCATGCCCACAAGCGCTAACAGGCGTGAGCTTGCCGCCGCCAGCGCCTCATCGACCTTCGTGTCGGCGGAGTTGGAGGCGAACTCACCTGCGCTGCTGTTCGACCAGTCGGGAAGAGGCTCACCAAAGCGCGCCCTGGTCAGGTTCTCGACATCCTCGGCACATCGCTCCGGGCGCCCCGCATAGCGGAGTTCGTCCTCATTCAGAACGACCGGAAGGCCCGACGCGGAGAATCCGAGGAGCGCCACGACGTCGTACGAATGGTGGTGAGCCTGCTGGACTGCGACAAGGAGGGCCCCGGCTGAGTGCCCGAGCCCGACGATGGCACGGGGAACAACACTGCCGAGTCCCGCTGCTTCGACGCCCCCGCTTCCGAGATCTGCCCGGAGCTCCTCGACCGCGGCAGCCAGGACGTTGGCGACCACACTCGGGGTGAGGGTGTAGCCGTCATCGGGCACATCGCTCCCTCCGACACCAGGTGGATCGATCGTCACGACGAGATCGCCCGTAGCAGCAAGATAACGGGCCATGCTGAAGGCGCCGTTCTGACCCGCAACATCAAGGTCGAAGTACTGACGATTGATGCCACCTCCAGGGATGCACACCCATAGCAGGGGTGCCGGACGCACCCCTGGGGACACGAAGACATCGGCGGCGAGCCACTTGCAGCCTGCTGGCGCCACCACGCTGACGTCCACCTCGACGGCCGACCGTTGCACCCACATTGCTGGGAGGGCCTCATCCGGCGGGCGCGGTCAACGACCTGTCACGCAGATCTCTCCACCTTCTGGAGCATTCCGTTGCAGCGGTCCGACGCCCGAACAATCATGCGAGTCTCCCATTCGGCCTAGGCCGGCAGATTCCAGACACGCCTGGCGTTGCCGGAGAGGATGAGATCCCGCTCGTCCTGCGGAATCGCGTGGAACTGCTTTTCCACTACCTGGCGTGAACGGGGCCACGAGGTGACCGGATGCGGGTAATCAGAAGACCACATGATGTTGTCGTACGCCGATCCGGTCGCGGAGGAGCTCGAGCGAGAAGTCTTCTTCGATGAACGTCAGATGCACGTTCTGGTGGAAATAGAAACTCGGGAAGCTCGCTCAATCCCGGGAACTCGTAACCCTGGCGCAGCACCATGTCATCGACCACGTGCAGCCACCAGGCGACCCAGGCCAATCCGGGTTCGACGAACACGAGCTTGAGCCGCGGGTGTCGAGCCAGCACCCCGGTCAGGATCCACATGCCGAACGCCTCGCCCGTCGTGAGCGGCGTCATCGCCACCATGACGCCCTTCTGGGGCGTCGGGTCCCGCCGGCTCAGGTCGTCCAGACTCGTGTTGAGGCCAATGTGGCAGCAGACCGGCAAGACCGGTCTCCTCAATGGCCGAAAAGAGGCGGTCGTACCGCTCGTCGTAGTAGTCGGGGAGCCCGAACTCGGGCGGGAAAACCGGCAGCTGGAGTGACTTCCCACCTCGTTCAGCGGTGCGCTGCACTTCGGACACTGCGAAGTCGGTGTCGTGGATCGGTATCTGGTACGACACGCAGAGTCGTTCACGATCCGCCGAGGCGAACTCGTCCAGGGCGTCGTTGAAGGCACGGGTGGCCTCGCCGGCGCCTGTCTTCAGGTCCGGGATATACCGGAAGGCGCTGACCTCCGAGTACAGCACCTCCACCTCGACACCATCGAGGTCCATGTCCGTCAGCCGTTCACGCGGATCTCCGTAGCCTGGCCGCTTGAAGACGGCATTCGCCCCAATGTGTGCGTCGTCGTCGCTGCGTTTCATCTTCATGCCGGCTTGATTGGCTGCGGCCGTGCCGCGCGCCATCCGCTGGGTGAAGGCGGCAACGGCGTCGTCATAGTCAGGGTGGAACGCGGAGGCGAGATGTGCTCGCACCTGCTCGTGGGTGATGGCGACATGGCTGTCGGCTGAGATCAACCGCTCATCGCTCACTGGGCCCTCACGGGCGTCCAGAACTGTCATCGCTCCTCCTTGACTTCGTTACGACGCTTTCCGATTGCTGGAACCGGCCCCGAGGTACATGTCGTGCAGGCGAACCGGCCACCTCCGTGGCGGTCCCGGACGGCACGGCCCTTCCGAGGCGTCATCACGACGGCCCATGTCGCGATAGTCCGGGTTGCGCGCTTCCCACGACATCCATAGTCACTACTATGGCACACCGCAGTCCCGATTGGCAGGCTTCATTTCGCCGTTGGTCGGCCCCCTCGCAGCCGCGGGAGGGCTGCACGGGCGTGGAGCAATGGTCACAGTTCGAATCGGAAAGCGACGTCACGTCCGCCACTCCCCCGCTTCGCTCGATGGCGCGTCCAGACCCGCAGCCACGGACGTCTACCGCCCCCGGGGCCGACCGGGCCCAGCCGGGCCAGCGAAAGCCTGCGCGATCGAGATCCACTGGTGCGCGACCGGACCAATAACGACCAGACCCGTGTCCTCGAAATGCCTCCGCTGCGTGACGACAAAACAGAAGTCCAACGCGTCGCCGCTGACGAGGTTGACTGCGTTTGCGGGCCCCCATCTCCAGAAGCCCCCGTCCGGCGCAGTGAGCTCGACCGTGATGGCCTCGGTGGGTGGCGACAGATCGTTGATGGTGTAGCTATACGGCATGGCGCGGATGCCAAGGTCGGCCACATGACGCAACCGCCCAGTGGCAGCGCGCTCCGCGCCGAGCGCATCGACGATGTCCTGGCCGTGAGCCCAGGTCTCCATCAAGCGCGCCGTGACCGACGAAGCCGGTGTCATGTCCGGCCCGAACCAGGGCACTCGGCGCCGAGGGTCGATCGTCCGGTATCCCTCCACCAACGCAGCACGAGCACTGCGGAACCAGTCGTGTGTCTGCGCGCCGGGCCGACCGCGATACTCGGCTGCGATGCGGTCCGACAAGTCGTCGGCACCGGCCCTGAGCGCTACGGCGTCCCGGCGAAACTGCTCTGGATCCATGAGCGACTGCAGGGTCCGGTCGTCGAAAAAGGCGAGGTGGCTGACCTGGTCGCCGACGCTCCAGCCTGCGGCGGGGGTGGCCAGGGTCCACTGCCCGGGGTGGAGCCCGTCGAGCACGACGTCGAGGGCGGCGGACTCGGCCACCAGGTCGTCTACCAGTGCCGCGAGGTCGGCGGCCATCAGCGACCCGTCCCGTCACAGGGCCCACGGAAGGGGAGGGGGTCGATCACCGGCGCGAGGTTCCATCTCCGGTACCGAGCAACCGAGATCACGGCGAACGAACTCACCGCGGTGCGCCCGGAGACGAGGCCCAGGCGTCGACGATCTCCTCGCTCGACGCGATCGTGCAGATGAGCGACAGCGTGTGCTCGATCATCTGGCTCCCATACTCCCTGGGGACGCCCGCGACAGCATCCGACACGAGGACGACGTCATACGACCGGTTCACCGCATCGAAAACGAGGTTCGGTATCGCGACGTTCAACGATACGCCTATCACGACGAGGGTGTGAATGCCGCTGTTGCGGAGCAGCGAGTCCAGCGAAGAACCGGTCAGCGGACTCAGACCATGAAAGCGAGGCAGCACGATATCGGCGTCGAACGGCCCGAGGTCGCTGACCGGTCGAACGGAATCGGAACCAGGCAGGTTCGCCATGCCGAGCTTTCGCGCCGCGGCGAACAACCGAGCATTGTTATTGCGCCCGAGACCCTGTGGCAGGTTCTCGGCGGTGCAGTGGATGACGGAAACCCCACTCCGCCGCGCGCCCGCAGCCACCCTTGCTGCGTGAGAGATCAGGGCGGTCTCCTCCACGACATCAACCAATGCGCGGAGACGGGAGGTCGCGCCGACGACGCCCTCTTGGAGCTCCTGGAGGAGCAGGGCGCACTGACCGGGCACGATCAGCTCGCGCAGGTGTGTCCCAGCAGGATCCGTTTGGTGACCGCTTGCCATCTCGGTGGCTGCTCGAGACGTCCGTTCAGGGTCGTCTGAGAATCAGACCCGTTCGACTGGCGCAGACGAGGGCAATCTCGGGATCGACCATCTGATTCGGTGACGTGCCGCGGAGTTGTCGCACGGCTTCGGTGGTGAGGTTCAGGCCATGGATATAACCCTCACCGATCAAGCCTCCGTTCGTATTACAGGGAAGACTGCCCTGCGGGCCAAGGTTGCCGTCTGCGATGAAATCCTTTGCCTCTCCCGGACCGCAGAAGCCCAGACCTTCGAGTTGCATCAGAAACATCGGGGAAAACGCGTCGTAGATCATCGCGACGTCTATGTCGGGCGGCTTGAATCCGTACCCTTGGAAGAGGATTTCCGCCATCGCCGCACAGCCCTCCATGACCGCAATGTCCTTCGTGTAGTGGTTGCTGGCGATCTCCTCCTCAAACAGGCCGGCGTTCGCGACGGCCCCGATGAGCACCGGCCTCTCACTCCCGGATGCACGGTCGGCGGAGGTGATCACCAGCGCCACGGAGCCATCGGTTTCTTGGCAGCAATCGAAAAGCCGGATGGCTGGTTCGGCGATCCAGCGCGAGGCCTGGTGCTCGTCCAGGGTGATCGGCTTCTTGTAGAAGTGGGCATTCGGATTGTTCGCGGCGTACTCCCTGAATTGCACCACCGCTCGGCCAAAATCCTCGCTCGACACGCCGTAGGTGTGCATATAGCGGACAGAATTGAGCGACATCCATGACGCTGGAGTGAGGACGCCGTACGGGGTGCACCATTGCATAGCTGTCGATCCGGAATGTGATGACGTGCCTCTTCCCCCGACCGCAGCTCGGCCGAAGCGCTCGCCTGACCTCGCCTTGATGGCTCGGTAGGCGACCACCACGTCAGAGACGCCCGCTGCCACCGCCGACGCGGCGTGGAGGAGCACGCCCTGGGAACCGCCGCCCCCATACGGCACCCGACTGGAGAAATGGACCTCCGGGATACCGAGGGTACGGACGAGCTCAGTCTCCTCGACGGGATCGATCGTGTAGCTCACCAGCCCATCCACGTCGGCCGTGGTAAGTCCCGCATCGGCGAGCGCAGCCACGATCGCTTCCGCAGCGAGTTGCGTCTCGCTGCGACCGGCCACTTTCGAGAATTCCGTCTGGCCAATGCCGACGATCGCGGTGGCGTCACGGAGCCGACTACTCATCCGCCTTCGCCTTGGGTCTGAAGACGGGGACGGCGCCGTCGTCGACGCGTCGGCCGGAAGTCGACGGTCACCGGCATTCCGATGTCGATGTCGCGTGGATCGACATCGACCAAGTTCGACAACACCCGGACGCCCTCCTCGAGATCGATCAGTGCGGCCAGAACCGGGTACTCAAACGCCGGATTCTGAGGGTGATGAAGGATGGCGTAGCTGTAGACGACACCGTCCCCTCCGAGGTCGATGATCTCGAATTCGAGCGAGTGGCACGCCGGACACATCGGGCGAGGCGGGTGTCGCAACCGGCCACACCTTTGGCATCTCTGCGCGACAAGCCGACCTTCGCACGCGGCGTCCCAATAGAATCGGTTGTCGTCGTTGACGAGTGGGGCTGGGCGAGAGAGCTCGTCCGTTTCGGTCATGGTGCGCCATCCAACACCGCACGACCCTCCAGCATGGCTTCGACCTGTGCGCCGGAGTAGCCCAGTTCGTTCAGGATGTCCCTGGTCTGCTCCCCGCATCCGCAGGGACCCCGTTGGATGACGGTGTCGGAGGGGCTTATGTTGACAAGGAGGCCAGGGTCTTCGAATCGACCCACACTGCTCGACTGTGTCTCACTGACAAGGTTCAGTCGCCTGGCCTCGGGATCGTCGAAGAGGTTCCGGCAGAAGAACTCGTCGACAATCTCGATCGGTACACTCCCGTCGTTGAGGGCAGCGAAGGCTTCCGTTGCCACCGTGCCTTCGAAATATGACCCGAGCCACTCGGCCACCGCCTCGTCATCGTCGGCTCTGGGCGCGCCGGGAAGCAACGTCTGCAGGTTCGCCCGTGCCTCACTGGTAAGGGCGGCCAGGAAGACCCATCCACCGTGCGCGCACCGGTAGAGGCGGTAGTAGGGCGAGAGTCCGAACTGATCGCCGTCCACATGCCCCCAGTCCGGGGTGGTGCCGTCTGAATGGATCCACGCATAGGACGTGTGCAAGAGCCCGGCGTTGACGATGGAGGTGCTGACCGCTTGGCCCTCGCCGGTTCTGTCTCGGTGGTACAGGGCGGTCGTGATGGCGATGGCGGCGAGAAGGGCATTGCCGGTGTCCCCCATGTTGGACCGGCTCCAGAGTGGAGGGTTGCCGGCACCACACGCCCCGTCCTCCCACTCCGTCCCGGTCATGGCCGCGGCGTTCTGGTCGGTGCCGGGCAGATCAGATCTGGGACCCTTCTCGTAGCCCCGAGTATTGCAGTACACCAGCTGTGGGTAGCGTTCGCGAAGAGTCTCGTAGTCGAGGCCCAGCCGGGCGGCCGCGCCGGGCCTCCAGTTCAGCGTGATCACGTCAGAACCCTGCAGCAGCTTCTCCAGGACTTCCCTTCCGGCCGGATCCTTCAGATTCGAGCGCGATGCTGCGCTTGCCGCGGTTCACGCCCAGTCCCATATGCGTGCCGTTCCAATATTTGTCGTAGAGCGCGTTGATCTTGATGACGTCAGCCCCGAGGTCAGCGAGGGCACGCCCCGTGAAGGGCCCTGCCACACCGAGCCCGAGGTCGAGAACCCGAACGCCCGCCAGGGGGTGCGCGAGCGACTCGTCGGACCCAAGCGCAGGGTCGGGGCAAGCAGCGCCGCAGAGACTTTCGGCCAGCACCTCCTCGGTGTGCTGGCCGAAGCGGGGCGCAGGTCCGGCGACGGCACCCGGTGTCGCCGAGAACTCCAGCAACGGTCCGGCATGATGGATCGGTCCTTGCTCGGGGTCCTCGACCTCGACCACGCAGCCATCGGCGAGGAACGACTTGTCCCCCAAGGCCTCCCCTGGTGACCGGACCGTCGTGATCCCGAGGCCCGCCTCTTCCGCCGCGCGGACCCATTCGTCGGACGGGAACTTCTTGAAGGCCTCTACGAGCTGCGGGTGAAGGAAGATGCCCACCAGGAGCCCGTCCGACTCCATGGAGACGCGATCAGGATCGTCCCGGTACGACGTGTCGAGCCCGGCGGCCGAGAGCGTAGCCCTTTCGGCAGCCTCCAGGACCCACCGGGGACGGACTGTCCAGTGATGAACCCATTTGCCGTCTGCACATTCGTAGAGGCCCTCGATCGACCGCGAGTCGATGGGCCACATCCAGTACAGCGGCGCATCGGGGTCCTCGACTCGCTGCCAGTTGAGACACGACGCGGCCAGTGCGCCTTGGAGCAGTGATGTGGTCACGCGCTGGCCCAGACCGCTGACCTGTCGAGCGCGCAGCGCTGCGGCGATCCCCAGTGTGGCGAAGTAGGTCGCGCCGATGCTCGGCCACGGGGTCCGCGGGAAGATCGGACCATCTCGATCCGCGCCCCGGACTAGCCCGTCAGGAGCGTCGAACTCGGGATACGGCCCGGGACGGCCATTGATGAACTCCATGGCTGTCCCCCGCCGACCCTTCTGATCAAAGAGAAGGCCAGTCCGGGCAGCGACGAGCCCGTCGTAGCCGGGACGCTCACGGTGGATGGGATGCTCACCGTACGCAGTGATCGAACAGGTGATGATCCGGGGATTGAGCGCACTGAGGGCGTCGTGATCGATCCCGAGCCGCGAGGTCGTCCCCCACGAGAAGCTGTCAACGACCACATCGGATGTCCTCGCGAGCGCGTCGAACTGCTGCCGTCCCTCGACACCTTGCAGATCGAGGAGGGCGCTGCGCTTGCCCCGATTCCAGACTCGATACCCGGTCTGCTTCGAAAAAGGATCGCCCCGGGGCGACTCGATCCGCACCACGTCAGCTCCGTTGTCGGCAAGGAACATGGTGGTCATGGGGCCGGCCATGCCCCAGGAGAGGTCGAGAACGCGCAGATGTTCGAATGCTCCAGCCATACGACTCCACCCCTTCACCTTCTGGTGGATCGACCATAGCACCTGCTATGTCGCAGCGGCGGGCTAGTTCGCCGCACCTCTTGCGTGGCCTGTGCTGACGGGCCTTTTCGATCTTGCCGGTGGACGTACCGGGTAGGCGACCAACCAACCCCGATCCCTTCGGGCCATCATCGGGGCGGAGCCCGAAGGCCCCGTGCAGGACTCAGTCGCCGTACGTTGCACTCCCCGCAACACCGAATTCCGAGATGTCCCGCCACCCAGCCACGCAGGGCGAGTCATCAAGCGTGAACGGCCGTGTCATCATCGGTCGGCAGGGCCGTGCTCCGTCGCACGAACTCCGCGAATTGCCGAGGTTGGCTCACATGCGCACTGTGGCCGGCGTCCGCGATCGTGAACAACTCCGCGCCCAGCGACTGGGCCAACCTCGTCGCGGCTTCCTGAGCGAAAGGCCACGTCTGTAGGCCGACGCCGAACAGGCTGGGCACCGTGAGCTCCTCCCAGCGAAAAGGCGGACTGAGTCCGATGACGACGTCGCTCTGAAAAGCCGCGCCCTCGGCACGCCGACGCACCTTGAGTTCTTCAGGGAGGCGCCGCCAGGCCTCCTCCCCCACCATCGATGCGTACACTCGCTCGGCGAGGGCATCCGTGTCGGCCTCGGCCGCCATTGCCTCAAGCCCCCGACGGACCGAAGTGGGCCAGAATTCCATCCAGGGCACCTGCGGCTCCCAGAGGCCGAGTCCCCGAAACCTGCCGGGTTGCTGGATTGCTGCCGAGACGGCCACGATGCATCCAAAACTGTGAGCGACGACCGTGGTGGGTTCATCGACCATGACGCCGAGTAGGTCGTCCACGTGCTGTGCCAGTACCGCAGGCATACCCGCCGGGACGGATTCGCCATAGCCCCGACGGTCATACTCGATGACACACAGGTCAGGCAGGTGTCCGACTACGGGCAGAAAGCTCTTGGCTCGATCCATGGCGCCATGCACCAACACCACCTTGGAGACGGTGGGATCGCGCATCCCATGTTCTGTGACGGCGATGCCCGGAGCGATTTCTCTGCCGCTCACTCGGTCGATCATTCGAGCCCGCTCGGATTCCCGAGGATGGAGCGGACAATCGCATCGAGCGTGAACCGAAAAATCCGATCGAGGTCGACTTCCTTTTGAAGCGTGGTGCTCATGGTCTCGTCGATCTCGGTGTCCTGTTGGGCCCATACCTGGGCCCCGCGCACCCGGTAGTCGGGTGAGAGTGCATCTACGAGCACGATGAATCCGCCAAGATGGAACAGGATGGTCGCCACAGCAAAGGCCGCCTCTTCACCGTGGAGACCGCTTGCGGTCAGCTCGTGTGCCAGCACCGCTTGTGCCTTCGTAAAGATGGCCTCACCGCGGCCCTGTGTCTTCGATAGGGCGATCAGTTGGGGGCGGGCCCGTACCTCTCGCAGCAGAGCGTCCGAAATTGATGCAATGCGCTCGGCCGGGGTGCGGCCACGGGGCGAGATCCTGCCGAACTGGTCGGTGATCTCCTCGATCAACCTGTTGAAGAGCTGGTCCCGGTTGCCGACGTGCCAGTACACGGTCGGGGTTCCGACACCGAGCTCGGCCGCGAGCTTGCGCATGCTGAAAGCATCGACTCCGCTCTCCTCGATCATCTTCATAGCTGTCGCAAGCACCTTGTCGACCGTGATGAAAGGACCGGTGCCGCCTGCTCCAGCTGGGCCCGCCTTTCTTTTCTGCGCCACGACTTCCTACCTCGGTTCCTAGAGTCAACCCGCAGACGGCAGAGCGCTACTTGAAGTCCTTCGGATCCGGCACGCCAGGCGGTGTGCCCTCGTGGTACTCCACGAACTCCACCAGATAGCCGTCAAAGTCCTTCACGTAGGCCATCGTCACAGGCCAGCGATCGAGCCGACTCGGTGCCGACACCGACTCGCATCCCGCAGCGATCGCCTTCTCGTACAGCGCCACGCAGTCGTCGGTGTTCACATAGAGCTTCCACATGGCGCTCCCCATGTCGATGGGACCCTCCCGGTCGAGGTGTTGAGCGAGCTGCATGCGGCTGCCGCCGGCAGGGGACTGCAACACTGCCTCTTTGATATTAGGAATGTCCGTTCGGCTCTGCACCGGAATACCGATTACTCCCTCCCAGAAGTCGATCGCCCGTTCGAGATCACTGACGTTGATGCAGTACTGGGAAAGGATCGACACCATTGCTCTACCTCCTGCCGTACGATCGGGTCACAAGCAAACCATCATCCTTTTTCCGAGATCCCCGGCCGGATTTGCACCGGCTCGCTGGGAACAAACGACGATTCTGCACGAAAGCGGACGCAAGGTTCTTCGCTATTCCGAGACGGTCACGGGAAGGGCCTCGACGCCAGACAACCACGGTCGACCGGCCACTTCGACGTCGTTCCACTTCTGGAGGTCCACGCCGCCGGTCTGACCGAGATCCTCTGGGGTGGGCCCGACACGATCAGCGAGAGATTGCAGCTTGGCGATGTCGAAGTTGTAGACCTCTGCGGCATTGAGCCCGAGAATCCGGCGCGCATCGTCAACTGGACAATCCCAAAAAGTGTCGCGGAGCCACTCGCGCGTGTGGGGCCACGTACCTTCCGGGTGGGGGAAGTCGTTCCCCCACATGATGTTCCCGACACCGATCTCGAACCGTCGAGCGATCTCGCGTCGCCTGGTGTTGGACGATCCTATGAAGACGTTGCGATCGAAGTACTCGCTCGGGAGCATCTTCAACTTCGGGGCGATGTCCCCCATCTTTTTGGTCGCGTGCTCGTTCATGTACGCGATGTCGGACCTCCACAGGAGGTCAGCCGCCCACCACGATCCCCCTTCGGTGACGGCGAATTTCAGGCCGGGGTGGCGTTCGAAGGCACCGGACCAGAGCAGGAACCACATCGGCCGCATGGTCCAAAAGAGTGTCTCGTGGGCATAGATCCCGAGGTCGGTGCCGATCTCCTCGCGGGGTGCGGGTCCGGTATGGGTGTGGACGACCATGTCCAGTTCCTCGCACACGGTCCAGACGGGCTCGTACCGAAGGTCGTTGTAGGGAGGGTACGGGCGCCACATTGCCGGGATGAGTACGCCACCCAAGCCGGAGTTCTTGGCCCTCCGGATCTCGGCGACGGCCGCGTCGATGTCGTGAAGGATGGGCACGATCGCCAGGCCGCGCCGCCGATCCGGACTGTCACCGCACAGTTCGGCCAGCCAACGGTTGTGGGCCTGGGCCCCCGCCATGAGCAACGTCGGGTCGTACTCCCCGCCCGCGCCCAGGCCGGCGCCGAACGGCGCCGACGCGCCTCCCAGCACTGCGTCGGCGTCGGGGAAGATGACCTCGCCCACCACGCCGTCTGCCTCAAGCTCGGCATCGCGGCGGGCCGCGTCCCATCCCCCACGGAGCCCCTCCTCGTTCTCGTCGTACCAATCCTTGACGAACTCGAGCTCCCCCACTTGGGCGTTCATTGGGGCGCGGAGCGCAGCGCGCTGCACCATGTCTTCGTCGAAGGCTTCCCGGTATTGGGGTTCGAGGTAGTCCTTGTACTGGGCGTCGGGGAGACCGGCATGGGTGTCGGACGAGATGATCAGGTAGTTCTCGGTCACCATGGCTTCACGTCTCCTCCGGCGAAGGCAAGCGAATGGGAGTCAGAAGGGACACGTTCGAGCGGCACGTTCACCTCGTCAACGCGGGGACCAACCCGGGCGGCGACTGGGGCAAGCTCTTCGAGATCGAAACCGTAGACACGTGCGGCATTGCCTCCGAGCATCGGCCCCACCTCATCGGCGCCGATCCCGGCAAAGGTGTAGCGCAGAGCTTCGGTGGTGTAGGGGTACGTTCCCTCGATATGCGGATAGTCCTGACCCCACATAATCTTGTCGATGCCGATGTCGTAGCGGAGTGGTGCCTCGTTGGGACGGAGGAAGCTGGCGCCGACGAAGCAGTTGTTCCTCCAGTAGAAGCTCGGCGGTTCGGGGATCTCTCTGATCAGCTCGGCACCGAAGTGCGCCTCTGCGTTTCCGGCGTCGGCGAAGCGGCTGTACTGGTAGTCGAGCATGCTGAGCGTGCCAGGTATCCAACCCGATGACTGCTCGGTGAGCACCAATTTCAGGCGCGGATAGCGGGCAAAGACGCCCCCAAAAGCCATGTGCCAGAAGACCCGATGGGAGAACCAGCCCAGCTCGACCATGAAGATGGCCATTGATGCCAGGTGTTCACCCATCTCGGGGCCCGCGGCTCCGGAATGGTTGTTCACCGGCATGTCGAGATCCTGGCAAGCCGCCCAGATCGGCTCGTAGTCAGGCGCGCAGAGCGGAGGGAGCCCCGAGTCCGGTGGCACTCCCGGCAACAGGACCCCGCCGAAGAGGTCATGTTCTCGCGCCCAGGTGATCTCCGCGACGGCGTCATCGACGTCGTTGAGGAAGACCTGGGCCAGCCCGGCACGGCGACCAGGAGCATCAGCACAGAAGTCAGCCAACCAACGATTGTGCGCCCGAAGGCCGGCCCAGCGGAGCTCGTAGGTATCCGGCGTCGGCGGGCGTGCCAGGAGGTTGCCGGATGGGAAGAAGGGCGGAATCGTGTTCGGGAACAGGACTTCCGCGACGACGCCATCATCCTCGAGCTCTCGGAGACGCGCGGCGGAATCCCAGTTGCGATACGCCGTCTCCCCCCGGAGGTCGGCGTACGGGTTCACATAGGACTTCGCCCAGACATCGAACTCGTCGAGATAGCGGTGTTCGAGGTAGTCCCGGTAGTCCAGCATCTCCGCGCCGGCGTGGCCGTCAGAGGAGATCACGATGTAGCGGTCATTCGCGAGTGGCTGCATGTCACACCCCCCCAGAGCCTATGACAGCGTTATAGTGCAAACACAAATGATATGCAATGGTTCGTTTTCCGCCCCCTGTCCGGGGACGGGAAACATCGGCTCCGACGTAGACGTGCGGGGCCTGCGCGTCCGCACGTCAGACAAGGGGAGGTCGTCATGAGAGACGTCGTCGGCAAGGTCGCGGTGGTCACCGGTGGCGGGCAGGGCATCGGGCGGGCGTTGGTGGAGCGCTTCGGTGCCGAGGGGATGAAAGTCGTGGTGGCCGACGTCGTTCCGGCGTTGGTCGAAACGACGACGAATGAGTTGACGGACCGTGGTCTCGAGGTCGCTGGCGTGGTCACCGACGTCACCTCGCTCGAATCGGTCGAGGCCCTGCGCGACGCGACGCTCGAGCGCTACGGCGCGGTTCACCTCGTCTGCAACAACGCGGGGATCGGCTCGGGGTCCGAGGGTCAGCTGTGGGAACACCACGTCAACGACTGGCGCTGGTCCCTCGACGTCAATGTGATGGGTGTGGTGAACGGAATCCATGCATTCGTGCCCACCCTCCTGGCGCAGGGTGAGGAGGGACATGTCGTGAACACCACGTCGAGCAACGGCGGATTCACACCACTGATCAACAGCGCCGTCTACGCGACCACGAAAGCGGCGGTCACGACCATCACCGAGTGCCTCTGGGGCCAGCTCCGCGAGATCGGCGCGAAGGTCAGCGCATCATTGCTCTACCCGTCCACATTCTCACCGGGGATGCTCAACACCGGCATCTGGCGGCCAGGGGCCAATCGCCCCGAGCGCTTCGACCGGCCGGGTGCGCCCCCGAAGGAAGGACGCGACGCACTCGGTGCCTACTTGCAGCGCATGGAGGACGCCGGCTTGGAGGTGCAGTTCGCGCCCTTGTCGGAAGTGGCTGATATCTGCTTCGAGGGAATCGTCAACGACACGTTTTGGATCACCGTTCCGCAGGCCCAGCAACAACAAAAGATCGGGGACCGCGCCGCATCACAGATCGATGGCAGCCCCCCCGAGTACCTTCTCGAATCGAATCTCATGACGTCCAAACCGATCGACTCGAAGAACTGACCGGAACCGAGAGAAAAGCCAAATTTCCGCCCATGAGAGAGAGCAGAGTTCGATGATTCGGATGAGCGTCCTGTACCCAACGACCGAGGGTCATGTCTTCGATCACGACTACTACCGGGACCAGCACGTACCCCTGGCTCTCCGGACCTGGGGACTCGATCGGGCCGAGATCGACAAGGGCGTCAATGGACCCTATGTCGCAGCCGTCCACTTTCAGTTCGATTCCCTCGAGGCGATGAGCGCAGTTCTGTCGGCTGAGGGCTCGGCGCAAGTGACGGCCGATGTCGCGAACTACACCGACATCACGCCCGTCGTGCAGATCAGCCAGATCGTCTGAGGTCTGGGCGTCCGTGCGCTCACGCACCGACAAAACGGGGGCCCAAGGTAGATGACTCGAATCGTGTTGGTACACGGAGCCTGGCATGGCGCTTGGTGCTGGGACGGCGTACTGGCCGATCTGCGCGCCCGCGAGATCGACGCCGTCGCCGTCGAGTTGCCCTTTTCCGGCTTCGCAGAGGACGTCGACGTTGTCCGCTCCGCAATCGGGTCGGCATCCCAAGGAGTCGTCGTGTGCGCTCACTCATATGGCGGGGCGGTGGTGAACCAAGCAGTCACGCACTTGACGAATGTCGGTCACCTTGTCTATCTGGCGGCATTCGTCAACAACGGGGACGCATCCGGCCTGACTGACCACCCGATCCCGCTCCTCCACGCCATCGTGATGGCCGGTGAGCAGTGCTCTTTCGACCCCAGGTTCGCGCAGTCGATCTTCTATGGCGACAGTCAGCCCGAGGCCATAGCCGCCATCGCACCCCGCCTTCGTCCCATGGTGTTGGATGCCGCCGCCCTCGTTGCCACTCCACCTGCCCCCCGCACGGTTCCTTCGACGTACATCGTGTGCTCTCGAGACGGTGCCATCCCACCTGAAGCGCAACATCACATGGCGCAAGGGGCGGATCGCGTTGTCGTCTGGCCGACCGACCACTCGCCCTTCTTAACTCGTCCCGGCGCCGTGGCTGACCTGCTGGAGCACACGCTGCACGCGGCGTATCCATAAGGCGTGCCGAGCCAAATCAGTCTGCATCAGCTTGTGGGTTGGCCCGAATCGGGCCGCACACCCGACCGACTCTTCGGATCGCTTCCCACTGGAAGGGCGGCTGTCGCGGCCGGCCCCGATGCTCAGGCGCTACAACGAAATTCTATGCACATCTTTGTCCTGAATGATGTGCTCTCCGTAGATCCACGAGGCCCAGTCGGGTGGCGTGCGGTCATACAGCTGGACATGAGTGAAACCCAATTCTAGTATGTGGACCTGCCGGTCTCGTCGGCAGGAGTGGACCCGTGGACGATAGGAGGCTCACTCGGATGGTCATGCCCCGAGACGTAGGTGCGGTCGACACCATGTTGGGCTTCCCCCATCGAGACATGAAGGAGGTCTATCGCTTCATCACGCGACAGACCAAGGACACCCAGTCCAAGGAAGAATTCGACTTCCCGGTCGAGTACATGTTCAAAGACGTTCCCGAGAAGGCTTTGCAGGACGTCGACGACCCGATCGCCCTGACGGTGCGGGAAATGGACCTCTGGGGAATCGAAAAAGGGTTGATCGGCATCGGTGACCCGGCCGGTACGGGCGCCGAGGCGCTGAGGCGATTCCCCGACCGGTTCATCCCGTCGTCGGGCGCCGATCCCAATGAGGGTATGGCGGGGGTCGGTCGTCTCGTCCGCGAGCATGAGACCTTTGGGACCCGCGCCGTCGGCGTGTTTCCCGCCGGAACATTCCCACAGGTCCCGATCAACGACAAGAAGATGTATCCCATCTATGCCAAGTGCGTCGAACTTGGCATTCCAATCTTCTGCTGTGCCGGCATACCGGGGCCGCGGCTGAAGGCATCGTGCCAACATGTCGAGCTCATCGATGAGGTCATGTACGACTTTCCGGACCTGATCTTCGTAACCCGCCACGGCTGCGAGCCGTGGACCGAACTGGCCGTGAAACTCATGTTGAAGTGGCCCGGCCTGCATTATTCAACGAGCGCCTTCGCTCCCAAGTACTACCCGCAGGACATCATCGACTATGCGAACACTCGCGGCGCCGACAAGATCATCTATGCCGGGTATTTCCCGATGGGACTCTCCCTGGAACGGATCATGACCGAGATGGTCAATGTCGGATTCAAGGACGAAGTATGGCCGAAATTCCTTCGTACGAATGCTCTCAGGGTTCTGGGGCTTTCGTAAGGCCACTACACATGACCACGTGGCGTACTCAACCGACCAGAGGAGCGATATGACGACAACGACAACCGCCACCGACGCCACGGCTGGTTCGAAATGCCGCCGTTGACTACACGACGTTCGACGCCGACAACCACTACTACGAAGCCACCGATGCGTACATCCGTCATATTGACAAGGCAATGGCGAAGCGTGCGATGCAGTGGGCCGAGATCAACGGCCGGCGACGACTCCTCGTCGGTGGCAAGGTGAACAGGTTCATTCCCAACCCCGTGTTCGACCCGGTGGCAAAGCCTGGCAGCCTCGACGAATATTTCCGGGGGAAGAACCCGAACGCACAGGACATCCGGTCTCTCTTTGGCGACCTCGAGCCCATCCGTCCGGAATACCGTAATCGAGACGCTCGTCTGTCCGTCATGGACCGTCAGGGCCTTGACGGTTGTTTTCTGTTCCCAACGCTCGGGGTCGGGATGGAGGAAGCGCTCGCGGACGATCCACCTGCGCTGGTGGCCGCCTTCGAAGCATTTAACCGGTGGCTCGAGGACGACTGGGGCTATGCCTACAAAGAACGGATCTTCGCGGCGCCGATGATCACCCTCGTCGATGTCGATGCCGCTGTGTCCGAACTGCGGCGGGTCCTCGACGCAGACGCGCGGATCGTCTGCATAAAGGGTGGGCCGGCATACACACCCATCGGTCTCACGTCTCCGGCGGACACGCGATTCGACCCCTTCTGGGGCATGGTCAATGAGTCCGGCGTCACGGTCGGGATCCATTCGGGTGACGCCGGCTACGGCCGCTACCTGAAAGACTGGGAGCCGGGCGGCGACTTTGAGGCCTTCCGCTACTCGCCCCTCCGCACGGTCCTCAGCTCGGACCGCCCGCCATTTGAAACGATGGCAGCGTTCCTGTGCCAGGGTCTTTTCGACCGCTTCCCGAAGGTGCGAGTGGCGAGCATCGAATCGGGTGCAGGTTGGGTGTCTGTGCTGATCAAGAAACTCAAGAAGGCCTACAGCCAGATGCCGGGCTCATTTCAATCCGACCCGGTCGAAAAGTTCCGGCAGCACGTCTGGATCGCTCCGTTCTACGAAGACAACTTGAGTCAGCTGAAGGATTTTGTCGGCACGGATCACATCCTTTTCGGTTCGGACTGGCCACACGCCGAAGGGCTGGCCGAGCCACGCGACTTTGCGTTGGACCTCCGACGCCATGAGTTCAGTGAGGAAGAGATTCACAGCGTGATGGCCAAGAACGGGTGGACGCTGACGCGCCGGGCCGACTGAAGTCACCGGGCTGCGACGGGCGCTGCTCACTCCCCTATCCGGCCACTGCACCGATGCGAGCGCAAGCCGTCGCCTCGGCAACTTATATATAATATTCGGCATGCGATTCGTCACGTGTCACTCGCAGTCGCCAGCAGCACAGTCGGGCCAAAGCCCTAACCGTGGCGAAATCTGGTACCTGTGAGCGAAATGCTCGAAGGGAAGGTTGCCGTGATAACGGGAGCCGGCCATGGCATCGGTCGCGGTCATGCCCTGGAATTGGCGCGTCGCGGTGCACGCGTCGTGGTCAATGATTTGGGAAGCTCGGTCACCGGTGAGGGTTCGAGCAAGGACGCAGACCTCACGGTCGAGCTGATCACCGCACGCGGGGGCGCAGCCATTGCCGATTATGGCAACGTGGCTGATGAGGGTGACGCAGAAACCATGATCGAACGAGCGGTCGGCGAATGGGGCCGCCTCGACATTCTGGTCAATAACGCCGGTATCGTACGCGACGGAGTCATCTGGAATCTCAGCGCGGAGGCATGGGACGCGGTCATAGGGGTCCATGTAAGGGGGCCATGGCTGACCAGCCGCGCTGCAGCTCGTCATTGGCGGTCACTCTCGAAAGCCGGCCTCGATAGTCGGGGCCGGATAATCAACACGACTTCGGGGGCCGGACTGGTCGGTAATTTCGGCCAGACGAGCTACGCGACCGCCAAGGCGGCCGTCGTCGGGCTCACGCTGACACTTGCACTGGAGCTGCAGCGTCTCGGGGTCACGGTGAATGCCATAGGACCCGCCGGCGCGACACGTATCACCGGCACCATGCCCAATGCCCCTGCAGTCGTCGAGCCAGATGAGATACCAGAGAACTCCTTCCATCCGTTGGATCCCGCCGGAAGTTCTCCTGTGGTCGCCTGGTTGGCATCCGACGAGGCCCAGTACGTGACCGGGCAGGTCATCCGGGTAATCGGCGACAAAATACATCTCATGCGGGGCTGGCAGGAGGGAGCCTCTGCCTCGAATGATGGGGAGCGTTGGGACGCCTCCCGGATCGGTGAGGTCATGGCGACACAGATCTTCGGAACACAAGGCCGTGGGCTGCAAACCTGGTCAAGCTGAGACATTCGGTTCCAGAGTCGCGGCGTCTTGAGCGTTGCCGGCTACATCCCGCATTGGCGATTGGACCAGAGTCCACAGGCGATCGCGACATCCCTCGCGATTCCCTGTTGCAAGGAGGTCGTTCGTGTCAGGGAAGGGTGGCCGGAGCGCGCACTGGGCGGCCGCGCTGCCAAATTCCTGAAGTAGTCACGGTCGCTCTGATCCGGTGGTCGCCCCACCCTGGTCACAGTGTCGACACCCGTCGCCTCCGCCCTGAGGGCACGAACCGTCGCCCTCTCTTTGGGCCTGATGCCAAACGGGTCGAACGAGAAATGCCGCATAGCGTTCTCGTGGGTGATCTTGTTTACCTGGTCATCTGAGAGCGAGGCGAACTGCAGCTCGTTGATCTCAGGCCCCCGGGGCCACGAGCTGTCCGAGTGCGGAAAGTCCGACTCCCAACAGACGTTGTCGATGTTGAACTGGTCGATGAGTCTCGACGCCGATGGGATCATTGATGAAGCAGCAGAGCATTCTCTGCCTGAACACATCAGCGGGTCCCATGCCTTCTGGGAACTGCTGTCCCGTCCAGCCGGAGTGACGTTCCTGGATGTGCTCAGCCCGCTGCAGGAAATACGGGATCCAACCGATGTCACCCTCTGTGAGTGAGAAGGTCAGATCAGGAAATCGCCACCAGAAATCCGCCCACAACAGATCGCCCAGCGAATAGATGGACATGACGGAGGAAAGCCCCATGCCAACGGAGGCGGGTGCATCGGCCGACGTCGAGGCGGCCTTGGACGAAGACCCGACGTGCAGGCAGAGGACCGTCGCCGAGTCAGAGCACGCGGCAAAGAGGGGATCCCAGTGGCCCGAGTGGATCGACGGCATATGGAGTGCCGACGGATTCTCCGAGAAGGTGACGGCGTGGCACCCCTTGGCACGCGAGTCGACGCACTTCGTTTGCCGCCTTGTGCACGTCGAACAGCGGCAGAATGCCACATGCGATGAACCGGTCCGGGATAGCTGCCGCACCATTCGTCGACGTGCCAGTCGTTGTAAGCCTTGATCATGACCTCGTTCACAGCCGGGTCAGGGCCCTCGTTCAGCACCTGACCGGAGAAACCCGGTCCAATTGGGAAAGTTGAGCCCCGCCAGTGTCCCGCCGGCCGACATGTCACGCACCCGCTCGTGGACGTCGTAGCAACCCGGGCGCATCTCGCTGTAGCTGGTTGGGTTGACGTTGTACATCTCGGGAGGCTTGCCCGCGACGGCATTCAACCCAAGATTGCGGCCCTTCTTCTCGCCATACCACCACTGCTGGAAGCCGCGTTCGTCCGTCTCCACCCGAGGAGCCAGGTGTCGGTATTTTGCCGGAACGTGACCCTCGAACATGTCCGCCGGTTCCGCGATGTGATCATCGACGCTGATGAGGATCATGTCCTCTGCCTTCATCGCGCCCCCCTTGGATATGGGCGAGCCACCAACGCTGCTCGTTCGGGAAGGTCCATATTATATTCAGTTCCGTTCATGCACTCGCCGCTGTCCTGGATCTCCGCTCGACGGTGCCCTGCCTTGGGTGCACGATGATGCTGCGATGGCGTT
This sequence comes from uncultured Acidimicrobiaceae bacterium, assembly GCA_963825965.1. Classification (GTDB taxonomy): domain Bacteria; phylum Actinomycetota; class Acidimicrobiia; order Acidimicrobiales; family RAAP-2; genus Bog-473. The sequence goes on from CAWGUX010000003.1 coordinate 280,696, forward strand.
CGCGTCGTCGACATGCACGACTGAGATCGCCGGCCCCTACTGCTCAAAACTATTGGCCGATGCCGGTGCTGACGTGGTCAAGGTGGAACCACCGGGAGGCGATCCGCTTCGTCACTGGGGCTCTGGCGCACTCTTCGAATACCTCAACACGTCAAAGCGATCCGTCCGGGGCGAAGCGTTGGAGCTCGCGACCTCGGCGGACATCTTGGTGAGTGGGGAACGAGTCGACACTGCTGCCCTCTGGGCCGAAAATCCCTCTCTGGTCGTCGTCGTGATCACGCCATTCGGCTGCACGGGTCCCTGGTCTGATCGTCCGAGCACCGAATTCACCCTGCAGGCTGCGTGCGGCTCCATCGGGCAGCGTGGCCTCCCGGACCTGCCGCCTCTTTCGGCAGGTGGTCGTCTCGGTGAGTGGATGTCGGGTACCTACGCAGCGCTCGGGGCTCTCGCAGCCCATCGCGAGGCCGTTCGGAGCGGCCTTGGCGAGTTGATCGATGTGGCAATGCTCGACTGCATGGCCAGTCACCATGGTCACGTACCCCTCGGTGTTCGCATCGTTTGCCGAATGGCCAAAGGTCGCGGGGACCGGGCGGACCATCGAGGTTCCATCCATCGAGCCAACACGGGACGGGTACTTCGTCGTCACCACGAACAGCGCCCAACAGTTTCAGGATTTCCTGCTCATGATCGAGCGGCCCGACCTCATGGACGACCCTGACCTGCCGCAGGTCGCCAAACGATTCCGGCGCCGGGAGGAGTTCCTGTCGGCGGTACACCAGCTACACGACGCAGCACACGACCGCAGAGATCCTGGAGGCGGCGGCTTTGCTCAGGATCCCTGCTGGTCCCCTCCTCAACGGGTCGACGATGACGGAGTTCGAACAGTTCGTCGCCCGCAGCGTCTTCGTGCCAAGTCCCTCCGGACGGTTCCTCCAACCCCGCGTTCCCTATCGTGTCTCGAGCGAGGCGCCGAAGCCGTTCGACGCAGCTCCGGATCTCGGTCAGCACGACGGATCGATCGACTGGGCACCTCGGATGGATAGCGCCAGCGGCGGCGGAACCGACAAGGCACGAGGGGTCGACACGACGGCTGGCGGCTTCCTCTTGCCGGCGTTCGCATCGTCGACTGCACCGCCTGGTGGGCCGGTCCAGTCACCACCGCAGCTCTCGCAGCACTGGGTGCCGATGTAATCAAGGTCGAATCATTGACGCGACCCGACAACATGCGCTTCGCCAGTACCCGGCCTCCGTCCCACGATCGCTGGTGGGAGTGGAGCCCCATCTTCCACGCCGCGAACATCGGCAAACGGGGCGTTACCTTCGATCTTTCCCGCCCGGAAGGGGCAGAGATGCTCGAGCGTTTGCTGGGCACCGCCGACATCCTGGTGGAGAACTTCACACCTCGGGTCATGGAGCAGTTTGGCTTCGACTGGGACCGAGTCCATGCGCTCAACGACGAGCTCATCATGGTCCGGATGCCTGCTTTCGGTCTCGACGGCCCGTGGCGGGATCGAACCGGATTCGCGCAGACGATGGAATGTCTGACGGGGATGTCCTGGTTGACGGGATTCGCCGAAGGACCTCCGGTACTGGTACGGGGGGCATGTGACCCCCTGGCCGGTATGCACGCGGCATTCAGCCACCATGCTGGCTCTCATCGCGCGAGATCGCCACGGCGGCGGAAGGTTGGTGGAGGCGGCCATGGTCGAGTCCGTGCTCAATGCCGCTGCGGAACAAGTGGTGGAGTATTACTCCAGCGGGGCTCTTGCTCGGTCGTGACGGAAACCGCGGCCCGTTCGCCGCCCCTCAAGGCGTCTATCCATGTGCGGGTGAAGACGAGTGGATCGCCGTGGCCATCACATCTGACGAGCAGTGGCGTCACTCTGCAGACGTTGCTCGGCAGTCCATCGTGGATGCGGGAAGACGACTTTCGGCTGACGGCCGGTCGCCGCGTTGCACACGACGCCATCGATCGAGAATTGTCCTTATGGACCCGACAGCACCCAGCCAGCAGGATCGTCGAGATGTTCCTCGACGCGGGCATACCGTCCGCCGTGGTGATTCCGCCGCGGGACATCGCAGCGAACCCGCAACTCCGCCATCGCCGCCTGTTCGAGCTAGAGCACCATCCGGTCACGGGAGATCACGAGGTCCCAACCCTGCCGTTCCGGTTCTCGCGTGTCGACCATTGGCTGCGGTCGCCTGCGCCGACGCTGGGTCGCGACAACGACTCGGTTCTCGAAGAGCTCGGTTACTCACGCGCAGAGACACAGCGCTTCCACGAGGCGGGCCACGTTGGTGCAGTGCCCACGGGCATATGACGCCACGGAGAACAGGTCCTCCTCGTTCGGGTTGTCTCTCCGTCGCCGCTTCACGACGATGCCGCCACCTCGGCCGCCCAGCGGTAGTCGGCCTTGCCGGTCGGGGACCGAACAACCTCATCGACGAAGATCACTTGTTTCGGCACCTTGTACCCAGCCAGTGAGGCCCGCACCAGGGCCATCAGCTCGCCCTCCGTGGGGTCCGTCCCAGACGTCGGCTGGACGACAGCGACGACACGCTCTCCCCAGCGCTCATCGGGGACGCCGACGACTACCACGTCGTAGACGGCACGGGACTGGCGCAGCACGCCCTCGACCTCCTCGGGATAGACCTTCTCGCCTCCCGTGTTGATGCACAGGTTGCCCCGCCCGAGCAAAGTGATCGTGCCGTCTTCCGCAACCGTGCCCATGTCCCCGGTGAGCGACCATCGGCGTCCCTCCCACTCGACGAACGTCGCGGCCGATTTCGCCGGGTCCTTGTAGTAGCCCAGTGGGATACGCCCGGTGCGAGCCACGCGACCGACCATGCCCGAACCTGGACCACAGGTCGGTGGGTCTCCTCGTCCAATGACCACCGCCTGCTGGGCGGTGAACTGCGGCTCCGGCTTCTCCCCGATCGGCCCCAAGAAGATGCGCCCGGCCTGAATCCCGGTCTCGGACGATCCATACCCGTCGGAGAGCGGGATGGAAGGGAAAGTTGCGAGGAACCGATCGCGCAACGCCGTCGACAGAGGCGCGCCACCCGAGCTGACCACGGCCAGCGACTCGATGTCGGGTTTTGGATCGAAGTCGTCCCATGCGTCAAGTAAGGGTCGCATGACCGCGTCCCCGACGGTGCTAGTGGCCGTTACCTTCTCTCGCTCGATCGTGCGCCATACCTCGCGCGGTTCGAGCGAGCCCGACCACAAGACGACTTTGTTCCCGCTGAAGAGGTGGAGCAGCACCACCCATCCGCCTGCCGCGTGCATCAGCGGAGCGAGGAGCAGAAAGGTGCTCTGATCGTGCGCTATGCGCTGGACCAGCTCCGGGACCGACGTAACCTCGGGAAGGGCGGGATTGCCACCCCCCATACAGGCGAAGAAGGCGTCTTCCTGTCGCCACACCACGCCTTTGGGCAAACCTGTGGTGCCGCCGGTGTAGAGGATGTAGTGATCGTCGCCCGACCGAGGGCCAAAGTCCCGAGCCGGCGACGACGAGGCCAGCGCATCGTCGTACGTGGAACCGGTAGCCAGTTTCCAACGGAGTGTCGGGACCCGGGCTTCCACCTCCGTCACTCGGTTGGTGAAGCCCCACTGATGCACGACGCCTACGAGGTCGGCGTCATTGAACAGATGCTCCAACTCCCCGGCGGTGTACCGGTAGTTGATGTTGATAGGCACTGCCCGGACCTTGTACGCGGCCAAGCGTGGCCTCGACGTACTCCACACAGTTCTCTGCATAGAGCCCGATGTGGTCGCCCCTCTGTACGCCCTGTTCGAGGTACCAGTGGGCCAATCGGTTGGACTGCTCCTCGAGTTGCGCGTAGGTCCGGCGCTGCTCCCCACAGCGAAGCGCAACGCGATCCGGCACGCAGTCGGCGACCGCCTCCCAGAGGTCGGCCAGATTGAATTCACTCATTGATGTGCCAGGTTCCTGCAGAGCCGAAGCAGGATCGAACGCCGGCAGGCATGTCGAGACTCTGCCTCCTGGACTGCGGGCCCACCTGAGGGGTTCCGCCCACGCAACATCACTCCCGGAGCCCGTCACGCTCCCCACCGCCTGTCCTCGGCTCCCCCAAACGTTCGTTCGTATACTATATTCGATATTGGTGCGACCGTGTAGAGTCCGTTGCCGCATGGTGCGCGTCGAACGCCAACACGCCGTTCCGGCCTGTCGTCAGACGAGGGCACTCGCCCCTCGGCTCAGGGAGGGAAAATGAATTCCGGGTGGTACCGGCAGCCGAGGGTCCGGTTCTGTGTATCTTCTCTCGGCTCGCCTCAGCGGCCCGATCCCCGCTCCGGCTCGGGGTGCTGATTGAATGACCCGATCGTAAACTGCTCTGGGGAGGGTGTGAGGATGTTCTGCAAAGGACTAGCCGAGCTTCGAAGGTCGGCGCTGCCGCTGGCCATGGCGACCATGATGGTCGCCGGGACGTACGTCGCGCTCTCGTCGACGACCGCTTCCGCGGCGACGTCGGCCAGCCGGACGTTGTCGTCGAGCGCCGCCACCAACGGCGTCTGGCCCGGGGTCGGCAAAATCTGCGAACCGGGACCCGGCGGTGCCTCCTCGGTCCGCGGTGTGGGCTCCAAGACCATCAACATCGCCGTGTTCAACGACGCCGCCAACACCATTGACCCGGGACTCGAGGCCGAGTTCCCCCAGCAGGCCACGGCGTTCGCCGACTGGTGCAACGCCTCGGGGGGCATCAACGGGCGCAACATCGTGATCGACAACCGCGACGCCGCGCTGTTCAACGCGGCGCAGCAGGCAACAGCGGCCTGCCAGAGCGACTTCATGGCGGTCGGCGGCGGCATGGCCCTCGACCAGCCGTCGGTCCCCATCCGTGAGAAGTGCGGGCTGGGACAGATCAGCGGCTACGTCGTCTCGAACGCCTCCGATCTGGCCACCGACCAGGTCGACCCGAGCGGCATCAACACGGACTCGGTGACCTCGGGATGGTTCGGGGCGCTGGCCAAGGCCTACCCGCAGGCGGTCAAGCAGGCCGGCATGGGTGGGGCCGACACCCCCTCCGTCCTCGAGCCCGAAACGAAGTACGAGTTCGGCGCCGAGGCTCAGGGCTGGAACGTCGTCGACTTCCTCGAGCCCCCGGTCACGGTGGAGAACTGGGCGCCCTACGTCGAGGAGTACCAGAGCAAGGGGGCCCAGGCCCTGTGGCCCGCCGACACCGCCAACTTCACCCCCTTCGCCCAGGCGATGACGACTGCCGGCTACCACCCCGCCTTCATCTTGCTGGGGACCCAGTTCGCCAACACCCAGACGCAGCAAGCCGTGGCCGCGAACCCCAGTCTGCCGCCGGTCTACGTCGAGACGTCGTGGTGGCCGCTCGCGCTGGCCTCGCAGAACCCCTCGACCGAGCAGCTCGTCAACACCATGCACACCTACGCCAAGGGCGACACCATCGACTTCGACGACGAGGAGGGGGCCGAGGCGTGGCTCCTGTGGGCGAAGGCGGCCTCGGCCTGCGGCGCCAGCCTCACGGTGACCTGCGTGCTGAACCACGCGGCAGCCGTGAAGAACTGGGACGCCGGCGGCATCGAGGCGCCGATTCCCAGCTTGACGCTCTCCAACAAGAACCCCCAGCCCTCGCCGTGCTTCGCCATGCTGAAGCTCGAAGCCAAGGGGATCGTCTACGACAAGGCGATCACCCAGCCCACGCAGTCCATCTGGAACTGCAACCCCAAGAACGTCGTCCAGCTGACCGCGCAACAGCAGCAGCAACTGAACTCCTTGTGAGCATGGGTCCGGCCGGCCGCGGGGGTGGGTGCAAACTGCATAGTCTTGCCCGGGCAGTGCGACTGATCATTCTGTCGGGGGACGGCCGTGCATGAATTCATCATCTTCACCATCGGCGGCCTGGCTGCAGCGGGCATCTACGCGATAACGGCGAGCGGCCTCACCCTCACCTACACGACGACCGGGATCTTCAATTGGGCGCACGGCGCCATCGGGATGGTCTGCGCCTTCGCCTACTGGCAGATGAGCATCGGCTGGGGCTGGCCGGCGCTCGTCTCCATGCTCGTCTGCCTCTTCGTGCTGGCGCCTGCCATCGGCATCGTGATCGAAGCGGCGGTGATGCGCCGGCTCGAAGGTGTCTCGGAGGCATCCAAACTGGTCGTCACGCTGGCCATCGCGCTCATGCTCCTGGGCCTCGCGCAATGGATCTGGAACCCCACGACCTACCGGGCCCTGCCCCCCCTCTTCAACAACGACACCTTGGTCCTCGGGATCGATCAGGATCTCCTACAACGACGTGACCGTCTTGATCCTGGCCCTGGTCGTCGCCATCGGGCTGCGGCTGTTCCTCTACCGCACCCGGATGGGCGTCACCATGCGGGCCAGCGTCGACGACCGGACGCTCACCTCGCTCAACGGGTCGAGCGCCATTGCCAATGCCCGCAACGCCTGGATCATCGGCTCCATGCTGGCCGCACTGGCGGGGATCCTCATCGCACCCACCCTCACCCTGTCGGCCTCCGCGCTGACGCTGCTCATCGTCAACGCCTACGCGGCGTCGGTCATCGGGCGCCTGCGCTCCATTCCGATGACCTTCGTGGGTGCGATCATCTTGGGCCTCTCCATCGCGTACTCGGTGGCCTATCTGCCCCAGAACCCCTACATCCAAGGGTTCGAGAACGCGGTGCCTGCGATCATCCTCTTCATTGCCCTCCTGGTCCTGCCCCAGTCGCGCCTGCGCGGGCACCGCCAGCTCCGGAGCCGCGAGCTCGCCTTCCGCCCCACGTGGAACGGCACCGGCCTGTTCTGCGTCGGCACGATCATCGCCGCCGTCTTCTTGGCCACCACCGTCTCGACGCCCGACCTGTTCAGCCTCAATCGCATGTGGGGGCTGGCCATCGTCGGGCTCTCGGTCGTCCCCATCGTCGGGTACGCCGGGCGCCTGTCGTTGTGCCAGATGACCTTCGCCGGCATCGGCGCCACCATGGTGGGGCACCTGGGCGCCCAGGGGAACCCCCTCTCCCTCCTCGCCGCGGCCGGGGTGTGCGCGGTGATCGGCGTCATCGTCGCCATCCCCGCCTTGCGGCTCTCGGGCATCTACTTCGCACTGGCCACCGCGGCCTTCGCCATCACCATGGACAACTGGGTGTTCGTGCTCCCATCCTTCAACCTCTTCGGGCATCCCTACGCGCCCTTCGGCTCGGGTTCGCTCGTCTTCGCTCCCTTCCGCATCGGTTCGCTCGCGCTCAACTCCAAGACGTCGCAGTTCATCGCGGGGTCGGTGGCCTTCGTGATCCTGGTCGTGCTCGTCGTCGCCGCTGCGGCGATCGGAGTTCGGGCAACGTCTGCTCGCCATGAAGGACAGTCCCGCCGCCTGTGCCACGCTGGGCATGAACGGCCGGGCGTCGCTCATCGGAGTCTTCGCCTTCTCGGCCGCCCTGGCGGGGGTCGGCGGCGGCATCTACGGCATGGCGCTCGGCAGCGCGGCGCCCGACGTCTTCCAGTTCTTCAACGGGCTCTCCGTGCTCTTGGTGATGGTTGTCTTCGGGATCACCTCGTTCGGTGCTGCAGGGTTGAACGGCCTCTACCAGGGATCGCCGCTCTTCACCAATCTCTTCCCTTCGCTCACCCAGTTGCCGCTGCTCCTCGTCGGCCTCGGCGGCATCGGCGTGGGGACCACGCCCAACGGGACGATTCCGGGCAGCATCCGCCCGGTCTATCTCTCGGTGGCGCGACGCCGCTGGCTGGTGGCCCTGATCGTGGCGGTGGTCGGGGCGGCCTGGGCGCTCCGGCTGAGCGGGGCGATCGGCAACTGGCCGATGACGATCATCTTGGTGGTCGACCTCGCGCTGTTCCCGGTCCCGGCCTACGTCGCCGACTACCGGGCGAGGATCGCGCCGCCCGCATTCGGCCTTCCCGAGCGCCGGTCGAAGGAGAAGAGGGACGCCTGGTTCGCCGAGGCGGTGTCCGACGAGGGTCCGGTCGGCTCGGCCGACCCGCTCACCGCGCTGTCGGGGGCCGGAGGCACCAGTGGGACTTGAGATCGAAGAGATCTCGGTTCGCTTCGGGGGCTTGGCCGCGCTGTCCGAGGTGTCGCTCAGCGCCGCTGAGGGTGCGATCACCGGATTGATCGGGCCGAACGGAGCCGGCAAGACGACCCTGTTCAATGTGGTGACGGGGATGCAGCGCCCCAATACGGGGACCGTGCGCCTCGACAGTCGGGATTTACGCGGGCTGTCGTCCTATCGCCGGGCCCGGCTCGGGCTCGGCCGCACGTTCCAACGCCTGGAGCTCTTCGGCACGCTGACCGTCGCCGAGAACATCGGGGTTGCCGCATCCATCGCGCCAGCGAGGGGTAGTGAAGGCACGGTCGAGAACGATTCACGAGATCCGTGAGGAGATCCTGGACCGGCTGGGCCTGACGGCCGTGGCCAATGACCGAGCCGACACCTTGCCGACGGGGACCGGGCGCCTCGTCGAGCTGGCGCGTGCCCTTGCCACCAGGCCCAAGGTCCTCCTCCTCGACGAACCGGCGGCGGGCCAGGACACGGACGAAACCGAGCGCTTCTCGGAGGTTCTGCGCTCTCTGGCGAACGATGGACTCGCCATTCTGCTGGTCGAGCACGACATGGAACTGGTCATGAACGTCTGCCACACCGTCGTGGTCCTCGACTATGGCCGTGTCATCTGCACCGGCCCGCCGGCTGAGGTTCGGGCCGACCCCAATGTCCAGGCCGCGTACCTCGGCACGGTATCGGAGGCTGCAGCCGATGCCTGAACCGCTCTTGGAGTTCCGGGGAGTGCGGGCGGCCTACGAGGAAGTCGAGGTGATCCACGGGATCGACGCGACGTTCGAAGAGGGTGTCGTGACCGCTGTCCTCGGGGCAAACGGTGCCGGAAAATCGACCCTCCTCGCCCTGGCGGCCGGCATCATGGGGCCGAGCGAGGGCGAGGTCCGTTTCGCCGGCGAAAAGGTGCGCGTGGGATCGACCTCTTCACTGGCCCGCCGGGGGCTCTGCCTGATTCCCGAGGGCCGCGGCGTGTTCCCGAACCTGACCGTGCGGGAGAACCTCTGGGTCATGACGCACAGCGGTTCGGGGCGACGACACGTCGAGCGTTGCGCATTCGAACGGTTCCCGCGCCTGGCGGATCGCGCCAACCAGCCGGCCGGCACGCTCTCGGGCGGCGAGCAGCAGATGCTGGCGCTTGCCCGCGCCGTGGCGACGAGCCCGCGGTTGCTCATGCTCGACGAGCTCTCGATGGGGCTGGCGCCCATCGTCGTCGACGAGCTCTACAACCATGTCGTCCAGCTCGCGGCGGAGGGCATCACCGTCGTGGTGGTGGAACAGTTCGCACGCACCGCGCTGTCGGTTGCCAACTCGGCCATGGTGATGGCGAACGGACGGATCGTCCAGACCGGGGCGGCGCGGCGACGTGGAGTCGGTGCTCCACTCTGCCTATCTGGGACCCGTTCAGCCTGCGGAGCCGAATTCACCCGCACACAACGGAACAGCAGATCACACCGACGACGGCGCGGGAGCCCCTTAGGACACGTGGGCGCTCGAGGAGCGGCAGTCGCCACAGAATGACGGCATTTCCGCCCGGTCACAGAACGAAATTATCGACGAAGACGACGTGTGGGCCGCCTCTCAAAAGGCCGTCCCGTGAATGCGAGCCGATGGATTCGACTGCTACCGGGCCGGCGCGGGATCGAACGCCCCGCGCCCCATCTGGTCGCGTACGGTGACCACGGCAGCATTCGTCAGCGTTCGGCGCTGCCAATTGGCCCCGTCGACGACGAGGGTATGCCCGGAGATGAACCGGGCGAAGGGTGAGGCGAGGAAGGTCGCGGCCCAGCCGAGCTCCTGCAGTCGCCCGACCCGGAGCGCCGGCTGGCAGGCGTCCTTCTCGTTGGTCCGGTCAAGGTTGCCCTTGATGTCGGCCGTCATGTCCTCGTGGGGGAAGAGGCCCGGTACCAGCCCGTTGACCTGGATCCCATAGGGCCCCCATTCCACGGCGAGCGTCTCCACCATGTTCTTCACCCCCGCCTTCGCGGCGGCCGAGTGGGCGAATCCCGGACCTCCCGTCCAGGCGTAGGACGCCCCGACGTTGACGATGGACCCGGCCGTTCCGGCTTCGATATGACGCCGGGCGAATTCACGGGAGCAGAAGAAGGTGCCGTTGAGGGTGATGTCGACGACGGTCCGCCAGGCGTTGGGGGACATGTCCTCCGCGGGCACCGGAAAGTTCGCTGCCGCGTTGTTGATGAGCACGCCGGGAAGGCCAAATGTTGCGGTGGCCTCGTCGAAGGCGGCGGCGACCTGATCGGCGTCACGGATGTCGCACGTCACCCCGAGCACTCGGGCCCCGAGTGCATCGATCGCTTCCCGGCCCGGCGCCAAGGTGCTCGTCTTTCCGACTGGCGATGACCAGGTCGGCCCCGAGCCGCGCAAACTCGGCGGCGATGGCCTTGCCGAGGCCCGTTCCGCCGCCGGTGACGAAGACACAGCTCCCGGCATAGGTTCCTGCGGGCAGGGCCAGCGTTCCTACGGGTGGCGGCTCGGGAAGTCCGCTTTGCTCGGTCATGTTCAACTCCCCGTGTAGTGCGGCTCGCGTCCTTCAGCGCTGGCCGCTCGGAATTCAGCGAAGTCGGATGACTTGTTGATGAAGGTCTGGTAGATCAGCTCGTCCTCCATGGAGGACCGTACCCCCGGTTCGCTCAGGTGTTGCAGCACACGGCGGGCCATCTTGACCGTCACCTTCGGCGAGGCCGCGATCTTGTTCGCAATCTCCCACGCCGTCTCGTCGAGTGCCTCAGGTGGCACGAGGCGCGAGACGATCCCGTGACCGTAGGCCTCTTCGGCGCCCATGGCGCGCCCGGTCAGCACGAGGTCGCTGGTCACACCGCTGCCACAGATCTCGTAGAGCCGCCCCATGCCGCCGGTGTCGGGGATGACGCCATGGCCCACTTCGGGCAGCATGAAGCGAGACCCCTCGGCCGCGATCCTGATGTCGCACAGGAGGGCGCGCTGGAAGGATCCCCCGATGGCCCATCCGTGGATGGCCACGATGATCGGCGCGTCCAGTTCGAATACCTGCAGGATGCCCCGATGGCCGCGGCTCATGAGCTCGTGATGGCTGAGGGAGGTGGCGTTGTTCCCGATGACGGACACATCCCGGCCGGACGACCATGCCTTGCCCTCGCCTCGCCAGATGACGGCCCGTACCTCTGGACGGCCCTTCAATTCGGTCAGAATGTCGAACAAGCGGGCGTCCATATCGTCATCGAACGCGTTGCGTTTGTCCGGATTGTTGTTGGTGATCACGGCAACTGGACCGCTCACCTCTAGCAGCACCTTGTCTGTCATCACGTTCCTTTCCTTCGGCGGATAAGCCCTACCATGAATTCCGCAACATCTGCGCTGGGCCGGTGCACGAGCTCAGCCCAACTCGCTGAACGGCTGATCCTTGTCGTTGCGTGGGTCTCGCGGAAGACCGAGGACGCGCTCAGCCAAGGAGTTGCGCTGGATATTGTCGGTGCCGCCACCGAGTCTGGACGTCCACTGGTTCAAGAAGGCCGTCACCCAGAAGCCATTGTCGAGCGCGCCGTCACCGGCCAACATCCCGTTGGCGCCGGGCAGGCTCATGAACAGCTCCCCGTTGAGACCCATGTGCTGGGAGACGAACAGCTTCGTGGTGGACGCCTCTGGACCAGGCAGACGGCCCTTGGACAGTGCCGTCTGCACGCGGTAATTCATGAACCGAAGGAGCTCCACCCGGGTGTAGAAATCGGCAATCTGTTGGCGCACCAAAGGATCCGCGCTCCTGCCGCAACGGCGAGCCAGGTCCAGCACCTGCGCGATCGAGATGCTCTGTCCGGTGCCACCGATGAGCGCGCGTTCATAGCCCATGGTGGTGTGAGCCACGGCCCATCCGCCGTTGACCTCCCCCACCACGTTCGTGGCGGGAATGACGACATCCGTCAGAAAGACCTCGTTGAAATGGGCGCTCCCCGTGATCTGGCGCAGCGGACGGACCTCGATCCCTGGGGAGTGCATGTCGACGAGGAAATAGGTGATGCCCTTGTGCTTGGGGACGTCGGGATTCGTCCGAGCAATCAGAATCCCCCAATCACTGTGTTGGGCACCCGATGTCCAGACCTTCTGGCCGTTCACGACGAAGGATTCCCCGTCGCGCTCGGCGCGGCTCTTCAACCCTGCGAGGTCGGACCCGGCGTCCGGTTCTGAGAACAACTGACACCAGACTGCTTCGCCCCGCAGCATCGCTGGGAGCTGACGGTGCTTCTGCTCCTCGGACCCGTGCGCAATGAGGGTCGGCCCGGCCATGCCGATCCCGACGGCGAACGCTCCTACCGAAACGTCGTACTTGGCCATTTCCTGATTGAAGATGGTCTGGTGCCAGGAAGTTTCGCCACGCCCTCCGTATTCCTTGGGCCAGGTTATGGCGCCCCAACCCCCTTCATAGAGGGTGCGCTGCCACTCGCGGCACCGGCGGACGTAGTCGGGATGCGTGGGGTTCCGGGACCAGTCAGCCAGGCCCGTTCTGACCTCTGCATGCTCCTCGAGCCATACCGACACCTCGCGTCGGAACGCGGCGTCCTCCTCGGTGTCGTCAAAATCCATCGCTGCCTCCAGACATTAGGACTGGGCGAACGGGGTGACCATCGCGGCGGCCGGCCAATCTGCCTCAAGAGGTGGATCGCCGAACGTGAGATGACAGTTCAGATTGTGTCTCCCAGCCGAAATGACAGTCCCTCCGAGCAAGGCATCCGAAACCCGTTGTGATCCCACGAACCCTCGCCCGTGGGCCGAGCCGGGGGGTGTTCGAGGTGAGGCTGACCGAGGCAGCTGGGGGAAGCCGCAGTGAATAGAGATCCGCCTGGGTCGGCTCGTACCGACTGGCTCCCCCGGAATGGCCACTTTCGTATACTATATTCGAATTTTGGTGCCGTACACTGAGGCATTCACACTGGTGGGTTGGCGGGATGACCGGCATCGGATCTCGGGAGTTCTCGCCTCAGGAGGGTAGGCACATTGCATCGACTTTGGATTGTGGTCAGCCCGTACACACTTCCGTTGGCACTGAGACGCGGCCGCGGTATGCCTGACGCCATCACCGACGAGGGAGTTGTCCGGCTCCGACAGCGGATCGGGATCGCGCGTCCGCACACCAACCCACCCCACTACCTCAGCCCCAACGAAGACGCCTTCCGTCATGTCGCCGAGGCTTACGGTGACGACAACCCCCTCTGGTGCGACCCGTCCTACGGCGCAGGAACCAGGTGGGCCGGCCCGATCGCTCCCCCTCACCTCGTCGGTGGGGACACCCTCATCGGAGAGGACGAAGTCACGGTCCTGGAAGGCGAGACGAAGGCACTGATGAAGGGGGACCCGCTCGGAGGTGTTCATGCCTTCTATTCGGGATCGTTCCGAGAGTGGTGGAGTCCACTCCGACCCGGCACGCGGGTCACCCGTCGCAACGCTTTGGTCGGCGTGCACGACAAGGTTGGCGACTTCGCCGGCCGCACAGTGCACGAGTGGTTGGCTGAGGTGTTCGCTGCGGCCGGCGGTCCAGTCCTCTCTGGGCAGTACCGCTTGATGATCCGTGCCGAACGGGAGAAGGCGACCGAGCGCAAGAAGAACGACGAGGTCGAGATCCGCCCTTACACCGAGGAGGAGCTTGCGCGCTATCGGCGAGGCGATCGCCGGTGAGCGGAGCCGGCGGCGCGGTGCCGAGCCCCGCTGGTGGGAGGACGTGAACGAGGGCGATGAGCTCCCGGCCCTCGTCAAGGGCCCGATGCGGGTTACCGACATGGTCGTCTGGCACACCGGGATGGGCATGGGCCTGTACGGCGTGGCCGCCCTGCGGCTCGGCCACGACCAGCTCCAACGCATGCCGCGCTTCTTCAAGCCCGACGATTTGAACATCCCCGACGTCCAGCAGCGCGTGCACTGGGATCCCGAATGGGCCCACCGGGCAGGCAACCCGGCCTGCTACGACTACGGGCGCATGCGCGAGACCTGGCTCATCCACTTGTGCACGGACTGGATGGGCGACGACGCCTGGTTGTGGAAGCTTGATTGTCAGTTCCGCAAGTTCAACTATGTGGGCGACACCCACCGGATGCAGGGACGGATCACCCGGAAGTACCTCGCAGCAGGAGATCGACCCGCCGTGGACCTCGACGTGTGGGGCGAGAACCAGCGCGGCGAGACGACGACGCCGGGCCATGCCACCATCCTCTTGCCCTCTCGCGACCACGGCGCAGTTCGGCTCCCCCCAGCGCCGGGCGGGGCGACCACCTGCCAAGAAGCGCTTGATTCGTTAGCTCAACGCTTCGCCGCTGAGGAGCAACAGTGAAGCCATACCCCGAGATGCCGCCGGGTTTGACCCTCACGCATGACGGAGAGGTCCTCGAGTTGCGCTTCAATCGTCCGGCTCGCCGCAACAGCCTTACTGACCCCATCGTGTACGCGCTGACCGACACGATGGACGCCGCGGCCAGTGACGAGTCGGTCCGGGTCATCCATTTGCAGGGTGAGGGCGATCACTTTTGCTCCGGCTTCGACCTGGGCGAGAGAACACCGGGGCCCGAACGCCCCCGCGTGGGCTCGGTACACCGGCGCATGAACGGTCACGTCAATCGCCTGATCCCGGCGATGCTGACGTGCCAGACCCCGATCATCTGCACCGCGCGCGGCTGGGTCATCGGTCTCGGTCTCGATATCCTTCTCGCCGCGGACTTCGCCGTCGTGGCGGACGACGCCAGGCTCTGGGCCCCCTTCACGACCTTTGCGTTCACGCCGGACAGTGGCGCCACCTGGCTCATCCCTCGCCTCGTTGGCGTGGCCCGCGCTCGCGAGATGCTCATGTTGGGCGAGAAGGTCTCGGGAGCCGACGCAGCCTCCTGGGGACTGATCCACCGCGCCGTGCCCGCCGACGATCTCGACGCCGTCTCCCAGAACCTCATCGAACGCCTGGCTGCAGCACCGACTGTCGCAGTCGGCCTCACCAAGCTGCTGGTGCACCGAGGTCTCACGTCGGACCTCAGCAGCCACATGGCCGATGAGGCATGGGCGATGGAGGTCGCGAGTCGCTCGGAGGACTTCAAGGAGTACGGGCAGGCGAACAAGGAGAAGCGGGAGCCTCGTTTCACGGGGCGTTAACCCACCACCGATGCAGCGCAGCGGACGCCGCCGACCGCGTTCGGATATAATATTCAAAATGGAGTTCGCTGCGGCAGAGTCGGGGGCTGTCGACGCAGCGGGGCGCCCCCTCGAAGGAATCCGAGTGCTCGCCATCGAGCAAATGCAGGCACTCCCCTACGCAACCCAACTGCTGGCTCGCTTGGGTGCCGACGTCGTCAAGATCGAACCGCTGACCGGAGAGCTTGGACGGGCGTCACTGCCTGCGATGTCCGACCCCGAAGGACGCTCCGTTGGCGCGACATTCCTCCGCAACAACCTCAACAAGCGAAGCATGTGCGTTGACCTCAAGCAGCGCCGAAGGACGCCAACTCGTGCTGGACCTGGCCCCGCGCTTCGACATCTTTGCCGAGAATTTCAAGGCGGGTGCCATGGATCGCATGGGGCTCGGCTACAGACGACATCGTCGCCGTCCATCCGCGCTGCATCTACGCGTCGGTGTCGGGCTTCGGCAACTCGTCGCCGTCCCCCTACCGCGATTGGCCCGCCTTCGCTCCGATCGTCGAGGCCATGTCGGGTGTCTACGAGATGAAGCGCATGGACGACCTCCCGCCCGTGGTGTCGCCCGTTGGTGCGCTCGGTGACATCGGGGCGGCGCTGTACACCTCCATCGGCATTCTCGCCGCTCTTCGGGACCGCGACAGGACGGGGCGACCCGCTTACGTCGACGTCGCGATGCTCGATTCCGTCATCGCGATGACGGACATCGTGACCAACTACTGGTCGATGGGCGTCGACGAGTGGTGACTCGGGGTCAGTAATCAATCACGGCTTCCGGGCTGCCGACGGTTGGTTCGTCATGCAGGTCGCCCGTGTGCACGTCTTCGAGCGTCTGGCTCAGCTCGTCGGACATCCCGAGTGGATAACCGACGAGCGGTTCGACACTCCCTACGGCTGGGTGCAACACCTCGAAGACGTCATCCGTCCGGCCAGTCGAGAAATGGGCGGCCGGGCGGAACCGCTTGGAGGTGTGCAAAGCCCTCAGCGAGGCCGGCATCGCCGCCGGGCCCTGCGCCCGCGCCGAAGAACTGGTCGCCGATGCGCACGTCGCCGCTCGTCGCATGCTTGTCGGCATCGATCGGACGGACGGTGTCGACCAACCGGTGCTCGTGCCCGGCAACCCGGCACACATCGTCGACCGATGCGAGGGCGGTGACCGACGGATACCCTGGCTCGGCGAGCACACGGACGAGGTCTTGCGTGAAGAGCTCGGCCTGACCGACGCCGCGATCGAAGGCCTGCGATCGTCGTCGGTGGTCGGGTAGAAGCTTGCCCTGCGCGGAACCCATTTCGTCGCCCCGCTCGAGCCGGGTGCATAGTCGACCGAGTCCGCCGCCCTCTCAAGCGGCATCATTCTCATAACATATTTACTTGTGTTGACGGACAGAGACGTAGACCGCTGGCCGGGTGATCGGCAGCCTCAGACAATCCCCGAAGCGTTAGAGCAGGCCGCAGAGCGGTACCGGGACGACGAGGCCCTCATAGACGGGGCGGACCCGACTCTCGTTCGGGGACCTGGCCGAACGAGTCGAGCATGTGGCGCGCGCGCTGGTGGCCAGCGGGATCGAGCGTGGCGATCGCGTCGCCCTGTGGGCTCCCAAAGCGATCGAATGGGTGATCACGAGCTTCGCCGTCTACGCCATCGGCGCCGTGCTGGTGCCGTTGAACACCCGGTACCGCGGAGAGGAGGCCGGTCACGTCCTGCGGACCTCGCGAGCTCGCTTGCTCTTCGCCGTGACCGACATGCTCGGCTCCGACCTGGTGGAGTTGCTGGCCGACGTGCCCGGACTCGAATCCCTCGAGGAGATCGTGGTACTGGAGGGACCGTCGCGGCCCGGGTGCACGACGCTCGCCGAGTTCACCGCCCGGGCCACCGACGCGCACGGTCCGGAGGTGGCACGCCGCCGCGCCGCTCTGAGCGGAGGACGACGCCTCCGACATCATCTTCACCTCGGGCACGACCGGCAAGCCCAAGGGCGCCGTGCTCGGCCACGGCGCCAGTGTCCGCACCTACCTGGCCTGGTCCGAGCTGGTCGGTCTGCGGAGAGGCGATCGCTACCTCGTGGTCTATCCCTTCTTCCACACAGCCGGGCTTGAAGTCCGGCGCTGCTGGCGTGCGTGCTCCGCGGTGCGACCATCGTCCCCCACGCCGTGTTCGACGTCGTGCCGGTGATGGAGCGCGTGGCTTCGGAGCGGATCACGATGCTGCCCGGGCCTCCGACGGTCTTTCAGTCGATTCTCAATCATCCGGACTTTGCGTCGTTCGACTTGTCCTCCCTGCGTCTGTCGGTCACCGGAGCCGCCATCGTTCCGGTGGACGTGATCCGGCGCATGCGCGACGAACTGCGCTTCGAGACCGTCGTCACCGGCTACGGCCTGACCGAGACGACGGGCACGGTCAGCATGTGCCGCCACGACGATGCGCCCGAAGTGATCGCCACAACGGTGGGACGACCACTTCCAGGGGTGAGTGTGCGCGTCGTGGACGACGCCGGCCAGTCTGTCGATCCGGGCGAGCCAGGAGAGATCCTGGTCCGCGGCTTCAACGTCATGCAGGAGTACTTCGAGGATCCGACGGCAACGAAGGAGGCGATCGACGAGGAGGGGTGGCTCCGCACGGGCGACATCGGCGTCCTGGGCCGGGACGGCAATTTGCGGATCACTGATCGTAAGAAGGACATGTACATCGTCGGCGGCTTCAACGCCTATCCCGCCGAGATCGAGGGCATCATGGTCGGCCATCCACAGGTGGGCCAGGTCGCAGTCGTCGGCGTCCCCGATGAGCGGTTGGGGGAAGTCGGTGTGGCGTTCGTCGTTCCTCGTCCCGGTCAGACAGTCGACCCGGACGAGCTCGTAGCGTGGTGCCGCGAGCACATGGCCAACTTCAAAGTCCCGCGATCCATTCGGGTCGTCGATGCTCTCCCGTTGAACCCCACGGGCAAGGTCATGAAGTTTCAACTGCGTGCACAACTCGCCGGGTGACCCCGGGTTGCGCGCAGACCCGGCTTTGGAGCGTCCGATTCAGGTCCAGGCCACAATCGGACCGGCTGCCTCGAACATCTCCGAAAGCTGGTGCGGGTCGGTGGCCAGAGTGCAGAGCCTGCTCCCTGCCGGGGGACCCCCGAGGACCAACCGACGCAGTCGGTCCCGGTGGGCAACGGCGTCGAGACGATCACCGTCCGGGATCCCATGCCTCGACTGGGACGCGGATGTCGAGCGATGCCGCTGCATCCACGAACGACGGCCGTTGCCTCTGCCTCGGCCAGATCGATCACGGCCAGGGCTGGACGATGAGGACGGCGAAGGAGCGAGACTGCGACGCAGGCCGCGGCATATCCAGGGGATTGCACGTGGACGGCACGATCACCGCCCCGAGCCGGGTGGTGCCGAGCGTGCGGGCCACCCAGAAGCCGGCGTCGCCGGCGTCGGCCGCAACCAGCGCACCGGCGGCGACACACTCCGCATAGTGCATGGTGGCGCGGCTCGGCGGCAACGGGCTCGCTTCCACGCTCCAGCCCCGCTGCGTCACGTCTGCCAGGCGGGCACGTAACGGTGGCATGGTCAACGGCATCGGGCGGCGGGGCCGACAGCGTTCGGCCAGCGGAGCGAGGCCGGCCGGAGGGACAGTCAGAGCGGGAGCCAGCCGCCAACGTTCTTCGGGAGACTCGGCTTGATCCAAGCCGGTGGCAATGATCAGGTCGACGGCGTCGAGCCCGCTCAGCACGAAATCGTCAGCCTGCAGCCCGATCGTGGCGAAGTGGTGCTGGCTCCTCCAATCGAAGATCCCCTTTGCGCCCCAGGTGTTCAAGACGCCGATCTCAGCGGACACGGCCAGATCGTGCAGGCTCGGGACCGCCCCGTGCCAGATGATGCCTGGCCCCGCCAACAAGACACAGCCTGGCGGCGGAGCGCACTGCTCTCCACCGTTTCGTCGGCCGGCTCCAGCCACGTGTCCTCAGGTGCGCTGGGAAGTAGGACCGATCCCTCGACCGGCTGACTGGGATCCAAGGTGATGTGAAGCTCCACTTCTCCGGAAGACAGCGGGGAAACGGCGGCCACCAACGCCTCGGCCGAGTCCACCTCAACCGTGATGCGGGGCCCAGGATCGAGCCCGGGCAGCCAGAAGACGCCGTTGCTCGATGTGCGCCGCGGCACGCGCACCGTGGACTCTTTGGTGGGCGCTCGCGAAGAGAGGGGCCACGGTGCCGGCCACCGGCACCACCTCGAATGCGCCGAAAGGTGCTTCCGTACGTCGCGTCAATGCCCGACACCACGGCCACTCGTCGCCAGAGCTCTGCCATCGGGATGACGGCTCACGTGGTGGGCGCGACCGCGGCGGAGCCTCGGGTCAAGTTGCTTCGGTCCCCTTGAGCGTGGCCCACTGCGGCTCCCGCTTCTCGGCGAAGGCCGAGGGGCCCTCGACCTGGTCGGGATGCCCCCACATGGAGACCAGCTCGGCGGCTCCCGCCTTGCAGGCGTCGGTGAGCCCCTGCTCGAGGGCGCCCCACAATGCCCGCTTCGTGGCCGCCATGGCGGCCGGCGAGTTGCGGGCGATCTTCTCGGCCAGAGCCTGAGCCTCTTCGCGCAGCCGCTCGGGTGGATCGACTACCTGGCTGATCATGCCAAGTGCCAGCGCGCGTTCGGCCGACATGCGCTCGTGCCGTCCGACGAGCGCCATGCGCAGGACCGCCTCGAAGGGCATGCGTCGGGCCAATCCGATCAGCTCGTAGGCGGCCACCTGTCCGACCGACACGTGGGGGTCGAGGAAGGTGGCGTCGGATGCCGCGATCACGATGTCGGCGTCGGCAATCCAGTGGAATCCCCCGCCGGCACAGATCCCGTTCACCGCCGTGATGACCGGCTTCCAGACGCCGTTGTGCCAGGAGGTGAAATGAAAATCGAACTTTTCGCTCGACTCTCGGTATCGCTCGAACCCGATGCCGTCGGATGCGATCTCGATCATGTCGGCGCCCGTCTGGAAGGCCTTGCCCTCCCCGGTGTGGACGATGACCCGGACGGCGGGATCTGCATCCAGCTCCTTCCATGCCTCGGCGAACTCGTCGCGCATGGCGTTGTTCATCGCATTGAGGCGCTCCGGGCGATTGTTGATCAACCAGCCAACCGGGCCGTGGCGCTCGAGTTTCAGGGTTTCATACACCATTGCGAGTCCCTCTCAGTCGATTCTCGAGGTCGTTCAGGGGTCGACGGATCGGTCCTCGAAGCGTGGCCCACTGCGGCTCCCGCTTCTCGGCGAAGGCCAAGGGGCCCTCGACCTGGTCGGGATGCCCCCACATGGAGACCAGCTCGGCCGCTCCGGCCTTGCAGGCGTCGGTGAGCCCCTGCTCGAGGGCGCCCCACAGTGCCCGCTTCGTGGCCGCCATGGCGGCGGGCGAATTGCGGGCGATCTTCTCGGCCAGAGCCTGGGCCTCTTCGCGCAGCCGCTCGGGTGGATCGACTATCTGACTGATCATGCCCAGCGCGAGCGCGCGCGTTCAGCCGACATGCGCTCGTGCCGTCCGACCAGGGCCATGCGCAGCACCGCCTCGAAGGGCATGCGCCGGGCCAAGCCGATCAGCTCGTAGGCGGCCACCTGTCCCACCGACACGTGCGTATCGAGGAAGGTGGCGTCGGAAGCCGCGATCACGATGTCGGCGTCGGCCACGAAATGCAGCCCACCGCCGACGCACATCCCGTTCACCGCCGCGATGACCGGCTTCCACACTGCGTTCTGCCAGGACGTCAAGCGCAGCTCGGCACGGCGCGTCCGCCCGGACTGCTTGCGAAGTGCGTCGGGGTTCCGACTGAGCTGGACCACATCGAGGCCGGTCTGGAACACCCCGCCCTCTCCGGTGTTCACGATGACCCGCACGGCGGGATCCTCGTCCAGCTCGCGCCAGGCCGCTTCCAGCTCGTCGAGCATGAGGGCATCCATGGCGTTGCCGGACTGGGGGCGATTGAAGGTGAGCCAGCCGACCGGGCCCTCGCGTTCGACCAGCAATGTGGAGTAGGCGTTCAACTCCGCGGCACCTCCCGCCAGGGCAGCGACGAGTACGGGTCCGGCTCGCGGGGCAGGCCGAGGACACGCTCGCCGAGGATGTTCTTGTTGATCTCGGTGGTCCCGCCCTCGATCGTGTTGGCCCGGCTGCGCAGCATTCCCCGCACCTCGTAGGGCAACGAGTCGGCGTAGTCACCGAGGTCCCCCACCCAGGCGGTCGCCCCCATGCCCGAGCACGGACGTGGCCGCAAGCTGGATGCGCTGGTTGAGCTCACCTTGATGGACCTTGCCCACCGAGCTCTCCGGGCCAGGGGCGCGTCCGGCCCGGGCCTGGCTGCGCACCCGCTGGTTCGTCCATTCCCGGACACGCTCCTCGCAGTAGAGGCGCATGATCTCGTCACGGCGCACAGGATCGTCCCACCCACCCGGCGCCCCCTTCGGCGCTCCGGCGCTTCGCCAGCCGGATGAGATAGCCGACACCCGAGCCTCCGATGCGGTCCACACCACCCGAGCCCGCGCCCGACACCATCTGGCGTTCCCCCGACAGCGTGGAGTTGGCGACCTTCCACCCGGCACCCACGTCGCCCACCCGGCACGCGTCGGGGACCCGGGCCGCGTTGAGGAACACCTCGTTGAAGTCGACCTCACCGCCCATGTGACGCAACGGACGAACCTCGACACCGGGCTGGTGCAGATCGATGAGGAAGTACGTCAGCCCCTGGCGCTTGGGCACGTCGACGTCGGTGCGGGCCAGCAGCACGGCCCAGTCCGAGAGGTGCGCCCACGTGGTCCACACCTTCTGACCGGTGATGACCCAGTCGTCGCCGTCGCGCTCGGCCCTGGTGGCCAGGGAGGCGAGGTCGGAACCGGCCCCCGGCTCACTGAAGAGCTGGCACCAGGCCTCCTCGTTGCGAACGATCGGACGGAGAAAACGAAGCCGCTGCTCCTCGGTCCCGTGCGCGAAGAGGGCGGGAGCGGCCAGGTTGAGTCCGAGGGGGTTGAGACGCCCGAGGTTGAACGGGCCGAGCTCCTGCTCGACCCTTCGTGCCGCCTCTGGCGAGAGATCGAGCCCGCCGTAGGCGCGAGGCCAGGTGGCGGCCACCAGGCCGGATCTGCCGAAGTCGGGTACCACGCCTCGTACTCGGCCCTGGTCCTGACCTCTCGAACTGCGGCCGGCCCGCCTCGACGGCCGGCCTCGACCCACGCCGCGGGACCGCCGAGGCAATCCAGGCTCGCACGGCCTCGACGACCTCCTCGACGGAGGCGTCCGATGGAACAGGGAGGAGCCCATCGGCGTCGTCGCCGGGAGCCCGGGACCGTGAGCGGCTCGTCATCGGCTCCCTCATCGGCTCATCCGGTTCGTGGTTTCGGCCGGCGAGGGCGCACGGTCACGCGCTGTCATTCCCGCGGTCGCCCACCGGTTGACCCGTCCTTCGGTCATTGCGCACGAGCACCTCGGCCAAGTGTCCCCTCGCTCAGATTGTATATTTTATCATGTCCACGGTTTCAGAACGCCGGGCCATGCGGCCGTTCGGTGCCGACGCTCCGCAACACTGGCGTGCAGCTGAGTGCCGAGATCGCCGGCTGGTCCGTGGATCGCATAAGATATACGTATGCCATCGTCCACTTGACAGCTCCCGCACCGCGGCCAAGGGTCGATCGAACGGAAGTCGTCAAGCAAAGATCGTCCGCACGCCCAGTGGGGAGCACATCGCGTCATATATCCGAAGGTTGATCTTCGAGGGCGAGCTGCGCCCCGGTATGCGGGTGCCGCAGGATGCGATCGCCCAGGAGCTCGGCGTGAGCCGGATACCGGTCCGCGAGGCGCTCATCGTGCTCGAGCGCGAGGGATGGGTCACCAACGAGATGCACCGCGGCGCCTTCATCAATACGCTCGATGAGCCGACCGTCCACGACCACTACGAGCTGTTCGGTTTGATCTACGGGTTCGCCGCAAAGCGTGCGCTTGGCGCGTGCCGGTGACGATCTCCCGCAACAACTGGGCGCGATCCAGGCGCAGTTTGCGCGGGCCACGACGGCGGACGATCACTACGACCTTTCGATCGCATTTCACAGCCTGATCGTGAAGGGCGCAGCGTCGCCCCGCATCAACGTGGCGCTTCGAGCGATGTCCGCACTGGTGCCCGGCAATTTCTTCGAGGAAGTTCCCGAGGCGGTGGAGGTGGAGAGCCGGGGGCTGGCTGCGATCACCCGGGCGATGAAGCAGGGGGACGGGGACAAGGCATCCGCCGAATACGTCAAGATGATGCGCAACGTGGGAAACAAGGTGGCCCAGCTCTTCCGGGAGCGCTCTCTGTTCGAGTCGGTGGAAGTCACGGCCTGACGGTCGAGAAGTCGAGCGCCCAGCCCACCACGTGCCACGCACACCCTTTTCGCGGCGTCGCCATCGCCGGTGTCCACAACACCGTGCAGGCGCGCCGACTCCCGGACCACGACTCGACCTCGATCGCGCTCGCTGGCGCTCTGGGTGCGCTCGCGGATGCCGGCATCGCCCCGCACGAGGTCGACGGCGTCGTCGGTCCGGACTGCGCGCAGCATCGCCCTTGAGCTCGGCCTCGGTCCCTGCACCCGGCGACCCAGCTCATTGGGGATTCCCACGATCCTGGACGCAGCCGCACTGATCACCACCGGCCAGTGCGACGTCGTCCTGGTCGCGGCGGGAGGGGCCGGCATCCACCTCGAACGGACCTCGACCGCACCCTGGACCCGGCCGACGAACGAGCTGGTCGTCGGTTACGGACTGTTCACCGCTGCCGAATTCGCCCTGATGGCCCGGCGTCACATGCTCACCGTACGGCACCACGCCCGAACAGCTGGCCGCCGTCGCGGCCACGATCCGAACGAATGGACACGAAAATCCCGATGCCGTGTACCACGGCCGGGGGCCGTTCTCGCCCGCCGACATTCTGGCATCTCGCATGATCGCCGACCCGTTTCACCTCCTCGACTGCGCCATGACATCGGAGGGCGGGTGCGGCATTGTGCTGGTGACCGCCGACCGGGCGGCCGAATGCGAGACGCCGGTCTGGATCCTCGGGGGAGCCAGTGACTCATTCGGGCCGGCGTACACGGTCGCACCGGTGTGGGACTTCCGGCCCCGACCCGACGCCGATCCCGCCGGGATGGTGGGCGCCCGGGCGGCCAAGAGGGCTTTCGCGATGGCCGGGCTGACGCCGGCCGAGGTCGACGTCGCCGAACTCTACGATCCGTTCTCGTTCGAGATCATCCGACAGCTGGAAGCCTTCGGCTTCTGCTCGCCCGGCGAAGGTGGACCGTTCGTCGAGGACGGAAACATCGCGCCCGGCTCCGCACTCCCCGTCACGACGGATGGCGGGACCATGTCGTTCAGTCATCCCGGGATCAGACGCGCAGCAGCTGCAGCGGGTCATTCGGGCGGTGCTGCAGCTCCGCGGCATGTGCACCACGAACCAGGTCAGTCGGAGCGGAGGTCGCCCTCTGCTCGAACGGGGGTGCGGGGGCCTTGTTCTGTGACGTGCTGCTGCTGGGCCGAGAGCGCCCATGAGCCTCTTGCTTCCCCAGCCGGCGGGCATCCCGGCCCCACGCCCGAGCCTGCACAGCGAGGCCTACTGGGAAGGATGTCGCCGACACCGTCTGCTCTACCAGCAGTGCGCCGCGTGCGGCTACCACGGCCTCGGCGCCTTCACCGTGTGCGCACAGTGCCACGCGGACGTCACCGATCTGGGACGCCAGCGCGGGACGGGGCAGCCTCTACAGCTGGACGGTGGTGTGGCACCCGCCCAACCCGGGGTTCCACGTGCCGTATGCCCCGGCCGTGGTCCGCTTGGACGAAGGAGTCTGGATGATGAGCGCCGTCATCGGTTGCGAGCCGGACGCGTTGCACGAGGACTTGCGGCTCTGCCGTGGAGTTCCATCCGGCATCCGACGAGATCACGCTTCCCGTACTTCACCCCGGACGGCGGCGGCTCAGCATGAGCGACGGTGGGATCCGCCGTGAACGACAAGGTCTACATCCACGAGTACATCGACATCATCGGGCACAACCGCGGGCGCTACATGTACCACATGACGGCGAATTGGAGCCCCGCGGCACAAGAGGATCGGCACCAGCTCTGCTACGGCGTGTGGGGCGTCGTGGGCAGCACCGGACGGTGGCCCCAGGTCGTCAACCTCTGGGAGGAGGACGGGTTCGACGGCCTGGCCCGGTCCTTCGGGCACGAACTGGGCCATCGCGACCTGCAGGACCCCAAGCTCGCCGCGTGGTGGGCGGCGGCCGCCGAGCTGAGGGCCGGGAGGCTGGACCGCCTGCTGGTGCCGGCGCCGTGGATGCCCACGATTGAGCAGGCCTGCGCGGCGGGGATCCGGGGTGATGTGTACGCCCACGAGCAGATCCAGGTGCCGAGAGGGAGCTCGGCCCGCTACCTGGACTTCGTCCAACGCGACGTGGTCCCGGTCATGCGGGAGTTCGGTTGGGTGCTGGCCGGAGCCTGGGAGACGGCGCTGGTCGATGACAGCGAGTGCTTTCTGCTCTGGGCCATCCCCACGTGGCAGGAATGGGCCGACCGCGAGAAGGCACGGCGCGACCACCAAGGGACTGGTCGAGCTGGAAGCGCAGAACCTGGCCTTGACCGAGCGCGATCAGCCGAATCCTGCTGGTGGAGGCGGCGCTCTCGCCCATGCGCCTGGGCCGCCAACCGTCACGCGCCGATCGCACCGAGGAATGGGACGGCTGAGGCGACCGGCGCAGCCCGAGCTCTCGTCGCTACCGGCGTCTCGAGCGGAAGCGTCCACTGCGCCACGTCTCGCCGGCTGCTCCCATCGCCACCAGCTCCCGGCGCAGCACCTTGCCAACCTCGCTCCTCGGCAGTGCGTTCACGTGCCGGAAGCCACGGGAATCTTGTAGGCCACAAGGTGGTCCCGGCAGAGTCGATCGAGTTCCGCGTCCGGCGCGTCACCCACGACGAAGGCCACCGGCACCTCACCGAGGCGTTCATCGGGGAGACCCACCACCGCCGCCTCGCTCACGCCGGGTGAGAGGAGCAGGACCTCTTCGACTTGCCCCGGGAACACCTTGTTGCCGCCGCGGTTGATGACGTCGCCGACCCGGCCTTCGATCCAGACGAAGCCATCACCGTCGATGCGGGCGAAGTCCCCGGTGCGGACGTAACCCTCCGGATCCAGTCGATCGTCGAGGCTCTCGCCGTCCGCATACCCCGAGGCCATACGCGGTGGCTTCACCAGCAACTCGCCGACGGTGTCGGCTGGCGCCGCGCGATCCGTCTTCTCGCCACCACCTTGATGGCCACCCCGGGATGGGGCCGCCCCACCGCCCCGATCTTCTCGGGGTGGTCCCGGGCGTCGGCGGCCGTCCATCCGATGACCTCTCCGATCTCGGCCTGGCCGTAGCCATTGAGCACCGTGACGCCGAACTTGTCGGAGAACCGGCGGGCCGCCAGGGGCGAGAGCGGCGCGGTGATGCTCCGCACATAGCGCAGCGGCGTCAGATCGGTCACGTCGGGGTCGTCGGCGAGCATCACCATGGCGGCAGGCGGCAAGACGGTGGAGCGAATGGAGAAACGGCCGACGAGCGTGGCGAACTCCGCCGTGCTGAAGCGGTCCATGAGCACCAGCGACGCGCCGGCCCGCAGTCCGAACAGGACGTTGTAGATGCCGGCGTTGAGCGCCAGGGACACCGGGACCAGGTTCGGCGAGGGTGGGCGGGCCGGATCGGCGGGCCGGCCCCGCAGCGGACCGAGGACACGGTCGAGCAGTTCCAGGTACCCGGTGTGCGTTTGCAGGATCGGCTTCGGTCGTCCGGTGGTTCCCGACGTCCAGGTGACAAAGGCCGTATCGGGCTCGTAGACGGTGGGCGACCGCTCCGAGGGGCGCACTCCGGCGGCGTCGATCACGGCGGCGGGGGCGGTCGAGGAAAGGACGTGGTCCAGCTCGGCCTGAGGCTGGCGTGGGTTCGCCGGCACGAACACCGCCTCGGCCAGCCAGACGCCGAACATGGCGAAGACGAACTCGGGTCCGTTGGGCAGCTGGACGACCACCGCCTGGCCGGGCTGGACTCCGGCGGACCGCAGCCGCGCGCTGACATCGGGCTGCCTCGGCGCGGGCGGTGCCGGCCGTGACGGTCCGGTCCACGGTGCTGATCAGGTCCTCGCCGTCGGAGAAGGGGTGCGCCGTCAACAGCTCCGCCAGATTGCCCGCGGCCTCCGTCATGAGCCGGGCGCTGCGCCGGACGACCGCCCGCGGCGAGCGGCTGCCTGCACGTCGGGCCCCGACGCCGGGCGGACCCGCTGGCGGTCAGGAGATGGGTGAAGCGGCTCAGACACCAGGACTTCCTTTCCGAGGGCTTCTCTCGGCCCCGGCCCTCCGGCCGGCGACAATTGTACACTTTATATTTGTTCGTCCCCGCCCTTCGGATGCGGGTGACGACGCTGGGGGTGCAGTGGTCAGGATAAAGATCACCGGCATGCCTGCACTCGAGACGCAAGGAGTCCCGCGATGGCAGACAGTGCAAGCGGGTGGACGGGGTCGCCCGACCCGATCAAGATCGGCTGGCTCGGTTCAGCGCTCGACGGTCCCGATGGCGGCTACAACAAGATCCACCGGATGGCCTTCGATGAAGCGCTCGAGCAGGGCTTGCTCGACCGGCCCGTCGAGTTCGTGCTCCACGCGGAAAACGGCTTGCCGCGTGGCTCGGCTCGCAATGCCGCGGACGGGTTCAAGTACCTCGTCGATCAGGGCTGTATCGGCGTCGCCGGTGCGTACAGCTCCGACAACGCCATCATCGCCGCGCCACTGGCCAACGAGCTCAAGATACCCCTCATCAGCTGGGCGGGTACGGAGCGATTGGCCGGCGACTACTGCTTCCGACTCGGTAACGGGGACTGCGGCGGTGATGCGGCTCTCTGCGTCGCCTGGCTCGCGCGACACGGATACAAGCGAGTCGCGGTGTTGAGCGAGGTCTCACCCAATGGCGAAGAGTATTTCCGCTTCTTCCGACAGGAATGCCGCAGGCACAATCTGAACAATTGTCTCGCTGGAGACCGTCAGCCAGCAGCCGGCGAATCTGACGGAGAACCTCGACAACCTTCGCCAGTCGAACCCGGATGCCCTCTGCTACATGGGCTATGGCATGTTGGCGGCCCAGGGATTCCTGCGCAAGGCACTGGACGAGCTGGCGTGGGATCCCCCGCGGATCATGGGGACGGCCTTCATGTTCTATCTGATGGGCTTCGAGAAGTTCGAGGGCTGGGTGGGAATCGACCAGTTCGACCCGAACAACCCACTCGTCGAGGGATTTCATCGTCGGTATCGTCGAGCGACACGGGGAGGACCCCCCGATGTGGCCCAACGCCATCCCCGTCTTGGCCTACGACACCGCTCGCGTGCTGGCCGAGGGAATCTTCCGTGCACCCACACTCTCGGGGCCCGGGCTGAAGGACGGGCTGGAGAGAATCCGCTTCATGCCCAGCAGCACCGGTGGGCCACGCACGCACATCGCCGCCGCACCTCACGAGCACGGGATGTTCCGAGGAGACTGGCTGCTCTATGGCCGGGTGCGCAACGCCAAGCTGGAGTTCGAGGGCCTCTTTGAGCCGCCGGAATGACCGACGGGCTCGTTGAACCGGTGACACACCATTCGACAGTCTCAGATGACAACCCAGTGAGGAAGGGGTCGCCATGCACGCCGACGACTTGATCATGGTCAGTGTGGACGACCATCTGGTCGAGCCACCCGGCCTCTTCGAGGGCCGGCTGCCGGCCAAGTTTCAGGACAGGGCGCCCAGGGTGCAGCGCCTCGCCCGACGGCAGCGACGTCTGGGAGTTCAACGGGCACATCATCCCCAACATCGGCTTGAACGCCGTGGCTGGTCGGCCTCGGGAGGAATACGGGATCGAGCCCACGGCCTTCGACGAGATGCGACCCGGATGCTTCGACGTCCACGAGCGCATCAAGGACATGAACGCCGGAGGCGTCCTCGGCTCGATGAATTTTCCGTCCTTTCCCGGCTTCAGTGCCCGGCTGTTCGCCGCCTGTCGTGACAAGGACCTGGCCCTCGCCGTCCTGCGCGCCTACAACGACTGGCACATCGACGAGTGGTGCGGCTCGTACCCGGGACGGTTCATCCCGATGGCGCTGCCCGTGCTCTGGGATCCCGAGCTCTGCGCGGAGGAAGTGCGCCGAGTGGCGGCCAAGGGCTGCCACTCCCTGACCTTCACCGAGAACCCGTCTGCGCTCGGGTATCCGAGCTTTCATGACGCCTCGTGGGACCCGCTGTGGGCGGCGCTGTGCGACGAGCAAGTTCGTGTTGTCGATCCATCTCGGCTCATCCGGGCAGCTCGCCCTCACGGCTCCGGATGCCCCCGTTGACGTGATGATCACGCTGCAGCCGATGAACATCTGCAGCGCTGCCTCGGATCTGTTGTGGTCCCGCGTGATCAAGACGTTTCCCGAGATTCGCATCGCCCTCTCGGAGGGCGGGACCGGATGGATTCCCTACTTCCTCGACCGGGTGGACCGCACGTATGAGATGCACCACAAGTGGACCGGGCAGGACTTCGGAGGCAAGTTGCCCAGCGAGGTGTTTCGCGAGCACTTCCTGACCTGCTTCATTTCGGATCCGATCGGGGTCCAGCTTCGTCATCAGATCGGGATCGACAACATCGCGTGGGAGTGCGACTACCCCCACTCCGACTCTTCATGGCCCCATGCCCCCGAAGAGGTGGCTCACGTGGCGTCCGGGGTACCCGACGACGAACTGGAGAAGATCACCTGGGAGAATGCCTGCCGCTGGTACTCCTTCGATCCGCTGGCGCACCGGCCACGGGAGCGCTGCACGGTGCAGGCGCTGCGAGCTGAGGCGGTCGGACACGACGTGTCCATCCGCTCGTACGATCAGCGGCCGCTTCGAGCGAACCGGCAAGGGTGTGGATCTGGGCGACGATCGCGGCCAAGGCCACCGCCTAGGGGCTCACCCGCGGCGCCACCAGCGGGAGGTCGAGCCCAAGCAACTCGATGGCGTTCCCCCGCGCCAAGCGGTTGACGATCTCTGGTGCTTGGTGGCCGAACTGCTCGGCGGCCGCCTCCACCGAGTGCGGCCAGGTGCCGTCTTGGTGGGGGTAGTCGGTCTCGAAGACCACATTGCGGGGACCGACACGGTCGAGGAGCGCGATGCCAACCGGGTCCTTGAAGAAGCAACTGCAGATCTGCCGGTAGTAGTACGTGGACGGCGGTTCGGGACAGTACAGCTGGGAGTTGCTCCACCCTCGGTGGGTCAGCCACACGTCGTCCGCCCGCTCGAGCAGGTAGGGGATCCAGCCGATCTGGCATTCTGCGAAGAGCAGCTTGAGCTGCGGGAAGCGCTCGAGAACACCGGAGAACATGAAGTCGGACATCCCGCCGATGCTGTTCCCGAAGAGGATGGTGGCGGGCACTGCGTCCGGTGCGTCGGGCGACGTCTGGGGAGTCTTGGTGACTGAAATTCCCCACCCTGTCCCGGTGAGCTGAACCATCCACCCGCGGCGGTGGGCCCCCTTCGAAGCTGACGAGCGACCAAGCCAGCCAGCTCGAAGGGAGACCCGCTCCGCATGCTCACACATGGGGAAGACGTGGAAGCACATGCACTGCGAACGGGGCTGGACGATCTCGGCGATCGCCCGGCACCTCGGTCGGGACCGCAAGACGGTCCGGGCCTACATCAACGGGAAGAGGGTCCCCGGCGTCCGGGCGAGATCGGCGCCGGACCCGCTCGAGCCGTTCACCAAGTACCTGGCGGCGCGGTTCGTCGACGATCCGCACGTGTGGGCCTCGGCGCTCTACGACGAGGTCGAAACGGCTCGGCTATCCGCTGAGCTACCCGAGCTTCGTCCGCCAGGTCCGGGCTCGCCGGGCTCCGTCCGCACTGCGAGGCCTGCTCGGGCGTGAAAGGTCGCGACACCATCGAGATCGACCACCCGCCGGCGAGGAGATCCAGTGGGACTGGTTCGAACGGCGCAACGCCCGTGGGGCGGCGACGGCCTACGTGCTCCTCGGCACGCTCCCGCACTCGGGCAAGGTGCGCGGCGTGCTGGCCGAGAAGATGGACCAGGCCCATCTCATCGAGGCCATGGACGAGGTGATGCGCCGCCTCGGCGGCACGCCGAGGGTGTGGCGCACCGACCGGCTGGCGACGGTGATCATGCCGGGGACCCGCGACGTCCAGGCCTCCTTCGCCCCGGTCGCCAAGCACTACGGGGCGGTCGTCGAGCCGTGTCCGCCTCGGCGGGGCAACCGCAAGGGTGCGGTCGAGTCCTCGGTGCGCTTCGTCTCGGGACGGTGGTGGCGCACGATGGGAGCGACCAACCCCGAGGACGCCCAGCGCTCCCTCGACGTCTTCTGCGCCACGATCGGTGACGAGCGTGAACGCCGGGGCCGAACGGTGAACGCACCACGGTCGGTGCGCTGGCCGACGCCGAGCCGCTCCTCGCCCTGCCGCCGGCGCCGTTCCCGGCCACGACCGAGGTCGAGCGTGTCGTCGCCGACAACGCCAGCGTCGCCTTTCGCGGCAACCGCTACTCGGTGCCGCCGGGACTCAGCCGGCACGACGCTGCTCGTCCGGCAGCGCTTGTCGTCTCCGACGATCGACGTGGTGGCTCCGTCGGGAGCGATCCTCGTCACCCACCGCCTCGCTCCGGCGGGATCCGGGCGCCCTGGTGCGCAGCCTCGAGCACCGAGAGGCCCTCGAGGCCGCCGTGCTGGCGCCTTCACCACGGCGCGTCCGTGCGACAAGAAGGCGAACCGGCCACCGGGCAAAGAGGCGCTCGAAGAAGCAGCCGGCTCCTCGGGCCCGATCGGGCGTGAGCCCGTCGTCGACCTGTCCGTCTATGCCGAGATCGTGGAGCGCCGATGAGCGAGTCCTCCATCTATCAAGAGATCCGCAGCCACCTGGCCTATCTGCGCCTGGGCGCCGCCGCCGAAGCGCTGCCCGGCGAGCTCGACCACGCCCGGGAGCACAAGCTCGGCCACTCCGAGTTCTTGCACCGCCTCCTCGAGGTCGAGGTGAACGCCACCGAGATCAGACGCCGGGCCGGGCTCGAGCGCTTCGCCTGTCTGCCCTCGCCGTGGCCGCTCGCCGACTTCGACTTCTCCGCGCAGCCATCGGTCGACAAGAAGCTGATGACCGAGCTCGGCACGCTGCGCTTCCTCGAGGACGCCACGAACGTGCTGTTGATCGGACCGCCCGGTGTCGGCAAGACCATGCTGGCGGTCGGGCTGGCCCGAGCGTCGATCGAGGCCGGCTATCGGACCTATTACACGACGGCCGCTGACCTGGCCGCCCGCTGCCATCGGGCCGCCCTCGAAGGACGCTGGGCGACGACGATGCGCTTCTTCGCCGGGCCGCGACTGCTGGTCATCGACGAGGTCGGCTACCTGCCGCTGCAGAGCGAGGCCGCGGCGGCGCTCTTCCAGGTGATCACCCAGCGCTATCTGAAGAGCTCGATCGTGATGACGACGAATCTCGGGGTCGGCTCGTGGGGGAAGATCTTCGACGACCCGATGGTGGCCGCCGCCATGCTCGATCGCCTGCTGCACCGCAGCGTCGTGTTCAACATCGACGGCGAGAGCTACCGGATGCGATCACATCGGGCGCGCTCCGAAGCGCTCCGCAAGGGGGTGACGAAGGTCAAGGAGTAACCTCAGAACAGACAACTCACCGGTCGATCAACTGGGGAATTTCGTTGATCGCCCCTGGGGAGTTTCGAATCCCGAGCCCACGTGCATGCAGACCACGGTCCCGGTCTCCTGGCAGATCCGGAACAATGGATCCCAGTAACCCGAGTAGATACTGGGAAGACCCAGGAAGGTCGGGAGCTCGCTGAAGGCCACGGCCCGTACACCGCGCGCCGCGTTACGCGTGACTTCGGCTACTGCGAGATCAACGTCCCAAAGCGGGATGAGGCACAGCGGCAGCAGCCGGCCTTCACTCGAACCGCACCACTCCTCCACCATCCAGTCGTTGTAGGCCTCGACACACAGCTGCGCGAGTGTCCGGTCTTTGCCCCACAGGAACTGTTGTCCGCAGAATCTGTGGGTAGTTCGGGAAGCAGAGCTGGGCCTGCACACCGTTGACACTCATGTCCTCCAGGCGCGCCTTGGGCTGCCAACAGCCCGGACGCATCTCGTCATAGGTGACTCCTTTGAGCACCACTTCTTCGGCCGGGAAACCGGCCGCGGCGATGGTTCGCTTGACCGAGGCCCGATGATCTTCGTAGCACCACCAGGCAACCGGCGGGCCGTCGGCGCCGGGAGCTTCAACGTAGGACGCCCCTTCGAGTTTGGGCACCCCCCCGGGCATGTACTCGATATGGGGGCCTGAGTCGCGTAAATGGGCTGGAAGGCGGCTGCACCATACGTCCGGGGGCTCGACGACATGCGCATCAAGGTCCACGATCCAGGGGATCTTGTGGACGTCTGGTTCGAGTATGGTCGTCATCAGATATATTATATCCAATCATTGGATACGGCGCCCCCCATTCAGGCCACGGCAACCCGGTGGCCGAGAGCCACGGTGGATGTCGCGCGAGTTCCGCTCAACTAGACGCGAATGGGCAGTTGCTGATAGCCGCGCACGGTGCTGGTGTGGAGCGGAACAGAGCGCTCCTTGTCCACGGTCCAGCTCTTGTAGCGCTTGAAGGTCTCTTCGAGCGCGATCTTGCCCTCCATCCGGGCCAGAGCCGCGCCGAGACAGAAGTGGATGCCGTAGCCGAACGCAACGTGCAGACGGAAGTTGCGGCGAATATCGAACTGATCCGGCTCGGGGTACACACGCTCATCGCGCCCAGCGGAACCCGTCAGCAGGAGAACCTTCGAATTCGACGGGGATGCGTTGCCCATGAAGTTCGACCTCTTCGGTCAGCCACCGACCCTGGACAGGTGACGGCGACTCGTAACGAAGGAGCTCTTCGATGGCGTTGGGTATGAGAGACGGATCTTGCGCCAGCGCGGCCAGCTGCTCAGGATGGTCGGCCAGAATGAGCCCGGCCCACCCCAGCAGGCGGGCAACAGTTTCCGTGCCAGCGCTGACGAGAAGGATCCCGAACTCCGTGCATTCGTGGGGGGTGAGGCGCCGCGGAACGCCATCATTGCCCGCGATCTCGGCTTGCACCAGGTCGGTGAGCATGTCGTCCTGCGGTTTCTGTCCGCGTTCCTCGACCAGTTGGCCGAGATAGTCGAAGAGCCAAAGCCGCAGACTGAACGGACATCTCATTGGCCATGCCGACCCCGGGCTCCAGATGGAACAGGCCATCGATGTGGTGGCGGACATCCTCGCGATCAGATGGCGGGACGCCGAGCAGCATGGCAATGACCGTGGCGGGGAGCCGGGCTCCGAAATCCTGCACATAGTCAAAGCTGTCCCGACCCTGCTGTGCATCGAGGAGACTCGCGCAGAGGGTTCGGATTTCATGCTCGAGCTCTGCCACGCGACGCGGCGTGAAGGCCTTCGACACCAGACGGCGCAGAGCCGTGTGCTCCGGCGGGTCGAGGAAGATCATCATGCCCTCGGTCTGGGCCTCCTCCGTCATGCTCTCCAAGACGGTGGAATGTGCCGAGCTGTAACGCTGCGGGTCGCGGTGGGCTCGGTCGACATCCTCAAACCGACTCAGAGCCCAGAAGTCGTATTGATCGTTGTAGTACACCGGTGCCTCGTCGCGGAGCCGCTTCCACACCGGATGAGGGTCGTCCTTGAGCGATTCGTCGAATGGGTCCCAACGCAGGTCGTCAGGCTGTCCGGGGAATCTGCTCATCTCTCGGTTACCTCGTGCACTCGCGTCTCTAACTCATGCATCCATCCTTTGGGCTGACTTGACACGTAGATCGGTCTCAAGCAGCCAACCTGCCACCGCCGCCTTTGCGTTCTGCACCGAATACCAGCGCTGGTGCTCGTTCGATGCCGGCCTGACTCAATCACCGCGACTCTTTCGCAACTAGAACTGATATTTCAACAGCTCACCTGGCACATACTAGCGGATTTTACCTAAAACGCTAGATGGGCTTCTAGTGACTAGACCTAGCGCTTCGTGACCCGTCGTGCGGCGTGGACCGGCGTAGTGAAGTCCTCAGGACGAGCCTGACATGGCAGAACCGGTATCGCCGAACCTGTTGACCGAAGATCAGCTGGCACGCCGTCAGCGCATCATCGACGCGGGACTGGTGCTGCTGGAGCGCAACGAGTACGAGCGCATCCAAATCAAGGACGTGGCCGAGGAAGCCGACGTTGCTCTTGGCACGCTGTACCACTACTTCTCGTCGAAGGAGCACCTCTTCGCCGAGGTGCTCGTCAAGTGGGCAGCCACGCTGAGGGCCAGCCTCGCTCGTCATCCCCCACAAGGTCTGACGCCACGCGAGAAGCTCACCGAGGCGCTCCATCGTTCGGTTCGCGCCTTCCAGCATCAGCCTCAGCTGGCCCGGCTCATCGCGTCACTCGAGTTGTCGTCGGACCCATTCGCCACAGAGATTCTCGAGAGAATGGACCAGACCACGTCCAGCGTGTACATGGAGTTGCTCGACGGTGTGGAGCCACGTCGGGCCCGTACGATCGTCCGGACGATGGATGCCGTGCTCGACAGCCAGTTGCGTGCATGGTCTGCCGGTCGTCTGCCCATCACAGGTCTCTACGACTATCTCAGCGAGAGCATCGACCTCATCTTCGAAGGAGATCCCGAGATCAAGACGACGCTGATCCTCGGCCGATCGCGAGGTCGCCAGCCTCGGCGGCGA
Source organism: uncultured Acidimicrobiaceae bacterium (assembly GCA_963825965.1). Lineage (GTDB taxonomy): Bacteria > Actinomycetota > Acidimicrobiia > Acidimicrobiales > RAAP-2 > Bog-473. Next base: position 316,681 of record CAWGUX010000003.1, read on the forward strand.
TGGAGCCGGATGATGGGTACGACCGCTGCCGCCGACGTTCTGGGATCTCGTCGTCCAAGCGGCCGAGGAACAGCCCGGACGCCCTGGTCGTATCCGACGACCACGGCCGGTCGTTGACCCGAACCCAGCTTCGCGACGCAGCTGAGGCAACGGCCGCTGCGCTCTCGGGTCGGGGAGTCAGAACCGACACCGTGGTCTCCTGGCAGCTGCCAACGACGATTGAAGCCGTGGTGCTCCTGGTCGCGTTGGCACGGATCGGCGCCGTCCAGAACCCGTTGATCCCAATCCTGCGCGAGCGGGAGGTGTCGTTCATTACCCAACAGGTCGGCACCGAGCTGCTCATCGTGCCGGAGGAGTGGCGAGGCTTTCCGCATGGGGCCATGGCGCGGGACCTCGCCGCGTCCGGTGGCTTTCGACGTGATGGAGATCGATCTGCACGACCTGAGCGCTCATGGATCCCGACAGAGGCTCAGCCTGCCGACCGCAGACCCGGACACAGCTCGGCGCGCTCCCCCCCGCCATCGCTCGACGGTCCCCGTTGGATCTACTACTCGTCAGGCACCACCGCCGACCCCAAGGGCGCCCGCCATACGGACACCAGCATCATGTCCTCGTCCAACGCCTTGCTCGAACTCATGGGATTCGGCGAGGAGGACATCTATCCGATCCCTTGGCCGATCACACATATCGGCGGCGCGTCGGTCCTGGCATCAAGCATTCGCGGCGGGGTCCACCTCGTCCTCTTCGAGACCTTCGACCCCGCGGAGACCCCACGTCGGATGGCTCTCTACGAGCCCACGGCGCTGGGCACAGCCGTCCCGTTCTTCCGGGCGTACCTGGACGCCGCACGCAGACGACAACGATGCGCCGCTCTTTCCCGCCCTGCGGTTCGGGATGCTTCGGCGGTGCCCCCGTCCCCACCGAGATCCACCATGAAATGCGGGCGACGTTCGGCGTGCCCCTCGTCGGCAGCTGGGGGCTCACCGAGTTCCCCAACGCCACGTCCGCGGCGCCCGAGTGACTCCGTGGAGATCCTCACGACGTCAGTCGGACGGCCGGCGTCGGGTGTCTCGGTGCGCGCCGTCGACACACAGGGGGACGTCTGCGCGAGCGGGGAAGGAGGGCGAGCTTCTACTTCGAGGTCCCCAATGCTTCTCCGGCTACGTCGATCCGACGCTCGACGAGGCTTCGTTCGATGCCGACGGATGGTTCCACACCGGCGACCTCGGCACGATCGATGCCGCCGGAAACGTCCGCATCACGGGCCGCCTCAAGGACATCATCATCCGCAACGCAGAGAACATTTCGGTCGTCGAGGTCGAGGAAATGCTCTACCGTCATCCTGCCGTCGCCGATGCGGCCGTACTCGGACTACCAGACACACGCACGGGAGAGCGGGTCGTGGCCGTTGTGGTTCTGCGAGAACGGGATGCGAAGTGGAGCTGAACGACATCCGTGAGCACTGCCGCCTTGAAGGTCTCGCCGTCCAGAAGTGCCCCGAGCAGCTGGAAATCGTCGATGCGCTCCCCAGGAACGCAATGGGCAAGGTACTCAAGCAGGATCTGCGGTCGCGTCTCGTGTAGTTGCGTGCGAACGGCGTCCGACGGGTACGCGACGTCCTCATCGCGGCACGAACCGTTACCGCAGTTTCCACTCTCCTCGCTTCTGTTGCGTGAAGAGCTCTTGGCCTTCTCGCAGTGCCCGGGCGCTCGTGCCGAGCTGAAGGAAGACATTTCCGAGGCCAAGAGCTTGCTCCCGCGAAAGGCTCCGCGCCGCCCACAGAGTCCGCAGCGTTGCCTGCACGCTCGTCGGCGGTTGCGACGCGATGACTTCTGCGAGTGCTCGACTGGACTCGAGGAGCTGTCTCCGTCGGGACAACGTCGCACACCAGTCCGGCCTCACGGGCAGTCCGCGCAGACATCCGCTCATCAACCCCGACGAGGCTCATCCGCACCAGGTCCCCGAACGCCATCCTGTTGGTCAGCAGGATTGGCTCATAGACAGCCGTCATCGTGAAGCTCACATGAGGATCAAAAAACGTGGCGCTCTCCGCCGCGACGATGATGTCGCTCTCGCCGAGGAGGTAGAACCCTCCGCCACACGCCATGCCGTTCACTGCGGCAATCACAGGCTTCCACAGCCCCTGACTCTTCGGGCCGACCTTTTGGCCAGGATCGTCGTAGGTGAAGGGATCGAATTCCTCGTCGGTCGGAATATCGCCACGATCGATGCCCGTGCAGAACGCTCGATCTCCGGCGCCGGTCAGGACGACAACCCTTACCGCATCGTCGAGGCGAATGTGGCGCCAGAGCGCAGCGAGCTCGTCTTGCATCCGCTCGTTGAACGCATTGTGGACTTCAGGCCGATTCAGTGTCACCTGTGCGACGTAATCACGAACGTCGTATGTGATCGTAGTGAGACCATCCGGTATGACCACGGTGCTCATCGCCTGAACGTATCAAACGCCGGCAACGTCGCCGCTCCATGTCTGACCCTTTCGTTGTTCTGACGCGTGACGAACTATCGCAGTCACGCACCGGAAGCAAGCGATGAGGACGTGTCACGCCCGCGGCCGTGGCACCGAGCCGGCTAGATAATATAATATGCAACCCTTCTGACGAACCATCGACTGTCCGAATTGGCACCATGGGTCGTCCCACGAAAGAGGGAGTTCGAGTTATGGACTGGTGGCCTAGCCACGCACGCGATGGTTCCGACGAGATGGCAGCCGTCCGCCAACAAGTCGCTCTCGGACTCTCATGAACTCCGAAAGGCACAACGACGGCCCGATCGACTCAGAAGCATTTGCGGATGCTGGCGCTGTAAAGAACGAAGCCGAAGCCCTCGACGTGACTCGGCTCTTCCGCCTCGATGGCCGGGTGGCGCTGGTCACCGGGGGTACCCGCGGGATCGGACGCGCGATCGCCGAAGGATTCGGGCACGCCGGGGCCCGCGTCGTTGTATCGAGTCGAAAGCCCGACGCGTGTGCTGCAACAGAGGAGGCATTACGTTCGGTGGGCATCGACGCCACGGGCATCGCCTGCCATATGGGTTCGTTGACCGACGTGCACGCGCTGGTCACGGCAACCGTGGAACGCTTCGGTGCGATCGATGTCGTGGTCAACAACGCTGCGAATGCGCTCGCCGAGCCCATCGGTGCTTTCACCGAGGCCGGCTTCACGAAGTCGATCGACGTCAATGTGAAGGGCCCTCTCTTTCTCATCCAAGAGTCCCTTCCCTACCTGCGCGGCTCTGATCATGCGTCGGTGATCAACATGGTGTCGGCGGGAGCCTGGCTCTTCTCTGCGACGGTCGCCCACTACGCCGCCGCCAAGGCCGCCATGGTCTCGTACACCAAGGCGCTCGCCGCCGGCCTGGCCCCTGAAGGCATTCGGGTCAACGCCCTCGCCCCGGGGTCAGTCGACACCGACATGACACGCGCCACCGGACCAGCAGCCACCGCCGGTATGGCCCGAGCAGCCTTACTGCGACGGGTGGCGAACGCCTCCGAGATGGTGGGGCCGGCTCTCTTTCTCGCCTCCGATGCGTCGAGCTACGTGACGGGCACCGTGGTCCACGCCGATGGTGGTCTCGTCACCCGATGACGCACGGAGCAAGGACGACGAAACCCCAAGCCAGTCTTGAGATTCGTCTTGTTCCCAATTCGGCGGCCGAACGGTCGCCCAATCGGAAGTCCTGCGATCGGCCGGGTGGCCTCGCACGACCGTGTAACTCTGCGTCCCGTGGTCGTTTCGCCGAGAGGACGCTCCGTGAATCCCTCACTCCGCCTTCGGTCAGTCGGTGCGCGGAACGCCGACGCCGAAGATCTGGCCACAGTGCTCCTCGGCCATCGCCGCCAGCGGCAGCGCGAGTTCCAGCTCCTCCGCCAACGCCAAAGCGGCCTGCAAATCCTTGCGCGGCGAGGTCAGCTGCGGCCTGCATCGCCCTGACCAAGCCCTGGTCGTCCGAAGGAGTGAAGGGCGCCACCGTTTTGCGGAACATGAGCGTGGCGGGGCCGCCGGACTGCGTGTCGCTCGCCCTGACCACCTGAGCGAGCTTGGCGAGGTCAATGCCGGCCGCTTCAGCCAGGACCTGCCCCTCGTAGGCGGCCAGCCACCCTCCGTACTGCACCAGGTTGCGAGCGAGCTTGGCCGTCAACCCGGAGCCGAACGGACCCATGGTCACGGTGAGCGAGCCAATGGCCTCGAACAGCGGAGCCAGGCCGGCGATCACCTCAGGGTCGCCGCCGCACATGCAGACCAGGTTGCCCGAGGCCGCCGCAGACGGCCCGCCGCTGACGCCACAATCGATGATGGGCACACCAAGAGCCCTCGCTTCGGCGCCGATGGCAGCCACGCACGCCGTGGTGATCGTGCTGACCACGACGACGGTGGTGCCAGGTACACCAGCTGCCAAGACGCCTTCGGGACCTGAGAGTACGGCACGGACCTGCTCGTCGTTCACAACGGCCACCACGACGACGTCCGACTCTCGAGCCAGAGCGGCGGGCGAAGGGGCCACCGTTGCGTAGTCGGTGTGGGGGTCTGTCGCCTCGTCCCGAATGTCACACACAAGCAGCGGCAAGCCGGCGGCATGGACATTCGTGGCGATACCGCCGCCGAGGGTGCCAAGTCCGATGACTCCGATCGTCGGACCATGTGTGCGCTGTTCTTCGGACAAGAGAGATCCCCTTCTGGCTGGGCAGGAAATCTGAACGGAACCGACGCGCCTTGTCATTGGCTCGTCGAATTCGCCAATCTAACTCGGCACCGAGGAGCGGGCTTTCGGACCGACCTCTTGCACGTCCGCTGGGAGATTCGCTTTGGCGTGCTAGCTAAAGTCGGACCCGCCGTCCACGTTCACATCGGCTCCGGTCATGTAGCTGTTCACGCGGGAGCCGAGGAAAGCGATGACGGGTCCGATTTCGGCCGGGCTGCCGGCTCGCCCCAGATACGCGGGGTGACCAAAATCCTCCGCGATGACCCGCATCGCGTCCGTGAGGCTACTGCTGTCCACTCCACGTTCTGGGGGGAGCGAGCGGAGGTAGCCCTGCATCCCCTCCGAGAGAAATGACCCGGGCGAGACAGTGTTTACCAGGATGCCTTCGGACGCCAGCGATTGGGACAGGTTCTTCGTGAGGCTGCTCAGCGCGGCCTTGGATGCGGTGTACGCCACGAGGTCTGGACTCTGCCGTTTCGTGGAATGCGCCGAGACGTTGACGATCCTCGCGAAGGAACCGCGGCGGAGGAGAGGCACGGAGCGGCGAATCGTGCGGACCGTGCTGAGTACCCCGATGTCGAAGGTGGCCTGCCACTCGTCATCATCGATCCGGTCGAAGGGACCGATCCCGACGTGGACCGGTCCAGCGGCGTTCACCAGGACCTCCAGAGCCTCCCACCGTTCGCCCAGACGGTCGATGGCCGAGTTGACCTCGCTCAGGCTCGTCAAGTCGGCCGCCAAGGGGACGCTCTCGGGACTCCCCACAGAGCTCAGGGTGGCGACCGTGTCATCGAGCGCCTCGCTGGCGCGGGCGAGCACTGCCACGCGGGCACCCTCTCGCGCAAAAGTCTCAGCTGCAGCGCGGCCCATCCCCCGCGAGCCGCCCGCCACGAGCACGCGTGCGTCAGAAAGCCCGAGATCCACTTCATCCCTCCTGTTCGCTGGGTGACTTGCTCCTCGAATGCCTCAATGACTCGAATGCCTCGACCCGTGGGAGAAGGAGCGCTCAGGAGCGGGCAACGAATCCCCAGACAATAGGACGACGCCCGCGTGCCGAAGGTTGGATGCCGCCTAGCGAGTTCCGCAATTGCGTCTGGTCACTCGGGTACCACAACGCTCATCTGGACGGAACAACGGACTTGAGCAGCGCGTCGTTCGCGTGCTCGGGGAGCTGGACTAAGGGCTCGTCCAGCTCCTCGACCGTCGGGCCCCACGTGGCAGCGAGAGGAGCCAGCTTCGCCAAGTCGAACTCGTAGAGATTGGCGCAGTTCTCGCCCAGGATCCTCTGCTTCTCGTCCGGACCGATCCCGGGCAGCACCTGACGCAGCGTCTCACGGGTGAATGGATACGTTCCTTCGTCGTGGGGGTAGTCGCTCCCCCACATGAACCGCTCAGCACCGATCTGATCCCGCACCGCGACGTCCGCGGGCCGGGGCTGGCTTACTCCCATCCACACGTTCTGGGCGAAGTACTCGCTCGCCAGGTGGTCGAGGTTGTGCTCGTCCCCGTAACGGATCTCTCCGGTCTGGCCCGTCTTGCGGATTCGGTCGATGGTGGCGTCCAGGTCTCCAAGCAACTTTGGGACCCAGGAACACTGGGTCTCGGTGATGACGAACTTGAGTCGGGGGAAGCGCTCGAACACGCCTCCCAAGACGAACTGAACGAAGGGGCGCTGCGAATAGAAACCCACCTCGTTGATGTAGAAGAGCATCGCGAACGGGTAATTGCCATAGTCAGGCGCTCCAGTCCCCCCGTGGACGTTGACCGGCATCTCGAGGTCTTCGATTACCTCCCAAAGCCGGTCATAGGCCGGGTCGTAGAGCGGACGCACCCACTTGACATCAGGAGGAACGTTGGGCAGCAGCAGCCCGCCGCGCAGGCCGTGCTCCTTGATCCAACGCACGTCGGCGATGGCGTCGTCGATGTCGTTGAGGAAGATCTGACCGATGCCGGCCCGACGGTCGGGAAACTCGCCGCAGAAGTCCACCAGCCAGCGGTTGTGCGCCCGCACGCCAGCGAGACGGTGCTCGTAGTCCTCGGGCTTCGGCGGGGCCGCGAAGAGTACGAAGCTCGGGAAGAAGGGTGGGATCGTGTTCGGAAAAATGACCTCGCCGACAACGCCGTCGGCTTCCTGCTGGCTGTTGCGCATGTCGTTGTCCCAGTTGCGCAGGCGCCGGTTGTCGCCGAGGTCCTTGAAGGGGTTCTTGTACTTTGCCCGCCATGCGTCGAAATCCTCGAGATACCTCGGATCGAGGTACTCCCGATAGGCAGCATGGCTGCCACCGGCATGGCTGTCGGCCGTGATGATCGTGTAGTGGCCGTCAGCCCGATCGATGGTGTCGTTTCCGGTCTTCATCGGAGTGCTCAGATCCCTGTCCATTCAGCCACGTGAGAATGCCAACGCCCTGACCAGCGTCGCAGTCATCGTATCGTCGCTCGACGTATCGAGACCTTCGCATCTCACGTCGTGCAACGCATTCGCGGCGCCGGTATCCCCCACCAGGCTCAGGACGTGGCCGGCGTGCGCCACAAGTCAACGCCGCCGTCCACGGCGTAGCGGTCGATGGTGGCGATCTCATCTGAGGAGAAGGCCAGGTTGTCGAGGGCAGCCACGTTTTGCTCAAGCTGGGCGACGCTGCTGGCTCCAATGAGCACGGACGTAATTCGAGGGTCACGCAATGCCCAGGCGATAGCCATCTGCGCCAGGGATTGGCGCCTCCCCAGGGCAATGTCGTTGAGGGCACGGATACGACCGAGGTTTGCGTCGTTGAGCATGTCCGCGGTGAGTGAGCCGTCTTGGGAGGCCCTGGAACCTTGGGGGATCCCATTGAGGTACCGGTCGCTGAGGAGCCCCTGCGCCAAGACAGAGAACGCGATGCACCCGACTCCTTCAGCTCCAAGGACATCGAGGAGGCGGTCTTCGATCCAGCGGTTGAACATCGAGTAGGAAGGTTGGTGGATGAGCAGCGGAGTGCCGAGCTGACGGAGGATGGTGACGGCCTCGGCAGTTCGCTGGTCCGAGTACGAGGAGATCCCGACGTAGAGCGCCTTGCCGGAGGTGACTGCGGTGTGGAGCGCGCCGAGGGATTCCTCCAAAGGGGTCTGGGGGTCGAAGTGGTGGTGGTAAAAGATGTCGACGTAGTCAAGCCCGAGTCGTTGCAGGCTCTGATCGAGGCTGGCGACGAGGTACTTCCGAGAGCCGAGGTCGCCGTATGGGCCCGGCCACATGTCCCAGCCGGCCTTGGTGGAGAGAAGGAGCTCGTCGCGGTGGCCGCGGAAGTCGTCGCGGAGGATCCGGCCGAAATTGGTTTCTGCGCTGCCATATGGGGGGCCGTAATTGTTGGCCAGGTCGAAATGGGTGATGCCCAAGTCGAAGGCTCGGCGCACGATTGCGCGCTGGGTGTCGAGTGGCCGGTCGTCACCGAAATTCTGCCATAGCCCCAGCGAGACAGCGGGCAAGAGGACCCCGCTGCGCCCACAGCGGCGATAGGTCATAGACCCGTAGCGATCTTCGGCAGGGCTGTAGCTGGTCACGTTGCGGTTGCTCCTTCTCGTTGCTGGTGACGAATCTTTCAAAGACCGCCATCCATCGACCGGATCGAGATCCCGAGGTGATTGAGGTCTGACTTCAAAGATGACGGCCGTAGACCTCCGACTGGGCGCACGCTCTAGATACAGCGCGACGAGGTTCGGTTAGCGCTCACCTCCTCTTTCCATGAGTGCCCTGGCGACCACCGTGAGGTCGAGGTCGCCGAGCCCAAGATCGACGACCTCCTGCCACTCGCTGGCCAGGCAGGCAAGCGCCCGGAAGCGGTCATCGGTGGCCGCCTCGAGGGCGAGGTGCACGTCCTTCAACGCGAGAGACAGTGCGAACTGGACCGAGAAGTCACCCTGGGCGATTCGTGGCAGTTTGGCCGCTTGCCAGGGTGACACCAGCGGGCTGCCACTCAGGGCGTTCTCCACAGTCTCGGTTCCGAGTCCCAATCGACCGGCCAGCGCCACCGACGTGTTGACCGCCTCCGCTGCTAACGCGAGCCATGCGTTGGCAACGAGCTTCAGTCGTGACCCGGTCCCAACCGGACCTACCCAGATCGTTCGCTGGCCCAGTGCGTCAAAGAGAGCCTCAAGGCGAGGACGCGTCGCATCCGGGCCTGACGCAAAGATCGTCAGCTGGCCATGTTCTGCAGGCTCCTTGCTGCCCGACACCGGCGCGTCAATGAGGGTCACGTCAGGACGCTCAGTTTCCACCAGCACTTTGACGCGCTCGATCCCTGCGACGCCGATCGTGCTCATCTGCACCCAGACGGCCCCGGAGGCGAGTGCAGCCAGCATTCCCTGGTCCTTGGCGATCGACACGACGACGTCGGCATCCGTGACCATCGTGACGACAATGTCGACTCGTCGAGCGGCATCGGCTGGTGTTTGGGCCGCCTCCGCACCTAGGTCGGTGAGGTCCCGAATTGCCTCTGGGTCGCGGTTCCAGACGATTGTCTCGATGCCGGAGCGCAAGGCACTGCTTGCCATCGCGTGTCCCATCGTGCCGATGCCCAGAAAGGCAACCGGCTCCCTCGCTGGGGCCATAGCTTCTCCCCTTTCGACCTGGATCCATTGATGGACGTGCAATCAGCAGCATCGCGCTTCCCGCATAGCAACGCACCTCCCTCACACCTCGTGCGGACCGGTCAGAAAGGCTCCGAAGGTCCCCGCAAGGCAAGAGGATCCGATGGCCACTATCGATTCAGCCTCGCGGGATCCCGGCCCGCGAGAAGGCGCACTTCCGCCACTGTGACAGAGGGCCGTGACGCCGCGCCGACGAGTAGGTCGTCCACGACGTCACTGTCGATCGGCGCCGCTCGGCCGGCGTCGCGAAGCATCCGCGAGGCAACCCCGATGGCGTCGATGGGCTTCGTGCAGCGCATCACGTGACGGTGCAACCAGAACAGGCGCGAGTTCAGCCCCTCCCATGGCGAAGGGCGGATGGCGGCGTCGATGTCGATGAGGTCTTCGTCATCGAATGAATCCCATAGCCCGCACGCTGTCACCCGCAGACGAAGTGCGTCGGATTGACCAGCGTGAATCCGGCTCGAAACCCTTAGTGGAGCCAGCGGAGTAAAGTACGATTTTAGTCCAAGGGATATGGGACTATCTCTTGGAGATATGTTTGTTCTACGTCGTCGAGAGCCCAAAGGGCGATGTGCTGCCTTCAGCTCCCGCGGTGCTACAGAACGGCCAGCTCGTTCGGGGAGGATGTTGTGAAAGCCGAGTTCGTTCGCTACACGGTCGACGACGGCGTTGCCGTCATCACCATTGATCGCCCGCAGACGGCCAACGCCCAGAATCCACAAATGCTCCAAGAGCTCGATGAGGCCTGGAGCCTCTCAGACCGTGACCCCGAGGTCAGAGTCGTGGCGCTCCGCAGCGAGGGGAAGCACTTCTCGGCTGGTCACGACATGCAGGGTGGCGGGACCCCTCTCGAGGCCCACAACGGGTGAACGGAGCGCTGACCGTCGAGACCTACTTCGATTGGGAACAACGCGGGTACCTACATTAGGCCAAGCGGTGGCGCGATCTGGTCAAACCTTCGATTGCGGCCGTGCAAGGGAAGTGCATCGCTGCTCTCGACCCCGCAACGAGAGCTCGGATCGCCGCCCGGCATGATGGGCGACTTCTGCCCCTGCGGTACGGCCGTCGACGAAGACAGGCTCGGAGGCAACGGCGACATCTGGGTGGCGGATGGGTATGGATCGAGCTTGGTCCATCGCTTCGACAAGCACGGCAACCACCGGTTGACCCTGACCGGTGCGGAAGGGGGCGGCCGCTTCCTGTGCCCGCACGCCGTCCTCATCGACCGGCGCGGCGGCAAGACACCGGAGCTCTACATCGCAGATCGCGAAAACAAGCGCGTCCAGGTGTACGACCTGAACGGTCGCTACCTGCGAACCTTCGGACATGCGTTTCTGAACAGTCCGAGTGGCTTTCGCAGTCTCGGACGACCTGCTCGTCATTGCCGAGTTGTACGCACGGCTCGCGGTTGTGGATGCGCAAGACAACTTCCTTGGCTACGTCGGTGCCGGTGACAGCGCCCAAAAAGGCCTCGGTTGGCCCGAACGTCCAGGATGGCCGAATGCGCTGAGCGGTGATGCGCGAATCATGCAGGCGCACCTGCCCGATCGCCAGGAGTTCAACTCTCCGCACTCACTGGCCGCAGACGCGGACGGCAGTCTTTATGTGTCGGAGTGGCTGATCGGCGGGCGCTACACGAAGCTCAAGATCCGAGCGTAGTCCGGGGCGAGTGCTTCTTTTTGCCGGCTTGCGGAGGCGAGCAGGTTTGAAACACCGCGCGACGCTATTCCACCACTCAGACGGACGTTGTGACGCCAAACCAAGTCAGCGCCATGCGGACGCCGGATGTCTCTGACCCGCTGGCGCCGCGTCGGGTTTGCGCGCTCAGGTGGCGTTGTCAGACGTCCAGTGAATACACCAAAGGGACAATCGCTCGGTAATAGTCGGGCCCAAGCGGCTTGTCCTCGCCATAGCAGACGAACACCAGTGGCAAATTGTCCGGATCGCGTCCGAGGAGGATTTCCGACGTGCCGTCGGCGATCTGGCGACGGGAGGTAAAGAGTTCCTGGCCGCGGAGTACGGACTCGATCCGATCCAGCTCGCCGAGCGAACCGACGTTGAAGTGAATCGATCGCAGACCCAGCGACTGCTGGCCATGGCGAGTCTGACTGATACCGCGCATTTCACGCAGGATCAGAACGATGGATGCGGGCGAAATCTCGCCCAACACCGCGACTGCGTCCTCGCGAAGCATCTCATCGAAAGGACCGAGTTCTCGGTAGAAGGCGACGGATCGACCTAGGTCGGTTACGGCGATCAATGTGGAACGAATGGTCCACGCCACAGGGACATTTTCAGTCGGCATGGTGCTTCCTCCCATGAGTTTTGGATCAGATTCTCACTGCAGCCAATAGCCCAGGCAAGCCCTCTGCGCCAGTAGCGTCCGTTGCAACCTTCTTGGCCGACAGCTGAAACCAGTGATGCCGAACCAACGGCCCTCATGTCGTCCGAACGGCCTACCAAGGCTCGCTGGAGCTAGAGGCGAACGGCTGCCGGCGGGCGTTCAACTGCGCGAAAAGCACCGCTCTGCACGCGACGAGAGCAACGCGGCACGTCCCACTTGTTAGAGACGGAAACGGGCGACGCCATCTCCTCAAGAACCCGCAGCCAAGGACGCCTGTTGCTTCGGGGTCAGGTGGACGACGTTCTTCGGGTTGCAGTTCCAGATGGACTGGGTGGGCCGGGTGATCGCCTTGTCGTAGACGAACTTGTTGGGCTCGGCTTTGAGCAGGGCGAAGCACGGTGAGGGCTGAGGGTTCGCGTTGGACATGGTCAACTGCGCTATCGGTGCCTCAATGCCTCCCGCGTCCCAGTTCTTGGTGGCGGCGGCGTGGCTGAGCACGCACGACACCGTCAGGTCGGCGCCACAGGCCGAGGCGGACTTCGCCCACAAGAGCCACGACTCCGCGCCCTCTTCGTCGTCGAAGTCGACGGCGTCGCCCTTGGCATAGGTGTGCATGACGTTGACGAGCTGCTCGGTCGAGGGGTTCTGCGAGGCCATCTCGAGCGGCCACCAGGACGTCTCGACGTAGACCGGCGGGAGGCCCGGGTTGTCGGCGACGCCGTTGGTGGTCGAGGAGTTGTAGAACTGGACCCCGAGGATGACGAAGGCCGGGTGGTAGGCGGCGGTGGTCATCGCCTGGAAGTAGGGCACGATGTTGTCGTCCAAGGAGGGCCACAGAGCCTCGACGCCCTTGCTCTGCACCTGTTCGATATACGGCGCCCAGTCGGTCACCGAAATCGGTGGCTCCTGGAAGTCGAGCACGTTCCACCCCTGGGCCTCGGCGCCGAACTCGTACTTGCGCTCGGGCTCGAGGACGGAGGGGTTGTTCTCCCCGCCCATACCCGCCTTCTTGACCGCCTGGGGGTACGCCTTGGCCAGCGCACCGAACCAACCCGAGGTGATGGTGTTGGTGTTGGCGCCGCTGGGGTCGACCTGATCGGAGGCGAGTGCAGATGCGTCGGACACGACGTAGCCACTGATCTGGCCCAGCCCGCACTTCTCACGCACCGGGACCGAAGGCTGGTCGAGGGCCATGCCGCCGCCGACCGCCATGAAGTCGCTCTGGCAGGCCTGCTCGGTCACCTGCTGCGCTGCGTTGAACAGGGCGGCGTCGCGGTTGTCGATGACGATCTTGCGGCCGTTGATGCCGCCCGAGGCGTTGCACCAGTCCGCGAAGGCCTGGGCCTGTTGGGGAAACTCCGCCTCGAGGCCCGGCTCGATCGTGTTGGCGGCGTCGTTGAACACGGCGATGTTGATGGTCTTGTCCCCCACCCCGCGCACCGAGGAGGCACCACCCGGACCCGCTTCGCAGATCTTGCCCACGCCGGGCCACATACCGTTGGTGGGGACGCTCGACGCCAGCGCGCGACTGGACGATGTGGCCGCCCCCGTCGCTGCTGACGACAGTGAAACAAACATCGCGGCGAGAATTACGGTCGCTGTCGCTCGCGGCAGCGCCGTCCGCTCGCAGGTCGATGAGGCCTTTCGGCAACCCCTTCATATCCACCCCCGGCAGTCTTGTGATTCGGGACATTCAATCAGGAGTTCGGCTCAAATGGGATTCGGCTCGAAAATCAGTGGAATCTGGTGAAAGCCGAACAGCACCGCCACGCTGCATTCTCCTCTCGCGGATTCTCAGAGGAGTGTCCAAGGGCGAGCAGAGCGTCGGCGGTCAAGATCTTGTCTGTCACGGTCTCGTGGCCTCTTGAAGACGGGCAAGGCCTGGCTGCCGGCCGACGGTGGCCAGTTGTCGCAATGCAGCAGGGCTGTGGGTGAGCTCGCCGCTGAGAAAGTCAAGCACGCTGTGCACGTCGACGTTCTCCCATTTCGGGGGCTTCTGACTTGACAGTTCGAGTTGTTGGAATGAGACGTGAGGTGCTCCAATCAGGCTCACGAGGAATTTGGGAGGCTTGGCATCCTCGTAGATCTTCTTCCCGGCGGAGTACGGGATCGTCTCGTCCGCCGTGCCGTGGAGCACGAGGATTGGCGTCGTCCGGCCCTTGAAGAACTTCCCGTCGCCGAACCTCGTTTCAGTACCGTCGATGATGACGGCGGCATCGACCCGGGGATCCCGGCAGCACGTGTTCTCGGTCCAGGCGAGCACGGTCATTGCTCCGAGGGAGTGGCCGACGCCCGCGATTCTCTTGGGATCGATCATGCCTGAGAGCAGGTTCCCGGGCTCCTGGGAAAGGGTGAGGACCTGGGTGAGGACGTACGACATGTCGCCCGGTTGGTTGGCCAGGTCCTTGGCCGTGTCGCCGCCGGGTGCGGCAATGTTCGACAGTGGAAAGGTCGGCGCGACCACGACGTAGCCCTGTTCGACCCACTGTTCGAGCAGTGGGTCGTAAATGAAGCCCTCGGAATCGAGTCCGTGCGCGAAGACGATCAGCGGAAAGGGTTTGCCGGTGAACGCGGGTGGTGCGTTGGCGACGGGGTTCTCGGTGGGTGCGACCGTCGACGGGTAGAGCACCCAGGCAGCCAGTTTCCGATACGGGAAGCTCTGGTGCGCTGCCATTGGCCGGGGTCCGCCTGCTGTTGTCTACGAGGTTCAGGGTCTCTTGGCCGACGCCGTATTGCGCGGGCGAAGTTACCGCTCCGGTGGGGGTTGTGGTGGAGGACGTCCACGCCGCCGCGTGCGCGCCCGAGAGCGCGACGGCACAGGACCCAATGGCGAGAAGCAGTGCTCCGATCACAACGGGGAGCATCCGACGTGGGGCGAGCTCCGGCCATGGCCCCGGTCCTATCACCCACCCTCTTCGTCGGCCCATGGCGAAATCTCAAGCTAGCCGCTGCATTCGAACCCACCGTCGCGAGAGGAACGCATTGACCCCGATCGCTGACGCGCCTCTGGGCGCAAGCGCAAAGCGCTCCACCTACTCGCTCGATTTCCGTACCCACTTCTATCCGAGCTGCGTCAGCACGTTCCGGGTGATCTGTTCGATCTGCGGATCTCGCGCTGCCAGTCCGTGAGCCCAGTCGGTGGACCCCGATGTGATCACGCTGGCGCCAGCTTTGTTCGTATATGCACCCAACACCGCGTGGCCGTGACGTATTCGCTCCATCGCCGAAGACTCACGCGTGCCGAACAGACGTGACGCGATGTACTCCAACTCACTCGGCTCGCTCGGCTTCGGCGGACGAGGTGCGGTCTCCCGCGTAAAATGCTGCGTCGGGCAGGTGCCGAGGATTTCGAACGTCGAAGGCGTGCCGTCCTCGCCGGTCGGGTAGGGCAGCCCATCTCGATAGGTGAACACGCACCCGTCGCATTCGTAGCCGACAACGGTTGCGGATGCGCCGAGCACGTCGCCGTAGCCGAGCCCCGTGCCGGCGAAGATCCAGTGATCAGCGCGGTGCACGGTGTAACCACCGAGTCCTGCGGTCACGTTGCGACCTATGCGGTGATAGCCACCACGGGTGAATGAGACCCCAGTCATGGAGTTCTCAGGGCGTCCGACGATTACGTCGGACCAGAAGGTCGTCACCTCCGCTTCGCGGGCGGTTCCCATCAGCGGATCGCTCTTGAAGAAGCTCTTGTAGCCCACCATGACCTCGTGATCGTCACCCTCGATCCGCACCTGCCACAACGACGTATTGCCCGAAAAGAACGCCGCATTGCCGCCGTTCGCAATGAACGCTTCGACCGTGTCGCGCATTCCGCGAGACCAATATTCGTCGTGGCCGACGGAGAGATACAGACTGGCGTCGTCCAACACCTCGGGATGTTCTTCGAGATCGGCATTGGTACATACACCGATCTCGAACCCCTCGCCCTCGGCCCACTCCAGGAACGGCAGCTCCCAGTCGGGCCAGCCGGCTGACCCGGCATAACCCGAAAGATGGTTGATCTGGATGTAACCCACGTGGGCAGCGTTCTGCGGATCGGGAGCGCCCGTCCCTGTCACGCGACGGCCCTTGCCCGGCGGCTTGTGGAGGTAGCCAGCCGACATTGGACGCTTCATGGCGACGTGGGTGGCCCCGGTATATAAGTTTGATCCGCCGAAGTCGTTGTAGGCGTGCCACGTATTTGTCGCGAGCGCGATCACTATGCGCGCACCAGATGCTGGGCGCACGACGAAGAACGCGTAGTCGCGGCGCACCTTCTCGCCGACATCGATCTCCAGGACGACCTCGTAGTACCCAGACCGCCACGCCGGCTCGGTGTCCAGTGTCAGAGCGACAGGCCACCCACACCCGTCAGAAGAACCGTCCTTCGGTGTCTCATGTTCGTCAGCCGCGACCGCGTCAGAACGAAACACGACCTCCCGCAGCACACCAACCCTCGCCACTTCGACACGCACGGGTCGGCCAGCCGACGATGACAGGTGCAGACCGACCTGCTCGCCGGCGCACACTGATTGCGGCCAGCAGTAGCCGGTAACCACATCGCGCCGCATTGCCGAACCCTAACTCGCGTGGCAATCACGGCTTCGGAGAGGCCTTCGCGGATGAGGTCGCGCCGAAATCGTCCTGACCTGCGCCAATGGTCCGCTTATGTCGTAAGCTTGAAGCACCGATCGATATAGGGCACTGGTCGTTTCTGCAAGCAGGACCATTGCGGGCCCACGCTCAACCCCGGATGATTACATTCAGTCTGAAACGGGCATAGCAGGTCTGATGTTCGATGCTGTCTACTTCCGTGGGAGTCACACACGCCGCCCCGATGTGATGGACAGGTAGTCCGCGCACCCGTGGACAGGATAGCGATGCCTTCGCAGAAGATAGAGCTGCCTGGCGGCGTCGCGAGCTGCTCGACAGCCCGTTGCTTTGTGCAACAGACCCTCGCACAAGCAGCGGAGGACCTCCGCGGCAAGTGCGTCCCTTCTCATCTCAGAAGTCGTGACGAACGCTGTCTTGCATGCCAGTGGACCGGTGACGGTCGAAGTGCAGCAAAAAGGCAGCGCATATCGCATTTCCGTGGGTGATGGAAGCAGCACTCCCCCGATCGAAAAAAATTATCGGAGAGACGATGCGACTGGCCGTGGTTTGCAGCTGTTGGAGTGCCTTGCGGCCGCGTGGGGCTGGAAACAGACCGGCACCGGCAAGGTCGTCTGGTTTGACCTGCCGGTGCCCCTTGACGGGTCCTACTCAGACGCGCCGAGCGCAAATCAATCGACGTTCCCTATCCGAACGGTTTACCGATTGCCCTCCTCGACGCGCCGACACAAGCGATGATCCGCACCGCCGCGGACTACGACGCTCTCTACCGTGAGTTTCGCCTGATCTTGGAACTTGATTCCTCACACCTTCAAGCCGTACCGGGCCGCCTACTGAGCTTGATCGACGAGCTGGGCACCTCCTTCTTGGGCGTCGGGCGCGCTGCTGAAGACACGTGGTACACGGCCCTCCGGGAAAATCGAGATACGGTCGACCTGCATTTCCGTTTTCCGGCCGAAGCTGGCCCCGCTGTCGCGCTGTACAACCAACTATTGGATGAAGCGGACGACTACTGTCAGCGGGCCGAGCTTCTCACTATCGCTCCGACTGACGAGGCTGTGGCCGTCCGAGGATGGGCGTTCGGTCAGGTCGTCGACCAGTGCCAGGGCGAGCCTCCCACTCCTTGGTCTCGATCGCGTCACTAGCCGTGGCAGCGGACATCCTGAGTTGCGGTTCGGTCTATGCGGTTTCCGTGGGCCCTCTGCGTTCGCCCCTGTAGTAGAACACCGCACCTACGATCTGGCCGATAGCAATGGACCGATCCGGAGGTTTAGCCCCGGGGGTTCAGGACGCCTCCCGGGGTACGGAGGTAAGTCGACAAGGATGCCGGAAAGTGAGACGGCACTCCATCGAGCACGCCGAGCTTGTCGATGCGATGGGCCTTCAAGTCGAGACCGGGCTGCGCGACCGACTCGAACGTATGCGCGAGGAGTTCAGGCGGATCGAGACCGAGACCTCCTAACGATGGAGTCGGAGCACGACTCCCGTCGCGTCGGCCTGGCTCCGCGGGCGGTATCGCTTCTCATATCGACATCACCATCGAGATCGGGACCGACCCGATCACGGTCGGGAAACGACATCGTCATGCGAGGTGCTTGCGGATGAGGCTAGCGGGAGCCGTGTAGGACGAGCCGGAGAGGATTGCCGTGTTCGATCCTGCCGCCGAGGGCAGACCCTTCTGGAGGTCGATGACGGAGTCCAGCAGACCGTCGCTACCGCAGTTGTTAGCTCCGGGCACAGCGAATGAGTTGTCAACCAGCGACATACCGGTGATTGTGATCAAACCCTTGGATGTGCTCGATGTCGTACCCGGGGCCCCGCTGATCGGCGTGTTCGGCGAAGGCGGGTTGGTGGTGCCGGTGGTCAGGTTGAGAGTGATTGGGTCTGACGCGTCGCCGAGGGTGCAGTCCGACCCCAGCAACCCGGTTGGGGTGCTGATCAATACATCGATCGGCAGAGTCAGTCCAGGGCCGTTGCCACCGAGAAGGTTGGCAAGGCTCACCGTGGGGAGCCCGACCAGTTGGGGTGTCGCCGTCACGGCCAGCACCCCTCCGCCCAGCGCGCCGATCCCGGTCAACCCACCCGGAACTGGCACGGCCGGCGACTGAAGGGCCTGAGTCCCGTTGTCCGGGAGTACGACCACGGGCCGGTCCGATTTTGTATAGCGGAGACCGATCGAGAGCGTCGTCGGAGCCGAGGATGTGATGGTGGTGGAACCGATCTCGAATGTCGTGCTGGTCGTCGACGAATAGAGACAGGTGGCCACAGCGGCCACGTTGACCGGGCAATTGGCGAACTCCGCCAAGCTGGCAGGTAAGTCCGTTGGTTCGGATTGGGCGCCGGCGGGTCCGGACGAAGCAACGAGCAGGAACGCCCCGCTCACGATCACCATCAATGCGATCAAGCGTGCCGTCAACCCAATGCGTCCCGAGAAAGACCGGCGAGCATTCTGGCTGAGAGACATGGTCAGACCTCCTTATTTTCTATTTTCTCGGGCGAGGGCCCCGCCGGCTCGGTGCGGTTTCCGGTGTGAGCCGCGCGCAGCCATACCCACACCAGCCCGAGCAGGACCTGCCGCGTATGGCGTCTCGATAGTCTTTGCGACGTTCATTGCTCTCCATTCGTGTTTCGCTGAAACATCGGAGTCCGAGCCGAACCGGGACCAGGACCTGCTAGAGCAATGTGACCTGGTCGATGAGCCAACGGCCACCCGATCTGACGAGGGTTATCTCGACCTGGCTCCGATCGGTCGTCGGCTTGGTCTGGGTCGAATTTGCGATCTTTTGGTCGAGGAACACCAAGACGACCGCTCGAGACGTGCTGGCTGACGAAACCCCGGCCGACACCACGCTGGCCACCGCGGTTGCCTTGTATCGGCTGAGGGTGGACTTGAGGGCGTCGCTCGATTCGGCGAAGGTGCGACGGAAGGAAGGTGTGGAATTGGCAGCCACTGTGCTGAAGTCGCGACCGAGGTCACGGTAGTTGTAACTGGCCAGCTCAACGGCATATGTTCTGGCAGCCGAGAGTGCGCTTGTACGCGAGCTGGCTAGAGCGTTCTGATTGCTCAGGGACGACAGGCTGAGTGCCAATCCGACCGCCAGGGCCACGATTAACGCACACGCCGACAGCAGTGCGGCCTTGGAATGCATCCACCGTTTCCGCCTCGACCGGAAAGTTTCGGCTGTTGACTGCATGTCACCTTCGATGGCTGAGGACTCTGCAGCGGTCCGGCCGAGCTCCGAAACGGGATCTGGTTCCGCTGGCTCCTGGTGCACTGCCTCATCCACGTCGAGCTCATTCACGTCGAGCTCATTCACGTCGACGGTCATGGTGCTCCCGCCCACGCTGTCTGCTCCGACCCGAACTTCGGACTCACTGGAGAGCCGATCGACACGAGTGGGGGTCACGGTCGGCGACACGGGCTCGGTGCTTCCCGATGGGTCAGAGGAATGCCGATGCTGGTCGGAACCCGAATTCAGCGGTGTGGCTTCTTTGCCGCTCTTCTTGGCCGACTTCGGTTTCGACTTCTTGCTCGGCCTTCCCTTGGGCTTCTCCAGCACGCCCTCACTGCTGACAGAACCGCCGTTCATCGCCACCCCTTTGGCGGTCCGATGCACACTGACATCGTCGATTACCATGCCGACTCCTCCTCTCTCCGACTGATTGTCATGGTCTTCCTCTATCTGACTGATTGTCATTGTCTTCCTCTGTCCGACTGGTTGTCATTGTCTTCGGATTTCACAAGGCGCGACACCCAGAGACGGGACTCGGGTCTGTGGTCGTTGGTTCAGAGCCATTCCCAACAGCACTTTCGAGACGGTGAGGTACGGCGTCGACATTCGGCGATGGCGGGGACGGAACGTCGCGTGAAGCGCCGTCGTTGGAATCCGAGGTGTCTCCCACGGCGTCAGCCATCTCGTCCATGCCGATCGGCCCCTCGGGGCGACCAGCCAGAAACTGTTCGATCACCGGGACTTTCGACGTCGTCATCATCTCTTTTGATCCGAAGCCCACCAACCTCGATCGGAACAGCAATCCCAAGTAGTGCGCGGTCCTTTTCACCGATTCGATGTTGTGACTGATGATGAAGAAGGTCGCTCCTGTCTCTTCGTGGACGCTGTTGATGAGTCCGTCGAGGTAGGCAACGCGCACCGGGTCGAGACCTGAGTCGGGTTCGTCGAAAAAGAGGATCTGCGGCTCGAGGACCAATGCCCGAGCCAGGCCGGCCCGTTTGCGCATGCCCCCCGACACCTCGCCTGGGAGCTTGTGCAGGTGGTTGACCAGTCCGACAAGTTCGGCTTTCTGGAGAACGACGTTTCGTATTTCCCGATCGGTCTTGTTGGTATGTTCGATCAACGGGAAGGCAATGTTGTCAAACAGGTTCAGCGAGCCGAAGAGGGCACCGTCCTGGAAGAGAACGCCGATCTTCCGTCGAATCCGCAAGACCTCCTTCTCGCGCACTCCGGTGATGGGATCGCCGTCGATGAACACTTGGCCCGCTTCAGGCCGCAGCAAACCGATCACCACTTTCAGGAGAACAGACTTTCCCGTACCGGAGGGTCCGAGGATGGCCGAGGTTTTCCCGCGTGGCACGTCGAAACTGATGTCCTCGAGGACGACGTGGCTCCCGAATCGTTTGGATACTCCCTGAATCGAGATGACCGGGTCTGATTCGGGGACGTGCTCCTCCACCGCCGGTGACTCGCCCTTGAGGATCAACTCCCCTTTTCTTCTCAACGTGTCTTCCTCTTCTTGGTTAGGTAGCGAGCGATTCGGATCGGCGGACTCAGAAACTGAACCCGGACGGTGGTCCCGTGGGTAGCCCGACGCTGACTACGGTCGTGGTGGCCGAGAACTGCGCCCACCCCGGCTCGGCTACCGTCGGGCTCGTGCCGCCATTGACGTAGTAGAGGCCCATGTCCTGATCCTTGAACAGTGCGTCCCATCCACCGGCGTAGGTATTGAGGCTGGCGGCCAGGAAGGGAGTGCACGGGGTGGTGCCGGTGGCGTTCGGAACGAATGCCGGTACCGAGAAGTCATTGCTGGCCACGGTGCCCGTGGAGCCGACCAAGGGCCCGGTGATCGGCAGAGGCGGCGTCTGGGGCGATCTGTAATCGGTCTCCGGGGGTGTCGGCGCAGAAGGTGCCGTGGCCGGCAGACCTCCTGCCGTGGTCGACAGAGTGACCGATGTCGGGAGGGCCTGACACGTGAACGTCGATGTCGAAGGCGGTGGAGGGACCTCGCTGACTGTCGCCACCGCCCCGGTGGCCACCGTGGCATCGAGAGCGCCGTCGGGCTGGACGCCCGACACCGTGAGCGATGTCGTCCCGTAGGGTGTGAGGCTCACCACGTAGGGAAAGCACTCGAACGTAGGTGTCGAGTAGTCGCTGCACGAGGTGCCCTCGGGGTGAGAGCTCCCCAACGCGGGCGGGGGCGTCTTGCTTGCCGGCGACGGGCCGTACTGCGCCTCTATCTGCACGCACTGCCCGGCTGGCCAGTCCGCGCTCAGACAGCTCGCCCCTCCCTGGTCGCAGAAGACGACGTCCTGAGGGGCGATCTCGGCCGTCAGGCTTGGGAGCTGGAGCAGCCCGGTGACCCAGCCGGTGATGTCGTAGATCTTCGACTGCCACGGGTACAGATCGAATGTCGTGTTGTCGGCCGTCCATACCAGGTTGTTGGCGGTCCATTCGTCGTACCCGGCGAGGACCTGGCCGTTGGTGATGGCAGCGAGGAACGGTACGCCGTAAGCGGCGCCGGGAGGGTAGGTGGCCGCCGGCATGGGGGGCGGATCACAAGCCGGCATGCCCGGAGTGTCTCCGGCCAGTCGATCTGAGGTGATGCTCTCCGCCCGCGGCAGATCAGCGAGATACGCGCTCGCTCCGGCCGATCCCGGTTCCCTGGCCGGAGGTGCGGCCCTGGTGACCACGCCGAGAGCGGAGTGTGCCGCAGCGGCGCTCGATCGAGAGAGGCTCGGGGCAGCGACGCCGGGGGTGCTGACCACCGAGAACCCCGCCACCACCGATATCACCACAACCACTACGAGGATGGACGACGACAACTGACCTCTCTTGCCAGCCATCGATTGGACGCGGCCGGTACCTGCAGCCCCCGCGGCGGGTGGGCGGTGCTGTTCACACCGCCCACCCACCGTGGGATTCACTCGTGGCGAGCCCATCGGCTCTGCCGGAACGGTCCGAATCCTCGCCGGCCTACCAGGGAGGCGCGCCGGGAGCCGGCTTCAGAACCACCGTGGCCGACGTTGTGGCCGTGGTGCTGGTGCACCCTGTGCCCGAGGTGGGGACACTGGCGTTGGACACTTTGTCAGTGTTCTTGCCGTTGTAATCGCCCGGTACCTTGCCCTTCGCATCGGGGAAGGCGGTGATGACGCAACCGGAAAGGATGCTCGACTTGAAGGTGGCTCCGTCCTGGGGAGCCTTCAGGGTCATTTTCGTTGCGGCGATGGTGATCTTCCACTTGCCGGTGGTGGTGATCGTGTCGGTTCCACCCGAGTTATCGGTGCACCCGGTAATGGAAGGAGGAGCCGACAGCGGCAGTGTGTCCGAAGCGCTGGTCACTTTGCCACTAGCGGAAAAGCTGGTGCACGTGACTGAGATCGGAACCGAGTCGATGTCTCCGTTGAATGTCATGACCGTTCCCGTTTTGAGCGCGCCGGTGACGGTGGTGCCGATGGGCAGTGACGCGGAGGCCCCTGTGGCGATCCCGAAGACGAGCGCCACAGCGGCAACCATCGCGAAGCTGGTCTTCTTCAGGTATGACATTGTTGGCAGTGCCTCCCTCTTCCTCTTTCTCTGACTCATCGTCGTGAGTACTGACATGGTGTTCTGGTCCTCCTTCGTTGGGTGTCATTTACGTTGGTTGTCATTGGGTTCAGACCTGTCGTTCGTCGGCGTTGGATGACTAAGGCGCCGGCGGTTGATAGAGCGATGCGGTGATCGGCAACGTGGCACTGGACCGCCCAGCGGGGAGCGGCAGCCCGGCGATGTCGTCGATATTGGCGGCGACCGAAGCCGGGCAGGACGGTGACGGGGTCACTGCCGGCACGGTGAAATCGCTGCTGCTCAGGGTGGTAGTGAGGGCACTGTAGGGTCCGGTCACCACCCCGGTGAGCGGCAGGTTAAGCGGGCCGATGGTGCAGGAAACGCCGAACAAAGGCGTAGTGCTTCCACTGACCTGGGCATTGAGGAAGACGGCCAGCCCGTTCTGCGACGAGATGCAAGTGAATCCACCGGTGATCGGGCCGGGGTCGGCAGTGAACCCGATCGTCGGGGTCATCCCTGGGACCAGTGTGAGCGCGACCGACAGAGGTCCGTACAACTGACCATCCATGGGTGACTCGACTGTCCCGGTGACCGGGCAAGGAGGCGTTCCTTGGGCCAGTGTCACGATCCCGCAGAACTTGGCGTTGACGCCGGCAACCGTCGCGGGTCCCGCGGTGAGAGATCCGTTGGCTGCTGTCCCGACCAGCCCGAGCTGGTAGGCACTGATGGGGGGCCCAACGGGATTGGGTACGCAGTCAATAGGAATGTTGGAAGCGGTCAACATCACTTTGCTCGACACGAGTGCGGTCTTTCCCGATCGCCTCCCACTCGGCCGGAGCAAGGAGCCGCCCGTGTGGGCGACCGTTGCATTGCTGGACCCCGCCCGCGAGCCATGTCCAGTGGCTGCTGCGGCGGGGACGGCCGATGACGACCACAGCGGCGCCGCCACGGTGGTCGCTCCGGTGACCAGCGCCGCCACGCCCACCAGAGCCCTTCTTCCGGACGCGCAGAACGCGATCAACCTGTTGTTCTTCAGCCTCGCAGGCTCTCCTCGCACCTTCCCCCCACTGCGCCCTTCTGGCGGCCAAACAACTGCCGCAGTGCGTACCATTGTGTGCAAATTGTTATGCCCGTCTTCGGGCGTCTGAAACCGGGTCGAGAGTCACCACTGCGCTCCTCACCAACAGGACGGGTCTCCTGTCGCCCGTGAACGGCGGGCTCAGCCGCCGGCGAAGTTCGGAATGCTGTTGGCGCCACGCTGAAGCATTCCGGGCGCCGCTGCGGTGCAGTTGTTGGTCAGATCAGGACTGGTGACCGTCTGAGTCGGCCCCGGAATCAGGCCGCCGAGGATGTAGGGGCAGACAGGATCCTCCGTGTTGAAGGCAAGCTCGCCGTGAACTGCGCCGTTCCCGACCACGGACGCCAGGTCCTGGGATACGACGGGAAGCAGCGCGAAGAGGGCTTGCGTGTCCTGGCTGTGTTCTGCGGTTACCTGCGCATCGATGCCCAGGTTCACGATGAGCGACGTGATCTGCGTGCTGTCGGCGGCCAGGAACGGGTTCAGCTTTTGCTCGGCCTTCTGGCTGTTGCGGATGAGTGCCTGCACATCGGCATTGGAGTCGCGTAGCTGCCGAGTGACCGACGCCAAGCCCTGGGCAAAGGTCGCCAGGTCACCATCGGTCGCTTCCAAAGTCCGTAGGTCTGTCTGACCGTCGACCACCAGGTTCACTGTCTCGGGTTGGGCGGCGACAAGGGCGTTGAACAGCCGCTGCCCGGTCACGATGATCGTCCGGAGGTCCGGGCCGGTACCGACGAAGGCACTGGCCAGAAAGTTCTCATCGGTCTGCAGGTCGTGCGGGTTGATGCTCTGGAGCATTTTGTTGAGGTCGACCAGCGTCGAGCCAATTGGTGTGGAAAGGACCACCCGATTGGCGGGGATGACCGATCCTGAGTGCAGATGGGGTCCGGATGGACTCTTCGGTTGCAGGTCGACGTACTGCTCGCCCAGAGCCGAAAGTTCCTTGACCCGGACCGGACCGTTGTCGGGGATCTGTTGCCCCGGATCTATACCCAGTTTGACCGACACTTCAGTCGGCCCGAGATCGAGGGCGGTCACTTTTCCGACCTGCACTCCCCTGTAGGTCACATCGGCTCCCGAGTACAGGCCACCCGCGCTCGACATGAGGACGGTGACAGGGAACGGTTGTGAGGTAACCCGGTACTGCATCACGTCGAACACGATGTAATAGACGCCGAGGAAGACGACCACTGCCAGTGCGATCATCCGTGGCAGGAGTTTGCTGTTCATCGCTCGATCACCATGTACTTGCGGCGAGAAGATCGGATACTGCTTGTCTCCCCTCCATCGGTTGGGATCCCGAACCCGTCGGTGCTGAGCCGAGGGCGGAAAGCTCGGAGCTCAGAGAGGAGGGTTCGAACTCCCCGGAGGGGAGATCCACGTTGATGTTGGCGTTGACCTGTAGGTAGTCACCGGGTGCGATCTTCGGAGTCTCGGCCTCGAAGCTGGCGAGTGCGCTGAGATCAGGAGCCAGCTGGGACGACACCGCATTGAGTTGCTGGACTACCGGCAACAGGTCGTGAGTGTCGACAACCGCGTTCTGGCCGCTTTGCGCGGCGATCTCGGAGCCGACCGCTCCGAGATTGGACAACTGCTGAAGCAAGCCGGAGATCTGTTTGTTCTCGCTGGCGAGCACGCCGATGGCCGGTCCGATCGTCCCTATGCCTGTGGCGATAGTGGCGCGCCCCCCGTTGAGTTTGCTGCTCAGACTCGAGATGGAGGCCAGGGCGCCATCGATGGCCGCTTTCCCGCCGGAGAGGGAGCTCACTCCATTGTCGATCGTGGTCAAGAATGAGCGGATCGGAACCTGATTGCCGTTGAAGGTCTTGTTGAGCTGTTCGATGATGGTTTGGAGCTGGTTGATTCCCCCACCGTTGAGAACGAGGGACAGCGCACCGAATGTGTCCTCGACACTGGGTGCCGTGCCTGTCGAGCTCTCAGGAATCCGGGCCCCGCGACTCAGGAATCGGATGTTCATCCGGTTCGCATTGGCGGGAAGTGTGGGCGGCTGCAGGAGGACGTACTCATCGCCCAAGGGATCGTCGAAACGAACCTGTGCGGTCGTTCCCATCGGCAGGTGGACCGCCTGCTCCACGTCCAGGGTGAGGTCGGCCTGGAAGTTCTTCGTGGAGATGGCTCCCACCTGTCCGACGACCTGCGCCCCTACGCGGACCTGCGCGTCGTCCGGCAGGTTGAGAACGTTGGAGAACGCGGCGTAGATCGGATAGGTGCCGGTGCTCACCCCGCTGATCTTGGGAAGAGACTGCAAGCTCAATGCGCAACTGCTGAGCAGGAGGCCGATCGCACAGGTCGCGGCCGCAGCGACCGGCCTTCTCGCCCAGGACCGGACCACGCGCGGCTTCGAACGCGGATGTCCCTGAGTTCCACTCGCCGCATTGTGCAAGGTGTGGAGTTCGTCGCTCATGGCTTGCCTCCGACCAGGGCACCGACGGAAAGGTTCGGGCCCGACGACGCGCCCGGCGGAGTGGGAAGATTGGCCAACAGACCGTTGACCCCGCAGTCGAGGTCGATCGTCGGGATTGTGTCCTGGGACCGGTCGATCGAGAGAAGAAGAAGGCGAAGGAGCGGGTTCCCGCACACCGACTGGGAGAAGCCCTGCGAGTCCCCCGTCGGATCGAGCCGGGCCCGCAGTGCGGGTCCACCGGCCGCGTTGGGGTTTGTGGCCTGCGAGATGTTGCCGAGGGCGACCGGCAGCGACCCGAGGGCCTGGGCCAGTTGCTGTTGTTTGGCGGCGACGGCGCCCGCAAAGGCGTCAAGGTTGGTGACACTGGTCCCGAGAGCCGAGGAGTTGGTGGCCGTGAACTGAGCCAAGGCCGCGAGGGCCCGCTGCAGGTTGGCCAAGGCACTACCGATATTGCCGTCGTCAGCGGCCAGGTCGGTGCTCACCGCGGCCAGATTGTTGGCGAAGGCCTGGTAAGTGCCGGTGTACTGGGACGCCACCTGACTGAGATTCCCGAGGTTGTCGAAGAGAGCGGTCAGCTGAGGGCTCTTGGAGGAAAGGGCGCCGAGGGCCTGGCCCAGGGAGGTCAACGTCGAGTGCAATGCAGCGCCGTCCCCTCCGAAGGCGTGGGCCGAACTGGCGAAGAAGCCGGACAGCGCGCCGTGAGCGTTCACCCCGTTGGGGCCGAGCGCCCGCGCCAGTTGGTCGAGACTGTCGACGATTCCGTCAACCGAAATCGGCACCGCAGTGCGTGACATCGGTATCACGCCATCGTTCGGGATTCGAGGTCCGCCTGTGTAGGCGGGATTGAGCTGTACGTAGCGGTCGTTCACCACCTGGGGAGCCATGACCAAGGCGTCAGCGCCGGCTGGTATCGGCGTCGAGGCGGGGACTTGCATGACCACGGTCACGTAGTTCGGGCCCGGGGTGATCTTCGTGACCGTCCCGACCGGCATGCCGAGAACGTCGACTGCGTTGCCCGTATAGAGGCCGGGTGCGGTGGCAAATCTGGCCGAAATGGTCATGGAGGATCCACCACCGGCCACCTGTGCGGCGATGCCCACGCCGATCAGGGCGACCAGCAGGGCGGTGACGATCACCGCCAGCAGGCCGGCGGCGCCGAGAGGGATCCTTTTTCGTCCCGAGGCCGCGCTCGCTGTTCCCAACCGGTAGATCGCGCGGCGTCACGGCCGGCACCCCACTTGCGGATTACTGCTCGGATAGGACCCCGCCGTCGAGCACTCGACCGCCACGTTGTCAGGAATCAGCAGCGTGGGCACGGCCACATCGACGAAGGCGCCAGAGCCGGTGGCGTTGGCCGAATATCGGCTGAAGGCGGCCAGAACGGGAATCGCCTGGCCGAAGTCATTGCTGTCCTTGGCCAGAACGGCCGACACGGACTGAAGGTCCTGGAGCAAGGTGGTGAGGGCTGGCCGGTTGACCGACAGGATCGAGGTGATCTGCCGCGCTCAGCGTCGATGTCGCACCGAGCAGCTGATTGATGGCCGCACGGCGCTGCTGGAGCACGGAGAGCACCAGGTCGCTCTGGCCGAACAGATCGAACAGCTGATGGCTGCGCTGGGACAGGACCTTGCTCAGTGCTGCTCCCTGGGTGACGATGGTTGCCAACGACTTTCCCTCGTTGCCGATCACCCGAGAGATATCGGCCAGACCCTGAAAGGCCCTCGTGGTCTGGCTGACCGCGGTCCCGTTGAGATCCTGGCTCCCGACGTTCAGAGCATGTTCCAGCTGTGGAAGGTTGTAGTGCTGGATCTCTGACCCCAGCCCCGACAGCGCGGTAACCAGGTTGTAGGGCACGCTGGTCCGGGACACGGGAATCGGAGCCTGGAGCGAACCGGAGCCCGAAGGCGTGACTTCCATGTACTCGGTTCCGACGGGACTGAGAACTTCGGCGGCGGCCGACGAAGTCGGTCCCAGGTTGGTCCCTGATGCGGTGAAGGTGACCCGGACGAAGTCGCCCTCGAGGGTCATGCCGGTGATGGTTCCGATCTGGACGCCGTCAACGGTGACGATGTCCCCGGAGGCAAGACCTCCGGCATTGGCAAAGTCCGCTTGGTACGTGGCGTTGTCGTGGATGAGGGGAAGCTTGGGGAACTGCAATGCCCCGACGACGAGGACGGTGACGACCACGATTCCGACCAGTCCGGTCATCGCCCGATTGCGTTCGCGGAATCGCTTCATGAGCAGCTCGCCGTATGAGTCGCCTGGTCACCGATGGCTCCCGAAGGCAGGGTCACCGGATTGGGATATTGGTTGGTGGGACTCACCCCCGGGACGAGGGAGATGTCGAGCTGGCCCGACACGTTGATGGTCAGATTGCACAGGTAGACGTTGATCCAGTTGCCCGAGCTCTGGATCTTGGTGAGCGTGTCGAGGAGACCCGGAAATCCCTGGAGCACGCCGTTGAGCCCCTTCTGGTTGGCCGACAGCGACTGGACCGCCGTCGACAGACCCTGAATGTCCTGGTTGAGGCTGGGTTGAGCCTGGTTGACCAACGCGCTCGTCGTGCTCTCCGCCACTGAGAGGTTGTCGATGGCCGATCCGAGTTGTGCCCGCGAGCCGGCCAAGCCCGTCATCAGGGTGTCGAAGTTGCCGATGAGCTGGCCGAGCTGCGTGTCGTGAACCCCGACCGTATTGAGGAGGCTCGACAAGCTGGTGAGAAGGGTGTCGATGATCTGCTGGCGGTCCGCCAGATTCTGAGTCAGGGAAGCCGTTTCGGCCACGATGTTCGAGATGGTCCCCGACTCGTTCTGGAAGACGTCGATGATCGACCCGGCCAGTTGGTTGACTTGGTCGGGCGAGAGAGCGGCGAACAGAGGCTGGAAGCCGTCGAAGACCGCCGTCAGGTTGATCGCCGGGGTTGTGTGAGCGAGAGGGATGACGCCGCCCGGGGGCAGTGGTCTGCCTCGGCGGGCTCCCGGGAGAATGGCCAAAAAGCGCTGGCCCAGAAGATTCTCGAAGTGGATGGCGGCCACTGAGGTTGTCGTGAGGTGCTGAGAATTGTCGACGCTGAAGGAAACCTCGGCGCGATTGTCCTGGAGCGTCACCGCGCCGACCTTGCCGACCTCGACACCTGCGATGCGCACCGTATCGCCCGACTGCAGGCCGGAGGCATTGGAGAACTGGGCAACGAAACCGGTGGCAGCCTGCGGATTCACGTCGAGCAGCGTCGAGATCACGATCGAAGTGAGGATGGCCGACACAACGATGAACACGACCACCTTCACCACCGTGCCCGGGAGTCCTGGGCGGGGATGGCGTGTTCTCATGAGCGTGTAACCAAACTCTCGAGTACCGGCGAGAGCAGCAAGGTCGAGACGGAGGACGAGGACGGAGCCGAACCGCTGACGGCCGAAACGATCTCCGAGACCGCCCGCGTCTGCGAGGGTTCCGAGAGCACCGGAGCTGTATTGGTTTCCGAGGTCACCGCGGACGCCGACCCGGAGGGCATCGACGGGGACGTGCCGAGGAGATGGCCGGCGGACGAGTACGTCGGAGGGTTGACATAGCCGGGGCCCAACCCTGCGGAGAGATAGGCAGCGGCCTGCGGTCCGCCCAGGACGGCCAAGCCCAGGTCTGCCGGGTTGGCGACGACCTCCGTTTGGGTCAAGTCGAGATATGGCCCGGAGCTCTCGGCCGAGACCCACGCGTTGGCCCAGGCGTCCAGACCGTGGAGCAGCTGGGAGATCTCGTTCGGGTTCTGCGAAATGGCCGTCAGAAACGGGCCCGAGTCGGCAGTCAGTACGTTGAACGGCTGCTGGATGGCGGTGAGGAGTTGTGCGGCCTCGCCGCTCAGGGTCTCGCCTCCCCCGATGGCGCGGCGGACCCCCGAAGCCTGGTCGGTGATGGTCTTGGCCGTGATCGTCTGATTGGCCAGGATCTGCAGAATGTCCGGTGTGGAGGCTGCGAACTGGTTCGCCACCGGAACCAGCGTGTTCAGATTCGAGACGACCGTGGGCCAGAGGGGGAGCATCTGTTGAAAGTAAGTGTTGGCCCTGACCAAATTGTGTCCGAGCGATGTTCCGTTGCCTTGGACGGCACTGGCCAGTGCGGTCAAGGCGGCATCGAGTTCGGCCGGATGGAGCTTTATCAGTAAGGAGTCGAGACTTCCGAGCGTCGCCTGGAGGGATCCCGTCTGGGCAGTTTGCAGGGCGGGAATGGATTCGCCGGCATGTAAACGGGCGCTCCCGGGACGCGAGGACGAGAGGAGTTCGACATACGGGTCCCCGAAGAACGAGACGGGAGTCTCGGTCGCCCGCACCCGGGCGGGGATCACGGGGAGCATCTGACTCTGCATGTGAAGGGTGAGGACCACGAACCCACCGGGCACCGATCGCCCCTGGCTTGCGACCGTGCCGACGGTGACGTTGCGGTACTCCACCGGTGCCCCCACGGCCACCGCCGTCGACGAGGCTGGCAGCTCCGCCTCCACGGTGGCGTACGTCGAGAAAGCGCCGCTAAAAGATTCGAGCACGACGACAACGACTGCGATGAGCAGGGCCGCGAATGCCGCTCCGAGTGCGACCAGTTTCCACGACCCGTTGCGCGAGGTATCGACGATGTCGACCGGAATCGTGTCCGGCCCGGGAGCAGGGGGGGCCGTGATTGTCATCCGGTCACCTTCACCGGCACCGACACCCCCCAGAACAGAAGGGTCATCAGCATGTCTGAGATTGCGATCACGACGGTGCTGGTTCGGACAGCCCGCCCCACGGCGCGACCCACTCCTTCGGGACCCCCCGACGCGGTCATCCCGTAGTAGGTGTGGATGATGGTGACCAGGACAGCGAACACCACGACTTTGACCACCGAATAGAACACATCGCGCCGATTGAGGAACAGGTAGAAGTAGTGAAGATATGTTCCCGAGCCCTGATGGGCGATGGTCAGTACCGCAAATTGGGTCGCCAGGTAGGCACCTGACAGAGCCAACAGGTACAGGGGTATGACTGCAGCCAGTGCCGCCAGAAGTCGGGTGGTGACGAGATAGGGGATGGACGGTATCGACATGACTTCCAGCGCATCGATTTCCTCGTTCACCCGCATGGCCCCGAGTTGCGCGGTGAACCTGCATCCCATCACCGCGGCAAGCCCATAGCCGGCCAGCAGCGGCGACAACTCCCGCGTGTTGGCGAAGGCGGAGAGCAGGCCGGCCAGCGGGGCAAGACCGATGATGTTGAGGCCTTGAAGTCCCTCGACGCCGAGCTGGACCCCGACCACCGACGCCAGAAGGGCAGACACCAAGATCGTACTGGCGGCGATGGCCAAGACCCCACCCCCGAAGGTCACTTCTGCGATGAGACGCCCAAGTTCCCTGCGATGGTGCCGCAGGACGGTAGGCACGGCACGGATCACTTTGGCAACGAACACCAGTAGTTCGCCGAGCCAGACGAACTGGTTGCGGACCCGGTAGCCGACGTTGACCGAGTGGAATGCCACTCGTCGGCTCACCGCGGCTGGAGCCCGCCTCGCCATACGCCTTTCGGGAGCTGGCAGGACGTCGCTCATGGGGTATCCACTAGAGAATCCTCGGGGGAACGATGGCCAGGAACACGTCGGTCACCAGCAGGTTCAGGATGAACAGGCCGACACCGGTGATGACAACCGAGCGATTGACGGCCTCACCCACTCCTGCAGGGCCTCTCTTCGCATTCAGGCCCTGGTGGGAAGCGACCACGGCGGCGAACAGACCGAAGAGTCCCGCCTTGAACATTGACTCGATGGCATCGGCGGGCTGAGCGAAGGTGCTGAACGAATTGAGGAACCCGCCGGCACTGGTGTGAAGGATGAACACGGCCGCCAGATAGCCGCTCATGATGCCGGCAAAGGCCACGATCCCGTTGAGCAAAAGGGCTACCACCACCGTGGCCAGCACCCGGGGAGCCACCAGACGTTCAATGGGATCGACGGCCATGACCCACATGGCCGATATCTCGTCGCGCATCGTGCGTGATCCCAGGTCGGAGCAGATGGCCGAGCCGCCCGCCCCCGAGAGGATGATGGCCGTGATGACTGGGGCCGCCTCTCGCACGATGCCGATTGCATCCACGGCACCGACGATGGCGTTGGCACCGATCTGCACGGCAAGTCCGCCCACCTCGAGCACCAGCACGAGACCGAAGGGGATGGCGATCAGGATCGTAGGGAGCACGGTCACCGAGATGAGGAACCAACTCTGCTCGGCAAATTCAGCCCAAGAGAATCGTCGGTGGACGACAGCGTCGCCCGTCGACCAGACCGCGTCGCCCAGCATGGCAAACAAGTCACCGAAGATCCCGAGCGCGGCGATCACCTTGGCTCCCGCCGCCTGCGCCTCCTCTACGCCCCAACCGACGGTTCGAAACCCGTCACTGATCTCTGCACTCTCGCTGCCTGCATCGGCCAGCGCGGCCATCCCTCCCCCTTTTTCGGTGGATGAGGCCTACCCGGCACGGCCTGGCCGAAAACATGCTGTCTGTAGGGATGGGCCTTTCGCGGGCAGTGGTAGCCCAGCCCCGGACTCCGTTCTTCGCTACCGTGGCGGGGTGCACGGCTCCTTACGGCGGGCTCGCAGAATCGAGCTCCTCGCAGGAATGCCGTTGTTCTCGACGTGCAGTAAGCATCAGCTCGCGCAGGTCGCCGCCCTCACGGTCCAGGCCGACCTCCCGAAAGGGACCGTAATGACGCGCCAGGGCGCCGTCGGCGGCCTGGCCTACCTCATCGCTACCGGGCAGGCGGAGGTGACCAGGGACGGCAAGCGGATCGCCCGGCTGGGGCCGGGCGATGTGGTGGGTGAGCTCTCGCTGATCGACGGTGAACCACGATCAGCCACGGTGACGGCCACGACCGATCTCGAGGTGCTGGAGCTCAATCGTGAGGATCTGCTGACGTTGATGAAAAAAGCCCCGCCGGTGGTACGCAAGTTGCTGGAGGCTCTTGCTCAGCGTGTGCGTGAGGTGGACGCACGGTCGACGGTCTGATCATTCTCTGCGAACGGGGCTGAAGGACACCCCCATCCAAACGCCATCCACCAACGATTCCGCAGTGCCGTCAGGAGCTATGAAGTCGGTAACGGCGACCAATGTGGAACGAATCGTCCATGCCTCAGGGACGTTTCCCTCGGCATGGTGTCTCCACCATGAGTCCTAGATCAGGCTCTCAAGGCAGACTTAGGCATGGTCGCCGATCACAGTTCGACGCGCGTGCCCACGGTGTTCGGGACAAATGCTTCAGCGAAGCGCGCGCCCTGGCGTGCTGAGCCCGTCATCCGGTGCAATGAGCAGGAACGATCACAGCCTTCCAGCCCGTCCTCGAATCCGTCGCTGTAGGAGAGCGCTCGACTAACCGGCGCGCTCGAAATGCAATGACGCAATGACGCAATAGTGAGAAGGCGAGGAGGGAACCACGCAGCCAGCTTGCTCCTCCTCATGCCTGTGACTCGTCAGCGTCGACGACACGCTGCATCAGTTCGATCAAGTGATCTAGCTCTTCCTCTGTAAGTACGGTGATTGCCACGGGCGGGCGGTACAGGATGGCTTCGGCCGTGGCGATGGCGTCGCGCCCCATGGGAGTCAGGGAGACGAGCTTGCGGCGACGGTCGTCGGGATGGGGACCACGTTGAACAAGCCCGTGCTCCTCGAGCTTGTCGACGATGAGCGAGACGTACGGCCCGGTCGTCTGGTTGAGCTCGGCGAGCTGGCTGTGCGTCAATGGTCCGGTGCGTAGCTGAAACAGGACCTTGCCGCGTCCGGCCCCGAGGCTGAAGCCAAGTGCTTCTGCAAGGTCGCGATGACGACTGTGCCCATCGACAAACCGCCGCATGAGCGTCCAGGCTTGCTTGGCCGAACTCGGCGGAACCACTAGTCCCCCCGAGTGTCCCCTGGAACTACCGCCTACCACGGCACGGTCTGCCCGAGGTAGTCGACATAGTGCAGTCCCGTCTGGCCCCGCAGGCTGTCAATGACTTTCACCACACCGGGAATGCTTTCCTCGATGCTCAGTCGGGCATCGGGTCCGCCCAGGTCGGTTTTGACCCATCCGGGGGCCATGAGGATCAGCGTTCGTCGCTCGCCACGGTGACGGGCGTCGTAACTGCGCATATAGCTGTTGAGCGCCGCTTTACTGCCACGGTAGACCTCGTGGCCTCCATTGGTGTTGTTGGCGACACTGCCTTGGCCCGACGACATGACGCCGATGGTGCCTGTCGGCTCGACACAGTCCTGGAAGGCTTCGATGACCCGCAGCGGGCTGAGGGCGTTGGTGACCATCACCTTGATGAACTCGTCGGTCGAGGTCTCTGCGACCGTCTCGTCCGGCCGGTTCGCTGTACCGGCGTTGTGAAAGAGAAGGTCGAACTTCCTGCCGGCCAAGCGGTCACGCATTGCGGCGATCTGGAAGGGGCTGGTCACGTCGAGCGGCGACTCGATCTGCATCTGTGCTCGGTACCGCTCGGCCAGCTCATGGAGCGCCGTCTTGCCGGTTTCACGAATAGTCGCAGTGACACACCAGCCGCCCTCGACCCACGTCTTCGCAAGTGCGAGGCCGAGCCCGCGAGAGGCGCCAAAGAGAAGTACTCGTCCCGCTGCGCCATGAAGCTGAACTTCGGCCGGATCTTTAGTTACTGTCATAGTAACTCTTATATGATACATATATATCTGTGTCAAGACGTCCTGGTCGCCCAGGTGACGCCCGCGCGTCTGCGCCCAAAGGTCAGGCGCCACCGTCACATCGTCCCCCGTCGCTCGTCTCTCAGCGCTCAACTGCCTAATCACTACCCTCGTGCCGCGTCGAGTCTGTGATCGCGAACCTCGCGACCTGTGCCGATGGCTCTGAGCTCTGAAGCTCAACCACTCCTACGAACGGCTTGACGACTGGAGCGCCGACCACGGGATCCCCAAAGACCCGTTTGGCGGACCGGCGGCAGAGGCAGTTTTCGAACTCCACAACTCGCCGAAGAGCGGCAGAGAGCAAGTGACGACCCACACGATCGACTGCAGAAAACGGTGTCAGTGGGTTTGTTTCAACTCATCGGTCCGGGCGAGGGTTCAATTCATTGGTGGTGAGGGCCACTCTGGTGTCATCTGGGAGCATCGCGTGAACGATGACCCGACCCGTGATCTCCTTCGGTGCAATTAAGACAAGGGCGTGACGGCGGCCGCCTGCCCATGGCTGGTGATCGAGGCAGCAGAGGCGAACTAGTTCCTCGGGGTCGTCGACCAAGCGATGAGGTTCCCCAGAATTAGTGGACACCTGACAAGCCGACCTTCGGTCGGCTGGAAGGATGTCCGATATGGGAGCTACAAGGCGTAGGTTCACGCTGGAGTTCAAGACAGAGGCCGCGCATCGTGTGATCGATACCGGCAGATCGATTGCCGAAGTGTCTGCCGAGCTGTCGGTGGCGGACAGCTCGTTGGCCCGATGGGTACGCGATGAGCGGCGCCGAATGGACGCGGTGGCTGGATCGACCGATGAACCATTGACGGCGGCGGAGCGGACCGAGCTGTTGCGGTTGCGCCGCCAGGTCGCCGAACAGGACAAGGACCTGGCGTTCTTGGGAAAAGCTGCCGCGTACTTCGCTTCGAATCCACCAAAGCAGAGAGATTTGCGTTGATGGCCGCCGAGTGCGCGAACTTCGAGATCACCCGCATGGCCCGCCTGTTGGAGGTGTCACGGCCGGCTACTACCGCTGGAGAGCGGCCCAGGACCGCCCTCCGTTGCCGAGCGAGGTGCGTCGGGCCGATCTCGACGCCAAGATCATCAGCTTCCACAAGAGCTCCGACGGCACCTACGGTGCTCCTCGGATCACTCTCGACCTGCACGAGGCCGGGGAGCGGGTGAGCCGCAACACCGTGGCGGCCCGCATGGCCAGCCTCGGCATCGTTGGGGTGAGCCCACGGCTCTTCAAGGTCACCACCAGCCCCGATCCAGCCGCCACATTCCCCGACGACCTGGTGAAGCGGGAATTCCATCCAGAGGGGATCGACGAGCTGTGGACGTCCGACATCACCTACCTCACGGTCGGGAGCGGCGAGGCCTACCTGTGCGCCATCCGCGACGAGGGATCGTCTCGGGTGCTCGGGTTCTCGGTGGCTGATCACATGCGGACCGAGATCGTCCTCGAGGCGTTGGAGCAATCAGTGCTGACCCGTTTCGGGCAGATCGACGGGACGCGTGTTTCACACCGACCGGGGCAGCCAGTTCTCAGATCGCAAGGTCGTCGAGCTCTGCGAGTCCGTCGGTCTGGTTCGCTCCATGGGAGCGACGGGCAGCTGCTACGACCATGCCAGCGCGGAGAGCTTCTGGTCGATCTTCAAACACGAGTACTTCTACCGGCACACCTTCGCCACCCTCGACGAACTCCGAGCCGGCATCGCCCGCTACATCAACTTCTACAACCACCAACGGCGTTGTGCCAAGGCCGACAACCTCAGCCCCATCCGCTTCGAGTTAACGTTGGCCCACAAGCAACAAGCCGCTTAAAACCGTGTCCACAATTTCTGGGCAACCCCACGAGCTCTTCCGGTCACCACGACGCTCCAACTTTCGCTTAGAGCGTCATCGACGCGATCGACCTCAAAACCCACCACGTGGAGCGCCTCAAGGGCAGCCGCCTTCTTCACGTCGGTACTTAGCACGATTTGTCCTTCGAAGTAATCGAAGTTCACCGGCACCGCGACGGGTCCGCGCTCAGCAGTGAACACGATCCGCCCGATGCCTCCCTCTTCGAGATGAGCCTCACACTGCTCCCCGGTGAGGATCTCAAGGATCGGATGACGACCGGCCCTTCCCGTCCCTGGTGGGCGGTCGACTTGGCCGCCCTGAAGGTCGATGGCTGAAGTGCCGAGGGCCAGGGCGAGAAGATTCAGGGCGCCTACGCTGAGGCGAGCACCTGCGTTGTGTTCGAAGTACTCGAGGTAGCCCGGATTGATGCCGCTGCGCTCTGCTAGATCTTCGACAGTGATGCCCAGCTCACCACGGCGATGTGCGACCCGCCGTGCGAGGTCGCCTGGTTGCGTTGTGCCGGCATCAGCACGTTCGACACGAGCGGTCATGCTGTCTTTCCTCCCGACATGGGCTCAGACGTCGTGGTCGTGCCCGACCGGAGACCTAACGGACTCGCCGCGGTACACGAGCACAGGACACCGGGCATGGGTCACACAGTGTTCGCTGACAGAATCGAGCAGGAGACCAACCAGCTTTCCGTGACCTCGCGTCGCAATCACGAGCAGCGCCGCCTCCATGGAAGCGTCTTCTAGGACTGAGGCTGTGTTGCCTTGGACGACACGACCATCGATCTGCAGATCTGGGTGTTCGGCTCTCTTCTTTCGTATCAAACAGTCCAGCATCTGTTCTGCGCTTATTTCCGGAGCAAAGTCCGGCGCCATCGGAGCCAAGCTCATAGGAACATGCCAATCCCACGCGGAAACAACATCAACGCAGGAATGACTTATTTCTGCGTAACGAAGCGCCCAATCGAGCGCCTCGAAGGAAGCCGGTGAGCCATCAACACCGACAACCACCCTGTCCGGTGTAGAAGCCGGTTGATTTTGCGTTGCCATGGGTCGCTCCTTGTCGCTCGTTCCCCTATTTACTCAGAGTTCTCTGCACCCCGACTAG
Organism: uncultured Acidimicrobiaceae bacterium; assembly: GCA_963825965.1. Classification (GTDB taxonomy): domain Bacteria; phylum Actinomycetota; class Acidimicrobiia; order Acidimicrobiales; family RAAP-2; genus Bog-473. The sequence goes on from CAWGUX010000003.1 coordinate 354,894, forward strand.
GGACCAACGTCCCGTCACCTAGGGACCTCTCGACTTTCGAGCTGGTCGAGAGTCTTCGAGGCGCCCTCGCAGAAGACCGCCACGTCCGGCACGACCTCTGGGTCGGAGAAGACGCCCAGGGTCATTTGGCCGTCGTAGGAGAGAGCGGCCACGCCCAGCCCTTGGTTGCCTAGGAGAGGAACGATGGGGAATGCCTCGAGCAAGCGCGCACCCAACAGGTAGAGAGGCCCGGTCGGCCCGGGGACGTTGGTCACGATCAGGTTGAAGATGGGCTGATACCGAAACAAGCTCGTGGCACCGGCCAGGACACCCTGGGGCGCGGGATCGAGCAGTCGAAGAGCGACCAAGGGCACTTCTTCCTGGTTCTTGTCCTTTTTTCTCTTGGTGGTCGACGAGATCGTTTCCAGGGCTCGCCGGGGATCCTCCTCGGAAACCGGAAGACGGACGAAGAGCGCCGAGACCCCATTGCCCATGTCGCGGCCTTCGCCGATCTCGAGCCCGACCGGGACGACCGCCTGGAGCGTTGAGACGCAGCCGAGCTCGCCCCGTGCGGCCAGCAGAGCGCGCAGGCCGCCGGTGACTGTCGCCAGGACGACGTCGTTGATGGTTGCCCCGTATTCGTGGGCAGCGGCGCGCACCACTTCGAGGTCCGTGCGGATCAGGTGCACCGCGCGACCGGCACCGATCTGGCGGTTGATTGAGGAAGGTCGGGTGATGAGACCCGTGGGCAGCATGGCGGCCAGCGCCGTGCCTAGTCGTCGCATGGACCGGGTTCGGCGGACCGGGTGGGCGATCGACCTCCCGACCCAGGCCGGCACGCGGCAAGCCACGCCGACGAGGCGAAGCAGGTCGCGGAGGGTGCGCTCGTCAGTTGTGGGGACCTGATCGGGCACCCAGTGATACTCGGCGTGGACGTCGGTGTGCTCGGGTGAAAGATCCAAGAGCACCATGGCCAGCTCGGCCGTGGAAATCCCGTCGGCCATGGAGTGGTGAAGTTTCTCGACGATGGCGATCCGATCATCCGCGAGCCCGGTGATGAAGACGAGCTCCCACATCGGCCTGGATCGATCCAAAGGCTGCGCAAGCAGGTCCCCACTTAGCTCGAGCAGCTGCGCTTCGTTGCCCGGGGCGGGAAGCTGGCATTCCCGAAGGTGATGACGGATGTCGAACGATTTGTCGTCCTCCCACGTCGGTGGAGCCTGGTGCCAGAGCCCGGCATGAGCTTTCTGCCGGAGCCGCGGCACGAACTGCAATCGGTAGGAGACGAGTTGTTGGAGTTCGGAGAGGCGGAGGGCTCCCCTCTCGTTCAGCAGGGGGCTTCCTTCGAAGATCCCAATGGACGCCAAGTGCATCGGTGTCCCCTGGTCCTCGAGATGCAGAAAGGCTGCATCGAGGGCGGAGAGCGAGCTGTCGGTCGACATAATCATGGGCCTCCGTCAGCGAACGATGGTCGTGGTGCAGGGTGCGTGGTGAAGCAGGTACTCGGAGACCGACCCAAGGGTCAGGCCAGCCACGTGCCCGCTGCCGCGGGTACCGACGACGAGGTGCGAGGCCTCTTCGGCCACCTCGCTGAGAACCTCCCCCGGCAGGCCACCAAGGACGGCCTCGCCCTTGATGACCACCTCGGGTTCGATGCACCTGGCCTGTTCGACTGACTCCTTCACGATGCTGGTTGCGTCTTCAGGGAGCACCCCGGCCAGAAACCAGGACTCCTCCGAGGGGATGGTGTACACGCAGACGATCTGCAAGACAGCGCCCGTCCGGGCCGCTTCGTGGGCGGCGTGAGCGAGGGCGCGCTTGGCGTACTCGGAACCGTCGACGCCGACGAGGACCCGCTGCTCGCAGCGGGATGAGGTCATCGGAGTGTCTTGCCTCATGATCGTGTTCCTTCCCCCCATTCGTGGTGCTCGATAACGGCCCCAGCTTTGTCCGATGCCCCATCGCCGACTACGGAAGAAGGTCCCGTCGTCGAGGGCAAAGGGTCCCTTCGACCCCGATCGGACACGTTGCTCCCGTTCGAAATGGGACGTTTGTCCGTAGTTGTGGTTCGCGCCGAGGTCGCACCATTGGAGTGAGCACAGAGCGGAGGAACGACGATGAAAGCACTTGTGTATCGAGGGACCAGGCCGAAAGAGCTGGGCCGAGGTGGCCGATCCGCACGATCGAGCACGACGGCGACGTCATCGTGCGAGTGGACGCCACGACGATCTGCGGCACGGATCTGCACATCCTGAAGGGCGACGTTCCGGAGACGACGCCGGGACGGGTGCTCGGACACGAGGCCGTCGGCACCATCGTCGAGGTAGGCCCTGGCGTGAAGACCCGGCAAGTCGGTCAGCGTGTACTGGTTTCCTGCATCTCGGCCTGCGGGTTCTGTCGTTACTGCCGGGAGGGCCGCTACGGACAGTGCCTGGGAGGCGGCGGGTGGATCCTCGGCCATCTCATCGACGGGACACAGGCAGAGCTGGTCCGGGTGCCTTTCGCTGACACGTCGACCTATCTCGTCCCGACCGGCGTGGCGGACGAGGACGTCCTGATGCTGGCTGACATCCTCCCGACGTCCTACGAGGTGGGCGTGCTCAACGGTCAGGTCCAGCCGGGCGACACCGTTGCCGTGGTCGGCGCGGGACCGATCGGACTCGCCGCCATCATGGCGGCGCAGCTGTTCTCGCCGAGCCACGTCGTGGCCATCGACCTCGCCGACGCCCGACTCGATGCCGCCAAGCGCTTTGGTGCCGACGTGACCGTCAACAACGGGTCCGACGACCCCATCGCCGTGGTGCAGGGCTTGACCGATGGCCTCGGCGCCGACGTCGCCATCGAGGCGGTGGGCGTGCCTGCGAGCTTCGAGTTGTGCACCGCGCTCGTCCGGCCGGGCGGCCACGTGGCCAACATCGGCGTGCACGGCAAGCCGGCAACGCTGCATCTCGAATCGCTCTGGATTCGCGATGTCACTATGACGACGGGATTGGTCGACACGTGTTCGACACCGACCCTGCTCCGTCTCCTGACGGCGGGCCAGCTGGACGGAGGCCAGTTCGTCACGCACCACTTCGAGCTGGGCCAGATGCTCGAGGCATACGAGTGCCTTCGCACATGCGTCGGACACGGGAGCGCTGAAGGTGGTGATCAGCCGATAGTGGTCGCGCATGGTGAGGGTGCTGCAGCGTGGGCCCGTCCGCGATCGCGGCTGTTTCTCACCCGAGGAGCGATCGAACCTCCGCGGGCGATCTGGAGGTCCTCTCTCGCTCGGACCACGAAGACCCTGACCCTGAGAACGCGCGCCCGTGATCTCCGCGTCCGGCTCTGCCGAACAATTCGCGTCGTCATCGAGCGACAACCCGAGATAGCCCATCGTTGACAGCGCTTCGGCCCGTAGCGCGCGCTGCGTTCTCTCCGACGCCTCCGGTGAACGTCACGGCATCGACGCCGCCCAACGCACTGGCCATCGCCGCGATGGCTGCCCGGAGCCGGTGCACGTAGACATCGAGAGCAAGCCTGGCTGCAGCGTGACCCTCCGTCGCCAGCGCTTCCACCTCTGCCATGTCTGACGAGCCGGCCAGCGCCAGCAGCCCCGATTCGTGCTCGAGCGCGTCGGCGATGTCGCTGACCGGAATCCCTTGCTCCTGGGCCAGCCAGAGGATCAGGCCGGGGTCGATCGTGCCCGAGCGGGTGGCCATGACGAGCCCCTCGAGGGGAGTGAAACCCATCGTGGTGTCGACCGAACGGCCCTCGAAGACGGCGGCCAGGGAGGCCCCTGCGCCCAGGTGGCAGGTGACCATGCGGACGCCGGCGCCGGAGTGTCCCATGAGCTCGATCGTGCGTCGCCACGCGTAGCCGTGACTCAGACCGTGGAAGCCGAAGCGACGCACCCCCAACCGGTCCCGCCATTCGAGTGGGACGGCGTACGTGGCCGATGCTTCGGGCAGGCTCGAGTGAAAGGCGGTGTCGAAGCACCCCACCGCCGGCACCTCGCCCAAGATCTCGCTGACGATGTCGACGGCCCGAAGGCAAGCCGACTGGTGGAGGGGCGCCAAGGAGACGAGTTCGCGTAGAGCTTCGATGGTCGCCGCGTCGAGCCGAGTCGGGCCGACAAAGCGAGACCCGCCGTGGACGATGCGGTGGCCGACCGCGGCAATCGGCCCAGTCCGCTCAGCGAGGAATCGTCTGCAGCGCGGCCGGATCGAACACGCCCCGGACGGCCGGCAGGTCCTCGGTTTGCAGCAGGTCGTCGTCGGCGTTGAGGACACGCAGCTTGAGGCTGGAGGAACCCGCGTTCACGACCAGCAGGTTCATCGGGCGTACTCGCTCCACACCCAGTCGGTGATCTCGGGGGGATCCTCCCCGTGCATGCGGGTGTAGGCGCGGGCCCTGAGTCGTGCGTCCTGCATCTCCTGACGGAGACCGGCGGCCCGCTCGCCGAGGCCGGGAACACGGTCGATGACGTCCATGACCAAGTGAAAGCGGTCGAGGTCGTTGAGCATCGTCATGTCGAAGGGAGTCGTGGTCGTGCCCTCCTCTCGATAGCCCCGCACATGCAGGTTGGCGTGGTTGGTGCGGCGGTACGTGAGCCGGTGGATCAGCCATGGATACCCGTGGTACGCGAAGATCACGGGGCGGTCGCTCGTGAAGAGCTCGTCGAACTCGCGATCGGAGAGGCCGTGCGGGTGCGCAGCTCTGATCGCACAGGCGCATGAGGTCGACCACATTGACGACCCTGACCCGGAGCGACGGAAGATGCCGCCTCAGCAGATGGGCTGCGGCCAGGGTCTCGAGCGTCGGGACGTCCCCCGCGCACGCAAGGACGACGTCAGGGAGGGCGCCGGCGTCGTTGCTCGCCCACTCGAAGATGCCGAGACCTCTCGTGCAGTGGGCCACCGCGTCCTCCATTGAGAGGTACGTCAGGGCCGGCTGCTTGCCGACGACGATCGAGATTGACGTAGTCGCGGCTCCTCAGGCAGTGGTCGGCGACCGAGAGCAACGTGTTGGCGTCCGGAGGAAGGTAGATCCGCACCCGGTCGGAGTTCTTGTTGACCAGGTGGTCGATGAACCCGGTGTCCTGGTGCGAGAAACCGTTGTGGTCCTGGCGCCAGACGTGACTCGTGAGGAGGTAGTTCAACGACGCGATCGGGCGGCGCCACGGGATGCCCTGGCAGGTCTTCAGCCACTTGGCGTGTTGGTTGACCATGGAGTCGATGATCGGGACGAACGCCTCGTAGCAGTTGAAGAGGCCGTGGCGGCCGGTCAGGAGGTAGCCCTCCAACCACCCTTCGCAGAGGTGCTCGCTCAGGACCTCCATGACCCGACCTTGCCGTGCGAGGTGCTCGTCGGCGGGGTGAATCTCGGCTTCCCAGACGCGTTCGGTGGCTTCGAACACGGCCCCGAGCCGGTTCGAGACTGTCTCGTCCGGTCCGACCAAGCGGAACGTCGTGGGGTTGGCCGTGATGACGTCGCGGAGCAGTTCTCCGAGCACTCTCGTCGGTTCCGCCCACGCCGTGGCCGGTCGGTCGACGGGCACCGCATAGTCGGTGAAGTCGGGCACGGAGAGATCCTTGAGGAGGAGCCCGCCGTTGGCGTGGGGGTTGGCGCCCATGCGGCGCATGCCCGACGGTGCAAGCGCTGCCAGCTCGGGGCGGAAGCGCCCAGCATCGTCGAAGAGCTCCTCGGACCGGTAGCTGCGCATCCAGGCTTCGAGCAGGGCAAGATGCTCTGGATTCGTCCGGACGTCGCCGACTGGCACCTGGTGGGAACGAAACGTGCCCTCGACCGGCAGGCCGTCGACAATCTTCGGGCACGTCCAGCCTTTGGGCGTGCGTAAGACGATCATGGGCCAGACGGGACGACCGCTCGAAGTGCCGCTCCGGGCAGCGGTCTGGATGTCGGCAATCTCGTCGAGGGCTCGATCGAGCGCCGCGGCCATCTGCTCGTGCACATCGAAGGGGTCATCACCCGCGACGAAGATGGGGCGGTGGCCGTACCCCTCGAGCAGCCACCGCAACTCGTCATCGCCGATCCGGGCCAAGACGGTCGGGTTGGCGATCTTGTAGCCGTTGAGATGGAGGATGGGGAGCACCGCGCCGTCTCCGACCGGATCGAGGAACTTGTTGGAGTGCCAGGACCCCGCCAACGGCGCCGTCTCGGCCTCTCCATCGCCGATGACACAGGCCACGATGAGGTCCGGATTGTCGAAGGCCGCCCCGTAGGCGTGCACGAGCGAGTAGCCGAGTTCTCCCCCCTCGTGGATCGAGCCCGGGGTCCCCGGCGACACGTGGCTGGGGATGCCGCCCGGGAAGGAGAACTGCCGGAACAGCTGTCGGAGGCCCTCCTCGTCCTGCGTGATGTGGGGGTAGAACTCGCTGTAGGTGCCCTCGAGATACGAGTTGGCGACGATGCCCGGTCCTCCATGTCCGGGCCCGATGACGTAGATCATGTCGAGGTCGCGGGCGACGATCACGCGGTTGAGGTGGGCGTAGATCAGGTTGAGTCCCGGCGTCGTCCCGAAATGGCCCATCAGGCGTGGCTTGATGTGCTCAGCGCGAAGCGGTTCTCGCAGCAATGGGTTGTCGAGGAGGTAGATCTGACCGACCGAGCAGTAGTTGGCGGCCCGCCAGTAGGCGTCGATGGAGCGGAGGTCGTTCGCTTCCAGCACCGGCCCAGACTCCACACCTCCGACCGGCGCAGTTCTGGGCGTCATCGCGGACCCGGGCGAGCGGGCGACTCGGCGGCCGGCTGCCTCTGCTCACCTCGGAGATCGGGTTCGACGGCGCGACCCGTCACCTTCAACGGGATGATCTCGAACACGCGGTCCCCGGGTTCCGTCACGATGGGGATCGGCAGGTTGGTGCCAAGCCGGGCCACCTCCTCATACGGGACCACGCGGGCGACACCCTCGACCACAACACTCCAGCCGGAACGTCGAGACGCCACACCCTCGTCGGTCTCGAAGGTCACGGCAGCACCATCCAGATGAAATGCGGCCCAGCCCGTTCCGAGCCGGATCACGATTCCGCCCTCAACCACCGTGAAGTTCACGGGTATCACGTAGGGACAGTGCAGCCCGTTGATCGCGAGTCGTCCGACGCCCGACGCTGCTGCCGCCTGTGCCAGGCGGCGCCGGGACGCCTCTTCGCCAAGCACGGTCGAACCTCTCGGGTCAAGCTTCACCACGATCGAACCTTTCTGGTCGAGATTCACTGTGCCACCTCCTTGGACCGGTCGCCGCGGATGACGGTTCGACGGAGCACCGCTACCGCTCTGTCCGTCACGCTTTCGGTCGTGAGCTCCTCCAGCGTGAAAGGCTCGGTGCGCCGGCTGGCTCCCTGCTTGTGCCACAGATCGCCCTCCCAGACCGTGACGCACCGCCCGAGCACGTCAACGTCGACCTGGATGTAGAGGTTTCGGTCATGCCGAGGGGGAACAGCGACTGGGCCGTCGAGTGACATCCACAGAGTCAGTCTCTGGCCGTGACGGCCTTCCTCCGGACGTTCCTCGACCAAGCCGCCGCCGCCGTGGCCGTTCATTCGCACGGCAATATCCCGAAAGGCGGGTCCGACGACCCGTTCGAACATGCACGCGGCCGCTTGCGCGAAACGACGGCGTTCCAGGAGAACGGCGCGTGTGCGGGCGGCGTTCTCCCCCTGCTGGCGGGCGTAGGTCGCCAAGAGAGCGTCCACAACACTCAGGCATCCGTCCAGCGTTGTGGTGCCACAGCCAGCCACTCGCAGCGGCGCCTCGGGGAACGCCCGCGAGGAGGTCGAGCCGCAGAGCGAGCGCATGGACGTCACCGCACCACGATCGTGGTGCGGGACGCGTGATGGAGGACGTACTCGGACACGGACCCCACGATCAGACCTGTCACCTCATTCTGGCCGCGGGTGCCAACCACCAGGGCGACAGCTCCCCTGCTCAAGCGAGCGAGCACTGCCCCGGGGGTACCAAGCACAGTCTCGCCCTTGAGGATGACGGTGGGCTCGAGTTCTTCGGCGCGATCGAGCGCGACGGCAACGATGGCTTCGGCCGTCCCCTGGAAGATTTCGAGCGGCACGACGAGGCCAGCTGTCGTCGGCATCTCGCGGTACGCAGTCACCACGTGAAGGAGGGCACCCCACCGGGCCGCCTCCTTGACGGCGAACTCGACCGCACGCGTTGCGCACGCCGAGCCGTCGGTGCCCACGACGATTCGAAGTTCGCCCACGCCCTCAGTGCTCAGGTCATTTTGTTCCACAGTTGTCTCCCGCGGATAGGTCTCAGGTCTCTTGTCATCGTCCTCTTCTTCCGTCCCGTCCGCGTAGGGAGAAAGGTCCCGAGGACCAGGGACGGCAGTCCCAATGTGGGCTGCATAGGGTGTCGGTGCGGGCAGTGGCGAGCGCCGAATGTGACGATGGTCCTCTAGGCGAATTGGTCAAAGGCGTCCATGCTTCGAAGAGCCACCGATTCGGAGGAGGAGCGATGCCCATGCATGACGAGACACAAACGACGCGACCGGCCGAAGCCCTTGACGTCATGGGGCGCCTCGAGTCGATGTTGGACTTTTGGAGCACATGTCGACGAGTTCCTCGTCCAGCTCGACCTTGCTCACATGGAGATCAGGGACAGAGTTGCAGCGCACGAGGAAGCCGCTGAGGTGTTCGGCGGCCACTGGAGAGGCGAATCGCCGAATTTCGTCGCTCTCTGGCGGAGCAGCGAGAGGTCATCGCAGGAATCCAGCACGACATCTCCCGGGCTGCATCGGCCGGCCGGCAGCGCTGAGTAGTAAGGGCGTCTGTAGCCACTCAAAACGACTCGTCTCGGGGCCCCACAGCTAAGGAGACTAAAGTCCCTTCGAATAGGGACTTTGGTCCCTACGTCCATAGCCTGAGCGGGCTAGAGACTCCAAGCATGGCGACGCCGGACGCTGGCACGATTCAGCCTCGAGGTGTCGGGATGTGTGCATGCATGCGGCAGCGGCGCGGAGCTACAGGCCTGCGGCCAGGCTCAGACAGGCACGGACCAGCTCAGCCGAGTGCCACCCGTCTCGACGGAGAGGATATCGAAGGTCCCGCTCAACTTCTCCGCCCGACTACGCAAATTCATGAGGCCATGCCCGACAGAACCCGCGGGATCGATCTCGAGTCCTCTGCCGTTGTCGATGATCTCGACGAGGACAAGATCATCGTCCACGCTGATCTGCACGCTGCAGCGAGAAGCGCCGGCGTGCTTCGCCGCGTTGGTCAGTGCCTCTCGGACGACGGCCAGGATGTGGTCGGCTACTTGCGGTGGAACGGTGTTGTCCACCGCACCGACGAAACGCACCTCGGGACGTGTCCCAAGTGTCGGTGTCAGCTCGTCCGCCAAATGGATGACGGCGTCGCGCAGCCCCCCAGGCAACGAGGTCTCGCTGAGCTCGAAGATGGCGGTCCTGATCTCGGTGATCGTGGTGTCGAGGTCATCGACCGCTCGCTCCACGCGGTCGTGCACCTGCGGGAGATCATCCAGCCTCGCTGCGCCGGCCAGGCTCATGCCGACCGCGTAGATCCGCTGGATCACTCGGTCGTGCAGATCCCGAGCTATGCGGTCCCGGTCGTCGAGAACGCTGAGAGCCCGCACTCGATCGTGGAGACGATAGTTCTGGATGGCAAGGCCGGTTGCCAGGGCGATCGCCTCGGCCAACGCCTCGTCCTCGTCGCTGAAATTCTTCGGCACCGATCTTGTCCGTGAGGTAGAGGTTGCCGAACACCACGTCCCGCACCTTCAGTGGCACACCAAGGAAAGAGGTCATCGGGGGATGGTTCGGGGGAAACCTGTAGCTATCGGGATGCTGGCCAATGCGACGCAATCGCAACGGCACCGGGTCAGTGATCAAGAGCCCGAGGACGCCGCGGCCAGTCGGACGGGCACCGATGACGCGCTCCTCCTCCTCATCCAGCCCGACGGTCAAGAATTGTTCGAGACCCGTGCGCGGTTCGTTGAGCACGCCCAGAGCGCCATATCGGGCGTTGACCAGCGAACAGGCTTCGGTAATCGAAGTCCTGAGCAATTCGGACAGCTCGACGTCACTCGTGAGAACGAGGATCGCCGCCAGCAGTCGCCTCAGCTTTTCAGGGTCGCTCACCCTGGTGTAGGGCACGAGGGGAGCTTACCGACGGATGGCAGCGGACCCCGGCGCGCCATCCAACGGTGTGTCGCTGGCACAATGGACTGATGTCAATCCGCGTCTTTCTGCTCGACGACCACGAACTCGTACGTGAGGGAATCCGGAGCCTGCTGGAGAGCGATCCGGACCTCGAGGTAGTGGGCGAGGCCGGCACCGCTGCGGAAGCATTGTCGCGGGTGCCGTTGGCGAACCCAGACGTGGCGATCCTGGACGTCCGTCTCGAGGAGAGCAGCGGAATCGAGGTCTGCCGCGACCTGCGCTCGGCGAACCCCGAGCTGACCTGCCTGATGCTCACGAGTTTTGCCGACGACGACGCCCTGTACGCAAGCGTGATGGCCGGTGCCGCCGGCTACATCCTCAAGCAGATCAAGGCGCGAGATCTCATTGAAGACGTGAAGAAAGTGGCACAGGGCGAGTCACTGATGGATCCGAGGGCCGTGGCTCGCGTGGTGCAAAGGATCTCGAACCCACCGAAGACAGATTCGACCACCGACTCACTCTCGCCCCAAGAGCAGCGCATCCTGGAGCACATTTCGGAGGGGATGACCAACAAGCAGATCGCGGAAGCCATGTTTCTGGCCGAGCACACGGTGAAGAACTACGTGACTGGCCTCCTGCGCAAACTCAAGATGTCAAGCCGGACTGAGGCCGCTATCTACGCGACGAAACGAAAGGCTCAGGGATCAGGGTCGACGGCGCCTTGACAGGCTATTCGCATGCGGTATTGCGACCCTGAGAACTGAGAGGGGCCGTCTGCCCAGCGTTCACTGGTCGTGCTCTGATAGCTCTACGGCCGACACCTCAGCCGTCTCAAAGACTGCAGCCGCCGCCTGGCCTACAGCACCTGTCGTAAAGCGTCGTGGCGTCTTCGGGTCCTCAGCACGGGGACCGGACCCGCCCTCGGTCTCAGCCGTATCAGGATAGGGAGGGAGTTCGGCTCTTGCTCGGCGCCTCCGTGCCGTCTCGAAGTTCACCCCGTGCTGTCGAAGGATTGCCTCAATGCGACGTCGCTCGGACGGGGGGTAGGAAAAGGTAGTGGCGTGCGCGTCGATCCCACGCTCGGTGCAGAGCGCGATCAGGGATCGGTCGTAGGCGATTTGGGCGGCCAGAGCGGTGTACGCCGAGCCCCCCTTGGGAGGCGACATCGCAAGAAGCTCCTCTCGGCAGACGAGTGCGTACTCGATCAAGTCCGGACCGGTGAGATCGGTCACCCACTCGTCGATTGCACTGGCGAGTATATCGACGTACATGCTCACCTCCCCAGTGTGCACGTGGGAAGCGGTTGCGACATAGGGACGTTCTTCCCATGTGCATCTCTTGCAGCGCCATTTAGGACGTTCGTCCCCTTCAATTCAATGACGATCGTCCCTGTCCATCGGGTCCCGGGGTCACTCCTCGCCCAGGGGCACGACGGTGATCGGCGTCCCGGCGGTCTCCACCAACTCGAGACTCGTGCTGCCTAGGACTGTTCCTGCATGCTTGCCCGCGCCCCTGGTCCCGACCGCGAGGAAATTCGCCAAGATTGGTGGGTTCGCTCCACGCAACAACGCCGAGCAGGGGTCGCCGTCGAGGGCCAGCAAGCATCTGCGCCGACGATCCAGGCCAACCGACGACACGATGCTCAGGGCAGCAGAACGGCCGCGACTTCGTGGATATGGCGGGCGGGCAGGCGGCCATCGGCCGGCTCATCGACGCCTTGCAGGCTCGGCCGACACAACGGTCACCCGAGGCTGAGTACGTCGATCCCGGGCCCGGTGTCAGTCACCCTGCGGACGACCGCACATTGACGCGTCGTGATCGTCGTCGTCGCTTCCCGACGGCGCGACGTGCCAGTTGGCGCGCCGCTCGGCGCGGGCAGCCTCAGAGCGTGGCGTCGGCATTAGTGCAAAACGTAGTGACACCGTGCCGCACTCGAACTGACTCGTGACGTCGAATCCTGAGTGAAAGAACACGTCGAGCATGGGGTGATTCTCGTGCAGCGTCTCGGCCACGAAGGTACCGATGCCCCGTTCCCGTGCCGCGGTCACCAGCTCGTCCAAGAGAAGCGACCCGATGCCGTGGTGCTGGCAGTCGTCCGTCACGACGAACGCGACTTCGGCGCTCTCATTCTCCGGTCGGCGATCGTAGCGACCTACTCCGACGATGTGGCCGTCGAGGACGGCGACGAGGGCCAGCCGGTGCTGGTAGTCGACGTGGGTAAATCGCTCGACCTCCGCGGGGGTCAGGTGGGGATGCAGGGAGAAGAAGCGGAGAAAGCACGAGCGGTCGGACAGGTGGTCGTGAAAGGCCGCCAGCCTCTGGCCATCATCGAAACGGATCGGGCGGAGGCGGAAACGCAGCATTCCATCGCTGGAGACAACCTCGCGTTCGAGATCGGACGGGTATTCCCCAAGCAGAACTGGGTTCTCCCTGGTCTGTGAGGGCTGACTCACCGGACGCTCCTCCCAACTCCACGTCGCTCTGTCTCATTGAGGGTACGGACGAAGAGCGCCATCGCCTAGGGACCATGGTCAGCGCAGCGGCGGGACCTTAGTCCCGGCCGACAGGCGACCACCTGAGGACGTAGTCCCCTACCCGAGGGGACCTTCGCGGGGGTCCCAAACGGGCCCCTGCACTTGATGATTGAGGCAGGCCACCTCGCACGGAGGGGTCACGAAAAAGGAGACTTCTCAATGCGACGCAGAGTGTTTGACACGTTGGTGAGCATCGGCGGCGCGCTGATGGTCGTAGTGCTGGTCGTTGCGGGTGTGCTGCTGATGGTTGGCTACAACTTCGCCAACAACAACGTGCACAACCAGTTGGCGCAACAGCAGATCGTGTTCCCGCCCCAGGCGGCCTTCGCACATGCCAAGGCCGGGTCCGAGATCACCCCGTCGATGATCCCTTCGGTCAGCCAGTATGCGGGCCAGGAACTGACGACCGGAGCCCAAGCGCAGGTCTACGCGGATGACTTCATCGCGGTGCACCTGCAGGAGATCGGTGGCGGCAAGACGTACTCACAGCTGAGCGAAGCCGCCATGAACCTCCCCAAGGGTTCACCGGCATATACCGCAGCCGAGGCGAAAGTCCAAACCGTCTTCCAGGGCACGACACTTCGCGGTCTTCTCCTCGAGGCCTACGGCTTCTCGGTCTTCGCTGAGATCGCTCTCATCGGTGCCATCTGCTCCTTCGTGCTGGCGGCGCTGATGGCAGTGCTCGTCGCCTTCGGCTTCGTCCACGCACGCCGGACGCCCGAGACCGAGCAGATCTTCGAAACGAAGACGATGACAGAGGTTCGGGAGCCGGTCCTCGTCTGACACTTCTCGGCTCTTACAAGCGAAGCTGCCCGGTCCACGTTGGGCCGGGCAGCTTCGCGTTGGCATAGCGTCTGGCAAAGGGCGCCTGGCGATGCCTTGGATTGAGTGACTCCCGAGCGCCGGCAGAGTGTGGTCTGTTTGAGGTCTGTAGCGGGACGGCTGATAGCGCCGAGGTGGATCGCTGAACTACGTGTCCTGGCCCCGCTCACGCGTCGTCAATTTCCTGGTTTGGTTCGGCGGAACCACTACGGCGTACCACCCTGATCGGCTGATGAAGGCGCGAGTTGCTGACCAGAGGGAAAACGCGGGACCTTTGGGGGTATCTCGGGACGTGAAGGCCTGCCACCGTGGAATTCATGGCTGCGGCGCATCTTTCCTCGCATATCCATCAAGCGTTGACTGATGCAGGTGTCAACTCCGTCACAGGCGTCGACACGTGGCCGGGCTGGGGGGATATAGAGAACGTGGTTATCCACATAGGGCACGGACAACGTGACGCGCTACCTGCCCTCCAATCGACGATTCACGACGTCATCGGCGCCGTCTTGGAAGGAAGAAGGCATTACGTCGAGATCAAGTTGTTGCCAGCCCGACCTTGACTTGGATGCGCCACTGAGGCGCCGAGAGATGGCCCGGGGCGAATGCGTGGAGCTCCTGGCACATGAAGCGGTCGGTCGCGTTGTCTTTGTGCACGGCGCCTTGCCCGAGGTGGTGCCCGTCGCCCAGTGCCTCAGTGGCGAATCAGTCGTCTTCGGCGTGTACGCCGCGTCACCGCTCGCCGGACGGATCGAAGGAACCGTCGTCACCTTCCAGGCCAACTCGTTCGAACCTAAGCGCGAGTCGGGTGGCACGTCCGAGCCATCGGGCGATCCATCCGGTGCTGACACCCGATGAGGTTGCCCTCGCCGGAGCCGTGATCCCGCGGCCGTGGACGGTCGGCCAGGACAACGTCAAAACATTCTCCGGCTCGAGTTCCACATCGTGAGCGGGTACCTGGTTTGTGCAGCCGAACTGGCACCATCAGGGGCAACGGCTTCAGGAGCAGCGGGGCGAGCGCCGATGAGGTGCCGTGACCGTCGTTCGTTCGCCGAGCGGCCATCGGGGCTGTACCCCGACGGGAAGCCGTCGCCTGAGGCGAGAGCAATACATCGTCGATTCGTCGATTACCTCATACCACGATTGCTCTCGATTCCCCGTGTCCTCGAAGTCCGGGGTCGGCAGAGCGGAAGTGTTATTGGAGTTGCCTAGGCCCGGAATGGAATTCGAGAGGAATCGATATACCCGAGTCAGTGCAGCGACGGACTCGGTCGAAGATGTCCGGCGCGGACGAGGCGCAGAGCGGCGTCGACGACTTCGGGGTCGAAGAGACGGCCCCTGTTGGTTTCCAACTCAATGAGTGCTGAACTGAGACCGAGGGCTGGGCGATAGGGGCGGTGTTCAGACATCGATGAGATGACGTCGGCAACGGCAAGGATCCGCGACCCGAGGAGGATGTCGGGCCCAGTGAGCCCATTGGGGTAGCCCGATCCATCGAGGCGTTCGTGGTGTTGGAGGATCATGGTTGCCACCGGCCACGGAAAAAGGATGTCAGCCACTATGTGACTCCCAGCTTCAGCATGAGTCTTGATGATTTCGAACTCAGGCGGGCTCAGGCGCCCCGTTCGGGTCAGAATCTCCGACGGGATTGCGATCTTGCCAACGTCGTGGAGGGTTGCAGCGACCTCGATTCCTTTCACTTCGCCGTCAGGTAAATTGAGTTCCCGGGCGATGCTGCCCACGATTTCGGCCACCTTTCGCTGGTGGCCGGCCGTGTAGGGGTCCCGAAGTTCCACCGCGTTGGCCATAGCCACCACAAATGCGTCAAAGCTTGCCTCGAGTTGCGTGAGGTAGCCGTTGCGTTCGGTCACGTCGCGGCCATTGATAACAATCCCCGCCACGGCGGGAATCTGGAGGCAGTTGGTGGCTACCGCCTCAAGGACCCGGACCTCGCTGTCTCTGGCGACCACCCGAAAGGTCTCAGTTTTCGAAACCCCCGGCATCTCGAGCATCTCGGCGTGAATAGCAACAATCCGTGAGACATCATCGGAGTGGATGAAATCGTAGGCACTCCTGCCGATCGCCTCCCCTTCGGCAACGCCGAACATCACTGATGCGGCCGGATTGGCGTAGACCAAAGCGCCGTCTTGGTTGACCACCACCATCAGGTCCGATGAGTGCTCGACCAGTGCCAGGAACCATTCCTGAGCGAGCTCTGACGTGTCGTGCGCGAGCTGTGTCACTTACCACGAATCGGCACAGAGCGGCTCGTGGGAGAGCGTGCTGTGGCACAGCAGTCACAACAGACCAACAAATCGCAGCTGACCAGTGGACTCTTTCTGATCATCATTGTCTTCTTCCCAGAGGAACCATCGTTAACTCGGAACGCGCGCACTCAGTCTTGATGCGCCGCGGAGTCGTGAATGATCACCCGGCCGGTGATCTCAGTTGGCGTGATGGAGATCAGTGCGTGGCGGTCGCCGCCGGCCCAGGCCTCGAGATCGAGTGAGGAGAGGCGAAGGAGTTCCTCGGGGTCGTCGACCACGCGTGCGCTCCCGCTCACCAGAACGCTCCAACCCTCGCTCAGGGCGTCGTCGACGCGATCGACCTCAAAGCCGACTACGGGCAACGCATCGAGGAGAGCTGCTTTCCTCACGTCGGTGCTGAGCACGATCTGGCCTTCGGAATACTCGAAGTTCACCGGAAGGGCGACCGGCCCCCTGTCCGTGGTAAACACGACTCGTCCCACTCCTCCCACTCGGAGATGAGCATCACACTGCTCGCCCGTGAGCATCTCAAGCGACGGATGACGGCCGGCGCGTCCCATCCCACGTGGGCGGTCGACCTGACCGCCCTCAAGCTCAGTTGGGCTCGTGCCTAACGCCAGCGCGAGGAGATTCAACGTACCAAAGCTGAGACGAGCATCGGCGTTCTCCTCGAAGTACGCGAGGTATTTCGGATCGACTCCACCGCGCTGAGCCAGCTCCTCGATGCTCATGCCTAACTCGAGCGCGGCGGTGTGCGACCCGCCGGGCCAGGTCACTGGGGGTCATGCCACGACCAACGAGGTCCATTTGGGCATCGTACTGCTGGACTCTCTCGAAACGGGTTCAGATTTGGCAGCCATACAAGAAGAGTGGACCGTGGATCGGCGGTTCGCAAGGGAGGAAGGTCCGCTCTTGGACATGGACTTTGGTCACGGGGACATGGCGCCCGTTGAATTCGATTTCGAGCTGGACCGGCGACCGAAGCTGACGTTACTTCCTTCACGCAGCGAACGAAGTGCTGGTAGGCCTGGTGAGCTGTACGGGAATGCTGGCGTGGCCAGCTCGGGTGCGACGGCATCGTGATGGCTCAGCGGTCCGGCATAATACGTCGCGTGGCGGAGCCACGAGAGATCGTTATCCCGCCGCGTTCGCTTAACCGTTTGGCGCGGTTGTTGGGCGCTAAGCGCGCCGCTCGTCTTCAAGAAGCAGCCCAAGACGCCCGCCGCGTTCTGGGTGGTCGGCGGATGTGGCACGTAAGTTCGACGGCCGCCGGCGGGGGCGTTGCAGAGATGCTGCAGTTACTCGTCGGCTATGCCAATGATGCGGGAGTCGAGACCCGCTGGATGGTCATCGACGCCGATACCCAGTTTTTTGCCATCACCAAGCGTCTGCATAACCGTCTTCACGGTGCGCCAGGCGATGCCGGAGAGCTCAGTTACGAAGAGGATTCGCACTACACCTCGACCCTGGAAGCCAATATGGCTGGGCTCGGTCGGCGGATCCAGCCGGGCGATGTTGTGACCCTCCACGATCCGCAGACCGCCGGCCTGGCTGGCTACCTAGCGCGCCGAGGCGCACGCGTCGTGTGGCGGTGCCACATCGGCACCAACCGGCCCAATGGGCACACCAAGGAGGCCTGGGACTTTCTATTGCCCCACTTGGCCGAGTGCCACACTTTCGTCTTCTCCAATGCGGCATTCGTGCCGCTCGAACTGTCATCGGCTGACGTCTGGATAATCGAACCCTCCATCGATCCGCTGTCACCCAAGAACCGCCCGCTGTCCCGTGACCGGGTCAGTGAACTCCTTATCCGCACCGGCTTGGTTCCGGGGGAGCATCCCGCCTCTCAAGACGCTGTCTTGGGAGGAGCCGGGCCGTTTTCACCCGGGGGTCGTCTCGTGGTTCAGGTCTCTCGCTGGGATCACCTCAAGGACATGATCGGCGTCCTGCACGGGTTCGCCGAGCACGTGGCCGGGCGCAATGACGCCAGGCTCGCCCTCGTGGGCCCAGCGGTCGACGGCGTGATCGACGACCCGGAAGGGGCTCAAGTGCTAGCCGAATGCCTCGAGGCGTGGGGCAGCGCTGCCTGCATGGGCCCGTGATGACGTGCGCTTGGTTGGGCTTCCCATGGACGACGTCGTGTCGAATGCCCTTATGGTCAACGCCACGCAGCGCCACGCCAGCATCGTGGTGCAAAAGAGTCTTGAGGAGGGATTCGGGCTCACCGTTACAGAGGCCATGTGGAAGTCCCGGCCCGTGGTTGCGTCCGCTGTCGGAGGCATCATCGACCAGGTGCCGCCCGACGCGGGGTGCTCCTCAGACGATCCTCGTGACCTGGACCTGTTTGGGCGGACCATGAGGTCACTGCTTGAGCGTGCCGACGAGCTGGCCCCAATGGGACGACGAGCCCACCGCTACGTCCGGGAGCACTTCCTCAGCGATCGCCATCTGATCGACTACGCCCGGCTGGTGGAGCACGTAAGCCAGGATTGAACCTGTGGGCTGAGTCCAAGAGCCCTGGCGGCTTTGAGGGCGCCGGCGAATCGAGGCATCGCCGACTTAATTGGAAGAGCCCTCATGAATCGGCCCGGGTTTCATAGAGACTCGGTTGTCTGTGAAGCCACCAGTTCTGCTGGGTCGATCTGACGGTAGTAGTTCTCCTCGATCTCCGCCGGCGGGATCTTGCCGATCTCGTTGTGGATGCGACGGTTGTTGAACCAGTCGACGTAGGTGAGGGTGGCCCATTCGACATGTTCGACGTTCCGCCAGGGACCACGGCGGTGGATCAGCTCGGTCTTGTAGAGGCCGTTGAAGCTCTCGGCCAGGGCATTGTCGTAGGAGTCGCCCCGGCTGCCGACCGAGTTAACGACGCCGGCTTCGGCCAGTCGCTCGGTGTAGCGGATCGAGAGGTATTGCACTCCCCTGTCGCTGTGATGAATGAGACCGTCGAGGCCGGCCTCCTTGGCCCGTGGATGGCCATCTCCAGAGCGTCGATGGCCAGGTCGCTGCGCAGCGAGGTGGAGGTCTGCCAGCCGACGACGTAGCGGCTGAAGACGTCGATGACGAAGGCGACGTAGACCCAGCCGGTGTGGCGTCTTCACGTAGGTCAGGTCGGCCACCCACAGCTGGTTGGGGCGGTCGGCCGCGAACTGGCGGCTCGACCAGGTCAGCCGGACGGTCGTGGGTGTCGTCGCCGATGGTGGTGCGCTTCCACTGCCTGCCCCGCCGTGCGCCCTCAGCCCAGATCACGCATCAGCCGCTCGACCGTGCAGCGGGCGACCTTGTGGCCCTCCCGGTTAAGCTGGGTCCAGACCTTGTCGGCCCCGTAGACGTCGAGGTTCTCGCGATCGGACCCGGGCGATCTGGATCTTGAGCTGCTCGTCCCGGATGCGCCGGGCACACGGTCGGCCGGCTGCCGGGCGGCGTAGTACGGTGGCGGGAGCGAACTGCAGCGTCGTGCAGATCGGCTCGACTCCCCATCGACCTTTGCGGGCATCGATGTAGCGGACTACTTCTTCGTTCGACCGTCGAGCTCGGTCGCGAAGAAAATCGAGGCGTCCTTCAGTATCTCGTTGGCCCGCCGGAGCTCCTTGTTCTCCTTCTCGAGGTCCTTCAGCTTCTGGCGTTCGTCGGTAGTGAGCCCGGGCCGGACGCCCTCCGTCGACCTGGGCCCGGCGAACCCAGACCCGGAGGGTCTCGGGCGTCATGCCGAGCTTGGCGGCGATCGAGGTCATCGCTGCCCATTCCGAGGGGTACTCGTCTCGGTGCTCGAGCGACCATCCTGACGGCCCGCTCACGCACCTCCGGGGAGTATCGGGTGTTCCTTGGCATTGCTCCATCCTCTCAAGGGAAGGAGCCTCCAGGATTCCCGGGCCGATTCACTACGTCCACCGAGTCTGTCTCTGTAGTAGAGCGGTCTACTATCGCTCGAGTCCCTACTGACGGCGTACAAGGCGGTGCCAGCCGTCGACGAGATGATGCCGTTCCAGACTTCGTTCGTCTGCAAGTAGCGACGTTCGTCTTGCATGAGGTCTGGTGATGTCGTTCATGTATCGCTGTGCTTCTATAGATCGGAGCGCCCTCAGGCCACGACGTCCCTTCGGCGGGGCAGGACCCATCCCGGACGCGGGAAATGACAGGTGTAGCCGTTCGGATAGTGCTCGAGGTAGTCCTGGTGCTCTGGCTCGGCCTCCCAGAAGGGGCCGGCCGGAGCGACCTCGGTGACGACCTTGCCGGGCCACAGTCCCGAGGCCTCCACATCGGCGATGGTGTCCTCGGCGACCCGACGCTGCTCGTCGTCGAGATAGAAGATGGCCGAGCGGTAGCTCGAGCCCACGTCGTTGCCCTGGCGGTTGCGGGTCGTCGGGTCGTGGATCTGGAAGAAGAACTCGAGCAGGTCGCGATATGACGTCTTGTCCGGGTCGAAGGTGATCTCGATCGCCTCGGCGTGGGTCCCGTGGTTGCGATAGGTGGCGTTGAGCCACGTCGCCGCCGGTGTAACCGACTCGGGTGGAAAGCACGCCGGTGCGCTTGCGGATCAGGTCCTGCATGCCCCAGAAACAGCCCCCGGCCAGGATCGCCATTTCGGTCCGCGTGCGGTCATCGGACTTCCTCCTCTTAATTCCTTGGGTCCGTCAAATAGCTCCTTGTATTGTCCGTAGCCCTCGGCCTCGAGGTCTTCGTAGGGCACGAAGCGCAGGGCAGCCGAGTTGATGCAGTAACGCAGGCCGCCCTCCTCGGTCGGCCCGTCGTCGAAGACATGCCCGAGATGGCTGTCCCCGTGGCTCGAGCGGACTTCGGTGCGAATCATGCCGTGACTCTGATCCGTCTTCTCGAGCACGTTGTTCGGCTCGAGGGGAACCGTGAAGCTGGGCCAACCGCAACCGCTGTCGAACTTCTTGGTGGAGGCGAACAGGGGCTCTCCGGACACGATGTCGACGTAGATGCCCGCCTCTTTCTTGTCCCAGAACTCGTTGTCGAAGGCCGGTTCGGTGGCATTTTCCTGGGTGACGGCGTACTGGCGCTCATCGAGCTGGGCGACCGCCTCAGGGTCCTTGCGATAGCCGTCCGTCATATCACTCTCCTCGTTCTCGGATCCTCCCCAGTTCACATCTGATTCCGTGCCCGCCGCAACCCCGCATCCTGCCTTTCTCGGCTCTGGGAGCCAGCCGATCGCGGCACATCATTCGGCCTCGCCGCGACGGCAGGATCGGCACATAGAACTGATGGCGAGACAGCGCAGGTACAGACCGCCCAGCAATGCCGACGACTAGCAGTGTCGCGCACCCCAACAAACGCGATGTGCTGTGAACCCGGTAGCCACACGACTGGGTCCAATCCGACCGCAGCAGTGGAGAACTGAACGATCAAAAGCCGAATAATGAGAGCTCTGACGCGCCATCGGCCATCTGGCGACGGGAGGCAAAGAGCTCACGGCCGCGCGAGTACGGACTCGATCCGATCCAACTCGCCGAGCGACCCGACTTTAGTGAATCCTCGGCAAACCCAGCGACCGTTAGCCGTGGCGAGCCCGATGATTGTCCCGCCTTCCGCGCGCTATCAGAACATGGATGTGAGCGACATCTCACCGAGCACCGCTATTTCGTCCTCGCGAACGATCTCACATCAAAGGACCGAGCTTCCGGTACAAGGGGACGGGGCAATCTGGGTCGATCGCGGCGACCAAATGTGGGACCAACAGTCCACGCTTCAGCGACTAGGCATGGTGTCTCCTCCATAAGTCGGAGATCAGTTCTACAATGCAGACTTGGTGCGGCCGCGGGTCTACAGTTCGAAGCGTGTGCCGACAGTGTTTGGGATGGCAGTCTTGAATGCCTTCACACTTAGATGCTTCGTTCTGACCGAAGTCATTGACAGGGACCTCGTGAATTGTGACTCGGGATTGATTACCGGGGATTGCTCAAGCTCGGCTTGATACTCGTCGACGCTCCCAAAAACCGCGAGCACCTGTGAACCCAAATGAACCGTCAAATCGGCCGGATAGAAACAAGCGAGCATCGCTTAGCGCATTGGTGTTGCCTTGCCGGCTCCGCAAGGGGTTGAAAAAACCGCCTCTGACCTGCTGCGATGGAGCGTAAGACGGGGATTCCGAACCCGCGACCCTCACCTTGGCAAGGTGATGGATTTGGTCCGTCGGGTCGTGGCCAGTCCCCTCGCTTGCTGTTCCGTCCACCTAGTTTCCACCTCGTCCTCCGAATCCGCCCCTGTAGTAGAGCGCTCTACTATTCGTTGCGAACGACTTGAGCGACGATTTCGGAAAGGTTACGCACCCCCGAGCTGACGACTCTCCGGCGTAACCCGGACTTCCGCGTGGGCACGCTTAAGCGAAGGTCAACGACCGGGCATTTTCCACCATGATCTTGCGCTGGTCGTCCAGGGAGAACGACGCCACATTGGCGAAGAAGTCGCGTGGCTGCGAAAGGCCTTCGGCGTGCGGCCAGTCCGAGCCGAACAGGATCCGCTCGACCGGCAGGTGTCGGGCCAGGTCTTCGACGTTGTCCTCGACGAATGGCGCCACCCAGCAGTGGTCGATGAACTGCTCGACCGGATCCGAGGCGAACATGCCGGGATTCTGACCGCCCAGCATGTGCAGCGAATGGAGGCACCGTGGAACCCAGTCCGCCCCGTTCTCGATGTAGGCGACTTTGACGGTGGGAAACCGCTCGAACAGCCTGTGTGCGCACCAGCACGGTGGCGAAGTCCCCGATCAGCCGGTGCTTCATGAGTTGGGCCACCAAGGACGCGGACTGGACCGCCGCCGCGTCTGGACGCCGATCGCCGTCAGGTGCCGCTTCCAGGCCCCACGTCTGGGCGATGTCTCCGGCGACATCGGTGTAGCCGTCCTCAAATCCGGCATGCGTGGTCACGACAATGCCGGATTCTTGGACCCGGGCCCAAAAGGCGTCGAAGGCCGGATCGGCCGGGGAACGCAACCCCTCAGGGCTGAAAACCGGTCCGTTGCGGATCGTGATGATGCGAGCGCCGCGATCGAGGCACCACTCGAGTTCGCTGACGGCACGGTCGAGGTCCGAGAGGGTCAGGAACGGGGCGGCGAAGATGCGGTCCTGATACGCGAATCCCCAGTCGTCGTCGAGCCAGCGGTTGAACGCCCGGAGCACCTCGATCGACGCCTCGATGTCGGGCTGCATCGGACCCTCCATGCAGACGCCCTGCGACGGGAACAACCACGCCGCTTCGACGCCCTGAGCATCCATGCAGGCGAGTCGGGCGTCGCGGTTGAACCATTCGGGATGCGCCGCGGGGTCCTCGCAAGCGAGCTCGTTCCCGACCCGCTCCTTGCTGCTCTTCCCCGCGAAGTAGTCGTAGAGCGCGCCGGGTCTCGGGCGGGGGTGGGCGTCGCCGGGACCCGGGATGATCGGGTGGGCCCGTTCCCCGAAGAAGTAGTGGGGCTTGCCGTTGACCTCCTTCAGGACGACACCCCGATCGGCGAACGCAGGGTCGCGGTATCGGGTGAAGGAGTCGGTGACCTCCCAATAATGGTTGTCGGCGTCGAAGACCTTCCCGATCTCGGATTCGGCGGTAGGCATGGCTCCCTCCTCAATCGGTGCCGTGGCGCAGCAGCCTGCCGGGGGTGGCGTCTGTGCATTCGCCGTCCACGAACGTGGTCACACCATTCACGATGACGCGGTCGTAACCGACAGCCTTCTGGATCAGGCGCCATTCCCCGGCCGGGTAGTCCCACACTCGTTCCTGGGGAGTGCAGTCGATCGTGTCCGGGGTCGTAGACAACGACGTCTGCCGGTGCTCCCTCAGCCAGAAAGCCCCGGCCCTTGAGGCCAGCGGCCACAGCCGGGTAGTACGAAAGCCGCCAGTGTGCCTCCTCGAGCGACATGATCTCGTGCTCGCGTACCCAGTAGCCGAGAAGCTCCGTCGGGATCGAGCGCGTGGTCACGAACTTCGTGTGAGCACCGCCGTCGCTTATACCGGGGAGGGCCACAGGGGAGGTGGCGATCTCCTTCATCGACTCCGGTGGGGTCACCAGCATCGGGGTGGCGAAACCCACCCGGAGCTGACCGGCCACGGCGACATCCAAGAAAGGCGTCGATCTCGTGCTTGCCCTCTCGGGCCGCCACCTCCCCCACGGTGAATCCTTCGTATGTCTCCTTCAGCTTCTGCGCGCCGGGGACGTCGCTCGAGATCCAATGGATTTTGATGTCGGTCAGGTCGTAGCCCGCGCCGAAGAGGCCGCCGCGCTCTTCGTGGATCTCTTTCATCGCCGCGCGACGAGCCGGGTCGGCGAACTTGACCATCTTCTCCTCGACGGTACCAAGGCATGCCTCCCGCCAACAGGGGATCGTGTCGGCCAGGTTGTAGTCCTCGAGGGTGAACTCCGAGACGAAGTTGGTCGTGAGCGCCTGGGCGAAGACCCGAAGACCCTCTTCCTCGTTCAGGTAGGCGAGCTGCTTGAGAGCGTCGCGATGGCTGTACTTGGCTCCGCCGTGCTGGTTGAGAGCTCCGTCGGCCAACAGTGCGTTCCAGATGATGGGCCGGCCGCTCTCGCGCGCCATGAGGGCTGCCGTCTCGAGCGTGCCAGTCAACTGCGCCGTCCCGCGGCCGACCGAGCCCATGGCCCGGGAGAAGGCGATCACCTCCATGTCGGTCATGCAGTCGGTCACCATGGGCGTGCCGTCGAAGTCGAGCTGCACGTTCCCGACCTCTCCGGAGACCTGTGCGCTGAACCCGCAGCCGCCGGCCGCCATCCCTTCCACGAGGAGCCGGCACATCTCGTCGAGCTGCGCTTCGGTGACCCGATACGCCTTGGCGTTGTCGACGCCCGCCACATAGGCATAGAGCGGCGCCAACGGAACGAACGACATCACGTTCACGCCCTTGGGCGTGCGGTCCACGCTGTCGAGGAACTCGGGGTACGTGACCCAGTCCCAGGGCATGCCGACGCGCATCGTCTTGAGCGGGACCGCTTCGTTGCGCGAGACGGTGAGCATGGCCCGCTCACGATCCTCGGGCCGACAGGGGGCGAAGCCGAACCCGCAGTTGCCGATCACGACGCTGGTGACGCCGTGCCAGCCCGACATGGTGCACCACGGGTCCCAGAACACCTGGCTGTCGTAGTGCGTGTGCAGGTCGACGAAGCCGGGCGCCACGACCCTGTGCGAGGCGTCGACGACCTCACGGCCATCCGATGCGTCCACCCGACCGATGGCCACCACGCGGCCGCCGGCAATGCCGACGTCCGCCTTGTAGCGCGGCGTCCGCAGACCGTCGATCACGGTCCCCCCCTTGATCACCACATCGAACTTCGACATGCCCCTCCTTTCACCGTCAGACGGTCCCCGCTCCCGGCTAGCCGACGTGGCGCGTGGCAACTACGATGCTTCAACGGTACTTGCTTGCTGGTCAGTCAGCAAGTAACTTCACTCAAGTGGCTCAAACCCAGGAACGCCAGAGCCAGGCCGAGCGGCGGAACCGGTCCGAAGATGCCCTACTGGATGCCGCGGCCGAGCTCGTCGCCGAACGAGGCGTGCAGGGCGCGTCGTTGGCCAGCATCGGAGGACGCGCCGGCGTCAGCCGAGGTCTGCCGACCCACCACTTCGGTTCCAAAGACGTGCTCGTCGCCCGCCTGGCCGAGCGAGCGCAGAGCCGGATCGGCCAGGAGATGCGGGAGGCCCAGCGAAGCCAGGCGGAACGAATACGGAGACCTTTCGGCGCTCGACGAGGTGTTCCTCACCGTGGACGCCTACCTCGAGATGTTCGAAGACCCGACACCCGACCAGCGAGCGCTCCTCGTCATGTGGGGCTCGACTTTCCCTTCCGGCGCGTCGGTAGACGGCATGGCGGACGCCGAGAGGCGCAGCTACGAAGGGCTGTCCCAGCTCATCGTCTCAGGCCAGCATGACGGGTCGGTGCGGGCCGATGTCGACCCGATCGCCACCGCTGTGCTCCTCCATGGACTCATGCGAGGACTTGCTGCCCTAAGACTGACGGACAGCGGGCTCACGGACATGCGCGGCGTTCGCGATGCGTTGTCGGGAGTGGATCACCTCATCGCTGGCGCCGCGATAGGCAGAAAGGGGTTCGACGACTCATGCGTGTTCGTCGCGGTCATGCTCGTTGGCTGATGGTGCTCGCCTCCTTGGGGGTTGCCGTACCGCTGTTCGCAACATCTGGCAGGCACCTCCAGTGGCGCATCCGGAGGCGGTCGCCTCGAAGTCGACGTGATGAACGAGGTGGTCAGAGGGGGAGAGCCAGAACTCGCCATCAATCCGAAGAATCCTCAAAATATCGTGATGGGCCACACGGTTGTCGGGAACACCTACACCAAGAACACGACTGCCGACACGTTCGCAGCCGTGCCGGGCGGTCTTCAGGTGAGCTTCAACGGCGGCAAGACGTGGTCGGCTGATAACAAGCCGTTGCACACGTCCGGCTATTCAGAGGGACCGAACCCGTATGCGATCGCTCACGGCTTTCCTGGGGCGACTGGGTTTACGTTGACCACCAACGGTAGCGGGGATCCGATCGAAGCGAGCGGACCAGACGGGTCGATCTATGCGGGAGGCGTGTTTGTGCACTCTGTGTCTCCGGGTCCTCCACCCTTTAACTTCACCGTCCCCCAGGGCGGGATCGCGGTCTTCCGGTCCACCAATGGCGGTCGGTCCTTCGGGCCGTTGAGCGCTGTCCTGACCGATCAGGACCTGCAGGGGATGGTCAATCGGGGGATGAACCCCCAACCCATCGGAGCGTTCGGGGTCAACCCCTACGACCGTCCGTGGATGGTCGTGGACCAGACGACCGGTGCCGTCTACGTATCGACCACCGGTCATCCCGAGCGGTACGTTGCCGTTTCCCATGACAAGGCACGCACATGGGGGCGAGTAGAGGCGCTCGACTGCGAAGAGACTCCGGCGCCCAACCCCAACCACAATGTCACGTGCAACACGTATCCGGAGTCGGGTGACGGCAATATTGCGGCCGCTTTCGGTGTCCTTGCGGCTGGGTACATCTCGAGCGCCGCACCTGGACATACCTGCCCCTGTGCGGTCTTCGAGACCACCACTGATGCCGGAGCCCATTGGAACCGCCACGTCGTATTCGACAATTTGAAATCGGGGTCGGGTGTTCTCATCGCTGCTGACCCTTCTCACAAGGGCCGTTACGCCGTGCTGCTGCTGCCCGGGGCCGTTGTTTCCGGCGGTCTACCCGGCCTTCCGGCGACGAAGACTGTGCCCCAAGAAGTCGAGGTCGTTGCGACCAACAACTCGGGAAGCAGCTGGACAAGTCCAACGATCCTTGGGGATCAATCGGTCGCGCATATCACCGATAAACCCTGGATTGCCTATGGCCCTACGGGGGTTCTGGCTGCCCTGTGGCGCAATGCCTACCCTCCGTACAATCCGACATCGTTCTTGACGCCCGGTTACCAGAACGTCTTCGCGGCAGTTTCGCGGAACAACGGGAAGACCTTCAGCGCTCCAGTGAAGCTCAACTCCGCGCTATCACCCCCACCCGATCCCGCGCAGCTCGCAGAGGATGATGTGTCCTGGGTGGCCGTGACATCCCAGTATGTCTACGGCGCGTGGGGTGACTGGCGAGCGACATCGGGCAACCCGATCGCGCAAGGTTCATCGCCGCCGTCGGGTGAACTGAACTCCTGGATCGGCCGGGTTCCGATCAGCGATTTCACAGGGAGCTCGTAGCGGCGCGAACACTCTCAGACGCTCGCTTCAGATGAAGCGAGTACCAGGCTGAGGCTGGGTCAGCTGCCGAACCGTGGAGGTTGATGATTGTGTGCGTATTCTGAACTGATACCACGGCACGAAATAGCACCGGTTGAGCTTTTCTCGTCGTTTGGTTCAGAGCGCACGATCAAGATCGGTTCAACAAGATCGCCAACTACCACCTGGCCAAGGTCTCCAACGGGCCCACAGAAGCAGTCAACAACTTCGTCATACGCATCAAACGAATTGGATTTGCATATCGCAACTTCGACAACAACCGCATCTGCTACCTGCTCTACGCCGGCAAGGCGAACTGGCGTGTGCTCGGGTCGATCGTGGTCCGATACGCCCCTGACCCCGCCAGTCAAATCCGAAGAACCGTTGAAGGTCCGTGCGTGGTTCAGCATCGACTAGAAGACACCGCCCCAAGCCGACAGTGCGGGGTGTCGAAGTGATCCGACGAAAGTTGGGCGCGTTTACGACGGTCTGTGAAACCAATCGATTGCCTGTGATTCCTGGGGATGGAAAAACCACCTCCTACCTGCTACGATGGAGCGGAAGACGGGATTCGAA
>CAWGUX010000004.1:0-308739 GCA_963825965.1 uncultured Acidimicrobiaceae bacterium
CTCCCCCCCCTCGGCGTCCAGCCCTGTTCGGCGCGGTCCTCGGTGCGGGTAATTGGTCGACGGTACACCGCGCCAGGAGGATGCGACTAGAGGCCATCTGCAAATGCGCCTAACATGGGAGGACTCGCCGCTGGCGGCCTGATTCGGAACTGGACGGCCGAGGCGTGGACCCCGCGAGGAGCCGGTCACTGACATTGCTCCGGCGTCGCGGAAGACTGAATCGTGAAGGGCTGACTTGACGTGAAGCGCACCTACCAACCCAATACCCGGAAACGGGCCCGCACCCACGGGTTCCGTAAGCGCATGTCCACCCGGGCGGGGAGGGCCATCTTGAAGTCGCGGCGGCTCAAGGGGCGCCACCGTCTCACCGTCTGAGGTCTTCACGTTGCCTGCCCGGACGGTCGGACGCATTACGAGCCGCGTGGCCTTCGCCGAGCTGCAGCGGGCCCGTACCCGCGGCGCGTGTGGGCCGATCCGGGTGGCCTTCGTCCCGGTCGACAACGGTCTTCCCGGTGTGTTTCCCCAGGTCGGATACGCAATTGGCCGCCGCTGTGGCAGCGCGGTCACTCGCAACCGGCTGCGCCGGCGGGCCCGCGAGGTGGTGCGGGCCGAAGCCGCCACGCTGCCCAAAGGGGCCTACCTCGTCCGCCTCGACCCTGGCGTCGCCGTGCTCGATCCTGCGCAGTTCCGGGTCGACGTGGCGCGTGCCCTTCGGCGGGCGGGCCAGGCCGCGGTGACCTCGTGAGTGTCGCGATGGAGTCCGGGGAGCGTCGTCTGAGCCTGCCGGTCCGTGTGGCCATCTCCGTCCTCACGGCCTATCAGGGCGCGGCCTCGGGCCGGGTCTCCCCCTGCCGCTTCTATCCCAGCTGCTCGAATTACGCCGTCGAAGCCCTCAGCGTGCACGGCTTCTGGCGCGGGTTGGCGCTGACCGGCCGACGCCTGGTGCGCTGCCGTCCCTTCGGCCCCCACGGAGTCGACCTGGTGCCCGTCCGGGTCCACATCCACAGCGGCGCGCAGGCGCATGACGGAGGCCACCGATGCTGACCCACCCGATTCTCGCCGAGAATTCCCTGTTCAAGCTCATTGGCGAGATCTTCCATCCGCTCTTCGAGCTCTTCGGCCTGATCCTGGCGGGCCTCTACGCGGTCTGGCCCAACTACGGCTTCGCCATCACAGGCCTGACGATCATCATCATGGCCGCCCTTACCCCGGTGACGGTGAAGAGCACCAAGTCGATGCTGGCCATGCAACGGCTGCAGCCCGAGATGAAGAAGCTCCAGGCCAAGTACAAGGGCCCGGAGAACCGGGAGATGCTCAACCAGGAGATGATGCGGCTCTACAAGGAGAACGGGACCAGCCCGTTCGGGGCCTGCCTCCCGAGTCTCCTGCAGATGCCTTTCCTTATCGTCCTGTACACACTTATACGGGGGCTCTCGAACACTGTATCGAGGGGCGCATCCTACGTAAATGCGGCTGGCCAAACGGCGGTCTGTCACGCAAAAACCTGTGGGGCCCCGAGGTACATACCAGTCAACTCACAAATGCACACCGCTCTGGTGAATTCTCAGGGACAAATGCATTGGTGGTTCGGGATGGATTTGTCCTCCCTCCCCCTGCAACACCACGGTGCGAGCCAGGCGCTCTTGACGATCCCGTACCTCGTCCTGATTGTCGCTGCAATGTTCCTTCAATATTACCAAATGCGGCAGATGAATAGTCGTAATCCTCAGGCTGCTGCAGCGAATCCACAGATGCAAACAATGCAGAAGTTTTTCCCCATTATTTTTGGGGTCATTTACCTTAGAGTGCCCGCGGGAGCAACTATTTACATGGTGGTCTCTTCTGCAATGCGGATCGGAACGCAAGAGGTGATGTTCCGGACCGGCATCGTCGAACCGGTCGCGGCAGAACGCGAAATTGGCTCGGCAAAGAAGGAAATCGGACCGGGCAAGAAGCAAGAGAAACAGAACCCGGAGCCCCCGACGCCGGCTCCCCCGAAGCAATCCTCGAAATCCACGGCGACGGACGGCACGGCGCTGGCCAAGGGCACCGTGCCCCCGGCCAAGACCGGTTCGAACGGCAACGGGCGGGGGAATGGGCGCAAGCCGGCGGGCGGCACCGGAAAACGTACGACGAACGGCAAGGCGGAGAGCGAGGACCAGGATCCGGCGCCCAAGGCGCACCCGAGGTCGCGCTCCAAGCGGACCAGAAAGGCTCGGTAGACGGGTGGAGTGGGTTGAAGTGGCGGGAAAGACAGTCGAGGACGCGACGGATCGCGCCCTCGACCAGCTCGGCGTGGCGCTGCTCGATGCCGAGGTGATCGTCGTGACCGAGCCCAAGAGCGGGCTCTTCGGTCGCATGCGTGGGGAAGCCAGGGTTCGGGCGCGGGTGCGTCCCGTCGGCGCACGGCCGCGCCGGGAACGTTCCCGGCGAAGTGCCCGCTCGGGAGAAGGAACGCGTCAGGGCGGTGGCCGCTCAGGCAACGGCTCGGGCAACGGCTCTGGCGGCAGCCGGAGCGGAACCAGCGCCAATGGCTCGGGACGTGACGGCTCTGATCGCGCCAGCTCCGAACGAACGAGCGGCGCCGCTGCGACCCAGACTGGGAACAGCGGGGGCAGTACAGGGACGGGCACTAGTCGATCGGCCCGCCGCCGCCGCAACCGCCGCAACTCGGTCCCGGGTGCTGCGGGTGGCGCGAATGGTGTGGGTGGCGCCGGGGCGGCCACAGCGGACCCCCCCGTCGGGGGACGCGGACGTTCGAACAACGGCTCCGTGGGGGGGCCTGCAGCTGAGAGGGCTCCGCAGCGGAGCATGGAACCGAAGGAGACAGCAGAGATGGCCGAGGGAATGACGCTCGAGGAGCAGGGTGAGGTCGGTCGAGCGTTCGTGACCGAACTCTTGGGAGAGCTCAACATGGAGGGTTCAGTGGAGTGCCGGATCCTCGACGAGGAGACGGTCGAGATCGCCGCTGTCGGGGAGGACTTGGGCATGCTCGTCGGACCCCGCGGGTCGACCCTAAGCGCCGTCCAGGACCTGACGAGAGCCGTGGTCCAGCGCCAGTGCCCCTCGCGGACCGATCGCATCCTGGTGGACGTCGCCGGCTACCGCGAGCGTCGCTCGGCCGCACTGAAGCGCTTCAGTGTCCAGATCGCCGAGGAGGTCCTCGCCTCGGGCCAGGAGAAGGCCCTCGAGGCCATGAACCCGGCCGACCGCAAGTCGGTCCACGACGCCGTCAACGAGATCCCCGGTGTGGTCACTCGCTCGGAGGGTGAAGACCCCAACCGCCACATCGTCATCGCGCCTGCGGACTGACGCCGCGCCGGTGCCCGGCGCCCCGGTCGACAAGGGAGACCGCTCCCCCACCGTCCCTATCCCTGGCGTGTTGGACGACGTCCTCGCCGATGCCCGCAGGGCCGGCTTTCTCGGACCCGGTCCCCTCGGGCCCCAGCTGCAGCACGCCGAGGGATTCGTCGTCGTGAGCCGTCGCCTCGCCCAGCAGGACGGCCAGGTGCAGCCCCTCGTGGTCGATCTGGGCTCCGGTGGGGGTCTGCCCGGCCTCGCGGTCGCCAGCGCCTGGCGCGACGCCCACCTGGTGCTCCTGGAGGCCAACGGGCGACGGGCGGGATTCCTCCGGGCGGCCGTGGAGCGCCTGCACCTCCAGGACCGGGTCAGGGTCCTCGAGGAGCGGGCGGAGGCGGCGGGTCGGCAAGAGGAGTGGCGCGGAGCCTTCGACGGCCTCCTGGCCCGCTCCTTCGGTCCTCCAGCCGTCGTCGCTGAGTGTGGCGCGCCCTTGCTGCGGGTAGGAGCCTGGGTGGTGGTCTCCGAACCGCCGCCAGACCGGGCCTCGAGGCAGGGAACCGCGGATCCGAGCGGACGCTGGCCGGGCGACCAGGTGGCTCAGTTCGGCCTCGAGTCCGTGGGAGCGGTTCGAGAGGGCTTCGAATACCAGGTGCTCCGGCAGGCACAGCAGTGCCCCGAGCGCTTTCCCCGGCGAAACGGGGTTCCGGCCAAGCGGCCACTGTTCTAAAGCGGCGTGCTGCGGAGCAAGCCCCGCTCTGCCGCCGCCAGACTCCCCCCACCAGCGTCTGCCGGCAGGTGCCGGACCGGCCCGGCCCGGCTGATCCGGCCCAAAAAACACCGGTCCAACGAGCCGACACCGGGGGTTGTTTCACGTGAAACGTCCGTAAACTCCCGGTGAACTGGACGACACGCCCAAGCCGGCGGTTTCACGTGGAACAACCTCAAGTCTTGACCTAGCTGCTGGCGCAGGCCAGGATAGGCAGCGTGTCGCGATGTCTCGGAGAGCCTGCTTGATGCGCATCAGGCGCAAGGACAGGGAGACGAGCGAAAACAAGGCGGAGGGCCGGCACGGCCACGGGCCCTACGACCAGGAGGTCTCTCCGACGCGCGAAGACGGGCCGAGTTCAACGGAGGCCGTCGAGAGCCCGGTCTCGGGGGCGCCCGACGCTCCCCCACCCGTGGCGACCGGGGCGGCTGAAGCTCCCCCGGCCGCCGTCGTGGAGAGCCCCCTGTCAGCTGAGACCCCGGCTGTCGGCGTTGTTGAGGTGCCTGGAGTGCCCACTGCGTCCGGATCGGCTCCCGAGCCTGTGATCTCCACCGATTCCCCCCCTGCGTCGGACAGGCCCGACCTCGGGCAGGCGGAGCCGGTGCGGGCAGCCCATGCTGCCGGAGACACCGACGCGGCACCGAAGCCCGACCCGGACCCCGAGCAGGTCACGCCGTCGATCGATCCTGCCCCTGCCGCGGCCCACGAGGTCTCGTCTCCCCCGTTGCCGGTCTCCGAGAGCCCCGCCGAGTCGACGATCCAGACCGAGCCGGCGATCCAGACCGAGCCGGCGATCCAGACCGAGCCAAAGCCTGTAGCGAGGACCAAGGCCGGAGGACCGGTCATGCGAGCACCATCCATCTCCGACGACGCCGCCGGGCTCCTGAACGGCGCACAGCCCGCGTTCCGGGAACTCCCCCGGGTCATCGCCATCGCCAACCAGAAGGGTGGTGTCGGCAAGACCACCACAACGGTGAACCTGGGCGCGGCGCTCGCCGAGCAGGGCTACCGCGTCCTCGTCATCGACCTCGACCCCCAGGGCAACGCCACCACCGGGCTCGGCGTCGAGGCGCGCAACTTCGAACTGTCGATGTACGACGTGATCATGCGGGACCAGCCCCTCGAGGACTGCATCGAGCCGACCAGCGTCAAGCATCTCTTCGTGGCTCCGGCCACCATCGACCTGGCCGGCGTGGAGATCGAGCTCGTCCCCGCCTTCAGTCGTGAGCTCAAGCTGAAGCGCGCCATCGACACGGTCGTCGACGACTTCGATTTCGTCCTGATCGACTGCCCGCCGTCGCTCGGTCTCATCACCGTCAATGGCCTGGCCGCAGCGGACGAGGTGCTGGTGCCGATCCAGTGCGAGTACTACGCGCTGGAGGGGCTCAGCCAGCTCCTGCGCAACGTGAACCTGGTCTCGACCAACCTCAACGAGACCCTTGAGGTGTCGACCATCGTCTTGACGATGTACGACGCCCGAACCCGGCTTTCGGTCGACGTCGCCAACGAGGTCAGGGAACACTTTGCAGACCGGGTCTGCAAGGTGGTGATTCCGCGTACGGTGCGGCTGTCCGAGGCTCCGTCGTTCGGGCAGCCCATCACGGTCTTCGATCCAGCGTCGCGGGGCGCCGTCGCCTACCGCGAACTGGCCAAGGAGGTGAGCAATGGCGCGCCGCAGCGGACTGGGTAAGGGGCTGAGCGCCCTCATTCCGGGCGAGATGGTGGGGGAGCAGGACTCCGCCCTGAGGGTGGTCCCGATTTCGCACATCCGGCCGAACGCCTTCCAGCCTCGTAGCCACTTCGACGAGGAGTCCATGGCGTCGCTGGCGGCGTCCATCAAGGCCGTGGGCCTGCTCCAGCCGGTCCTCGTACGCGAGCTCCAGGACGAAACCGAGAGCTACGAACTGATCGCGGGGGAGCGACGCTGGCGGGCAGCCCGCCGGGCGGGGCTCCAGACGATCCCTGTCTTGGTCCAAGTGGCCGACGACGTCGGCAGCCTGGAGCAGGCGTTGGTCGAGAACCTGCACCGGGTGGACCTGAACGCCCTCGAGGAGGCAGCGGCCTATCAGCAGCTGATCGACGAGTTCGGCCTGACCCACGAGCAAGTCGCCAGTCGGATGGGGAAGGGCCGTGCCACGGTGACCAACACGCTGCGCCTGCTGCAATTGCCGGCCGGCGCCCAGCAGGCGCTCGCAGAGGGGTCGATCTCTGCCGGGCACGCCCGGGCTCTGCTCGGCACCCCGGACCGTGCGCTCCAGGAGAAGCTGGTCGAGCGGATCGTCCAGGAGGGGTTGACGGTCCGGGCCGCCGAGCAGCTCGTGCGCAACGGCGGGACCGAGTTACGGGTGGTTCCCGATGTACCCCAGCCGACCGTCGAGCCCGTGCCGATCGGAGACATCATCGCTGTGGCTGACGGCGCGAGCCGGCGCCCGGCGTCGCGCAAACTCCCCGAGCCGGGCGTGCTCGAGCTCGAGGACCTCCTCTCGACGTACCTGAACACCAGAGTCAAGGTCGACATCCAGAACCGGCGTGGCCGCCTGGTCGTCGAGTTCGCCACCCTCGAGGACCTCGAGCGGATCTACCGCGCCATGGTCGGAGACGGAGTCGTCACGTAGTTCACAGAACCGTCAAGGGTCTGTACAGCTTCATCCACAACCTGTGCATGACCTTGTGGATTGTCACTTCGTTCACCTGCCGGAAGCTTTGATCGCGTAACCGTCGCTCACGTCGCGCGGATGCCAGACGCAGGCGGTTTTGCCGTGCCGGGCGCGGCGCCAGGTCTCCAACCCTCAACGATTACTGGTAATTAGGGTCTCCGGAGTGGCCGGGTGATCTCACGTTGACGTTGTGCATCCGTTGATGGAGCGTCGTGCTCCGTCGAGCGACGCCGATCACTCCCACGAGGCGTCAGCCCAGTGTCCGAGCGCCACGGCCAGCGCCGCGGCCAGCGTCGGTCGCGCGCTCGACCACGGTGCTGGCCGGTCCGACCTCGACCACAACGGCGGGCATGCGGGTCTCACGCAGGATGGGCAGGGACATGCCGCGCACACCGGCGTCGCCGACGTCCAGCGCGGCGGGGACCACCGACTGCACCAGCTCGGCCAGCCGCCGGCCGCCGGGTGATTCGTCGTGGGTGCCGGCCCAGTAGGCGGTGCTGCACGAGGAGAGGGAAGGGGTGAGGCGCAGCCCGACGAAGACGTCGACGTCGAGCTCGTTGGCCTCTTTGGCCTGCACCACGTCGTCGGGGTGGTGGAGCTCGCTGACCTGGATCCCCGCCAAGGTGAGGCGGCGGCGCAGCGCGCCGGCCACGCTGCCGAGCCCACCGCCTTCGCCAACCGCCACGTGACGGCCACGCAGGCTGCGCGGCGTGTCGCGCAGAGCCGCCCGGGCCCGCACGGACGAGACCAGCTCGGACTCGTGATGGCGGCTCCCGAGGCGGAGGAGTTCGTGCAGGGTGGCGCCGCCCACGATGCCGTCGACGGGGAGGCCGGCATTGCGCTGGAACTCGCCGAGGGCGCGCACCGTGGCGTCACCGAAGATGCCGTCCACGCGCTCGGTGTCGAAGCCGAGGCTGCAGAGGCGCTGCTGCAGTTCGGCGACGTCGTCACCGCGCAGCATGGGCGTCCGGCGGTACACGAAGCGGTCGCCCAACCGGAAACCCGCCTCGACCAGGGTGTTCCAGGTCTGTGGGCCGCACACGCCGTCCACGCGCAGCCCGCGCAGGCGTTGGAAGGCCTCCACAGCGGCCCGGGTGGCGGGTCCGAAGAGCCCGTCGACGGCGACGGGGGTGCCGAGCACGACCCCGAGCCGACCCTGCACGTCCGCGACGGCGGGACCTCGGTCCCAGATGACCAGGGGCAGGCCTACAGGTAGGCCGAGATCTCCTCGAGCAGCTGGCCCTTGGGCTTCGCCCCGATCAGGCGTACCTGGGGCTCGCCGTCCTTGAACAGGATCAGCGTCGGGATGCTCATCACGTCGAAGCGGCGCGTCACGTCGAGGTTGTCGTCGATGTTCAGCTTGCCGATCCGGATCTTGCCCGCCTGCTCCTGCGCGATCTCCTCCAGCACCGGGGAGATCATTTTGCACGGGCCGCACCACTCAGCCCAAAAGTCTACCAACACGGGGACGTCTGATCCCTTGACCTGCTCGTCAAATGTGGCGTCGGTAAGGGTCTCGATGTTGTCGCTCATGGCATCTCCTTGTCAGCGGGTGTAACGCCGTGCCACCCGGTTCTGTTCCCGGCCGCCCTACTCGCCCATGGTCTCGAGCCAGCGCTCGGCGTCGATGGCGGCCATGCAGCCCGAGCCGGCAGAGGTGACCGCCTGGCGGTAGTAGTCGTCCTGCACGTCGCCGCAGGCGAAAACCCCGTCCACACTGGTCCGGGTCGTCCGGCCGAACGTGCGCACATAGCCATTCTCCTCGAGCTCGACCTGGCCCTTGAGCAGGGAGGAGTTGGGCTCGTGGCCGATAGCGACGAAGAGTCCTGT
Organism: uncultured Acidimicrobiaceae bacterium; assembly: GCA_963825965.1. Lineage (GTDB taxonomy): Bacteria > Actinomycetota > Acidimicrobiia > Acidimicrobiales > RAAP-2 > Bog-473. The sequence continues at coordinate 8,554 of CAWGUX010000004.1, forward strand.
CGCGTCGAGCTCGGACTCCTCACCGCTGATGGTGTCGCGGAGGCGCAGCCCCGAGACCTTGGTGTCACCGAGAATGTCACTGACCACTGAATTCCACTTGAATTCGATCTTTTCGTTGGCAAAGGCACGCTCTCGCATGATCACCGAAGCGCGCAGCTCGTCGCGTCGGTGGATCACCGTCACCCTGGAGCCGAAGCGGGTCAAGAAGATTGCTTCTTCCATGGCCGAGTCCCCTCCGCCGGCCACCGCGATGTGCTGGTCGCGGAAGAAGAAGCCGTCGCACGTCGCGCACGTCGACACCCCGTAGCCGAGGAGGCGGTCCTCGTTGGGCACACCGAGCATGAGGGAGCGCGCCCCGGTCGCCACGATCAGCGTGTCCCCGAGCACGGTGGGTTCCGCGGCATTGGGGTCGCCGACCCAGACCTCGAAGGGCCACGGCGTCACGTCGATGCGGCTGACCTTGGCCGTGCGCAGCTCGGCGTCGAAACGCAGCGCCTGGGCACGCATCATGCCCATGAGCTCGGGCCCCATCACTCCGTCGACGAAGCCCGGGTAGTTCTCGACGTCGGTCGTCAGCATCAGTTGTCCGCCGGGCTGGTCGCTGGTGGAGGACGGTTCCCCCTCAATGACCAGCGGGTTCAGCTGGCGCACGCGCTGTGTAGAGGGCGGCCGTGAGGCCGGCCGGCCCGCTCCCGACGATGACGACCTTGCGCCGCTCAGGCATCGGGCGGGAGGCCGCGGCGGGCGTAGAGCACCCCGCCGATGATGCTGAAGATGAGCCCGAGCACGATGTAGGACGCCCAGATGCGGTGCCCGGCGACGGTGGTCAGGCGGATGAAGCCGACGCAGAAGAGCACGAGGGTGGTGATCCCGATGACGGCGATGATTACGCCGAAGACGATGCCGCGGGCGGCCACGATGGCCGGGCGGATCGCCTTGTCGTTGACCGAGGCGACGACCGCGTCGACCGCGTCGAGGGCACGCTCGGACAGCGCGTCGGAAATGTCGTTCTCAGCCACGGGGGGAGACTACCCGGCGCCGCCACCCGCCCTGGCAGGGACGATGTAGCAGACACCCACCGTGTTGGGCCCGGCGTGGGTGCCGACGACCGGCCCGAGCTCTACCGAGAGCAAGGGGTACTGCGTGGCGATGCCGCCCAGCGAGGCCAGCACGTCGGCGAAGTCGTCGCAGGCGCCGTCGGCCACGGCGACGCGCTCGAGGGGCGCGTCGGCCTTCACCTTGTCGACGAGGTAGGCGAGCGCGCGTCCCCGGGTCCGCTGCTTGGACTCTTCGGCGACTTCGCCGTCCTTCAGCTGGATCACCGGCTTGATGTTGAGCAGGGACCCGAGCAGGGCCCGCGCCCCGCCGATGCGTCCGCCCCGCTGGAGGTGCTCGAGCCCGCCCATGACGCCGTAGATCCGGGTGCGACCGATCCGGTCCTCGGTCGCGGCGACCAGCGCGTCGAGAGCGGCGCCGGCGGCGGCCTCCTCGGCGGCCGCGATCACCAGCAGTCCCTGGCCCATCGTGAGGCTGAACGTGTCGACCACGGTGACGGGCACGCCGGAGAACGAACCGGCCGCCGTGATCGCCGAGCTGTAGGTGCCCGAGACCTTCGAGGAGATGGTGAGGCACAGCACGGCGTCGGCTCCCTCGTCCGCCGCCTGCTGGAACGCCGCCTGGAAGGCGCCCGGGGAGGGCGCGGCGGTCTGAGGCAGGTCGCCCTTGCCGCGGCAGCGGGCCCAGAACTCCTCTGGGCTGAGCTGGCGCCGGTCCTCGAGCTCCTCGCTCCCGAAGCGGATGGTCAGGGGCACCACGATGACGTTGTGCTCCTTCACCAGCTGCTCGGTCAGGTCGCAGGCGCTGTCGGTCACGATGTGGACGCCGGGCATTCAGCGAGTCTGCCACGCACCGGCGTCAGCGGGACGGAAGCGGGGCTCGCGGTCATGGGGGCAGCGGCCAGGTCTGTTCCCTGGGGTGCGCTCCCTCGGTTGGTCAGGCGCCCCGGGGGCTGCCGAGCGGTCCCACCCGCCGCACCGCAGGGACGCGCGGCGCCGAGGGACTTGGGGGCGCGGGGGGCGCAGGTGGTGCCGGCGGCCGCCGGTGCGTGTCGTGACGGCGGCCCAAGAAGACGATGACGGCGCCGAAGGTCACCCCGCCCGCGGCGACCGCGCCGGCCACCCGGGCCAATAGGCCCGCGATGGAGGTCGAGCCCGAGAGGTTGGAGACGACGACGACGACCACGGCCATCGGGACGGTGGCGATCACCACCCGCCACAGGGGCGCCCACGTGGCGGGGTTCGCCAAGCGCCCGAACCACTGATGGAAGGTGGCGAGGGCGAGCAGGGCGGCGACGCTGTAGGCGATGGAGAGGCTGAGCGCCAGACCGCGCACCCCGAGCGGGTGCACCAGCACGAGCGCCAGCACCACGTTGAGCGCGTTCTCGACGAGGTACAAGAAGAAGGCGACCTTTGTGCGCTGCATGGATTGCAGCACGCGCACGAAGTAGAGGTACGTGCAGAAGCCGGGTAGCCCGAGGGCGAACATGGCCAGCGCGGCGCCGGTGGTGGCGGTCTGCGCCGGTGTGCTGTGGCCGTTGCCCAGCAAGAGCGCGACGGCCGGCTTGGCCAACAACAGCATTCCGACAGCAGAGGGGATGATGAGCGCGAGGACAGCGCGCAGGCCTCCGGTCATGCGGCGCAGGAAGGCGCTCTGGCGCCCCGTCGACCATTTCTCGGCGAGGTCCGGTGTCACCACCGACATGACGGTCACCGCGATCACGCCGTAGGGGAGCTGGAAGAAGGCGTAGGCATAGGTGTACGAGGAGACCGGGTCGGGCCCGGCCACGCTGCCTGCCAGCACGGTGACGACGAAGAGCGCGAGCTGGTTGGCCAGCACGAACCCGAAGGTCCACCCGCCCAGGCGCATGATGGCGCGCACTGCGTCGTCGCGGGGGTTCCAGTGCCAGCGCAAGAGCCCGAGGTCGGCGTTGCGCAGGCTGGGGATCAGCGTGGCGCCCTGGGCCACGACGCCGAGCGAGGTACCCAGACCCAGGAGGACGAGCTCCGTGTGGTGCGCCTCCACACTGGCCAACGATGCGCCGTGGCCGGCCCAGAGGCCGAACCAGACGAGGATGCCGATGCACACCACGTTGTTGACGATGGGCGCCCAGGCGACCGCCACGAAGCGTCGACGTGTGTTGAGCAGCGCAGCGCCGAGGGCGAAGAGGCCGTAGGCGGCGATCTGGATCACGAACCAGCGCAGGAACGTGGTGGCGACCTGGCGCTCCATCTCCACCTGATGGACCTGGCCCGCGTGGGCGTGCGTGTCGAATGCCGTGAGCGCGTTGATCAGATACGGCGCCGCGACGAGCGCCGCCAGCGTCGTGACGAGGAGCACCCCGACCGAGACGGTGATCACCGCGGAGATCGACTCGAACGCCTCGCTCTCCTCCTTGTTGGCCAGCCTGTCCACGAAGACCGGGATGAAGGTGGCGGAGAGGACGCCGCCCAGGACGACGTCGTAGAGCATGTTGGGCGTGGTGTTCGCCAGGTTGTAGGAGTCGGCCAGCAGTGTCTGCCCGAGCGCCCAGGCCAGTGCCACGAAGCGCAGCAGCCCCGTGACGCGCGAGGCGGCCGTGCCGGCAGCGACGTAGACCGCGGAGGTCCGCAGGGGGAGGGTCCGGGCCCGGCGCGCGCGCGCCACGGTCAGTGCTGCGCCCTCGGACGTTGACGACGCGAGCGCCGCCACGTCCGCACCCACCACACCAACAGCACGGCGCCGGCCAGCACGGTGAGCGCCACCCCGGCGAACGAGATGGCGGTCGAATGCACGGTGAGGACGGTGTGGGCCAAGGTGAGCCGGCCGTTCGGGGTCTGCAGGGTTACCTCAATCGGCAGGTGATCGCCCGAGGTGCGGGCCTGGGCGGTGACACGCACCGAGGTGGTCGGACGGTTGAGCAGCAGCTGGCGGGTGTTGCCGTTGGGGAAGGTGAACTTGTCGCTGGCCAGGGTCACGACGACGGTCACCGGGTAGGGCGCGGCCGACAGCACGGTGACAGGGATGGCGGCGCGTTGCGCGGTGAAGGTCACGGTGCGTTCGGTGGCGAGGGTGATCTTGTCGGTCTCGCTCGCGAAGGCCTTGTCGTACGCGGTCAGTGCGACGGCGCGTCCGCTGGCCGAGAGCCCGCGCGCCTCGGTGGTGAGAAGCGTGTCGCCGAGCGAGTTCATTTCAGGCGGGTGCCCGCTGACCGCCTTGGCGAACGAGGCGAGTTGGTCGCGGGCCAGCGCGATCCGGTCGGCGGCGGTGTGGGTGATGCCGTGCCCGACCGGTCCGGACTGGAGCCGGCGGACCGACGGCTCGCGGTTGCCGCCGGCTGGGACCTGGGTGAAGAGCTGGCTCAGCGTGACCGCCTGCAGCGACGGGTTGTTCTGCAGGCCGCCGAGGACGGTCCTCATGAAGGATTCCGAGGGCCGCCAATTCGCCGGCGGAACGAGGACCACGCCGCGCGGCTCGTCCAAGAAGGCGTCTTCGAAGTGGACGAAGCCGAGCCCGGCCAGCAGCTGCTCGGCCGCCAGCACCGGGTTGTCCGGCTCCTGGTTGAAGCGCGCGCTGAGGGAGGAGTCGACCGCGGCCGCCGGGATGGTCGACCCGTGCCCGAGATCGAGGCTGAACGGCTGGGCGAAGGTGAAGTTGCTGACGCCCCCGGTGGCCAGGTCGTTGTCGCTCAGTACGAGCTGCCCCGCACCCGCGACCTGGAGCCCGGCGGCCAGGTCGGCCGCGTCGCCCTGGGTGAACGCAGTCGAGGCGTCGACCCACGGCCCTCCGGCCGGCTTCAGCCCCGCGCTGCGCAGCAACTCGTCGCCGCGGCTGACCTGGGCGTCGACCTCGCCGGTGAGGTTGGCGCCCGCGAGCGCAGCGAGGTTGATGGGCACGTAGGGCGCGTCCAGCACCTCGTCGCCCACCAGCGCATCGAGCTGGCCCTGCGCGCGGATGGCGGTGTGGTCGTGCACCTGTTGCGCACCGGCGACCGCGGCCGGGCTGACGGCGAGCGTCGTCGCCACGTCGCGGTGCTCCGCCAGCGCGCTCGCCATCGCGGTGACACCGCCCGGGTTGACGGGGACCACCAGCCCGACGCGCAGTGAGCCGGTGCCACCGCGCGGTCCCTCGGGCTCGTCGTAGGTGAGGAACGTGGTGAAGTCGCGCGAGGGGGCTCGACGAGCCTTGGCGCAACAGCGAAACCGTCACCGGGTAGACGTCGGGGCAGGTGCCGTTGAGCGGCGTACAGCCGAGCACGAGCGTCGGTGTGCCGGCCGGACACAGCCCGGGACCGGCCGCCGGCACGGACGCGGACGCCTGGGGCACCACGGTGACACACGAGCTGGCGGCGAGGCCGCCCGTGGCCGCGCCGACGGCGATGTCGTCGTCGTGGAGCAGCGTGCCCGTCGTCGGCGACCCGTTCTCCGCTTGCTGCAGTTCGGAGCCGTTGTCGAGGCGCCCGTAAAAGGTCATGTTCACGTGGAGCCCGCTCGCGGCACCGACGGAGGGCGACACGCCGAGGGTGATGTTGAACCACGGCTGGGCGGGCGTGACCCACGGCGTCTGCGACACGAGCGTGAGCGGGGGGCGGCTCCGTTGGGCGCGGACGTGTGACTGGTGCATCTGGCGCGCCTGCGCTGCGACGCCGACACCGACACCGACGCCAAGGCTGCTGGCGAGGGCGGCGGTGGACACGGCGAGCGTGCAGAGGGCAGTCCGAGCCCAGCGCGTCGACACAGGGAGAGGCTAGAGGGCGCACTACCGTGGGCGGGTGCAGTCCACCTCGGTGCCCGAGCGGTTTCGCCCCTATGTGCACGCGACCGAGGACCTCGCGCGCCGCTTTGCGGCGGCCGGCCGCACGCTGTACTTGGTCGGTGGTTCCGTGCGTGACGCACTGTTCCCCGGCGAGACGGATGGCGCCACGGACCTCGATCTCACGACCGACGCCCGCCCCGACGAGACGGAGCGCTTGGTGCGGGGCTGGGCCGACGAGATGTGGACCCAAGGTGCGCGCTTCGGGACGATCGGCCTCCGCAAGGACGGGCAGGTGTATGAGATCACGACGCACCGGGCCGAGGTCTACGTCCCCGAGTCGCGCAAGCCCGAGGTGACCTTTGGCGACGACATCGTCGTAGACCTGTCGCGCCGGGACTTCACGATCAACGCGCTTGCCCTCCGCCTGCCCGACATGGAGCTCATCGACCCCTTCGACGGGCTCGGTGACCTGGCCGCGGGTCGCCTGCGCACCCCGCTCGACCCCGAGATCTCCTTCGGGGACGACCCGTTGCGCATGTTGCGCGCCGCCCGCTTCGCAGCCCGGTTCAACCTCGAACCAGATGCCGCGCTCGTCGCGGCAGTGGAGCGGATGCACGGGCGGCTCTCCATCGTCTCGGCCGAGCGCATCCGCGACGAGCTGGACAAGATGCTGCTCCTCGAGGTTCCCTCGGCCGCGCTGTGGTTCGTCGTGCGCACCGGATTGGCCCGCGAGTTCCTTCCCGAGCTCCCCGGCCTCGCGCTCGAACAGGACCCGATTCACCGGCACAAAGACGTCCTCGCCCACACGCTCGCCGTGGTGGACAAGACGTCGCGCCACAGGCTGCTGCGACTGGCCGCGCTGTTCCACGATGTCGGCAAGCCGCGCACGCGTGCCATCACCGACGGTGGCGTGACGTTCCATCACCACGAAGTGGTTGGTGCGCGTATCGACGCGCACCCGCATGGAGGCGCTGCACTACTCGTCGGCCGACATCGACACGGTGGTTCGCCTGGTCGAGCTGCACCTGCGCTTCCACACCTACAAGCTGGGCTGGACCGACAAGGCGGTGCGCCGCTACGTACGCGACGCCGGTCCCTACCTCGACCTGCTCAACGAACTCACTCGCTGTGACTGCACGACCCGCAACGCCGCCAAGGCCCGCGCGCTCGCCCGGCGCATGGACGAGCTGGAGGCCCGGATCGCCGAGCTACGCGAACAAGAAGAGCTCGACCGGCTCCGCCCCGACCTCGACGGGAACCAGGTCATGGCCATCTTGGGCATCGGCCCGGGCCGCGCCGTGGGTGAGGCCCTGGCCTTCTTGATGGAGCTGCGCCTCGACGAAGGGCCGCTCGGCGAAGAGGGGGCGACCGCCCGGCTCAAGGAGTGGTGGGCGGCCAGGGGCTGATTCCCCTCCCTGCGCGCGCTGGGCGCGTGCTGCCGTGCCCTGGGGCTACCCTCGCGCATGACCAGGATCACGGCACCGGAGAGCGGGATGGGCGAGCACATCGACTGGGCGCTGCTCCGCCCGAAGATGGCCGCCGGCATGGGGAAGCTGTCAGAGGCGGTCTACGGCAACTCGCAGCTCTCGGTGCGCGAGCGCGAGGCCGCGCGCTGGACCATCGCGCTGATCAACGACTGCGCGGTCTGCCGAGACACACGGGCCCGCGACGGCGAGACGGTCGGTGCCGGCGAGCCCTTCTACGCAGAGGTGTCGGACTGGCGCGCCGCAGGCGGCCTGAGTACCGCGAGCGGCTGGCGGCCGAGTTCGCCGAGCGCTTCGCGTTGGACCACCTGGCGATGGACGACGAACTGTGGGACCGCCTGCACGCGGCATACGCGGAGGACGAGCTGGCCGACCTGACGATCTGCTGCGGCACGTTCCTCGGCATGGGACGGACGCTGGCCGTCATCGGGGTGCGCGCCCCGGCCGAACGCATTTTGGTCTGAGCACCCGCACCCGGGTGGACGCCCGTCAGTCGGCCGGCCAGGACGCCTCGATCTTGCCCGCCGCGAACTCTTCGACGAGGGCGTGGGCCACGTCGTCGTGGTACTGCACCGGCGGCGACTTCATGAAGTAGGCCGACGGGCCGAGCAGCGGGCCGCCGATGCCGCGGTCGAGGGCGAGCTTGGCGCAGCGGACGGCGTCGATGATGACGCCCGCCGAGTTGGGGGAGTCCCACACTTCGAGCTTGAGCTCGAGGTTGAGCGGGACGTCGCCGAAGTTGCGCCCCTCCATGCGGATATAGGCCCATTTGCGGTCCTTCAGCCAGGGCACGTGGTCCGAGGGGCCGACGTGCACGTCGTCCGCATCGAGCACGGTGTCCTCGAACTGGCTCGTCACCGCCTGGGTCTTGGAGATCTTCTTGGACTCGAGCCGCTCACGTTCGAGCATGTTCTTGAAGTCCATGTTGCCGCCGAAATTGAGCTGGTAGGTGTGGTCCAGCGCCAGGCCGCGGTCCTCGAAGAGACGGGTCAAGATGCGGTGCACGATCGTCGATCCCACCTGGCTCTTGATGTCATCGCCGACGATCGGGACGCCGGCGTCGCGGAACTTGCGCGCCCACTCGGGGTCCGACGCGATGAACACGGGGATGGCGTTGACGAAGGCGACCCCGGCGTCGAGGCAGGCCTGGGCGTAATGGCGCTGCGCCTGCTCGGAGCCGACGGGGAGGTAGGAGACCAGGACGTCGGCCTGGGCGACGCGGAGAACCTGGGCGACGTCGACGGCGTCGGCGGGCGACTCGTCGACTGTCTCCTTGTAGTACTTGCCGAGGCCGTCGAGGGTCGGGCCCCGCTGAACCGTCACGCCGAGCTCGCCCACCTCGGCGAAGCGCACGGTGTTGTTCAGCCCGGCGTGGATCGCCTTGCCCAGGTCGGTGCCGACCTTGGCCTGGTCGACGTCGAACGCGGCCACGGGCACGAGATCGCGGACGTGATAGCCGCCCAGCTCGACGTGCATCAGCCCCGGGACGACGTCGTCGGGATCCGCCTCGCGGTAATAGGTGATGCCCTGGATGAGCGAACTGGCGCAGTTGCCGATTCCGGCGATGGCGAGTCGGATGGGGCTGGGCATGGACTGTCTCCTTCAGTGTCGGTGCTGCAAATGGTTCGTCAGGTCACCGGCTCGGAGCCGGCAAGGGCGAGGTCGGCCCGTTCGGACGCGATGAGGGTGTCGAGCCAGCTGATGTCGCGGGCGACGCCGTCAGCCGTGTGCTGGACCACGGACCGGGCGTAGACGTCTAGGTCGGTGCGGGCGGCCTCCACCTCGGCCAACCGCTGCACGAGCTGGGCCCGGCGCCGCTCCAACAGGGCGAGTCGGGCCTGGGGTGCGAGGTGACGGGCGAAGGCCAGGCGCAGCCCGAAGCTGCGTGCGTCGTCGGGCGAGCCGCCACCCTCGAGCAGTTCTGCGAAGAGTCGCCGGCCGGCGTCGGTGACCCGATAGACCTTGCGACCCCGGCGGGCCCGGGCGGGGGAGTGGCGCCGGGTGCGCAACACCGCTAGCTCGCCGGTGAGGGATCCGGTCGGCGGGGCGGGTGCCGCCGGGACGGTTCCGGCCGGCTCACCCTCGGTGGCCACGACCGCACCTGCCTTCTCGAGGCGGGTCAGGGCCGGGTAGATGGAGCCGAACGAGACGTTGGCCAAGAGGCCGAGGTGCTCACGCAGGCGACGCCTGATTTCGTAGCCGTGGAGGTCGCCCTCCTCGAGGAGGCCCAAGATGGCCAGATCCAACATCGCGAACGAGTATATCGAATCGATATAGCGTCGACGCGGCAATCCGTCACGGAGCGCTCACACTCGTGCCTGATTTGCCGCTCAATTGGTCGTGGTTTCCGGGCCGGAGGGGTAGCCTGGCCCCCGTGTCCGTCACCTCGGAGCCGAGGTCACCATCCCGTGCAGTCAGCCCGGACGTCACGGCTCAGGTGGAGTACCGGATCGTCCGCAACGGCCTGGTCCGCGAGGTGGAGCGGGGCCGGGTCCTCAAGGAGGACGTCTGCGACGCCCATCCCGAGCTGCTGCGCGCAGCCCGCAACGTGGGGCGGGCCACGAAGGAGGTCTGCCCGATCTGCGACGACGGGCGCCTCGTCACCGTCACCTTCGTCTTCGGCGCGAAGCTGCCGCCGGGCGGGCGTTGCCCGGGGAGCGCCGCCGAGCTCAAGGCGTTGTGCCGCCGGCCCGAGCCGGTCCTCTGCTACGAGGTCGAGGTCTGCCCCGCCTGCGCGTGGCACCACCTGATGCGCAAGTACCCCGCCGGCGGTGGGAAGTCCCGGGCGAAGAAGGCGGCACCAGCGCGGTGAAGGCCGGCCGGTGAACGAGGGCCGGTCTGCGGGGTCCGGCGAACGAGGTGACGCGGTGAACGATGCGCCTGTCCCGGTGACCGTGCCGACGCTGCGGGCGCGGAAGCGGCGCGACGGCGCCACGCCGATCGTGATGGTCACGGCCTACGACGAACCCGGTGCGCGCATCGTGTCCGACGCGGGCGCCGACATCATCTTGGTCGGGGACTCGGTGGCCAACACGGTGCTGGGCTACCGCGACACGCTGCACGTCGACATCGACGTGATGGCGCACCACACCGCCGCGGTGGCGCGCGCCGAGCCGCGCTGTCTCATCCTGGGGGACATGCCGTGGATGAGCTACCACCTCTCGCCCGAGGAGGCCGTGCGCAACGCCGCCACGCTGATCCGCGCCGGCGCCCAGGCGGTCAAGCTCGAGGGCGGGCGGGCCCGTCTGCCCGTCGTCGAGGCGATCATCAAGGCGGAGATCCCGGTCATGGGGCATCTCGGTCTCACCCCCCAGTCCGTGCTGGCGATGGGCGGCTTCCGGGTCCAGGGCAAGAGCGCCGACGCCGCCGGTGCGTTGTTGGACGCGGCCAAGGCGCTCGCCGCGGCGGGCTGCTTCGGCTTCGTCATTGAGGGGGTGCCCGACGTGGTGGGCACCGCCGTCACCGACACGATCGACGTGCCCACCATCGGCATCGGCGCCGGCCCGGGGACCGACGGCCAGGTGCTGGTCTTCCACGATCTGCTCGGGCTGGGCAAGGCGAAGCCGCCGAAGTTCGTCCGCCAGTACGCGGAGCTGGGGCGCCTCGCCACCGAGGCCATCGCCGCCTTCGCCGCCGACGTGCGGCGCGGGGACTTCCCGAACGACGCCGAGAGCTACCACGCACCGCCGGGCCTGGGTGACGCCCTGACCTGAGGGCGGCTACCATGGCCGTTCGCAACAGACCCTGCTCCTGACCGCCAGGAGCCCGGGCGACGCCCGGTCCAGAGGGAGGTACGCCGCACATGCGGCCCTACGAAGTCATGGCCATCTTCGAGGCCAGCACCGAACCCACCGTGATTCAGGGCGTGCTCGACCGCGCCCTCGACACGATCCGGGGCGCCGGTGGCAACCCGGGCAGCATCGACCGCTGGGGACGCCGGGCCTTCGCCTACGAGGTCAACCACAAGCGCGAGGGTTACTACGTCGTGGTGGAATTCACCGGCGAGCCCGAGACCGTGGCCGCGCTGGACCGCATGCTCGGCCTGGCCGACGAGGTGGTGCGCCACAAGGTGGTGCGCCTCCCTGACCACAAGATGCCCGAGGGTTCCGGCAACGGCCGCCGGGCCGTCGGCCGGCTGAGCGACTGAGCAACTGAGCGACACGGTCGGCTCGAGGGATCGGCGAGAGGAGCAGAGATGGCGACAGACAACAGCGTGACCCTGGTCGGCAATGTGACGCGCGACCCCGAGCTGCGCTTCACCAACACGGGGCAGGCCAACGTCACCTTCGGGCTGGCGGTCAACCGCCGCTGGCAGAACCGACAGACCCAGGAGTGGGAAGAGGCCACCTCCTTCTTCGACGTGGTGTGCTGGCGCGAGATGGCCGAGAACGTGAGCGAGTCGGTCACGAGGGGCGCGCGCGTGATGGTGGCCGGCCGCCTCGAGCAGCGCAGCTGGGAGACCCAGGAGGGCGACCGCCGCTCCAAGGTCGAGGTGGTGGCCGACGAGATCGGGCCGTCGCTGCGCTGGGCCACGGCCCAGATCACCAAGAACGACCGCCGGACCCCGGGCGACGGCTCCGGGCGCGGAGGTGGCGGTGGCGGTGGACGCCAGCCGGCGCCTGCGCCTAGCGCCGGCGCCCGACGCCACAGGCCCAGCCGGCCACCGATGCCGGCTACGGATTCGACGAGGAGCCCTTCTAATGGCACGGAGCAATCAGCGCGGGGGGACGACGTCTCGGCGCGCCCCCAAGGATCTCGGCCGCCGAATCAAGAAGAAGCCCTGCGCCCTGTGCCGCGACAAGGTCGAGTGGGTCGACTACAAGGACATCCCGATGCTGCGCAAGTACATGAGCGACCGCGGCAAGATCCGCTCGCGCCGGGTGACCGGCAACTGTGCGCAGCACCAGCGGGCGCTGGCCCAGGCCATCAAGACGTCGCGCGAGCTCATCCTGCTCCCCTACACCCAGCGCACGGTGACCGAGCGCCCGGGCGGCCGCGGCCGCGATCGCGACAGAGGAGAGCGGACGCTGGGCGACACGACACCGGGGGAGCGTGGCGACCGAGGTGATCGCGGCGACCGCGGCGACCGCGGGGCACGGCCCCCGCGGGTCGAGAACATCTCCGTCGAGGTGACCGACAGCACCGACGCCCTGGGCGACGCCCAGACCGAGGACGCCGTGGCCGAAGAGGTCGTCGCCCTGGTCGAGGAGCTGGTCGAGGACGCCGTGGCGAGTGAGGCGACGGACGGTGCCGATGTAGCCGGTGCTGCTGCCGGGGCCGCCGATGCACCCGGGGACGAGGGTGGGGCCGCATGAAGGTGCTCTTGCGTGACGACGTGGCCGGCGTCGGCCGGCGCGGCGACATCGTCAAGGTCGCCGGCGGCTTCGCCCGTAACTTCTTGCTGCCCGAGGGCCGCGCCATCGTGGCGTCCGACGGCGTCGAGGGTCAGGCCGACCAGATGCGCCGCCGGCGCGACCTGCACGAGGCCCAGGACCGTGGCGCGGCAGAGGCGCAGGCTGCGCTCCTGGCCGGCGCGGTCGATCCCCATCGCGGCCCGGGCGGCCGGCGGCGGCCGCCTCTTCGGCTCGGTCGGTCCGGCCGAGGTAGCCGACGCCATCGGGGCGGCCACGGGGGTCGATGGTGGACCGCAGGCACATCGTGCTGCCCGATCACATCAAGGAGACCGGCAGCTTCGACGTGACCGTCGAGCTGTTCGCCGACGTGTCGGTCGTCGTGACGGTGGAGGTCAGCCCCGCCGGCTGAATGGACCGGTCCGCAGGTGGGAGCGGGTGTCATCCCGTAGGGCCCCCGGATCGCCGTGTGCCACCGTGCTCGCAACCCCGGTAGGGATGTGACAACGACGTGCGCATGATGTCGAGGTGACGGGGAACGCGTTCTTTTGTTTGCGTCCAGTCCCGACCGTTCGTTCACGGGTTATCCACACCGTTGGCGTGCTTACACCCACAGTTACCCACACGCAGGACGACCTTTCCCACAGCAAGTTCTTTCTTATGTTCCCCAGCTCCTTGCCGTCAGAGTAGGGGGGCCGTGGTCCAAGCCTTCGAAGACACCCGCCCCCGACCCCTCCGGCCGGCCGGCGCGCTCGCTGCCGGCGGTGCGCGGCGTGCCCCCACACGACCTCGATGCCGAGCAGTCGCTTCTCGGGGCCATGCTGCTGTCGAACGACGCGGCGTCGGTGGGCATCGAGACGTGCTCGGTCGGTGACTTCTACAAACCGACGCACGGCCACATCTTCTCGGCCATCCGGGCCCTCATGGAGCGTGGCGAGGCCATCGACGCCGTCACGGTCACCGACGAGCTGAAGCGCTCGGGGTTGCTCGAGCAGGTCGGCGACCCGTCCATCTTCATCTCGCTGCAGGCCAACACGCCGTCCATCGCCAACGCACGGCACTACGCGCAGATCGTCGAGGAGCATGCCCTGCTGCGACGGCTGATCGGCGTGGCCGGCGACATCGCCGACATCGGCTACTCGGTTCCCGAGGACGTCAAGGCGGCCGTCGACGAGGCCGAGCAGCTCGTCTTCGACGTGGGCGAGCGCCGGACGGCCGACACCATGCGCCCGCTGCACGAGCTGCTGGGCGCAGGGCTCGACCGGATCGAGGAGCTGGGTCAGCGGGGCTCGCACATCACGGGCGTGGCCACCGGCTACCACGAACTGGACCGGATCCTGCTCGGCTTCCAGCCGTCCTCGCTCAACATCGTGGGTGCTCGCCCCGGCATGGGAAAGACGAGTTTCGCGCTCGGTGTCCTGGCCAACGTCGGGCTCAACGTCGGACGGCCCGCGCTGTTGTTCTCGCTCGAGATGGGCCATCTCGAGCTCACCCAGCGGCTGCTCGCCTCGGAGGCCGAGGTCAACGGGCAGAGCCTGCAGACGGGGCGGATCCGCACCCAGGACTGGAGCAAGATCGGCATGGCCGTGACCCGTCTGTCGGGCGCGCCGATCTTCATCGACGACAACCCCAACGTGACCGTGATGGACATCAGGGCCCGGGCGCGGCGGCTGAAGAAGACCGAGGGTGACCTCGGGCTGGTGGTGGTCGACTATCTCCAGCTCATGACAGGGCGGGGCCGGGCGGAGAACCGCCAGACCGAGGTGGCCGAGATCAGCCGGGGCCTCAAGATCCTCGCCCGCGAGCTGGAGGTCCCGGTCGTCGCCCTTTCTCAGCTCTCCCGCAACCTCGAGTCCCGCTCGGACAAGACCCCACAGCTCTCGGACCTGCGCGAGTCAGGGTCGCTCGAGCAGGACGCCGACACCGTCCTCTTCATCTACCGCGAGTCGGAGTACAACGACGAGGTGCCGATCGACCGCGCCGACGACGCGCTGGTCGAAGTGGCCAAACACCGAAACGGGCCGACCGGCAAGGCCAACCTGCTCTTCCTCAAGCAGTACGCGCGGTTCGAGAACCACCGGGGGGTCTAGGCGACCGGCTGCGGCCGGCAGCACGAAGCGATCGACGGCGGCGGCGAAGCCCTCGTCCTCGTTGCTGGCCGTCACTCGCCGCGCCGCGCGCTTGACCTGGGGGTCGGCGTTGCCCATGGCGATGCAGAGCCCCGAGTGGGCGAACATCAAGATGTCGTTGGGCATGTCGCCGATGGTGGCGATCTCGGCCGGGTCGAGCTCGTAGCGCGCCGCGAGGAACTGGGCCACCGAGCCCTTGTTCGCCTTCGGGTGCGTCACGTCGAGGTAGTAGGGCTGCGAGGCGGCCGCCGTCACGTGGTCGCCGAACTGCTCCGACGCGGCCTGGACGGCCCGCTGCACCGCGTCGTGGTCGTCGCTCACGCCGACGAGCTTCGCGACGCCGTCGGTCAGCCCGTCGAGGCTTGCCATGACCTTGGGCTCGAACTTCACGGTCCACGCTTCGCGGTCGACATGGGGGCCCTTGGGGTCGGGCACGTACCAGTCCGCGCCCCGGTAGAGCCAGACGACCAGGTCGAACGAGCGCATCAGGTCGACGACCGGCCGTACGAGGTCCTCGGGCAGGACGTGCTGTTCGATGACCTTCATGTCCCGGTCGACCAGCAAGCCGCCGTTGAAGGCGGCGATCGGCGTCTGGAGGTCCAGGGGGTCGATCAGCATCTGCATGCCGCGGGGCGGGCGGCCGCTGGTGACCGCGAAGAGAACCCCGGCGTCGCGCAGGCGGCCGACTGCCGCGATCGCGCCGTCGGTCAGCACCTTGTCGTTGGTCACCAGGGTGCCGTCGACGTCGGCCAGCATGAGGCGGATCGCGGAGCGGCGTCGGCGTCGGCGTCGGCGTCGCAGCGGGTGGGGGTGCGGGTGCGGGTGCGATGAGGCGATGGTAGCGGCGGCGTGCGGCCCGGCTTCGGGCGATCAGCGACGATCGACGCGGTGCCGTGCGCTTGGTCCCCCCGAACCCGGGTATACGGCCCGCATGGCCCACGACACCGTTCCCGCCAGCCACCGTGATCTCCTCGACGGTCGCTTCGCCACCTTGGCGACCGTCGGCGAGGATGGCTACCCGCAGGTCTCGGAGGTGTGGTTCCTCGCCGACGGCGACCAGGTCGCCATCTCGCTGAACGGGTCTCGGCAGAAGACGAAGAACCTCCTGACCGAGCCCGCGTGCACCGTCTTCCTGCTCGACCTCGCCAACCCGTACCGCTACCTCGAGATCCGCGGCAATGCGGACGTCAGGCCCGACGAGGATCTGGCGTTCGCTGACCAGGTCGGTGCCAAGTACGACGCCGGCCTGCGCGAGCACGACCAGCCTGGAGACCAGCGTGTGGTCGTCCGCGTCGTGCCGGTCCGGATCAACGCAGTCGACATGAGCGGCTAGGGCGCGTCCTCAGGTGCGCGGCCGCGGGCAGGTCGACGACATCGTCCAGCCCCGCTGCGGCCGGCCGCCGCGCCCGGCGGCGGACCAGGCGCAACCCGAGAACGCCGGCGCCGGCCAGGGCCACCACGGTGCCGGCCCACGGCGAGAACAGGCACCCGAAGAGCACCGCCGCTGCGCCTTCGGTCCCCACCACGACGCCGAGCACGACCGGTCCGAGCCCGGTGAAACGGCGATGGAATGCGGCGAGGGTGGACGGGCTCGTGATGGAACGCCCGAGAAAGACGGCGAGGCCGCGCGTCACGCCGAACAGGGCACCGAGCACCACCGCGGCCCACCACGAGCCGGTCAGCACGGCCAGGACCGCCAGCAGGTAGACGCCGGCGGTCCTGATGTAGGTCACGAACCCCGTGGCGATCTGCCACCCGAAGCCGGCGCCGTAGACCCACGGCCGGAATTGATCGAGCCAGCGCTCATTGACCTGGCGGTGGTGCACCGGGAGCGAGAACCCGCCGACCTGCGCGTCCGAAGCTGCGGCAACGACCGAGGCCGACGCAGGCCAGCACCGCCACGGAGACCGGCGAGAGCCCGGCCGCGCCGACGCCGAGCGCCACCAACCCCAGCGCGATGCCGAGCGTCACCCCGCCTGCCACGGAACCGGCGACGAACCACAGTGCCGTCGAGCGGTAGCGATGACCCCGCCCGGCCTCGGCGAGCGGGGTGATCGTCGCCAGCATCGAGATCCCACACGGCGACCACGTGGAGCGGGCGGCCGCGCCCACAGCCACCACGGCGGCGGACGCGCCAAGCACGATGGTCATGGCAACTCCTTTCGTCGATCTCGAGGACAGCTCATGCCGGCGACCCCAAGAAGGGCGCCGCACCGAACGCGAAGATCCCGCCATCGCGCGCCACCAGCCAGTAGCCCGCGTCGCTGCCGAAGCTCGCAATGGCGACCACGGGCATGGCGAGCTTGAGCGCGCCGGTCGACCCGTCGAACGCCGCGTCGCCGTAGGCGAAAATCCCGCCGTCTGCCGCGACCAGCCAATAGCCGCGCCCCGAGGGGGTCGCGGCCAGTCCCACCACCGGTGCGTTGAGCGGCCGGCCCCCCATGGACCCGAGGAAGGGTGCGTCGCCGTAGGCGAAGACCCCGCCGTCGGAGGCCACCAGCCAGTACCCGTGCCCCGTGGGCGTCGCGGCCACCCCGACCACCGGCGCGTTGAGCGCTCTGCCACCCATGGAGCCGAGGAAGGGCGCGTCGCCGTAGTCGAAGATCCCGCCGTCAGCCGCCACCAACCAGTAGCCCGATCCGGTGGGGGTGCCCGCCATTGAGACGACCGGCGCGTCGAGACGCTGGCCCCCCATCGACCCGAGGAACGGCGCCCCGCCGTAGTCGAAGATGCCACCGTCGGCCCCGGCGAGCCAATAGCCGCCGGTGTGGCACGCCGCACCGGCCACGACCGGCGCGTCGAGGTGCAGGCCCGACGCGTCACCCTCGTTCACGAAGTCGCCGTAGCCGAGCAACCTCCCAAAGGAGGTGAGCACGGCGTAGCCACGCCCGTCAGTGGTCGGCACGATGCCGACGACCTGACAGTTGGTGGCCGGCGAATGGCACGGCGGCATCGGCGGCGCGGGCGTCCAACAGGACTCGTTCTGCTCGGCCGTCGAGTTGTCGACTGCCACCGCAGTCGTGCACGTGGGATCGACCTGCCAGGGCGGCACGCAGGCAACGACGCGGCACACGATGCGTCCCATGCACCCGACGTCCTGGTTGCACTGGCCGTACCGGAACTGCAGGCACCCCGTGAGAAAGGAGTCGCACCCCTGCGACCCGCAGCCACAGTTGGTCCCGTCACACTGCGTCTCACAAAAGGGGAAGCCGCCGCTGCAGCCGTTCGCGCAACGACATGTCGCGTTGCAGTCCATGTAATAGCGCGGTCCGTTGCAGTACGAGGAGCCCTCCGCGACCCACCAGCCGCCCATGATCGTGTTCTCGGGGCAGTAGTTGTACCCGCTCACCGCGCAACAGAACTCTGAGAAACCCGAGCAACACGTGCTCCCGCAGTCACAGCCGGCGTTCCCGCACTCGCAGATCTGGCCGTACGCGGTGCCCGGTCGCAGCGCGAGGTCGAGTCCGGAGCCGATGGCGACTGCGCTGCCGACAAACGCGGACCGGTTGATCATGCTGCGGCGTGACAACCGACCCTCGAGCGCGTGTGCCGTGCGCGCCACGAGCGCGGTGGACAGGCTCACGAGCCGACCATCCCCTTGCTCGCCTCAGCCGGCCGGACCAGGCGGCGCGCGCCCTCCAGCGCGGCGAGGGCTGACAGTGCCAGCAGGCTCAGCCAGAGCCCCACCGCGCTCACGAACAGCAGGGGGAACCCGGCCCACGGCTGACGAGCGAGCTCGCTCACCAGCGTCCCGTGCGGCGGCGCGGTGACGGCGACGACGGCCGCGGCGCCGGCCAGCACGAGGTTGAGCACCAGGTGCACGGTCGTCGGCGGGGTGTCAGGCCGTCCGAAGCAGCCGCAGGTCGCAAGCGGTCCACCGCGCCAGCGTGCGGAGGCGACGACGGCGCCGAAGGCCGCGTACGAGAGGGCGACGAGGGCCGCCGTGACGGGGCGGGGCACCAGCAGCGCGGCGAGCCCAAGCGCAGCTTCTGCCAAGGCCCCGGCTCGCACGAGTTGGCGGACGGGGCCGAGCGGGAGCGCAGCACGGCCTCGGGGCGCGAGGGCGGTGAGGGCGCGCGCCGTGTCGTCGGGGTGGCGTGCCTTGGCCACGCCGGCCACGAAGAGCAGACCGGCCGCGACGAGATACAGCCCGATCAGTTCCACTGTGGCCTTGCCGCCGCAACGTCGGGTGTGCCCGGGCTCACGCCCAGCGCATTGAGGAGCGCGTTGACGCGTGGAACCAGCGTGGTGCGCAGCGCGTGGCTGCCGAGCACCGCGTAGAAGGAGAAGGGTCGACCCGCTTCGGTGAAGAACCACTGGGTGCCCGACTGGCCGGGGATCCCCCGCCGCAGCACGGTAGGGGAGAAGTCCGTCGTCGAGAGCGCGCTGGGGCGGCCCTGGCGCGCGAACAGCACGGTGCCGAGGCTCTCGGGCCCGTATTCGAACAGGGTGGCGAACACGTCGCCCGGGCCCATGACGGACACCGCGCCGCTCCCGAAGTCGCCACTGTCATCGGGGAGCGGGAAGGTGGCGAACTGCGCCACCGGGTAGTTCGAGCCGACGACGGTGGGCCGCACGAAGATGCGGCCTTCGAACCCGTCAGGCAGCCGCGCCGAGATGCCGTGCGCGCCGATCGTCGCCACGGCTCAGCGCCGTACCGGCTGTCCATCCTCGACCGAGCCGGGTGCCTGCGGTGGGCCCGTGCCATGGGGGAACACGTCCTCGAGCGTGCGCGGGTAGAGGCTCGGGTCACCGGGGTGGACGCCGGCCGCGCGCAGCACCTCGTCGGCGGCCGCTTCGCGGGCGGGGCCGTCGAGGGCACCGGCTTCGGTGGCGTCCTCGGGCTGGCGGCGCGAGCCCGAGTTGCTCCGGTCGTGTTGGGCGTGGTCGTGTGCTGAGCGGTCGTGCTCGGCGCGGCGCACCAGCTCGGCCAGCTGGCCGACGTGGCTGGCCACGCCCTGGCCGACTTTGGCGCCGGTGGAGCCGTCGACGAGGACGAAGAAGGGGGAGCCGGGGACCTGGTAGTCCACCCATGCCTCGGTCGACATCACGACGGGGATGCGCCCGTTGGTCAGGGCACGCACCTCGGAGGGCACCTCGCGGTCGGGTCCCTTGGTGACGATGACGGCGCGGCTGGGGGCGGGCAGATTGAGCACGCCGGGTTGCTGGAGCGCGTGCCAGAAGCCGGTGCAGGTGGCGCAACCCGCGGTGAGGAAGGCCAAGAGCGTGAGGCCGTCGCTGTTGGTGACCGAGATGGCCCGGGCGTCCCCGCTCGGGGTCAGGCCCGCCACCGTGTGGGCCGGCCCGAGGGGCGGGCTCTCCGCCGGCTGGCCCAGCGAGACCGGCGGCGCCACCGGCACCGCTGCGGCCCGCCTCGCCGCGGCCGCGGTCCCCTCGTCGAGGGCGGGGTCGCCAACGCCAGCACCCAGCTCGTGCAGAGAACGCAGGATGTCGGCGTGGGACCGTAAGAGGCCGGCGACCAGGATCCCGAGGACCAGCACCACGAACGTCGAGACCACGACCAGAGCAATCACGCCGCCTCCTTTACCCCGTTTCGTCCAGTATCCACCGCGCAGCGGCTGCCGGGAGGTACCGGGAGGACGAGCCGCCGGGCGGCGCGTCCGCCGATCCTCAGGCATACTCCGGAGCATGGTGTTGGCCGAAGACCTCTTCCTCCCCGACCCCGAGCCCCGGGAGGTGCGCTACACCGTGATCTCGGTCGACGACCACGTCGTGGAGCCGGCTGACACCTTCGAGGGGCGTCTCCCGGCCTCCCTCGCAGTAAGAGCCCCCCGCATCGTCGAGACCGAGCTCGGGCACCAGGTGTGGGAATTCGAAGGCGAGCGCTACACCCAAGTCGGGATGAACGCCGTGGCCGGCCGGCGCCGCGAGACGTACGGCCTCGAGCCCTTCCGCTTCGACCAGATGCGACCCGGCTGCTACGACGTCGAGGCTCGGGTGCGCGACATGGACATCAACGGCGTCTGGGCGTCGGTGAACTTCCCGTCGCAGATCACCGGGTTCTGTGGTCGCGTCTTCTTCTCGAGCCCGGACCGTGACCTGGGTCTCGCCTGCGTGCGCGCCTGGAACGACTGGCTCTTCGAGGAGTGGTACACGCAGCACCCCGACCGGATCGTGCCGCTCGGGATCACCTACCTTGCCGACCCCGAGCTGGCGGTCGCGGAGATCGAGCGCAACGCCGCCCGAGGCTTCACCTCGGTGACCTTCCCCGAGCGCCCGCACGCGATCGGGCTCCCGTCGCTGTGGGACCGCTCCCACTGGGACCCCATCATGGACGCCGTCGTCGCGACGGACACTGTGGTCTCGCTCCACGTCGGCAGCTCGGGGATGGAGATCGGGCCGCCCGACGGCGCCCCCCTCCAGATCGGCGCGACCCTGTTCGGCCAGCTCTCACTCACTGCGTGCGCGGAGTGGCTGTGGTCAGAGCATGCGGTGCGCCGCCCGTCGCTGAAGATTGCCATGAGCGAGGGCGGCATCGGCTGGGTGGCCATGCTGCTCGACCGGCTCGAGAACATGGTGGACCGCTCCGGCTACGGGAAGGGGTGGGACGATGCGGCCCGCCGACGTCCTGAAGCGCAACTTCTGGTTCTGCACGCTCGACGATCCCTCCACCATCGACACCCGCCACGCCATCGGCGTCGAGAACATCATGGTCGAGGTGGACTATCCCCACGGTGACGGGACGTGGCCCGACACCCAACGGGTGATTCAGGAGTGCTGGGGCCACATCCCCGACGACGAGTTGCGCGCCATGTGCTGCGAGAACGCGGCGGCGCTCTACCGCCATCCCCTGCCCGACCAGGTGCTGCCCCGTTGACTCGTTGGTCGTTGACCCGATGACCTGTTCCCCTGCTGACCCGCTCGAGAGGAGGACCATCCATGTTCACGCCGACGGCGGACAAGCTCATGCCGGACCTCACGCCGCGCGAGGAGCTGGTCGTCCTGGCCCGCGCGCTGTGGCGCGAGGGCTACAACGACCACCTGGCCGGCCACATCACCGTCAACCTGGGCGACGGCACGCTGCTGTGCAACCCGTGGCTCCTGACGTGGGGCGAGCTGCGGCCCTCCCAGGTGCTGCGCATCGACCTCGACGGCCGCGTGGTCGAAGGTGACTGGCCGGTCCCGCTCGGCATCCCGCTCCACCTCGAGCTGCACAAGATGCGCCACGACGTGACATGGGCGGTGCACAACCACCCGCTCTTCGGCACCGTCTGGGCCGACATTGCGGAGGTGCCGCCGATCCTGGACCAGAGCTCGGCGTTGGGTGGCGGCACCCTCGCGCTGGTCGACGAGTACGAGGGTCCGGTCAACGACGCCGGCAGCGCCCGGCGTGCGGTGGAGCAGATGGGCGACGCCACGATGGCGCTGTTGGCAGGGCACGGCGTGTTCGTGCTGGGCGGCTCGGCCCGGGCGGTGCACCAGCGCGCCGTGGCCCTCGAGCAACGCTGCCAGCACGCCTGGTACGCGCGCGCCGGCCGGCGGCACCGGGGTCTCACGGGTCCCGCAAACCTTCATCGACCTCGTGGCGCAGGGCAACGGCGAGGGCTTCATCGGGTTCTGGGAGGCGGCGGTGCGCGCCGAGCTGGCCGCCGATCCCGACCTGCTGAGCCCCTAACTGCTCGCAGTCCCGAAGACCTCGCTCAGCTCGAGCGGGACCGGCGTGTCGAGCTGCGCGTAGGTGCACGATGCCGGGTCGCGGTCGGGCCGCCAGCGCACGAACGAGGTGGCGTGGCGGAAGCGGTCGTGCTGGAGGTGGTCGTAGGAGACTTCGCAGACCGCCTCGGGCCGGACCGCCTCCCACGTCATGTCCTTGCCCGCGTTCCAGCGGTTCATGGCACCGGGCGCGCGCCCCTCTGCCTGGGCCTCGGCCCAGCCTGCCCACGGGTGTCCTGTGAGCGCGTCCTTGCGATAGGGCGCGAGCTCGTCGCTGAGCTCGCGCCGCCGCGCCACGCTGAACCCCGAGGCGACACCGACGTGATGCAGGGTCCCCGAGGAGTCGAAGAGGCCCAGCAGCAGGGAACCGACGCCGGCACCGTCTTTGTGCGTGCGGAAGCCGGCCACCACGCAGTCGGCGGTGCGCTGGTGCTTGACCTTGAGCATGGCGCGCTTGTCGGGCAGGTAGGCGAGGTCGGCCGCCTTGGCCACCACGCCGTCGAGCCCGGCGCCCTCGAAGTGCGAGAACCAGTCGGCGGCCACGTCGGGGTCGCGGGTCGCCGGGGTGAGGTGCACCGGTGCACGCACCTTTTTGAGCAGCTTTTCGAGCGTGGCACGACGCGTGGCGTAGGGGGTCTCGAGGAACGAAGTGTCGTTGTGCGCCAACAGGTCGAAGGCCACGAACGATGCCGGCGTCGACTCGGCCAGCTGGCGGATGCGAGTCTCCGCCGGATGGATGCGTTGGGACAGCGCGTCGAAGTCGAGCCCGTTGGGGCCTGCGATCACGATCTCGCCGTCGAGGACGCAGCGAGCCGGGAGCTCGCGCACCAGCGCGGCGACGAGCTCGGGGAAGTAGCGCGTGAGTGGCTTCTCGTTGCGGCTCCCGAGCTCGACGTCGTCACCGTCGCGGAAGACGATGCAGCGGAAGCCGTCCCACTTGGGCTCGTAGAAGAGCCCGTCGTCGCGTGGGAGCTCTCGGGTGAGCTTGGCCAGCATGGGTGCGACCGGCGGGCGGACGGGCAGGTTCATGCCGCCGCCCCGTGGGCGCCGGCCCAGGCCAGCAGGTCGTCTGCCGTGGCGCGGTTGACGACGCGATCGGGACGGACCTCCGCCGCCACGGCATTGCGGCAGCCGCGGCCGAGCCATTCGAGCTGGCCAGGGGCGTGGGCGTCGGTGTCGATGGCGAAGGAGCAGCCGAGCTCGGCCGCCTGGCGCAGCAGGTCCTCGGGAGGATCCTGACGTTCGGGGCGCGAGTTGATCTCGACGGCCGTGCCGGTGCGCGCGCAGGCCGTGAACACAGCGTCAGCGTCGAAGGTGGATTGCGGACGGCCCCGGCCGGTGATGAGGCGGCCGGTGCAGTGGCCGAGGATGTCGGTGTGCGGGCTCTCGATGGCGGCCAGCATGCGCGCAGTCATCTGGCGCTCGTCCATGCGCAGCTTCGAGTGCACGCTGGCGACCACCACGTCGAGCTCTCCCAGGAGATCGAGGTCGAGATCGAGCGAGCCGTCCTCCAAGATGTCGACTTCCATCCCGCTGAGGATGCGAAACGGCGCCAGTTGCTCGTTCAGCGCACGCACCACGTCGAGCTGCTCGCGCAATCTGTCCTCGTTCAGCCCGTGGGCCACGGTCAGGCGCGCGCTGTGATCGGTCAGGACCAGATACCGCGGCCGAGGGTGCGGGCGGCCTCGGCCATCTCGAGGATGGGACTGCCGCCGTCGGACCAGTCAGAGTGCGAATGGCAGTCGCCGCGCAGCGACTCGAGCAGCGCCGCGGCAGGGCCCTCGAGCACGAGGTCGTCCGGCTCCTCGTCCAGCTTGGCCAGATAGGCGGGGGTGTCGCCGCGCAGGGCCTCGACGATGACCTGCGCCGTCGACTTGCCCACCCCCTCAATGCTCTGCAGCCGGCCTGCCGCGGCGAGCGATTCCAGCGTCCGCGCGGCAGAGGTGTGATGGCGCGGGCAGCGTGGCGGAAGGCCCGCACCTTGTAGGTGTCGGCGCCACTGCGCTCGAGTCGGAACGCGACCTGGTTCAGGGCGTCGAGGGGCTCCATGTCTGCTAGTCCTTCTTGGCGCGGCTGGGTGCGACGCGGGTCGGCTCGTCGGGCATCTTGGGGTACTGGGGTGGCCACGGCGCATCGCGCAGTCCCGCCTCCCGGTCCCTCGCCGCCAGACCCAACAAGGGCTCGAGTGACTGTGGTCGCACCGCGATGTCGGACCAGGGGTCACCTCGCCGTCGTACCAGTTCGGGCACCGTTGCGATCGTGAGGTCGTCGGGGACGACCGACTCCACTTCCTCCCACGACAGCGGTGTCGAAACCTGGGCGCCGGTGCGGGGCCGGGCGAACCAGGCTCCGAAGACCGTCTTGTGCGGCGCGTTCTGGTTGAAGTCGACGAACACCCGGCTGCCGCGCTCCTCCTTCCACCAGTTGGCCGTGATGTCGTTGGGAAACCGGCGCTCGAGCTCGCGAGCCAGCGCCAGCGCACCGGCGCGGACTTGTACCGAGTCCCAGCGTGGTTCCAGGCGGAGATAGACGTGCAGGCCGTTACTGCCCGAGGTCTTGGGGTAGCCGCGTAGACCGAGCTCCTCGAGGAAGTCACGACATCGCAGCGCTGCGGCGCGTATGTCGTCGAAACCGACGCCCTTCGTGGGGTCGAGGTCGATGCGCAGCTCGTCGGCGTGCGCGGGGTCGGCGGCCACGTAGGGCCAGAGGTGGAGTCCGAGGCAGCCGACGTTCACCGCCCAGATGACGTGCGCAACGTCGGCCACGACGAGCGCGTTGGAGGTCGTGCCGTTGGGCGTCGACACGATGGTGGATTGCAGCCAATCGGGGGCACCGGCCGGGATGCGCTTTTGGTAGAAGGACTTGCCGGTCGCGCCGTCGGGGAAGCGCTGGAGCATGGCCGGTCGGCCGCCGGCGGTGTTCAGCAGGTGGTCGCCGATCTCGAGGTAGTAGGAGACGAGGTCGGACTTGGTCGCGCCGAGGGCGGGGAAGTACACCTTGTCGGGCCGGGAGATGCGGAGCTCGCGGCCGTCGACCTCCACCACGCGTTCGTCCTCCCCTGGCACCGTCTGGACTCTAGTGACGGTCGCCTGCGGGGCGCCGTCCGCTCAGGCCGGCTGGGTCTGGGGTGCGTGCTCCGACGGGAGCGCGACGCCGCGCTCGGAGAGCGCGCGCTCGAGCCGCGCCCGCTCCTGCTCGGGGTTGGCGAAACCGGCCGGAGTGGCCGGGACCTCGAGGGCGTTGCAGAGCCTGATGAGCGCGCCGTCGTACGAAAGCTCCCGGGCCAGGGCTTCCGCGACAGGGGTTGCCCCGTCCGTCGCGCCAAGCCTGGCCCGGGAGTGCAGGAGGTCGGCCACCAGCAGGTCGTCGGACCTGCTTCCTTCCTCACCTTTGCCAAGGGCCCGCGTCAGGAGGTCTATGTACATGACCACCCCTCGATCCTGTGCCTCGCTTGGCCGGGTCGCTAGGGCTGAACGTCCCGTCTTCGGGGAAAAAGCCCAGCTGGGGGGCTCGGATCTCCGGCCCATCCCGAGGGGGCAGTCAGACGAGGTCGGACAGACCTTCCCACCCGCGTGGCGGCGGGGCCAAGCGCCAGAACTGCTCGGGGACCCGGCCCTCCAGGCGCGCCGTCAGCGCGTGGTCGCGTTCGAGCGGGGGGATCTGTGACGTGTAGCACCAGATGGCCTGGCGCTTCCTCTCCTCGTCGGGTACGTGCGGGACGATGGCGGGGGTCGGCCACGGCTGCGAACGCAGCAGCTTTGCCACGCGCCAGGCCAGCATGCCGGGGAGATGCTTGTACCCGTGGTCCTCGTAGCAGAACCAGGCGCGCGCCGGCTGCGCCGACATGACCTGCAGGCACGCGTCGTGAACCATGACATGGTCCGGGTTGGCCAGCCCCATGGGAAAGAACACCGACGTCGGATTGAGCCGGGCGATCGTCTCGGCCAAGACCGGCGCCACCTCGTTCGGTGTCGGTCGGTCCTTCGGCGCGAGGTACTGGTGGTCGGAGAAGTCGAGCCACTCGTAGTCCGACTCGAGGACAGCCATGGCGGCGACGTCCTCCGCGCGCCGCACCGCCACGACGTCGTCGCCGGCCTTGAAGCCGCCGAGCGCATCCCATTCGCTCGGCTCGGCGGGGTACGCCGGTGGCCGCCCGGCCAGGACCGTGACCACCGCGGTGTCGCCGTAACTGGCGAGCAGGTGGCCGGCGCCCATGGCGGCGTCGTCGAAGTGCGGAGAGACGACGACGATGCGGGCGAAGGCGTCGGGTGCGACCTCACCCCAGGTCGGTTGTTCGAAGGTGTCGTGCACGCTCGGGATCATACGGGGACGTCGTCGATCTCACCGGCGACGTAGTGGCGGAACGCTGGCATGAGGGCTCCGATGACCGCGGCGCCCACGATGCAGGCGAGACCGCCGGAGACCACGGAGAACTCCACGCTGGTCAACGTGGCCACGGTGCCCGACTCCATGTCACCGAGGCGCGGGCCGCCCTGCACCACTGCCATCTGGATGGACGACATCCTGCTCCTGAAGCGCTCGGGGATGGACGTCTGCAGCATCGTGTTGCGCAAAACGGCCGAGATCACATCGGCCCAGCCTGCGACCGCCAGGAGGACGAGGGCGATCCATAGGGTGTCGACGAGCCCGAAGAGCGCGATGGCGACACCCCACACCGAGACGGCGAGAATGACGGCCCGGCCCTGCCGACGCAGGGTGGCCACCCACCCGGTCGTCAGGGCGCCGATGAGCGCGCCGACGCCCGGGGCGGCGTAGAGGAACCCCAAAGTGATGGTGCCGCCGCCGAACACGGATTCCGCCATGGCGGGGAAGAGGGCGCGCGGCATGCCGAACACCATGGCGTTCACGTCGATCAGGTAGACGCCCTGCAGGGCCTGGCGCGAGCGCACGAAGCGCGCCCCTTCCTTGGTGGACTGCCACGGCGAGAGTCCGGCGGCGTGTTCAGACGCCGGGATCGGCGCCAGCCTGGCGGAAGTGACCACGGCCACGACGAAGGACAGCGCGTCGAGGGCATAGACCAGAGGCAGCCCGATGCCAAGGAGGACGCCCGACAGCGCAGGCCCGACCACGACGCCGACCTGGAAGACGATCTGCGTCATGGCCATGGCCGCCGTGAGGTGCCGCCGCTCGACCATGCCCGGAACCGAGGCCATGCGGGCGGTGTTGGAGAACCCCATCAGTCCCGCGGCCAGCGCGCTGACGACGTACAACACGACCAACGACGGATGTGCCACCGCGGCGTTGACCGCCATGGCGCCGCTGGTCAGCATCAGCGCGACGGACGTCCATACCATGATGCGTCGACGGTCCATGGCGTCGCCGACGGGCCCCGCCCACAGCGCGCCGGCGACGAACGGGATGAGCTGCGCCAGGCTGATCGCGCCGACCTGGAGCGACGAGCGTGTGATGGAATAGACCTGGAACGGGATGGCGACGACGGTCAGCTGATTCCCCAGCGTGGAGATGAGCTGGCCCGTGAAGAGCAGCCGGAAGTCGCGGCTTTCCCGCAACGGGGCGGTGTCCACGAGGATCCGACCCGGCATTGCAGCAGCCTACGGTTGCCGTCGCGGGCCAGGTTTCCGAAACGGGCTCGTCAGGTGAGCTGCTGACCCAGGTCGCGCACCGAGATGTCCCATGCGGCGGGCCAATCCCGCGTGCGGAGCACGGCGTCGCTCCCCCCGTCGCAGAACACCACCGAGCCGCAGAAGAACGCGGCGTCGGGGCCTAGGAGGAACTCCACGAGCGCCGCGATCTCCTCGGGCCGACCCGGGCGGCCGGCCGGGATGGGCAGCATGTCGAGCAACGGAGCCGTCGTCTCGTCGGCGCGCATGCCTGCGACCATCGGCGTATCGATCATGCCGGGCGCAATGGCGTTGAGGCGGAGTCCCGAGCCGGCCCACGCTGAGCCTGTCGCGTGGCGCCGCACCCAGTGCGCCACCGCCAGCTTGGTCGCCGGATACGCCACGAGCGAGCCCCGAGCGTCGGCGATCTGGGCACTGCGCGCGGCGTCACCGTCCAGGCAGGCCTCCACGAGGTCGGCGGGGATAGCCGGCTGCACGGTGGTCGAGTTTGAGCTGATCGCCACGGCCGCGCCGCCTGGGGTGAGGAGCGGCCGCAGGCCTTCGAGTACCTCGACGGTGCCGAAATAGTTCACCGCGGCCAACAACGAGCCGGCGCGGTTGGGAGCTCCGGCCAGGCCTGCGCAGGTCACGATGCCGGCCAGCGACCCGCCACAGCGCTCGGCTGCCTCGGTCACGGCACGGCGCCGGCCCTCGGGGGTGGCCAGGTCAGCCACCACGTCGGTTTCGTCCTTGTCGACGCCGACGACGCGCCAGCCCGACGCCGCGAGACGCACGGCGGCGGCGGCGCCGATGCCCGACGCGGCCCCGGTGATGACGACGGCGCGCTCAGGCAGCGCGCCGCGCCTTGAGGAGATCGAGCGCCTTGTCCGCATGAGAGCCCATGGAGAACTCGCTGTGGATCACGTCGAGGATCGTGCGGTCGGTGTCGATCACGAACGTCACCCGCTTGTTCGGTAAGAAGCTCGCGGTGCGCTTGGCGCCGAGCTGCGACGCAACGAGGCGATCGGGATCCGAGAGGAGCGGGAACCCGAGCGACTCCTTCTCGTCGAACTGCTTCTGCTTCTCGACCGCGTCGGCGCTGATGCCGACGGGTTGCGCGCCGACCGCGGCAAACTCGGCTGCCAGGTCCCGGAAGTGGCAGCTCTCCTTGGTGCAGCCATAGGTCATTGCCGCAGGGTAGAAGAACAGCACGACCGGGCCGTTGGCCAGGAAGCTACTGAGGGAACGGGGCGTGCCGCTCTGGTCGGGCAGCTCGAAATCGGGAACGACGTCGCCTGTGCGCATCCGCTCAATGTAGAGCGGAAACCAGCGTTCGTGCTCGGCTACGCCTCGAAGCGGAAGCCGACCCCTCGCACGGTGACCAGGTGGCGGGGGTTGGCCGGATCGGGTTCGACCTTGCGACGCAAGCGCTTGATGTGGGTGTCGAGGGTCCGCGTGTCGGTGAGCTCCTGGTCCCACCAGAGCCGATCGATGCACCAGTCACGCGTGACCACCTGGCCGCTGTGCGACATCAGCAGGGCGAGGAGGTCGAACTCCTTGCGTGAGAGGTCGACGGGGTTCTCGTTGACCGTGACCTCACGGCGACCGGCGTCGAGGCGGACCGGGCCGACGGTGAGGACCTCTTCGTGGTGCTCCGCGACCGCCACGCCACGCCGCAGGACGGCTCGCATGCGTGCGACCAGCTCCCGCAGGCGGAAGGGTTTGGCCACATAGTCGCTGGCGCCGAGCTCCAGTCCGAGGACGATGTCCACCTCGGAGTCGCGCGCTGTCACCATGATGATCGGCACCGGCTTCAAGCTGCGCATCTGCTGGCAGATCTCGATCCCCGACTGGTCGGGCAGCATGACATCGAGCAAGACGAGGTCGGGGTGGACGCGATGGAAGAGGCGCAAGGCTTCGTGGCCGTCGCCCGCGGACTCGACTGTGAAGCCTTCACGCGTGAGCCCCGAGGCCAACGCTTGACGATAGGACTCCTCGTCGTCGACGACCAGCACGAGAGGACGGTTGTCGCGCGGCGGGCCGGCAAGGGGCGGACGGCCCGCGGCAGCCTGGGCATTCGCGATCGCCACGTTCAGTCCTCCCTCAGGCAGCGTCGTGGGGAACCCGGGGAGGAAGGGCGCGTAGAGAGGCAGGCGACGACGGCGGACGGGGGGTTGTGCTCGCCGACGTCGCCTGGATACGCGGGGAGGCGAACACCCGCGCCATGGTCACCAACGATCCGACGAGTCCGGAGCGGTGTGAGCGCTGCGGACGGATCATGATGACATCGGCCAGGGCGTCCTGGCCGCGATGGCGATCGGCAACGGGGCTGGAACGAGGGCCCCGATCGCCGTAACCCATCTGCTGATCGGCGCTCGCCATCGGGCCTCACGCTAGGGAGTTGAGGTGAACGTGCCGTGAAAGCGTTGTAACCAACAAGTGTTCTGAAGATGAACTCTTACTGCCCTCTTATCCGCCTGCAGCAGTACGCTGCCGTCGCACACACGTGGGAGGTGTCCGATGACCGAGGCCATGGGCCACGGCGTGAATCAGCGCAAGGCAATTCAGATGACCCCCGAGGAGGTCGAGTCGTTCCTCGCCGAGCGGCGTGCAATGACGATGTGCTCCATCTCGGCCGACGGTTCCATTCATGCCGTGGCCATGTGGTACGGCTTCCTCGACGGGTGTATCACCGTTGAGACGAAGGCCAAGTCGCAAAAGGCGCGGAACCTGCGCCGCGACCCGCGGCTCACGCTGTTGTTCGAGGACGGCGACTACTACGAGGAGCTCCGTGGGGTGGAGCTGGTGGGGAGGGCCGAGATCGTGGAGGACCCGGCCCAGCTATGGGCCCTCGGCGTGAGCGTGTTCGAGCGGTACTACGCGCCGTACAGTGAAGAACTGAAGCCCTTCATTGAGACGATGCTGCACAAGCGCGTCGGGATCAAACTGCACGTCGAGCGCACGGTGAGCTGGGACCACCGCAAACTCGGTCTCCCGTCGACCCGCCCCACGCCCGCGTGAAGCCGGCCGATGATCATGCGGGCTGATCACACGCCTTGAGCAACTGGGTCATGCCGTCTTCGATGCCACCGGCGAGCACGTCGATGTCCGGTGTCGAGTCGTAATCGCCGGTGATGCCGAAGTTGACCTCGCCGTTGTAGGAGAAGATGGCAATGCCAAGGCGCATTTGGCCACCGAGAGGGACATAGGGAAACGCGCGGATCATCCGGCGTCCGGCGGCATAGAGGGGGACCTGCGGTCCGGGTACGTTCGTCGTGATCGTGTTCACGTTGCGCTGGCCGGCCCGCGTCGCGAGCCGCATCCCGAGCGCCAGCAGCATCGGCGGCGCGAAGCCCGACATGGAGGTGAGCGCTCCACCGGCGATGGCTTGCTTCGAGTCCTTCAGGTCCTTCATCTGCTCCGCGATCGTGTGGAGCCGCAGCACGGGGTCGTCGATGTCGACGGGGAGCTCGGCAAACATCGCGGACACCTTGTTCTCGAAGGTGCCGTCCCCCACGGCCTTCCCGCTGGCATCGCGCGGGCGGATCGACACCGGTACCAACGTTCGCACCACTCGCTCGACGTTCTCGTCACGGGCCACCAGCAGATCTCGGAACCCGCTGGTGATGCACGCCAGCACCACATCGTTGAACGTCCCGCCCAACGCCGTGCGGACTCGCTTGATGTCGTCGACCGACGTCGACGCCCAGGCGTAGCGCCGGTGCGGTCCGAGCGGTCCGTTCAGGCTCGAGAGCGGCATGGGACGGACGAGCCCACTCAGCGAGAACAGTCCGCTGGCGACCTCGACGGCGTACCCGGCCACGCGTCGGATGGCGCGGGTCTGCGCACGCGCCGCCCGCACCTGCTCGTAGGGCGAGAGCACGAAGTTCTCGAGGGCCTCGACGATCAGCTGCAGGCCGGACGGCTCGGGATGCGGAGTCCAGGTCGAGGCCGGCGGGCGCTCGGCATCGGCGCTCACGTCCATGATCACTGCGAGGAGGTCCGTTCCCGACACGCCGTCCACCAGTGCGTGGTGCGTCTTGGCCAGGATCGCCCAACGGCCGTCCTCGAGGCCCTCCACGACCCAGATCTCCCACAGGGGTTTCGAGCGGTCCAGCTGTTGGGCCATCACGCGCCCGACCAGTTTTCGCAGCTCGCTCTCTCCGCCGGGTGCGGGCAGCGCCGTGTGCCGCACGTGGTACTCGATGTTGAAGTGTGGGTCGTCGACCCACACCGGCCTTCCGAGCTCGAAGGGAACAGAGCGAATCTTCTGGCGGTAGCGCGGGACGAGGTCGAGCTTGGCATCGACCATGTCGACGATGTCGGCGAACGACGGGGGCGGACCTTCGAAGATCGTCACCGACGCGATGTGCATGTGCGACACGTGGTCCTCAATGTGGAGAAACGAGGCATCCAAGGGGCTCAGGCGGTCAGGACACATCCACCCTCTCTTCGCGGTCGGCTCGGCCCAGGCTACTACCGGCCTTCGCCTGCTTCCGGGGGGTCAGCCGGCTGTCGCGGTGGCCAGGGGCTCGCCCAGTGATGCGAGGAGAGGAGTGGCCAGGACCCGCCTGCGGGTCTCCTCGTACGCAGACTCAATGACAGCGGGCCCCCGGTCCTCGTCCATGGCGCGCAGTCCCATGACCCGTCTGGCGGCGGTGCCGGGCTCGAGGCTGATCACCGCCGTTCCGGCCTCCTCGAGGCGCGCGATCTCGCGCTCCATCCGGCGGTGCACCGTCCGTCGCAACCATCCGTCGACCCCGTGGGCCGAGCCGTGCGCCGCCGACAAGGAGGAGATCACCACCACGACGTCGAGGCCCTCGCTCTTGAGCACGTCTGCATTGGTCGCCGAATGGACTCCACCGTCGACGTACTCCGTGCCGTCGATGGTGACCGGCGTGAAGTACCCCGGTATGGCACAGGATGCGAGCACGGCGGGTGCCAGGCGCGTCGTCGGTGCGCCGGGCCGACCGAAGACGACCCGGCCCCCGTCGGTGCGCCGAACGGCACAGATGCGCAGGCCATCGGGCCAACGAGCGCCGATGTGCGCGTCGAGGCCGCTGGCTCGCTCGGAGATGTCGATCCGTCCTCGCGGCATGAGTGTCATTGCCGCGACGTCCGGACGGAAGGCGAGCGGCCGCCGGAGGGCGCGCACGATCAGGGCCGGCGACGGCACGCCCCAGGGACGCAGCAGGGCGAGCATCGACGGGGTCGGGAGCGGGCCGGCGTCGTCCGGAAGGATCCGGCGCAGGATGGCCCCACCGCGCCGCGAGGTCGGGGCGCCGTAGAGCGACGCTGCAAGGTCGGTGGCGGGGACACCGAGACGGAGGGCAGCCCCGGTGACAGAGCCGGCGGACGTGCCGACGACGATGGAGGCGCCCCGCGGGTTCCACCCCGTCTCGCGCTCGAGGGCAGCCAGGACCCCGGCCTGGTACGCCTGTCCGACCACACCGCCGGCGCCGAGCACGAGCCCGATCCGAGGCGCCTTTCGGCTCGGAAGCCCTCCACGGATGACCTTCACCACCCCATTGTTCTATCCGCCGGGCTGGACGGCGCTCGTGCAGGTCACGGCAGGCCGCGTGCAGCCGCCTGCGTGGCGAGAGGACACCTGCCGTTACTCTGCGGGGCTGACATGGGCACGACCCTGGCCGATCTGCACCGCATCGCGGCGCACGTGCTCGGCCGCCGGCGATTCGAGGTGAGTGGCCACTTCGGGCTGCGAGCGAGTCCGAGAGGCGTGGCGACGCCTGCGTTCGGGCCCGAGCCCGAGGTGCTCCGTCTCGCGGGGGCCAGCCTCGTCCGCGAGGTCGGGGCCGATGCCCGATCAATGCCCCTCGAGGGCTCGACGTTGGCCGAGTTGGCGACGTTCGCCGGGACCGGCCTGATCGCCGAGTTCTCAGCCGGCCCCGACACCCCGCCTGTCGGCGCACCCGACGAGCCGCTCCACCTGTCGCCGAGCCGGCTGGACGAGTACTACGACTGGTTCGAGCTCGGCTGGCGGGTCCTCGACGAAGCACTGCGCGCGACAGCGCGGCGCGCCGCAGCTCGACGATTCAGCTGTGGCCCGAGCACTTCGACATGGCCACCGAAGTGGAGCTGGTCGTCGGGTCCGGGGTCAATCTCGGGTTTTCCCCTGGTGACTCCTTTTGTCCCGATCCCTACGTCTACGTCGGACCGTGGGGAAGCGAACGACCAGGCACCCCCGATTACTGGAACGCTCCCTTCGGCGCTTTCGCGCCCCAGACACTTGCGCCCGATGCCGACGCTTGTATCGCATTTCTGCGCCGCGGTGTCCATGCACTGGTGCAGGGGTAGCCCCAATGCGCGTTCCGCTCCCCTCTACCGGGTCGGTCAACCTGCTCCCGCCGGACGCGGCCGAGACCCAGATCATGGCGGAGGGTGTGACGGCCACCGTGGCCGGCCGCGAAGGGCTTCTCCCCATGCAGCGGGCACTGATTGAGGCGCTGTTCCCCGCCATGACGGGTCACCCCGTCAGCGTGGCCGAACCTGCCGGGTCGACTCCCTACGAGCTCGCGAGTGCTCTCGCCCGGCGCAACCTTGCGTTCCGCTCCCGCATCGTGCAGGTGATGCTGCTGTGCGCGTTGGTGCGCCACCCCATCCCTGACGACGTCGCACAGAACGTCGCCGACTTCGCGCGGCGAGCTTGGCGTGGACGAGGGAATGGTCGACGTCGCGCGCGACTTCGCGGCTGGGTCACTCGATTTGGCCGTGCATGACTTCAAGCGCAACGGCTACGAGGGAACCTGGAACGAGCAGGAGTCCGCGGCGGCCGTGCATTCCAGCCGCGTGCTGCACGACGCATGGGCGTTCTCCGAGGCAGATCCGGCGCTGGCCGCACAATGGGCCTCGCTCGAGGAACTCGGCTCTGACGCCATCGGGCGCAAGGTGTGGGAGCTGTACCAGGCCCGCGGCTTCATCTTCCCGGGTCTGCCGGGCTCGGCGCCGCCCCTGTTGGCGCAGCACGACTGGGTCCATGTGCTCGCGGACTACGGCACGACCGTCGAGTCAGAGGTCGAGGTCTTCGGGTTCATTGCGCGAGCGAACGACGACATGCACGCGTTCTCGCTCTTGGCGATGGTCATCTCGCTGTTCGAGACCGGCTATCTGGCTACGGCCGCAGGCTTGTTCGAGGCCTCTCCCGGGCACTTCTCGTCGAGCCCGCACATGGCCGTTCGGCTCGCAGACGCTCTGCGCCGCGGTGCGCTGTGCCGCGACGAGACCACCGGGGCCACGAGTGTCGACTTCCTCAAATTGGACTGGTTCTCAGTGGCGCACGTGCCGTGCGCCGAACTGCGAGAACGTTTCCACGTTGTCCCGAAATCACAAGAGGCCCTCGAGGCCGAGTCGGTCGGACCGTGGCAGCCCGGCGGCATCAGCCCGTTCCAGATGAACTCAGGGAAGGAGATGTCGGCCCGCGCCGGTGTTGCCTACGACGCGCACGGTGCGTCGGTGTCAACCTGAGGTCAGGACTCGAGGAACCGGAGCACGGCCAGCACTCTGCGGTGATCGTTCTGTGAGACGGGGAGATCGAGCTTGGCAAAGATGTTGGCGACGTGCTTCTCCACCGCGCCTTCGCTGACGACCAGAGCTTTCGCTATGGCAGCGTTGGATCGACCCTCCGCCATGAGCGAGAGGACCTCGCGCTCGCGGGCCGTCAGCACGGTGAGCGAATCGGTCCGGCGGGTGGCGCCGAGGAGTTGAGTGACGACTTCTGGGTCCAAGGCAGTACCTCCCACCGCGACGCGTTCGAGTGCTTCGACGAAATCGGCGACGTCGGCGACTCGGTCCTTCAACAGATACCCGATGCCCGATGCGTCATCAGCCAGCAGGTCGGCCGCGTAGCGCGTCTCGATGTACTGGGAGAACAAGAGGATGCCGAGACCTTCGTAGCGCGCACGGAGCTCGAGTGCCAGCCGCAGACCTTCATCGGTGAACGTGGGTGGCATCCGGATGTCGATGACGGCGACGTCGGGTGGATTTTGCGCAACCGAGCTGCGGAGCGCGTTGGCGTCGGACACAGCGCCGGTGACGCAGAAACCGCGATCGACCAGGAGCTGGACGAGCCCGTCCCGAAGGATGGCCGAGTCCTCAGCGATGGCGATGCGCAACGCGGCCGGCGTCACGGCGCAAGGGGAAGGTCGACGGTGACCACCGTCGGGCCACCAGGAGGACTCACCAAAGTCAGGCGGCCATCGACCGCGGCGACACGGTCGTGCAAGCCCGCGAGCCCGCTCGACGACGAGCCGAGGGTCGAGAGCTGAGCGCCACCCCGTCCGTCGTCGCGCACGACAAGCCGGACCCACGTGCCCTGCTGTGCGCAGGACACCGTGGCGCGCGATGCATGGGCGTGTTGCGCAACGTTCGCCAGGAGCTCCGCCACACAGAAGTAGGCGATGCCCTCGGTGGCTGGTGTGGGCCGCAGGGAGAGGTCCACGGAGACCTCGGTCGGCACGGCGCTCCGCGCGGCGAGGGTAGCCAGCGCATTCTCGAGGCCCGTGTCGAGCGCGGGCGGGTGGATACCCCTGGCGATGTCACGCAGCTCGGCGATCGCCTCCTTGGCGCCCCGGTGCGCCTCCTCGACCAGTTGGCGCACCCGCTCGAGGTCGACGTGCGCGGGGTCCTCGAGCTTCTCCTTGGCCATGCCGAGCCGCATGGCGAGCGCCACCAACTGAGCCTGTGTCCCATCATGCAGGTCGCGCTCAATGCGACGAAGCGTGGCCGCCGACGCATCGACGGTCTGGGTCCGTGCCTGCTCGAGCGTACGGACGCGTGCCGCGACAGGGTCGGGCGCGAGCAGGATCCGTACCAGCAACCGGTCTACGTTGACGAAGCCACGCATCACCCATGGCGCCGCGAGGAAGAAAAGCCCGCCACTCAGAAAGATGGCGACATCGTGCGAGAGCCCCGTGGGGTTCGCCGACAGGTTGCCCGGACCGAACAGGACCGTCACGAGACCGAAGGTGCCGAGGTTGCTCCCGTGGGGTGCGAGAAACGGGTGCAGGAGGCAGGCCAGCGCGTCCCACCACAAGCTGAAGCCGATGAGGAAGCCGGCGATCGTCCACGGGACCTTGAGAGCCAAGTAGGCGATGGCGCGCCAGCCCACCCGGTCGCGTAACGCCGACTGCAGCCAGCCCAGGAAGCCAGGACGGCTGACGAACGGGTCAGGTTCGCCGATCTCCTCGCCGAGCATGGACCGTGCCAGCGCCCGGGTCCAGCGGCCGAAGCCACGAGCCGAGCGAATCGACAGCGCGAGGACGGCAAGCCCGATGAACGTGATGGCCAAGAGCACGCCCGCCGCCATCGTGGCACCAACGAACGCCAGGCCGACCGCGGCGAGGCCGCCGCTCACCAAGTAGAAGGCGAGCTCCGTCCAGGGCCGCCTCGTGAACGGCTCGCGCACAATGCGCCGGACGACGCTCTTGACGGTCTCCACCTGGTCCTCGGTGATCGCGACCGACATCTCCCTGCCTCGCACGCGGACGCGCACATCACGGTCCTCGGCGTGCTCCACCATCATGCATCACGCCGTGCGAGCAGAATCGCGCCCACGGTCAGGCTCAAAACGGCATAGGCGGCCATGAGGGTGAAGCCTGCCATGCTCGACAAGGCACCGTTGGTGGGCGCGACGTCGGCCACCGAGTTGGCGAAGATGGAGGTCGGGGTGTACCGCACCACGTCGCCGGGCACGCTGTGCAACAGGAGCGGCAACAAGAGGGTGCACCCGACGAAGGTGGCGATCGCACCTGCGCTGTGCCGGATGATGGCGCCGAGGCCGACTGCGAAGAGGGCCAGCAGCGCGAGGAAGGCGCCGGATTCCACCAGGACGCGGAGCACGCCCGGATCAGCCAGTGTCGCTGTGGGCGCACCGCCGGAGAGCTCGGCCTGACCGACGAAGAACGACAGAAAGCTCATCGCCATACCGACCACGAGCGCAGATGCGCCGAACACGATGACCTTGGCGGAGAAGAAAACGCCTCGCCGCGGCACCGCGGCAAGGGAGGACCTGATGGTGCCGCTGGCGTATTCGCTCGTCATGGACATGACCCCGAGGATCCCCATCACGAGCGATCCGAGAGCGAGGCCGGCCAGAGCGGTGTTCGTCGGGTCGAAGCCCCGGTAGAAGCCAGGCGGCGCATGGGTGTGGCGGGCGCCGCGTGCGGACAGGTAGCTCACGAGCACGGTCCCCGCCAGCGTGATGAGGAGCGCCCACGCAGTGGAGCGCAACGAGACGATCTTGCGCCACTCGGCGTGCACCGCATCGCCGAGTCCGGCCCGTGTGCGGGGTTGCTCCAGTGTCAGTGCCAACGTCATGTCGATCTCCTCTTAGCGTGTCGGAACGGGGACGGGGCTCACGACTCCCTCAGGCGCGGAGCGGAAGTCCACCGCGTCCGTCGTGAGCGCCATGAAGGCGTCTTCGAGAGAGGCGCGCACGGGTGTGAGCTCGTGCACGGTGAGGGACATGCGGGTGGCAAGCTCCCCGATGTCGGCGGCGCGCATGGCTCGTACCGTGATCGCACCGTCGTCATCGACACTCGGGCGTGCGCCGGCCTCGGAGAGCACCTTGACGAATCGCTGCGGCGTCGGCGAGACGAGGCGGACAACGTCATCCTGCTCGACGCCGTGAACTCCTCCACGCTGGTCTCGGCGATCAGGGCGCCCCGGCCGATCACGACGAGCCGCTGGGCCGTCAGCGCCATCTCGCTGATGAGATGACTCGACACGAGCACGGTACGACCGTCGGCCGCGAGGTCACGCAGCAGGTGACGGATCCAGCGGATGCCCTCGGGATCGAGACCGTTGACGGGTTCGTCGAACAGCAGGACGCCGGGATCGCCCAGCAGCGCGCTCGCCACGCCCAGGCGTTGTCCCATCCCCAACGAGAACTTTCCCGCCCGCCGGTTCGCGACCGAAGTGAGACCGACGAGGTCGAGGACTTCGTCCACTCGCCGAATGTCGATGCCGTTCGTCTCGGCGAGGCACCGTAGGTGATTGCGGGCCGTACGCCCAGGATGGAATGCCTTCGCATCGAGCAGTGTGCCCACCTCACGCAGGGGCCAGCGCAGGCCGGCATAGGGGGATCCGTTGACCGTGGCCGATCCGGCGTCTGGCACGTCCAAGCCGACGATCATGCGCATGGTCGTGGACTTGCCCGAGCCGTTGGGTCCGAGGAACCCGGTCACTACTCCCGGTGTCACGGCGAAGCTGAGGTCGTCGACCGCCAACGTCCGTCCGTAGCGCTTTGTCAGTCCGTGCGTCGCGATCATCGGTTCTCCTCGGGACGGGCGCTGGGCCCTGCTGGTCCCTTCAGCATGAGACGACCGCCACGCTGGGGGAATGCCGCTACCGGGCGTCGGGTCCTGGTGGTAGCCCCCCTCTTGTGCTGCGCGACCGGTGAAGGAGCGAGCGGAGTTCAGCCGGCGTGCGCCGCCGGAGACCCCGGCCAGGGCGGATAGGTCGGCGCCGCATCGGGCGGGGACGAATAGCTAGTCACCGACCCTGGCAGCGAGAACATCGGGACCGGTCCCGACGGGACGACCCCGGATTTGAACCGGGTGCCGCCGTTGACATAGCGCATGAGCCCCGTCCCGTTCACACCCTCCTCGTCGGGGCCCTTTGCCGTCGCGTCGTACCAAAGAAAGGTGTAGTCGGCGGGTGACGAATAACTCGGCAGCGGCGTCGCGCCCTGGTAGCCGTAGGCGTCGAGCGGTGAGGTCGGACCGCCACCGGCGGGTGGGGCGCGGAAGAGCCCGGTCGCGAACGTGCTCGCGGTCAGATCGGGCCCAGCCAGTTGTACTCCTTCGAAAAACTGCTGGATGGGTGGGACGAGCGCCGGCACCGCCAACGACGCTGGTGTCGCTCCCGCCCCGTACCACCAGCGGTAGAGGCGGTAGGCGTCGCCGGTGGTGACCGGAACCGGAACCGCGAGGCTCGTGACTCCGAATGCGTGCGACCACTCTTGCTGGTCGTAGTAGCGCGCCAACGTCGACGTGTCCGTGAGCACGATGCCGGTGATGATCCACTCCGGGAAGTAGCCGATGTTGGCGCAGGCACGGGTGAGATAGATGGGCATGATCGGATCACCGGCGAACACCACGCTGGTGGCGCCGGAGCTCTTGAGCTTCTCGGCGAGCGTCGCCGCCTGCGTGGGCAGCGTCGTCAGGTTCAACGTGTAGGTGAGCGCGTTGAACGAGGCCATGTCGATGCGAGCGGCCTTGAGCTTCTTGGCCAATGCTGAGGTGAGCTCAGCGAAACCCGGCGATGGAGGTTCCATCGTCTCGCTGACGACGATGAAGGAGCGCTTGCGTGAGTGGAAGGACGGGTCCCCGGCCCAGATGGCGTCCTTGCCGTTCAGTTTTGCGGCCATGTAGTCGGCCGTCTCGTTCAGCGACGTGTCGGCCGGCGGAAGATTTGCCCACTGGTACGGCGCGTTCAGCGTGATCTGACCGTAGAGGGAGGAGTCCCCGCACCCCATGCACAACACGTGGAGGCGGGCGAGCTCGTCCTCGTAGGCACTGGTCTCGGCTGGTCCGCCGATGGAGGCGAACGCGTGGTCCTGCTGCGCCACCGTGACCGCGTCGGCGTGGGCCGCAACCGGATCACCGTCTGCACCGGTTGCCTGGAAGGGGATCAGCGTCACATGCCGCCCGTAGAGCTCAAAGATGTGGTTGAACATCGCGACGTAGGCCTGCACGGTCGCCAGACTTTGGGCCGGTGTCCCGGCGGCGCTCTGGACCGCCGAGGTCAGCCCACCGGGTTCCGCCTGGTAGTACACGAGGTTGATCGTGGACCCGGTCACGCCCCCGGTGGTGGTGCCTCCGTTGGACGCCCCGGTCCGGGGAACGGGGACACAAGGCGGTGCGTAGACGCTCGGGACCTTGAGCCGACCGGTCTGGTGGTCACATTCGGATCCCCAGTTGTAGTCCGCGGCCTTCCCGGTCTTGATGGCCGCCGCGTAGGTCAGCGGGACGCCCGTCAAGGACGTCTGCGATGACGGACCCGTGCGCGGAGTGGTGGATGCGTTGGTACCTCTGTTTTCACTGACCGTGGCAGAGATGCCGGCGGCGAGCAGCGCCGCCACGATGAGCACCACAGGGCCGGCAATCCTGAGTCGAGACACGCGGGGCCACGGCCGGACGTCGCGCGTCGAATCGGTCTCGCTCATGCCGGGTCGGCCTCCGTGCGTGTGGTTGAGGGTGCGGGGACGGCACCGGGTCCGGCCGGACCCGAGCGCGACAGTGCGAGGGGATCGGAGCCGAGGAAGGACTCGCCGACCTCCCGTGAGCTGAGCACGTCGCGCGGGTCACCGCTGGTGAGCACGGCGCCGCGATCCATCGCAACCAGGCGGTCGGCGAGCTCGGCGATGAACGCAATGTCGTGTTCCACGATGAGCATCGTCGCGTCGAGCCGGTCCCGCACGTTGTGCAAGAGACTCACCATGGCCTCGACCTCGCGCTGGGCGATGCCGGACGAGGGCTCGTCGAGCAGGATCACTGACGGTCGGTGGGCAACGACGGCGGCCAGATCGACAAGCCGGCGAGATCCGGTCGACAGCTCGCTGACCAGGTTGTCGGCGAACCGCTCCAGCCCAAAGAGCTCCATCAGCTCTTCGACCCGGCGCATCACCGCCGCCTCGGTGCGCACTTGCACGGGCAGGCGCAAGATGGCATTGAACGGGTCCCCCACATCGGTGAAACGCTCCAGGGAGACAGCCAGTGCATCGCGCACCGTCAACGCGGAGAAGAGGCGCGAGTCCTGGAAGGACCGGCCGAGCCCGAGTCGTGCCCGCGTGGCGGCTGAGCGGTCGGTGACGTCGACGCCGGCCAATCGGACCCACCCCGAGTCCGGGCGGAGGAACCCCGACACCACGTCGAAGAGAGTCGTCTTCCCGGCGCCGTTGGGCCCGATGATGCCGACGATCTCCCCGTGACCGGCCTGGACGGACACGTCGAGGAGCGCAGCGAGACCGCCGAAAGACACCGAGACTGCCCCCACTTCAAGCTCGGCTCGGACGCCCGCAGCGGACGCCGCGGGGCTGTCGCTGCCGCCCGTCCCCATGGACTCCGACGCCTTTTCCAGGTAGATCGACCACAGCAGCTCGGGATGCGAGGCGAGCTCGTTTGCGCTGCCGGAGAACCTCACGGCGCCGGTCTCCATGACGTAGACCCGGTCCGCCACCGCCACGGCGACGTTCATCGACTGCTCGACGAGCAGGATGGCCGTCCCCGCTCGTCGCATGGCCTCGATCGCGCCGAGCAGCTGCTCGACGACGATCGGAGACAGACCCAACGACAGCTCGTCGATGAGGAACAACT
This sequence comes from uncultured Acidimicrobiaceae bacterium, assembly GCA_963825965.1. Classification (GTDB taxonomy): domain Bacteria; phylum Actinomycetota; class Acidimicrobiia; order Acidimicrobiales; family RAAP-2; genus Bog-473. The sequence goes on from CAWGUX010000004.1 coordinate 50,897, forward strand.
TGGGACGGGTGATCGTCGCCATGGCGAGGGCCAGCATCTGCTGCTGTCCGCCTGAGAGGTTGCCCGCTCGCTCGCTACGGCGGGTGGCCAGGGCCGGGAAGGTGCCAAGGGCTTCGGCGATCATGTCCTCGTCACGCTCGCCCCGACGCCGACCCTGCCAGGCAGCGGCGCGAAGGTTCTCGTCGACGCGCAGGTTCGGGAAGATGCCCTCCCCTCCCGGCACCTGCGCAACGCCGAGGCGCGCGATCTCGTCCGGCGGGAGGTGCGTGATGTCGCGCCCATCGAAGACGATGGCGCCGTGATCCGCCTCGACGACCCCGCCGATCGCCCGCAGCAGGGTGGACTTGCCGGCGCCGTTGGTGCCGAGGAGGGCGACGATCTCGCCCTCGCCCACCTCGATGGCCACGTCACCGAGCACTTCGACACCGTCGTAGCCGACACGCAGCCCTCGGACTGCGAGCAAGGGAAGACGCCCCGCCTGACGTTCCCGCAACATCTGGGCGCGGGTGTGCATGGAGGTCCACACATCGCGGACGTCTTGGGCGATCAGGCCTCCTGCGCTGGCCACGATGAGCCCGCCCAGCGCGAAGATGGGCACAAGGATCAGAAGTCCGTAGCGGAAGCCCACCGCGTCACCGAGCGCGCCGACAAGAGGCAGGACCAAGAAGCCCGGCAGCACGAAGAGCGCGCCGATGGAGAAGCCGACGGAGCGCACCCGGGCCGGGATGGCGAGGGACAACGACGCGAGGACCCCGGGTCCCACGATGGCGAGTGAGGCGTCGATACCCGCATTGCCGATGAACGCCACCGGCACGGAGGGCGCCAGCGCGAAGAGGACTGCGAACCCGGCGGCGACCATGGACGCAACCGCGAGCATGCGGAACACGAGGCTCACGTCGCGGGCGGCCAACCGGGTGGCGATGACGGCTCCGATGGCGAGACCGAGCAGGTCGAAAACTTGGATCGGCGCAATGAGATAGGCACGATCGACCGCGTCGAGGTGGAACGTCTCCTGATACTGCAGTGACGCCAGGGAGGTGAATCCGGCAATGGACGCCGCCAGGAACGGCAGCGCGTAGAAGATCCTGCGGAGCACGCCGATCTTCCAGACCGTCCGCCACGCCTCACCGAGGGACGGCGGCGGTTCGACGGGCATCTCGATGCCCGTTGCCGTGCCCTGCGCCGGCACCAGTGCCGGCGCGGAGACGTCGGCCAGGGGTACCGGCTCACCGCGCTCGGACGCGATCATCTGCTCGGCCAGCTCCAACTGCTCGTGACGTCCGCGCGTGGGTTCGTGCAGGCGAAGCCCAACGACAACGACCACCGCGATGGGGATAGGGAAGAAATAGAAGGGCGCACGCCAGGACCAGACCGCGGCGAGCCCGGCCCCGACCAAGACGCCGATGATCGCGCCGAGGCTGATCCCGGACCGGTGGGCCGAATAGATGCGCGGCCGAGCTGGCACCGAGTAGTAGTCAGCTAACAACGAGTTGTGGGTGGGAAAGATCACCGCTTGGCCCATGGAGACGCCCGCCAACATGACCGCCGCCACAACGATGGTCGGCGCGGCGCCGAGCCCGACCGAAAAGGCCGCGCCCACGATGGCGCCGATTAGCGCGATGCGCACCCGGTTGGTGCGGTCGGCCAAGACCGCGACGGGCAATGTGAACGCGAGGCCGGCCGCCCCGGCGATCGCGACGATGAGGAGGATCCCGGCATTGGTCAAGTGGAAGGCATCGCGGACATTCGGTGTCAGCACGTTGAAGGCACTCTGGGTGGCCTGATCGAGCAGCTCAATGGCAAAGAGGATCCCGAGTGGGAACAGCGAAGCTCCTCCGCCGAGCGCTGCGAGCCGCTTCACGGCACCAGGGCCGGCCCGGGCCGGCCGGCGACCCCACCTGCGGCATCCGCGTTTTCTCGGCGTAGGCGGTCGATCGCCCAGTCGCGCAGGTCGTAGCACAGTCCCGAGAGGCCGCGTGGGAAGAGGATGAGCACGATCAAGACACCGAGTGCGGCCGGAAAGAGCTGCCAACTCGGCGGGAGGTAGACGGCGCTGCCTTCGACGATGGTTGCGCCGAGAATGGCGCCGAAGGCCGACCCCAAACCTCCGACCGCGGTCGACGTGAACACGACGAGACTGGCGGATGCCAAGAAGGCCGTGTCGTCGTATTGCTGGTTGACCACCACGAACAGGCATCCCGCCACTCCGGCGACGAACCCAGAGATCGCGAAGGCCGTGAGCTTGGCCCGCATGAACCGGACGCCGTATGCAGAAGCAGCACGTTGATTCGACGGCAGCGCCCGTAGGACGCGCCCGGTTCGGCTGTGGCGCAGGCCGTACAACGCGATGAGCACGAGTACGAGCACCCCGAGGCACACTTCGAAGACGGAGGCCTGCGACGTCAAGGAAAGGCCGAAGAGATACGGCACGCCGAGCTGGCCCTGAGGGATCCAGGAGAACTCGGCTGGGACGAGGAAGTAGCCCGAGGCCGCCAACGCGAAGGCCAGCGTCGTCACGGCGGCGAACATCCCATCGAGCCGCAGGGTGGGAATGCCGATCACGACGGCGGCGACGGCGGCGGCTGCGCCGCCCAGAAGAAGCGCGAGGCTCAGATCCCAGTGCCAGTCCACCAGCGCAACAGCGCCGATGACGGCACCGACGGCGGCAAAGGACATCTGCCCCAGACTCACCTGCCCCGTCCATCCCGTGAGTACCACGATTGAGCAGCCCACGATTGCGAGGACGACGAGGGCCGATGCCCTGATGAGCTCTCCGGGACCCATCCACAGTGGCAGGGTGCACGCGGCGGTGAAAGCCACGAGCCCGCCGACGGGTGTCGCGACCCGAACCTCGCTGAGGGCACGCGCCGACGGGGCGAGATCACGGACACTGCCGGCCAGGGACAGGGTCGAGTCCGTTTCCCGGTCAGCGCGGTGTGCCAGCTGGCGCACCACGATGGCCGCGAAGACGACGCCCGCGAGCACCGCCGTGCCGAGGGCGGGATTGGTGGGATCATCCCAGGCCACGCCCTGCTGGAGCACGCCCAGCGCGATGGCGGAGCCGGCGATCACCGGGAGCTCCACGAAGTTCCCGAGAGCCACGGCAGCAAGCGCGGTGACGAGCGCGGTGAGCCCGTACGTCGGGTCGAGCGGGAGTCCGAAGATGGCGGCCTGGAAGAAGATGCTGACGAACGACAGGACCCCTGCCACCACCCAGGTGACGGACTGGAGCCGCCCTACCGGGATCCCCAACATGGAGGCCCGGTCGCGACGGTCGCCGGTGGCCTGGACCGCAATGCCCACGTCACTGCGGGTGAACCAGAGTGACACCGCGGCCAGGCATGCGACCGAGACGATCACGGCGACAAGGTCGTCAGCAGTGAAAACAACGGGGCCGACGTGCCATGTCACGTGCCACGGGAAGGACACGACCGCACTGGCGATGGGAGTCTGACCCCAGATGCGCGGAATCAGCAGGCTGACCACCACCAAGAGCTGGGAAAGCCCGATGGTGGCGACGGTCAGAATCAGGCGAGGTGAGCGCCGGAACCGCCGCACCACGGTGATCTCGGCGGCGGCGGTGAGGAGTACGGAGGCAACCAGACCCGTCGCGAGGCCGACGAAGTAATTGACGCCCGAGAAGGCGATCAGTCCGACCACCAGCACAGCCGGCGCCGTACCGAGGTCGCCCTGTGCGAAATTGATGACCTTGTTCAGACGGTAGGTCAGGCCGAGGCCGACGGCCATGAGCGACCCCAGCAGCCCGAGGACCACCCCTTGGAGCCACACCCCGAGGGGCATCGGGAAGAGCACGAGCTGCACCACGAGCACGCCGGCCACGGACAGCGCCGCGGCGACCGCGGTGTGGGCCCGACTGGGGAGGTGCAGCGAGGTCCGCAGCGGCTCAGACCCTTCTCACGGCGTCATGCCTCATCGCGAACTTGCCCCCCCGGAGCTCACCTCGCTTGCTGCTGCGCGGCACAGGGTACTGGTCCGGCGGATACCCGCCAAGGGTTGCAATCCCTGGGAACGCCTCGCTCGTTGATCTGGGGACGGCACGGACGGGGCCGCGGTGACGGCTGCCTTGTGTCGCGCCCCGACACGGGCCACAGTGGGACGCACCCCGCTTCTCTCGTCCCGTTCCCCGCCACCGACGAATTGAGATCCTGTGACGCTCACCGAATCCGTACCGGCCGGTCAACGCGCCGACAGCCCAGCCGCACATGCAGTCGACCTCCGAAAGACGTACGGAACCGATGAGGCGACGGTGCACGCACTGGCCGGAATCAGCGTGACGTTCGAGCGAGGACGGTTCACGGCTGTCATGGGACCCTCGGGATCGGGGAAGTCGACGCTGATGCACTGCATGGCAGGCCTCGATCGTCCGACCTCCGGGCAGACCTTCGTCGGGAACAAGGACATCGGCCGTTTGGACGACGCCGGCCTGACACAGATGCGCCGTGACCACATCGGCTTCGTCTTCCAGTCGTTCAACCTCGTCCCGACGCTGACGGCGGCAGAGAACATCACGTTGCCGTCCGATCTGGCCGGCCGCAAGGTGGACAAGGACTGGTTCGATTACTTGGTCGCGCAGCTCGGCATCGCAGACCGCTTGTCGCACCGCCCGAACGAGATGTCGGGGGGCCAGCAGCAGCGTTGCGCCTGTGCTCGAGCGTTGATCAACCGGCCCGATCTCGTCTTCGCGGACGAGCCGACGGGCAATCTGGACTCGAACTCGACGACGGAGATGCTGTCGTTCCTCCGCCGGTCGGTGACCGAATTCGGTCAGTCGATCGTCATGGTGACGCACGATCCTCACGGCGCGGCATACGCCGACCGGGTCGTCTTCCTTGCTGACGGCAACATCGTCGACGAGCTCGCTTCGCCAACGGCCGATTCCGTCCTCGAGCGCGTGCGGACGTTGGGAAACTGACATGTGGCGGGTGACACTGAAGGGCCTCATCGCGCACAAACTCCGCCTCGCGCTCACTGCATCGGCGATCGTGTTGGGCGTCACGTTCATCGCGGGGACCTTCGTCCTCACTGACACGTTGCACCAGACGTTCAACACGCTCTTCGGGAATATCTACCAGAACATCGATTTCCAGGTCCGCGGAGTCGCGCAGTTCGGTAGTGGCGGCAACGCCACCAGGAATCCTGTCCCCGAGTCGCTCGTGTCGACTGTGCGCTCCGTCCCCGGCGTCGAGGCGGCATCGGGTTCGGTCACTGGTTACGCGCAATATATCTCCCACGACGGCAAGGCCATCACAACCGGCGGAGCCCCGACGCTCGGCGTCTCGTTCGACCCGAACCAGCAAATCTCGGCTCTCCATTTGACGCAAGGGGCTGCTCCGACGACGTCGCACGACGTGGTCATGGATCTCGGCACCGCACAGAAGTACGGCTTTACGGTGGGTGAACACGTCCGCATCCTCCTGGAGGGACCGGCACGAACCTTCACTATTAGCGGTATCGCACGCTTTGGCACCGCCGACAACCTGGCCGGCGCGACGCTGGCCGCGTTCAACATCCCGACCGCGCAGGCTCTGCTCGGCGACGTGGGCAAGTTCGACGACATCAACGTCGTCACGCAGCCGGGTGCCAACAAAGGGGAGGTGCAGCAGGCGATCGCGCGGGTGCTTCCCCCGGGCGAGGAGGTTGTCACGGGTCAGACCGTGATCAACGAGCAGACGAGCGAGGTCAGTCAGGCCCTGGGCTTCTTCAACACGGCGCTTCTCGTCTTCGCCTTCATCGCGTTGTTTGTCGGCGGCTTTACGATCTTGAACACCTTTTCGATCATCGTGGGCCAGCGGACCCGGGAGCTGGCACTCCTGCGGATCGTCGGCGCGAGCCGCCGCCAGGTCTTTCGCTCGGTCCTCGGCGAGGCGGCCGTCGTGGGCCTGGTGTCGTCGCTGATCGGCCTCGGGCTGGGCGTGCTCGCCGCGCTGGGCCTGGAAGCGCTGCTCAGCGGCTTCGGTGTGACACTTCCTTCGGGTCCGATCGTCTTCGAGGCACGCACGGTGATCGTGTGCCTGGTCGTGGGCGTCGGCGTGACCGTCGTGTCCGCCATCAGCCCGGCGCGACGCGCCGTGCGGATTCCGCCGGTGGCCGCCGTCTCAGAGCAACAGACTGAGGCCGACATCTCCCTACGGCGCCGGTTCACCTGGGGGATCGCGATCACCCTGGCCGGGGTCGCCGCACTTGGCTACGGCCTCACGAAGCCGGTCGTCGCACTGGTGGGTCTCGGCGCCGTATTGATCTTCATCGGTGTGGCCCGCCTCGCCCCTGCTGTGGCGCGCCCGATGTCCAGCTTTCTCGGCCGTCCGCTGGCGCGCATGTTGGGCATGTCGGGCCGCCTGGGTCGGGAGAACTCCATGCGCAGCCCGCGTCGTACCGCTCAGACGGCGTCTGCTCTGATGGTCGGTCTGGCTCTTGTGTCGGCCATCGCGGTCTTCGGCGCATCCCTCTCGAAGTCGGCCACCAGCAGCGTCGACAATGCGATCAGTGCGGACATCATCGTCACCACGCCCAACAACTCGCAAGGCGGGTTCTCCGACGCCGTCGCGCCGCTGGCGACAACAGTGCCCGGCGTCACCGCCACGTCGACCGTCTACCAGGCTCAATTCGAGTTGCGGGGACAACTCCAGAGTCTCACCGCAGTCTCGGCCAAGGATCATGCGCAGACAGTGATCCTGAACATGACCCAGGGCACCGCGGCGGCGCTTGCGGCGGGAGAGTTGCTCATCGACACGACAACAGCGAGTTCAAAACACCTCGCGACCGGTGACGTCGTTCCGGTGAAATTCGCCAAGACCGGCCGTTCAACGATACGGATCGGCGGCGTCTTCAAGGCCAACGCGCTGATCGGGAGTTATCTCGTGGGAGACGGGTTCTTCCTCACGCACTTCAGCAACCAGCTGCCGGTCGCAGTGCTGCTGCGGACCAATGGAAGCGCGGACGTGGACCGGGACGTCAAGACGGCCCTCGTGGGCTACCCGAACCTTCGAGTGCAAACGAAGGCGCAGTTCGAACAGTCCCAACGGGCCCAAGTCAACCAGTTGCTGGGGTTGGTCTACGCGCTGCTCGCGCTGGCCGTGATCATCGCTCTCATTGGCATCGTCAATACCTTGATGTTGTCGGTCTTCGAGCGGACCCATGAGATCGGATTGCTCCGCGCCGTCGGTATGAAGCGCCGCCAGGTCAGGGCGATGATCCGCTCCGAGTCAGTGATCCTGGCCGTCTTCGGGGCCATCATCGGCATCGTGGTCGGGACGGCCCTCGGCATCGCGCTGGCATCATCCTTGCGGGCTCAGGGCATCACCGATATCGCTGTGCCCGTGTCGAGCCTCGTGGTGTTCCTCGTCCTGGCGGCGATCCTGGGGCTGATAGCCGCCAGCTGGCCTGCTCGTCGCGCCGCTCGGCTCGACGTCTTGGCCGCCATCGCCGCGGAATGACCGGGCGCGCGGGTCCTCCTCTCGGCTCGAGGCGGGGTCAGCTACTGATCCGCCATCTGATGGTGACTCGTTCGATCGGGGTGTCCGTGACGCCTGACACGAGAGCCCAGAGCGCGGGGTCGAACTCCTCGTGCAGGCTCACGTAGACGGAGCGCGCGTAGACGTCCACATAGAGCACGTCGCCCCACCCGCGTGTCGCGACCGCGTGCGACACGCGGAGTCGCTCGTCCCCGCCGGTGATTTCGTCGACGGCGCGTCGAACCGCGCTCTGCATCTCGCGGTCCGCCATCATGGCGGTCCTTGGACGAGGGTGACTCAGTGGGTCATCTCGTCCGAGGGACCTGCCACCCCAGCCGCCGTCTCGAGGTACGGCCAGGCGAGGTCCGGAGGGAGCCCACCGACCAACGGCTGGAGATTGAGAGGAAAGCCGCTACGCAACAGCTCGCGGGCCTCCCCGGGCGTGACGATCTGGTAGGCGCCATGCTCATCCGCGAGTTCGGTCACGCTGACCGCCCGTGAGATCGACGCGGTTCCGCTGCGCGTGGCATTCCACTCAGCGTAACTGGTGGCATCGGCCAGCAAGTACTGACCGATCTCGGCCCAGGCACGTTCGGGGTCCTCTGCGACGAAGACGGTCAGGGGCACCCCGATGGGGGGGAACATGCAGCCCGGCGCGGTCTCACCACCGGCCGTGCGGTAGGCCGCTTCGAGCGACGAATCGTGTGTCTCGGCCATGAAGAACAGCCCAAGGCGCCCGGCGCGCCTGGCGGCGGCCTCGCTCCCGCCCCCATAGGCCAGGAACGGCCCCCCCGGGGTGAACGGTCGCGGCGTCACCTCGACGGAGCGTCCGTCGAGTGTGACCGGGTCTCCCGACCACAGTCGCTTGAGCAGATTGATCCGTTCTTCGACCAGCGGGCCGCGCCGCTTCGCATCGATGCCGAACATGGCGAACTCCTCGGGCCGATAGCCGATGCCGACCACGTAGGAGACCCGGCCCCTACTGATCAGATCGACGACGGCGAGGTCTTCTGCCAGCTTGACGGGTTCGTAGAGGGCGAGGAGGAGCGCGCCGACCGTGATCGGCAGGTGCGTGGTGCGGGCAGCAATGGCTGCCGCAAGCGGCACGGGCGAAGGGAGGTAGCCGTCCTCCACCGCGTGGTGCTGGCTCAGGACGGCCGCGACACAACCCCTGCCCTCGGCCCAGGCACACATGTCGATCGTGGCGGCGTAGAGGTCAGCCCGATCATCCGGCTGCGCCGTGGCGGCCCGCATCCCGAATCGCATCATGAACATGGGCGTACGTAAACACAGCGAACACCTGCGGTTCAATTTTCGGGACGGCGAAGTCTACGGAGCCGGGGCTGCTTCCGTCGCCTGAGGCCGGCGCCGGGCCTGGAGAGCGGACGGGCCCAGTCCGGAGTGAGCCGCCACGATGTAGGCCGATGCCAGCATGACCCACACGAGGTCGAGCATGAGCGCGAGAGTCCCGCTCCGGCTCGTACCGATGCTGCCGAAGACCCCGGGCGCGATCAGCGCGAACAGGAGGTAGATCGTCACGCCTAGGGAGAAGATGAGCTGTATGAAGTAGATGAAGCCCACCACACCGGCGTACGACTGCATCACCCGCAGATTCGGGCCAGAGGGGCCGGCGTCACCTCGAGCGGCCTCGATGCCCCTGCCGAGGTGCAAGAGCAGCGTGGCACCGGCGAGCACAACGAACAGGGCTCCGATGACGACCGAACCGTGCGACCGAGTTCGTGAGTGGCGTGTAATGCGGTGCGATCACGGAGAACAGCGAACTGATGATCACGACGGAGCCCGCGAAGGTCAGCTGCAGCATGACGAAGCTCATCCCGAACAGGTAGACGCTACTCGGGCGAAGGCCGCGCGGATCGGGCTCTGCCCGGTTCGCCACGATCAAGATGACCGGGACGAGCAGAACAAGAGAGGACAATGCGATGATCACTGCGATTCCGGCAACCACGCCACCGGTGATACTGACGTACTGACTTTGAATCATGACTGCTCTACCCCCCGGCTTAGATGTCCTTTCGTATGCCAGGTCGAACCGTACGCGTCCGTTCGTGGCGCGGCGCGGATGGGCGGATGTCACACGCCGGGCCCGTCTGACTCAGCGTTTTCCCAGGCAGATCGGAACCTGGTCCCCGGCGACGACGAGATGCAACCGCTCTCCGGAGAGACTGATCATCCGCTCAGGTGAAGGCGTGCGCGATCAGTCGCTTCGGGATGGGAGCACGGCGCCAGGCCCTTACGGCCCGGTTGTGCCGTGGCAGGACCTCTTCGGTCGCGACGATCCGGGCGTTCCGAAACCCGGCGCTTCGGCACATCCCCACCAAAGCCGATGACGAAGGAGCGAACCAGTTGCCGTAGTCGTCGTTCAGCTCGTTGCCCGCGTAGAAGTCGACCAGCGCACTCCCGGCATAGCCCGGTACCTCGATCCCAGACGTCTCGATCACGGCAACCTCACGAGTGACCTGGCGGACTCGCTTCAATGCCTCAATCGGATTGACCATGTGATACAGCACGCCGAAGTAGAGCACGACGTCAAAGGTTCCCAGTGACTCGAGGTCCATCACCATGAAATCGCCGACGACCGCTTCGACCTGGCTTTGCAGGTACGCGTGGGCCAGGTCGAACCCTTTCTTGCCGGGCAACACCCCGTCGACCAGGAAGCCACGGTCGATCATGTCGGGATCCGGCAGCACGCCCTCAGCTCGGCACTGTTCGTAGTAGGCCTGCCGCGCGGCGGGATCGAGCCTCCACACGTAGTGGTCCAGCGCGACCACGCGGGATGCGCCCGCTGCCTCCGCCTGAAACGAGTACTTGCCGTCCCATGCGCCGATGTCGAGGACCGACTTGCGCCGGACGTCGGGAATCGTTCCCGGCGCACGCATGATCGGGCGCTCGGGGGAGTCCCCATCGGTGACGAGCCCGTCACTGAGCTGCATCGTGTGGAACCAATGATGTTGGCGGATCTGCCGTTCGAGTTCTGGATCGTTGCTCATGGTCGAAGCGGCTCCCGGCGGCGGGCCCTCGAAGGCGAGAGGCGAGATAGTAGATCCGGGTTCCTCGACCCCGGCGACGGGCTCGCGAGGGCGATGCACTCGCCGCTCGTCACCAGCCGGCGGGCGACCGTGCACGCCTGGTGAGCTGCCCTCTCCGCGTCTCGGGTGCAGCGCGAACGCACCCCGGTAGATTGGCAAGCGGTCGTCGGGGCGCCAGAGTTGGCCCGGGCGTACGTCGAAGGTGATGCCGATGGGGTCTCAGCGAGCCGTTGGAGCAGGGTGGGTCGTCGTGGGTGTGTATGCCCTCGGGTCTGGCTCGACCGCGAGACGCCGGGTCTGAACGGAACGGTGTGATGAGTTCCTCGCGGATCGTCCAGCGGCGCACCTCTCGGAGCAACTGGGAGCCTCGGACGCCGAACCTGCGGGCACCTGGCGCCAGCACCGGCGCGCGCCTTCGGGCCCTCTCTCTCACGTGCCTTTTCTTCGTCGTGACCCTCGGCATCGGCTGGACCGTGTGGACGGTGCTGGAATGGCGGCACGGGCGCACCGCCAGTTACCGGCTGACGGGTCTGCGGGTCGTGCGACGTCGGGACGGAAGACCTATCGGTCTGGCCCGGTCATTCCTACGCAATGGGATCTGCTGCGTCGTGCTGTTGATCCCGACCGTCATCGTCTGTCTGATGCTCGCCATCGCGTTCGTGATGGGGGCATCGCCGCCGAATGACCTGCTGAGCAAGCCTCGATTTGCCCCGTGGGATCTGCTCACCGGTACCGAGGTTCTCGACGAGCGAAGCCGTGTCGTCCGTCTCTCGAACTTTGCGCCAGGGAGTCCTGTCGATGAGCGCGTCAGTATGAACTGAGGTCGGCCGGATCATCTCGGCGGATGAGTCCCGGCGTACGGTGTGTCGATGAGCCGACGTCACCTGGTGCTCGCATCGGCGTCTGTTGCACGTCTCCGGGTCCTCAGGAGCGCGGGTCTCGATCCTGAAGTGATCGTGAGTGGCATCGCCGAGGACATAGCGAGCGCATCCACCGACGCCATGGTCCGCGACCTGGCAGTCGCCAAGGCACAGGCGGTCGCCGCGCGTCGGCCGGATTCGATCGTCATCGGGTGCGACTCGATGCTCGACGTTGACGGCGACGCATATGGAAAGCCGGCCAGCGCTGCCGCCGCGTTGGACCTCTGGGTCCGGCTGCGCGGGTCACAAAGATCCCTCGTCACCGGCCACTGCGTGGTCGACACGGGCACGACGCAGTCGGCCCTCGCAGTCAGTCGAACGACGGTCAGGTTCGGGAACCCCGAAATGTCAGAGCTGGAGGCCTATGTACGAACCGGTGAGCCGCTGCGGGCCGCGGGTGGCTTCACCATCGACGGCCTGGGCGCCCCGTTCGTCGATGGTGTCGACGGTGACCCCAACAACGTGCTGGGCCTCTCCGTCTCGTTGCTCCGAGTCCTGTTCCGGCAACTCGGCGTCTCGATCGTCGATCTCTGGCCCTCTTCTCAGGAGGCCTGACTGGCACCGGGCACAGACGCAGGGACCTTGAACACGACGAAACCCGTCGCGAGTTCGATCCCCACGAATCGCTGCCGGCACTGAACCACGCGCGCTTCGCAGGTGATGCGGCTCTTGTGAAAGAGTCACACCCCTCAGCAAGGTCTCAGCGCGACGAGAAAAGGCAAGACATATGACGTTCGTTCCTTACGACCGGCCGGTCCGGGCCGCCATGGTCGGTCTCGGTCGCATCTACGACCTGAATGTCCGGGCCTACAGGGGCAACCCGGACGTCGAGGTCGTCGCGCTCGTTGATCCCGATCCACAGCGTCGCGCCCAACGCCAAGCCGACTGGCCCGAGGCACGCACGTTCGCCACCGCGGCCGAGCTCGCGTCGAGTGGTCTGGCCGTCGATGCTGCCGAGGTCCTGCTTCCGGTCCCGCTCCACGTCGAGGGGGTCTGCGAGATGCTCGGCTACGGCTGGCACCTGAACCTGCAAAAGCCGATGTGCAGTGACCTGGCCGAGGCCCAGCGGATGCTCGACGCGGCACGAGCGAACGACCGCGTCCTGCGGGTCATGGAGAACTACCTCTTCTATGAACCGCTGCGGAGGCTGAAGGAGACGGTCGAGTCGGGGGACCTCGGCGCCGTGAGCGGCTACCACATGAAGATGGTGGGCAGCGGCCGTGGCGGCTGGGAGGTGCCCCGGTCCAGCTACGAATGGCAGTTCGCACAGATGCGTCGCGGCAGGGGCATCTTGGTGTTCGACGACGGCTGGCACAAGCTCTCGACTGCGTTGTGGCTCTTCGGCCCGTTGCGGGAGGTGCGGGCGTGGGTGGGCGGCACCGAGGTCCTGCCGACGATCGAGATCGACGCGCCAACCACCATCGTCTGGGAGCACCAGAACGGCATCCGCGGCGTGTGGGACATCACCTTGGCCCCCGAGATGTACCTCCGGTCCGACTACTACACCAATGACGAACGCTGGGAGGTCACGGGTCGTCGCGGCTACGCACGGGTGAACCGTTGCACCGGCCGGGGCATTCAACAACCGAGCCTCGAGACCTACGTCGACGGCGAGATTCGGGCGTTCCATGCGCTCGACGACGACTGGGCCAGCAGCTTCCGGGACTCCGGACGCCACTGGCTGCGCTGGCTCCGTACCGGCGAGGGCCCTTTGTTGTGGAGTGCAGAAGAGGCCGTCGACGTGTTGCGGTTCGCGCTCGCTGTGTACGCCAGCAGCGAGGCGGGCGGAGCGGGCGTGGACCCGGCGACGATCCGCGAAGGTTGACGGGACCGGTCGCACCGCTCAAGGTGGGCGGCCGTTGCACGTGCGGCCGGCCGGTCCTGCTTCCCGGTTCGGCCACCAGAGGCTCGTCGAGGAGTGTCCCACGACCCGAACCGTCGAAGTTGTAGGACCGCTCACGGCAACCCGGCGATCATGTCGATGACTTCCTCGCGTCGGTACCCGTGACGGCGCGGCGAACTCGATCAACTCGTGGACTTGGTTGAGTACGGCGCCCTTCTGGGCGGTCCCCGACACGGTGATGCCGCGTCCTCGGGTGAATTCCAGGAGGCCCTCGTCGCGCAAGATGTGCATAGCCCGCAACACGGTGTTCTTGTTGACCCCCAACACGGCTGCGATGTCCTTGGCGAGCGGGAGCCTCTCTCCGGGTCCAGCTTCACCTTCGGCAATGGCACGGCGGATCTCGGCGGCGACCTGGTCGTGCAGCGCAACCGGCTCAGCTCCGGTCGATGTTGACATCGAACATAGTCCTATTCATGGTAGGACAATCATGGTGCGAGTGGAAGAGCGCATGGTGCGCGGTCCCCAGCCCGGATGAAACCGTCGCAGCTCGAGGACCCGAGCCTCGACGGCCGGAGGCATCTGGTGCGGACAGGCGTCAGGGCGCGGCACTGCGGTCGACGAGGCCGGCCATTCCTTCGGCCGCGTAACGCCGCAGCCAGCTGTGCACGGCCTGGCGGCCCACCCCATAGCGACGCGCCACGTCGGTCACCGTTGCGCCGTCTTCGAGCACCTCCAGCACGGCCCTATACCGCTGTTCCACGAAACCCAGCTCCACCAGCACCCTCTTCGCCTCCTTCGTGAGCCCGATTGCTCACAGTGAAGGGGCGCAGAAGAGCATGAGCGCGGATGAAGGAGTGTCGCCTAGCGGAGCCAGTGTCGCCTATGTACCGAAGCCGCGTCCAGAAAGTGTCGTGCAGGTACCGGAGCCAGAGTGTCGCCCAGGAACCGAGACCGCACAGGGTGCGGCAGTACGAATCCTCTTTGAGTCAAGACCCCAATTTCGGGGACTTCCAGGCGCGACGAATCGAGCCGTCGTTGAAGGGCACGACGGCGTAGGGTTTCTATGGGTTCGGGAGTGACTTCGCCGAAGAGCCGGTCGCGCAGGGTGAAGAGCCGGTCACGCAGGCAGTGAGTCGTCCCTGAGTGTCCTCCCGGACCCCCTATCGGGCGTCGAGGAGGAGCTGGCGGTAGACGGCGTTGCTGATCTGGCGCTTGAGTGAGCGGAGCGCCTCCTTCTTGGTCTTGCCCTCGGCGACCTTGCGCTCGAAATAGATGCGTCCCTCGGTTCCGGGATTACGGATCTGGGTGACGGCGGCCATGTGCAGCGCGTGGTTGAGCCGGCGGTTCCCGCGTTGGGAGACGCGGTGGACGACTCGGCCACCCGAGGCGAACTCGACCGGTGCCGTCCCGTTGTAAGAGGCGAAGGCGTCGCGGTTGGCGAAACGGCGGACGTCGCCGGCATAGCCGATGAGCTGCGCGGCGACGATCGGACCGACTCCATAGATCTCGGTCAGCGAGGTCCCCGACGCCTTGATGGCGAGGCGGATCCGGCGGTGCGACGCCTTGGTCTGCTCGTCGAGACGGCGGACGTCGTCGAGGAGCTCGAGGGCCATGTCGTGGCGGACCTGCTCGGCGGGGGTCTGAGGCGTGACGTTGGCCAAGAACCTCTCGGCGTCAGAAACGTACAATTCCTTGGCGATTCCGCCCGGAGCGAGCTCGGCCAAGAGGGCATGGAGTCGACACACGACCCGAGTCCGATGGCTGCCGAGGTCGACATTGCGCTTGGCCAGGAGCCGGAGCACCTGGGAGTGGTCAGCCGGCTTCGACGCTGCGCAGGCTCGGGGCCCGAAAGGCGGCGACGGCGATCGAGTGGGCGTCGTTGGGGTCGTTCTTGTTGGAACGACCGGTGGCGAGCACCCGAATCCGAGAGGCCAAGGTGGCCGGGACGTCGAGCACCTCCTCACCGTGCGCCACGAGCTGTTGGGCCAACAGGTAGCCCATCCCGCCGGCCGACTCGATGGCCCACCTCCGCTTCTCGAAAGGCTCGGCCCAGCGCACCAGTTGTTCGACCTGACGACGGGTGGCACGCACCTTGACGCTGGAGACCTCATCTTCAGCCTCGTCGATGGCCACCGCCGTGTGCGATGCCTTGTGGGGGTCGACCCCGATCACCACATTCATGATTACCTCCTTGGTTGATGTGAACCACGGGGGCACTCCTGCTTGCGGATGTTCGTGCTCGATCCTCTTTTGAGCCACTCCGTGGGCGAAGCCCCGGTGGGACGCTCTTCGCACGAAAGCCACCCGACAAAAGCCGGGGGCAGGCACTACGAGAGCGACCCCACCGGGACCCCTTAACGCTAGGAAATCGCCCTAGCGCTCGGGGCTAAGTCTCAAGCAGGCACTTTCGGGCTACTAGGGCAGATCTCCGCCACGAATCAATCAAGCAACCCGCACAGCGGGCCCGAGCCACGGGCGGTCATTGGCGGTAGCATCGGTGAAGCTCTTTGGTTGGATTGCCTTCAACCGTGCGCGTGAGAGGATGGTCGTAAGTCGCGATTATGACTTTTTGGCTATCGCGAACCCGAGTGTGCTTCGCCGCCGCGGTCATCGCACTGCTGGCTCTCCTCGCCTCCAGCAGCCTGGTCCCGGTCGGTTCCGCTGAAGCGTCTCAATCTCCCACGTGGAACTCCCTGGACGGGTTTCCTTATCTCCAGATCCCGACCAGCGTTTCATGTCCGTCGGCAAGCGTTTGTGTCGCCGTCGGCCTGACGAATTATGACAACAACGAACACGGAAGCATCATGACGAGCACGAACGGCGGGGTCACCTGGACGCCGCAGACGCTTCCGACCGGTGTTGGCGGGCTGAGCGGCGTGTCATGTGCTTCCACGACCAGTTGCATCGCCGTCGGAGGCGGCCACATCATTGCCACGGTCGATGGCGGGGTGACGTGGATAAAAAAGAAGATTAAGGGGGTGCTCTTCACCGGCATCTCGTGCGCATCGCCAACCAGCTGCGTTGCCGTCGGAAACACTTTTCCAGACGAGATTGGTCATGCCTTCACCACCGTCGACGGCGGAACCATTTGGACGGAGGGAAGCCTTCCGACAGATGTGCTCCTCAACGGCGTGTCGTGCGCCGCCTCCACCGACAAGTGCGTCATCGTGGGTCGCTACGACGGCGAGTATGGAGACGTGGACATCCTCTACACGAGTGCGAACGGCGGCGCCACGTGGTCGGGCCGCCCCGTTCCGAGTGGAGTCTCCTATCTCAACGGCGTCTCATGTCCCTCTGCGAAAAGCTGCGTTGCCGTCGGGCCAAGCACGATGGGGCCTAGCAGCATCATCGTTTCCAACGATGGCGGGAAGGCATGGACGAACGAACCGGTTCCTTCCGGAACGGGTGCGACGGGCCCCCTCGCCGGCGTATCGTCCGCGACGACGGCCGACTGCGTTGCCGTTGTCGCCATTGGCAGTGTTGTGTATGGGGGCCAGGCGCTGACCACGTCGGACGGCGGGGCTACCTGGACCTTGGAGAACCTTTCGGCGGGAACTGGGGCCAACAGTGTGTCGTGTGCTTCGGTGGCCGACTGCGTGGCCGTCGGTACCACCGAGACCGGCGACGTCATCACCACCAGCGACGGAGGTTCGACCTGGACCAACCAACAGCTCCCGAACGCCGCTGGGCCTCTCGGCTCCGTCTCATGCTCGACTGTATCCTCGTGCGTCACCACCGACGGTGGACACCTCCTCACCACTTCTGACGGGGCTCTCTGGTCGCAGGGACAGGTACCGCCGGGCGATGGCTCCTTCTCGAGCGTGGCCTGTTCGACGCCTTCTGACTGTGTGACGGTTGGAGGTTATTTCCTCGTGACTACGACCGACGGTGGTGCAACATGGGCTGACCACACGATCCCGGCAAACCTCTACGGCGTCTCGTGCTCCTCCCCGATGGAGTGCATCGCCGTCGGGGGCGGCTCTATCATCGCTACCACGGACGGCGGTACGACGTGGACAAACCAGACCGCGCCAGTAGGTCCTCAACTCTTTGGCATCTCATGTGCCTCTCCGGCTGACTGTGTGGCCGTAGGTGAGGCCACGGTTAACCACGAGAGACCGGCCATTGTCGCTACCTCTGATGGAGGCGCCACATGGACGAACGAAGCCATTCCCATACCGAAGGGTCCTACGGGTAAGGGCATTCTTTTCAGCGTGTCGTGCTCATCGACGACAACGTGCGCCGCCGCTGGCGACAACCTGGTGTACACGACGTCAAATGGCGGTACAACCTGGACCAGGGAGACGCTGTCTGGCACTGTGCGCAGCGTGTCGTGTGGATCTTCGGCCGACTGCGTTGCCGTCGGCCCAACGAACATGTTCACCACTTCGGACGGTGGCATCATGTGGACGAGTTCCCCCATGCCGGATGGTGTGTCCTCTCTCGGCGGTGTCTCGTGCGTGTCGAGCACCCAGTGCGTTGGGGTGGGCGAGAACAGCCAGTCCGGAGGGATCGTCTTCGGCTATAACGACCCGACTGTTGCCTTGACCCCTACGACGACGACCACGTCTGCCAGTCCGATTTCGACAGTTCCAGAATCGCCCGTCGTATACTCGGCCAGCGTCGTCGCACAGGAGGGATCTGGTATCCCGTCAGGCTCCGTCACCTTCACGACGGGAACCGTGTGGCTGTGCACTGCCACTCTGACGGACGGATCGGGCTCATGTTCGGACGCCACGGCCCCTCTGGGGTCCGACACTGTGGCAGCGGTCTACTCCGGCGACCTCGCGTTTGCGTCCTCGTCGGCAACGACTGGCTTGCGGTGAATTCCGGCGTTGCGTGCGCCAAACTGTCCGGATCAGTCTCAGCCACAATCAGCCTCAAAAACTGCACTTCGCCTGCGGGGACGCTTGGGATGGCATCGGCACCAGCCAGCGTGCTCACAGCCGGGGGCACTCTCACCTGGACACAAAGTAATCAGACAACGATTGTTTCACTGACTTCTAGTTCCCCCGGTCAGGGGGCGTGTCTCGCTGGCAGTACCGAGCTTGACATCGCCGGAACGGTGACTGGAGGGACCTCCACTTCTAGCCTTACTGGCGATCAGGTGGCACTGTCGGTCTGCCAATCCGCATCGGGGACCTTGACACTCGTGCCCGGCACGACCGTGACCTTGTGATCCCGTGATCCTGTTTGGGTGATCTTGTCCTCACTGCCCAGATCCTTTGCTTCGAGCGGTCGATTGCATAGTCGTGTGGGTGCGAGGTTTCGCGGACGCCGATCGTGGATTGGCGGGGGTGTGTTCTCCTTCCGAGATGCTTCCTACCTTGGTTCGGCGATCGGCCAAAGGCTCGATGATTGCATCACACGGTTGTGAGGTGCCCACTTCGCCGGCGCGAGGCCACGTGATTCGGTGAGGGCTCGGGTTCGCCGCGCCACGTTTTTTGTATTAGCCATGGGCAATCCCGGGTGCGACCATGCCTTGGTAACCCCACAAAGAAGGGAACGAAGGCCATGAATCCGAACCAAGCACTTTGGGAGAAGGGCGATTTCACCCGAATCGCGGCCAGCATGCGCGACAGCGGTCAGGCTCTCGTTGCGGAGCTGTCGATCACCAAGGGCATGGACGTTCTCGACCTCGGGTGTGGTGACGGAACGACTGCCTTACCGGCGGCCGCGCTCGAGGCGAACGTGCTGGGGGTCGATATCGCCAGCAACCTCGTGGAGGCCGGCAACGCCCGAGCTCAGAGCCTCGGCCTCACGAACTGTCGGTTCGAGGAGGGCGACGCCACCGACCTGAGCGGTATCGAAGACGAGAGCTTCGACCTCGTCGTCAGCATCTTCGGAGCGATGTTCGCGCCGAAGCCACACGACGTGGCCAAGGAGGTCGTCCGGGTCACGCGGCCTGGCGGTCGGATCGTCATGGGCAATTGGATCCCCAACGACCCGACGCTCGTCGCACAGATCCTGAAGATCAGCTCGGCCTACTCACCGCCTCCTCCAGAAGGATTCATCAGTCCCATGACGTGGGGTATCGAGGAGCACGTGATTGAGCGCTTCGTCGGTGCGGGCGTCTCCGAAGCGCAGATCTCGTTTGAGCGGGACACGTACACCTTCAACTATCCGGCCCCGCCGTCGGAACTCCTCGCCGAATTCCGTACCTACTACGGGCCAACGATGAACGCGTTCGAAGCCGCGGCCGGGCGCGGCGAGGAGCACGAGCTGCAGGCTGAGCTGGAAGCCCTCTTCAACGCCCAGAATGCGAGCCAGAGCGAGCAGGTCACCTCCATTCCGGCAACGTTTCTACGCGTGACGGTTGCGGCCTGAGCGATATAGCAACCCGACTCCGACTGACCAGTCGGATCCTCGAAGGGCGGGTCGCAGACTGACCGTAGCGGGGTGACCCGTACACCGCCGGGGCTGGGGTGCCCCCTGCGGCACCTTGGGGATACCCATCCTGGTGTCCGAGATCGCCGGAAGACGAGTGTCCGGGTAGTCCATGCGAGCGACGAAACTGGCTCTTCACCCACGCTCGGCTCGCTGAGCCCAGCGTTGTGGATGACGAAGGCGAGAGATCCGCTTAGCGATCGGACTCCAATCGGCGAGGCTCAGAACGACGTTCGGTGATGAAGCGGTGGATGGCCTCGTTGGCGTGGTCCTGAAACGACGGGTTGGCCAGGTCGGGGAGGAAGTCTGCTTGGTTGACCATGGGACCTTTAAGCGTGTTGGCCGCGCTGGCGTAGAACACGCCGCTCGACAGGGTCGGGTCGGTGACGCCGTCGACCAGTCGCTTCGCGCCCACGTCAAGTTTGTGGGAGAGACCCAGGGTGGGCATGACGTATTTGGCCGCTATACGCATCGGCAATGGGAGGTCACTGGCTGCTTGGGTGCCGGTGGTGTTGCCGGGGCTCACGGTGATGAAGCGGCGGTCGGGGTGTTGGCGGGCCAGGTAGGCCATCCATAGGGCGCCGATGTACTTGGCCTGCCCGAAAGCTAGGTTGAAGTCAGCTTTTTTGCCGGCGAAATAGCTGCCGTCGATGACAGTGGCGAGCTCGTCGGCGGAGTGTGAGACGAACGATGGCCCCTTCATCCGCAACTTCGGGACCCCCCTGACTGCTTCACTTCCGGCCAAGACCGCAACCTCGCCAAGCCGATCCTCGGCCAGGAGCCCTTCGAGGAGGACGACGTGGCCAAGGACGTTCGTCGCGAACACGGTGGTGACCCCGTCAGCGGTCAAGTCCAACGTCTGCGGGCCAATGACACCAGCGTTCATGACCAGCGCGTCGACGGATCCGTTGATGGCCGTCAAGGCCGGCGCGGACCGAACCCAGATCGGCGACGTCCATGAGAACGATGTCGAAGATGTGCCGGCCGGTCACGGCTTCGAGTTCGGCCTTTGCCGCTGTCGCCCGATCTCGGTTCCGGCACGCCAGGTAGATGCGGGCGATCTCGGGACGTAGCGCCAGTTGCCGGGCCACGTCCTTGCCGATCCCGGCGTTGGCGCCCGTGATCAGCACGGTCTTTCCTGGGAGTGTGCTCATTGGTATTTCCTCTCGTTTTCTGTGGGCCTGGTCAGGCAGGACAGCTCTTGGCGGGTTGCGTCCACCGGTTCTCCCGGGTTGCTATAGACCCGTAGCGGGTCGACGAGCACGTGGGCACCGGGTGGGATCTGGAGTTATGTCGCGACCCGGCCTCCGTCGACCGCAAGAGTGACGCCGTGGACGAAGCTGGCATCATCACTGGCGAGGAAGACGATCGCCGCAGCAAGTTCCTCGGGCTGAGCTACGCGACCTGCTGGTGCCAGTGCTGCGAGCTGATTCACCATCTCGTCGGGGACTGCTTCCATCATGCGGGTGCGCGTCGGGCCGGGGGCAACGGCGTTGACCCGAACACCACTCGGGCCGTATTCGGCGGCCCAGGCCTTCGTCAACAGTTCGAGAGCCGCTCGGCTGGCGCCATACAGAGCCATGCCGGCCTGTCCGAAGCTCGCGACCATCGTGGAGACGTTGACGATCGAACCCCATCCGCGTTCGGCCATGGCTGGCGCCAGTGACGCGACGAGGAAGAACGGAACTTTGACGTTCAGTGCAAAGGTCTCGTCGAACTCTGCCTCGGTGGCTGCGATGCTTGGTCCGAGCAAGGCGACGCCAGCGTTGTTGATGAGGATGTCGACGTGACCGTCGCCTGCCTCAGTGGCCCACTCGACCAGGTCCTGGGCCGATTCCAGATCGCTCAACGTAGTGAGCCGGAACGTTGCGCTACCGCCGCTTTCTTCGATCTCGGCGACCACGTTCTTTGGCTCGTTGTTCGTTGCGTCCCACTACCAGTACGTGAGCGCCGCGGGCGGCCAAGGCGATGGCCGTCGCCTTGCCGATCCCGCTCGTCGAGCCCGTCACCAGAGCTGTCTTGCCTTTTAGGTCAGTCATGCGATGTGTTGTCCTCTCGCTCCAAACTGGGTCGTGTGACTCACTCTGACAGCTCGGAACTGGGTTGTCAAACTCAGAATCCTGTTAACATCGGTGCATGGTCGACGAGACGAGTGACCGGCCGAGGCTCACCCCAAAGGGAGCACGCACCCGGGCACGAATAGTGGAGGAGGCCGCCGCCCTGATCCATGAACGCGGGGTGGCGGGCACCACCTTGGAAGACGTCAAGGTGGCGGCGGAAGTCAGCGGCTCTCAGATGTACCACTACTTTCCCGACAAGAACGAACTCGTGCAGGCGGTCATCGACTACCAGGCCGAGACCATCGTCAATCGCCAGCGGCACGCGCTCAGCAGCGCGAACGGAGTCGAAGCCTGGCGGAACATGGTGATCACCGCAGCGAAGCGCACCAAAGCAAAGGGGGGCTGCCAACTTGGCTCGCTCGTTGGTCAACTCGCCGAGAGTGACCCCGAGGCCCGAGCGCTCATCGCGGCAGGGTTCGATCAGTGGGCAGCCGCAATCGGCGATGGGCTGAGATCCCTTCATGCCGACGGGAAGCTCCCGTCGGACATCGACCCGGACGACCTCGCCACTACTCTGCTCGCCACGCTCCAAGGGGGACTTCTACTCGCCCAGGTACAGCAGAGTCCCCGTCCGTTCGAGACTGCCGTCAATACCCTTCTCGCCCTTGCCATCGGCAGATGAGCCCAAGCCGGGTTCGTTCACAGCCATCGCCGAGGTCGGCTCACGGCTCTTGGATGATGCACGTGCATCCACACGATGCGCTTGCGGACCCGCGGGCTGACTCTTAGGGTGCCCCCGATCGCGGGGTGGGAGCGCACTGATGGACCCAAGTCAGGTCAAACTGGTCGTACCGATCTTGAGCTCCCGGTACATCTCCTGAGCGAAGTGTTTGAATCCCGCTGCGTCGGATTTTGACGGTGTGGTCCGCTCAACGTCGGCCACGACGCCTCCTCTGTCGAAGACGATGTCGCTGTCAGCGGAACCTTCGAACCAACTTAGATATGCCTGGGATCCGGGGATGCCCGAGACGATGACCTTCTTTACCCAGCCCCCACCGGGCGCGGGCGTCAAGGCATTGGTCTGAGCATTTTCAAAGTAAGAAGTCAGTTCTGCGGCCTGAGCTTCATTCGTGACACGAACCAGGCTGATCGTGAGGTAGTCCGACTTCCTGTGCGTATTCGCGCTGGCGAACTCCGAATAGGCATCGATCAACCCTCCCTCTTGAAGCAATCCAGGCGGAATCCAGGTCGGTCCGTAGTAGGCGGCGAACTGCGCCGCCGTCTGGTCACCCATCTTGTGGCCCCAGGGGTCGCTCGATCTTGCGCTGAACCCGCGAGGGAGGGGCGGAATCACCCTCTCTAGCAACGAGGCAGGTTGCTTTGTCGCCGCCAGCGAACCCGCAGAAGGTGCCGTCGGAGCTGCGAAGAGCCCAATGCCGACGATTGTCAGGACGACGAAAGATTGGACTCTCACGGGCTCCAAAATATCTGATGGCACTTGAGCCGTTCGTTGAAACTTCTCAGGAGCGCCTCCAAGCAGAGCACTAACGGTGCCCCCTTCGCCGGGACGAGGCGGAGTCAAACGGCAGAGGACCTCCGGGCAAGAATCTCCGACGTGGTTCCTGACAGAGACTCTCTCGGCGGACTGGGCGGCGAAGTACCGCAGGCGTTGGGCCTAACGACCGAGGCGGCGATCGAAACCGCACGGGCGCAGGGAATCGAGAACATCAGAGTAGTGGAGGCAATTGACGGCAGGACGATTGCCCCAATGACGATGGACCGTAGGCCCAAACGGTTGAACTTGATTGTTGAAGCCGGGATAGTGATCTCTGCGGGTTCAGTTAGTCACGAGCACCTGCCCGTACGCCGGGTAGTGGTGACACCCAGTGGCCAGTTGGGCTAGGCCGTCACCAGTCAATCTCGAGCCCGGACGCTGAGGGTTTAAAGGTTCTCGATGATTCGAATCAGCTCGCAGGCTTTGCTTCGCCGTCAGCGATTGCGCGGCGAATCTCGATGGCGACCTGCTCATAGAGGGCGAGACCTTCGCCCTCGCTGTGCAGCTTGAACTTCAACATGATGCTATGTATCTTAGTACCATTGCTCCAGAGGTGGTTATGGCCGTTGTCGATTCCGAGCCGACGGTCCAGGCCGAAGACCCGTATGCGCTGATAGAGGAGGCCAAGCGTCATAGGCGACACCGTCGCCAGGTCACGGTCTTCACGATCGCGCTCGTGGTCGCAGTGTCGTTGGGTCTCTATGCAGGTGTCTCGTGGACCAGCGGCGGAGGACCAGCAAGGGGTGCCCGCACCGCGACCGCTTCCTCGCTCGTTGGCTTGATCGCCAACAACAATGCATACCGAGGGTGTCCCGGCTCTGCACGCGTCGGTCCGGCCACATCGCCCGACGGTCTTCCCGCATTGGCGAGCCGAACCAACGACTTACCTTTCGTTCTCTTCGTTGCGCAGAACATGGCCCGCGGTCCCTTTCTGGGGTTCACGCACCGGATCGACCAGTTGCCGGCCCGCAGCGCCGTCAAAGACATCCGTGTAGGTCCCGGCGGCGGATACGTCTGGGCGCGAGGGACCTCTGGTCAGATCGAGGTTGAGCACGTCAAGAACTACGGCATCTATGTCTATCTGACAACGGCACCGCAGTGCCCAAGCGGTGGATGGGCTCGCTGGGCAGATGGTGGTGTACAGGTCACCTTCCTGGCACCCAAGACCTGACAGAGGGTGCCCCGTTCGCCGGGACGATGGGCGACCAACAGTTCGGTGACGGTGCAGGCTTCCAGTCCCGAGTGCAGAGCCAGTTCCAGTGGCTGGCTCGTCGAGGACGGTAATATTGATCTGGTTGTTATCCGTGGAGGCTCACGGGAGACTCTCAATCATTCGGATGATTTCGTCAGGTCTGTAGCCCTGGAGGCGACAGAACTCGATCAGCTCGCGGACACGCTTAACAACGACACCCTGTTGAGGAGTACCTGCCACCGTGATGCCGCGGCCGCGTTGGAAGTCGAGTAGTCGCTCGTCGCGGAGGATGTGCAAGGCACGCAACACCGTGTTCTTGTTGACCCCGAGGACCGCTGCCATATCCTTGGCCAAAGGAAGGCGCTCTCCAGGTCCAGCTTCTCCCTCGGCGATGGCCCTGCGGATTTCGGCCGCCACCTGATCATGTAGAGGCGTCGTCTCTGTTCGGTCGACCTTGACATCAAACATGGTACTAGCCATAGTAGATCTATGGACTCCGAATTGCCAGGCTCAGGGTGACGATTGTTGCTACGCCGCCAGTGAGCCCAGAGTCAGATGCGGTGCAAGTTCTATTCCGTGAGGCTCGGCAACGCCGACGACGGAGGTGGCTCGTCGTAGTAATCGCAGTCGCTGCCTTCGTGCTCGTTGGTACTACGGCAGGTTTCGTGGCCAGCGGCGGGGGCGAAGGCACCGCCCCACTCTCACCGTCAATCCCGAAAGCAACCCCGCCGACCGTCGGTCCGAACCACTCGGTTCTGCCGGGCGCCACCGAGGTGGTGTGGTTCGCCTCCGGGGGACTTCACCTGGGAAATCCGAGCCGGGGCTCTGACCACGTTGTTGCCCAGGTCGATGCGGCTGCCACCCGCTTGGTCAGTATCGGCAGTCGGGTGTATTTCTTTGAGCGAGGTAGCCCCGATGTCTCCGCGTTGAACGGCGGGAACCGCATTGCCGAGCTCGATACAGGGTCTGGCCGCGTGCATGTCCTCGGTGCTGGCATAAATCTCACAACCACCACTGACGGGCGCGACCTTCTCGTCGCCCTCGATCCCACCCACCTCGTCGAACTCTCACCGAGTGGTGCTCGACTTTCGTCCGTCTGGACAGTCCCGTCGGGCTACACACTCAATACCTACGCTTCTCAGCACCCACTCGCTGCGGTGGCGGGCGGAATCGCTGTGGAGTCTGCGCACCCGGCACCGATGGCTTCAGGTGCGTATGTTCTGGCGATCTGGTATCCGAACAGAGGCACCATCCGCGTCCTTGGACGTGACGCCTTCGTGATCGGCTCGTACACACGGCCCGGGGCGAATCACAGCTTGCTCGCGTGGGTCGATGGCAGCGGTGCCGGAGTGGAAGTCAACCGGTTGGCGATTACAGATACCGCAACGATGAGGACCCGCTTCGTCTCCAATCCGCAGAGCGGGGTCTTCTCGTCGGCCGTCCCGCAGTATGGATCGGCGGTCATGGAGTTCGGGGGCAACTTCTTGGGCGGGGGAGCATTCTCGCCCGATGGCCGACAGCTCGCCGCATTCGTGTCGGCATTTCGACCCCACGATTGGCCGGACGCCCAACTGGTACTCGTGAACCCGAACACCGGTTCGGTCCAGCTCATCGCCAATACGGTCATCCAGATCGGGGAGCCCGAAGGTTGGGCCACATGGTCACCGACGGGAGGCGATCTCTTCGGCGGGAGTTATCGAGAGGGACCGGTGATTCAAGCTTTCGCACTGAAGACAGGTCAGACGCGAGCAACGCCGTTGACTTTTGACAAGAACGCCGCGGAAGACGTCACCAGTTCGGCGGTATCGGTTCAAGTGAGTGGCCGCTAAGCCTGATCATTCCGATCCTCCCGTGGTGGACGCAATGTGTGTATCCGACCCGTATCCGATCGCTTACGCCCCCCGTGGAAGGGCAGTGCCCCCGTTCGATGCTCCTATGGGTTGTCAAGCCCCAATTTCTCGCGAGGTAGGAGGCTGAACACTTCTCGAGCGACGTAACGCTTGAGACATCGCACCGCCTCCTTCTTGGTAAGTCCCTCCTTGGTGCGACGTTCGATGTACTCAGTCGTGCGCGGGTCATAGACCATGCGCGTGATCACGATGTGCCAAAGGGCCGAGTTGGCCCGACGGTCGCCGCTGCGGTTGAGTCGATGCCGTTCCTGCTTGCCACTGCTGGCTTCGATCGGTGAGGCGCCACACAGATGAGCGAAGGCAGCTTCGTTGCGTAGGCGCTCTGGATTGTCGCCGGCGGCGACGAGCAGCGTCGAGGCAGCGTCGGTCCCAACGCCCAGGGTGGCAACAAGTCGAGGTGCGGTCTCCTTGACCAAGGGCGTGAGGATGGCGTCGATCTCGGTGATCTCTTCTTCGAGGGCGATGGCCCGCCTTGCCAGCGTCCGCAGCGTGAGCTTGGTCAGCGAGACGATGTCGCGCTTGGCCCCCGGCCGAAAGGTCGAGGCCCGCTCGAGGAGGTGGAACACGTTGAGGGCCCGCAGCTCGTCTCGGATGGGCTCGGGGGCGGTCGAGATCAGGCCGCGCATCTGGTTGAGCGCTTGGGTCCGGGCCTTTCGGGCCGAGGACCGAGCAACGCGCAGAACCCGCATGGATTCGACGTTTCCGTCCCTGGTCTTGGCCTCGCCCGACGCGTCGCCCGAGAGGGCGGCCCGGGCGGCGGTGATGGCGTCTTGGGGGTCGGACTTGCCCTTGCGCCGCCGGCGTTGGCGATTGGGTCGGTCGACTTCGACGACGCGGACCCGCTTCGCCTTGGAGGTGGCGGGTGAGCCCGGCGCCATAGGAGCCCGTTCCTTCGACGCCGACCAATTCGACCGGGCCGAACTCGGCGAGCCATCCCAGCAACTTCTTGTAACCATCGGCCGTCGTGGCGAAGCTCTCGACGCCAAGGAGAGCTCCCCGGTCGTCCAAAGCTGCAGCTACATGGACGTCGAGGTGCGTATCGACGCCGCCGGTGATGCATCGTGCCAAATTGGTCACTGTCATCCCTTCGTTGGATTGGGTTGGGTGACACCGCACCAGCGGGACGACGGACAAGACAGCGACGGGCCTGTGCAGGCAGGCTCCTATTAGGTCACTCCGTCCGACCGGTTGGTGTCGAGTGGGTGACCGGGCCAGGCCGACGGATCGTACGAAGGACAGTCCCAAAGGACGTCAGCCGGATGGTTGGAGTCAGACCTGGCCTGGGCACCCACCCACACGCTGACCAATCCATTCACCGAAGTGGTGGATCACTCAGCGGCCAAGTTCAATCCTCGCTACCGGGTCGGGGTGCCACCCCACTGCACGATTGGGATAGCAAGTCGTAGCCTGTCAGGGGTATTGCGGTCACGGAAGCGCATCGTCAGAGTTCCCATGGGTACATCAGCTGAGCAACCCGGCGACATCTACGCCATAAGGTTCCGGCCAGCAGAGTGCCAGTGCCAAACGAGCAAGAAAGACATACGAATTAGAGGCGGAACGCCTGCAGGTCCCGCCAGCATCGTGCGTGGGCGGATCAGGAAAGCTACTTCGCCATTGCCGCCGAGTTCATCGTCCCCAGACGACGCTGCCGGATAAATGCCGTGACCTCTGGGTCGGGCAAAACATTTGGTCAGTGTCGGTTAGCTCGATCCTTTGCAGCAAGGCTGTAGACGGGCGAACTCGGCGCACTCTGTGCTGCGTCTCCGAGTGCGACGCACGAGCCTGCTGAAGGACAGGAGATCCCACCCAGGCTGAGGTAGCTCTGGCCGTAGGCGTCCGGCGCCCCCTCGGGCACGCTGAACGTGACGTCGGACCATGTCGCTCCTCCGTCGGTGGTTCCGAGCAAGATTGGCTGGCCTCCGTTATAAGTGCCGCCGACCTGTCGAGGCACGGCATCAGAGCCGGTCACCCAGCACTGCGAATCGGTGGGACACGACAGACCGTCGAACACGGGCTGCGGCACGTCTGCAGGCATCGAATCGGGCGTCCACGAGAGGCCACCATCGCTCGTCGATGCCAGGGCGCCGATGATGAGGGGCCAGCCCGGAACAGCTACATCCGAACTGAGACGATCCGGCCTCCTCTTGGAACTCCTTCGCCGTCGCAGCGGACTCGGCTTGTGCGACCGCTGCGACGGCGGGGCTCTGCACACTTGTCGTCGGCGTGGTCGTCCCGGGTGGTTCCGGAAAGGATTTCCCAGCGCATTGCGGCGGGTTCTGAGATGGGATCGCGATCAACCCAGTCATCCAGCAGTGCTGTGCGTCGGCACACGACAGCGCCGAGTCTTCCGCTTCGACGCCGAGGCCGTCCGGAATGGTGCCAGGCGACCAGGTCGTACCGCCATCGGTGGTTCGAGCTGATACCCCCGCAGCGAAGTTGCCTGGCCCCCCGATGTCGTCGCTTCCATCCGATGGCAGTGCAGTCCTGGTCCGAACTGCAGCTGAGCGACTGCATCGAATCGCCCCTCACGAGAGGCTCGTCGGTGAACGTCGTGCCACCGTCTGTGGTGAAGAGAAATGTGGCGTCGGTGGTCTGCTCGGACGAGTCCTTGCTGTTTGCAGCGAGCCCGGCACAAAAGTTCGTTCGAGGGACACGACAACGTGTCGAGATGGCCAACACTTCTCGGGAGTGGATCGAGCGCCCACGTCCCTCCGCCGTCGTTCGTCGCAGCAAGAACAGGTTGGCCGTTGTGGGTGCCTCCAGCAGCACAGTCGGACGCACTGCCGCACGCGATCTGGCTCGTGGGCGCGAAGCCATTGGGCATCGGGTGCGCAGTCCAGATCTGGCCCCCGTCGGAACTCGCATACATCGATACGCCGAGCAATGGCGCTCCTGCGTAAGGAGTTTTGTAGTGGCCGCTCATGACGTAGCACACCGACATGGTCGGGCAAGTCAGCGAACCACGCGGCGGTCCATTCGTGTACTGGCTCCATGTGCCCGAAAGTACGTCGTCAGCGAGCCTCCAGGTGCCCGAGTGAAGAGGCAACCTGCCGGCCTGTGGTGTGGGTGTCCGCCTCCGCCGCCGACGACCAGGACACCTGCCACGACCAGGACGGCAGCGCACGCGACCAGCACCGCGGATCGCCGAACCTTGCGGGTCCGATCGTGCGCCTTTGCCGAGCCATCGGGTTGGCGGGGAGATTCTCCGGCAGAGGCACGGATGCGCTCCATGTCCTCGAGCTCGTGGAGAGACGGCGCTGGTGGCGCTGCGTCGACGAGTTCCATGACCAGGCTTCGGATCTGCGTGTCGAGTCTGTCATTCATGTGTCCTGAGTTCCTCCTTCAAGTGGGATCGAGCGCGAGCGAGATGCCGCTTCACCGCCCCCTCGCTGATTCCCATTAGCTGAGCGATTGCGGACGGGCCGAGGTCCTCCCAGTAGGTGAGCACGATGACGGCTCGCTGTTTCACGCTCAATCGCTGGACGGCCCCGAGCACCTCGGGGCGTATCTCTGGGGGATCGACCAGGTCCGGAAGCGCAACCCTCTCCTCCCTCGCTCGGCGGCGGCCGGTGGCGCGGTGGAACTCGGCGGCTCTGTTGAAGACGCTCCGGTAGAGGTAGGAGCGTTTCTCGTGAACGGTCGACCAGCCCGGAGATCCGAAACAGCTGAGCACGGCATCTGACACCACATCGGCCGCGTTGCTCGGTCCCACGAGCCCCGTCGCGAATCGAGTCAGATCGTCCGCGTACTTCCGATAGACCTCGCCGTCGGACGCCTCCACCTCAATACGATGCCGCGGGACGCCGGATTGGGTGACATGACTCCATTTGATAGGGGCACTCCTCACCACCCGACCCCCGACTGCCCCAGATCGCCGGGCTGGGGTGTCCCGTGCGAATCGGAGCGACCCTGAGGTCCGAGCCACCCCGTGTTTTGACGTGCAAACTCCCAGGTCAATCCTGCAAATGAGATGAAGACGGGTTTGACGCCAAGTTTCACGGGTACAGCGATTGCCAACACAGAAAGGGGCTTCCATGATTGGGGCTGGAGGACTTGTTGTCAGCATCGTCGTGTTTGCCGTGGGGGCGATTCTCGATTGGGCTGTAACTGAGCCCTATCAGCACGGATTCAATATCAACAAAGTGGGTTGGATTTTGATGGTTGTCGGCGTTGTCGGAGCAGTCGCCTCAATCATCGTCATGGCGGCGGCGAACACCCGTCGGAGGCGGACCGTTGTGGACGATGGTCAGGGAAATGTTGTTAGCCGAGTGGATTCGACGTACTAGATCTCACGCAAGTTTGGGGGCTCAATCACAGAAAGGTTTGTTCCATGCTTTTGGTTCTCGCATTGCTGCTTGTTTTGGTTCTCTTTGGAGCGGGATTCGCCGTGCACTTACTGTGGATCGCGGCAGCAATCTTCCTTGTTCTATGGATCGTTGGTTTCGCAATGGGACGGGGCGAGAGCGCTGGCAGTCACCGTTTCTATCGGTGGTAGTTATCGTGCCCATATTGGCGGTAGAAGGGACGTTAGAAACGGTCCCCTATAGGGGACGTTTCTACCCATGCGGCAACCGCATCGCCCTGTCCCCATTCGCCGGCATGGGGATGCTCCGCGACGACGAGACAAGGGCAGTCCTCAGCCTGAGTAGCTGAGAACGCGCACCTCCAGTGGGCACGTGTGGGGCACGACGGCTGTTGGGTAACAACGAACTTGAGAGCCGTGCTCGACAGAAACCGAATTCGACCTGCGATCTTTGTCGAGAGCGGGCGACGGGGAGAGCGGGCGACGGGAATCGAACCTGCGTTCTCAGCTTGGGAAGCCCATCAGTGGCTGATCCGCGAACTGCTCAAATGCACGAAAGCCCAGCTGAACACCTTTGGCACGTAACCGCTGGTATTCGTTATTGCACCCTGTTTGTCGTTGCGTGTTGCACGAAAATGGTCTCGAGAGTGGTGCTGCACGCTGTTGCACGATCACCTTCGACGTTCTCGGCCATGCAAGCTGAGAACGATTTGTTGGGGCCAGCTGGAATCGAGCCAGCGGCCTCAGCACTTTCAGGGACATCAGCAGAATCTCAGTCGATCTTGCCGTGTCCCCGTGTCCCGATTTTGCTGCTCATGGGACTGACCCAGATCTGACGATTAGACGCACGGGGATCCCTCGGGACTCCGTTGTTGGGACAAATTGCCGGCCGTAGCAATGGAAAATTTCATGTTTTTGGGGACGATCTCGTTGCCTGTCGCAACAAGTGTGCCGCAGTCCCAACAGCGGGTTCTTAGGGTGTTTTGGAGAACGCGCGACCCAACAAGGCGAGGCTGGTCAAGAGCAAGCGGGAGGCTTAGGGAGGACACGGAGCGAAGCGGCGGCCCGCACCGAGCCCTTGACCAGCCGGACGAGAAACGCGAGATCACAATGGAGTGGGCCGGTCCTCGTGGCCGGCCTGGTTGCCTCGCTGATCCATTCGATCGTCGGATTGCCTCCGTAGGAGTCCGGTGGAGACGCGAGGTCTTCTGGTTACGAACTCGTCCGACGAGGCCTCCGAGGGACACGCCCCGAATCAGTATGGAACGGCCGGCTCCTCCGGCATCCGCATATGCGTGGATCATTCACCTGTCGGTGAACGGAGCCGACATACGGATGGAAGGAGCCGAGCCGTGTCCAGTATCGCCCACCGAGGGTTCGTCCACCTGGGGATGGACGTCGCGAAAGACTCGATCGCAGTGGCGGTGCTGTCGCCCGATCGCGACACCGCCGAGATCGACAAGATCTTCCATGACACCGACTCGGTGCGACGCCTGGTCAAACGCCTGGGGAAACCGAAGGAGATCTGGGCCTGCTACGAAGCGGGCCCGACCGGCTATGACCTCCAACGTCTCCTCACTTCGATGGGCGTGCGCTGCGACGTGGTGGCCCCCTCGTTGATCCCCAAGGGATCGGGCGATCGGGTGAAGACCGACCGTCGGGACGCCAGACGACTGGCGGGGTTGCACCGGGCCGGCGAGCTCACGCCGATCGCCATCCCGACGCCCGCCCAAGAAGGCGTGCGGGACCTCTGTCGCACCGCGGTGACATGGTCCAAGATCTCACTCGAGCTCGCAACCGGCTGAGCGGGTTCCTGCTTCGTCACAGTGTTCGTGTGGCGAGGAGGATCACCGTGGACCGAACGCCATCGACGCTGGCTCGCCACCTTGTCCTTCGACGATCCGGCCATCGCAACGACCTACGCCCACTACCTGGCCACCGTGAAGCTGCGCGACACCGCCCTCGAGTCGGTCGAGGCCGATCTCGTTCCGTGGTGCACAAAAGATCCCTTTGGTGAACAGGTGCCACGCTTGGCCGCCTACCGGGGCGTGACCAGAATCGGTGCGCTGTGTCTCGCGGCCGAGGTCTTCGACTGGCGTCGCTTCCCGAGGGCCAGACCCTTCATGAGCTTCACTGGCCTCGTGCCCGGGGAGAACTCGACGGGGCTCACCCAGCGTCGGGGCTCGATCACCCGGGCCGGCAATGCGCATCTGCGGGGCCAGCTCTGCGAAGCGGCCTGGGCCTACCAGCACAGCCCCAACGTGGGCGTTGGCATCAGAGAACGTCAAGTGGGTGCGCCACCAGAAACAGTGGCCCGCTCGTGGGCCGCGCAGGTCCGCCTGACGCGACGGTTCCGACAGCTCGCCGCCCACAAGAACGTGCGCTCGGTCGTGGCCGCCGCCATCGCGCGCGAGCTCGCCGGGTTCCTCTGGGCCGAGATGGTGGCCGAGGCCTGAGACCGTGATCTTCCCGTCGGTCAGCGTGCGATCGGCGCCGCGTCTGACCGAGCCGTTCACGACGCGCCGGAGCACCGCCGCAGCAGATCCGATCCTCGCCGGCGTTACGCCCACCATCGCCCTTTGTGGCGATGTCACGGGCGCCCCGATTCTGAGGCAACAACATGCGAATGGCTTTCCTGCGATTCCGACTCGCGTACATCAACGTGGCGGTTCTCCGATCCACTGCGCTCCGGCGCGTCGTCGATGGCTCGCTCGACCACCACCGCCATAGCCACGGGGAGACGATTAGCAGCCTCCTCCCCCTGTGTCAACACCGTTCGTCCTCACCCTCCGGGCTCCGGGCGTTCCGGTGTTGACACAGGGGCCCCACCGACTGCTCATGAATCGATCGACCTCCGCACCCCTGGTGCGTCGCGGTCAAAAGACAGCGATAGGGACCGCCGCGCGGGAGGTTGACAGGCCGTTCCACATCAACGGCGGGACGATGTAGGTGCCGGTGGGTCCTGGTGGATGGGACATCACGATCACCAAAAGCCCTGGTCGTCCCGCTCCCGTCGCGCCTCACTGGCCTCAGCCCGAACTCGCGTGGGGACCTAGCTGTACTGACCAGCCAGGTTGTCGACACGACTGATCGGAGCCTTGCCCGCTGGAGCTGTGTGGCCGCGGTGGTAATTGTAGAGATGAATCAGGAGCTCGAAGGGGTGCTGGCGCTCAGCCTCTGAGGTGTAGGGCTTCACGTAGGCCCACTCCTCGAGCATCGTCCGGTTGAAACGTCGACTTTCCCGTTGGTCTGATGTCGATAAGGCCTGGTCTTGCGGTAGGTGACCTCCCCCAGGCGCGTCCGCCAAGCAGGGACAGGGCGGCCGGGACGAGGATGCCGCGGACGATTGTCGCGTCGATGAGCACCGCGGCGGCCGTGCCGACCCCGAGGATCTTGAGGTCGATCAGCGGGAGCGTGGAGAACAGCGAGAACAGCGCCACCATGATCAATGCGGCGCTGGTCACCACCCCCGCACTTGACGCGATGCCGCCGACGATCGCCTGCTTCGGCGACGAGCCGCGCTCCCACAGCTCGCGGACCCGGCTGAGGATGAATACGTGGTAGTCCATGCTGATCCCGAACAGGAACACGAACATCATCAGCGGCACCCAGAAGATGATCCCGCCGAACGACGTATAGTCGAGCGGCCCTTGCAGCCTCCCGTCTTGGAAGATCAGCACAACCAGGCCGTAGGCCGCGCCGACCGACAGCAGGTTCAGCGCGATCGACATCAGCGACACGAGGACCGACCGGAACGCCACCAGCAGCAGCACGAAGGCCAGCACCGCGACGAAGCCGAACACCAAGGGCAGGCTGGTGTCCTCCGTGTGGATGATGTCGTACACGGACGCGGTGTCGCCGGTGACCGCGTAACTGGCCCCGGGGACCTTGCCGAACGTGTCGGGCAGGATCTGGTCCCGCAGCGTCAGCAGCGCGTTGTCCGACGCGGTGTCTGTCCCGTTGCCTGCCAGCGGCACGCCGACCACGAGCGCCCGCCCGCCGCCGATGACGGTGGTGGTCACCGGCTCGTGGATGGCGCCGCCGTGCGCTGCATCGGCCCGGAGCTCGTCCACCGCGGCGAGCTCGTTCGGGCCGGTGAGGTCCGCTCCGCTCACCACGACCTCCGCTGGCGCCGGGGCCTGCGGGAACGCGCGCTGGGTGGCGGCCATCGTTTGGACCACGGCCGCGTCCTTCGGCGCGTCCACAGCAGGCTGTCCGAGCCGCAGGCCGAGCGCCGGGGCGGCGAGCGCGAGCAGCGCGACCGTGCCGACGCCGCCCCAGATCACGGGCCTGGCGACCACCCGGCGGGCCAGTGCGCCCCAGAGCCGGGACGGCCGGGCGTCAGCCCGCCTGCGGCTGAGGAACGGGATCCGCCCTGCGTCCGCCTTCGGCCCGAGCCAGGCCAGCAGCGCGGGCAGCACGGTCAGCGAGCCGATGACCGCTATGCCCACCACGGCGATCGTGCCAAGCGCGAAGCCGCTGAACGGGCCGCCGCCGACGAAGAACAGGCCGGACATGGCGGCCATCACGGTCAGGCCGGACACCAGGATCGTGCGGCCCGACGTGCGCCCTGCGATCCGGAGCGCCTCGGGGAACGACCGGCCCTTCGCCCGCTCCTCACGCTCGCGCCGCAGGTAGAACAGCGAGTAGTCGACGCCGACCGCCATCCCGACGATCACGACGACCTCAAACGTGTTGCCGTTGACCGGCAGCCAGTGGCTGACCGCCGTCACCACCCCGATAGCGGCGGTCAGCGCGGTGAGCGCGAGCAGCACCGGGATGCCGGCCGCGATCAGCGAGCCGAACACGGCGAGCATCAGGATCAGCGTGATCGGCACCGAGGTCACCTCGGCCTTGCCGAAGTTCAACGAGCTGTTGATCGCCTGCTGGATGCTCGCGTCACCGGTCTCGGCGATGCGCAGGTCCGGGTGCCTGGCCTGCACGCCGGCGACCGCGTGCTGGAGGGAGGTCACCGCCTGGTCGATGTTCTTGACGTTGCCGGGGACCTGGAACGTGACCAGGGCGCTGCGGGAGTCCTTCGACACGCGCGGCGCCTGGATGTGCGCCGCATATGCCGGGTGGGCGGACAGCGACGCGGCCACCTGGGACGCCGCCTGGCGCATGGCCGGATCGGTGGCGAAGGTGGCGCCGGACGCCGTAGCCTGGATCAGCACGTTCTCGGTCGACGCGTTGAACTGCGCCGGCGCGTACTGGTGCAGCACCCGCTCGGCCTGCCCGGCCTGGCCAGAGCTGTATTCCGGCAGGTTCCTCGAGCCGAGCGCCTGGCCCGCCATGAAGATGGCGGCGACGAGGAGCAGCCAGCCGAAGACGGCGGTCTTGCGGTGCGCAGCGCTCCAGCCGGCCATCCGTTCGGTCAGGTTGGGCCGGTCGCGTCGGCGTCCTGGCGGGTCGTGCGCATCGCCTGCGGGCGAAATCGTCAATACTGAACTGTGTGGCTGGCTCATCGGAGTTCCTCTCTGTTGGCGCAGATGGGTGTTGGTGTTAGTCGGCCGCGGCCTGGTCCCCACCCGTGAGCTAGACCTCACGGGTGGGGACAGTCAGGCGCGCAGGTTCGGGGACAGCGGGCCAGGACGGCCGAGTACTTCTTTCGCCTGGCGCAGCGGGTCTTGCGCCGCGCCGAGCAGTCGGCGGGCGACTGCGCCGTGGGCGCGGGCGGTCGCGACCACGGCGTAATTGAAGATCAGGAACACCACGAGGCAGACGGCCGCGACCGCGAACGCCTCCGGGAGCGTGTTCACGTAGAGGCCCCAGCCGCCGGGACCGTGCGGGCCGTTCGGGTGGTAGCCGAGGTCGTAGCCGTGGTACCGCACGCCGTGGATTGTCTTCCACGGCGCCCAGTACCAGATCGGCAGCGTGATCCCGGCAAGGCACGCCCACCAGACCGCCAGCACGATGGCATCCAGCGCGAGCAGCGGGACGAACATGCCGACCAGGTAGGCGACGTCCCGCCAGGTCGCGGGATCCCGCCACCTGGTCCGCACCTGGGCCATGACGCCGGAGCCGACGACGTGGCGGTAACCGCCGGCGACGGGTCCGTCGACCATGGGGCGCAGCCGGGCCCGCTCGACGTCCGCGCACCAGCGGATCGCCGCGGCGGCGGCTACAAGCACCGGCAGCCCGGCGAACGTGATGCTCAGCCCCGCGCCAGCGACGGCGGTGCTCAACGCGATCGCGAACAGCGCCCAGCCCACGAACAGGTAGACGAGTAGGTACCAGGCAGCCGCCCACGGGCCACGGGAGAACACGAGTCGGATGGGGTCGCGGCGCAGGCTCAGCTTGCTCACGGCTCTCAACCCACATCTCGCATGAGCTGCGCGACGGCGCGGACGTTCTCGGAGAGCTCCGTCATCTCGCCGCGCAGCTCGGTCATGTTCGCCACCGCTTCCTCGGCCAGCTTGCGGTAGGACGCCATCGCCACCGCGTCCGCGCGGTGCCGCTGCAGCCGGTAGTAGTTCCAGACGATCACCGCCACCGCGGTGCAGATCGGGACGAAGATCGCCAGCAGGATGCCAATCGCCGTGTAGTTGGTGCCGGACGAGGCCAGCGTTGTGATGTGTGTCATTGGTCACTCTCCTCCATATGGAACGCATCCTTGCCCTCGTCTTCGGCGAGCGCGGCGGACGACCGTCTCGGGCGTGACGCGCACCTCGAAGGGGACCAGCTCGAAGTACTTCATCGCCTTACCGTCATCAGATAGCTCCAGTTGCCCGGATACCAGGCCGGCTTTCTCCAGCCGGTCCAGGTGCATGTACAGCAGCGGCCTGGACATGCCCAGCCGCCGCGCCAACTCGCTGACATGCACTCGCCCTCCGGCGAGCTCAGCGATGATCTGCAGTCGTAGCGGGTGCGCGATCGCGGTCAGCATGGCTACAAGCTCTTCACTAGTCCGTGATTCATTCACTCTTTCACCTGTAATAAAAACATTACATGTGACGAGTCTGAGTGTCAAGTGTTAGGTGTCAAGTGTTAGAACGCGGTCCAGCCCACCTCAGAGAACGCCGTCGAGGCGCTGCAAGGCGCGACGTTGAATCCCGACCTAACCGAGAACCTGAGCGGCGTTTTCGACGAAGCGGCCGGCGACGCCTACCCGTTGTCGGGCTACAGCTACCTCGTGACCCAGTGCGTCCCGGCTCAGGCGGCAGCACAGAACGTCTCGTGCGACGGCAGTGGGAACGTCACGATGGGAACCGCCCAAGGCGCAGAACTGAGTCAATTCATTGCCTACGTGGCCTGTTTGGGCCAGAGCAACGTGACGAATCTCGGGTACGCACCGCTGCCGCCGGATTTGATCGAGGACGATTTCCAAGCCGCCGGGCGACTCCCGGGTGGAACGACACCGCCGCCACCGACCGCGTCGAACTGTCCGAACCCCACGCTCACCGGCAGTGAATCCAGCTCCATCTCCGCGGCCGGACCGCTGACTTCGCGGGTGGCGACCGGGGGCGACACGTTGTCAGTCGCTGCCCCCACCGTCGGTGACGCGTGGGTTCTGGCGGTCCGGGTGGGCGATGCATCGATCAACGTCTCTTGGGTGTCGGGCGGTGGCGCGGGGAGCAACTGGACCAAGCTCACCCAGGTGAGCGATCCGACGCAGAATCGGGACATCGAAGAGTGACTGGGTCCCATCTCCAAGGCCGGGACTCCCGACGTGACTGTCCGCTTTTCGAAACCCATCGCGGGGACACGGGTGGAACTCGCGGCCCAAGAGTTCTCCAGCAGCAGCGGTGCCACGACGGCCTGGGCCGAGGACGTCGGCGCCAGTACCACGAACGACACCGCGTCATCCACCATCACGTACCCCTCGCTGAGTCCGTCGTCGAGCGGCGAGCTCTACGTCGGCTTCAGCCGGACGAGTTCCGCGTCCGTCGCCGGCACCACTCCAGGCTTCACCTACGAGTCCCCCTCCGCGAACAACCTCTATGTCTACGACCCGAGCGTTTCTTCCAAGGTCTCGCCTGCCGCGTCCCAGAAATCTGGGCTCTCGCTCACTGCCGGAGCGCTGATCGAGGCGAGCTGAACCGACCAGGCGAACGCGCTCAGCTATGCAAGCCGAGAACGGCGATCCGACGAAGTCCTCAGCCTGGGTAGCTGAGAACGCGCACCTTCTAGGGGCACGGCGAGCGGTGTTGGGGCACGAACTCGTTCTTTGTTACGCGATTTCCCACCAGAGCCATCCGAACCACTCGTAGAAAATCGCTGCCTACCTGCGAAGTTTGTCGAGAGCGGGCGACGGTCTGTGAGTTCATGAGATAGCGGACACATGTCGCGAGACATCGTGGACACCTTCGAGGAGGTGGCCCGATGGAGATGGCGACGTACCTGGTGGCGGCAGTCATGGTGGAGGGCCAGTCGGTCCGCAAGGTGGCCCAGGAGCACGGGGTCTCAAAGACCTGGCTCTACGAGCTCGTCGCCCGCTACCAGGCCGAGGGGGAGGCCGGGCTGGTGTCTCGCTCGCGCCGGCCGCACCGGTCGCCGAACAAGGTCGCCGATCTCTATGAAGACGAGATCGTCCGCCTGCGCAAGGAGCTCACCGAGGCGGGCTACGACGCCGGGCCCGAGACGATTCAGGTCCATCTGCGCCGAGCGCACCGGCGGGCCAAGGTTCCTTCGACGTCGACCATCTGGCGGGTGCTCAAGGCCCGGGGCTTCGTCACCCCCGAGCCGCACAAGCGCCCGAGATCCTCGTGGGTGCGCTTCGTCGCCGACTTGCCCAATGAATGCTGGCAAATGGATATCACCCACGTGTATCTCGCCGGTGGGCGCGAGGTCGAGATCCTCAACATCATCGACGACCACTCGCGTCTGTGCGTCGCGACACGAGTCCTGCCCATCTACAAGGCCATCGACGTCGTCACCACCTTCCACGAAGCCGCAGCTCGTTGGGGGTATCCCGCCTCGGTGCTCTCGGACAACGGCGCGGTGTTCACCGCGGCGTCGCGCCATGGGGTCTGCGTCATGGAGTCAGAACTCCTTTCCTTGGGCATCGCCTTCAAGCACTCCAAGCCCAACCATCCCCA
Organism: uncultured Acidimicrobiaceae bacterium; assembly: GCA_963825965.1. Classification (GTDB taxonomy): domain Bacteria; phylum Actinomycetota; class Acidimicrobiia; order Acidimicrobiales; family RAAP-2; genus Bog-473. The sequence goes on from CAWGUX010000004.1 coordinate 90,624, forward strand.
GACCTGCGGCAAGGTCGAGCGCTTCCATCAGACGATGAAGAAGCACCTCGAGGTCTCCAAGCGCGCCCGCGGCATCAGCGTGCTTCAGGGGCGCCTCGATGATTTCGGCGAGTACTACAACGAGGTGCGTCCACACCGCTCGCTCGGTCGCCGAACACCCCAAGCGGCTTTCGGGGCTCGCCGCAAAGCACGGCCCTCGGGCAAGCCATTCAAGCTCCCACCGCACTGCCGGGTCCGCCAGGACAAGGTCAACGGAGGCAACGTGACGCTGCGCTACAGGAGCGACCTCTTGCACATCGGGGTGGGTCGGGCCCACAACGGCCGATCCGTGCTGCTCCTGGTCAAGAACCGCGACGTTCGAGTCCTCACCCTCGACGGAGACCTCATCCGCCAGCTCACGATCGACCCCAGCCGGAACTACCAGCCCCAAGGGCGCTGAAAATTGTCCATGATGTCTCGCGAGACCTGTCCACGATGTCTCGCGACATCACAGAGAGCGGGCGACGGGAATCGAACCCGCGTTCTCAGCTTGGGAAGCTGATGTTCTGCCTCTGAACTACGCCCGCGAGTGCTCGCCACACTATCCTCTGGGCGCCTGTACATCCCAGGTGGCGCTCGCAATCCGCCGCCTCCCCTGTCGACGTCTTTAACCGAGCGAGGAGCTTTCGTTGCCGATCAGGATCATTCTGGGCATGGGGGTCACGGTGGTCGGTTTCGGCATCGCGGCCGTGCGGTTCCACTGGTTGTCCAGGCTCATCCGTTCCGGCAAGCCGGACCCGTCCCGGACCCGTGGTCCCATCAGCCGAAGGGCCGAGGCCGAGGTCACCGAGGTGGCCGGGCAGCGCAAGCTCTTGCAGTGGACCGTGCCCGGGCCTCGCCCACTTCTTCACCATGTGGGGCTTCACGATCCTGCTGCTGACGATCATCGAGGCCTACGGCGACCTCTTCAACAAGTACTTCCACATCCCCGGGATCGGGACCTGGGACTGGGTCGGGTTCGTCGAGGACTTCTTCGCCTGCGCCGTGCTGGTGGCGCTCGTCACCTTCGCGATCATCCGGCTGAAGAACGCGCCCGCAGCGACTCGAGCGCAAGTCCCGCTTCTACGGCTCGCACACCGAGCGCGGCGTGGCTCGTCCTCCTGATGATCGCCGGCGTCATGATCACGCTGCTCCTCTACCGCGGGGCCCAGGTCAACACCGAGCCCACCCAGTTCCCCTACGGCTGGGGCGCCTTCGCGTCGCACGCCGGTGGCCAAGCTGCTCCACCCGCTCGGGGCCGGCACCAACGCCGTCCTGGCCACCGTCTTCCTCATCCTCAACGTCGCCGTCATCTCCGGGCTTCATCGTCTTCGTCGCGTACTCGAAGCACCTGCACATCTTCCTGGCGCCGATCAACGTGGCCTTCTCCCGGCGGCCCCGCGCGCTCGGCGCGCTCGAGAAGCACGCCGGACATGGACATGGAGAACGTCGACGAGGACACGGTCTTCGGCGTCGGCGAGATCGGGCAGTTCACCTGGAAGCAGATGCTCGACTTCGCCACCTGCACCGAGTGCGGCCGCTGTCAGTCGGCCTGCCCGGCCTGGACCACCGACAAGCCGCTGTCGCCGAAGCTGCTGATCATGGACCTGCGCGACAACATGTTCGCGTCGGCCGGCCCCCTCATGAGCGGCGAGGGCGAGCAGACGGCGCTGGTGCCCAACGTCATCGACCCCGACGTCCTGTGGTCCTGCACGACGTGCGGCGCGTGCGTGGAACGAGTGCCCGGTCGACATCGAGCACATCGACGCCATCGTCGACATGCGCCGCTACCAGGTGCTGATGGAGTCCGAGTTCCCCTCCGAGGCGGGGCTGATGCTCCGCAACGTCGAGAACCAGGGCGACCCGTGGGGTCTCGGCCAGGCGCAAGCGGACCGAGTGGACGCAGAGCCTCGACTTCGAGGTCCCCGTCATCAACGGCACGATCCCCGACGACGTCGAGTACCTCTACTGGGTCGGCTGTGCCGGCGCGCTCGACGAGCGGGCCCGCAAGGGCGTGCAGGCGACGGCGCGCATGCTGCACCGGGCCGGCGTCACGTTCGCCATCTTGGGCCCGAAGGAGTCGTGCACCGGCGACCCCGTGCGCCGCCTCGGCAACGAGTACCTCTACCAGGAGCAGGGCAAGCTGAACATCGCCACGCTCGACGAGGTCGGCGCGAAGAAGATCGTCGCCAGCTGCCCGCACTGCTTCAACACGATCAAGAACGAGTACCCCGCGCTCGGCGGCAACTACGAGGTGATCCACCACGCGCAGCTGCTCGAGCACCTCGTGAAGGAGGGCAAGCTCGTGCCCGGCTCCGGCTACTCGGGCACGGTCACGTACCACGACCCGTGCTACCTCGGCCGCCACAACCGCGTCTTCGACGAGCCGCGCACGGTGCTCGAGCGCCATCCCCGGCGTCGAGCAGGTCGAGATGCGACGCTGCAAGGAGCGCGGCTTCTGCTGCGGGGCGGGCGGCGCGCGGATGTGGCTCGAGGAGACGATCGGCAAGCGGGTCAACATGGAGCGCACCGACGAGGCACTCGGCACGGGCGCCGACGTCGTCTCGACGGCCTGCCCCTACTGCATGATCATGCTCGACGACGCCGTGCGCGCCCACACCAAGGAGGACGATGTGCGCGTGCTCGACCTCTCCCAGCTGGTGGAGGAGTCGTTGGGCCAGGTCGGCGGCAACGGCGCCGGCGGCCGAGACGAGCGAGCCCGAACCCCAGCCGGCGGGCTGACGGCTCAGCCCGGGCGCCGAGCATGCCGTAGGCCCGTTCGGGCCGCAGCGTGAGCACGAGCCGGCGGTCGCGACACCATGGCGGCTCGGTACTCCTCCCAGTCCGGGTGCTCGCCCTGGCCGGCCCGGTAGTAGTCGACGAGCGCGTCGACGGTGGCATCGTGCGGGTCGGCCGCCACCGGGGACAGCTCGGCCGTCGCCTCGAGGACGACGTACTGCCAGAACGTGTCGCCGAGCACGTAGAGCGACGCCCGGGGGTCGCGGCGCAGGTTCGCCGTCTTCGCACGGTCGTCCGTGACCGAGATGACGAGCGCGTCGCCGTCGCCGGGCACGAACATGATGTTCGACAGCTGCGGCCGCCCGTTGGCGCGGATGGTGGCCAGCACGCCCTGCGTGCGGTTCCGGGCGAATGCGAGTGCGTCGGTCAGGTCCATGGACCCGACCGTAGCGGGAGGGTGGCGGAGCTGGCCGGAGCTGGCCTGCCCGTCGGAGCCGGCTCTGCCCGGTCGGCCGGCGTCGGCCGTGACGACCTCGTCGGAGTGGTCGGCGATCACCAGATGGATCATGGCGCCGACGATCGCTCCCACCAGCGGCGCCACGATGAACAGCCAGACCTGGCTCAGCGCGGTGCCCCCCACCACCAGGGCCGGCCCGAGGCTCCGGGCCGGGTTGACCGAGGTCCCCGTGAGCGGGATGCCGATGAGGTGCACCATCACGAGGCCGAAGCCGATGGCGACGCCGGCGGCACCCTGGATCGCCGCCTTGTGCGTGGCGAAGAGGACGACCATGACGAAGATGGCGGTCAGCACGACTTCGATGAGGAACGCGCCACCCTGGCTCACGAACAGGTGTGATTGCTTCCCGTAGCCGTCGGTACCGAGGCCCTGGACGCTCTTGTGGTACAGCGGCGACGTCGTGAACATCCAGTAGAGGAGGTACGCGCCCGACGATCCCGCCGGCGAACTGCGCCACGAGGTACGACGACGCCCTCGGCGAGCTTCATGCGGCCGCGTCGAGATGAAGCCGAGCGTCACGGCGGGGTTCACGTGGCAGCCCGAGATGGGGCCGATGGCGTAGACGAGGGCGACGAGCACGAGGCCGAAGGCGAGCGCGGTGGCCACCACCCCGGCGGCGTAGCTCAGCCCGAAGAGTTTGAACCCGAAGGACTCGGTGGCCACCCCGACCGCGACGACGACCAGGATCAGCGTGCCCAGGAATTCCGCCAAGAGCTTCTTGTAGTCAGCCATCGGTGAAACCTCCTGTCCAAGGCGAGGAATCGGACACGGGAAGTCTCGCAGCGCGCCTGCGCCGGGTCGCGGATGCTGGCTGAACGACGGGGAGATGCCGGCGGCCCGAAGGGCCGCCGCGGGCTTGGAAGGGCCGTGGCGGCCGGCGTCAGATCGCGGCCATGGCGCGATCGTCCGCCTCGCGCAGGCGGGTGGCCATGGCGGCCAGCATCTTGCGGGACAGCGCCGGAACGGCGTCGAGCACGCCGTTGAATTGACGCTGCCCGAGCACGAGCAGCGTCATGTCGGTCTCGGAGATCACGGTGGCCGAGCGGGGGCGACGGTCGAGCAACGCCATCTCGCCGAAGTACTGGCTCGGGCCGAGCGTCGCCACCTTGCGGTTGTTGCGCCGCACCGCCGCCTGTCCCTTGACGATGAGGAAGAACTCCCGGCCGATGGTCCCCTGCTCGCAGAGCATCCGGCCCGCGGGCACGGTCACTTCCTCGAGGGCACGCCGGATGGTGCGCAAATCCTTGGCCGACGAGGTCGAGAACAGCCAGATCTTCGAGAGGTCCAGGTCACGTTCGCTCATGGCCGCCCAGAGTAGCCCTGCTCCCTCCGGCGCGCCCGGTGATTCGAGCTTGTGGGACCGCCCTGCGGGCGGCTGCTGCGCCGTCGTCGTGCCGTCGGAGCGGCAGCCCACCGTGCCCACCGGTTCGTGCGTCACCGTGCCGCCGTCCCACGACGCCGGCGGCATCGGCGCCGGTGACACCTCTAAATGGCGTCAGGTCCCCGCTCTCCGGTGCGCACGCGCACCACGGTCTCGGCCGGCACGACCCAGACCTTGCCGTCGCCGATCTTGCCGGTGGCCGCCGAGGACACGATGGCCTCCACCACTGCCTCGGCCCGGTCGTCCTCGACGAGTACCTCCACGCGCAGCTTGGGCACGAAATCGACTTGATACTCGGCGCCCCGGTAGTTCTCGGTGTGGCCCTTCTGGCGCCCGAAGCCCTGCGCCTCGGTGAGCGTCATGCCTTGGATCCCCATGTTCTTGAGGACGTTCTTGACGTCGTCGATCTTGAACGGCTTGACGACTGCTACCACGAGCTTCATCCCGGCGCTCCTCGCGATCGGCCGGGCGAGCACACCCGTGCACGCCCTACCGAGCACGTTAATGACACCTGTGAGCCGGCGTTTCCCAGGCTGACGAAGGTGGGACCAGGAGGTTCCGGGACGAAATCTTCTCGAAATGTAGGGGAAATAGGCCGTTCAAAAGAGGGCGATAGCCTTCCCCGGTGCCCTCGAGTCGAGACCTCGGCGACGCCGGCGACGCCGGCGAGCCCACGCTCTCCTTCTGGGAGCGGGTCAAGTACACCCTGGTGCGCCCCGATGACGATCCCTCCGACCGGCCCGTCGCGGACGACCGGAGCGCAGAGGAGCTCCGAGCAGCGATCCGCTATTCCGACGACAAGGAGCGCACCATCGGGTTGGTGGCTGCCCCGATCGCCGCCATCGTCGGCATCGCCATCAGCACGGTGTCGATCAACTACGCGCGGACGCACCACCAGAGTGTGCACGTCTACGACGAGCTCACGTACGTGCTGCTCGGATTGGCCATCCTGATCCTCGTGTCGTCCTTGCTCCGCAAGCGGTTGTTCCAAGGCATCACGCTCGCGCTCTTCGGGCTGGCCGTCTTTCAGCTGCACTACACCTACGTCGGGTTCGCGGCGCCGTTCATCCTCGCCGGGGCGTGGTACTTGGTGCGTGCCTACCGACTCCAGCAGGCACTCAAGCGCGCAGATGGTGACGGTGGTGCTCAGCCCGCCCGAACGGCACAGGCGGGCCGCGTCGCGCGTCCTCGACCCAACAAGCGCTACACGCCGCCGACATAGGCACCATCGTCGGGCGACGACCCCGACGTGTCGGGCGACGACCCCGACGTGGGCTGTGCGGCGCGCGCCGTGCCGAGCGTGCCTGCTGGTTCGGCGCGACGTCGAGCCCGGTACCGCCACACGAGCACGCCGAGCAGCAACAGCAGGACGACGCTGAGAACTGCCGGGAGGACGAACACACCGGCCGACGAATGCTGGTTGTCGATGACACTGTCGGGCGACACGAGAGCGGGATCACCGGGCGCTGCGAGCGACGGGATCGTCGAGCCCGGCCGGTGGAACGATGTGCCCGGCAAGGACTCTGTGTAGCGGCGGCCGTGCAGGACGTAGCTGCCATGGCAGGAGTAGCCCGCGGCGTTGCTCCCGCTGCCGCCGAGCAGGCCGAGGCAACCGGTGACGGTCACTGTCACCGGGACGCCGCGCTCGTGGAGCTCGTCGATCTGGCTGTTCGAGTGCACACCGGCCACGGTGAAGACGGCGATCAGCACGACGAGAGTGCACGAGAGCACGGCGGCGACCACCTGGCCCGCACGGCGACGGTCGAACTGGACACTCGCCCCGCGGAGCGACCCGATCCGGTCGGCCGTACCCGGCGCGCCGGCGTCGGCGGGCTTCTCGGGCTCCCCTCCGAAACCGGAGCGCGGCGGACGGGGTGTGAGTCATCGCGAGCGGCCGATCGTAGCGGCGCCGTCGCGGGCGCCGCCGGGTCCCCTCAAGGCGTCGGCGGTCGGCTCGGGGGCGACGGAGAGGGATTAACGCGCTCGAAACACAGGCGTGACGATGCGGAAACTCCTGAACTGCATCCTTTTGCTCGGCGGGGAGAACCGTCTGAAGAGGACTTGCCGTACCCGGACACCGAGGCGACCTGCAGGCAGGTGACAACGCAGGCAGGTGAGGTGGATGGGGCGCATGACAGTTAGGAGAGCTGAGTGATCCACCTGTTCGCTACGGCATACGTGCCGTATCCCAGCTGGCTCAATCCGGCAGACAACACGTGGCAGATAACAGCCGCCACGTTCGTCGGCCTGATGAGCCTCCCCGCCCTGGCCGTGCTCTACGCCTCGATCGTCCCGAAGAAGTGGGCGGTGAACATCTTGGCGATGATGTTCGCCGGCTTCTCACTCGTACTCGTGGGATGGTTCGTCTGGGAGTACCAGCTGGCCTTCGGCTCCACATCCCTCGGCCATGGAGCAGTACCGGTCCACGGTGTGGTGACGTGGACGCAGAACTCCGGAACGACCGGTACGTGGCAGCACTTCTTCCAGAACTTCATCGGGAAGCCCGGCACCACGTTGAACAGCATCCAGGAACAGGGTCAAGCTCTGTCGGGAGCGAACACCATCATCCCGTTCCACTTCCCGACGGCCAGCCTGGCGTACTTCCAGTTCGTCTTCGCTGCCATCACGCCTCTCCTCTTCCTCGGCAGCGTGGTCGGTCGAATCAAGTTCAGCGCCTGGTGCATCTTGGTGCCGTTCTGGTCGACGTTGGTCTATTGCGTCGACGCCTTCATGCTCTGGGGCGGCGGCTACTTCGCTCAGGAAGGTGCGCTCGACTTCTCGGGTGGCTACGTCATCCACATGTCGGCGGGTGTCTCGGGCTTCGTGGCGGCCTGGGTCCTCGGACCGAGACTCCTTCGAGATCGACAACATGCCTTGCCCAACAACCTGGTCATGGCGGCGGTCGGCGCCGGCATCCTGTGGCTGGGTTGGAACGGCTTCAACGGTGGGGACCCCTACTACGCCGGGGCGAGCGCGGCGGCGGCCGTCATCAACACGAACATCGCGACGGCGACGGGCGTGTTGGTCTGGATGGGCCTGGACGCCTGGCTGACCAAGGAGAAGAAGCCGACCTTCCTCGGTGGCGTCAACGGCATGATCTGCGGCCTGGTCGGCATCACGCCGTGTGCCGGCTGGGTCAACGGCTGGGGCGCCATCGCCGTGGGCGCAATCGCCTGTGCCGTCGTGTGGGTGGCTTGGAACTACCTGTCCAAGGTCCCGCCGTTCTCCAAGGTCGACGACGCGCTCGGTGTCGTCTACACGCACGGTATCGCCGGCTTCACGGGCGGCATGCTGCTGGGCATCTTCGGTGACCCGAACATGATTGAGTACGGGTGCGGCCACCTCAACGCCAGCGGCCAGGTCATCGCCACCAGCCAGGCGGCCTACCTGACGCCCAGCAAGACGTGCACGCCCTTCGGGGTGAACGGCCTCATGTACACCGGCTCGGCCCACCAGCTCTGGGAACAGTTCCGAGCGGCCATCTGGGTGATCTTCTGGTCGGCCCTCGTGACCTTCATCTTGATGAAGCTGATCGGCCTGGTCTTGCGAGGTGCTCGCTACAAGGACGAGATACTCGAGGTCGGCGACCTGGCCATTCACGGCGAGGAGGCCTTCCCGGAGGAGACCCTCGCCATGCGCACCGACAGTGCGTTCGCCATGGCCGGGCTCGACACCGGCGGCGGAGGGACACCGAGCGCCCGATCCGCCGGAGTCGCCGCCCGGCGGAGTCGGTTCCTAGGCCCGGATCAATCAGGACGAAAGGAGATCGACAATGAAACTGATCGTCGCAGTCATCAAGCCGTTCAAGCTCGACGACGTCAAGGAGGTCCTGAAGACCCACGGCGTGCAGGGCATGACCCTCACCGAGGCACAGGGCTTCGGCCGCCAGCGCGGCCACACCGAGGTCTACCGCGGTGCCGAGTACGAGGTGGACTTCGTCCCCAAGCTCCGTATCGAGGTGCTGGTCGACGACGCGCAGGTGGACGACGTGGTGGACGCCATCGTCGCCACCGCCGCCACCGGGAAGATCGGGGACGGCAAGGTGTGGGTCGTCCCGGTCGACAGCGTGGTGCGCGTGCGCACCGGCGAACGCGGGAGCGACGCGCTGTAAGGCGCAGGCGTTCCCCTCGTGGTCGGTGGGGCCGGGGCGCGGCGAGGCGCCCCGGCCTACCGTCCTTGGGCCGTGGTTCTGCGGCCCGCGCATGGGTTCCCCCCACGGCCGAGGTGCGGCACGTGGACCTCAGGGAGCGCTTTGGTCTCCCTGGCGGCCCACCGCCGCCGCGGCCGCTGCGGCCGCTCGGGGTCGCCCAGGTACTCGGCCGAGCACACGGCGAGGTCGTCGTCGAGGAGCATGCGGAACGGGATCCCGGTCGGGATCTCGAGCTCGGTGATCACGTCGTCGCCGATGGCCTCGAGGTGTTTGCGCAGCGCGCGGATCGAATTCCCGTGCGCCGCCACGAGGACGGCGCCGCCCGTGTCGCGGCCGCCGCGCAGGTCGGGCACGATGGCGGCCGTCCAGTAGGGCACCACGCGGCGCACGACGTCGTGCAGGCACTCGGTGCGCGGAAGGTCGGCGGGGTCGAGGTCCCGGTAGCGCGGGTCGCCGGCGACGTCGTAGGGGTTGTCGGCGGCGAGGGGCGGGGGAGGGGTGTCGTAACTGCGGCGCCAGAGCACGAACCGCTCCTCGCCGAGTTGCTGCTTGATCTCGGCCTTGTTCTTGCCCTGGAGGTCCCCGTAATGGCGTTCGTTGAGGCGCCAGTCCCGCCGCACCGGCAGCCAGCTGCGCCCGGCGGCGGCCAGGGCGATCTCGGCCGTGCGGATGGCGCGGGTGAGCACCGAGGTGTGCAGGACCCGGAGGTCGAGTGGCGGCGTGCCCGGCTGGGGGGCGCCGGCGACCTCGGCCAGGAGCTCGCCGCCCGCCCGGGCCTCGGCCTCCCCGGCGGGGGTCAGGTCGACGTCGACCCAGCCGGTGAAGAGGTTCTCGGCGTTCCACGTCGACTGGCCGTGGCGCAGCAGGACGAGGTCGAGCACGAATTGGATCGTATGTGGGCCCGGTGGGAGGGCGGTAATCCGCCTCCGCTTGGCCCTGGCGGTCCGGCGCGGCGGCCGCGTCCAAATTCGGCGTCGCGCGGCTGAACTGGGCCTTTGCGGGTATGAGGCTGTGTCGGGCCAGGTCGGGAGTCACCGGGGTGGCAGGGCTGCACCGCCCGTGACATAGAATTTGTCAGAAATCTTGACACTGAGGCACTCAACTTTGCTACACTGGGTGCACTGCAAATCGAGGACACCTGGTAGACGCAGAGGCGTCAGCAGAACACAGACGGAAGGACAGGCAGACATGGCCAAGGCCGTAGGTATCGACCTGGGAACCACCAACTCGGTGGTCAGCGTGTTGGAGGCGGGCGAGCCCGTCGTGATCCCGAACGCCGAGGGCGGGCGTACCACCCCGTCGGTGGTGGGCTTCTCCAAGACGGGCGAGGTGCTCGTCGGTGAGGTGGCCAAGCGCCAGGCCATCACCAACCCCGACCGCACCATCCGGTCGGTGAAGCGCCACATGGGCACCAACTGGTCGATCGACATCGACGGGAAGGCCTACAAGGCGCAGGAGATCTCGGCGCGCATCTTGGGCAAGCTGAAGAGGGACGCCGAGTCGTATCTCGGCGACAGCGTGACCCAGGCCGTCATCACCGTGCCCGCGTACTTCGACGACGCGCAGCGCACGGCGACCAAGGAAGCCGGCGCCATCGCGGGGCTCGAGGTGCTGCGCATCATCAACGAGCCCACCGCCGCCGCGCTGGCCTACGGACTCGACAAGGAGGAGACGGACCAGACGGTCCTCGTCTTCGACCTCGGCGGCGGGACCTTCGACGTCTCGGTGCTCGAGATCGGCGAGGGCGTCTTCGAAGTCAAGTCCACCTCGGGCAACACCAAGCTCGGTGGTGACGACTGGGACGACAAGGTCATCGAGTGGCTGGTGACCGAGTTCAAGAACACAGAGGGTGTCGACCTCTCGCAGGACAAGATGGCCATGCAGCGCCTGAAGGAGGCCGCCGAGAAGGCCAAGATCGAGCTGTCCTCGGTGCAGGACACCCAGATCAACCTGCCCTTCATCACCGCCACCTCCGAGGGTCCCAAGCACCTCGACCTCAAGCTGACGCGGGCCAAGTTCAACGAGCTGACCGCCGACCTGGTCGACGCCTGCCGCGGCCCCTTCGACGCCGCCATCAAGGACGCCGGGCTCAAGACCTCCGACATCGACCACGTGGTCCTCGTCGGCGGGTCGACGCGCATGCCCGCCATTCAGGAGCTCGTGCAGAATCTCACGGGCAAGGAGCCGCACAAGGGCGTCAACCCCGACGAGGTCGTGGCCATCGGCGCCGCCGTGCAGGCCGGCGTCCTCAAGGGTGAAGTGAAGGACGTCCTGTTGCTCGACGTCACGCCCCTGTCGCTGGGCATCGAGACCAAGGGACAGGTGATGCACCGCCTCATCGAGCGCAACACCACCATCCCGACCAAGCGGTCGGAGATCTTCACGACGGCCGAGGACAATCAGCCGTCGGTCGAGATCCACGTACTCCAGGGCGAGCGCGAGATGGCGATGTACAACAAGACGCTCGGCAAGTTCCAGCTCGTCGACCTGCCACCCGCCCGCGCGGCGTGCCGCAGATTGAGGTCACCTTCGACATCGACGCCAACGGCATCGTGCACGTGTCCGCGCAGGACAAGGCAACGGGCAAGGAGCAGTCGATGACGATCACGGGCCAGTCGTCACTGGCCAAGGACGACATCGATCGCATGGTGCGCGACGCCGAGGCGCACGCCGAGGACGACCGGAACCGCCGCGAAGAGGCCGAGGTGCGCAACACCGCGGACACGCTGGTGTACCAGACCGAGAAGCTGCTCAAGGAGCAGGGCGAGAAGTTCGAGGGCACCGAGAAGGACGACGTCGAGACGGCGTTGGCCAACGTGAAGGACGCCCTCAATGGCACCTCGGTCGAAGCGATCAAGGACGCCACCGAGAAGCTGGTCGGCGTGTCGCAGAGCTTCAGCCAGCGTCTCTACGAGCAGGCGTCCTCCTCAGCGTCCGCGGCCGGCGGTGTCGGTGGTGACGCGGGCGCCGGGACTGGAGACGCCTCGAGCGAGGGCGGCTCGGACGACGACGTCGTCGACGCCGAGATCGTCGATGAGCAATGAGCATGGGCAACGAGCACCTTCCCGACGAGGAGGGCGCGGCCGGTCCTGAGCTCCTGGGCGAGCGCGCGCACGCCCGGGGGCCCGCGGCCGGCGGCTCGCCGGGCGCGCCCGGCCGTCCCTCCGCGCCGACCGGGGAGTCCGCAGACGCAGACGAGCACGCCGACGCGGTGGCCGACGAAGCCGACCCGCGGGAGGTGTTGGCGCGCGAGCGGGACGAGTACCTGCGCGCGCTGCAGCGCACCCAGGCGGACTTCGAGAACTACCGCAAGCAGATCGCCCGGCGCCAGGAGGAGCAGGCGGCCCGCGCCGCCCAGGGGCTGGTGGACAAGGAGCTGCCCGTCCTCGACACGCTCGACCTGGCCGAGGCCCATCTGAACGAGTCGCTCGACGTGAGCCCGGCCGGCAAGGCGCTGCGCGCCTCGCGCGCCATGCTCATGGACATCCTGGCCAAGGAGGGGCTCGAGCGCATCGACCAGGCCGGCGTCCCGTTCGATCCCTCGGTGCACGACGCCGTGGCGCACTCCGAGGGCGAGGGAGGCGAGGGCGGCCAGACCATCGTGGAAGAGGTGCTGCGCTCCGGCTACCGCTGGAAGGGGCAGGTGCTGCGCGCCGCCATGGTCCGCGTGCGGGGGTGAGCTGACCCGTGGCCGCACAACGCGAATGGTTCGAGAAGGACTACTACAAGGTGCTCGGCGTCGTCTCGACGGCGTCGGACAAGGAGATCACGCGCGCCTACCGGAAGCTGGCGAAGGAGCACCACCCCGACGCCAACCCCGGCTCCGAGGAGCGCTTCAAGGAGATCAGCGCGGCCTACGACGTGCTGGGCGACCCCGACAAGCGCAAGGAATACGACGAGGTCCGCAGCCACGGCCCGATCGGCGGCGGCTTCGGCGCGCCCGGCGGTGGCACCTTCCGCATGGAGGACATGGGCGACCTGAGCGACCTCTTCGGGGGTCTCTTCGGTGGCGGGCGCACGCGCCCGACGCAGCGCGGACCCGAGCGCGGGGCCGACATGGAGGCACAGTTGCACCTGTCCTTTCAGGACGCCGTGCACGGGGTCACGACCTCGGTCAACGTGCCCCAGGAGGTGCGCTGCTCGAACTGCCGCGGCAGCGGGGCGGCGCCGGGTACCTCCACGCACACCTGCCCGCGTTGCGGCGGGACCGGCAGCCTCAACGACAACCAGGGCCTCTTCTCGCTCAGCACGGTCTGCCCCGACTGCGTCGGGCGCGGCACGCTCTTCGACACGCCGTGCCCGGTGTGCCACGGGACCGGCAGCGAGCAGAAGGTGCGCTCGGTCAAGGTCCGCATCCCGGCCGGCGTCGAGGACGGACAGCGCATCCGGGTCAAGAGCCGGGGCGCACCGGGGCAGGGGATGGCCCCGCCGGGCGACCTCTACGTCGTGGTCCACGTGGCCTCGCACGCGACCTTCGGGCGCAGCGGCCGCAACCTGACCATCACGGTGCCCGTCACCTTCCCCGAGGCCGCGCTCGGGACGACCATCACGGTGCCGACGCTCGACGGCAAGGTGACGCTCAAGGTGCCGGCGGGGACCCAAGCGGGCCGCGTGCTGCGCGTGCGCGGCAGGGGCGTGCCCGCGACGTCGGGGCGCAACGGCTCCAAGGCGGGCGACCTGATGGTCAAGATCGAGGTGTTGGTCCCGACCGAGCTGAGCGACGAGCAGCGCGCCGCGGTGGAGACGCTGGCCGAGGTGACCGAGGCCGCGCCGCGCATCGCGGTGGAGAGCTGAGGTGGCGGGTCGCCATGGCTGAGCGCGACGCCGACCAGGCCGTCTACGTGATCTCGGTCGCGGCCGAGCTCACCGGGATGCACCCGCAGACCTTGCGCATCTACGAGCGCAAGGGCCTGCTCGATCCGTCGCGCACGAGCGGGGGCAGCCGACGCTTCTCCGAGCGCGACCTGGCCCGCCTGCGCCACATTCAGGAGCTGACGGCGACCGGCCTCAACCTCGAAGGGGTGCGCCGGGTGCTCCAGCTCGAGGCCGAGCTGGTCATGCTGCGCAACGAGCTGGCCGAGGTGCGGTCCCAGGCGCTCGACGCCGTGGCCGCGACGCACCGCCAGTACCGGCGCGACCTGGTGCCTCTGCGCCAAGCACCAGTGCCCTACCGGATGCGGCGCCAAGGTGCGAGCGGCAACGGCTCCAAGTGAGTAGCGCCGCGCGAGAGCGGGACATGCGCACGAGACGACGGACTGAGAGACAAGGGCACCAGACGAACACGACGGACGTGAGGAAGGGACAGGCCCATGCCGATAGACCCTGAACGCTGGACGAACAACACCAAGGCCGCCTTCAGCGCGGCGACCGGTCACGCCGCGTCGTCGAACCACCCCGAGCTGACGGCGGCGCACCTGCTCGATGCCCTGCTCCAGCAGCAGGAGACGATGACGCGCCCGCTGCTGAGCCAGGTCGGCGTCGACCCCGACGTGCTGGCGGGCAAGGTGCAGGAGCAGCTGTCGCGCCTGCCCCGCGCCGAGGGCGGGGCGGAGCCCGGGCTCTCGCGTGACGCCCGGGCGGTGCTGGAGGCGGCGGACCAGATCCGCCGGGACCTCGGCGACGACTACGTCTCGGTGGAGCATCTGGTGCTGGCGCTGGCCGACCAGATCGGTGTCACCAAGGACGCGCTCCTGGCCGCGCTGCGCGAGGTGCGCGGGAACCACCGCGTCACGACGCCGGACCCCGAGCAGACCTACCAGGCCCTGGCCAAGTACGGCCGCGACCTCACCGAGGCGGCCCGCGAGGGCAAGCTCGACCCGGTCATCGGGCGCGACGAGGAGATCCGCCGCGTGATCCAGGTGCTGTCGCGCCGCACCAAGAACAACCCGGTGCTCATCGGGGAGCCCGGCGTCGGCAAGACGGCGATCGTCGAGGGGCTGGCCAACCGCATCATCGAGGGCGACGTGCCCGAGGGCCTCAAGGGCAAGCGCGTCGATCGCGCTCGACCTCGGCTCCATGGTGGCCGGCGCCAAGTACCGCGGCGAGTTCGAGGAGCGCTTGAAGGCGGTGCTCAAGGAGATCACCGACGCCGAGGGCGAGATCGTCACCTTCATCGACGAGCTGCACACGATCGTCGGGGCGGGCGCGGCCGAGGGGGCCATGGACGCCGGCCAGATGATCAAGCCCATGCTGGCCCGCGGCGAGCTCCGCTTGATCGGCGCCACCACGCTCGACGAGTACCGCACCTCCATCGAGAAGGACGCCGCGCTGGAGCGCCGGTTCCAGCCGGTCTACGTGGGCGAGCCCTCGGTGGAGGACACCATCGCCATCCTGCGCGGGCTCTCGGAGCGCTACATGGCGCACCACAGGGTGCGCATCCAGGACGCCGCGCTGGTGGCGGCGGCCGTGCTGTCGGATCGCTACGTCACCGGGCGCTTCCTGCCCGACAAGGCCATCGACCTCATCGACGAGGCGGCCTCGAAGCTGCGCATCGAGATCGACTCCATGCCGACCGAGCTCGACCAGATCTCGCGGCGCATCCGCCAGCTCGAGATCGAGAAGCTGGCGCTCGAGAAGGAGAGCGACGACGCGTCGAAGGAGCGCCTCGAGCGCCTCGAGCGCGAGCTGGCCGAGATGAGCGAGCAGCGCGACTCCATGGCGGCGCACTGGCAGCAGGAGAAGAGCTCCCTCGATGCGGTCAGCCAGCTGCAGGAGGAGAAGACCCGCAAGGACGAGGAGGCGGCCCGGCTCGAGCGCGACGCCGACCTCGCCGGCGCCGCGGCCATCCGCTACGGCGAGCTGCCCGAGCCTCGAGCGCCGCATCGCCGAGGCCAACGAGAACCTGGCCAAGCTGCAGGCCGACTCGCGCTTCTTGAAGGAGGAGGTCGACCCCGAGGACATCGCCGAGGTGGTCTCGCCGCTGGACGGGCGTCCCCGTGTCGCGCCTGATGGAGGGCGAGGTGCAGAAGCTCGTGCGGCTCGAGTCCACCCTCCACGAGCGCGTGGTCGGACAGGACGAGGCGGTCTCCGCCGTCGCCAACGCCATCCGGCGCAGCCGGGCCGGCCTGAGCGATCCCAACCGGCCCATCGGGTCGTTCCTCTTCCTCGGGCCGACCGGCGTCGGCAAGACCGAGCTGGCCCGGGCGCTGGCCGAGTACCTCTTCGACGACGAGCGGGCGATGGTCCGCATCGACATGAGCGAGTACCAGGAGAAGCACACCGTGTCGCGCCTCGTCGGCGCGCCGCCGGGCTACGTCGGCTACGACGAGGGCGGCCAGCTGACCGAGGCGGTGCGGCGGCGGCCCTACTCGGTCGTGCTGCTCGACGAGCTGGAGAAGGCCCACCCCGACGTGTTCAACATTCTGCTGCAGGTGCTCGAAGACGGGCGCCTGACCGACGGGCAGGGGCGCACGGTCGACTTCACCAACACCGTGCTCATCATGACGTCGAACCTCAAGGGCGAGCCGGCCGACTACTTCAAGCCGGAGTTCATCAACCGGATCGACGAGATCGTGCGGTTCCGTCCGCTTGAGCGAAGCCGACCTCGACGATCATCGTCGAGATCCAGCTGGGCACGCTGCGCGGGCGCCTGGCCGAGCGCCGGCTCTCGCTGGTCGTCACGCCCGAGGCCGAGGCCTGGCTGGCCCACGCCGGCTACGACCCCGACTACGGGGCGCGGCCGCTGCGGCGGGTGCTCCAGCGCTCCATCGAGGACCCGCTGGCGCTGGCGCTGCTCGAGGGCAAGTACCTCGAGGGGTCGACCGTCACGGTCGACGTGGAGGGCGACGAGCTGGTGCTGCGCTAGGGGCGGCTGGCGGGCCCGGGCTCCATCTCGGATCTCGGGCGCCGGTGCCGTCAGGGTCCGGCGAAGCGGTGCGTCGGCGGGATCGCCGCCCACCCGGAATCACCACGTGTGTGCGCGTGGTGGAGGGCGGGGTTCGGGCCCAACGCCAGCAGCGTCGGCTCTCCGTCGGTCGTCATGGCCACGACAGGGCCGCCGAGGTTCAGTCCCGAGCCGCTGCCGGAGAAGGGCGCGTCCCCGTAGTTGAACAGGCCACCGTCGGCTGCGGTGAACCAGTAGCCGTTGCCCGTCGGCATGGCCGCCATGCCGACGATCGGCTGGTCGAGGTGGATGGCGCCGGTCGAGCCGTAGAAGCCGGCGTCGCCGTAGGCGAAGATGCCGCCGTCGGAGGCCACCAGCCAGTAGCCCCTGCCGTCGGGGGTCGATGCCATGCCGACGATCGGCTTGTTGAGGTGATCGAGCCGGTCGAGCCGTAGAACTGCGGCGTCCCCGTAGCTGAAGATGCCGCCGTCGGACGCGACCAGCCAGTAGCCCGCCGCCGTCGGGCGTGGCGGCCATGCCGACGATCGGCTGGTTGAGGTGGATGCGCCCCGGCCGAGCCGTAGAACTGGCGCGTCCCCGTAGTCGAAGATGCCGCCGTCGGACGCCACCAGCCAGTACCCCCCGCCGTCGAGCGTCGGCGCCATGCCGACGATCGGCTTGTTGAGCGCAGCGCACCGGCCGAACCGAAGAAGCCGGCGTCGCCGTAATTGAAGATGCCGCCGTCGGACGCCACGAGCCAGTACCCACCGTCGTCGCCGGTCTGGGCGATGCCCACGATGGGGTGGTTGAGGTTGATCGACGACGCGTCGCCGAAGTTCGCGGCGTCGCCGAAGTGCGTGACGGCGCCGTTGCTCGAGACCTGGTAGTAGCCGATGGCTCCGGTGCCGGACGCAACGATCGACGGGAAGGTGGTTTGGCTGTCGTTGAGTGTCAGTGTCGCGCTGCCGCGTCCCCAAACCGTTCGGGAGGAAGAGCACGAACATGGAGCAGCTGTCGCCAGCCCCCAGGGTGACGTCGCCGGTCACTTGGCTCTGGAGGCAGTCGCCGCCTGGAGCCAGGAAGAAGTCGTCGGGGTCTGCGCCCGACACCCGGTACGGGTTGTCCCCCGGGATCGTGTCGGACGCGCCGCTGTTGTTCGTGATCGTGGTTTCGGTCAGCGTGAAGTCGCCGAGTGTGACCCCCGGGAAGGTCACGCTTCCCTGGTTGAACGCCAGGCTTGGGCGGGCCGCCCCCGCCGGGGTCGAGGAGCCCACGGCGACCGCCAACGGCAGCGCGCACAGCGCGGCGCTCACCAACACCACTGACAACAACCCACGGCGCGACGTCTTCATTTGCGCTGACTCCAGTCGACCGGGGGCGTTCCGGCTGGCGAGATGATAGCGAGGTCCGTCAGTTGGTGGCGTGGGTCCGCCGTCGCGGGCGGCGCCGCGACGAGGCCTCCGCGGCGGCACGGTGACGAGCGGATGCTCCGCCGACGGCAGGAGTCGCTCGGCCCGCCCCGGCCGGTCCAGTCGGGCCCCTCGGAAGGCCCTCGGCCCGGCTCTCCCGACGCGGCCCCCGGCGGAGCTGGACCGCGCCGGGACGGGTCGCCCGGCGTCTCCGGGTCCTCGCCGCGTTCCCGGCCCATCGGGCCGAGGGTTGCAGAGGGGTACACTGGTGCGTAATCCGGAGTGAGCGAAACGGAGAGACGCGTGCCCGCAACCGTGGTGGTCGGGACCCAGTGGGGCGACGAGGGGAAGGGCAAGCTGACTGACCATCTCGCTCGCGAGATGGACATGGTGGTGCGCTACCAGGGGGGCCACAACGCGGGTCACCGGATCGTGGTGAACGGCGAGGCCTTCGCGCTGCAGCTGGTGCCGAGCGGCATCCTCTACGACCACATCACACCGATCATCGGCAACGGCGTCGTGGTCGACCCGGCGGTGCTGCTCGAGGAGCTCGACGCGCTGGCCGCCAAGGGCGTCGACACGAGCCGCCTCGTGGTGAGCGGCAACGCCCACCTGATCATGCCGTACCACCAGGAGTTGGACCGGGTGACCGAGCGCTTTCTCGGCAAGAACGCCCTGGGGACGACCAAGCGCGGCATCGGCCCGGCGTATGCGGACAAGGCGACGCGGGTCGGCCTCCGGGTCCAGGACCTCTTCGATCCCAAGATCTTCCGCCAGAAACTCGACGTCGTGCTCAAGGAAAAGAACGCCGTCCTGGCCAAGGTCTACAACCGGCTCCCGCTGGCCGCGGGCGACATCGCAGACCACTACCTGGGCGAGTACGCCCCGCGGATCGAGCCGATGGTGGGGGACACCGTCGGCATGGTCCACGACGCCATGGACAAGGGCCGTCAGGTCCTCCTCGAGGGCGCGCAGGCGACGTTCTTGGACCTCGACCACGGCACCTACCCCTTCGTGACGTCCTCCAACCCGGTGGCCGGCGGCGCCTGCACCGGCTCGGGGCTCGGGCCACGCGACATCGAGCGGGTGATCGGGATCGCCAAGGCGTACGTCACGCGGGTGGGCGCCGGGCCCTTCCCGACCGAGCAGGACAACGACGTCGGCGAGCTGCTGGTCGAGCGCGGGCACGAGTTCGGCACCAACACCGGGCGCAGGCGGCGTTGCGGCTGGTTCGACGCCGTCATGCTCCGCCAGGCGGTGCGTCTCAACTCGCTGAGCGAGGTCGCGCTGACCAAGCTCGACGTCCTCGACACCTTCGAGACGGTGAAGGTGTGCGTCGCGTACGAAGCCGACGGCATCCGCTACACGCACCTGCCCTACCACCAAACCACCTTCCACAAGGCCGTGCCGGTCTACGAGGAGCTGCCGGGCTGGCGCACCGACCTCACTTCGGTCACGGCGCCCGGCGACATGCCGGCCGCGGCGCGCGACTACGTGGCGTTCCTCTCCGAGCAGATCGGCGTGCCCGTCCGTCTCGTCGGCGTCGGGCCCGGCCGCGAGCAGACCGTCTCCTTCGCCACCGCGTGAAGGTCTGCGTCGTCGGCAGCGGAGGCCGTGAGCACACGCTCGCCCACGTGCTGGCGCGTACGGCCGACGTGGTCGTCACGCCCGGCAACCCGGGTATGGCCTCGCCCATCACGGTGATCGACGACGCGCCGGTGGAGGAGGTCGACGCCGACCTCTACGTGATCGGGCCCGAGGCGCCGCTCGTGGCCGGTCTGGCCGACACGCTGCGCGGCGCGGGCAAGGCCGTGCTCGGTCCGGGCGCCGACGGCGCCCTGCTCGAGGGGTCCAAAGCCTTCATGAAGGAGGTGCTGGGCTCGGCCGGAGTGCCGACCGCGCGCTTCGCCACCTTCGACGCGCTCGAGACCGCGGCGGCCCTCGAGTATCTCGAGGCCCTGCCGGGACCCTGGGTCATCAAGACGGACGGGCTGGCCGCCGGCAAGGGGGTGCTGGTGGCCCGCACCATGGAGGAGGCCCGCGAAGACGTGAGCGCCAAGCTCTCGGGGGCCGCCTTCGGCGACGCCGGGCGCCACATCGTCATTGAGGAGGGGATGGAGGGCGAGGAGTGCTCGCTGCTCGTCCTCTGCGACGGGACGCGTGCCGTGCCACTCGTCCCGGCCCAGGACTTCAAGCGCATCGACGACGGCGACGCCGGGCCGAACACGGGCGGGATGGGCGCCTACGCCCCGATGGGCGCCGTCGGGGCCGACGCGGTGGACGGGCTCATGGACGCCGCCGTACTGCCGCTCGTCGCGGAGCTCCGCCGTCGCGGCATCGACTACCGGGGTGTGCTCTACGCCGGACTGATGCTGACGGGCGACGGGCCGAAGGTGGTCGAATACAACGTGCGCTTCGGTGATCCCGAGGCCCAGGTCGTGGTGCCGCTGCTGGCGTCGGACGCCGCCGAGCTGTTTCTCGCCGCGGCCAATGGGGAGCTGCCGGCCGCTGGGCCCCCACGGTTCTCAGGCGACGCCGCAGTGTGCGTGGTGATGGCCTCGCCGGGCTACCCCGAGCACCCCCACACCGGCGACCCCATTGAGGGATTGGACGCCGCGGGCCAGTCGATCGCCGACGTCGCGGGCGTCACCGTGTTCCACGCGGGCACGCGACGTCACGGTGGGAGCGGGCCCTTCTACACCGCCGGCGGCCGCGTGCTGGGTGTCACCGCGGTGGCGCCCACCGTCGAAGAGGCGCGGGCCCGCGCCTATGCAGCCGCGGCGCCGATCGAGTGGGAAGGGATGCAGATGCGTCACGACATCGCGGCAGCCGCTGCGGCGGCGCCGCCGGTGGGCGCGCACGGGGGCGGCGCGTGATCCCGCGCTACTCGCCCGCGGACATGGCCGCGCTGTTCAGCGACACGGCGCGCTTCGCGCTGTGGCTCGACGTCGAGCTCCTGGCCACCGAGGCCCAGGCGGCGCTCGGCGTGGTCCCGGCGGAGGACGCCGCGACGTGCCGGGCCAAGGCGCCCGTGGTCGACGACGTGTTCGTGGCCGACGTGCTCGAGCGCGAGAAGGTCACCGACCACGACGTCGCCGCGTTCGTCGACGTAGTCCAAGAGCGCATCGGGGCGCCGGCCGGCTCCTACATCCACTTCGGCCTCACCTCGTCGGACGTCGTCGACACGGCCCTGTGCGCCACGCTGACCAAAGCCGCCGACCTGTTGCTCGCCGACCTCGATGCGTACGTGCTCGCGCTCAAGACGCGGGCGCTCGAGCTGCTGCACGTCCCGGTGGCGGGGCGCACCCACGGCATGCACGCCGAACCGACCACCTTCGGGGCCAAGTTCGCCCTGTGGGCGTTGCAGGCCGACCGCGACCGCCGCCGCCTGCGCGCCGCGCGCGAGGCGGTCGCCGTGGGGAAGCTCTCGGGGGCCGTCGGTACCTACTCCAACATCGACCCCGCGGTCGAAGCACGGGTGTGCGCGGCGCTCGGGCTCACGCCGGTGCCCGCGACCCAGGTCATCGCCCGCGACCGCCACGCCGAGTACCTGGCCGCCTGCGCGTCGATCGGGGCGACCATTGAGCTCATGTGCACCGAGATCCGCCACCTGGCGCGTACCGAGGTGGGGGAGGCGGAGGAGCCCTTTGCTGCCGGCCAGAAGGGCAGCTCGTCCATGCCCCACAAGCGCAACCCCGTCCTTTCCGAACGCCTCTGCGGCCTGGCCCGGCTGTTGCGCGGCTATCTCGGCGCGGGGCTCGAGGACGTGGCGCTGTGGCACGAGCGGGACATCTCGCACAGCTCGGTCGAGCGCGTGGCGCTCCCCGACGCCTCCCTCCTGACCTGCTACATGCTGCGCAAGGCGACCGGGCTGGCGGCCGGCCTCGTGATCCACGCCGAGCGCGCGCGGGCGAACCTCACCGAGGGGTCTCTCGGGCTCGTCTTCTCGCAGTCGGTCCTGCTCTCGCTCGTCTCGTCGGGCCGCACCCGCGACGATGCGTACCGGATCGTCCAGCGCGACGCCCGCGAGGCCTGGTCGGAGCAGCGCCCGCTCCGTGCCGTCCTCGAAGCCGACCCCGACGTGACGCTCAGCGCTGCGGAGCTCGACGAGGCCTTCGACCTCTCCCGGACGTTGCGCCACATCGACCACTTCGCCGACGCCATCGTCACGCTGTGAACCGGTGAGCGGCGCCGGCGCGCTCCATCTGCCCCGGATCCACTCGGGCAAGGTACGCGAGCTCTACGACGCCGGCGACGAGCGCCTCCTCATGGTGGCGTCGGACCGGGTCAGCGCGTTCGACGTCGTGATGGCCGAGCCCATCCCCGACAAGGGGCGCGTGCTGACGGCGATGACCACCTTTTGGTACGAGGAGATGGCCGACCTGGTCCCGGGCACCCAGCTGGCGGTGGATCCGGCGGACATCGCGACCGCGCTCGGAGGCGCCGCGCTCCCGCCGGAGTGGGCCGGGCGTGCCGTCCTGGTGCGCCGGGCCGACATGCTCTCGCTCGAGTGCATCGTGCGGGGCTATCTGGCGGGGCAGGCCTGGGGGGAGTACGAGCGATCGGGGACGGTGCACGGCACGCCGATGCCCCCCGGGTTGCAGCTGGCGAGCAAGCTGGCCGAGCCGATGTTCACGCCGTCGACCAAGGCGGCAGAGGGCCACGATGTCAACATCGACTTCGCCGCTGCCGCCGACCTGGTCGGGGCCGAGGCGGCGGGGGCGGCGCGCGACATCAGCCTGGCTCTGTACCGGCGGGCCGCCGCACGGTGCGCCGACGCCGGGTTCGTGCTGGCGGACACGAAGTTCGAGCTGGGGTGGGTCGACGGGGTCCTCAGCCTGTGCGACGAGGTGTGTACGCCCGACTCCTCCCGGCTGTGGCCTGCCGACGACGTCGTGCCCGGCACGACGCCGCCTGCCTTCGACAAGCAGCCGCTGCGCGATTGGCTCGCGCACCAGCCCTGGGACCGCACGCCGCCGCCTCCCGCGCTCCCAGCCGAGGTGATCGGGGCCATGTCGGCGCGCTATGTCGCGGCCTACGAGCGCGTGACCGGACGCTCGCTGAGCGGCTGGTACGGTGCGTCGGCGTGAGGTCGCGATGAGGTTTCTGGCACGCGTCGAGGTGCAACTGCGGCCCGGCATCGCGGACCCCGAGGGTGCGACCATTGAGCGCGCGCTGCCCGCGCTCGGCTTCGACAGCGTGGCGCACGTGCGGGCCGGCCGCTCCTTCAGCTTCGAGGTCGACGCGTCCGACGAGGGCGCGGCGCGGACGACGGCGACCGAGCTGGCCGACCGCTTGCTGGCCAACCCGGTCATTGAGCAGAGCCGGCTCGAGCTCGAGGCGATCTGAGCATGGCGCCGCGCATCGGCGTCGTCGTCTTCCCCGGGTCCAACTGCGAGCACGACGTCGTCGCCGCGGCCGAGCTCGCCGGTGGGAGCGGCGTCCTGCTCTGGCACCGCGACACCTCGCTCGGCCCGGTCGACGCGGTGGTACTGCCCGGCGGCTTCGCCCACGGCGACTACCTGCGCCCCGGTGCACTGGCCCGCTTCTCGCCCGTCATGGACGCGGTGTGCGACTTCGCCGCGGGGCGGCGGCCCGGTGGTGGGCATCTGCAACGGGTTCCAGGTGCTGACCGAGGCGGGGCTGCTGCCCGGAGCGCTGCAGAAGAACGGGCGCCTACGCTTCCTCTGCGAGCCGGCGCGCCTCGTGGTGACCTCGACCTCGTCGGTGCTCACATCGGGTGCGACCGCCGGCGACGAGCTGGTGATCCCCATCAACCACTTCTCGGGCAACTACATCTGCGACGCCGACACGCTGCGCGCCCTCCAGGACGAGGAGCGCATCGTGGTGCGCTACGCGGACAACCCCAACGGGTCGGTCGACGCCATTGCGGGCATCACCAACGAGGAGGGCAACGTCGTCGGCCTCATGCCGCACCCCGAGCGCGCCAGCGCGGCCATGCTGGGCTCGACCGACGGCTTGGTCCTGCTGCGTTCGCTGGTGGCCGCCGCCGCGTCGCGTCCAGCGGCCGCCTGAACGCTCACGCCCGACTCCTGACGCGTCGCCCGCGCGCCTGGGGTGACCACGCCCTGAGCGGCACGCTCCGTAGTCTGACGGTGTGCGCACGGGACGGCCGCAACGCGACGGAGCTCGGGCCCCCGGCTCATCGGTCGTCGTGCTGCTGTCCCTGGTGCTGGCCCTGCTCCTCGGCCCGTCGGTCGTCCTCCTCGCGCTCGCGCCCGGCGCGGCCGGCGCGGGACGGCGCGCCGCTCCTCCGTGGCGCGGACCGCCGGGGGCAAGGAGCTCGATCCACGCGAGTTCGAGCCGGGAGCCTGCGTCGAGTACCCGCCCACCTCGGGTGACCGGAAGCTGACCGTCTTCCTCGATGCGGGCCACGGCGGCCTCGATCCCGGTGGGGTCGGTACCACCGAGTCGGGCCAGACGGTCTTTGAGGCGGACGAGACGCTCCCGGTGGAGCTCGACACCATGAAGCAGCTCCGGGGCGATGGCTTCAGCGTCGTGGTGTCCCGCACGAGAGACGAGACGGTGCTCAAGCCCGGGCCCGCCGACGTCTCCGGCGGTCTCTTCACCGCGCAAGGCGTGCACGACGACGTGGCGGCGCGCGACGTCTGCGCGGACAAGGCCAGGGCCAACGTGCTCGTCGGCATCTACTTCGACGCCGGCGATTCGTCCTACGACGCGGGCAGCGTCACCGGCTACGACACGGCGCGCACGTTCTCGGCGCAGAACCTCCGGTTGGCCACCTTGGTCCAAGGCGACGTGCCGCGCGGCCATGAACGCGCAGGGCTGGGGAATCCCCGACCTCGGGGTGGTCGACGACAGCGAGCTGGGCGGGCCGGCGCTGACGACCGCGGCGGCCGACTACGGCCACCTCCTCTTGCTGGGCCCCGCCGAGCCGGGGTTCTCCTCCACGCCGAGCGCCATGCCGGGCGCACTCATTGAGCCGCTGTTCATCACCGATCCGTTCGAGGCGAGCATTGCTGCGAGCGCGCCGGGTCAGCAGGTGATCGCGGGCGGGCTGGCCCGGGGGGTGGAGCAGTACTTCGCGCCGAGCCCCGCCTCGGGTCAGAACTCAGAGGCAGCGGCTCCCCACCATGACCGGCACGCGGCACCGGCGCGCCTGAGCGGCCTACGGCCCACGGCCCACGAGCCGGGCGCGGGCGGCGTCAGCTCCTGGCGCGCGAGATCTCGGACTTCTGCAGAACGGCTGCGCTGACGCCGGCGGCCCGCCAGGTCGAATAGGTGATGCCCTTGCGCTCGCCGTAGGCCTTGGCCACCTTGACGAATTGCTTCTCCAGCGCCGTGAGGTCCTTGACCTGGTCCACCCGTGAGCGCTCGTCGAAGAGGTCCTTTTGCTCCTGGAGCAGGTGCAGGCGTGTGAGCGCATCGGCCCCGGCGAGCTGGGACTCGATCGTGCCGAGCCGCTTGTCGATGGAGGCCGGCGTGCGTTTGCGCCCGCGCTTGGGCTTCGAGGTCTCGAGCGCCTCGAGATAGTGACGGACGGTTGCACTCTCGGCACGCCCACGAGCTAATGCGGCCTTGTGGCCGGTGCTCATGGGCTTGCGAGGAGCCGGAGTCTTTGCCTTCGTTGCCATGGTCCTATTGTGGCACGTTCGCGCCGGGCATATTCCCCAATTACGTTCCCGAGTTTGCGGGCGTCCCGGTTCGGCTCATTTCGGCCCGAATCGGTGCACCCATCACGCCAATTCCGCTGGCATCCACCGGAGAATCCGCTGTGCAGTCCGTCGCGCATTGCAGGCGTCCGGCGGTCGTCATTTCGCCGCCGGCACCGGGGTTACCCTGCTGGGATGCGCGCGGCCAGCGATGCCACCCTCGATGCACGGAGCCGGCGCACCATGGCCACCGTGCTCCTGGCGGCCGCTTTCCTCATCGTCGCCTACTGGGTCGCCTGGCTGGCCCATCGCTCCCTCGTGGCCTCGGAGAGCACGCCGGGTTACACCCAGTTCGAGGACGCGTTCCCCCTGGCGGACGGCTGGCTCGCCCTGTGCCTGGTCGCCGCCTCGTACTGCCTCATGACGGCGCGGCGGGCGGCCGTGTTCTGGCTCCTCGCGGGCGGCGGTGCCGGGCTGTATCTCTTCGCGATGGACGTGCTCTACGACCTCCAGCACGGGGTATGGGGCAAGGGCGCCAACGGGGTGATGGAGCTCGTCATCAATGTGGTGACGCTCGGTCTGTCTGTGTTCGTGTTGCACTGGACCTGGATACGAAAGGAGGCACTGCTCTCCCCGTGAGCAGGGACGACGTACTGAGCAGCCTCGAATTCGACCCGGAGACCTACGCCGAGCTGATGCGGACCGACGTCCCTGCCTACCCGCGGCTCCAAGAGGCGGTCGCTGCCGCCAGCGAAAGTGCCGGCGCGGACGCCGGCGGCGCCGCCCGCGGTGTATCCCGGATTCTCGACCTCGGCACCGGCACGGGGGAGACGATGGTGGCCGTGCTGGCCCGCCACCCCGGTGCGAGCGCGGTCGGGGTCGACAAGAACGAGCGCATGCTCGGTGCGGCCCGGACGCGCCTGGCCGGCCTGCCCGTCGAGCTCGAGCGGGCGAACCTGGTCGACCCGCTGCCGGCCGGCCCCTTCGACCTGGTCGTCTCCGTCCTGGCCGTCCACCACCTCGAGGGGCCGGAGAAGGCCGCGCTGTTCGCCCGCATCGCCGGCGTGCTGCGGCCCGGCGGTCGCTTCGTGCTGGGCGACGTCGTCATCCCGGTCGATCCGGCCGACGCGGTGACACCGGGCCTGGTGGGCCACGACCGCCCGTCGACGGTGGCCGACCAGCTGCACTGGCTGGCCGACGCCGGCCTCGACGCGACCGAGGTGTGGTCCGAGCGCGACCTCGTGGTGCTGCGGGCCGACCGTCCCGGTTGAGGGCGTCCGGCAGCCGCGCCGGCCTGCCCTGACCCCGGCGGCATGGCCTCTATCGTGGAGGTCATCATGACTTCTCCGGCCGAGGCGCTGCTGCCCGACCAGACGCCACCGGAGGACCAGCAGCCGGCGCACGAGCAGTCGCCGGCGGGCGAGGCGCTGCACCGGGCGCTCGGCCTGACCGACGACGAGTTCGAGGCCGTGGCCAAGATCCTCGGGCGCGAGCCCAACCACCTCGAGCTCGCGCTCTACGCAGTGATGTGGAGCGAGCACTGCTCGTACAAGTCGTCCCGCCTGCACCTGCGCCGCCTGCCCACCGAGGGCGCCCGCGTGCTGGTCGGCCCCGGGGAGAACGCGGGGGTGATCGACGCGGGCGACGGCATCGCGGTGGCGCTGCGCATCGAGAGCCACAACCATCCCTCCGCGATCGAGCCCTACCAGGGTGCGGCGACCGGTGTGGGCGGCATCCTCCGCGACATCTTCACTATGGGCGCCCGGCCGCTGGCGGTGATGGACCCGCTGTTCTTCGGGCGGCCCGACGACGACGCGCGCCAGCGCTGGCTCGTCGAGGGGGTGGTGAGCGGCATCTCGGGCTACGGCAACTCGGTCGGCGTGCCCACAGTCGGTGGTGAGCTGACCTTCGACACCTGTTACGCGCAGAACCCGCTCGTCAACGTGCTGTGCATGGGCGCGCTGCCGGTTGAGCGCCTGGTCCTCGGCATCGCATCGGGGCCGGGCAACCTCGCCGTGCTCCTCGGCTCGAGCACCGGGCGCGACGGCATCGGGGGGGTGAGCGTGCTGGCCTCCGCCGGCTTCAGCGGCGACGGCACGGGCGCGGCGGACGACACCAAGCGGCCCAGCGTCCAGGTGGGCGACCCGTTCGAGGAGAAGCGCCTGATCGAGGCCTGCCTCGAGCTGCTCGACACCAAGCTGGTCGTCGGGATCCAGGACCTCGGCGGCGCCGGCCTGGCCTGCGCCACCAGCGAGACGGCGGGGCGGGGCGGCGTCGGCATGGACGTCGACGTGTCCGCCGTGCCGCGGCGCGAGGAAGGCATGGAGCCCTGGGAGGTCATGACGAGCGAGAGCCAGGAGCGCATGCTCGCCATCGTGCGCCCCGAGTCGTGGCCGGCAGTGGCAGCCATCTGCGAGAAGTGGGAGGTGCGTGCCACTGTCGTCGGCATCGTCACCGCGCCCGAGCGCGACGGGGGTGGTCGTCTGCGCATCCGTGACGGCATGGACGGCCCGGTGCTCGCCGACGTGCCGGCGGCGTCGCTCTCCGAAGACGCGCCGCTCTACGACCGGCCCCGCCGGGCGCCGGCCGTGCCCGAGTCACCGCCACTCGACGCGCCCGCGTCGGACGAGTGCGCCGCCGACCTGCTGGCGTTGCTGCGCTCGCCGCGCTGGGTCTACGGCCAGTACGACCACCAGCTGTTCTTGAACACCGTGGCGGGGCCCGGCGCCGACGCCGCGCTGTTGCGCCTGGCCGGTCCGGGCTTGCCCTCGTCCTCGCGTGGCGTGGCCCTCACGACCGACTCCAACCCCCGCGCCTGCGCGCTCGACCCGCGCGCCGGCACCGCGCTGGTCCTGGCCGAAGGCGTGGCCAACCTGGCCTGCGTTGGCGCCACGCCGGTGGCCGTCGTGAACTGTCTCAACTTCGGGAACCCCGAGCACCCCGAGGTCATGTGGCAGCTCTCCGAGTGCATCGACGGCATGGCGGAGGCCTGCCGCGCGCTCTCGCTGCCGGTGATCGGGGGCAACGTGAGCTTCTACAACGAGAGCGGCGGGAGCGACATCGATCCCACGCCGGTGCTCGGCGTCCTCGGCCTCGTCGACGCACTGCACACGCGCCCTCCGGGTCTGGGCTGGTCCGAAGGTGACACCGTGGTGCTGCTCGGTGCGCGCACCGCGCCCGCCGCCGACCGTGCGGGTGCGGGTGCGTTCTCGCTCGAGGGGTCGCGCTGGGCCACCGAGCGGCGCGACCACCGTGGCGGCGCCGGTCGTATCCCGACGGTGGACTTCGACGCCCACGCGTCGCTGTGTGCGTTCGTGGCCGACCTCGTCGCCACGCAAGTGGCCGAGCCCAACGCGGCCGTCCCGGCCGACGCCGCATTGGTGCACGCCGTCCACGATGTCTCGGGCGGTGGCCTCGCCGTCGCCGTGGCCGAGATGGCGGCGGAGAGGGGTGTCGGCTGCACGCTCGACCTCGACGACCCCGCCGAGCTGTTCAGCGAGCTGCCGTCGCGCATCGTGGTCGCCACCGCCGACCCCGACGCGCTCGGTGCCCGCGCCGCCGAGGCCGGCGTTCCCGCGGTGGTCCTCGGCCGCGCCGGGGGAGACCGCGTCCGCCTGGGCACGCTCGTCGACCTCCCAGTCGCCACCGTGCGTGCGGCGCACGAGGGCAACCTGGGGTCGGCCCTGGGCGAATCGTGACGACAGCGGCCTGTGCGACAATAAAGGGCGGGTGATGGGCGTGAAGGAAGCGTGCGGTGTCTTCGGGGTCTACGCGCCCGGGTCGCGGGTGGCCAACCTGACCTTCGACGGGCTCTTCGCCCTGCAGCACCGCGGCCAGGAATCCGCCGGCATGGCGGTGAGCGACGGCAACACCGTCACCGTCGTCAAGGACATGGGCCTCGTGGCGACCGTGTTCGACGAGCGCACCCTCTCGGGACTCGACGGTCACCTCGCCATCGGCCACACGCGCTATTCGACGCACGGCTCCTCGGACTGGGCCGGCGCCCAGCCCGTCTATCGGCCGGTCGGGCGCGCCGGCTTCGCACTCGGGCACAACGGCAACCTGACCAACACCGCCGATCTGGCTGAGAAGGTCGGCATGCTCCCCGGCTCCGTCGCCACCGACAGCGACGTCGTCGCGGAACTGCTGGCCCAGGCGTACCCCGAGACCGAGGACCTCGCGACGGCGCTCCAGGCCGTGCTGCCCATCCTCGAGGGCGCCTATTCCTTCGTCCTCATGAGCTCGGAGCGCCTCTTCGGGGTGCGCGACCCCTACGGGTTCCGCCCGCTGTGCCTGGGTCGGCTCGGCCCAGCGGACGCGCCCACTGGCTGGGTGCTCGCGTCCGAGACGCCAGCGTTGAGCGTCATCGGCGCCTCCTTCGTGCGCGAAGTCGAGCCGGGCGAGCTGGTGGTGATCGATGCCGACGGGCCCCAGAGCGTCGAGATCCCGTGGCTGCGCGACGTCGAGCCGAGGCTGTGCATCTTCGAGTTCGCCTACATCGCGCGACCCGACAGCCGCCTCTATGGCCGCGAGGTGCACGAGACGCGCTGTCGCATGGGCGAGCTGCTCGCGCTCCAGGCGCCGGCACAGGCGGACATGGTGATGGGCGTGCCCGAGTCCGGCGTCCCCGCCGCCGAGGGCTTCGCGCGGGCGAGTGGCATCCCCTACGGGCAGGGACTGGTGAAGAACCGCTACATCGGGCGCTCCTTCATCGCGCCCGACCAGAAGGAGCGCGCCGACGCGGTGCGGCGCAAGCTGAACCCGCTGAGCGACGCCATCGCGGGCAAGCGGCTGGTGGTCGTGGACGACTCCATCGTGCGGGGCACGACGCAGCGCTCGGTGATCCGCATGCT
The DNA here is from genome assembly GCA_963825965.1 of uncultured Acidimicrobiaceae bacterium. Classification (GTDB taxonomy): domain Bacteria; phylum Actinomycetota; class Acidimicrobiia; order Acidimicrobiales; family RAAP-2; genus Bog-473. The sequence continues at coordinate 121,147 of CAWGUX010000004.1, forward strand.
GCGCGAGTCGGGCGCCGCCGAGGTGCACCTGCGCATCTCCTCGCCGCCGTGGCGCTGGCCCTGCTTCTACGGGATCGACACCCCATCGCACGAGGAGCTCCTCGCCACGCACCACACCGTCGACGACATGGCGCGCATCTTGGGGGCCGACTCACTGGCCTACATCAGCATCGAGAACCTGAAGGAGGCGATCGGCGCGGACGCCGGGTTCTGCGACGCCTGCTTCACCGGCGACTACCCCACGCCCGTGCCCGCGGCCGTCACGACGCCGGTCGAGCTGAACCGGCCCGAGCCGGTGGCCGCCGCGGCGCACCAGGGCGCCCTCCCCGGGGTCTGAGCCGTGGGCCAGGGCGGCGCCACCTATGCCGGCGCCGGTGTGGACATCGCAGCCGGGGACGCCGCGGTCGACCGCCTGCGCGGGCTGGTCAGCGGCATCGGCGGCTTCGGCGGGCAGTTCCCCCTCGACACCGAGCGCTACCCCCATCCGGTCCTCGTCGCGTCGACCGACGGGGTCGGCACCAAGCTCGAGGTGGCACGGGCCACCGGTCGCTACGAGACCGTCGGCATCGACCTGGTTGCCATGTGTGTCGACGACCTCGTGTGCGTCGGTGCCGAGCCGCTCTTCATGCTCGACTACATCGCGACGGGCACGATCGACCCCGACCGCATCGCCGCCGTCGTGGCCGGCGTGTCGGAGGGCTGTCGCCGAGCCGGCTGCGCGCTGATCGGGGGCGAGACCGCCGAACACGCACGTGTCATGGCGAGTGACGGGCTCGACCTGGCCGGCTTCGCGGTCGGGGTCGTGGAGGCAGGGACCCAGCTCGGCCCGGACCGGGTGCGGCCCGGCGACGCCGTCGTGGGACTGCTCTCGCCCGGCCTGCGCTCCAACGGGTACACGCTCGCCCGCCACGTGCTCTTGGAGCGCGCCGGCCTCGACCTCGGCGACCCCGCCTGGGCGGGCGCCGGTCACAGCGTGGCCGACGAACTGCTGCGCCCGTCGGTGATCTACACGCCCGCGGTGCTCGCTGTGCGCGGCGCGCAGGGCGACGCGCTGCATGCGTGCGCGCACATCACCGGTGGAGGGATCGTCGGGAACCTGCCCCGAGCGCTGCCCGAGGGCACCGGCGCCGTGCTCGCGCGCGTCGCCTGGGAGGAGCCGCCGGTGTTCACCGAGATCCAACGTCTGGGCGCGGTGGCCGAGGACGAGATGGACCGCGTCTTCAACCGCGGCATCGGTATGGCGCTCGTGGTCGACGCCTCGGCGGCCGACGCCGCGCTCGGCGTGCTCGAGGTGGAAGGACAGCCGGCCCGAGCGATCGGGGAGATCGTGGCGGACGCCGCGGGCGTGCGCTTCGTGTGAGCGGGGACGTGCGGTACCCGGAGCTGCGCGACCACCTGCTCGCGCATTCGATCAAGCGGGGCCAGTTCACGCTCAAGTCCGGCCGCACGAGCACCTGGTTCATCGACTCCAAGCAGACGGTCTGCCGGCCCGAGGCCATGGTGCTCGTGGCTGACGCGGTGCTCTCGGTGGTGCCGCCAGAGGCGACCGCCATCGGCGGGCTGACCATGGGCGCGGACCCGGTGGCCTTCGTCACCGCCGGTGTCGCGGCCACCCGCGGACGGCTGCTCAAGGCGTTCAGCGTGCGCAAGGAAGCCAAGGACCACGGCGCGGGCGGGCGCATCGCCGGTGCGCTCGACCGCGGGGACACGGTGGTGGTCACCGAGGACACGGTCACGCGTGGTATGTCGTTGCTCGAGGCCGCCCACGCCGTGCGCGACGCCGGAGCGGAGGTCGTGCTCCTCGTCGCGCTGGTCGACCGCGGGGGCACGGTGGAGGCGATGGCCGCGGCGGAGGGGCTCGAGTTCCGGGCCATCCTCACCGCGCCCGACCTCGGGTTCCCCTACGAGGGCGCCTGAGCGCGGGACACCTCCTCAGCAGGGAGCGAGGGCGACGACACCGCGGGGTCCTTGCGGTTGGCCTGCAACCCCCATAGATTCGTCCCGACCGAGGGAGGGTGGCGCCGGCGGGGCACCGGTACGCAGTTGTGCGACGGTGCCGGCGCGCCGTGGCGTGAACTAGAAGACGGCGATCGGGTTGACCGGCGAGCCGGTGCCGCGGCGCAGGACCAGCGGGGCCACCGTGAAGAGGAACTCCCAACGCTGCCTCTGCCGCGCAGGCGCCGGCGAGCGCGTCGAGGTCCAGGTTGTCCAGCAGGTGCACGCCCATCGCCACGATCACCACGGTGTGGATCGGCATGAGCACGTCATCGACCCGCGAGGGCAGGACGTCGGAGACCCCGTCGCTGCCGAGCGCCGCCACGTCGCGCTCGCGCAGCCAAGGCAGGCACGACGCGTCCAGGCCGGCGGCCAGGGTGCCCAGGTCCCACGCCCCGTGCTCCTCGCGCCAGCGCCAGCGCCCGGTGCGCACGAGCAGCGCGTCGCCCGGGCGCACCCGGACCCCCGCCGCTGTCTCGGCGGCCTCGAGGTCCTCGGGGAACACGGGGTCGCCGGGCTCGAGCGCGTCGACGCCGCGCAGCGCGGGGATGTCGAGCAACACGCCCCGCGTCACCACGCCACCGCTGAGGTGGTGGATACCGAGCCGGGTGGCGCCGTGGGCGGTCACCGTCTCGGCGGGGTAGCCGTTGAACAGCCGGCCGTCGTGCATGACATGGCACAGCGCGTCGATGTGGCTGGTGGCGAAGCCGTGCGGTGCGAGGCGCGACGTAGTCGGCGCCCCAGCCCTCGGTGGCCGTCCCGATCATGTGATGGGCGACGGGCGCGGGGTTGTCAGCCGCAGCATGCGTGTTGAGGGCCCGCGCGCACGACACGGTGCGGCCCGAGCGCACGGTGCGCGACGCCCGCGGCGGTCACCTCGGGCGTGATGAGATGCAGCGCGCCCAGCTGATCGTCGTCGCCCCAGCGCCCCCAGTTGGAGAGCGACGTGTGGAAGGCGAGCACGTCCGCGGTGGCCATCGGGGCGCGGGGCACGGGCGGAGAGTAGCCCGACGGCCGTAGTGTCGTCCCATGACCACATTGCCAGGTGACTACGAGCCCAGCCCTTCCGAATGGGTCCGCAACCAGGTGGCCGAGTACGAGGCGTCGGGCGGGCAGCGGGCCAACACGCTGCTCGACACCGGGATGCCGATCATCATCGTTGCCTCCCGGGGCGCCCAGAGCGGGAAGGTGCGCAAGAACCCCGTCATGCGGGTCGAGCACGGGGGCGAGTACGCGCTCGTGGCCTCGAAGGGCGGGGCGCCCGAGAACCCCGAGTGGTACCACAACCTCGTCGCGCACCCCGACGAGGTCACCCTGCAAGACGGGCCCGACGCCGTTGCCATGAACGTGCGCGAGGTGCGGGGCGACGAGAAGGCGCAGTGGTGGGAGCGGGCCGTGGCGCTCTACCCGCCCTACCGCGAGTACCAGGAGAAGACGGACCGGCCGATCCCCGTCTTCGTGGCGAGCCCGGCCTGAGGCCGAGCGCGGCGTCAGGCCGCGGGAGCGAAGGCCGCGACCATCGCGGCGCGCCAGGGATCGAGCAGCGGTTCGCGCTCGAGCGGGGTCTTGCCCAGGCGCACCACGATCAGGTCCAGCGCGGGGCAAATGGTGATCGACTGGCCCTCGTAGCCCGCGGCCCGGAACGTGCCGCGGGTGTCGCCCGCCACGCCCCACCAGTGCGCGCCGTAGGGGCTGTGGTCGTCGGGATCCTCGGCGACCCAGGTCCGCGCGTAGTCGACCCAGCCCTCAGGTAACACACGCCTGCCGTCCCAGGTGCCGTCGCGCAGGTAGAGCAGTCCGAAGCGCGCGTAGTCGCGCGCCGTCGCACGCAGGAAGGAGGAGGCAACCCAGGTGCCCGCCTCGTCGAACTCCGGGTCGGCGCTGGCCATGCCGAGCGGCGAGAAGAGCCGGCCGTGCAGGAAGCGGGCGTAGTCCTCGCCGCTCCCGACGATCCGCGCGATCGACGCCCGAGATGATGTTCGAGGTGCCCGACGAGTAGGAGAAGCGCGTCCCGGGCGGCGCGCCGAGCGGGCGATCGGCCGCGAAGTGGGCCATGTCGGATTCGGCCGCGCCGAAGAGCATCTCGATGACGTCGGAGACCCGGTCGTCTTCGTAGTCCTCCACGAAGTCGAGGCCGTCCTGCATGGCCAGCAGGTGGCGCAACGTGATGGCGTGCCGCGGGTCGGCGCGGTCGGTCCACTCGGGCACGTCCGCCGGCAGGTCGAGGTCGAGCGCGACCGTCGCCCACGAGCAGACCCGACGACCGCGTGGAGGACTGACTTGGCCATCGACCAGCTCAGCAATGGCGCGTCGGCGTCGACCGGCGTCGGCGCGCGGTCGAAGTGCTCGAGCGCACCCCCGTAGCGCTCGGCGACGATCGCGCCGCCGTGCACCACGACCACGGCGAACGTCGTTGCCAGCGGGCCGTCCTCGTCGAACACCTCGTCGAGCAACGGGTCGAGGTCGACGCCCTCGGGCACCGCGGCCTCGGGCCACCGCTCGGTCGGCCAGGGGACGTCCACCCGCTGACGCGGCAGCGGGATCAAGTCGGGCATGCGGTGGCCGCCGAGGACAGGCCCGCTCATGGCGGGCCCACCGCTGAGACCAAGAAGGACAGCAACGCCGTGTTCGTCTCGGTCGGGCGTTCCTGTTGGACCCAGTGCCCGGCGCCCTCAATCACGGTGGCGCCGCGGAAGTCGGGCAGTGCGTCGGCCATGGCCTCGGCCGCGCCCGGCATCATGATGTTCACCGGATCGAGCGACCCGGTGATGAAGCCGGTGGGCATGGCGTAGCGCGAGGCCGGCACGTCCTTGGCAGCGTTCCCAGTTGGCGTCGAGGTTGCGGTAGAAGCTCACCGGGCCGAAGAGCCCGCCCTGGCGGAGGCCCTCGGTGTAGACGTCGACGTCGTGCTCGGTGAGCCAGGACGGCAGGACGTCGGGTGGCGGCGTCAAGATGTCCAAGAAGCCGGTGCCCTCCGCCGGCGCGTTCGTCACGAGCGGGTTGGGGTTGGCCATCGCCTCCCCGCCCCCCGCGTAGAGCACGGTGCGCACGTAGCGACGCGGGTCGGCGTCGAACTCCGCCTCGGCCGGTCCGACGTCTTGGAAGTAGAGCATGTAGAAGAAGCCGTCACCGAAGACGTGCCGGAAGATCTCCGTCGGTGGCCCCGAGGCGTGCGAGTAGGGGACGCTCAAGTTGCAGATGGCCGCGACACGTTCGGGATGCAGCCGCCCGAGCTCCCAGACCACCATGGAGCCCCAGTCGTGGCCGGAGAAGACGGCACGCTCGTAGCCGTAGTGGTCGAGCAACCCGCACAGGTCGCCGGTCAGCTGGTCCGAGCCGTAGGCGGTCGACGTCGCTGGGGTGCGAGCTTCCGCCGTAGCCGCGCAAGTCGGGGGCCAGGGCGCGGTAGCCGGCGTCGCCCGAGCGCGCCGAGCTGGTGGCGCCACGAGTACCACAGCTCGGGGAAGCCGTGGCAGAGCACGATGGGGCGGCCGTCGGCCGGTCCGGCCACCGCGACGTGCAGCTCAATTCCGTTGGCCGGGATCTGCTCGTGGGTGATCTCAGCCACGGCGTGCCGCCTTCTTCTGCTCGGCCTTTGCGGCCTTCTCCTCGTGGTGCTTCTGGATCGCCGACATGACGGCGTTGCCCGCCGCGCCGATGAACTCGGGCCGGTTCTCGGCCGCCCAGTCCCGGCTCGACGTCAACGAATCAGACGAGCCCTGGAAGCGCGGCGCCACGTAGCGGGCGATCAGCTCGTAGGAGTGGCGGGTCGCCTCGGTGTCGGCCCACTCGTGGCCCATGAGCAAGAAGCGTGCCGAAGCCGCCGGATTGTGCCTGCGAGCCGCTCGACCTGCGCGATGGCGTCGTCGACGGTGCCGATGACGGCGAAGCCCGAGGCGTTGAGCGCGTCGACGAGTGACTCGAAGTTCTCGGTGTTGGGGGCGAGCGGCAGTGCGGCGACCCGCTGGAAATAGTCGACCCACTCTTCGAGCCCGAAGGCCACGTCGGCCACGGCCTGCTCCTTGGTGTCGGCGATGTGCATGGGGCCGACGAGGCGCCACGCGTTGCGGTCCACCGTGGTGCCGAACTCGGCGGCGCGCTCTTCCATCACGTTCCAGTGCGACGCCCAGCACGTCGAAGCCGCCCGCCGAGGTGGCGCCGATGGAGAGCAGGCTGCAGCCGAAGCGGCCCGCCGCCCGCGGGCCCGCCGGGGAGACCTGCGCGGCCACCGCGACCTCGGGGAAGGGACGCTGGTAGGGACGCAGCTGCAGGCGCGCCTTGTTCAACGTGAACCAGTCGGTCTCCATGGTGACCGTCTCGCCCGCCAGCAACAGCAGGATCGCCTCGAGGGCCTCCTCCATCATGTCGCGCTGTTTGGCCGGGTCGATGCCCATCATGAACGCGTCGGAGGGCAGCGCGCCGGGTCCGGCCCCGATCATGACCCGGCCGCGGGTCAGGTGGTCGAGCAGGACCATCCGGTCCGCCAACATGAACGGGTGGTGGTACGGGAGCGAGGAGACGCCGGTGCCGAGGCGGATGTGCTTCGTGCGCTGCGCGGCGGCCGCGATGAAGACCTCGGGTGACGCGATGATCTCGTAGCCGGCCGAGTGGTGCTCGCCGAACCAGGCCTCGTCGTAGCCGAGCTCGTCGAGATGCTCAATGAGCTGCAGGTCGCGCTCGAGCGCGAGCGTCGGGTTCTGGCCCACCGGGTGGAACGGGGCCAAGAAGATCCCGAACTTCAGTCGGCCCTCGGCGTCAATGGTGGTCATCGCTCCCCCCGTCGTCTCGGCGGTCTCGCGTCGGTCTCGGCGATCTCCTCGGTGCCCGCACGCTGAGTTTCACACACGGGCCGAGGGCCTTCGGTTCCGGGCAGCGTGGCACTGGTCAGCGGGGGGCGACCGGGCGCCGGCTGGACTCGCCCGCCCGCCCTGCGACGGGGCCCCGTTGAACGACGGCGCCGGACGGGCAATGGTGTAGGCGATGCCGATCCTCGACGCCCGACACGATCTTGCCCATCCGGTCGAAGGTGATACCGCCTGGAGCGAGTCCTACTACTTCAATGCGTACGACGAGGCCACCGACACCGGCCTGTTCACCCGCGTCGGCATTCGTCCCAACGAGGGGACGATGGACGTCGGCATGTCGTTCTGGCTCCCCGGCGGCGAGCTGGGCGAGTACCGCTGGGTCAAAGAGCAACGGGAGATGGTCGACACGGTGCTCGACGTCGGGGCCGTGCGCTACGAGATGCTCGAGGCGCTGCAGTCGTGGCGACTGACCATGGAGGGCGAGGTCCAGGCGCGCCCGTGTGGCCCCGGCCGCGCCGAGACGCGTCCGGTTCCCGTCGCGCTCGACCTGCGCTTCGACGCCATCACGCCCGCGGTGGGCACCGACGGCCAGCCGAGCGGCCCGCGTACGGCCGAGGCGGCCGCCGCCGCGGGCACGGTCGGCAAGGGCCACCTCGAGCAAGCGGGACGTTGGACGGGCACGCTCACGGTCGACGGCGCGGCCCACGAGTGGCACGGCGCGCACGGCAACCGCGACCGCTCCTGGGGGCCGCGGCGTTGGGGCGGCCCGCGCATGTGGCGCTGGTTCTCCATCAACATCGGCGACGACGTGCACTTCGGGGGGATTCGGCTGGGCACCGAGGCCGGGGACCTCCACCGGGGCTGGGTCTGGGACGGCACGCGGGCCGTGTCGGTGGCGGAGTGGCGCGTGCGCACCGAGCTCGAGGACGGACGGGGTGACCCATCGGGTCGTGCATCTCGACGTGCTCGACAAGGAGGGGCGCACCTTCCCGCTGCGCGGCGACGTGCTGCGCGTCGCCAACATCGGCCAGGCCGGCGGCACCTTGGTCAACGAGGGGCTCGCCCGCTGGACCTACGACGACCCCGCCGGCACGACACGGACCGGGTACGGCATCTGCGAGTACCTGCACCAGCTCGACGACGGCGGGAGGCCAGTCGTCCCGGTCGTCTAGGGCCTCGATCGACGGCGATGGCGACCCGGCCGAACAGCGAGGAGCTCGCGGCCGCGCTCGGCGCGCGCCTGGGTGGGACCGTGCGGGACCTGCGCCGGCTCTCAGGCGGGGCGTCGCGGGTGACCAGTTCCTTCGATCTCGAACGGCGCCGGTGGGCTGCGGCCACTCATCGTGCAGATGGACCGGGGCGACGGCGCGGCGAAGGCCGGGCTGGTCCAGGTCGAGCGTGCGCTGCTCGAGGCCGCGGACGCGGCGGGTGTGCCGGTCCCCGAGGTCGTGGCGAGCGGCGACGGCGCGGCGGGACGGCCTCGGTGCGGCATGGCTGGTGGTCGAGCGTCTCGACGGCGAGACCATCCCGCGCAAGATCCTGCGCGACCCCGAGTGGGCCGCGGCACGTGCCGTGCTCACCGCGCAGTGCGGGCGCGCCGTGGCCGCGATCCACACGATCGACCCGGAGGCGTGCGCCGGGCTGCCGCCGGCGGATCCCCTGGGCGACCCGCTGCCCCTCCTCGACCTGCTCGGCGAGGCGCGCCCCGCGCTCGAGCTCGGGGCGCGCTGGCTCGGTGCGCACCGGCCCGCGGCGGGGTCCCCGGGTGACCGTGCACGGCGACTTCCGGCTCGGCAACCTGCTGGTCGGCCCCGACGGCTTGCGCGGCGTCCTGGACTGGGAGCTGGCCCACGCCGGCGACCCGGCGGAGGACATCGGGTGGCTGTGCGCCCCGGCCTGGCGCTTCGGGGGCCCGGGCGAGGTCGGCGGCTTCGGCAGCGTCGACGATCTGCTCGGCGCGTACGAGGCCGCGGGTGGCGAGACGATCGATCGCGACCGCGTCCACTGGTGGCAGGTGTACGCCACGGTGAAGTGGGCGATCATCTGCGCGTTGCAGGCGTCGGCGCACCTGAGCGGCGCCACGCGCTCGGTGGAGCTGGCAGCCATCGGACGGCGCGTCTGCGAGAGCGAGTGGGACCTGTTCTCTCTGCTGGGGGTGATGCCGCGTTGCCCCGGCCCAGATCCCGGAGCCGCCTGCCGCAGCGCACCTCCCCCGCCCGCCGTTCGGCCGGCCGACGGCGGCCGAGCTGGTCGAGGCGGTGCGCGAGTATCTCGAGGCCGGGGTGATGGAGCAGAGCGAAGGTGGCGCGCGATTCGAGGCGCGGGTGGCCCGCAACGCGCTGGGCGTGGTCGAACGCGAGCTCCAGCTCGGCGAGGTCATCGCCGCCGCGCATGCGGAGCGACTGCGCGATCTGGGCGCGGCCGACGACGTGTCCTTGGCCGCGGCCATTCGCGCCGGTGACGTCGATGACGACTGGGAGCGCGTCGCCGGTGCGCTCGCCGCGTCGGCGCGCGAGCAGCTGTTGGTGGCGAACCCCACCTACTTGCCTGCGGCCACGGCGTAACTCTCCGCGGCTGGACGCCGTAGGGCTGCGGCGCCGCCGGTGCCGGTGCCGGCCGAGGTGGCCTCCTCGACCAGCGGCCGGGCGTCGGCCGTCTCAGGCAGCCCGGGCCCCGATGCCGCAGGAGTACCGCTCCCGAGAGCAGGCTGCAGCCCATCATGAAGGCCCACGCGTGGTGGAAGGCCTCAATGGCGGACGGTCCGGTCGCGGTGCCGAGGATGGCGACCAGGCAGGCGACCCCGAGCGCCACGCCGATCTGGCGCGTCATGGCGTAGAGGGCGGAGCCCGTGGCGAAGCGCTGCGGCGGCAGCGGCGCGGTGCGCGGCCCCGCCGAGGGAGGGCAGCATCAGTCCGACGCCGAAGCCGCCGAGCAGGCTTCCCGGGCAGGTAGGCGCCGGCCCAGTCCGGGGTGGCGCCGACGTGGGTGATCCACCAGAGTCCACCCGCGGCGAAGCACAGGGAGCCGGCCACGCCGACAGCGCGGTGACCGACGCGCGCGCCCAGCAAGCCGCCGGGGAACGCGGTCAGACCCGCCAGGAGGGGCCCGGGGGCGATCATGAATCCGGCGCGCAGCACGGACTCGTGCCACACCCCGGTGAGCAAGAGGACGCCGCCGAGCACGAGCGCACCGAAGCCGCCGAAGAAGGCGAGCGAGCTGAGGTCGGCCAGGGCCACGGCGCGGTGGCGGATCACCGCCGGCTCAATGATGGGGTTGGGGTGGCGGAACGAGCGCACCACCAGCCAGGCGCCCGACACCAGCGCCAGCACGAAGGCGCCGATGATGCGCGGGCTCGCCCAGCCCCAGTCGGAGCCCTGGACGATGGCGGCGACCACGCTGGCCACCGAGACGGAGAGCAGGCCCGCGCCGAGCAGGTCCGCTTTGTGCGCCGCCGGGTCACGCACTTCGTCGAGCAGCCGGATACCGAAGATGAGGGCAAGGACGCTGAAGGGCAGGTTCACCAGGAAGACCCAGCGCCAGCTGATCTGCACCAGCAGTCCGCCGATGGGGGGACCGAAGGCGGCGGCCGCGCCACCGACGGCCGACCACAGGCCGATCGCCGCTCCCTTGCGCGCCGGGCCGAAGGCGGGGAGGAGGAGCCCGAGCGACGTGGGCAGCATGAGGGCACCGCCGACCGCCTGGAGGACGCGGGCAGCGACGAGGAACTCGAGCGACGGCGCGAGTGCACACAGCGCGGACGAGGTGGTGAAGATGGCGAGTCCCAGCAGGAAGGCCCTCTTGCGCCCGGCGCGGTCGGCCCAGCGCCCCGCCGGGACCAAGGCGGCGGCAAAGACGATCGTGTAGGCGCTGAGCACCCACGAGAGCGAGCTGAGGCTCTCGCCGTGGAACGTGGCCGAGATGCTGGGGAAGGCGATGTTGACGATGAAGAGGTCGAGCGACGACAAGAACACGCCCGTCAAGACGATGAGAGCGGTCACGGTCGGGCGAGGGTGGCGCGCCGCGACCGGGGCCGCCGAGGAGGCGGGCTGCACAGTCAGTTCTGTCATGCAATGCACTGTAAGGGAGAAAGTTTCATAAAACAACGTACTCGCCGGAAATATCCGGTATTCTGGGCGGATGCTCAAGCGCGACTACTCCAGCCAGTACTGCCCGGTCGCCGCCACCCTCGAGGTCGTCGGTGAGCGCTGGACGCTCCTGATCATCCGGGACATCTTCTTGGGCATCAGGCGGTTCGACGACCTCCAGCGTGACCTGGGTGTGGCGCGCAACGTGCTCCAGGCCCGCCTCGAACGCCTGGTCGAAGAGGGGATCCTGGTGAAGCGTCCCTACCAGGAGCGCCCGCCGCGCTCTGAGTACCGCCTGACCGAGAAGGGCGCCGACCTGTGGCCCGTGCTCGTGGCGCTGCTCCAGTGGGGGGACCGCTACGGAATTGAGGGTGAGCGCCCGACGATCCTCGAGCACCGCGGGTGTGGTGGCGAGCTCGACGACCGCCGGCGCTGCACCGTCTGCGGCACCGACGTCACCGTGACCGAGGCCGTGGCCATCCGCACCGGGGCGCGCCGGCCGGGCGCGGCGGTTGGAGCCGAGCCGCCGGCCACGCAGCTGGCTGAGCAGCCGGCCGAGCAGGACGCCGAGCACCCGGCCGAGCCTGCTCCCGCCTGATCGACCACCGCAGGGCGGGCGGTCGCGCACCGGACGCATGGCGCTCGGGGCGCCGGCGCGCTCACGTCGCTACCGTTGGCTGCATGAGCGACGAGGTGGCCTGGCTGGACGCGACGGCGCAGGCGGAGCTCGTCCGCACCAAGGAGGTCACGCCGGCCGAGCTGGTCGCAGGAGCGATCGCCCGCATGGAGAAGCTCAACCCGCAGCTCAACGCGATCATCCACGAGCTCTACGACCGCGCCCGGGCCGAGGCTGCCGGCGCACTGCCCGATGGCCCGTTCCGCGGCGTGCCCTTCCTCTTGAAGGACCTCGGGGCCGAGCTGGCGGGCACGCCATTCAGCGAGGGCCTGGTCTTCGCGGGTGACTACCGCTCGAGCGTGACCCAGGAGCTGACGCAGCGCTACATCGACGCCGGCTTCGTGATCTGCGGCAAGACGAACACACCCGAGCTCGGCATCCTCCCGACCGCCGAGCCTCGGCGCTTCGGTCCCTCGCGCAACCCCTGGCAGACGGAGCACTCGACCGGAGGCTCGTCGGGCGGGTCGGCCGCCGCCGTGGCGTCGGGGATGGTGCCCGCGGCGCACGGCAACGACGGCGGGGGGTCCATCCGGATCCCGGCGTCGTGCTGCGGGCTCGTCGGACTGAAGCCGACGCGCGGCCGCAACTCGCTGGCGCCCCAATACGGCGACCTGATGGGCGGCCTGGTGTGCGAGCACGTGCTGACGCGCTCGGTGCGCGACTCGGCGGCGATCCTCGACGCCACCGCCGGCCCGGTCCCGGGCGATCCCTACTGGGCGCCACCGCGGCGCGGCCCTTCTTTCGCCGCCGCGGCGGCCGCGCCACCGCCTCGGTTGCGCATCGCGGTGCAGACGGCCTCGCCCACCGGCTCCGACGTCCACCCCGACTGCGTGGCCGCCGCGCACGCCGCCGCCACGCTGTGCGAGTCACTCGGCCACCACCTGGTGGACGCGCCGCTCGATGTTGACGGCGACGCGTTCATCGGCGATTTCGTCAACGCGTGGGCTGCCGGCAACGCCTGGGCCATCGCGGACTGGGAGGCCCGCCTCGGGAGAGCCGCCACCGAGGACGACCTCGAGCCGCTGAGCTGGGCGCTCGTCGCCCTCGGCCGCTCGCTGAACGCGGCGCAGTACCTGACCGCCGTCCAAGGGTTGCAGAAGGCAACACGCCAGATCGCCGCCTCCTTCGAGACCTTCGACGTGTTGTTGACGCCCACGCTGGCCGAGCCGCCCGCGCCGCTTGGGACCTTCGATTCGCCGCCGGGCGAGCCGCTGGCCGGCCTGTTCCGGGCCGCGACCTACGTCCCGTTCACCCCGCCCTTCAACGTGACGGGCCAGCCCGGGATCTCGCTGCCGCTGCACTGGAACGCCGCCGGCCTGCCCATCGGGGTGCAGTTCGTGGGGCGTGTCGGCGACGAGGAGACCCTGCTGGCCCTGGCCGGCGAACTCGAGCGCGCGGCACCGTGGGCGGGCCGCCGGCCGCCGGTCGCGGCCTAGGCGGAACCGGGGCGGCTCTCCACCAGGAGATAGCGCGTCCACGAATAGATGGTGGGCATGCACTTGTTCCCGACGCGGTAGGACATGTTGGTCACCGACATGACCAGCAGACAGCGCACATTGGATCTCGACGAAAACGGAGAGTCCGGACGCAGTCCCGAACCGACTGCGTCAACTGGTGGCCACCTCCACCGGGACCGCGCTGCCGTTGTAGCCCGTGGGGTAGAAGGCGCCATCGCCGAGTTGGCCCCAATAGCCGTATCCCCAGCAGTCGACCCCGCCTGAGGTGAGGAGAGCGCAATAGCTCTCCGACCCCTCTATCTGCTCGCTCGTAAGGCTCGCCACGCCGCCCAGCGTGCCGCTGCGACCGACGCCGAGCACCGCCACCGGGACGGCGCTGCCGCCGTTGGGGTTCTTCTCGTAGAAGCTGCCATCGCCGAGCTGGCCGCCATAGCCCTCTCCCCAGCAGTCGACCCCGCCCGAGCCGAGGACAGCGCAATAGTCCTGCCCATTTCCGTCGGTCGCAAGGCTCGTCACGCCGCCGAACGTGCCGCTACCACCGACGCCGAGCACGACCACCGGAACGGCGCTGCCGCCGTCGCCGGTGGTGTAGAAGGTGCCATCGCCGAGCTGGCCGTAAAAGCCGTCTCCCCAGCAGTCGACCCCGCCCGAGGTCAGGAGTGCGCAATAGCCAAGGTCTTGAGCACCATGCACAAGGCTTGCGACGTCGCCTAGGGTGCCGCCGCCACCGACGCCGAGCACCGCCACCGGGACGGCGCTGCCATCGTAGGAACCATCGCCGAGCTCGCCGGAATCACCCTCTCCCCAGCAGTCGACCCCGCCTGAGAACAACACGGCGCAATAGGTGTCCCCATCGTTCACGAGGCTCACCACGCCGCCGAGGGTGCCGCTGCCACCGACGCCGAGCACCGCCACCGGGACGGCGCTGCCGAAGGGGGCGGTGGCGTAGAAGGTGCCATCGCCGAGTTCCCCCTGAGCGCCGTATCCCCAGCAGTCGACCCCGCCCGAGTTCAAGAGAGCGCACATGCTCCCCCCGGGTGCTTCGTTGACAAGGCTCGCCACGCCGCCGAGGGTGCCGCTGCCACCGACGCCGAGCACCGCCACCGGAACGGCGCTGCCGAAGGGGGCGGTGGCGTAGAAGGTGCCATCGCCAAGTTCCCCCTGAGCGCCGTATCCCCAGCAGTCGACCCCGCCGGAGGTGAGCAGGGCGCAGTAGTCAGAAGGGTTGCTCACGAGGCTCGCCACCCCGCCCAAGGTGCCGCTGCCACCGACGCCGAGCACCGCCACCGGGACGGCGCTGCCAACCTTCTTGCCGGTGTATAGGTGGCCGTCGCCGAGTTGGCCGTCAGCGCCGTCTCCCCAGCAGTCGACCCCGCCTGAGGTCAAGAGTGCGCAGTAGCTGTAGTAGGCGCTCGCCAGGCTCACCACGCCGCGGAGCGTGCCCTGGCCACCGACGCCGAGCACCGCCTCCGGGTAGGCGCTGCCGTACGTGGTGGTGAAGGTGTGAAAGATGCCGTCGCCGAGTTGGCCGTAATGGCCAAATCCCCAGCAGTCGACCCCGCCCGAGGTCAGGACAGCACAGTAACTGCGCCCGCTGCTCGCCAGGCTCATCACCCCACTCAGAGACACCACGAATCTGCTGGCACTTCTTGCAAGTCCGCCGGGCGTCGTGACCTTGAGGTAACTCGTCGTCGCCCCGATTGGGACGAGCACCTTGATCTTGGTGGAGTCGTCAACGATGACTGTGGCTGCGGTCTTGCCGAATCTCACGCTCGTCGCATCCACCAAGTTAGTGCCCTTGATAGTGACGGTCGTACCGGCGAGTCCTTGCGCCGGGCTGAAGCTGCTGATCGTGGGTGAGGTCGACGACGCCGACGCCGAGGAGGGGAAGAGCGGAAGGAGAGCGGCCATGACCGTGAGCACCGCGGCGACCAACAGCGACGTGTAGCGCATACCCCTCAACCCCGTCTTCCCCTCAGAACTAACACAAGATCAAAGTACTTCGACACCCAAAAGACAAGGAAACTTTCCGCGAAGGCGCTCACCAGCTCCATCGCCTGATTTCCATTCGCCTTGCGAGGTGGATCCGGGGATGTTCGCGAATGTCGCCTACCGGCGGTCGGGGGCAGTCGACGATGTCTCTCAATCAGAGGTCGAGGTTCTCGACCAACCCGATGGGGTCCTCGGTCGGCCAGACCTGGACGCCCTGGCGCCTTGCTCGGTTTGTCAGTCGGCGATCGTCAGTCACTCGCACGACACCTTCGGCGTCGGCCGTCGTGGCAATGAGTGCGTCTTCGGGGTGGTTTGCCGCTGTCGGATCGAATCGCCTCAATTTTCTGAGGTTCTCCGAATCGGGCCAGTCCCGGCTCGGACGTATCAAAGACGACGCCATAGGTCGATTCGATGACGAATGGGACGGCGAAGATCGCGTTGGCTTCTCCTCGTCGGGGTTTCTCGCCAGCTCGTCATGCTGGACGTGCGTCATGAGCAGTTCGATTGCGCCACGTCGACATGCGTCGATGATGAGGGCCTGTCGCTCTGGCGAGACGAGAGTTGGTAGTAGGCGTTTGCGTCCACAACGAAGCGCTTCGCCCCTTCAGCCCTTGGCCGGATCTGATTGCCGCCGCGGCTGCACATAACGAGTTACCGACTGCCTGCAGGGGCGGCGGCGTCGCATCGCTGACAGGTCAGGGACTCGTGCAGTTCTTCATCCGTCGCTCGGCGGGTCCTTCACCAGGACACAGCGCGTCCCCGAATAGATGGTGGGCATGCACTTGTTGCAGTGGATGCAGAGTGACGACGTCGCCGTGGCGGCCTGCATGCGGTTGGGCAGGTCCGGCTCACGCAACAACGCGCGGGCCATGGCGACGAACGCGAATCCCTCGGCCAGCGCGGACTCGATCGTGGCCAACTCGGTGATGCCGCCGAGCAGGATGACCGGCGTGCGCAACGCCCGCTGGAACTGGCGGGCGTAGGGGAGGAAGAACGCCTCCTCGAAGGGGTAGGTGCGCAAGAAGCGGTGCCCGAGCACGCGGAAGCCCAGCCGAATCGGTGGGGGCAACGTGGCGCCGAACTCCCGGAGTGGCGCTTCGCCGCGGAAGAGGTACATCGGGTTGGACAGCGAGCTGCCGCCGGTGAGCTCGAGCGCATCGAGCGAGCCGTCCGCCTCGAAGAGCCGGGCCACCTCGAGGCTCTCGTCCACCCACAGGCCGCCGTCCACCCCGTCGGCCATGTTCAGCTTGGCCGTGACGGCCGTCCCGGGCCCCACCGCGTCGCGCACCGTGCGCAGCACCGTGCGAGCGAAGCGGGCCCGGTTCTCCACCGAGCCGCCGAACTGGTCGTCGCGCCGGTTGAGCTTCGGGCTCAAGAACGCGCTGAGCAGATAGTTGTGCCCGACGTGCACCTCGATGCTGTCGAAGCCGGCGTCGACGGCGAGGGTGGCAGCCCGGCGGTAGTCCTCGATGATGCGCTCAATGCCCGCGCGGTCGACGGCGCGCAGGCGCGAGCCCATGGCGGTGAACCCGCTAGACGGCGAGAGAGCGGGCGCACGGTTCGAGCGCGCGTTGGCGACCGGTCCGGCGTGGCCGATCTGCGCCGCGGCCGCCGCACCCTCGTCGTGCACGGCATCGGTCAGGCGACGGAGGCCGCGTGCGGTGTCCACGTCGAGGAGCAGGCAGTGCCGGTCGGTGCGGCCTTCGGGCGACACGGCGAGGTAGGCAACGGTGGACATGGCCGCCCCACCCGCCGCGACGCGGCGGTGGAACTCGACCAGCTCGTCACCGACCCGTCCGCCGGGCGTGACGCCCTCGAAGGTGGCCGCCTTGATGATGCGGTTGCGCAGCCTGATCGGTCCGAGCGGGGCCGGGGCGAAGACCTGAGGAGCGGCCTGGCGTGGGGTGCGCGGCATGGACCTACACCTTGGCGCAGGGCTGGCCACGCTGCACGTTTCAGGGCCGAGGCGAGCGTGGACGTTCAGCGGGGTGGGGCCGCGGCGAGTGGCGAGGGCCGCAGCGGCGGGCCGTTCAAGCTGCAGGAGAAGGTCGGCTCTGGCGCCGCGGACCGCGCCGACGGGGCGGGATTGCGAATGGTGAGGACGGCGAGCAGTCCGCCGGCGGCACAGGTGGCGCCGGCCACGAACACCGCGGTCCGGAATCCCTCGGCCAGCTCCGCGGGCCCCAGCGCGGCGGCTCCGGTCAGGCCGGACACGAGCGGCAGCACGGCCACCGCGAAGAGCCCGGCGGCGCGGGCGACCGTGTTGTTCACGGCCGAGGCGACGCCGGCGTGCTCGGCCGGCGCGGCTCCCATCGCCGTCGCGGTGAGCGGGGCGACCGTGATGGCCAACCCGACGCCGAAGACGAGCACAGCGGGAAACACCTGGACCCAGTAGCTGCCCGGCGTCGTGGCGCGGGCGAGCAGGGCGAGGCCTGCGCCGGCCACGACGGGGCCCACGCTCATCTGCAGGCGCGGGCCGATGCGCGCCGAGAGCTGGCCCGACCGAGCCGAGAAGATCAACATCACGAACGTCACCGGCAACAACGCGAGCCCCGATGCGAGCGGGCTGTAGTGCACGACCTCCTGCAGCTCGATGGGGAGGAGGAACAGCGCGCCCCCGAGCGCGCCGTACATCACGAAGGTAACCGCGTTGGCGCCGCTGAATTGGCGGGAGCGGAACAGCTTGAGTGGCAGCATCGGGTTGGGTCTCCGGCCCTCGACCAGCAAGAAGGCCGGCCCGGCCAGCGCGGCGATGACGAAGGCCGCGACGATCGACGGACTGCCCCAACCGCGGGTGGGCCCCTCGATGAGGGCGTAGGTCACCCCGGCGAGGAAGGCGACGGCGAGCGCGGCGCCGGGGATGTCCACCCGTCCGGTGCTGGTGGGGTCGCTGGTCTCGGGGACGTGACGCGCCGTGATCGCCAGCACGAAGGCGGCGACGGGCACGTTGATGAAGAAGACCCAGCGCCATGAGGCCACGGCCAGGAGGTACCCGCCGACCAACGGCCCCGCCGCGGTGGCCACGCCGCCCAGTCCGGACCACGCGCCGATGGCGCGTGAGCGGTCGTCGGCGCGGAAGGAGGCCTGAATGATGGCCAGGCTGCCCGGGGTCAACAACGCGCCGCCGATGCCCTGGACCACCCGGGCGACGATCAACCAGAGGCCGCTCGGTGCCAGGCCGCAGACGGCCGAGGCGAGCGCGAACCACACGATCCCGATGGAGAACACGCGCCTGCGGCCGAAGCGGTCGCCGAGCGACCCTCCAAGGAGCAGGAAGGCGGCGAGCGTCAGCGAGTAGCCGGTCACGACCCACTGCAGGGTGCCGACTCCACCGTGAAACGAGCGGCCGATGGAGGGGAGCGCGATGCCGACGACGGTGGCATCGAGCCCTGCCATCCCCGAGCCGAGGACGGTAGCCGCCAGCACCCAGCGCCCCCGTGCCGTGCGCAGCGCGAGCGGCTCGGCCGCCGCGCTGACACCCGATGTCCCCGGCGTCGTGGTCATTGCGGACAGGCGCGCATCGTCAGGGCGACGGTGGCGCCGGGACGGAGCAGGCCACCGGGGTGCGGATTCTGGGTCAACACGACTCCCCGAGGCGTCTTCGTCGTCGCGGGGCTGGGGACGCTCGTGCTCGCCGTGGACGTCGGAGTGGTCGACGACGATGTGATGCTCGAGGTGGCTGTCGCCGCCTTCCCGACGGAATAGCAGGCCCAGGTCAGCCCGGTCTGGACGATGGCGTGCTTGGCGGCGGCGAAGGACAGGCCGACCACCTCGGGCACGACGACCGCATCGCCGTAGCACCCCGACCAGGTGATGCCGATGCGCGCGCCCGGCGCGACCTTGCTCCCCGGTTCGACGGGCACCGCGCCGACGTTCGGAGCGATGAGGTCCTTACCCGGAAGCGCCAGCGAGTCCACGACGCTCTCGCTGACGAGCGTGCCCTTGTTGCACGGTCTGTTCAGACCCACGTTGTGCAATCCGACGTCTCGCAGTGCGGTGCGGGCCGGCGCGATCTTCAGCCCGATGACGTTCGGCACGGCGACGCCGGGCTGCGTCGCCGCCGTCGCGGACGTCGGTGTTGTCGTGACTGCGGTGACGGTGGGTCTCGTCGCCGAGCGGTGTGCGTCGTGCCCCTGGTCCCCCGAGGGTGCGCCGCTGCAGGATGCGAGGACGACGGCCAGGACGGCCCCGGCCCCTGCGGCGGCGGGCCGTCGCCAGCGGTGCATGAGGTCATCATGGCCCCTGCAGGGACAACTCCGGCGGCTCTCGGGAGTGCCGGCCCCGGGCCGCGGCGGTCCTGCGTGGCCCGCTCGGCCAAGGCACCGACAATTCACGCGATTCCGGGCGGGGATCACAGTGGGACCACAGTCACGGCCTCTATCCTTGACGACGTGCGAGGGCGGTGTCTGGCGGTGCGCGGGCTTTCTCCGTCCACGATCGAGGCCTGGGGGGATCTGGCGACGAGGGCCCTCGAGCCGAACCCGCTGTGCGAACCCGACTGCGTGCTGCCTGCCGCGACACACTTAGCGGACGGCGGTGACATGGAGATCGTGGTGGCCGAAGAAGACGGGCGTCTCTTCGGCTGCTTCCCCGTGCGGCCGGTGTCGAGGACGGGTCAGCTGCCGTTGCGGGCCTTCACGACTGACGTGCGGCGCATGACCTATTTGGGAACGCCGCTCGTTGACGCCTTACGCGCGCGTGAGGCATGCCGGGTCATGATCGACACCCTGGTCGCGCGACGCCGCTCCGAGCGGACGCACCTCCTCCACGTCAAGTGGTTGCACGGCGGCGGTCCCGTCGATCTCGCGTTCCGGGGTGCGCTCCATGATCTGGGGCTTCCCGTCTACGAAGCCGAGTCGTTCGATCGGCCACTCGTGCGACGCCGGCCCGAGGCTTCCTACGACGAGGGATTCAATACGAAGTACCGCAGTGTGCTGCGCCGCCGCCGCCGCCAGCTCGAGAAGGAGCTGGGTGGTCCCGTGACGGTGCAGAACGTGCCGGACCGGCCGGGTGTGCTCGATCTCCTCGTCGACCTCGAAGCGCGTGGCTACAAGGGCCGGAACGGCGTGGCCATGACGAGCGTGCCCGGTGAGGTCGAACAATTCAACGACATGTGCGAGCGCTTCGCCAAGGACGGGCGCTTGCAGGTGCTCACGCTCGAAAGCAACGAGCACGTCGCGGCCATGCAGCTCTGTTTGCGCGGCGGCGCCGGGTTGTTCGCGCTCAAGGTGACGTATGACGAGGCGTTCGGCGCGTTCGGTCCGGGCGTCCAGATGCAGCTGGGTGCGATCGAGTACTTCCACGAGCACACCGACGCCGAATGGATCGACAGCTGCACGTACCAGGGGAACGAGCCGCTCCTGCGCTTGAACCCGGACCGCCGCAGCGTGGTGAGTTATGTCATTCCCCTGGGGGGCGTGCTCCAGTCCGCGCTCGTGCGGGCGCTCCCGACCGTTCGCTGGGCCCGCGAACGCGTGTCTGCGGTCCGGGACCGGAAATCGAACGCCGATGCCGAGCAGGACAGGCAGGACCTCGCAAGCTGACGCCGGCCCGCTCAGGTCGCGTTGGGCGACGGCGCCGCCGGCCTCGCATTGGCGGCGCAGGCCTGGGGGTCCCACGGCTCGAGGTTGGCCGTTGCCGGATTGGGCGCGGCGATCGCACCCGGTGACGATGTCGAGGTCGGCGGGAGTGACGTCGTCGAGGTCGTGCTCTGCGCGGTCACAGCGGTGGAGGCCGTCGGGGGCGGTGCGGGTGCGTTGACCGAGAACTGCGAGCCGGTGACGACGGTGACCTGCGCACCGTCGGCCACCTTCGCGGGGTTGTAGCCCAAGATGACGGAGCCCGACACGGCGTGCACGACCGATTCGGCGGCAGCCTCAGACTGGGTGTCCCGGGAGCCGTAGTACACATAGGTCTCCGAGACGTCGCCCACCGGGGCGGTGTCACCCACGCCGACGACGTGGTAGCCGAGCGCCGTCAGCGACGAAGCGGTGTCGGAGGCCTGGTTGCTGCCGCCCGTGCCGTTGAGGACCGAGACGGACACCGACGCAGGCGCCGGCAACGCGGTTCCGGTCATGGAATCAGTCGTCGCCCCGATGCCCAGTAGCTGGTCGATCGCGGCCTGGTCCTGCGCCTCGGCGGGGAACTCGACGTCGCCGTAGCTGTCACCCTCATAGAGGAGGCTTCCTCCGGCCCCGTTGGGATCGGAGACGACTTGAACCGGGAGTGTGAGCTGGGGAACCGAGTTGATAGCGATGGAGTGGAAGTCCAAAACGAGGTTGACCATGTCGCTCACCGACCACGTCTGGTCGAAACCGATGTCGGCCTTGACCGAGTTGATGAGACTGAGGTCGGAGATCGGATTGTCGAGCCCGTGCTGGGCCAGCCGCGGTGGCGAGGACCCGGAGGAACTCGTGGTCTCGTCGGATGCGCGCCAGGTCGCTCTGGGCTTCCTGGGGCCAGGCGTAGGGGTCATCCGGATTGGACCGGGGCGTCTCGTAGCGCAGGTGGCGAGCGCGCACGACCTGGAGCGCCTGAGTCCCATTGAGGTGCACGCAGGCCGCGGCGCGCTGGTTGAGCCCAGAGCTCACGGGCTGGTTGCCGTCGACCCCGCCGCCTGTCGGCGCCCAGTCGAACACCGACACGGGGAACGACATGTTGATGCCACCGAGCGCATCGACGATGTTGGCGAACTGGTCGAAGTTGAGGGAGACCGCATGCTGAATGGGAATGCCGAAGTCCTCTTCGATCGCCGCGACGAGCTGGCTGAGACCCTGGTAGAGGCCGGCGTCGATCTTGTTCGGTCCGGTGCTGCGGGCATTGGGGATGAAGAGATCGCGGGGGATGGAGAGGAGCGCCAGGCGATGGTGTGCCGGATCGGCGTGCAGGATCATCATGACGTCGCTGTTCACCCCGTTGACACCCTGGGAGCACAAGCCGTACGCGGGGTTCTGGACCGTGAGCGCACAGCGAGAGGTGGACCCGACCATCAAGATGTTCTCGGTTCCCGCCTCCTTCCCTGAATGAAAGGCGGAGTGGAGCCCATGGACCGTGATCCGCCGCAGGTCGTGGGTCAAGTAGTAGAGGTAGCCGGCACCGGCGGCAACCACGAACAGCAGCGTGGCCAATCCGGCCAGGACCCAGCGTCGCCAGCGCCGGCGCGTGCGGCCCGTGCCGGCAGCGTGTCGTCCCCGACCTCGGTCCGCGTTGTGGGTGCGCTCGATTTCGGAGCCGAGTGCATCCAAGCCTGCGAGTGCGCTGGGGGAAGCGGATGGCTCGGATTCCTCACCGGTTCCCGCTTCGGCGTCGGGATCAGCGGGGTCGATCTGCGATCCGAGGGAGCGGAGACCCGCCAGAGGGTCCGAATCGGATTGGCCGGATTGGCCGCCGTCATCGCGTGTTGGTTTCGGCATTCCCACCCGTGTCAGTGACTGGTGTCGAGATGGACTGACAGTGGAGGTTCGGGGCGGAGGCCGTCTCGAACCGTCCAGCCCCGTGCGTGGTCCTTGTTACCACACGGCGGTGGCGCTATTCGCGTCACACCTAGTCATGCGGTTCGGGTCCGTGGACCAAGTTGCCGCGATCATCGTGGTGGTGGATCGGTGAAGTCCATCCGAAGTCGTGTCAGCCGGCACGAGCTGATGCGCCACCCCTCGGGTGACTTCTCGTATGTCTCGTGGTAATGGCCGTAGCCATGCAGTTCTGATCCGTCCGGGAACCGCAGCATGTCCTCCATCGCCCAGACTCCGCTCGCGGTGGTGGGTGACGTGGTATCGATCTCGGGCGTGTGGCACTGGTGGACCGTGACGACGTCGCCGATTGCGTCCACCAGGGACTCGAGAAACGCGTCTGCTCCCGTCACGACGCGGCCGCCCGACGCCGTTGTGTCCATCACGACTGCGTCAGTGAAGAGTTGCCGAAAGCCCACCCAGTCCTTCGTGTCCATGAGCCGGCAATAGCGGGCCTTGAGCCGCGTGATCGCTTCACCATCGTCCACCGTCAAGGACCCGGATGCGCCGCCGGCTTGAGAAGTTCGAGGAGCTCCGCCTGCGAGTGCACGCCGAATTTCTTAAAGATGGTCGCCAGGTGGTTCCGAACCGTGCTCTGGCTGACGAAGAGGGTATCGGCGATTGTGGACACGCGTTGACCTTCCAGGAGGAGACTGAGGATCTCCCACTGTCGGGTCGTCAGCTCTCGGAGCTGTGGGTGGTGCGACACCGCCGGCAAGCCTTCGAAGGTTTCGAGCACTCCTGCTGCACGGACCTCGGAGCCGATCCGGCGCAGGTGCATCTCAAGTGAGGTGACCCGGTCGGCCGCGACGTCCACCGGCCTCTTCGGTCTCCCGACAATGGCGAACACCGATTCTCTCCCCGCGCCGTGCCGAACGGTGCGATCAAGAGGGAGATCTCGAGCCACCCCCCGTCCCGTTGGGCCATCTGGACGTGGCGGAGAGACAGAGCCTTGAGCTGGGCGACGCTCGGACCTCTCGGGATCTCAGCGACGTCGGACTGGCGGAACAAGCCGAGCAGGTCGGTGCCGATGCACTCCTCGGGAGTGCAGCCGCCGATCTCTTGAATTTCAGCGCTGACCTCAACGATGCGCCACTGCTCATCGGCCACCCCGACCGCAATGGGCATCAGGTCACGCCATGGTGCGGCCGGATCCCGGCCGAGGCTGGGAATTTCGCTTTGTGGGAGAAGTAGGGCGATGCTCCGGCGCCGACCGTCCAACTCAATGACGCGACTCCAGAACTGGATGGAGATGGCCTCCTTCCCCTCCGGGTGGAGCTGCCGCGCTCCTGTCAAGCCGTCAACGTCGCCCGCGGCGATGATCGCCGCCGAGTGCTCGACCGCCGGTCGGGGCGAGACGAAGTCGAACGCCTCACGGCCGACGAGATTTTCGAGCGGCACGTTGACCAGCGCGGCGGCGGCGTCGTTGGCAAGCAGGATCGTCCCCTCGGGTGGGCTCCACACCAGGACAGGAAACTCGCAGCGGTGCAGGGCCAGATGCAGATCTTCCGAACTGGCCTGCGGCATCGGGGCCAGGGTGAGTCCCCGGCCCGCCCCATGGGCGGGCTCGGGTTCTGGGACCTGCTCGGGAGCACCCGAAAGTCCGCCCATATCCGTCTCCTCAATCCCGCACAGAAGATGTTAACCATGCACCTTGCTCGCACGCGGGGGTTGCGACACCAGACCCGCTGATCCCGGGACTTTGAGCGGTCTGCCTAGGCCAAACAGCGCTCTGTCGATCGAAATCGCCTGGTAAATCCCGGAAAATGCCGCTGGTGGCAGAAATCGACGGCGGTGGCGACTCTGACGCACGTACCGGCGCGGCCCTGCCGCCCGAGATGCGCGCGATGGCGGACCGCACGACGTCGCCACTCCTCCTCCTCGACCAGAACGGCAAGATCCGGTACTCGAATCCGGCTACGGCGCGCCTTGTCGGCTGGAGCCCCTCATCCCTCAAGGGCACGCAGGTGCTGAACCTGGTTCATCCCTCCGATCGGGCCAGTGTCGAGGAGAGCCTCGAGCGCGTCGTCGCGGGACACAGTTCAGGCGAACCGGTCGAATACCGGATCAGAGGAGCTGACGGGTCGTGGAAGACCCTTGCCGTCGTCGCGACCAATCTTCTCGACCACGCCGGCGCGTCGGGGATCGTGGTCAGCGCCACGGATGTCACGACCCTGCGGACACACGAGGCCTATCTGCGCGCCTTGGCGTTCCAAGACCCGATCACGAATCTGCCCAACCGGCGTAGCCTCCTCGACCGGCTTCACTCAGAGATGGGGAAGGTCCAACCACTCGCCGTCGCCTTCATCGATATCGATCACTTCAGGAGGATCAACGACTCACTTGGTCACAGATTCGGCGACATGGTGCTCCGAGCGACAGCCAGCCGGCTCATCCCGCTCGTCCCCGCCGACAGCTTCATTGCTCACTTCGCCGCCGACACGTACGTCGTCGTGCTCGTCGGCCTGGAATCCGACCGGGCGTTCAGCCTCGTGTGGGAGCTCGTGTGGGGGCTGGCCAGCCCTCTCTACGTCGAGGGACGAGAGCTCAACCTGACGGCGACTGCCGGCGTTGCGTTGCGGGACCCTGCGACGACCCCCGACTCCATCCTCCGCGACGCCGACGCGGCCCTGACCAGGGCGAAGTCACTTCGGCGCGGGGCGTGGAGGTCTTCAACGAAGAGATGCGGACGATGGCCGTCGAGCGGCTCACCATGGAGACCGAACTTCGCCACGCGATCGAGCGCGACGAACTCGATCTGTTCGTCCAGCCCGTCGTAAACCTGGCTACGAGGAAGGTCGAGGGTGGCGAGGCACTGGTCCGTTGGATCCGTCGCGGTGAAGACGACGTCAATCCCGAGGTCTTCATTGCTCTCGCCGAGGAGACGGGCCTCATCATCTCGATCGGCGATTGGGTGCTGGGCCGCGCACTCGGAATCCTGCGCTGCGGGCAGCGTCGAAAGGCTCAGCGTGAACCTCTCGCCGCGTCAGCTGCTCGAACCTGGTTTGCCCGCACGGGTGGAGCGCCTTCTCCACCTGCTCGAGGTCTCGCCCGGCAGACTGCTCTTCGAAGTCACCGAGAACTTCGTCGTCGACAACTTCGACCTGGCTTCGGAATTCTTGGGCAGCCTGCGATCGATGGGATGTTCGGTCGGACTGGACGACTTTGGAACGGGCTACTCGTCACTCGGGTACTTGCGCCGCCTGCCGGTCGATTTCCTCAAACTTGATCGTGCCCTGGTGGGAGACGTCGATACTGACTCCCAAGCGGCCAAGATTGCCGAGACGATCGTCGCCCTTGCGCGTTCGTTGTCGTTGACCACCATCGCGGAGGGGATTGAGCGCGCCGAGCAGGCAGATGCGCTCGCCACGATGGGGTGTGAGTACGGCCAAGGCTTTCTCTTTGGCCCGCCGCGCTCGATCTCTCCGTAAGACCGGCCGGGCCGCTCTCCTGGGAGCGTCCGCCGCGGAGGATCACAGCTCGGGAGCGAAGCGACCCAGTTCGGTCACGACGTCGTAGAAGTCGTGCACCGTCTCGTGCACGATCTGGCGGACGGGGAGGACCTCGGCGATACGCCCGGCCCCTTGGCCACCGAAGGCGAAGCCTGCGTCGAGATCCCCTTCGAAGTAGAGCTTGAGCACGCCGTCCATGCCGACCGTCCGACCCATGACCACCGAGGGTTCCTGCTCGAGGCTCTCGCTGAAGCGAGTTCGCATGACCCTGTACGCCGGGCTCGAATGAGCGCTGAGTACGACGGTGTCCGTGGCGTCGGCCTCGGTGACCAATCTCTTGTAGTTGTCATGGACAGGTGATTCGGCGGCACTGACCATGACGCGTCCCCATCTGGATCCCTTCAGCCCCCAAGGCGAACGCCGCCGCCATGGAAGGGCCGTCGACGATCCCGCCTGCTGCGATGACGGGGATGTCGAACGCCTTGCAGATCTGGGGTACCAAGACCATCGTCGAAACCGGTTTGGTGCTCTTGAAGCCGCCTCCTTCACCCCCTTCGACGACGAGTCCGTCGACTCCCGCGTCAACAGCCTTCCGCGCGGCCCGCAGAGACGGGACCACGTGGAAGACAGTGATCCCCGCATCGTGGAGCTGCTGGGTGTAGCGGTGTGGATCCCCCGCCGACGTGGTCACGAACCGGACGCCTTGTTGGGCGACGAAGTCGACGATATGGGGATCGGTCACCAGCATCTGGGCGATGTTGACGCCCCAGGGTTTGTCGGTCAGATCGCGGATCGCCGTCATCTCTTCTTGGACCTCATGGAGCCGTCCAGACGACGTCTCAATGATCCCGAAACCGCCGGCATTCGACACCGCAGAGGCCAGCTGCGCGCGCGCGATGAATCCCATGGGAGCCTGCAGGACGGGATAGTCGACTCCGAGGAGCTCGGCGACACGGGTGCGCAGAGGCGGCGGCGGCGGCGTCATTTTCCTTCGCCGAAGTTCGAGAGGCCGACCATACCTGGTCCGTTCTACTCCGTCCGCTGCACCTGTCGCCGCTCACTGCCCGCATGTCGGGCATCCAATAGGCTGCATTCCCCTAACCGCGACCTGCTTGGGAAAGACCACTTCGGAGAGTCCGACCACGATGGCAACCATGTCCTCCCCGCGGCTCGAAGCGTTCAGTGACGGCGTCTTCGCGATTGCGGCGACTCTGCTCATCCTTGACGTACGCGTCGGCCCGGGCGAACTTGGAAATCGGCTGCTTCAAAGCGGGCCCAGTACGTCGCCTATGCCGTGAGCTTCCTCACTATCGGCATCATCTGGATCAATCACCACACGGTCCTTACTCAGATCCGAAGGGTCGACCGCCTGTTCCTCTTGATCAACGTCGCGTTCTTGATGCTGGTGGCGTTCATCCCGTTTCCGACCAGTCTCATCGCGTCGCATCTGCGCGGCAACGACCTGGAGCCGGCCGCCCTCACGTATGGGGCGACGCTGACGATCACGGCGGTCTTCTTCAACCTGCTGTGGTTCTACGCCTCGGTGGGGCACCGTCTTCTCCGCACCGATGCCGATGCGCGCGTGATCAGCGGCATCTCCCGAAGCTTCCCGGTCGGCCCCTTCATTTACGCGGCGGCGACGCTTGTCGCGCTCGTCAGTCCGATCGCCAGCGTCGTGCTCTCTGGAGTCATCACGGTCTTCTACATCATTGAGAGCTCGCTCTTCGGGCAATCGGGATGACCACTTCGGTGTCAGGCCGGGGATCTGATGTTCCGAGGCGTCAGTCGGGGACAGTCTCCACAGCGTCGATCCTCTGCGCGATGAGAGCGTCAACGCTGAAGCGGCCGGCACCCAGAAGCATGATCACCAGCGCCAGCACCGCCAGTGCGAGATTGATTTGATAGCCGGGAGGCGAGGCGACCGACGCGATCCCCGTTGACCACGTCACAGTGATCATCGCCATCACCATGTCCCCGAAGAGCGCCAACCCGGCCAGGCGAGCGCAGAAACCCACTGCCATGGCAATGCCCCCGCCAAACTCGATCAGGCCCCCCAGCACCGCGAAGAATCCCCCCGGGTGGAGATGGGCGACGTTGGAGAAATACAGCGCCGTCCCGTGGATGCCGCCCCCGTTGAACGCACCGAAGAGCTTCCCTGCCCCGTAGTAGATGAAGATCCAGGCGAGCGCGACCCGCGTTGCTATGAGCGCGAGATCGACGGTC
The DNA here is from genome assembly GCA_963825965.1 of uncultured Acidimicrobiaceae bacterium. Classification (GTDB taxonomy): domain Bacteria; phylum Actinomycetota; class Acidimicrobiia; order Acidimicrobiales; family RAAP-2; genus Bog-473. The sequence continues at coordinate 149,340 of CAWGUX010000004.1, forward strand.
AACGGTGCCGAGCGGACTGTGAACAGAAGCCGCAACGCTTCGTGGACACGCCCGCCTGCACTCGGCGTCCTGACCAACGTCATTACCGTCTCGACGTCGGAGCTTCGGCCAAGCGGCGCTGACCGCGGACCGAGGGCAAATCCACGGGCTTGGGCATCGGCCGGAACGGGCCGAGGAGTTGAGCGCCAAATGCCGCCAAGTGCCTGGCCCGTGGTCCTTCTTGCTCCACTCGCAACGGCCGGCCCGGGATGCCGGTGTCCATTCGTATCGTCTCTGGCGTCGGAAACACAGCCCGCCGGGAGAACTGATCCCAGATCGTCAGGGCGAAGCCGAGGTTGACGTCTTGTGCCCCCTCAACTCGATGGTGGATTCGGTGGTAGTTGGGACTCACGAAGATCCTTCCGAGCGGCCCGAATCCCAGATTGGTATTGGAGTGGGCGAAAGCCACAATCCCGCCGTAGACGATCAGGAGCGTGATCGAGACCGCCCCATTGGCAAGGAGGACGACGCCCGGCACCAACGCCAACTAAGTAGGAGACATGGATGAGCGGATGCGTGCGGAACACGGTCATGACGTTCATGTCCTCTTGCGAATGATGAAGCTCGTGGAAGCGCCAGAGCACACGCGACCGATGGTTCGCCAGATGGACGGACCAATTGCAGGCATCCATGGCCACGAAGATCGCTGCGATCGCCAGACCACGGGGGACCAGGCCCATCCTCGGGAGGACAACCCAGGGAAGGACCTGTCGAACGACCTCTTGAAATGACAGCGTGAGTGCGGTGATCAGGAGCACCCCGAGTGTGCAGTGCAGCACCGTGTAGAGCACGTCCTGGCGGTGACCTCGAGCGACGATGGGTCGGCGTTGCGCCGGTCGAAGCCGCTCCAGCACCAGGATGACGCCGAGGATCGTCAGACTTGCCGGCCCAACGACGACGAGGTGAAGGGCCTCGAGCGAACCGGAGAAGCTCGCGTCGCCCCATCCGGTGAACCACCCGATCCCGATCAGTGCTGCCGCCAAGACGGCGATGCCACACGCCGGAAGGTAGATGCGCGCCGCCACGGCCCGCCCGAGCGTACGGGCGACCTTCGTCGACCGGGCGCCCCGGGGGACTGCTGTCGATTGGACGGAGACGACTACCACTGGCCGGCGGTCAACAGGACGGAGGGGGTGTCGCGCCTAGAAGGACGTCCCACCGCTGCCAGCGTTCGAGGATCCCGAGTTCGATGTCGACCCCGACGATGATCCCGATCCCGATGTCGTCGACTTGCCCACGACGATGGCACTCCACTTACCCCAGGTATCGGTCACATCACCGTTCACCTGACCCGGTGCGCGTGTCACCAGAGAACCGGTACAGCCGCTTGCCGCCGTACGTCACCTGGACTCCGACACCGGGCACCCTCACGCTCCCGAGCTTGGACGTGGTGACACCAGAACCCGCGGTCGCGTGCTTGGCGCCACCGGTCAAGACCACTGCCGGCCAGACCTTCAGGCACGACTGAGGTGCATGGCGTCGAACTTGCCTTGAGCGTGTAGACGGTCTTGCCGTCGGAGAGCACCTGGCCCTTGCTGGTCTTGACGATCGTCACTTTGGCACCTTGCGTGGAAGCTCCCGCTGCCCCGCCGGCAGCGAGCGTCGACGCTGACGCGGCGCCCGCGGCCAGGACGACCGCCGCCCAGCGCCCGACCCGCACCAATTGAGTCGAACTCCGCTCGTTCTCTCGTTTCATGTCGTTCCTCCCGTTCCGCAGATGTCGGGAACCCGAAGGCGAGATCCTGGCAGTCACTTGCGTCATTTCAGTTCCCACTCACGGGCATACGGCCCGCCGGGGGTGATGGATTGCCGGCGCCAAGCGCATGAAAATGCTACCGAACATGGCTGAGACGCGCCGAGCTGCTCGTGCGCTGCACCCCACGCCGGGAATCCGTGTGTAAGGGGCGCCGGCTCGCAACCTCCCGGAGCATTCGGCGAGGCCACGTCATGAGGAGCGACCGTCAGGGGTCACACGGGGACTCTGGGGTCGGAGCGTGCGTACTGCTTCTTGGGCCACGTGCCGGTTCGTGCTCACAATCCGCGTGGGCACGATTTCGGGACTCTCCAATGGTCGGATCGGCGTCCATCCGGTGACCTCAGGGTGTTCGGTTCGGAACCGGGCCATTTGAACGGAGCAGATTGCACGGCGAAGTGAGGCAATCATGCTGCTCGAAGGCGCAAATGCGGGCCTCCAGGTACCCTTCAGGGCGGAGAGACTGGGGGGCGACACTATGCCTGCGGAGTTGTTCCAGCGCTATCGCGTCGTCGACGTCGACACGCACCTGACCGAGCCGCCGGACCTGTGGACGTCACGGGTGTCGTCGAAGTGGGGAGACGCCGTGCCCCACGTCGAGAACGTGCGCGGGAGCGACTACTGGGTGGCGGGCGGCACCTTCCTCAACACGCCGGGCAATACGGCGATCGCGGGCTGGCGGGGCTACGTACCGGACGGCCCTCGCACCTACGACGAGATCCCGCCGTCGGCCTACGACGCGAACGCTCGCCTTGCGCACATGGACGACGAGGGCATCTTTGCGCAGGTGCTCTATCCGAACGTCGCTGGATTCGGATCGGCGTACTTCCTGAAGCTCGGTGATCGCGACCTGGTGACGGCGTGCGTGCGCGCCTACAACGATTTCCTCGTCGAATGGGCGTCGGCCGACCCGTCGCGGCTGGTCCCTGTGATGTCCACGCCCTTCTGGGACCTGGAGTTCGCCGTCGCAGAACTCGGGCGCTGCGTCGAGAACGGTCACAAGGCGGTGAACTTCTGCAACCACCCCGAGTCGCACGGCGAGCCACCGCTCTCGGACCCGCACTGGGACCGTCTCTGGGCTGCCGCGCAGGAGGCAGAGGTCCCGATCAGCTTCCACATCGGGGGCGGCGACATCACTGCGGCGTTCGTCAAGGATCCGCACCTCAGCTTCCAGGCGAAGTTCCCCAAGGTCTCGGCACTCATGATCATGGACAACATCGAGACCCTCGCCGACCTCATCTTCGGCGGCGTGTGTCATCGCTTCCCGGAGCTGCGCTTCGTCTCGGTGGAGTCGGGCGTCGGCTGGCTCCCCAGTGTGCTCGAGACATTCGACTGGCAGTGGGGCAACGAGCGCGATCCGTGAGGTCCATCCCGATTACGACCTGCTGCCGTCAGAGTATTTCCGCCGTCAGATTTACGGCTGCTTCTGGTTCGAGGAAGAGGCTGCCCGTTTCGCCATCGAGCGCTTCCCGGACAGCGTGCTCTTCGAGACCGACTTTCCGCACCCCACGTGCCAGCACCCCGGACCCGCCAGCATCGGAGTGCCTCCGGGCGAGTACGCGACGAAGGCCCTCGCCGGCCTCGCTGATGACATCGTCGCCAAGGTCTTGCACGACAACGCTGCGAAGCTCTACGGCCTCGCCTGAAGCGGCCAGCGGGACCCGATGGCTCGCGGCCCACCTGTCCCGTCCCGCCAAACCCGCCACCGCGGCCGTATAGTCCGAACTCGCGTGGAGAGGTTCCGAAGCCCCGTTGACGCTCCACTACATCGGACGAAGCCAGCCCGGTGGTGATGGGCACGGTGAGCAATGGCTCTGAGTCTCTTGCGAAGGAATCATGACAAACGCTGCAGCCTCACCAGAGCAGACGCCTGCTCCCAGCGACCCCACCAAGCTTCTCAAGTCCCGAAGCTATTTGGCGCTCCTGGTACTCGGCGCCGTCATCGGCGCCCCGGTGGCTGCCGTCGCGTACTTCTTCTTGGAGGGAGTCGCCAGGGTACAGACCGAGATCTTCAGTGATCTCCCAGGGGCCCTCGGATTCCATGGAGCGCCCCTCTGGTGGCCCTTGCCCTGGCTCGCGCTCAGCGGATTCCTGGTGGCCCTCGCCATCCGCTATCTGCCCGGGACAGGCGGCCACGAGCCGTCGGAAGGATTTCAGGCAGGCGGGCCGGTCGCGCCGATCGACCTGTTCGGTGTCATTGTGGCGGCCTTTGCCACCCTGAGCCTCGGCGTGGTGCTCGGCCCGGAGGCACCATTGATCGCCATCGGGAGCGGGCTGGGTGTGCTCGCAGTGCACCTGGTCAAGCGCGATGCGCCGGCCATGGCCGCGGTCGTCATCGGGGGAGCAGGGAGCTTCGCTGCCATCGCGACCCTGCTGGGCTCCCCCTTGGTCGGCGTCTTCCTTCTCATGGAGATCATCGGGCTCGGGGGACCGATGATGGAGATGGTCCTGCTGCCGGGTTTGCTCGCCGCCGGCGTGGGTTCACTGATATTCGTCGGCCTGGACGACCTGACTGGGTTCGGGAACTTCTCGCTGGCCATCTCGCACATTCCCCACGTCGGGTCACCCACCGGCGCCGAGTTCCTCTGGGCCATCGGCATCGGGCTGGCCGCCGCTGTGCTCGCGACCAACATCTTCCGCGTCGCGCGGTTGGTCCGTCCCTTCGTCGAGCCACGGAGAGTACTGCTGACGCCGGTGGTGGGCCTGGCCGTGGGTGGGCTCGCGATCGCATTCGCGGCAGGTACAGGTCGGAGCTCCTCGGACGTACTCTTCTCCGGGCAGTCGGAGCTCCCGGAACTGGTCCAGCAAGCTGCTGGCTGGACGGCGGGCGCGTTGGTCCTTCTCCTGGTGTGCAAGGCCGTGGCCTACGCGATCTCGTTGAGCAGTTTCCGCGGTGGTCCCATCTTCCCGGCCATGTTCATCGGTGCCGCCGGTGGGATCGCTCTCTCGCACCTCCCAGGTTTGCCGATGATCGCGGGCGCCGCGCTAGGCGTCGGGGCCATGACGGCAGGGGCGCTCAAACTGCCGATGACGGCCGTCCTCCTCCCGAGCTTGCTCTTCATCTCCGACGCCCTCGCGCTGATGCCCGTGGTGATCGTTGCTGTCGTTGTCGCCTACGCCGCCGCCGTGTGGATCAGCCCGGCACCGGCCGCGAGCCCCACTTCGGACCCTGAGCCGGCTCGCTCTTGATGCGCGTACCGCGCCGCGCCTGAACGCACCCGATCGACGAGACGCTCACAGCACAACGACACGACGACCTCACGCTTGTCAGATCGGATCTGGTCTCATGCCCGTTGCGAGCGATCACGTCAGTTCTCGACGCGGAACAGGCGCCACCTGCCAGGGACACCCTTCAGTTCGTGTTCGCCGCGATCCTGAAATTCGATGCCCGAGCCAACCACGAGGTCCTTGACGGTGCTCGAGACAAGAACCTCGTTCGGTGATGCCAAAGAACCGATCCGAGCTGCGATGTGAACGGCGAGGCCGCCGAGATCGTTACCTCGCACCTCGCATTCACCAGTGTGGAGACCCATGCGCAGCTCGATGTTGAGGGCTCGGGTGGCGTCGATGATCATCTGGCCGCAACGGATAGCTCGAGCCGGGCCATCGAATGAAGCGACGAAGCCGTCTCCTGTCGTGTTGACTTCCCGACCTCGGAAGATCCGCAATTGTTCGCGGACAATGTGATCATGGCGATCCAACAGGGACCGCCATCGTTGATCACCCAACGAGGCTGCCCGCTCGGTTGATCCAACGATATCGGTGAAGAGTACAGAGACGAGAACCCGGTCGATGTCGGTGACGGGTCTCGTGCCGGTCAAGAACTCGGCCACTTCGTCAAAGATCACGTCCTGCTGGCCGAAGATCAACATGTCTGCGCCCGGCAGCGCGACGAATTTGGATCCTTCAATGTGCTCGGCCAAATACCGTCCGTGAGCGATGGGCAAAAAGCTTGGATTGTCGGCGCTCAGGACCAGCGAGGGCACCCTAAGGAGCGGGAGCACCGGGCGGACATCGAGGTTCCGAAGGAGGTAGTCGTACTGTGCGGCTGCGGTTCTCGGGGTGACCGACGACCGGAAGAGCCGAGCAAGGGCATCGCGACGAACTGGGTCTTCCGGGCCAGCTGCACCAGCGAGCGAGAGGAACTCCGGCGTACCCCAAGAGGTCCGGAGGAACTCGATGACCACATCGAGAGCTTCAGGTGTAAAACCGATCGGATAGTCGTCAGCAATCAGATAGCGAGCAGTGGTATTGCACAGCACGAGGGAGTCGACCCGTTCGGGATGTGCAGCGGCGTAGAGGATCGCGATCGGGCCGGCATCGACCGTCGCCAGGATGGACGTCCGTGCGGACCCGACCGCGTCGAGGACGCTCTCGATGTCTTCTGTCCACTCCTCCCATGTTGGTATGGCGTTCCGTGGGACACCGTCAGACGCCCCCGTGCCTCGTCGATCGAGAAAGATCAAGCGGCGTAACGACGCCAGCCGCCTGAGGAAGTCGGCAATGTCCGGGTCCTCCCACGCCATCTCGACGTTGCTGCCCAGTCCGTTGAAAAAGAGGAGGTCAGAGGGTCCCTCACCGAGGACCTGGTAGGCAACGTCAGCGTCCCCGACGGCCACGTACTTGGTGTCCGGACGGCTCATGGGACAAGCAGTCTGACCTGCGATCCAGCTCAATGCTGGAGCTTTTCCTCGACGAAGCTTCGTGCGCTCCAGGTTCGTTGATGGGGCCGCCCGGGGAAGCACTTCGGCGAGAGACCTCCAGGCAGTCGGGCGCGGAGGATGGAGGTGGTCGAATTGGGATCGGGTTCCTGGTTCCTTTGGGCACGCAGAGGGCACGCCGTGGCCAAAGGGTTACGTCGAGATGCTGGTTGGCGCTCTGACGAGGGCATTCGTCTCGTGGCCGCACACGCACAACGACGTCGCGCTTAACGAAGGAACGGTCATCTCCGGGCTGATGCCGCGTTCGATGAAGGGACGCCCCGGCCAGAGCACTTCTCGGTGGTCGGGACCCGCGTCGATCCGGTGACCTCACGCTTTTCAGGTCGGAACTGCAGGGATTCGGACGCTCGCGGTTCACCCCGCAAAACCCGTGAAATCCCAGGCAAACGTCGCCATCCCTACCCTCGGATGGTCCGTTTTGATTCTCCCTCATTCGCCGTGCTTCGCGTTCGTGTGGGCACGCTGTGGGCACGAACCTTGAGTAATTCAAAGTATCGCGGTAGCCATCTCCAAAGATCGAGGGGGTTCTCTGATTGAGCATCGTCTCCGGCGTCCGCCGCCAGCTTGCGATCCTGCACAATCGGAGTGGGAAATCCAAGCCAAATCGGTACAAGTTCGCCTAAATCAGAGTGTGACATCGGAGCTTCACCCGAGACCGTCCTTGAGCTCGCTCCTCGACGCGATCTTGCGGGTCACGTCATCGTCGACTCGCCCGTGCGGACCATCGTGGACATCGTCCGAGGGGTCTGGGGTCTATCCCACTCGTCGGAACCGATCCGGCTTGGCGACGGGTCGCTCTTTAGCGCTCTCGACGGTCGTCCCTTCGGTCCTGACGGTCGTCCCTTCGGTCTTCGCGTCGGTCCTGTCGGCGGTCCACACCGTGGGCGACGACTGCCGCGGTGCCCACAACTGCCGCCGTGCGGGCGACGGGGGCACCGATGACGCCTCTGCGGGCAACTCGACCTGGTCGTAGTGGCATCTCAACCTCCTTCGGTTACCTCGGCCGACTCCAACGCGGCGAGGATAGCTTGAATAGGAATTCGACCATTGGCAATGAGTTGACCCCCGGAGCGGCGGGCCGCAGACGCAAACGGCGCGGCCCAGGTGTTCTCCCAGACGAGCACGCCGGCCACTGTCCCCGGTTTCATTGATGCCGCGAGGTTCACGATGTCCTCGGCCGCAAGCAATTCCGCCAACTGTGTTTCGGCCTGGCGTAACTCGTCGAGCGTCTCCAGGTCCTCGATCTCCATGCCTTCGAGTTCACCGTTCTCGTCCTTGGCCACGATCAGAAGGTCCAAGAGGCGGACGATTCCCGAGTCGACCAACTTGGCCAGCTCGGCCGCCATTTCTCCGGTGAAGTGGGATACCCCGGGCGGAAACTCGACGACCAGAAAATCCACTGGCCCCAGCTCGTCCTTTTCGTTCTCAGCCATGTTTTGGTCTCCGTTCTCGGCAATTGGCAGGGGTCTGTTGGAGAGGTTCGTGACTCCGATCGGATGGGATTTCGGCGGCTCGCGTCGTTCTGGGCCTTACGGTCCATTCGTCGTGCTGCTAACCGCTCGGCGTCGGGCTCGGAACGGTTCTCTCAGTATGCGGGCCCCTTGGCACCGGGTCATCACCCCGCAAAGGGTGATTCCCGGTGGTGTTCGCGACGTGGTCGGACTGGGTTTCGCGAACCGTCACGTCGCAGATTGCGGAGCGCTGCCGGAAGAGCGCGCCGCTTAGACCCTAGCGACGAACCTCCTAATGCGGGTCGTCTGGACGCTCGGTCGCGTCGCCTGGAGTGTCCCGATACTCAAGAGCCGCCCGCACGGTCGGCGCAATTCCGCGTGACCCCAACGCAGCAGCGACCCCCGACGTGTCCAGAACGTCACGCACTGGGCCACGAGCTCGGGCGACCACAAGCTGGACGTCGAGCGCAGCGAGCCGGTCGAGGAGCTGGAAAAGAACCGACGATCCCGTCGTGTCGACAAATGTGATGGCCCCAGCGTCAAGCACGACCATTTCGACCGGGTCCGGCGCCGCTCGGAGGAGCTCGACGACGTCATCGCGCAGCCGACGGCAATTGGCAAAGAACAACGGGGCCTCGAACCGATACACGATCACTCCCGGCGTCGTGATCGCTGTGTCGGAGCGCTCTACGTCCCGAAACGAATCCTCGTCGGGGACGAACCCGAGCACCGCACGATGCGGCAGGGCCGCGTGATAGACGAGAGCTACGAGTGACACCCCGACCGCGATGAGGAGGCCTTCGAGGACGCCAAAGGTGAGCACGCCGATGAGCGCAATGATCCCCATGGCGAAGTCCTCCCGTCGAATCTGCCAGGCCCGTCGCAACCCGGTCAGGTCGAAGAGTCCACTGACCGCGACGATCACAACCGCCCCGAGGGTGGCGGCGGGCAAATTCTTGAACAGCGGCGTCAAAAAGAGCAACGTCAGCCCCACGATGATCGCCGCCACGATCCCGCTGAGTTGCGTTCGCGCCCCGGCGTCACCGGCGGATGCCGATCGTGAGAAGCTGCCGTTGACCGGAATGCCCTGAAAGAGGCCGGCGCTCACGTTGGCCACTCCAAGAGCGACAAGCTCTCGGTTGGGTTCTATCGAGTATCCGAGTCGATCGGCCATCGCCTTGGCCACGGCGATGGACTCGACGTAGCACACAAGCGCCACGCCGAGTGCGCTGAAAGCCAGGCTGCCGAGGTCGTGGATCCCGACCTTGGGGACCGTCAACGAGGGCAGCCCGCTCGGAACCGTGCCCGTCACGGCGACGCCACGCGCTGAAAGGTTGAACCAGCTGGCCGCGACGATGCCGAGTGCGACGACGATGAGCGCCGCCGGCCAGCGTGGCGCGAATCGATGGATGAGCACCATCGCTCCGATTGACACGGTCCCAACGAGGACCGTCGGTCCGTGAATCTTGTCGAGGTTGGAGATCGCATGCGCGACGAGCTGGAAGAACGTTTCCCCGCTGACCGCATAGCCGAGAACTTTTCCAAGCTGGCTGGCCGCAATCACGAGCGCGGCACCCGTGACGTAGCCCGAGAGCACTGGCTGCGACAAGAAGTTCACCACGAATCCGCCGCGAAGGAGGCCCCCAAGGATGCAGATGGCGCTAACGAGCAGCGCCAGCGTCCCCGTCAGGGCAAGCGCCTGGGCAGCGCTCCCGTTGGTCAAGGGCTCGATCACCGTCGCCGTCAAGACGGCAACGGTTGCCGTGGGTCCCAGGGCGAGCTGCCGTGATGATCCCAGCAACGCGTAGGCCAGAAGTGGAACGAAGCTTGCGTACAGTCCACTGACCGGAGGTACGCCGGCCAGCTCCGCGTACGCCATGGCTTGGGGCACGAGGAGTGCCGCCACCGTGGTACCTGCGATCACGTCTCGCATGACGAGCGGAGGGCTGCTGTGCCGCAGTTGCCCGAAGATCGGAAAGACGTCGAACGGGCCCCGTCTCATCCCTGGCTCGAGCCGTCGGCTCCGGTTGAGCGGATTGTCAGCACCAGATGTTCCGACTCGGACTAAAGGTCACCGAGATGGCCGAATGAGCGGTGGTTCGCGGACGCCAATGAATCAGACATCGGCGTCCGTTGCTTTCCGCACCGCGACCAATTCGAGTCCGAGAGCCCGAATCCGTTCGATCACTCCGTGCAGCGCGGCCTGGTCTGGAACGGTCGCTTGCAGGATCGTTAGGCCTTCGTTGGTCGAGACATCGAGATCAGCGAAGGCGGCCGACACGGCCCGGCCTGCCTCGCCCCGGAAGGTGATCACATAGGTAGTGGGTTCCATAGCTCGCCCACACCACAGTGTGATTCAGGCCGCCGCGCACGTCGTCACCCTCGGTCGGGTGATTGGGAGATCGCCTTGTTACTCTTTTCGCGATGATTGGCGCTGGACCGGCAGTGACGAAGTTCGTCCGACCCCCCCTGCCCGACGCCCTGATCACAAGGCCGGTCCTCCTGACCCAGCTGGATTTGGCCCTGCAGCACCCCTGCACGTTGGTTGCAGGCAGCCCTGGCGTCGGGAAAAGCGTGCTCCTCTCGTCCTGGGCGGCTGAGCGGCCAGAGGATCGGTGCGCCTGGCTCTCGTGCGACCGGTGGGATCGCGACGAGCTCCGAGTGTGGTCGTCCATCGCGGCCGCGTTCGCCGCAGTCGAACCCGGTTCCGTCTCGGACGCCCTCGACCTTCTCCACGAAGGTCCAGACGACATCGAAGACGTCGTGGCATCGCTGGTCAATGAGTTGGCGCTGTGGTCCGGTTCGACATGGCTGGTCCTCGACGATCTGCACGTCGTCGCGCCCTCGGCCCTTGCAGGGCTGGCCACGTTTGTCGACCGGCTTCCTCCGAGGGTGCACGTCGCAATCGGAACCCGCGTCGATCCCGTTCTCCCGATCCAGCGCTGGCGAGCCCGAGGTCAACTGGCGGAGATCCGAGACGCTGATCTGCGGCTGGAAGAGGAAGAAGTCCGCACGTTCATGCGCCACTTCGGGCTCGATCTCTCATCCGACGACATCACGACGTTGACCAACCGAACCGAGGGGTGGCTGGCTGGCATCCAGTTGGCAGCGTTGTCACTTCAGCAAGACCCCGCCGATCCGTCCTCGTTCATGGCACGTTTTGCGGGAACGGATCGTGTAGTGGCCGAATTCCTCATCGAAGAGGTGCTCGATCAACAGTCGGCCGAAATGGTCGAATTCTTGGAGGCAACCGCAGTCGTCGATGAGTTCGGTGCGGAGTTGGCCAGTTCGCTCTTCGGTCACGAAGACGGCGCCGCGCACTTGTTGCGGCAAGCGACAAGCTCGGGACTCTTTGTCGTCTCACTTGGAGGCGACCCGCCTCATTACCGCTACCACCAGCTCTTTCGCGAGCTTCTGCACGCGGAATTGGTGTCCGAGGATCCGACCCGAGCGGCTGTCCTGCACTCGAGGGCGGGTGAATGGTACGAAAAATGGGGTTGTTACGTACCGGCGGTGGATCACTTCGTGCAAGCTCGTGATCTCAACCGAGCCTTTGCAATCTTGCACGACCACGTGGCGCACGAATGGTTCGCCGGCCGAAGTGCGAACCTCGACACCTGGCTGGGGAGGCTCTCGGATGAAGATCTCAGAGCCCACCGCGATCGCATGCTCGACTACGCCATTGCTCTGGGACTCTCCGGTAGGGTTGAAGAGGAGGGGTGGTGGCTTGCGCAAGCGGCAAGTGCAGCAGGCGACCGCGACGCCGACTTCGACATCCGGCTCGCAGGCGCCGACGCGCAATGGCACGGCATGCGTGGCGAGCCTGATCCGGCCATCGCGTTCGAACGCGACATTTTCTCTCAGCTGAAGCCAGGCACGGATTTCGTCCTCGACCAGTTCCCGCTCATCTCGTCCCGGGCCCACCTCTACAGCGAAGACCCCATCTCCTGCATCGCCACGTGCGATCGCGCTCTCGGCCACGCAGATCCCTCCACGCGCACGGTATTGATGGGAATCAGGTCCGGTGCGCTCTTCGAACTCGGCGAGCTCCATCAGGCACGGGCTGTAGCGAACGCGGCGCTCGACGCAGCGAGTCAGCGAGGGGTCCAACACCATGTCGGGCTCTTCGAGGCCGTCCTCACCCTCGGCACGCTCGAACTGGAGGCGGACCGATTGGAGGAGGCCGAACGTCCGATCGAAGAGGCCCTTCGCCGTGCTGAAGGGATCCGACCCCCGTTCGAACTACTCGCGCTCGTCGAGCGGGCGCGTCTCTTTCGTGCTCGCGGCGAACTGGTCGAGGGTCTCGGTATCCTCGAACGGGCGAGGACGGTCTTTCCCATCGATTCGAAGTCCCCTCTCTACTCTCGCATGGACGCCCTCGAAGCCAGAATTCGTCTCGATCTCGGTGAACCGGGTCACGCAGCCGACTTGGCCCGGGGGCTCCCGCCCTCGCCAGCACGGTGCCTCCTTGAGGCACGTGCCTGGTTGGCCGGGGGACAAGCCGATCGAGCGGACGTCACAATGAGCGGGCTTCGCGTCCATGCGCTGGGCGTTCGCCTTGCGATCGAGCACAGCCTCCTCCGGACCGAGGTTCGGCGGCACTTGGGGCTCCGCTACGACGACGAGCTCGGGCGGCTCGTCGAGCTCGGACGTCCGGAGGGCTTCGTCCGGTCCGTGCTCGATGCGTCAGCAGTCCTTCGTGACGAGCTGGTCGCCCTCCTGCGGCACTCTCCAGGTGATACGTACGCAGATTCCCTCCTCAGGGCGTCAGATCGCATGGCGGCAAATAGCACTGCCGGTTTGCCATTGAAGGACACCGAGTTGAGCGCTCGGGAGCAAGGCGTGCTGGGCTACCTACAGACCCGCCTCACCACCCGAGAGATCGCGGGCGAGCTTTACATCTCGATGAACACCCTGAAGTCGCACATCAAGAGCATCTACCGCAAGCTTGGTGCGACGTCTCGGTCCGACGCCGTCGCTCGCGCTAGGACGGTCAATCTTCTCTGACGTTTCGGAGTTGCCGTGGTGGTGGCAATCACCCCCGATCGGGTGATGACCGAAGAAAAGTTGGACTGCATACTCATCAGGCGATCGCACGGGCGCTCGCAAGGGAGGATCGGTGCCATCTCTTCCGGTGCAGGCCATCTCGGTGCTTGAACCACTTCCGGGGTGAAAGTCTTCGCCGGACACCGGACCTCGGGCGATGCACCGTGCCCTATCCGGGGTCACGATGAATACGGAAGAAATGGATGAATAGATCTCCCGGTCGAAAGCTCGTGCCGCTGAGCCGAGAGCAGTGGGTCGATCACGGCAAAGCGGCTCGCAGGCAAGCTCCGAGGGACCGGCAAGCAAACTGGGATGCCGCCCGGCGCGAGGTCGATCCCCTGACCCTTCTGATGAGCCAAGAGGCCACGCGCGTCCCTGAACTCCTTCCCATCCGGCACGGCCGGATGGCTGCGTCGGCGTTTGCCTTTTATCGGGGAGCCGCACTCCCCATGGCCGCGGACTTGTCCACGAGCCCGAACACTGGACTCAATGTCCAACTGTGCGGTGATGCGCATTTGTCGAACTTCGGTGGATTTGCATCGCCCGAGCGTGACCTGGTCTTCGACATCAATGATTTCGACGAAACCGCGGTCGGGCCGTTTGAATGGGATGTGAAGAGACTTGCCGCCAGTTTGGAGATCGCCGGGCGAGAGCTGGGCTATCCCAGCCGACGCGTTCGTGACATTGTCCTTCAAGGCATCCGTACGTATAGGCAGACAATCCGATTGTTCGCTGGTACGACGAAGCTGGACACGTGGTACGCACGGCTCGACGTCCCGGCCATTCTGGAACGGTGGGGTTCGAAAGCTGGGGCGAACGCCGTGAAGAACTTTCGACGCGCCGTCGTCAAGGCGCAATCTAAGGACCGGTTGCGGGCTAGGGACAAGTTGACAACCGTGTTCCATAGCACGCCCCGGTTCTTGAGCGACCCCCCGCTGCTCGTCCCGGTGGAGGACGTCTACAGCGAGCCGGACCAGGCGGAGCAGGTCGAGCGGGCAATCGAGGGAGCACTCCGCTCCTACCGAGCAACGCTGTCCCCGGATCGCCGCCATCTGCTGAACCAGTATCGCTACGTCGACCTGGCGCGGAAGGTCGTCGGCGTTGGCAGCGTGGGCACCCGATCCTGGGTAGCCCTGTTTGTCGGAGAAACACCGAACGATGTGCTCTTTCTTCAGGTGAAAGAAGCCGTGGAATCGGTGTTGGAAAGGTTCACCTCCAAAAGCACGGTATCGAACCATGGGCAAAGGGTCGTCGAGGGGCAGCGATTGATGCAGGCGTCGAGCGACATCTTCCTGGGTTGGCAACAACTCGTGCTCCCCGACGGTGGCCATCGAGATTTTTACGTACGCCAGCTGTGGGACTGGAAGGCGTCCGCCGCTTTGGAAACAATGAGCCCCGAGGTCTTGGAGATCTACGCCAGTATCTGCGCGTGGACACTCGCCCGAGCTCACGCTCGGTCCGGGAGTGCCACGGCGATTGGCGCCTATCTCGGCTCCAGCGAGGTCTTCGATCACGCCCTCGCGGACTTTGCGCGGTCGTATGCGAAACAGAACGAGCGTGACCATCAGTCTTTGGTGGAAGCAATCGCGTCCGGCACTCTGGCCGCTGAATCAGGTATCTGAGTGAAGGCTCGGGCTTCTCTGGTCGAGGGGTTGTGGTCACTGCAGACCTGGCATGGCAGCTCATGGCGAGGACGGGAGCCGAGCTAGGTGGAAGACGACCCTTCGGGAGGAACCCCGTCTGTCCTCGATCCTGACTCCTTGCTCCGCAGCAAGGACTACCGGGTGCTCCTCGCCTTTGCAGCAGTGATCGGTGTGCTGGTGTCGCTGGCAGCGTGGGGATACCTCGAGCTGATCCATTACCTTCAGCAGTGGCTCTACAAGGATCTTCCGAGTGGGCTCGGCTTGTCACCCGTGCCGACGTGGTGGCCGATACCCGTACTGGCCGTCGCGTCGGTGCCCATCGCCTTCGCGATCGCCCGCTTGCCCGGAAGCGGCGGCCACAAGCCAGCCGAAGGTCTGAAGAGCGGACCTCCGACCCAGCCCAATGAACTTCCCGGAGTGCTGCTCGCCTCGATCGCCTCCATCGGTTTCGGCATGGTCCTCGGTCCCGAGGCTCCGCTCATCGCCCTCGCTGGCGGCCTCGCGGTTCTCGCTGTGCGATCGGCCCGGAAGGAGGCCCCGGACCCGGTCGTCGCGCTGATTGCGGCAGCGGGAAGTTTCGCCGCCATGTCGTCCCTCTTCGGTTCCCCCATCGTTGGTGCCGTGATCATCATTGAGGCAGCAGGGCTGGGAGGAGCGACTCTTCCCGTCATCTTGTTGCCGGGCTTGCTGGCGGCGGGCATCGGCTCTCTCGTGTTTATCGGCATGGGTTCGTTGACCGGTTTGAGTACGAGCTCCTACGCCATCGCGCCCATATCCCTACCGAAATACCACACCCCGACGCTTTCGGCGTTCGCGTGGACCATCTTGCTGTCCATCATCGTCGCCGTGGTGATCTTCGCCATCGCGCAACTCGGACTCCTGACCAACACGGCGACGCTCCGGCGACCGTTTGTCGTCGTCCCCGTTGCTGCGCTCGCTGTCGGAGTTTTGGCAATCGTGTTCGGACACCTGAGCGGCAAGCCGGAGGACCTGGTTCTCTTCTCTGGCCAGGACACGATGGGCGCGGTCGTCAACCAGGCAGCCAGCTTCTCCCAATGGGCATTCGTGTTGTTTCTCATTTTCAAGGGCCTGGCCTATAGCGTGTCACTGGGAAGCGCCCGCGGGGGACCCACCTTCCCGGCCATGTTCCTCGGCATCGTGGCGGGGTTGCTCTGCGCCCACCTTCCGGGTTTCTCCGAGAGGCCCGCGGTGGCAGCCATGATGGGAGCAGCAACGGTCTCGATCCTCCGACTCCCTCTCTCCTCGATCATCATCGCGTTGGTCGTCTCCCAGGCCGGCGCCGCTACCACCCCCCTCATCATCGTGGCGGTTGTCGTGGCCTATCTGGTTGTTCTTGCCTTGTCGGCGACGCAGGCTTCCGAACAGCTCCGACCACTTGCAGCCAGCACCCCTGACGTCGACACTGTCGGGACGTCTCCGCGGTCCTCGACGCAAGAGCTCTGACGATGAGGACGTTGGTGCGAGGGGGGATTCGCCACCCACCGCGACCGTCGTCCGACGCCATCGAGACAGACCGATGATTCCATCGGCCGCCACGGGATCGTTCCGGCTGCCATCGCTCAGGTCTGTCGCCGAATTCGACAGCTATGGCGGTGTCGTCCTGCTCATCCTCGTCACCTATGTGCTCTCGATCAACCTGACCAAGTCCTGGGGGCAATCGGTCGTCATCGTCGTGCAGGTCGCGACCGTCTTCATCATCCTCCGGATCTCGCGAGCGCCGCGCGCACTCCGAGTGGTGGCCGCCGTCAGTGTTGTCGTCGCCGTCGCAGCATCCGTCCTGGCGATCTTCCTCCATCACGACACCGCCGACCGCTTCACGCCGGCTGTCGGCAGTCTGCTGTATCTGATTGCGCCGATCTCCATTCTCCGTCACCTCATACGACGAACTGCGGTCGATCAAGAAACCATCTTGGGAGCGGTCGCGGCCTATCTCTTGATTGGGATGTTCTTTGCGTTCGTCTATCGCACCGCAGGCGCGAACGAACCAACGGCCTTCTTCGGAGCCCAGGGCGACGGAACCTTCTCCCAGGACCTGTTCTTTTCGTTCACCACGCTCACAACCACTGGCTACGGAAACCTCGTCCCGGCTTCAAATCCAGGCCAGAGCTTCGCCTTGGCCGAAATGCTCATTGGCCAGCTGTTCCTGGTCACCGCGGTCGCCAAGGTCATCAACACGTACCGACCGGCGAAGAGGCGGGGTCTCACCGTCGACGGACCGAACTCGGGGGAACTCGACGAACCCCGGACGCCCGATGACTCGTAAGGACGGCGTCACGCTGATGTCCATTGACCGACCGGCCAGCACGCCCAGTCTCATTGCACCCTTCGCAGGAGCAGCCTGAAGCCATGACGACAACGGACGAATCCGGCTGGGGTTTGGACCATATCTGGCTCCCCAAGAGGGTACGGCGCATGCTGAAGTCGTTCGAAAAGACCTACTCGGGCTCCTCTGCCGAGCACCTGTGGAATCGGCTGAATGCCATGGACTTCATCAACAAAGGGATGCTCTTTGCCGCTGTGCTCCTGTTGTGCTTCTTTCCGTTCATAATTGTGGCGAACGCGCTTGCGGGGCAATCAGCCGTGACGGGCTTGGTGCGTCATCTCGGATTGAATCAAGAAGCAGCCCGAGATGTCAGTGGCCTCTTCGCATCATCCTCGACGACTTCCAATGCGGTGACCGGCACGGCCTATCTGTTCTTCATTCTCGGGGGGATCGCGGCAGCCAGCGGAGTGCAGGATCTCTATGAGCGCTCGTTCGAGCTGAAAGCTGGAGGCCTGAAGGACGTCGGCCGTCGGTTCGTGTGGCTCGTGGCGACCGTTGGTTGCGTCTCGCTTGCCGCGGTGGCCGGGCCGTGGTTGCGTGATGCAGTCGGGCTGTGGCTGGTTGCCATATTGGCGTGCGTCGGATT
This sequence comes from uncultured Acidimicrobiaceae bacterium, assembly GCA_963825965.1. GTDB lineage: Bacteria > Actinomycetota > Acidimicrobiia > Acidimicrobiales > RAAP-2 > Bog-473. Next base: position 166,923 of record CAWGUX010000004.1, read on the forward strand.
GACCCTCTTTTGGTGGGGGACGATGTGGTTCCTGCTCTCAGCGAGGGTGTCGTGGCGTGCCCTGCTGCCATCCGCGGTGGCAACGGCGCTGTTCTGGGTGGGAATGGAGGTCGTCTTCTCCTTTATCTTCTCCGGAACGATCATTTCGGACGACAAGAAGTACGGTCCGATCGGGGTGGTCTTCGCCTTGATGTCCTGGCTGATCGCCATCGGTGTCGTCATCATCCTGGGCGCAGTAGTCGGACTTGTCTGGCGAGAACGGAATCTGTCCTTCTCCCGGGCCTTCCACTGGCTGATGCGATCAGGCAGAAATAAGAATGTGCGGACGGTTTTTCTCGAAGAGCGTGGGACAAAGGAGAACGCTCCGTGACACTTTCGCATCAGTTCGTCGACACGAACGGCATCCGTATGCATGTTGCAGAAGAAGGGGAGGGACCGCTCGTTCTTCTCTGCCACGGTTTTCCGGAGCTGTGGTACTCGTATCGGCATCAACTGGGAGCACTGGCTTCAGCCGGCTATCACGCCGTCGCGCCTGATCTGCGTGGCTACGGAGAGACCGATGCTCCAGAAAGCGTCCGGGAATACTCCCTACTCCATCTGGTCGGTGACATGGTGGGGCTCCTTGAGGCACTCGGAGAGACTCGCTGCGTCGTCGTCGGCCACGACGAGGGCTCGTTGGTAGCGTCGGCGCTCGGAGTGTGCAGGCCCGATCTCGTACGCGGCGTGACGCTGCTCAGCGTGCCATACATACCGCGGGGCGATGTCGATCAAGTGACGGCCTTTACAAACCAGATCGGCCCGAACAACTACCAGGTGTTCTTCCAAGAACCTGGCGTGGCCGAGGCGATTCTCGAGGCCGATACCCGAGCGTCGGTGCGCAGAATCCTCATCGGAGCTTCGGGGGACGCACCTGAGGTGAACACACTCGGCGACGTTGGGGACGGGGTCCTCTTCGCAGGCATAGAGGACGCTCCTGTGCCCGACTGGCTGGCGGAAGAGGACCTTGAGTACTTCACCGCGGAGTTCGAACGGACCGGGTACCGAGGCGGCCTCAATTGGTATCGAAACTCGGTCTTGAACTGGGAGCTGATGGCACCGTGGCACAAGGCTCCGTTGCGAGCGCCCTCTCTCTACGTCAGTGGCGACCGGGATCTCGTATACAACTGGCCGGGCATGGCCGGACTCGTCGCAAAGCTGCGGCGATTCTCGATGCCCAACCTGACCAAGACAGTTGTCCTCGAGGGGTGTGGACATTGGACGCAGCAGGAGCGACCGAAAGAGGTCAACGAACTGTTGTTGGAATTCTTCGCCGTACTCGCCGCATAAGAGCACAGACGACGGCAGGTCTAGGTATGGCTGTTGAGAGTGAGCTTGGTGGTCAACCACGCCATGCGTAGCGGTACCCCATGGACTGATGTCAGGGGTTTCAGTGCCGCCACCCGTGCCGCCGATGCAAGCCCACAGCCGGTCTCGCGGACCGCACACACTTTGCCGACCACAAAGCGAAGCAGGCGTCCATGTCAGCCTGTGGTTCAGCCCGCGGCCGGATTCCACCGCGAAGAAGGCAGATGTGGAGTCCCGTGTTCGGGGGTGCCGTTTCTCGCAGCGAGTAAGCGTCCGTGAGCACTTGGGTTGCGACAAGATCACCCCAGCCAGGGTGATGACGGGTGAACCTGGTATTGCGATACTCGATCGTGGGACCGACGCCGCGTGGTCTCAGCGGAGGAACGCAATGTTTGCCTATACCTACCCACTCCTGAGCCTTTTCTGGACGATGCTCATGTTCGCTGGCGTCGTTCTAATGATCTTCTTCATTGTTTGGTGTTTCGTCGACAACTTCCGTCGTCGCGATCATCATGGTTGGGCGAAAGCCGGATGGACGATCCTCATTCTCTTCCTCCCCATCCTCGGTGCGCTGATCTATATCATCGCCCGTCCCGCGGACGTTCAATGATTCCACCCACGTGTCGCTCGGCCTTGCCATAGGCCTCGAAAGAGAGCCGTCCCGCTGGTTCATGAAAATGCGATCCGACTTTGAATGACTCGCAAGGAACTTGCCACGGGCTCTACCGTCGTATCTCGGCGGCCTTGGACTCGTCGGCTACGAGAGACAGACAGGATGAACTGGCCACGCCAAAAGGAAGGTGCGGACATCGTGGCCTTCGTGCCTGCATCACACGTACGGCACGCGTCGTGGTCATCCAAGAGCCGCTACGTCCTTCCGCTCGTCTTTGCTGGGGCAGCGGCGCTGACGCTCAGCTCATGCGGCGGCTCGGGGTCGACCAACCCGCCGGCAAGCAGGCCCAGTACGACCACAGCGTCGCCATCAACGCCGACCAGCAAGCCCTCCGTCGCGTTGCCGTCGACGACTACCCCCACGACCGAAGCACCGACGACAGCGCCGCCCACGACCACCGACACGACCGAAGCACCGACGACCGCACCGCCCACGAACACCAACACGACCGAAGCACCGACGACCGCACCGCCCACGAACACCAACACGACCGAAGCACCGACGACGACCATCCCGCCCACCACGACCTCGAGCGTAGAGACAAGCTCGACCACGATTACGGTCGTAACAACAACGAGCTCCTCGACACCTTGGGGCTGGATCATCCTCGGTATCGTGCTCGTTGCTGGCCTGATCGTTGCCCTCATCCTGCTGTTGCGTGCCCGGTCTCGACAAGCAGCTCTAGCGACATGGAGACAGGACGCCCGGCCGGCGCTGCAGCAGGCAAAAGTCGCTCGAGACCTCCTGCTTAGCGATGCGACAGACATCGAGCCGGAGCGACGAGAGGCGGTGAGGACTCAGATCGAGACTGCCGCGCACGCACTGGACAGCCTGGTAACGGGTGCCCCCGATGACGCATCCCGACGCGCGGCCTCCTCGTCGTCGGCGGCTTTGCGTGGTTTGATGTTCTCCGGCGAGGCAGATCGGCTCCTGCGCTCGCGCGAGAAGTCACCCACGGCCGAAGAACTAACTCAGGCTGACGAGGCGCGGCGCGAACGAGTTCGAGAGCTCAATAGCGCTCTCGACGAGTTGACGAAGCAAGTCGAACCCGAAGAGGGTGCGGCGTCGAGCAAAGGCGGAGGTCAATGAGTCCCGCGTCACCCTCAGCTGAGGTCTCGACACACCTGGGCGTTGGCGACCACCACCCGCTATTGGCGCATCCGAGGTGTGGTCGGGACGCCGACCTGGTCGTTATCACCGCATTTTCCGGGCGATTGCCCCATAGAGGAGGAGAGTAACCATGAGCGATGTAGATCGCCGCCATCTCCCGATCCGCCGTCCACCCTTCGCGGGGACGGCACGGAAGACACTGGACGGGTCGCAACCTGACTGGAATCTCATCGGGCACCCGGTACCACCGGCGGGTGCTCCCAACGTGCTCCTCGTCCTGATCGACGACGCCGGGTTCGGGAATCCGAGCACGTTCGGCGGCCCGATCCAGACGCCTAATCTGACTCGCCTGGCCGAATAGCGGCCTTCGCTACAACCGCTTCCATGTGACGGCGTTGTGCTCTCCGACCCGCGCGTCGCTGCTGACCGGGCGGAACAATCACGCGGTGGGCTTCGGCTCCATCGGGGAATTCGCCGGTGGCTTCCCCGGGTACTCGGCGACGTTGCCCCGCGACTGCGCGCCGCTTCCTCGGATCCTGAGGGACAACGGGTACAGCACCGCGATCATCGGAAAATGGCACCTCACACCCGACGGCCAACAGGGCCCCGCCGGTCCGTTCGACCGTTGGCCGAACGGCTGGGGCTTCGACTACTTCTACGGGTTCCTGGGTGGAGGCGCGAGTCAGTGGGATCCCTGTTTGGCCGAGAACCAGAAGATCATCGGGACTCCGGACGGCTATTACGACAAGGACGACCCGTACTACTTCCCCGACGCCATGGCGGATCGCTCAATCGAGTGGCTCCATGGCGTCCGCGCCCAGGACGCCACCAAGCCGTTCTTCTTGTACTTCTCCACCGGTTGTAGCCATGCGCCTCATCACGTTGCTAACTCGTGGGCGGACAAGTACAAGGGGCACTTCGACCAGGGGTGGGACAAGCTGCGCGAGGAGACGTTCGCCCGCCAGAAGGAGCTTGGGGTGATCCCTGCCGACGCCGAGCTGACCCCGCGCGACGCGGCCTTCCCGGCCTGGGACACGGTTCCGGAGAATCTGCGGCCCTTCTACGCCCGCCAGATGGAGGTCTACGCCGGGTTCTCTGAGAACGCCGACTACAACGTGGGGCGGGTCATCGACGCCATCGAGGAACTCGGAGAGCTCGACAACACGCTCATTCTCTGGATCTGGGGGGACAACGGGGCCAGCATGGAAGGAACGACCACCGGTTCGTTCAACGAGCTCACGACCCAAAATGGGATCCCGCTGACCGAGGAAATGCAGCTCGAGCTCTCCGAGCGCTACGGCGGGCTGGACGAGTGGGGCGGTCCGATCATGGATCCCCACTATTCGGCCGCGTGGGCATGGGCCGGGGCCACCCCGTTCCAGTGGGGCAAGCAGGTGGGGTCTCACCTGGGTGGGACCCGAAACCCTTTGGTCGTACATTGGCCGGCTCATATCAAGGACGCCGGTGCCCTGCGTACGCCGTTCACCCACGTCATCGACGTGGCCCCGACCATTCTCGAGGTTGACGGGCATCCCCGAGCCGGCAGCAGTCGACGGGATCGAGCAGGAATCGATGCACGGTTCCTCGTTCGGCGCGTCGTTCACCGACGGGGCGGCGCCCGAGCACCGCACGCAGCAGTATTTCGAGACGGTGGGCAACCGGGCCATGTATAAGGACGGCTGGTGGCTGGCCATGAAGACCGAACGGATCCCGTGGGCGCTCACGCCCGATGCGCTGGCTCCGTATGCACCAGGTGTCTGGGACCCCGACGCCGGTCCGGCCGAGCTCTACTTTCTGCCTGACGACTTTTCCCAGGCAAAAGACCTCGCGGCCGACCATCCCGAGAAGGTGCAGGAGCTCAAGGACCTGTTTTGGGAGGAAGCCGAGCGCTACAAGGTCCTACCGCTCCTCGCCGCACTCTCTTCGTTTTTCGGCATGGTGCCCCCCATTACGCAAGATACGACTTTCGAGTTCCGGGGCGACGTCCAAAACGTTCTGCCCGGCATGATCCCGAGGATCTACAACCGCTCCTACACCATCAATGCGGACCTGGTCGTGCCGAAGGAGGGTGCCGAAGGCGTCATCGTGGCCGAGGCAGATCACCTCGGGGGATTTACGCTCTATGTCAAGGACGGCAAGCTCACTCACACCTACTCGATGATGGGCGTGTTCGTCTACACGCAGGTCGCCGAGGAAGACCTGCCTACCGGCGAAATCACGGTGCGGATGGAGTTCTTGGCTGACGCGGCCAAGCCGGCGACCGGCGGAGACGTGACCTTGCGCGTCAATGATCGCCAGATCGGTAAGGGGCGAATGGACTTCACGGTGCCGATCCGTTTCTCGGGTTATGCGGGTATGGACATCGGACGTGACAATGGTGGCGTGGTGGATCGCGTCTACGAAGACAAGAAGCCATTCCCGTTTACAGGGACGATCAAGAAAGTGGTATTCGACATCACGCCGCACCTGACCGACCAGGACGAGCTCGACGTTCACACGGCGCACCAACACGGCCAGGCGGCCCACGCGTTGTCGGAGTGATGTCGGCGGTACGAGCTCATGCAGCGAGCATGAGAGCAGCCAAACATTTTGCGTACGCAACCAAGTATAAAGCGTGCGCCGACCCTGGGGTCCTCGCGATTTCGACTCTCACCGCGTGAGCTGCACGATTCCGTCGATGACGAGGACGAGTCCAAGCACCACCGACGGATAAAACATCAGCGGCTCTCTGTGCCGCACGCTCCAATGCTGCGCATTGGTGAGCCAGTCGGTCGCTCGTTTGCCCCACACGATGTAGAACAGAGCCCCTGCCCACACAAGAACGGTGGAGATCCCCACGTAGAGCACCCCGAGTCGGAGGGCATTCGCGTGGCTCACGCCGGACTCCGTGATCATGGCCGTCACAGCGACCGTAATACTGAGTCTCTTCGGACCTCCGACTCCCAGCGCCGCTCCCACGGCCAGCGCCGAGAGCGGTCGCAAACTGGCAAGTCGGGCACGCAACGCCACGGTCCGAGGATTAGGTCCTCGGACTCGAACGGGCTTCGTATGTTGGCCGCGTACCCGTACGGCCGTCAAAAGCAGAGCAGCGCCGAACAATGTGACAAGAACGGCAACGACTGTCGGGTGGTTCTCGCTGTTGCCGAGTGTAGCGATCCCCAGAGTGAGGGCGAGGAGGAAGATCAGGGCCTGACCGCTGACGAATCCGATGGCGAACGCAGCACCTTTGATTCGGCCCTGCGCACTGGTGACGATGGCGATGACGGAACCAAGGGCGAGCGGGCTGCTCGCCGCAACCAGCGCAAAGAGCAGCGTTCGCAGTACGAGGTGGTCCAGAGGCGCGGACAAGAGGACTTAGGCCCTTGCGGAACCCGCGTAGGGCGATGCTGAGCGACGACTCCAGAAGCAGAACCACCCGGAACACTGGGAACTCTGTAGAGGAAATGTCAAGGGACCAAGCTACGCCTGGGTTCACGAACGAGAGCAGGGTCAAAGTGCATAGCCCGATACACCTCGCCTCCTGACCGTTCTACCGTCGCAGATTGGAACCTGTTCCAATTCTGTCAAGCAATTCGGTAGAGAAGAGCGTCGTGTAGTCATCGCCGGCTTCTCCCGGCTCGGACAAGCAGCACCTTTGGACGGCTAACGCGTTGCCGGATGACCGCCGCCCCACCGTCAAGATTGTCGGCCGTCTGCCGTCAAGATGTTCGCTGATCGCGCTGCCCATGCGGGCGATGTGGTCATGGACTGCACGAAGTACTCCCTCCTCCTCGACCTGCTGCTTTTGGTCGTTTCCCAGGAGCTCGAGATGGTGCAGCCGACGAACCGGCCAACCGGATGAGGCTTCCCCCGGGATGAGAACCTGTTTCAAGTAGGAGTGGACATGCCGTGGGCACGAAGCCCGGCTTCTTCGCTGAACAGGAAGGACGTGCTGGGCGAACGCGCGACCTCACGCTTTCTTCGTTGTGGTCCGTTTGAGTGGGAAGACGCGCCGCTGAAAGCATACGACGAGGTCAGAACTCCCTCGGTGGTCGGGCGCGGCATCGATCCGCGGACCTCACGCTTTTCAGGCGCGCGCTCTACCAACTGAGCTACCCGACCGGGTTCCCAGGCCCTACCGCCCGGGGGCGACGCAGAGCCTGGCGGCGGACCTGACGGGATTTGAACCCGCGACCTCCGCCTTGACAGGGCGGCGTGCACTCCGAGCTGCACCACAGGTCCGTGGCGGCGATTGGCCCTACTCCCCGGTCGGGGAATGAGCCTCCCGTCGAGCAGCCACTCACACTAGTCGGTCCCGGATTCGGGGCCACCCCCGGCGCCCGGGTCCGGCGGCGCCTACGGGGTGGCCGCCCGCAGGGCCGACACGCCCGTCTCGAACGCCGCGAACTGGGCTGCGTCGAGTGCGCCGGCCAGCGTCGACGCGCACAACCGGTCAGTGGTCTGCTCGGCTTCGTCATGCTTGGCCTTGATCGCGCTGACGTCGGCGAAGGGCTCGGACCACCCGAAGAACTTGGCCTGACCTTCGCCCTCGTTGGTGAGGATCGCCTCGAGGGGTGAGAGGCCGACAGCGGTGGTGGCGACGAGGTGGAGACCGCCGCGCCACTCGCGCAGCATCTGCATGAGCTGCGCGGCCCGACCCGCCGCGTCCTCCGAGCGCGCCGCGTCACGCCAGCCCACGAAGAGCGGGAGGGCCGAACCCTCGATCCCGTCGACCAGCTGCTCGCTGACCGCCACGATGTCATCGATCCCCTCGACGCCGGCGTAGTGCTTCGTGCCCCACTCCCCGTGCGCTTCTGCCATGCGCGCCGCCGCGGCCTTCGCGCCGGCCACGCCCACGCCTTCGGCGTACATCGCGGCCACGGCGTTCGGCTCGAACCACCCAAGCGCGGACGTGACGACGTCGGGGCCAACCTCACCGAGCATGCCACCACGGCCGGCGAAGTAGAACGCGAACGGGTTGGCCCATCCCCACTCGGCCGCCAGTGCCATGACGTCAGGACTCAGGTAGATGGCGGTCCCGATGTCGTGGACGGGGACCGATGTGGCGCGAACGGCCGCGAGCGCGGCCTCCTGATCCGATGCACCCATGGGGAGCTCCTTGTCGTCAGCTGGGTTCGAAGGGGACGGTGTTGGTGCTCACCCGCAGGACGCGCCGCATGCCGGGGATGGTGCCGATGACAGCTTCGACGAGCCGGGCCATTTCGGTCACGACGTCGTCGAGGTGCGTGAAGCGATCATCGAGGATGCCGACCACGCTCGCCAGCTCCGGCGACACCTCCTGGAGCGACCGCGTCGCCTTGGGGAGCTCGCTGGCCAGCTCGATGGCCACCCCGCTCAGGCGCTCGGTGAGGTTGCGCAGTGCGGCGGCCGAGTCAGAGAGCGAGGGCAGCGACGAATCGAGTGTGCCGACCGCCTGTTCGAGTCCCGAGACCGCGGCCGAGATGCCCAGCGCGGCGAGGTCGATCCCCGAGCCGGCCTTGGTCGACGCCGCCGTCGAGACGCTCGAGCAGGGTCATCAGCCGGTCCAGCCGCTCGGCCATGTCGTTGACCGCCTCCATGGCGGCGAGCGCCGTGGAGGGGAGGCGCAGGACGGCGCCGGGGAAGCCAATGATCGACTCGATGAGCGACGGAGACTCCACGTCGCGATCATGGGCGCTGCGGCGGCCGGTGTCCAGTACACCCGCATCTCCGTGTCCCATGTCAGCTCAGCTCCGTTGTGATCGCCTCGCGGAGCTCGGTGAGCACGCCCTGGCGCACGCGCAGCTTGGTGGCCGCGTGGGCATCGCGGTCGACTCCGGGAGGTCCGCGGCCGCGGCGAAGGCGGCGGAGGCCAATTCGTCGGGGGCGACGACGGCGTCGAGCAGCCCGGCCTCTCGTGCCGCTGACGGATCGAGGAGGGTGCCGGTCACCGCGGCGCGGTCGAAGAAGGCTGGCGTCAGTCGGTGGCGGGCCAGGGCCACGGCGAACCACGGCAGGGTCAGCCCGATCCGGACCTCGTTCAGCCCCAGCTTGAAGGGACCGTCGGCGCCGATGCGGGTGTCGGCCGCCAGGAGGAGGAAGGCGCCGGCTGGGAAGGCATGGCCCGTGCACGAGACCACGACCGGCGCGGGAAAGGACAGGATGCGCTCGGCCATGGTGGCGCCCAGCCGGAGCAGCTCAGGGGCGTGCTCGGGTGCGCCGCGCAGCGTCCCGAGGTCGAAGCCGGCGGAGAAGCAGCCGGGCCGGCCGGTGAGGACGACGACGGTCCCGTCGCGTTCCGCCTCGTCGAAGGCCCGGTGCAGGGCTCGGAGCATCGCGAAGGAGAAGACGTTGACCTTGCCGTCGTCCATCGTGATGGTGCTGATGGCGCCGTCGCTGGCGTAGGAGACGAGGCTGTCGTCGCTAGTGGGGGTGGTCATGGTGCCCTCCGTGCGTGGCTGGATCGCCTATATTGAAACGATGTTCCGAAACAGTGTTTCAAAAAAAGGGCTGTCGCTGTCCAGGGCGCGGGACCGCTGGGACCTCGGCCTGATGCCTCGCACCAAGCAGCGCACGCCCGAGCTGCGGGAACGCCTCTTGGCGAGCGCCGTCGACCTGCTGGCCGAGGCGGGCGCCGCGGGTCTGACTGCCCGCTCCCTGGCGGCCCGGGCCGAGACGTCGGCGCCCGCCCTCTACGAGCTCTTCGGCGACAAGTCCGGCGTCGTCCGCGAGCTCTATTTCGAGGGCTTCCGCAAGCTCGGCGACGAGCTCGGCGCCGTGCGCGAGGGGGACGACCCGATCGCCGACATCTGGGCCCTCGCCGCCGTCTACCGGCGCTTCATCCGGGCCAATCGCGCCCTGGCCGAGGTGATGTTCTCGCGGCCCTTCTCCGACTTCGCGCCGGGACCCGACGAGCTGGCGGCCACCAGCTCGGTGCGCATCCTGATCGTCAACCGGGTGCGGCGCTGCATCGACGCCGGCCGCCTGCGCGGTGACGAGACCGACGTGGCGCACGTCCTCGTCGCCCTGATGCAGGGCATGGCGTTCGCCGAGGCGGCGGGACGGCTGGGGACGTCGACCGAGTCGATTGAGCGGCGCTGGCGACTGGCCGTCGGCACTCTGTTGAACGGGCTGGCGGCCTGAGCCGGAGCGTCCGCCGGGCTCAGGCTGAACCGGGTGGGGACTGCCGACGCGCCCTGCCGGCGCGGGCGCCCCGCGTCAGCACCGACTGGTAGAGGCCGGCGGGCAGGCGCGCCAGGAGGTCGATGGCCTTGGCGTCGGGCCCGATGAGGGCGCGGCGGCGGTCTCGCTGGACCGCGGCGAGGATCTGGTGGGCTGCCTTCTCGGGGCTCGTGATGAAGAGGCGTTCGAAGTCGGCGCGCGCCGCCTCCGCGTCGCCGGCCAACTCGGCGACGCTTGCGTCCACGCGCGCGTTGCGTGCGATGTTGGTCTTGATGCCGCCGGGGTGGACCGTCGTCACCGACACCGGCGCACCCTCGATCTCGAGCTCCATGCGCAGCGTGTCGGTGAAGCCGCGCACCGCGAACTTGGCCGCGTTGTAGGCGGATTGGGAGGGGACGCTGATGAGCCCGAAGACGCTCGAGAGGTTGACGACGTGGCCCTCACCCGAGGCTTTCAGATGGGGGAGGAACGCCTTGGTGCCGTAGACGACGCCCCAGAAGTTGATGCCCATCAGCCACTCGAAGTCCTCATAGGACATGGACTCGACGGTGGCGCCCGAGCGCGACGCCGGCGTTGTTGACGACGAGGTTGACCCGGCCGTGGTCGGCGACGACGCGGTCGGCCCAGGCGTAGACGGCGGCCCGGTCGGCCACGTCGAGGTGCTGCGCGGTGACCTTCACGCCGTACCCCTCGCAATGCGCCACCGTCTCGGCCAGCCCGGCATCGTCGATGTCGGCCAACGCGAGGTGCGCGCCGCGGCGGCCGAGCTCCTCGGCGAGGGCACGGCCGATACCCGAGGCCGCGCCGGTGATGGCGGCCACACGGCCCTCGAACACCCTCACGTCACGAAGCCACCGGGACGACGGACCGCTCCGGGCGTGCCGCGACGCGGTACCTAGGGTGGCGGAGGGACCGGAGAACTCCATGACCTCGTCCTCGATGTCGCTCATCTTCAGCGCGCGGTAGTCGCGCAGGTAGCTCTGGTGTACCTGCCAGGGCTGGCGGCTGCCCTGCTTCGGGAGCAGGTGGGCCGAGCGCTGGATGTAGCCCGAGCTCAGACCGAGCAGCGGACCGTCCTCGGCCGAGGCGCCGCCGTCGTTGCGGGCCACGCACTCGGTCAGACCCCGCTCGGCGCATGTGGTTGAGCAGGCGGCACACGTAGTCGCAGGTGAGGTCGCACTTGAGCGTCCACGACGCGTTGGCGTACCCGATGGCGACGGCCAGGTTGGGCACGCCCTCGATCATCATGCCCTTGTAGGTGAGGCGGGTCGCCGGGTCGACGCATCGCCGTCGACGCTGCAGTGCGATGCCGCCGAGGAAGAGCAGCTCGAGCCCGGTGGCGGTCACGATGATGTCCGCCTCGAGCTCGGTCCCGGAGGTCAGCAGCAGGCCCTGTTCGGTGAAGCGCTCGATGTGGTCGGTGACGACCGAAGCCGTGCCGGCGCTGATGGCCTGGAAGAGGTCGCCGTCGGGCACGGCGCAGAACCGCTGGTCCCACGGGTTGTAGCGGGGGGTGAAGTGGGTGTCGATGTCGTAGCCGGGCGGGAGATTGCGCTCGAGGCCCTTGCGCAGCATCCGCTTGACGAACTCGGGGTACCGGCGGCTCACTGAGTAGAAGGCCTGGGTCAGCAGGGCGTGGAACCACTTGGCGACCGTCCCGGCCTGCTGGGCGGGCAGGACCTTCGCGGCAGCGCCGGCCACCGGGCTCCGCTCGGGCAGCGAGGCGATGTAGCTCGGCGAGCGCTGGAGCATGGTCACGTGGGCGGCCGTCGCGCCAGCGCGGGGACCAGCGTGACCGCGGTGGCCCCGCTCCCGATGACCACGATCCGCTTGCCGCTGACGTCGAGGTCCTCGGGCCAGGCCTGGGGGTGCACGACGTGCCCGCGAAGTCGTCCATGCCGGCGAAGTCGGGCAGGTAGCCGCGGTCGTAGCGGTAGTAGCCGCTGCAGGAGAAGAGGAAGCCGGCGGTCAGCTGCAAGGTCTCGCCGGTGTCGGTCCGCTCGGCCGTGACGTGCCAGCGCGCGTCGGCGTGGACCAGTCGGCGCGGTGACGCGGTGGTGGAAGCGGATGTGCGCGTCGACACCGGACTCGGCTGCGGTGTCCTTGATGTACTGGAGGATCGAGTCGCCGTCGGCGATCGACTTCTCGCCGTCCCAGGGCCGGAACGAGTACCCGAGCGTGAACATGTCCGAGTCGGAACGGATCCCCGGGTAGCGGAACAGATCCCAGGTGCCGCCGATCGCGTCGCGCGCCTCGAAGATGGCGTAGGAGGCCCACGGGCACTCGGGCTGCAGGTAGTGGCCGGCGCCGATCCCCGAGAGGCCGGCGCCGACGACGAGGACGTCGAGGTGGTCGAGATGGTGTCGGTCTCGGCGCCGAGTGGCATCAGGTCCCGGCTCCGATCAGCTTGTCGTTCAGGGTGCCGTGCTCGCCGAACAGCTCGGCCCGCCAGTGTTCGACCAATCCGGTCGTGTCGCTGTCGTCGGGGTGGAAGTCGGGGCGGTTGTAGTCCCTGAGCTGGCCCCAGACGGCCGGCGCTCATGATCGGCGACCGCCGGAATTTGCGCCAGCTCCGGCGCAGGGTGCCGGGCCGGTAGGTGGCCGGGTCGCCGAGCAGCGAGATGACCACTGGAGCCGCCATGCCGGACACGAAGCCGAAGCGGAAGAAGTTCATCGTCCAGACCCGCATGCGCTCGCCGCCGCCGACCGCCCGGTAGACGTCGAAGGCGACGGCCTTGTGCTCGGACTCCTCGAGGGCATGCCAGACGAACAGGTCGCGGACGGCGTCGCGCACCCATATCGGTCGCGGATCTCCTCGCTGGTGAGGACCAGCTCGGCCAGCGTCGCGGTGAAGTGCTCGAGCGCGGCGGTGGCGGCAAGGTTGGACTTGGCGGACAGGATGCGCTCGCGGAAACGCAGCGCCGCCTTGGTGAAGGACTCGAACTGCTTGGTCGGGTAGCCGAGCTCGGCGAGGCGGTCGTTGAAGGCCCGGTGCTCCCGGCCGTGCACCGCCTCCTGGCCGATGAACCCGGCTACCTGGCGCTTGAGCGCCGGGTCGGTGATCTGGTCGCGGAAGTGGCGGACCGAGCGCACGAAGAAGTCCTCGCCGTCGGGGAACACCGCCGACAGTGCCGCGATGAGGTGCCCGAGATCAGGTCGCCGTCGCCGGCGAAGTGGCGCGGCAAATCCCGCAAGGAATCCTCGAAGGACATCCGGCGGGTGGGAACCGTCCTCGCCGGGTTGCTCGTCTGGGCTTGGCTCTCGGCCTGGGCTCCACGCTCGGGCCGGTCCTCTGTCCTGCCGCCGGTCTCTGCCTCGGTTCCGGCGTCGGTCCCGCTCGACGTGGCCGTCCGCCGCGCCGTCGCTGTCTGGGTGACCTGGGTCATGGTGTTTACCTCCCGCTCGGCTACAGCCGGACATGCTAGATTAACAGAGAGATTCACTCAAATCCTCTTTTTTTCGACGAGCAAGGCGGCTGACCAGGAGTGGGACCCGACGAGGTGAAGGCTCAGCGAGAGGCGACCCGGCCCGCGGCGGAGAGCAAGGGCGCCCAGACACGGCGGGCCATCCTCGCGGCGGCGATCGCTCGCTTCGGGCGGGACGGCTATCGGGCCACGTCGGTCGCCGACATCGCCCGCGAGGCCGGCGTCGGCGGCACCGTGGCCTACGCCTACTTCGCGAACAAGGAGGCCCTCTTCTTCGCCGCGGTCGACGAGGACGCCGCGGGCGTGATCCACGAGGGCCTGGCGACCGTCCTTGACGTGGCCGACGTGGCGCGCTTCCACGAGAGCCTGATCTTCACCCTGGTCGACGCGGTGCAGCGCCACCCGCTGGCCCGTCGCCTGCTGGCCGGCCTCGAGCCCGAGGTCACCATGCGGGTGCTCGAGATGCCGGCGCTGACCGAGCTGCGCAAGGCGTGCACCGAGCTGCTGCGGTCGGCGCAGGCGGCCGGCACGGTGCGCACCGACATCGATCCGGCGGTCGTCGGCCCCGGGATCGTCGCCCTCATGCTCGCAGTGCTCATGTCGGTCACCCAGCTGGGCAGCCAGGCCGCTGTGGCCTATTCCCACGACGTGGCCGCAGTGTTCGAGGCAGCGCTGACCGCCTCGACGCTCCGCACCCCGCCGCTCGCCTAACGCCCAGGTCAGGGCGTCTTTCGCCCTGCGCTGATTCATGACCCTGACGTTAACGTTAAACTTTTCGGGCGTGAGTCGCACGACCCTCCTCCAGACGAACGGCCACGCCCCGCGCCCGGGTCGGCCGCCGGCGCCGCTGATCACTCGAATTACCGCTGGATCGCCCTGTCGACCGTCACCCTCGGGACCCTGATGGTGTTCATCAACCAGTCGATCGTTCTCATCTCGCTCCCCGACATCTTCCGCGGCATCAACCTCAACCCGCTCACGCCGGGGAACACCGGCTACATGCTCTGGATGTTGATGGGCTTCATGGTCGTGCTGGCCGTGCTGGTCGTGACGCTCGGTCGCGTGGGCGACATGTTCGGCCGGGTCAAGATCTTCAACCTCGGATTCGCCGTCTTCACCGCGTTCTCGATCCTGCTGGCCGTCACGTGGCTGTCGGGCACGGCGGGCGCCATCTACCTGATCGTGATGCGCGTCGGCCAGGGGGTGGGTGGGGCCATGCTCTTCGCCAACTCGTCGGCGATCATCACCGACGCGTTTCCGGCTGACAAGCGGGGTCTCGGGCTGGGCATCAACAACGTGGCCGCCGTCGCGGGCTCCTTCGTCGGGCTCGTGCTGGGCGGCCTGCTCGCACCGGTGGAATGGCACCTCGTCTTCCTCATTTCGGTGCCCTTCGGCGTGATGGGCACCTTGTGGGCCTACGTGAAACTCGAGGACCGCGGCGTGCGCACGCCGGCGAAGATCGACTGGCTGGGCAACATCACCTTCGCGGTCGGGCTCGTCCTCGTTCTCGTCGGTATCACCTACGGCCTGTTGCCTTACGGCGGCCACACGATGGGTTGGACCAGCCCCGTCGTGTTGGCGGAGATCTTCGGCGGCCTCGCGATCCTCGTTGTCTTCGGCATCATCGAGACCAAGGTCTCCCATCCGATGTTCCGGCTCTCGCTCTTCCGAATCCGAGCCTTCAGCGCCGGCAACGTCGCCAGCTTCCTTGCGTCGCTCAGCCGGGGTGGCCTGATGTTCATGCTCGTGATCTGGCTCCAGGGCATTTGGCTCCCGTTGCACGGCTACAGCTTCGAGCAGACACCGTTGTGGGCCGGCATCTACATGATCCCGCTCACCGTGGGCCTGTTGATGGCCGGGCCGCTGAGCGGCGTGCTGGCCGATCGCTACGGGGCGCGTCCATTCGCGACGGGGGGATTGGTGCTCGTTGCGCTCACCTTCATCGCGTTGATCCTTTTGCCGGTGAACTTCCCATACCTCGGCTTTGCCGCGCTGATCTTCTTCAACTCCATCGGCATGGGGATGTTCATCGCGCCGAACCAGACCGGCATCATGAACAGCCTTCCGGCCAGTCAACGCGGCGCCGGTGCCGGCATGGCGGGCACGTTCAACTCGTCAGCCCAGGTTCTCTCCATCGGGATCTTCTTCACCTTGATGATCCTCGGGCTCGCCTCCACGCTGCCCTCCGCGCTCTTCCACGGACTGACAGCCCAGGGCGTGAGCACGACCGTGGCGACCCGCGTCTCGCACCTGCCGCCTGTGGGCAGCCTCTTTGCCGCCTTTCTCGGCTACAACCCGATACAGACGCTGCTCGGCAGTGCGGAGCTGTCGCACCTGCCGCCGGCCACCGCGCACTACCTCACCAGCCGGCAGTTCTTCCCTCACCTGATCGCGCCGGCCTTTTCGCAGGGCCTCACCGAGGCCTTTTCCTTCGCGGCGGCGGTGTGCCTGCTCGGGGCGGTGGCCTCGCTGCTGCGGGGTGGCAAGTACCACTACGAGGACGAGCCGCTCGGCGTGGAGTCGCTGAACGGTGTCGCCGTCGGTGCCGACGGCGCTGAGGTTGAGCGGGTGTCCGCTCAAGAGGCAGTGGCCGAGACCGAACCTCTTTTGGTGGACTGAGATGCCAGTGACCACCCAACCGGACCCTGTCACCCGCCCCGTCGCCGGTGCCGACGATGTCGCCGGGACCGGTCCTGTCGCTGCGTCCCTCTCACCGCTGGCCGCGGAGCCTGTCGGGGAGGCGGGCATCCGTATCAGCGATGCTGCGGCCCGGGTGGGTGTCTCGGCGCGCACGCTGCGCTACTACGAGGAACTCGGCCTGCTGGCGCCGTCGTTGTACACGACCGGCGGCGAGCGCCGCTACACGCTCGACGACCTGGCGCACCTGCAGCGCATTTTGGAGCTGCGCGAGGTGCTGGGCATGAACCTCGACGAGATCCGCGAGTTCCTCTCGCTCGAGACGCGGCTCGACGAATTGCGGGCCACGTACCGCGCGTCCAAGGGTGCGACGACGAAGAAGGCACGGGCGGAGCAGAAGGCGACGTTGCAAGAGGCGATGGTCCTCAACGAGTCCCTGGCACAGCAGATCAGCACCAAGCTCGAGCGCATGGACGGCTTCCGCGCCAAGCTCCTGTCCGACGCGCAGCGCTGCCGCGAACTGTTGACGGAGCTGTAGCGAGGCCGTCCAGGGGGTCACCGCTGGGGGGATGACCGCTGTGCAGGTCCGTAGGAGCGGCGCACCCGGGCGTCGGCCGAATTGCGACCGTACGATGCGTTGTGTGATGAAGCGGTGGGTCTCACCCCGCGCCTTACTCCTCCATTTCGAGCTTCTCGTCGTGGTGGCGGCCTGCGGTGTGGCGACCTGGTGGCAGGCGGGACGGGCACTCGGGGGCAATGGCCTGAGCTGGTTCTACACGTTCGAATGGCCCGTCCTCGCCGGCATCGGGTTGGCGGCCTGGTGGCACCTCATCCATGAGGACCCCGTGGCTCGGGCGGCGCGCCGCATGGTGCGCGAGCGGATCGAACCGGCCGAGCGTCAGGCGGAATGGTGACGTCCCCCGGGTTGCGCCCGGTGGTCCGGTGGCGTGGTCACCGGGCCTCGTCACGGGGCCTCGTCACGGGGCGCAGGGAACCCGCGGACGACCACACCGGCGTAAAAGCCGCTGGCTAGCCTGACCTGGATGGATACGGGGGATCGCTGCGGTGCTGCATGGCGATCGCGGGATTGAGCGTGTCCGAGGTCGTCGAGGCGCGCAGAGCCGGGAGCGGCGACCGGGTCTTCAGGTGGGTTGCGCTCGTGGCAGGAGCCTGCCTGGTGGGCTTCGTCGTCTTCGTCGTCACCCGTGGTCCTTCGCACCCGACTGACGCCGGTACGGCCGCGCTCAAGGCGGCCCCGCCGCCCGTCCTGGCCGCGGGCACCGTCGCTCCCGCCTTCTCGCTGCCCTCGCTGGAGGGCGGCCGGTCGGTGACGCTGGCGGCCTACCGGGGGACACCGGTCATCGTGAACTTCTTCGCCTCCTGGTGTCCCGACTGCCGCCAAGAGCTCGCCGCCGTCGCCACGGTGGCGAAGGGCGCGACCGGACGAGTCGCGGTGATCGGCGTCGACGCGAACGAGACCTCCGACGCCGAGGCGACGAGCCTGCTCGCCGCCGCGGGCGCGACCTATCCCGTCGGGCTCGATGCGCGGGCCACGACCGCCACCCGGTACCTCGTCAGTGCACTGCCGGTGAGCTACTTCCTCAATGCACGGGGCCGGGTGGTCGGGGCCGCGCTCGGGCCGCAGACGGTCCCGTCGTTGGATCGCTGGGTGGCGCGCCTCGAGGGACAACGATGAGCGGGCCGGTGGAGACCGAGGGCGGCAGCGCTGCCGTGCCCGTGCCCGACGCCGACGCACCTGCGCGCGGCGACGCGGGACCGGAGCAGGCTCCCCAGCCGCCGGTCGACCGGAGGGCGGCGCTGGCGCAGGGGGCACCGGGGATCCCTGACAACTTCGTCTTCTGGGTGCTCGGTGCCGTTCTGGTACTCAGCCTCGGGGGCCTCGTCGGCGAGCACCTGTTCTCCTCGGCGGACCTGAACCCAACGGCGACCACGACGACCACGACGGCGCCACGGACGCCATCGGCGGCGCCGGCCGCATCCGCACCGACGTCCGAGCGATCGGTGAGTGCGCCGCTCGCGGCCTTCATGGGCCTGTCTCTGCCTCAGCCGCGCCAGGCCCCGGCCTTCTCGCTGTCCGATCAGACAGGGCAGACGATCGCCGTCCCGGCGCGCCCGCCGCGGGCGGTCGTGGTGACCTTCTTCAACGCGCCGTGCAACGACATCTGCCCCGTGCTGGCGGCCGAGATCGAGCAGGCCGACGCGGACCTCGGGACCAGGGCGGCGCAGGTGGAGTTCGTGACGGTGAACACCGACCCGGCGGCCCTGGCGCAGTCGGCGGAGGCTCCCGCTGTCAGCGGCACCGGCCTCGGGGCGCTCGCCAATTGGCACATGCTGACTGGACCGCTGGCCACCCTCGACACGATCTGGAAGGCCTACGGGGTCTCCATCTCCGTCGACACCAAGACCAGCCTCGAAGCACACAACGACGTCATGGACTTCGTCAGCCCCGACGGCCGGGTCGTCTACCGGGCCACACCGTTCGCCGACGAGAGCGCGAACAGGCGCGTTCAGCTCGCCGTCGGCGACGGTGTCGCGCTGGGGCGAGGGCATCGCGACCTACGCCGAGAGGCTCTTGGCACAGTGAGCGGTCCGACCCTCCCACCCCCGGACGGGTTCACCTCCGAGCCGCCGGCTGGTCCGCTCGCCGACCCGCCGCCCTCCCCGCCGCACGCTCGGGCGGCGTGGTGGCACCGCCACCGCACGTTGGCCATTGCCGCGGTTGTCGTCGTGATCGTGGTCATCACCGTGCTGACCGATCTGCCCGTAAGCACGTCCCGGGCGAGCGACATCAGCGCCGAGCGCAGTGTCATGAGTGAGGTGAACGGCGACCTGGGGCCGTGCGCGCTGGCCATCCACCAGGCGGTGGGCATCTGGACGCTCCAGGAGACGCACCGGCTCACGCCGGCCGACCGGGCGCCCACGCCGGGCCTGCTGGGCGACGACCAGACGGCGTGCTCGTTCGCCAGCGAGGGCATCAACGACCTGGGCGACGTCCAGGTGCCCGGGACGACGGCCGGGAAGCATCTCGCCGACATGGTGGCCACGACGATCCTGTGGACCACTTCGGACGCGCTGCGGGCGATCGAGGACGTGCAGACCCTCATGAACACCCCGAACGATGCGAGCGCCCTGCACAACCTGGCGAAGGAGGAGACCCAGCTCGACGAGGACCGAGGGAGCGCAATCGCCCAGGAGCAGGCGGCCGACAGCTCCCTCCAGACGCACCTCCAGCCGGTCGATCTGCCGGCGGTCGCCTCGGCCACGAGCTCGAGCTGAACCCTCCGGGGTTGTCGGCCCACCTCTCCCGTCGGAAAACGGGACCGCTCTGTCACGAAGCTCTGTCACGAAGCTCTGTCACGAAGCTCTGTCACGAAGCTCTGTCACGAAGCTCTGTCACGAAGCTCTGTCACGAAGCTCTGTCACGAAGCTCTGTCACGAAGGTATGCCATCACCGCCGGAGAGTGGCGGTGATCCCCGGCGCCGCTCCGCGCGAGAGCGCGAGGAGCTCGGTGTCAGGATCGTCTTCGGTCCTCAGCCACATGATCGCGTTCCAGAAGATGACCGGGACGAAAGACACGGCCGCGACGAACCACACGATGGCTGACGCGATCTGTTGGTCGGCCGCGGCGCCGAGCCCCCCCGGCGCATGGGAGAAGTTCGGGTAGAACCCGTGATTCGACAGTCCGGTGACGTAGGCGAGAATCCACAGCACCCACATCACGACGGCGCCGAGGACGGCTCGCCGTAGGTGGCCCGAGCGCGGCATGAGCGGCGGGGAGGGGATGAGCTCGAGCCACAACGCCACGCCGAAGAAGACAAGGGTGACCGCTTCGACCAGCACCAGCCAGCCGTCGCGTGCGACCGCAGCCACGGCGCTGGGAGCGTGCCAGAGGACGATCACGACGAGATCCGGGACGATGAAGGCGAACGCCCGGGAGAGCTCGCGATGGCGCGACCGCCCTTCGGCGAGTCGGTCGACGACGCGGGACGAGGAGACGCCTGATGCCGCACCAGACGACAGCCGCAGGAGGCGCCAGGGCGCCCCGAGGGTGAGAAGCGCCGGGAGCGCGATGGCGAGGAGGGAGAACTGCAAGGCCTGGCCGTAGTCCGCCCGACGCGCCACCGTGGCGAGTGGGGGAATCAGTGCACCGAGCGCCACGAACATCGCGGCCACGAGGCACCACGCCCGCCAGGTCGCGGCGTTCGCGGCGGTCATGGGCTGGCGGGGCCGCTCGCCGGCAGCCCCACCGGTCATCGCGTCGGCCGGCGCTGGAAGAAGCCCCAGAGGAGCACCACGAAGAGCGTCCCGAGGGGGATGGCGAACGTCAGAGCCTGGGTTGCGGCGACATCGGCGATCATGTGCGCAGGCCTCCCGAACTCAGATCACGTAGAACATTAGCCAGAAGAGCGTTGCCACCACCGCGATGAAACCCCAGAAGTACGTGCACCCGTTGAGGTTCGCCCGCAAGAGGCGAGCGACGGGCAGCGTCGAGGTCGGAGCGCCACCGTCCTGAATCATGGCCCGTCGCAGCCGGATCTCCCGGGCGAGGATGGTTTCGATCCAGTAGGTGCCTGCCAGCACCACCGCGATGTTCAAGGCGGCCCAGGCGATGAAGCACGAGGCGTATCCGCTCGATCCCGGGAAGAACGGGAGAGTCGTCAGTTGCCAGATCTGCAGGCCGATCACCAAGAGACCGCCCAGGACGGCCGTCCAGCCGGCGACCTGCCAGTCCAGCGTCTCGTTCTCCCGGAAGCGACGCTCGCCGAACTGCACGATGAGGGCGGCCGCCACCGTGATGACGAAGATCGCCGCGCCGACCGCAGTGGGTGCCGTGACACCCTTGGGACGCCAGAGGTCCTCGTTGTTCGCCGAGCGCAAATAGAAGTAGGCGAACGCCAGCGCGGCGAAGGCGAAGACCCAAATGCCGATCAAGAGCCGCCCGCCGGTCCACAGCGCCCCCTCCTGGGCGCGCACCTCGAACGCGATCTCCTCGGGCGTCTCCTTCAGCTCGGGGAAGCTCTCGAACCGCTGGTTCTCGACGGGGTTATCTGCCGTTGTCATCCGTTAGGTCCTCACAGGATGGGGCTCACAGGATCGGGGGCCGCGGGTCGCCGTCGCCGTCCGCGCCGGTCCCGAGATCGTCATGGGTGACGGAGCCGGCAGGGGCGCCGACGGACGCCATGGGTCTGCCGAGATCGGCTACCGGTGCCGCCTCCGGCTCGCCGTAGTGGTACGGGTCGTTCAGCACGACGGGGATGTGCTCGAAGTTGAACCACGGCACGGGCGTCGGAGTCTGCCACTCGAGGCCCAACGAGTTCCACGGGTTCGGCGGAGCCGGGTGCGGGTTCAAGTAGACGGACCAGATCACGTTGATGATGAAGAAGAAGAACGAAGCACCCAGGAAGTAGGCGCTGATGCTCGAGATGTCGTTGAGGGTCTGCAGGTTGGTGGCGTACTCGAACACGCGCCGCGGCTGGCCCAGGATTCCGATGAGGAACATCGGGAAGAAGGTGAGATTGAAGAAGATGAAGAACGTCCAGAAGTGCCACTTGGACAGTTTGCGGTTGAGCGTCTTGCCGGTGATCTTGGGGAACCAGTAGTAGAACCCCCCGAACAACGCGAAGATGAGGCCACCCATGATCGTGTAATGGAAGTGCGACAGCACGAAGAAGCTGCCGTGGACCGTGACGTTGACCGGGACGTCAGAAAGGAACACGCCGGTCACGCCACCGATGAGGAAGTTGAAGAGCATCGCGAGACAGAAGAGCATCGGCGTCTCGAATCTGATCTTGGCTTTCCACAGGGTGCCGAGCGTGACGAGGTACAAGAAACCGGTCGGGATGGAGATGAGCTCGGTGGTGAGCATGAACAGCGGCCGCATGTCCGGGTTGATCCCGCTCTGGAACAGATGGTGCTGCCAGACGAAGAACGACAGCAGGGCGACACCGAGCATCCCGGCGGCCGCCACTCTGTACGCGAACAGCGGTTTGCGCGTGAAGACCGGCATGATCTCCATCACGATCCCGAAGCCGGGCAGGGCCATGATGTAGACCTCGGGGTGGCCGAAGAACCAGAACAGGTTCTGCCATAAGAAGTTGCTGCCGCCGTGTTCATTGACGAAGAAGGCGGTCTCGGCGGTGCGATCGAGGATCCCGCACAGGCACGCCACCACCAGCGTCGGCGTGGCCAAGGTGAGCAGTGCCGTCGTGGCCAGGATGGCCCACACGAAGATGGGCAGGCGGCTCCACGTCATGCCCGGCGCCCGGTAGTTGATGATGGTGGTGGCCAGGTTGAACCCGGCCAGGATCATGCCGATGCCGATCACGCCGAACCCGACGAGGTACGCATCCATGCCGCCCGCCGCCTGCGTCTGTAAGGGCGCGTAGCCCGTCCACCCGGTCGGGAACCCGCCGAAGAAGAGCGCGCTCACGATCACCAAGTAACCCGCCATGAAGATCCAGAAGGAGAACGCCTCGACGCGTGGATAGGCCATGCGCCTCGCGCCGATCATCAGCGGGATCAGCCAGTTCCCGAGAGTCCCGGCGACGGCCGACGAAGCCATCATCATCATGATCGTGCCGTGCTCGCTGACGATGGCGATGTACGTGCCCGGACCGAACGTGTGGTTGGTCGGGCTGAGCAGCTCGGTGCGAATGAGCATGGCGAGCAGGCCGCCCGTGAACAGGAAGAGGAGGACGCCGACGACGTATTGCATCCCGACAACCTTGTGGTCGTCGGTCATGCGGAAGTAGCGCACCCAGGTCTGCTGCGGCGGGGCCGGCGAGAGCTCGTAGCCGAGGACCTTGGCCAGCGGGTAGGTGAGCCCGCCGATGCCTCCCATCCAGCCGACCACGCCGAGGGAGAGGCCGAGCACGATGGCGACATCGTTCTGCCCTGTGCTCTGGACCTGTGAGTAGCCGCTGGCAATGACGTTGCCCAACCAGTGACCGATCAGGTAGCCGACGACGCCCCCCACCAAGGCCCAGATGATGTTCGGCTGCAGCCAGCCCGAACGGCGCCAGTTGGGCTCGGCCCGCGGTGGCGGCTCAACCTCCCCGCCGGGGTACTCGAATTCGCCGACTGAGGTGTCAACGGCCATGACGCGGCCCCCTCGTCTCGCTGACCGGCGGCACTGCGTGCTCCCGGATGGCACTCACGTCACCCACCGCCTTTGGGCTGGGGCGCGCCGTACGTCTCCACCTTGGAATACGGGTCCACGTTGTCGGGGTAGTAGCCGCCGTCGGCACCGTTGGCGTCGGGGGTGTAGGTCAGGGCGTAGGGGGGGAGAAGCTTGGTGTTCGCCCGCAATCTGACGGCGGTCAGATTCGCCCAGGCGGCGAACTGCTGCTTGGTGACGACCTGGCCGTTGTTGAACATCGCACCGTGCCAGATGCCGCACAGCTCGGAGCAACGCACGATGAAGGAGCCGAGCTGCTGGGTCGTCGCGTAGGCGACGTTGTTGTAGTCGGGGTTGGCGTCGGCCTTCACGCCGAGCTGATAGGCCCAGAAGCTGTGGATGACGTCGAGCGACGTGACGTTGAACTGGATCGTCGTGTCGTTGGGCACGACGAGCTCGTCGGTCTCGAAGCCGCCGAAGGTGGGATAGCGGTACGTGAACTTCCACTGCTGCCCGATCACCTGAATCGGCAGGATCGTCTTGGATGTCGGCGTCCAGATGGGGCTCGAACCCTCACCGCCGCCGGCGCCACCGGGCTGGACCAGTTCATAGGTCCCGAAACCGGCCAGGAACAGCACGACGACGGACGTGATCAGGATCCATGCCACTTGAATGCCCAAGTGTCCTCGCGCGGCCGGACCGCCGACCGGCTCGGGCCCGCCCCGCGACGCCCGCCACATCCAGATGGCGTAGAGCACGTAGATCCAGACCGCGAGCACCACCGGCAAAGCGATGACGAACAGCACGTTGAAGTCGAACTGCGCGCCCTGGGCGACGTCGGTCATCGTGCCCGGCGGGATGTGCGGCCCCGCCAGGTAGTAGTAGAGGGGGTCGAGAATCGCCGAAAGCACGACCCAGATGGCGATGAGGCGCCACCAGTGGTGGGTCTGGTCCGGTCTGGTCTCCTCGGGGGCGGGCGCCGTCTCGGGGCCCGCCGCGGCAGGGTCGCTCATGCGACCACCTTCATGAATCCGCCCATGTAGCCGAGCGTCGACATCGGACCGCCGTTGCCGTAGAGGAATCCGAGGCCACAGGGCACGAAGCACTGCCAGCGGTAGTCACCGGGACCGGGGCTCGTGAAAGAGAAGCGGATGACCTTGTTCGGAGAACTGGTCGTGCAGGGCGCAACGGCGCACAGGTTGGCGTTGCCGTTGTTGCCGTACAGGGGAACGCTTATACCAAGCGACGGAATGGAGAACGTGTGGGCAACTCCGTTGCCGGCATTCGAGTTGATCACCCGGAACGCCTTGTCGTTCAGGGTCGCCACGTTGCCATAGGTGCCGCTCACCTGCCCCAGCTGCTGATTGCGCAGCGGACTGCCCGAGTCATAGTTGTAGATGGTCACGTTGATGCGGGTGTGCTGAGGCACCTGGAACACGGTGGTGTGGACCCACTGGCCTTCCGGGGACCGTACGAGGTAGGACACCCATGTGGGGTGGGGGGCCAATCCGTAGCTACCGACGCTCTGCAGCGTCACGTTGACGGATGCACCCGGGCTCGTTGCGGAGAAGTCGACCGTGGGCGGGGTGCCCAGCAGGTTGACGATGAGCACGATGGCCGCGGCGACGCAGACGGCGAACAGCACCACCGTCACCGACACCTTCCACGCCATGCTCATGCGTGACCCCCGTCCCCCGACGGACCGATGATTCGATGAAAACTCAGCAGCTGCTCAGAATGTCCCTGCGAATCGGACATTACGGTTCCGTTTCTTCTTCGTCAACTATTTGTTGTTTTACCCGACCCTCTCCAACTGAAGCTGCAACCTGAGTTCTCTTTTTGGGTCGAGATCAGGCCTGAGGGACGCGCTCGGGTGCCTGAGCACGCAATGCCTCGAGCGAGGGGTCAGGCGCGCGGTGGAAGATCCGGTCGACACCCAACGAGAAGCCCTCCTTGCTGTCCATGGCCCGCCGGATGGTCACGGCCAGCGCGGGGACAGCCCAGAAGTCGCCGCAGATCCACAAGATGGCGGCACCGATCTGCTGGTCGGCGTAGGGCGACAGCGTCACTCCCGGGACGTGGGCGTAGACGGAGTACCAACTGCTCTCCGTGAAGAGCGAGAGGGTCATCGCCAGGACGAACATGACGACGTTGGTCGAGATGATCGCCCCGATCTGCCAGAGCGGGGAGGCCTTCAATCGGAACGGGTGTGACGGGATGATCTGCAGCCAGAAGAGCACTCCCGTCGCGAAGAAGCTCGCGTGCATGAGCCAGATGTGGACGACTTGGTTCTCCTCGGCTGTGTCGAAGAGGGCCGGGACGTGCCAGAGCACCATCACCGCATTGAAGGAGACGAGCGCTGTCCACGGATTCGTGACGAACCGGCCGACCCTGCGGAGGGGAGCAGACGTGCGACCAAGCAGCAGGGCGCGCATGAGACGGCGCCGGAGACCCACGGGAAGGCCGTGCAACAACGGGAGCCACGGAGCACCCGCCACGATGAGAATCGGGGCGAAGAAAGCGATGAGAATGTGCTCGATCATGTGCACGAAGAAGTAGTCGTTTGCCCAGTAGTCGATCGGCGACATCACGGCGAGGAGGAGCAAGCCCAGTCCGCCGTAGAAGAACAGGGAGCGCAGCCGCCGCGTCCTGGCGTGGGACGGGATTGACCGCCGGCGCAGGTTCGCCAGACCCACCTCGTGGAGGGCTACGACGACGGCCACGACGATGGCGAAGGGGTCGAAGCTCCAGTTGTCGAGCACGTAGCTCATGCAATCCCTCCACGTGGAGGTGGGCCGAGGCTCACGGTAGCCCTCCCGGGCTCAACCCGACGACCCATACGCAAGCGGAACGTGGATCGTCTGCACCCGGAGCCATCTCGTGCCAGCCGGTGTCAGCGAATAGACGGACAACGAGGTGCCCTTCACGGCGAATGCGTCGAAGAGGGTCGCACCGAACGAAATGACGGATGGGGCCACGGAGGCGAGCGCGACGGTGTCGACAGGCGGCGTCGGCAACGCGACCCAGGAGCGCCCCGGTCCGACGTAGTCGGCGACCAGGCTGTGTTTGGTGTGAGCGAGCACCGCCAGCATCCCGTTGACGCCCAGGGACGTGGCGGTCACACGTTCCCCGTTGGGCACGGCGAGGGGCGCAGAGTCGGACCACACAGATCCGGTCTGCCTGAGCGCGACCAGCGAACGCGCGCTCGCTGTCGTCGCCGTCACGAGGGCGATCGTGCTCGAGCCGGATGATCCGAGCCGGAGGACCGACGCGGCAGCGCGACTGAGCGCTCCATGGAGTTCGGAGCCGTTCACCCGCCAGGATCCCGCAACGCGTGCGAAAGAGCCCGACAATGCCCCGGCCCGTACAGCTCGCGGCGACCATGGGCTCGCCCGACGGTGAGTAGGCGACCGCGGTGATGCTGGAGACACCACAGCGTGGAGAAGCGCGCCGCAGCTGGATCGTCGAGGCGATCGCTGACCACTGCCCGAGGTTCGCGCCCGCCTGGAACACGAGGCGCCCGCCGACGTCGGCAAGGCCGCCGCCAGTGTCTCCCTCTGCATACGCCAATGCGTCTGGGACGGCAGCGAGGCCGCCCGGAAGGAATACTGCATTCCAGGCACTCCCGTTGTCACTGCTCTGCGCGAGCGGCGAGAAACGGAGCTGATCACTCGGCAAGAACCCGACGAGTATCGAACCCGGTGAAGCTCCGACGACCAACCCACCGTTGTCGGCCACCCCCGGTGGTGTCACCACGGACCAGCGTGACGAGCCCGGTGAGGCGTGGAGTAGCTGCCAGAACGTGTTCGACTTGTCGGAGAACACCCCCATCGGCAGAACGACCCAACTGCTTGACGATGACGAGACTCCGCTCTCGAGAGGTCCGGCCCAAGCGGCGCTCGTGTCGAGTAGGCCGGCGAGCAGCAGTGCGCAGAACGTCGCGGTGGCGACCACGCGCGTGATGCCGCGGCGCGAGAACCGGGCCTGGAACAGGCGGCCGCTCACGAATTGAGGACTTGGTCGATCTGACTCAGGAGAAGCGACGAGAAGGAGGATGCGGTCGCCTGGCTGCCGCCAGGGTCGTCGACGAGGGCGTCTCGCTCACGACCGTGATCGTCGATCACGAAGGCGAGGTCGGCGTGAGCCACCATTGCCCCGTCGGGGATGGTCTGGATCGGAATGCCGTACGAATTCCAGACGCGCTGTAGCTCGGGCAGAGAGCCGGTGAGGTAGTACCAATTCGCGACATGCGTCAAGCCCTCCTGACGGTCGAAGGCGTCGGTGAAGGTCACTGACCGATAGATCGGGTTCGCCACAATTGCGATGAAGTCGACCCGCGGGCCTTGCCCGGCGAGCCGTAGATCGGCATTGCGGAATTCCTGCGCGATGAGAGGGCAGTCAGACGTGCACACGGGATCGAGGAAGGTCAGCGCGATGACGTGACCGCGAAGGCCAGCGAGGCTCACCTGATGCCCGTCCTGGTCGACGAGCGCGAACGGCGGAGCGGGTTCGTCGATGGCGTTGGGCGTGCCATTGACCGCCTCGCTGAGGATGGGGTCGACGTTGGGGTTGACGGCTGCCAACGCCATTGGAGCGCTGCCGATGAGCACGATTACCAACGCAGCGATCGCGGCCGTGGCGCGCAGGAGGTAGGACAGTGTCGCACGGCGCCACCACGGCTCGACCTGGACCGCGTCACCCGCATCGGTGGACGCGGCGTCCGCTTGCACCGTGGCGACGCCTTCGACGGGGAGGTACGCGAGAGCCAGATAGCCACACACGAACAGCAGGGCCATCGGCACCATGGAGTTCGGGTCGGTGCCGAGGCCACCCAAGAAGCCAAGGTCCTCGACGAGGACCCAGTCGGCCAGGCACAAGACGACCAACGCGATGATCCCGCCGAGCACGAAGCGCTTGCGGCCGGTGAGAAACAGGACTCCGATCGCCGCCAGGCTTGTCACTACGAAGAGGTTCACTCCCCAGCCGTGGGCGCTGTCGAACGCGGCGAACGAGTCGAGCCAGGAGGAGAGGAATGTCGGTTGTGGCGTCTGGGCCATCGTCCGCACCATGGCGTTCAGCGTGCCGCCCTGCCCCTGCCAGTACCCTCGACCGGGCCAGGCCTGCAGGGTGGCCATGCCGATGAGGAACAGACCCCCGACGCCGAGGACCGTTCGGCCGAGCCGGGGTGAGAAGAAGGCGCGCTCTGGCAGCGCGATGAGGACACCGGCGGCGCAGTAAAAGAGCACGGCGCCCGGGGCCCCAAAGATCCACGTCAGTCCCGGAGCAAAGATGCCCCCGAAGGCCTCTCCGAAGACCCAGACGAGGACCCCCCAGGCCGCACCAGCAGCCCCCCCTAGTCGCGACCAGCGACCACGGGGCGCCACCAGCAGCCAGATCCCGAGCCCCAGCTGGATCCAGACCGTGGCCGCCGCCGCCTCCACCGGGTGATCGGACCAGATGGTGACGCCGCTGTTCACCAGGTGCTGCACCCAGTCCGGCGAACTGTTCGCGGCGGGCTGGATCACGTTGGAGGGAAGGCCCAGTGGCATGGACGACTGGAGCTGCAACAGGCCGTCCAGCACCCAGAGACAGCCGAAGCCGATGCGAAGGACGCGCCGCGCGAGTGCTTCAGGGGCGCGGCTCGGTGAGGAGGCAGGGAAGCTCGTTATGCCGTGCTCCCTGAGGCGCCGGTACTGAATCGTCCGGACGAGATTGAACGCCACTGCACTCAGAACGACCACCAGGAGCACGACGAGGAGCTGATGTAGGAGCGCGCTGTGAAAACTGGAGACGACAAGGGAATTGCCCGTCTGCAGCGAGCGACCCATGCCAGGCACGAGCTATCCCTTTCCTCGGTCCAGCCGCACGGCCGGCACAGCGCGCATCGCGTTGGACACTACCGCCGGACGTCTCGGACCCGGCATCGGAACCGGTCCTCGCACAATGCCCCTTGGTTGGCTTGCCTGCGCACGAGGTCGCCGCGTTCGCAACGGCACTCGCGAGCTTCATCGCCCTCTTCGCTGGACCCGTCCCTCGACGACAACCGGCGACCAGGAGGGCGCCGACGGCAGAAGTCGACGCCGCCCCTCTGAAGGGGAGCCCCGTCGTTGTCTACGCTGGGCGCGTGCCCCTCGACGAGGATCTGGCCGAGCGCATCCGGGCTCTGGTTGCCGCCGAGCGGGTCGTGAGCAAGGTGATGCTTTTCGGCGAGCTCGCCTTCTGTCCGCTCGCTCCCCGCGACGCGGTTGCAACGGTCCGGTGGCGTTGGGAGTAGGTCGATGACCAACGCGGCGGCGGCGCCGGAGGCGGCATCGGCCCCCAGCGAGAGTCGTCCCGGCCCGCTCGCGTGGCTGCGCGCCAAGGATCCGGACTACCTGGTGGTCAAGCGATCGATACGGGCTGCCTTCGTGGTGTCGTCCCTCTTTGCCATCACGCACTTCGCCTTCTCGAATTATCAGGTCTCGCTCTTTGCCGCCTTCGGCTCGTTCGCTCTTTTGCTGCTCGTCGAGTTCACCGGCAAGACTCGCACCCGCCTCGTGTCGTACCTCGGGTTGTGGGTGGCCGGCAGCGTCTTCATCATTCTCGGCACCGTGGTCTCGACCAACAAGGTCGCCGCGGTGGTGACGATGGCGGTCGTTGGCTTCGTCGTGCTCTTCGCCGGGATCGTGGAACCCCGGGCGGCGACTGCGTCGACGGCGGCGTTGCTTTTGTTCGTCTTGCCCGTAGCGGTGGCCCAGCCGTCATCGGCAGTCGGCTGGCGGATGATCGGCTGGGTGATGGCGGGTGTCTGTTGCATCGCCTCCGAGTTGTTGGTGTGGCCACCACCGTGGCACGACAATCTGCGGCGCCGGCTCTCGACCGCGATCTCCGCGGTGGCCCGGTTGGCCGACGCGCGCGCAGAAGGCCGGCGCGACCTCGCCGCACAAGCAGCCGTGTCGGCCGAGCTGGCCAACTTGCGGACCCAGTTCTCGGCGACGCCCTACCCTCCCACCGGCGCTGCCTCGGGCGCCGTGGCGCTCTCCAAGCTTGTCGGACGCGTCGAGTGGGTCGCCGGTAACACGGCCATGATCGGCGACGAGCACTGGTCGACCGAGCCGGCCGCTGCACTGGCGGTGACGCAGGCCGTGGCCAAGACGCTGCACGAGGCCGCTGCGCTCATCTGCGACGGCGAAGCGCATCCGGTCGACGATCCGGTGCGGATCAAGGCTTTGCAGGATGCGGCCCGCCAGCTGGACCAGTTGATGGCGCTAGCGCTCGACGCCGACGTGAGCTCCGTCGCCGAGGCCGAGGGCGAGCGGAGCGAGATGGACAGAGCACGCGGACACGTCCGAGGCGACGGCCTTGACCGGCAGCGAGGTCGCCGCAGACAGCGACGACGAGAGCATCGCGGGGGACCTCGATCCTGGATTCCACGCCCGTGCCATCGGGATCGCGACCGAGATGGTCGCCGACGCCGCCCTCGAGTCCGTCGGAGCCGATCCGGTGTCCGGCCAGCGGCTGGGGATGGACGAGTCGACCGCCAACGTCTTCGCACATCAGCTGCTGTCCCACCTTTCGTTCCGGTCGGTGTGGTTCCGCAACGCCTTGCGCGGCGCCATCGGGCTCGCGCTGGCGGTGACCGTCGTTGAGATCACCAACGTGCAGCACGGCTTCTGGGTGGTGCTGGGCACCCTGTCCGTGCTGCGCTCCAACGCGCTGGGCACTGGCTCGACCGCGATGCGGGCGGTCGGTGGCACGGCACTGGGGTTCTTCGTCGGCGCTGCCCTGATGGTCGGAATCGGCGACCACCTGTACCTGCTGTGGATCGTGCTTCCCCTTGCCGTGCTCGTGGCCGGTATCGCGCCCTCCATGATCTCGTTCGCTGCCGGTCAGGCCGCCTTCACGGTCATGGTCGTCATCTTGTTCAACATCATTCAGCCCGTCGGATGGCGGGTCGGGCTGACGCGTATTGAGGACGTCGCGATCGGCTGCGGTGTCAGCATCGTCGTCGGGTTCTTGTTCTGGCCCAGAGGCGCCACGGCGGCACTCGGGCGCGCGCTCTCCAACGCGTTCGTCGCCAGCTCGGGTTACCTCGAGGACGCGGTGGACCGGCTCACCATGACGCGGCGGCGCATCGACACGTCCGCCAGCCAGCAGGCCTCACACCGCGCCTACCTCTTGCTTGACGACGCCTTCCGGCAGTTCTTCGCGGAGCGCGGGGCCAAAGTCGTTCCGGTCGAGACGATCGCCCGCCTCTTCACCGGGTCGAACCGCATTCGAGGCGCCGCCTTCACCCTGGCGACCATGCGCGTAAGCCCGCCGGCGTCGGGCCTGCCCGAGGTCGAGTCGGTCGAAGTCGCCGAGGCCGTTCTGCGCGACTCGTACTCCCAGAGCCACCGCTGGTACGAGGAGTTCGCCGATCTGCTCGCCGACAGCCGTCCGTCGCTGAACCTGCCGCCACCTCACGACGAGGTGCTCCACGGCGTGTTGCGCAGAGCGTTCGAGGACGTCGGCGAGCAGCGGCGGGCCGACCGGGTCCAGACCACCTTGCAGATGCTGTGGGCCGACGAGCTTCTCGAAAACCAAGGTCAGATGCAGGTTGACCTGCTCGCATCGGCCGACCTCTTCGTCCGGCGCAGGGGCGCATTGATCTGACCGGAGCCGTGCCCGAGGCTGCTCCGTGGCTACGATGAACCGCTTTGGCGGTTGGCGCAGGCGGCAGAAAGGTCCGGGGCGATGCGTGTGTGGGGAGTTGCCGGGGGTGGCTCGTACCTGCGCATACCGGCCGGTGTGAAACTGGATCCGCCGCGCCGGGCGTTCGTCGTTGCCGGCGCCGTCCTTGCCGTGTGCAGCTCGCTCGCTCTCACGATGGGGTCCGCCTCGGCCGCAACCACCTCGACCGTGTCGCACCATCGCTCGACCACGACCACCGCGCCCAAGCCGCCGACCACCACCACCCGGGCCAAGCCACCGACGACGACCACGGTCCAACCGACGAGCTCGAGCACCACCGCGACGACCACGAGGCCGCCGATCTCAACGCAGACCTCTTCGCCGAGCTCCACCACGACCGGTCCAACGTCCTCGACGACCAGCACCACGACGCCCCAGCACATCGTGAACGAACCAAATCTCGACGCGCTGAGCCCGCACGTGACCGCGCTGACCGGACCCGGTGTCCACTACCAGTTCAGCAGCGGGCCGACGACCCAGGGTTCGCCGGATGGCGTCCCGAGCCTCATGTCCTCGCCGGGCGGGCCCTACATCTATGACTCCCACGGCCGCATGGTGCTCCTGCACGGTACGAACGTCGTGTACAAGCACCCGCCCTTCATCGCCTACCCCGATCCCGGTGAACCGTGGAACTTCAGTGCCTCGGACGCGGCTCGGATGCAGAAGCTCGGTTTCAACGTCGTGCGGCTCGGCATCGAGTGGCAGGGGTTGGAACCCGGCTCGGGCGGACCGAACCAAGCCAAGATCTGCTCTCCCGGCGCGCCCGGCGACCCACACGAGTTCAACCAGGCCGTGGCGGACCAGTATCTCAAGCACGTCGCGGCAACCGTGAAGCTGCTCGCCAGGTACGGCATCTACACGCTGCTCGACATGCATCAGGACGTCTACAACCAGCTGTTCCGCGGGGAGGGCGCACCCAATTGGGCCGTCTGCACAAACAACGTGCCCATCGTGCCCAAGGGCGGCCGCTGGTCGAACAACTACTCGAACGCACAACTGCAGACCGCCGTCCAACACTTCTGGGCCAACGATGTCGTGGGCAACCTACAGGGACAGTTCGGCCTGGTCTGGAAGACGGTGGCCGACTACTTCAAAAACGACCGCTGGGTCGTCGGATACGACCCCTACAACGAACCGTTCTCAACCGAGACGCAGATCGCGTCCGAGTCCACGTTCACCGGGCAACTCGAGTGCTTCTACACTGGGCGGGACCACACGGGTTACCTCGCCGACGGTGCCACCCCTCTCGATTTGCCCGCCGACCGTGCCGGCCGCCGGCGTGGTGCCGAGCATCCAGTCGGTCGACAGCCACCACCTGATCTTCGTGGAGCCCGACATCTACTGGGTCACCGGTGGCAACATCCCGTCGCAACTCGGCCCACTGCCGTTCCAGCGGCTCGTCTTCAACTTCCACGTCTACTGCGGCGACCGCAGCCCGCTCACCGGGAATCCGACCAACCTCTTGAAGTGCCTCCAGTCCGAGGAGACAGCTGCATCAGAGCAGGACGTGACCAGGTTGTCCATGAGCTCGAGCTACCAATCCAACGGACCGGCGATGTTCATGAGCGAGTTCGGCGCGACAACGAGTCAAGCGCTGGCCGGCTTCGACGCCGAGTGGGCGGGGCTCGACGAGGTGGGGTGGGCGTACTGGGCCTGGAAGTACTACGACGACCCCACCGGATCCTCTGCCGAGGGACTTGTCCTGCCGGACGG
Source organism: uncultured Acidimicrobiaceae bacterium (assembly GCA_963825965.1). Lineage (GTDB taxonomy): Bacteria > Actinomycetota > Acidimicrobiia > Acidimicrobiales > RAAP-2 > Bog-473. Next base: position 200,816 of record CAWGUX010000004.1, read on the forward strand.
CACGTACAGCCCGATCGTGACCGAGCTGTCAAGGACCTATCCACAAGAGGTCGTCGGTATCGCCAGCTCCATCCTCTTCAATCCGTTCACCGGCGCCTGGGGCATGATCTACACCCCGAGCATCTCGGCTACCGGAAGCACGATCATCGCCATCGCGGCGCAACAGCACTATCCGAACGGCTGGTGTGCCGCTGTTCGAGGCGGCCGCATCACCTCGCCGCCCGGCTCGACGCACTTGACCATCGCGACCGAGGGGCGGCCGTTGCAGATCTACGTCACGGTAACGGCCGGTGCATGCCCGTGAGCTGACGTCGGCTGGTGTTTCGACTCTGCCGCGCAGGCGGTCAGGCGGTGTTGCCGGTGTTCCCGCTGCCCAACAAGCGGGTGTTGCCGGTGTCGCCGGTGTCGCCGCTACCGAGCCCGCCGAGACCGCTGTCTCCAGAGCTTCCCGCCGCGGCCTCGAACTGCTCGAGTGTGGCCACCTCGTCCGCCGGCGGTGCCGTCACCGACACCGGGGTCCCGTAGTTCGAATAGCTCACCTGCACCGTCTCGCTGAGCGAGTGACCGGCGAGGGAGAAAGAGATGGGCACGACGACGCCTCGCAGCAACCCGTTGCCATCGATATAGACCTTCTCTGAGATCGTCGAAGGCAGCATGCCCGATGGCAGTTGACGATCGTCGGCCGGCAGCTGCCCAAGATCTTTTTCGAGCTGACTGAGCGGGATTGACACCGAGTACTCGCTGACCGACGCGCCGTCATAGGTGGTGGGGCCGAGCGAGTTGACCGGATCACCCTGGCTCTGGAGCTGATGGAGCATGCCGGCGGGGTCCTCGATACCGTTGAATTCCGCGCCGAGCCCATTGTCGTTCCCGGAGGCAAACGTGTTGGCGTCCACAGAGACCCAGCTCTTGCCGGGCAGCAACTCACTGACTTGCGACGGCATGCTCACGTAGACGGTGGAGCTGTCCTCAATTACCTGCTCAGAAATCTGCTCATCACCGGCCGGCACGCTGACGGAGACCGTTCCCGAGTGCGTCGTGAAATCAAAAGCGCCGCTCCCGGTGATGTGCTCGTTCATGCCGGCGGCAGAGATCTCGATGTCGAGGGACATGTCCGCCGTCTGCTCGTTCAACGACTGCGTCGCAGCCTTGGCGATGGGCTCTGACGCCGCCGCCGAGCTGTGGCCCCCGAGGACGACGTAGGAACTGACGCCCACGATGCCTCCGACGACCAGCACCGCAGCCGCGATGCCGCTGAGGACCATCGCACGCCGATGGGCCGTTGCCACCTGCGTCGCAGTGGCGGTGCTCGACCACGGCGGGACAGGGGACGGCCCGTCTCCGACAGAGACCATTGGAAAGGCACCGGGCCGTTGGGTGCTCGTCGTCGGCTGCTGGCGTACGGGTGCAGCAGTCTCGAAGCCAGGAGGGGGCGCATCGTCGGGCGCGCCGGACGGCCGAACGTGCATCGTCCAGATTTGTCCGTCCCAGTAGCGCCGCTGCTCTTGGTTGAACGGGTCGGCGTACCACCCGGGTGGCTGGTTCATCTCTGGCTCCTTCCCGTGCTAACCCGCAGTGCGGCATGGGGCACCGAGAAGACACTGTCACCAGTCCCGATGACGACACCTCTCCCCGTCAGTGTTCATCGGATTGCCTCCGGGGTCACTTGAGCGGGACGTGCCCACACCCGTGACCGCGACGAAACGAGCGTCGTGCGGTTGTCGATCCGTTGGGTGGTCGCTCAACCGTCATTGAGCCGTTACGCGGATTCGCCTGCATTTGCTGCGACGACGTGAGAACTGCGGGGTCGTCAAGGTGGACGGCTCAAGGCGACGACAGAGACGTCTCGCTCACCCCGCCACCTTCGACTGCGAGGGTGGCCACTGGTCCATGCTCGTCTTCCCGCAGCCGTACCTCGTAACTCCCGCGCACGAGACTGGGGAAGAAAGCCGCGTGCATGTCGCCGCTCGGGAGGTGGCGAGAGCGCACGGCGACATGGGTGCCGTCCCAGGCCGCTCCGCAACGACGGATCTCGATCTCGGAGCCGACGAGAGATGCAGGCGCCCTGACGACGGCCGCCCCGACGTCGCCTCCGATGTCGACGATGACAGAGCCCCTCTCGCTGGGCCCGGAGAGATGGTGGGTGTCCATGGCGCTACGGTGCGACCGAAGCCGGCGTCACGGACGGGTTTGAAAACCCGCTGTAGGGCGTGCCCAGGTATGGGAACGTGCTGAGGTAGTGCTCGGTTCCCTTCGCCGAGAGATCGGTGCCTCCGGTCGTCACTCCGAAATCGACGAGTCCTGCCGCCGCGTCAGCGGTGAACGACGGCACGACGAAGCCGAGGGTCGCCCCCGCCACAGCCCGCAGCGCGATGGTGGCCACGTCGTCGAACACCCTGCGACCGTTGGGGTAGCCAGCCACGTCGAGCCCGAGCAGACCCAAGCTGCTTGGGTTGGTCGCGGGCCGAATGGCGGTGTTGAGCCGCAGCATGTCTGCCTTGATGCCCGTCCCGTTGTAGTTGGTGAACGTCGGGGCGGGAGTGATCACGCCCGCCGGGATCCCCGTCAGGAAGATTGCCTCGATGTCCGGCCGCAGGTGTGACGGGTCACTGTTGTACTTCGCAAGGTTGGGGAACACCCCTGGATACAGCCCTGGCAGCAACTGCGGCAGCAGAGGCTTGGCGAAATACTCAAGGAATGGCCCGCCGTCCGCGATCGGTGGTTGCATGTTCCACCGGTCCTTGTCGCCGATACCGATCAGAAGTTCGTTCGTCAGCGGATTCCCGAGACGCGACACCTGGGTCCACGGACCGCTCTCGAAGTCATCTCCATCCGGCCAGTTGCCCCGCACGCTGATGCGTTGTCGGCTGGCCGTGGTCCAGACACTGATGACCGCGGCAGGGTCTCCCGGCCCCGCGGGCGTCCCCCTCGTGAGCTGGTCGACCGGGATCTGCAGAGCCAGCGTGTGCACGTTGACGTCAGCCGTCGAATTGACGCCCGGCATGCCGTTCATCAGGCCGGCGGCGGGCCCTCCGGCATGGTCGCCCGCAAAGCCGCGCAGATCACCGAGGTCGAAGACGGCGCCAAGGTCGACGTAGAACCCCTCGGCCCGCTGTCCGGCGAACACCCGCGCCGAAAACGGTCCGGTCGATACGGAGTGGACCGCCGCGTTCGCCAGCGCTCCATAGTTGGGGGTCGACAGGGGCCCAATGTTGCAGGGCGGACACAAGAGCCCAGCACCCAGCACGATCTCCCCCCGATTGTTCCATCGGTTCCACGGCATATCGACCCGGGTCAACGTGTACGTCTGCTGTCGGTTCCAGCTCGAGTGGGGAGATGGCGGCGTCAGCGCGGTGATGGGGCCGTCGTTGTAGAGGAACGATCCCGGGATGTTGTTGACGGTCGTGAAACGGAACTGATAGCTGATATCGGGAAACCCGTCTCCCGTGTTGTCGATGTTGATGGCGTAGAGCACTTCGTCGCCGAACTCGTAGAAGTTCGGTCCTCCGTCGGGAGCCTGCAGCGGGATGTAGTTCGCGATGAGTGTGACCGTTCCCGGTTGGTCGGGACTCATGAACGCGTAGAGATCGGTGCTGTCGGCGACGGGGTCCTTTGAGATCTCGGGCGCTTCGCGGTGTGACGACATGTTTTCTCCTCCTAAATGACGGTTGGTGGATGAGGGTTGGAGTTACGGCCGGGCGGCGGACATCAGGCCGCGGGCCAGTGCCGGAGAGTGGACGACGACTTCCCGCTCGCCCTGGTACAGGCTGATCTCGCCGGTGCTGAGGTTCTTCACCTGCGCGATCAGTGGTTCGGAGAGAGGGCCACTGTCTTCCGCAGTGTCGCTGACGCCGGTGTCGATCGCGGGCGCGTCCGCAGCCGTGCTGGCGACGAGGGTGGAGAGTCCTGGAACAGTGCCGGCCACGGCAACGGCGGCAGCTGTGAACGTGCTGCGGCGCAAGAAATTTCGACGGCTCAGGCCCGCCCGCCAGCCGCCGGCCGGCGATGCGTGCTCGTCACGCGGTACAGGGCTCACGGTCTTACCTCCGTTCCGGGTCTCCTCGCTGTATCCGGAGCGGTGCCGCGGTTGGATGCCGGTGCTCACGAAAATGTCAGGATTTCCGAGCGTGGGCGTGTGGAGCTTGGGTTCAGGTGTTGAAGCTGACTGACGCTGTCGGGGAGTTCGCTGGATTCGAACGCGGAGGGTTCTTATTCGCCCCGTCCGGGTCACCTACGGCAATGCGGGAGTCTCGGTGGGGTCCCAGTGCCGCGGAGTTGGTCAGCCTGGGCTGCCAACCCACAGCGTGTGATGTCTCCGCGATCGCCTGCCGACCAATCCGGAAGAACGACCGGCCGACCTCGCCTCCGTGGGGCTGCGAGGTCGGCCGGTGCCGTCACCTACTGATTGAGTTGCTGATCCCTTAGCCGGCGGGCTTCAAAATGCCCAACAGTCCCTTGGCGTAGCCCTTTGGTCCCGAGCTGAAGACGAGCGCGTTCTTCCCTCCGAAGGAGGCGTTGCCCACCTCGAGTCCCCACAGGCCGGGGATCACGACCGGATAGCCGGTCGTGCTGTCCAATGCGCCGAGGTAGGCGCCAGTGGTGGGATCGAAGGCATTGATCCAGCCGTTGCCGAGGTTGCCTACCAGCAGGTCACCGGCAAACGGGGCGAACTTCGCCGGTGCGATGGCCAGTCCCCAGGGCTCGTTCAACGGACTGCCGGAGCCGCCACTGATGAGGTGGGTGACGAGGACGCCGTTGGGGCTGTAGACGTCGACGTACCCGAACCCCGCGCCTGGGACAACGTCGGTTTTCGTGGCGTTCTGCTTGCCGTACGTGACGTAGATGTCACTGCCCAGGGCCTGCACATTGAACGGCGCATAGCCGGACGGGATCGCGGGGTCGACAAACTCGGTCGGCGTTGAGATTGGTGCAAAGTCCTTGTTGAACACGTCCACCGTCGCGTTGGCCACGTCCGCCGCGAACAGCTCCGGGCCGGCGGATGGTGCGCCGGAGATGGCCAATCCCTTGAACACGGCTCCCGAAGGAGTGGTGCCTCCTGGGCCACCGGTCGGGCTGTCCTCGACGACGAAGGTCGATCCACCGTTCCATGCGGCAATCTCGCCGGGCGACTGGGTGGTTCCGATGGAGTCAGTATCAACGATGAACAGTGAGGATCCGCCGCTCGTCCCTCCGACTGGGAAGGCTCCGTTCCCGTTGTAGACCTGGCCTGTGGGATTGCCGCCCGGGACTGGGACAGTCAGATCGAGCGACACAGAGCCGCCATGGAGCCCACCGCTGTAGACGGTTGCGTTCCCGGAGTTGTTGTCGGAAACCCAGATGGGCCCGCCCGGCGCCGCCGCCAGTCCCCAGGCGTTGGTCAGGTTGTGGTCGAAAAGCTTGGCCCCCAAAGACGCTTTGCTCGAGACCAGGTTCGTCTGCGCGAACGAGTTCCCGCTTGCCGTCGCCGGCTCTGACGGGATGACTGCAACGGTCAACGCGGCCACACCCATTGCCGCCGCGCTGGCGGACAGGGCGCGGGTGACCGCTCCACTCGCTCGACGTCGTGGTCGGGCCACGCTCTTCAGAAAATGCTCTCTTGCAGCCATTGCTCCCCTTCCACGTGGATCGTCGGATCGTCCTGCTGCTCGGGAGGCCTAGGCCCGCCCGCAAGCCAAACGGGGTTACGGCGTGCAGGCGGTCGCGGATTGGATCGGCTTCGGATCCCGTGACCGGGAGGTGACATGTGTGGGGTCCCGGTGTGACCCGATCCGGCGCCGGGAGATCTGGTCGGTCCATAATCGGCGCATGAACCGGAGTGTGTTCACCTCGGATGTCTTGGAAGGCCAGGTCGCTCTCGTGACGGGGGGTGCGACCGGTATCGGGAGGGAAATCTGCCGCGTGCTCGGCGCCCATGGGGCCCGCGTCACGCTGGCGAGCCGAAAGAAGGAGAACCTCGAGGCGACGGTGGACGAGCTCAAGGCGGAAGGCGTGGATGCCGCGTTCGGTGTCTGTGACGTTCGTGACGCAGAGGCGGTGCAAGCCGTGGTCGACGCCGTCGTGAGAGACCAGGGAAGGCTCGACATCGTGATCAACGATGCCGCGGGCAATTTCCCCGCTCCTATGTCGAAGATCTCACCCAACGGGTTCAAAGCCGTGGTCGACATCGATCTGCTCGGCACGTACAACGTGACTCGTTGCGCGTTCGACGCGTGGTTGGCGGACCACGGCGGGAGCATTGTCAACATCAGTGCTCCGTTCCAGCAGAAGGGAGTGGTGTTCCAGTCGCATGTTGCGGCAGCGAAGGCGGGGGTCGATTCGCTCACTCGAACCTGCGCCGTCGAATGGGGGCCCTACGGGATCCGAGTGAACGCCATCGCACCCGGATCGATCGGAGGAACTGAAGGGGTCCGGCGCTTTGCCGAAGCCGTTACCGACGGCGACGATCGCCCCAAGAACCCTCTCGGCCTGCAGGGTCATGGGTCCGACATCGCGTATCTGACCTTGTTCCTTTGCAGCCCGATGGCACGCTTCATCTCCGGTCAGGTCATCGCTGTCGATGGCGGGGGATCGGCGGATCTTCTGAAAATGCGTATGGGACGGATCTGAGTGGCGGCGGCCGACGATCGCGGCGAGTGGGGTCCCGCGCTCGGGGAGATCGAGCGGAAGAAAGCCGAGACGCTCGCCATGGGCGGCGAGATTCGCCTGGTCCGTCAAAGGGACCGGGGTCGCCTGAACGCCCGGGAGCGGATCGCCGCGCTCTTTGATCCCGGCTCGTTCTCAGAGATCGGCCAACTGGTAGGGACCACCGAGGATCCACCCGTACCTGGTGATGCGCTCGTGGCGGGTTCCGGGCGCATCAACGGCAGGCCGGCGCTGGCCGGCGCCGAGGACGTGACGGTGCTCGGTGGATCGATCGGCGGTGGCGCGTCGGACAAGCGCTACCGGCTCTGCCAGCTGGCCCTGCAAGAGCGGGTGCCCTTGGTCATGATGCTCGAAGGAGCCGGGCATCGAGTGACGGACTCCTTTGCTGGGCGACGTCCCGGTGATCTCATGGGCCTGGCCGAACTCTCGGGCAGTGTCCCCATGGTCTGCCTTGTGTTGGGAGCCTCCGCCGGACACGGCGCGCTCACTGCTCCGTTGTCCGATTTCGCCGTGATGACGGAGTCTGCGTCGATCTTCGCCGCCGGCCCGCCGCTTGTGAAGTCTGCGACGGGAGAGGAGGTGTCCAAGGAGACACTCGGGGGACCGCAGGTGGCGGCCGACGCGGCCGGAGTCGTGCACAACGTCGTCGCCGATGACGTCGAGGCCGTCACCTTGGCCCGGCGGTACCTCGAATACTTCCCGCTCAATGCGTGGGAGCCTGCGCCGCGGCGTGTTGGGACCGATACCGGTCCGCGCCGGTTGGAGACCATCCTCGAGCTGATCCCGCCGAATCCCCGGCGCCCGTATCCGATCAGCCCCGTTCTCCATGCCCTGGTCGACGAAGGATCGCTCCTCGAGATCCAACCAACCTTCGGGCGATCGATCGTCACCTGCCTGGCCCGGCTGGGTGGTCAGAGTGTGGCCATCGTCGCGAACGATCCCAGTGTCATGGCCGGGACCATCGACAGCGCGGCAGCCGACAAAGTCGCGCATTTCCTCGACGTCATCGGGGCGTTCGGGCTTCCCTGTGTGTTCTTGGCCGACAACCCCGGGGTGCTCGCCGGAACGGTTGCCGAACGAGACGGGATTCTGCGCCACTCCGCGCGCATGTTCGCTGTTCAGCATCGCCTGGCGGTGCCGAAGCTTCATGTCACCGTGCGCAAGGCGTTCGGCTTTGGCTCATCGATCATGGCCATGAACCCCTTCGACGGCCAGACGACCACGCTTGCCTTCCCCTCGATCACGCTCGGTGCGCTTCCCGCGGATTCAGAAGCGAGTGCGATTTCCGACCCAGAAGAGCGGGAACGAATCGCGCGCCAGCAAGCCAACTCGTCGATTCGCGCAGGCAGCCGGCTCGCCTACGACGCCGTGATCGATCCGCGTGACCTCCGCAACGCCTTGCTCGCAGGACTGTCCTTGGCCGAAGGTCGGCAAAGTGCGCCGCGATCGCCGAGGGGAGGGGGGATCCTCCCCTGAGTGCTCACCGTTGACCCTCAACGGTCCGTGGATTCCGACGGAAACCACAGCGAGGCCCCGTCGCACCCCGGTAGGAACTCTCTCAAACCTCTCCTGTCCAAGAAGTCTTGCTGCCACCTGTCTGACCAGGGCGGGCGGACCGATCCCGGATCGGATGTGGGCGGAAGGGCCAACGGGACTCCTGGCGCTGTGGGACAACCTGGCGGATCGCTGAGACAGCGAACGAGACATTTCTAGAAACCTGAGTGAGTGACCGACGCTCCCAAGGTCGTGCCTCGGTGGCGCTTTGGACCGTTTTCGACCGGTCGCGACTGGGAGGACTCATGCCGCCCAGCCGCGCCTGCCGGCCCCCTCAAGCGACAGAGCAAATGTGACCCGTGGCTGCTACCTTGCCGGCGGGATCGTAAGCGGAGCTTGGGCTACCCGTTAGGAGGTGTTGCGATGTCCCACACCTACTCCCGGCGGATCCGGGACCTTGACGGGCCAGCGGTGAGTAGAAGCCTGGCTGCGAGCGTCCTCGGCACGCTTGCCGTGGCGATGGTTTGCGTTTGCTTCTCCGCATCAGGCGGCGCCTCGGAGAGGCCGGCTGCCGCCGAGCCGGCTGCAGGTAGCCATGGGACTGTGACCTGCAGCGCCTTAGCGGCAGGGACGGGTGTCGTACCGAAGTTCGACCTCTCCGAGTGCACGCACAAGATGAAGACCGACGGTCGTGGTGTATATCGTGAGCCGGGGTCGGGCGGCGTGGTCAAGTGGGCAAGCGGTCAGACGACCACTCTTTCCGACGTCAACACCTCGGAGGCTATCGGCGGCTGTCCACCGAACGGAGACTTGTACTACATGACAGGAACCTTCACCAACAGCTGGGGTGGTTCGGGCACTTTCGCCGCAGGTTGGTGTCTTTCACGCCAAGGTCCGTATCTTGATTATGCATTTACAGGGCCATTCGAAATCTGAGAGGTCTGGTGGGGTAAATCGGATCGAGTCACCGACCTCAGCATTGTCATGAGCGCGGTCCACCAGATGGGGTCAAGCCCACACGGTCCCCGAAACGGGGTGCAGGTCACAGAGCACCCCCAACGGGATTTGAACCCGTGCTGCCGCCGTGAAAGGGCGGTGTCCTAGGCCGCTAGACGATGGGGGCGGGCTCGTGCCATCGGCACGACACCGTGAGCCTAATGGGCACCGATGGGCACCCCCGGCGAGGGCGTCTTCCGGACGACGGGGGCGGGCACGGGCTCCGGCGCGTGGTACGTGCAGACGAGAAAGGTCTGCACGGCGCCGATGACCAGCGCGGTGGCGCCGAGGATGTGCACCTCGACGAGCAGAGCCGGGAGATGGGTGAAGTACTGCGTGTACCCGACCGCGGCTTGGGCCACGAAGACCACCATCAAGATGCGAGCCGAACGGCGCACCCGCTCCGGCACGTCGCCCATGTGCAGGGCCACGACGAGTCCGATGGTCACCCCGATCAGCAACAGAGCCAGGCTCGAGTGCAGCTCGGCCATGTCGCGCAACGCGACCGGCAGGCGTTTTGCGACCTGCTGGCCCGAGGCATCGCCGGCATGGGGCCCGGTCCCGGTCGTCGCCGTGCCCGCTGCGACCACGAGCGCCAGCAGTGCGAGGAGTCCGTAGTAGAGGCGGATGAGTGGCCGCGGCACCAAGAGGTGGGCTGAACCGGGGGTGTAGTCGCGGGTGGAGCCGGTGTACCAGCACCACCGCGTCCACCAAGAGGAGCATCGTGGCGAAGAAGTGCACCATGACGACATAGGGATTCAGCTTTGTGTAGACGACGATCCCCCCGAGGACGGCCTGGGCCAAGACGCCGATCACCGAGCCGCGCCGCTCAGCCACACCAGGTCGCGCCGGCGAGGGGAGCGAAGCACGGCGCCGAGGAAGGCAGCGGCGACTGCAATGGTGAGGACGACCGTGACCAGCCGGTTGCCAAACTCGATGAGGCCATGGAGCTGCAAGGCGGGCGTCAGATGCCCGGCCGAGCACTCGGGCCAATTGCTGCAGCCGAGGCCCGAGCCCGTCAGGCGGACGGCAGCGCCCGTGACGACGATCAGTGCGGTCATGGCCAGGGCCAGCACGTTGAGACGGTGGCTCAGCGAAGGCGAAACGGTGGGAGTGTGGCGCACGACACGCGGGGCAAGCGTACCGGGACCAGCCGCTTGGTCCCGGGCGTGCGCTGTGCCTAGGCTGAGCAGCGCATGACCATTGAGGCGGCCGCCCTCCAGAGCCGAAACGCATCGCGGTCGTGGAAGACGGTTGGGGCCTATGTCGCGTTGACCAAGCCGCGCATCATTGAGCTCCTCCTGGTCACAACCCTGCCCACGATGGTGGTCGCGCAGCGAGGCCTGCCGCCGGTCTGGCTGATGGCGGCCACCCTGGCCGGTGGCGCGCTTGCAGCGGGTGGCGCCAACGCCATCAACATGGTGGTCGACCGCGATATCGACCGCGTCATGAACCGCACCAAGAACCGGCCGCTGGTCACGGGGGCGATGACCCCGGCGGCGGCGCTGATCTTCGCAGTCTCGCTGGAGGTGGCGGCGTTCATGGAGTTGTGGCTGGCGGTGAACCTGCTCTCGGCCGTACTGGCGATCTCCGCAACGTTGTTCTACGTGTTCGTCTACACCCTCTGGCTCAAGCGCCGGTCCTCCCAGAACATCGTGATCGGAGGCGCTGCGGGCGCGGTCCCCGTGCTGGTGGGGTGGGCGGCGGTCACCAACACCCTGGCCTGGGCGCCCGTTGTGATGTTCGCCATCATCTTCATCTGGACGCCACCGCACTTCTGGTCGCTGGCGGTGCGCTACAAGGAGGACTACGCAGCAGCCGACGTGCCCATGCTCCCGGTGGTCGCGTCCATGAAGCGGACGACAACCGAGATCGTCTACTACACGGTGGCGCTGGTGGCCGTGTCGTTCTTGCTCGGCCCGGTGGCGCACATGGGCTGGATCTACATGATCACCGCGGCCGTCCTCGGGGCGGGGTTCTTGTACCTGGTGACGCGGCTGTGGGGACTGGCCCAGAACGGGCAGGTGACTGGACGCGACGCGATGAAGGTCTTCGGCTACTCCATCACCTACCTGACGGTGTTGTTCGTGGCCATGGCGGGCGACGTACTCATCAGGGCTCACGTTCACTAACGTCGTCGGCGCGATGTCGACAGCAGTGCCCGCCCCGCCGGGGGCCTCCGACCCGGTGCCGGGCGCGTCGCCTCCGCCCCGCGGAGCCGCGCAAGATCTTCCTGCTCGTCGGCACCGTCCTGGCGGTTGCATCGGCGTCGGACTCTTCACGAGCTTCGGCGGCGGCAAGAATTCGTCGGGCCAAGAGGTGGCGGCGGGCGATGCCGTGCCCACGTTCAGTGCGCCCAACGTCGGACCGACCGGACCGAGGGAGGTCTCGGTGTCGGCCACGCCGGGCGGTTCCGGCAGGCCAACCGTGCTGCTGTTCTTCGGCGCCTGGTGCACCGCCTGCCGTTCGGAGCTGCCGCCGATCGCCGCCGCGGTGAAGCGGCAGGACCAAGGGCACGGCCGTCTCGCCGGGGTCCGGGTGATCGGCGTGGACACGCTGGACTCGCCGTCGACCGGCCGGTCGTTCATTCAGGGAGAGGGCGTCACCTTCCCGGTGGCGTCCGACCCGGACGCCACCATCACCCAGGGCACGTTCCGTTTCCAGGGTGACCCCTACGCGGTCTTCGTGGACAGCGACGGCAACGTGGCCCGAGTTGTCATCGGAGCGCAGCTCACCTCGGCCTCGTTCACCGCCGACGAGCGCGCCCTCATTCCCAGCGGAACGTGAGGGCCGCGGCGACCGGCGCCGCCACCGCCCACACCACCAACACCGCCCAGGATTCGGCCGGCACCGACGAGGCCTTGCCCGAGCGTCGCGTGGAGCGCGGCCGAGAGCGCCTCCGCCGGCAGCAGCTTGGCGAAGTCGGCCAGACCCGACGGGAGCTTCGAGATGGGGACGACCATGCCGCCGAGCAGCAGCAGAATCAGATAGAGCCCGTTGGCCGCAGCGAGGTTGACCTCGGCCCGCAGCGTGCCGGCCATGAAGAGGCCGATCCCGGCGAAGGCGGTTGAGCCGAGCAGGATGGCGCCGATGGCGCCGCCGACCGCGACGGAGCCGCCGCCGCCCGGGTTCCACCCCAGTGCGAGCCCAACGGGGAGCAGCACAGCCGCCTGCACCAGCTCGACGGCGATGATCGTCGCGATCTTGGCGCCGAGGCAGCCGCGGCCGGCCGAGCGGCGTGGAGCCGAGACGCTTGAGGACGCCGTAGCCGCGCTCGAAGCCGGTCGCGATGCCGAGCGAGACCATCGCGGTCGACATGACGGCGAGCGAGAGGATCCCGGGCACGAAGAAGTTCGCCGGTGTTGCCGTCGGTGTCGAGACCACGTTGACCTTCGAGAAGAACAGCAAGAAGACGACCGGGATGCCGAGGGTCAGCAACAGCGTCTCGCCGCGGCGCAGCGTCATGTAGATCTCGGCGCCGGTCTGGGCGGCCAGTGGTCGGAGACGGTTGGCGTGGGTGCGGGCGACGCCAGCGGAGGTGTCGGTCATGGCCGTCCTCCCTCCGCGGGCCGTGCTCGTCGGGTCCGGCCGCGCCGGCCGGGCCGGGGAGACTCGTCAGGCTCTCCCGTGCCGGATGCGGGCGCCGCGGCGGCACCGACTGCCTCGAAGTAGACCTCTTCCAGCGTCCGGCCGGCGACCAGGTCGGTCAGGGTCGCGCCGCGTCTCGCGAGGAACGTCGCAACGGCCGCGGTGGCGGACGGGGAGTCGACGCCGGCGCCGATTCCGCCGCCGGCCTCCAGGCGGTACCGGCCCGGCGCGGTTTCAGCGACCGTCGTGCCGGCCCCCACCGCAGCGGCAAGGGCGCCGACGTCGAGGCCCGGCGGCGCGCCGAACGTGATCGTGACCGGGTCGCGGCCCCGGTCCGGCGAGAAGCTCGTGCGGCGTGCCCTCCCGCACGATGCGGCCGGCCGACATGATCGCGATGCGGTCGGCGACCTTCTCCGCTTCACCCAGTTCATGCGTGGTGAGGACCGTGCACACCCCTCGCTCCTTCAGGCCGGCCACCACCGCCCTGATCGCGACGCGACCCTCGGGGTCGACGCCGGCGGTCGGCTCGTCGAGGAAGGCCACCTCGGGCCGACCGATCAATGCCAGGGCAAGAGAGAGCCGTTGCTGCTCGCCTCCGGAGAGGTGGCGCCAAGGCGTCGCTGCCACCGAGCGCAGGCCGACCAGGTCGAGGAGCGCCTCGGTGGCGACCGGGTCGGGGTAGTACCCGGCAAAGAGGTCGAGCGCCCGACGCGGACCGAGCATCGGATAGACCCCGCCGCGCTGGAGCATCACGCCGATGTGGCCGCGTCAGGGCGCCGTGGTCGGCGACGGGGTCGAGGCCGAGGACGCGCACCTGGCCGCTCACCGGCCGGCGGTACCCCTCGAGGCTCTCCACCGTCGAGGTCTTGCCGGCGCCGTTCGGGCCGAGCACCACGACCACCTCGCCCCGATCGGCCGACGAGGTCCAGATCGTCGACGGCGGCGCGCGTGCCCGACCGGGCCGTAGCGCACGGTGAGGCCGGTGACCTGGACGGCTGGCACGGCGTCGCAGGCTACTTTGGCCCCAAATGATCGATATCCGGGCGCCTGCGCGACGAGCCTGACGCGGTCAAGGCCGCGCTGGCGCGGCGCGGTGTCGAAGAGGCCGAGGTCGACGCGGTGATTGAGGCGGACGCGACCTGGCGCACGAAGGTGAAGGCCGCCGAAGACCTGCGGAGCGAGGTCAAAGCGCTGTCCCGCGAGGTCGGTCTGGCCAAGAAGGAGGGTGACGACGCGCGGGCCGAAGAGCTGAGCACGCGGAGCCGTCTCCTCGGCGAGGCGGAGCGGGCCGCCGCGGCGGAGGCAGACGAGGCCGGGGAGCGTGCCCGTACGGGACTGCTCTATCTGCCCAACATCCCCGATGACGACGCGCCGGACGGGGAGGGCGAGGAAGACAACGTGGAGGTCCGCCGGTGGTGGCCCGGGCACGATCTCGAGCAGCTGGGGCCTGCACGGCTCGACCATCAACAGGTGCCGCATTGGGAGATCGGGGAGGCCCTCCAGATCCTCGACATGGAACGTGGGGCGAGGCTGTCGGGATCGATGTTCCCGCTGTACCGGGGGCCGGGGGCGCGGCTGCTGCGAGCACTCACCGCCTTTGCCATCGACCGCCACTCGCCGGCCTACGAAGAGATCCGCCCGCCGACGGTCGTGCTCACCGACACCATGACGTCGACGGGGCACCTGCCGAAATTCGCCGACGACGCCTACCACCTCGTGCGGGACGACCTGTGGCTCATCCCGACGGCGGAGGTGCCGCTGACGTCGATGCACCGGGGCGAGATCTTGGAGGAAGGGCAGCTGCCACTGCGCTTCACCGCGTCGACACCGTGCTATCGGCGGGAGGCAGGGTCGGCCGGGCGCGATACCCGGGGCCTCCTGCGGGTCCACGAGTTCGACAAGGTGGAGCTGTTCGCCTACGCCACCCCGGCGGGCGCGTTGGACGCCCAGGCTGACATCTTGCGCCGAGCCGAGACGATGCTCCAAGAGCTCGAGCTGCCGTACCGGGTGCTGGACCTGTGCACGGCGGACCTGGGCGGTTCGTCCGCCCGCACCTTCGACCTCGAGGTGTACGCCCCCGGCGTCGACCGCTGGCTCGAGGTGTCCTCGGTCAGCTGGTTCCGCGACTATCAGGCTCGACGGGCGAACGTGCGCTTCCGGCCGGCAGGGGGCGGCCCGTTGCAGCTCGTGCACACGGTGAACGGCTCCGCGCTGGCCTGGCCCCGTATCTGGGCCGCGCTGGTGGAGAACGGGCGGCAGCCCGACGGGACGGTGATGCTGCCCGAGGCGCTGGCGCCATATCTGGGTGGCGAGCTCTTGATCAAGGCACCGTGAGCGGGGCGGACGGATCCGGCGCTGGCGGATTCGGCTTTGCGCAGATGCTCGAGTCCATTGCCACCGAGAGCCGCGCCCTGGCCGACGCGGTGGCTCGCTCGGACCTGGAGGCCCGAGTCCCCTCGACTCCCAAGTGGTCGGTCCGCGACCTGGCTCACCACATCGGCGAGGTGCAGTGGTACTGGGGTCAGAACGTCGCGGCCAAGGACGCCAGCCATCGTTCGGGTGGCGAGCTCACGGCGTTTCCCGAGGACGTGGATCTCCTGGCGTGGCTCGGATGGTGCACCTACACGATGCTCGGCGCGCTGCGCGAGGCAGGGCCGGACGCGCCCTGCTGGGCGTGGTGGCCCGAACCTCACACCTCGGGCGCGGTGGCACGCCACCAAGCCCAGGAGGTCGCGGTCCACCGCTGGGACGCCGAAGGGGTGGCCGCTCCCGGCACGGGCGCACCGCTCGCCAGCGGCCTCGCCGCCGACGGCGTGCCCGATTTCATGGAGATCATGGTGGGTGAGGACATGCGTGCCTTGCCCGGCACCGTGACCTTGACGGCAACCGACACCGGGGGGAGCTGGCAGGTCAGCGGCGGTGACGCCGCCCGGTCGGCGCGCTCCTCCGAGCTGCGGGCGACCGCGTCGGAGCTGGTGCTGATGTTGTACCGGCGACTGCCCGTGCCCGACGCGGCGGTCGACGGCGATCCCGTACTGGTCGCCGCGCTGTTGTCGCTGGCCGACACGTCGTGACCGAGCTCACCTTCCTCGGCACCGGCAACTTCCTGGCGCCGCCCGGCCGGTACTGGAACAGCTTCGTCATCGACACATCGGTGCTGGTCGAGCCGGCACCCACGGCGCTGCCGCATCTGCGCCGGTGCGGCTTCACGGTCGATGCCGTCGACGTCGTGGTCGTGTCGCACTTCCATGCCGACCACTGCTTCGGCTGGCCCTTCTTGCTCGAGGCCATGACCGAGCAGGCGCCCGGCCACACGCTGCACGTGGTCGGTCCGCCCGGGATCGAGGACCACCTGGCCGCCATGAACGAGGCCGGCGCCGTGCGCTCCGTGACCGAGACTGCCTCCGCTACCCTCGACCTGCACTTCGTCGAGGTGGACGGGTCCTGGCAGGCAGCGGGCCCACTGCGCTTCCGGGCGATCGAGGTCGTGCACGTGCCGTATCTGCGCTGCTTCGGCTACCTCTTCGACCGCGGGAGCCACATCGTGGCCTATTCGGGCGACACCACCCCGTGCCCCGGTCTGACAGAGCTGGCCCACGAGGCTGATGTGCTGGTGGTCGAGTGCAACGGCCGGCACACGCCGCCCGACGTGCCGACGGCCCACATGGACGAGGACTCGATCCGCGGCGTTACAAGCAGCCCATCACGACGTGCAGCTGATCCTCACCCATCTGGGTGAACAGGTGGACGTGGCGTCGCTTTCCGGCGTGACGGTGCCCGCCGATTTCGAGCGATTGACCCTCTGACCCCGGTGACGACGGGGTCTCAGCGCCCGGCAGCCGCGAAGCGGTAGCCCACGCCGCGCACGGTGGTGATCAGCACCGGCGTCGAAGGGTCGGCCTCGATGCGAGAGCGCAACCGCTTGATGTGCACGTCGAGCGTCTTGGTGTCGCCGATGTAGTCGGTTCCCCAGCACGCGGTCGATCAACACGTCGCGGGTCAGGACGCGTCCGGAGTTCTCGACCAGGAGGCGCAGGAGCTCGAACTCCTTGCGGCGCAGGTGGACCTCCTCGCCGCGCACGAACACCCGACGCTGGTCGAAGTCGACCTTGATCCCGTTGGACTCCCAGATGCCGTCGGTGCCGAACTCGATGGAGCCGGTCGTGTCCGAGGCCTCGGTGCCACCGGGAGTACGCCGCAGCACGGCGCGCATGCGGGCCACCAGCTCGCGCAGGCGGTACGGCTTGGTGACGTAGTCGTCGGCCCCGACCTCGAGCGCCACGACGGTGTCGATCTCGGTGCCCTTGGCCGTCACCATGATGATGGGGACGTGCGAGCGGGTGCGGATGGTCCGGCACACGTCGATGCCCGGACATCTTGGGCAACATC
Source organism: uncultured Acidimicrobiaceae bacterium (assembly GCA_963825965.1). Classification (GTDB taxonomy): domain Bacteria; phylum Actinomycetota; class Acidimicrobiia; order Acidimicrobiales; family RAAP-2; genus Bog-473. Next base: position 217,925 of record CAWGUX010000004.1, read on the forward strand.
AAGTCGAGCAGGAGGATGTCGGGCGACGTCTCCTCGAAGAGTTGCAGGGCCTCGTTGCCGTCGCGGGCCACGGTCACCCGGAAGCCCTCGTTGGTCAACCCGATCACCAACGCCTCAATGAACGACTCCTCGTCCTCGGCGAGGAGGACCTTGACCGGGCCCTCGCCCGGCGCCGTCCGCTGACCCTTCTTCCCGGGCCCCTTGCTCGACGCGGACCTGGTCACGCGACACGCTCCGCCTGAATCGGGCAGGACGAGGGTGAACGTGGAGCCCTCACCCTCGCGCGACTCGACGTCGACCCACCCCTGGTGGTTGTTGGCGACGTGGCGCACGATGGAGAGGCCGAGGCCCGTGCCGCCGGTGTCGCGGCTCCGCCCGTGGTCCACCCGGTAGAAGCGCTCGAAGATGCGGTCGAGGTCGCGTGCGGGGATGCCGACGCCGTGGTCCTGCACCGACAGCCGCACGTTGTCGCGCTCTTCGATCCGCCAGTTGGGTGAGATCACCGGCGTCGTGTCCGCCGGACCCGTCCCCGCCGCGTCACCCTTTGGCTCGAGCGGCGGTGGCGGCGTGGTGCCGGTCGCCAGACCGGCCGCGGCGGCGGTCCCGTTCTCAGGCGCGTACTGATCGAGGATCTCTGGGGTGAAGACCGGCTCCACCGGGCCCTCCTGCTTGGTTCTCTTCGCTCCGGCGCTCCGGGCCCGGAGTCTGCGCGTTCTTGGTCCCGGGGTCGGCACCCCTCCACCCCGAGTGTGACCACGTCGTCGCCCATGGACGGCCCCCGGCTGCTGACCGCCGGTACGTCGCCGGTGATGGCTGGATGCTGTCCGGTGATCATGGGGATCTCGCCGGTCCGCGAGCTCGCGATGCCCTCGACGACCATGGGTCCGACGCCCGAGGACATGACGCCTGAGAGGGGCCCGAGGCTGGGGTTGGCGCGCTGCACCGTGCCGGTCACGACCACCTTGGAATTGTCGTAGGAGTAGGTGATCGCGTTCTCCAAGAGGGCGTGCATGGCCGAGACGAGCTGGCGCCGGTCCCCCATGACGGCGACCGGAGGGGACGGCTCGTGCAGGACGATCTCGATGCCGCGCTGGTCGGCGGTGGCGCGCACCCGCTCAATGGCGTCGGCCATGACCAGGTTGACCAGGACCGGCTCGCGCGGCGGGGCCTCCTCGGACTCGATGCGGGAGAGGTCGAGCAGGTCGTCGATGATGCGGCTCACCCGGAACGCCTCGTTGTGGATGCGGCCGGCCAGGCGTTGTGCCACCTCGGGATCGGGCTCGGACACGAGCGTCTCCGCCAGGAGGCCCAGCGCTCCCATCGGGGTCTTGAGCTCGTGGCTCACGTTGGCCACGAAGTCGCGCCGGATCTCCTCGAGCCGCCGGCGCTCGGAGACGTCCTCGATGAGCGCGATGACACCCGAGCGGCCGGCGTCCGTCGTCGATCTGGCGCGCCCGGACCTGCAGCGTGCGCCGCGGCGGACCGTAGAGGTCGAGCGTGCGCTCGGCCGAACCCTCGTGCCAGGCGTCCTCGAGCAGTTCGGTCACCGCCTGGGCGGCCAGGGCGTCACCGTGGCGGCTGACCATCAAGGCGTTGGCGCGGCCGTTGCGATAGATCACGGTGCCGTTCTCGTCGCAGAGGACGACGCCCTGGGTGAGGGTGTCGAGGGAGCGGCGCAGGCGGATGGCGTCGGAGCTCGACTCGGTGACCGCCTGGGCGGCGCCGCCGGTCACCTGCTCGAGGTAGGCGAGCGATGTCTCGATGTTGTTCTCGTCCTCGGGCGGGTCGAGCCCCAGCCGGGTGCCGAGGGCGGCGAGCCGCTGGGAGATGGCCCGCCGGCCCGAGCGCCGGCCGAGCAGCGGCGCCACCAGGCCGACCAGGACGCAGACGGCGACCGCAATGGCGATGAAGATGATCTCCTGCGATCTGGCTCAGATTGACTTCCCCCGGCGCACTCAGCGGCACGCCCCCAATATGACAGGGCTGAACAGGTGGGGCGAACATCAGTGGTCCGCCGAAGCAGTCCGCTCGCTGACTCGGACCAGTGCCGAGCGCTCGCGAGCGGACGCGACCGAGTCCGGTCCACACCGAGGCCGCACCCGTCGGGAACCGTTCTCCGAGCGACACGGCCCGGAGGTCCCGGCGCCGCCAGTCACGACGGAGGGCACCGATGGTCGTGTGGCATCTCGCCGATGTCTCGCTCAATCCGAGCGTGAACGCGCTTCCCGGTGGCGGGACGCTGCAGGACCTGACCAACGGGCTCGGCGCCTGGGCGCTCATCGCGGCGCTGGCCGGGCTGCTCGTCGGCGCCGCCGCCTGGGCCCTGGGCGTGCACGCCCAGAACTTCCAGCAGTCGCATGGTCGGGCGGCGAGCCGTGCTGGTGTCGGGGCTGGCCGCGCTGCTGATCGGCGCGGCGCCGCCGATCATCAACTTCTTCTTCCACACCGGCACGAACCTGCACTGACGGCCAGCACCGTCCGCGACGTTTCCATGCTTGCCGCCGGCTGCACCGGTCTCGACGCGCTCAACCCGATCTGCCAGGTCGGCAGCCTCGGCGGCTCCATCGCGGCCTCCGGGTTCGAGTCGGTCCTCAACGGGATCAGCCAGTGGGTGGCCAGCGGCGCCGAGTGGCTGCTCGGCCAGATCGGCGACGTGCTGGTGTCCACCACGACCATCGACGTCGGGGCGACGCTGGTTCCGCACGCACTACGGCCAGATGACAGCGCTGGCCGGCGTCGTGATCCTGCCGCTGCTGCTGGTCTCGACGCTGCAGGCGGTGCTGCGCCAGAACCCGGGGCAGCTCGTGCGCAGCTTTCTCGTGCAGCTCCCGCTCGCGCTGCTGCTCGGCGGTCGTGGCGATCCAGGTCGTGATCCTGAGCCTGTCGGCCACCGACGCCATGAGCACGCCGTGGCGGGCGGGACCTCGGGCGACGTGCACGTCGCTGCTGTCCGGCGTGACCAAGGGCCTCGTCGCGGCCGCCGCCGATCCGACCGATCGCGAGCTTCGTGCTGCTGCTGGTCGCCCTCCTCGTCGCCGTGGCCGCGTTCGTGCTGTGGCTCGAGCTGCTGATCCGGGCGGCTGCGGTCTACGTCGCCGTGCTCTTCTTCCCGCTGGCGCTGGCGACCCTGGTCTGGCCCGCCGTGTCGCACTGGTGCCGCCGCCTGGTCGAGACGCTCGGCGGCACTGATCCTGTCCAAGTTCGTCATCGTGGCGACGCTGAGCCTGGCCGCCGGTGCCGTCTCGTCGGGTACGGCGGGCACCGGCAGCCACGGCGCGGGGTTCTCGGCCGTGCTGGCCGGTGGTGCGCTCCTCGTCATGGCGACGTTCGTCCCCTTCGCCATCCTGCCGCATGATCCCGGCGGTCGAGGCGGGCGCCGTGTCGGGCATCTCGACGGGTTGCGCTCGCGGGGGACGGCCGCCGTGCACGCGGCTGCCGCGCAGCCGCGGCGGGCCACGTGCTCAACGAGGGGCTGCGGGCACTCGGCGACGGCGCGGCTCATGGCGGCCACGCCGGCGGCCGGTGCGGCGGCGACGGGTGGTGGACGGCGGCGCGCGGGGCCACGGGCGGTGGGTCCGGGAGCGGCGGGTCCGGGAGCGGCAACGACGGCGACGGCGACGGCGACGGCGGCGAGCGCACGGCACACGATCGAGTTGGGCGATGGAGATCCCGACTCGCAGCGCATTTACGACGAGAGTGTCGCCCGCGGCATCGTGCCGCGCCCGAAGGGGCCCAAGCCGATCCTCGCCCCGCGCTCCGGTGCGGCACGCGGCGGAGCGGACGGCAACGGGGACCGGACCGCGCCGCCGGTGCGCCGGTCCGGCCGTCCAGTCGGGACCGGCGACCCCTGAGGACGCGTGGAAGTGGGAGGGCGTGCCGCCGGGGTACACGCTCATCGACCCCGTCGAACCCGGGAGGATGCGCCACTACGCTGGCGACGACGGGCACGGCCCGCAGCTGAAGTGGCTCCCTGCGGTCTGGCCACCCGGCCAAGGACCCGAGGGCGACGAGAGAGCCGGCGGGGGAGGAGGCACATGGCCGCGACAGCGGTGGGCGCTACCGGTTCGGCCCCGCGAGCGGGGTGGCGCGCTGGCGGGGTGGCGGGCCGGCCAGATCGTCACCGTCGCCGTCGGCCTGGTCTTCGGCGTCCTGGTGCTGCGCTGGGAGCCCAACGCCGTCGGCGTGGCCGCAGCGATCGGCGTCCTCGTGCTCTACGGCGCACTGGCGACGGTGCCCGTGGCGGGACGCACGGGCGACGAGTGGTTGCCCGTCGCCGTCTGCTGGGGCGCCCGGCGCTCCCACCGTTGGGGTCCGGTGCGTGGCGGTGCAGCGGGTGCCGGTGCGGTGGGTCGCGGGCGCATGGGCGCCTTGCGCTCGCTGCAGCTCTTGCGTGCGGACTGGCACGACATGGGCGTCGTGCACGACCGTGCCGGCCGCACGCTCACCGCCGCCGTGGCGCTCCGCGGCAGCAGCTTCGCCTTGCTCGGAGCTGACGAGCAGGACCGCAGGGTCGGGGCCTGGGCCTCGGTGCTCGCCTCCTTGGCCGCGCGAGGGCTCGCCGGTGCACCGGGTGCAGTGGGTGGCCGCGTCGTTCCCCGACGAGGGGCAGGGTGTGCGGTCGTATCTCGCCGCCGAGGCCGCACCCGGCGCGTCCTCGGTCTGCACCGCCTCCTACGAGTCCCTGCTGTCGGACATGGACTCGCACACGTGTGCACACGACGTCGTCCTGGCCCTGCAGGTGCGGCTGACCAAATCGGTCGAGGTCGGCTGTGCCGCACTCGGCCCGCGAGGTGGGCTCGCTCGTCCGTCTCCTTGCTGACGCCGACGTGCAGGTCGAGTCGGTGCTCACGGCCGATGGACCTCGCCCGCCAGCTCCTGCGGACCTATGAGCCGCACAGCCCCCTCGCCGAGGTGGCGTCGCCGCGTCAACGACCCGTGGCCCATGGCCATGGACGAGAGCTGGTCGGCGGTCCGTGTCGACGCCATGGTGCACGCCACCTTCTGGGTGGCGGAGTGGCCGCGTATCGAGGTGCGGAGCGATTTCTTGGCGCCGATCCTCCTCGGATCGGCCCGCAGCACGTTCTCGGTCGTGATGGAGCCACTCGGCCCGGACACGGCGATCCGCAAAGTGGAGGCGTCGCGGACGGCGGACCTGGCCGACGCGGAGTTGCGCCGGCGCGGCGGATTCGTCTCCACGGCACGCCACGCGCGCGAGTCCGAGGTGCTGGCGCGCCGGGAAGCGGAGCTCGCCGAGGGCCATGCGTCCTTTCGGTACTCGGGCTACGTGACGGTGTCCGCGGCGAGCGAGGAGGAGCTGAGTGCCGCGTGCGACGCCGTGCACGCACGCGGCCGGCCAGAGCCGGCTGGCGCTGCGTCGTCTCTATGGCGACCAGGCGGCGGCGTACACCTGCACGCTGCCGCTGTGCCGCGGCCTGCGCTGAGCACGGCTCGCAACTGCGATGCGTACCATGGCCTTCATGCCCGACGCACCCGACGAGACCTCCGCCGCGGCGAGCGATGGTGGCGTCAAGGCGCCCTTCGTCCTCCCGCGGATCCCGGCGTCGGCTGGTGCACTGATCTTCGACGGCAGCGGACGGCTCCTCATCGTCAACCCCACGTACAAGGCGCACTGGACGATTCCGGGCGGCATCATGGAGGCCGACGGGGAGACGCCCTGGGAAGCCTGCCGGCGCGAAGTGCAAGAAGAAGTCGGATTGGACGTCGCGGCGGGTCGACTCGTCGCGGTGGACTTCCTGCGACCCAAGCCATCCGAGCCGGGTGGCATGCGCTTCCTCTTCGACTGCGGCGTGTTCCCCGATGACGAGCTCAGCCTGATTCAGCTGCAGGAAGAGGAGTTGTCCGACTACCTTCTGGCCGAGCCGGCCCGCGCGCTCGAACTGCTGAGTGGTCCGCTGCGCCGCCGCATTGGTGCGGTGTTGGGTGCGTACCACGACCTCTATCTCGAGGACGGATACGTGGTCTGACGCGGGCGGCGACGTCAGGCGATGCCCAGCTCTGCCGGCCGTTCGCGGAGGAGGAAGATCCCCGTCGCCGTCACGATGGCCGCCGCCACTCCGAGCGCCACCGCAGGGTGCACGTGGATGGTGAGGGCGGCGCCCACCACCGCACCGACGAACATGGAGACAACCGACGTGAGGCGGTGTGATGCGTTCGGGTTGCTCCCTCCCGCGAACGTCGAGTCCGAGGCCAGGCCCGTGAGTGTCGTCGTCAGCACCGTCGTCGTCATGTCGGGCACACCGAGGCGGCGAACGGCAGCGTTGCGGGCGCCCACGCTGACGGCGAGGAGCGCGATGACCGTGAACCGCGGCCAGCCCGATCCGATCCCCGACGCCGAGACACCGGCGGCGATCAGCGCGGCCACGATGGTGAGACTCACCTCCATCGACATGACGATCATCATGAGGTGGTGACGCACGGGCGCCCGGCGTGCGACGCGGCCACCGATCACGGCCCCGACTACGAAGGCACCGAGCGCACACAGGCTGGCTGCCACGGAAAACCCGGCCGCGCCCGCCACGGCGAAGCCCAAGAGGGCGACGTTGCCGGTCATGTTGGCGATGAAGACGTGGCCCAGGCCGAGATAGCTGACGGCATCGAGGAAGCCGCTCACCACGGTCAGTGCGGCCAGCGACACCACGAGGGACTGGGACGTTCGACTCGGCTCGCTCATGTGCGCTCCACCTTCCCCGTGACCCGGGGTCGGCCACGGCCAGCGCCAACGTAACGGAGAAGCGTGCGGCGCGGCCGCGGCCGTTCACTGCCATGAGAGAGCGAAGGCCGAACGTGTTCTGGAGGGTTGGCGTCGCACTGCGGCCTGCGCCACCGAATTAGGGCACGGGGATCGCGGCTTCCCGGACTGCGTGGTGGGGATTGATCTGCCGGAAGCTCCGCACCGTGTAGCCGATGACCACCGTCTCTTCCAGCGCGCGCACGGACGCGCTGCGAGGCAGATTCAAAATAGGTCCGAGCTCTCCCACGTAGTTGCCCGGCGCCACCTGAGCGAGGACCTCGACGCTGCCATCGGCCATCTCCTGATAGACCTCCAAGAGGCCTGACTCAACGTGGTAGATCAGCTCACCCCAATCGCCCTGTTGGAACAGCACTTGTCCCTCTGTCAGCACGACCTCTTCCGGCGGGTGGTCGGCATCGGAGAAGTGGGCGCGAGCTCAATCACTCTGTCGGCCAGCTGGGTGACCCGATCGTCGTGTGTCGAGACCACGACAATCCGCCCCGGGCAAGCCAGGTCCCGCATGAGGCGCAGGATTCCTTCCACCTGAATGTGGTCGAGGTGGGCCGTGGGTTCGTCGGCCAGGATCAACTGCGGTTCGTGTACCAGCGCTCGAGCGATCGCCACCCGCTGCTGTTGTCCCCCTGACAGCTGCGCGGGGCGATGATTGGCGCGCTCGTCGAGCCCGACCAGCTCGAGCAACTCGTTCGCCCGCGCCCTCGCTGTAGCGCGTCCGACTCCTGCGAGCCGCATGGGCACGATTACGTTGCCCCGGGCGGTCAGGCTGGGAATCAGATTGAACGCCTGAAAGACCACCCCGACGGTCTGCCGCCGGTACTCCGCCACGGCGGCGCCGCGCAGCTGGGTGACATCGATGGGACCGAGTTCCACTCGGCCTGAGGTCGGAGTCAGCAGGCCGGCGAGGCAGGACAGCAGCGTCGTCTTGCCGCAGCCTGAAGGTCCGAGCAGAACCACCAGCTCCCCGTCACCCGCCGTGAACGACAGCCCGTCGAGCGGCTTGATCACGTAGCCCCCCGAGTTGAAGGCCATCGTGAGGTCGTCGACTATCAGATGATCGCTCATCCGAAGGCCGCCGCTGGGTCGGCGCCGGTGACGCGACGCAAGGCAGTGACACTGGCCAACACGCCGACGACGACTGCGATGAGCGGGAGAACCAGCCGCGCCTCGGCTGTGATGTCCACCGGCTGCGCAAACGTCGGAGTCAGGGCACTCGCCAGGAACTCGGCCAGGACGGCCGCGATCAGTGTCACCACCACGGCCTGGACGAGGAGGCTCAAGAAGAGCGCCCGCGAGGAGGATCCGAGCGCCTTCAGCACGGCAAAGTCGCGCTTTCGCTCCAACGCCGCGACGTACAGCATCGAGGCGACGATGGCGGCGGCCACGAACCACATCAACCAACGCGTGTTGTCGATCGACTGCACGCCGGTCTTGAATTGACCAACGGTGGAGGTGATGACCCTCGGGGGCGAGAGGACCGCGAGACCCGCGGGCACTGCGGCAGGAGTCCCGGTTGTGGCGATCGCGGTGATCAGCGGACGCCCCCGGTCACGGCCTGCTGCACGGCCGCCACCGTCATGTAGACGAGCGGAGTCCCACCGGTCATCGTGCGGCCATCGACCGTCCCGACCACATGGAAGCGGCGTCCGCCAAGAGACAGGACGTCGCCGACCCCACCCACCTTGGTGTCGACCACTGCTTGGTCAGCACTCGTGAGCGGGTGGCCCGAGGCCACCTGTGGGTCGCCCAATCCGTGGGGTTGCACGCCGAAGAGGTTGACTGTCAGCGGCTGGGTCGATCCGGACACGAAGACGACTTGCGCTGGGGCGACGAGCACGGCAAGCGCGCGCCGGACTCCTGGCTCCGCTGCCACGGCGCGCTGTTCCGCCGCCGGGAACGCAGCGAACGCAGTCAACCGACCCTGCGCTGAGTCCGACATCACCCAGGACGTGGCGCCAAACGCGTCGACCGTGCCGGCCACTTCGGAGTAGAAGCCGTCGGCCAGCCCACTCAGGGCGAGCGCGAGGGCGAGGACGAGGGCCACCCCGACGACGGCCATGAGGAACTGTCGCGCCCTGAACCAGAGATCTGCGAACGTCACCGCCAGCACGTGTCCACCCTTCGCTGATCGGATGTCCTCGGGACTCTACCCGTGAATCAACCGGTATTGCACTTTCTTTCCCGCCCCACAGAAGCACCGACGGAGTCCGTCCGGACCAGCCGACCGTTCATCGCCCGTGAGGGAACGACACGCGCGGCTCCCGGCCCACCAGGTCACGACGCGCAACCTTGGCGCGGCGTACCCCTTCATCGCCGAGGCGGGCCTGGGCCAACGGGGCGTGGTCATCGGCGACGACCTGCTCGGCGGGTCCTTCGTCTTCGACCCCTTCGAGCTCTACGCCGCCGGTGTGGTGTCCAACCCGAACATGGTGGTGTTCGGACAGATCGGTCGCGGCAAGAGCGCGTTCGTCAAGACCTTCCTGTGGCGCCAGGCGGCCTTCGGCCGGCGGGCCTGGGTCGTCGACCCCAAGGGTGAGTACGCCGACCTGGCCGATGCCTGGGGCGTCCGGCCCGTTGCATTACGACCCGGCGGGTCGATCCGTTTGAACCCGCTCGACCCCGGACCCGAGCCGGCGACCGCCGGTTCGGCGGAGCTCGAGCGCGACGCCACCGGACGACGACGCATGAGCCTGCTGTCGTCGCTGGCCAGCTCGTGCCTGGGCCGGGACCTCACCCCTCGCGAACGCGCCGCGTTGGGGGCTGCCCTCGAGGACGTGAGCAGCGGCCACGCCGTGCCGACCGTCCCGATGGTGGTCGAGGCGCTGCTCGCTCCACGCGAAGACGCAGCCCGAGCGTTGCGCACCACGCTGCGCGATCTCCTCGAGGACGGGCGCGACGTCGCGCTCGAGCTCCGCCGGCTGGTGCACGGCGATCTGTGCGGCATGTTCGACGCGCCGACCACGCCGGGCCTGGACCTCACGGCGCCGCTGGTGGTCCTCGACCTGTCCGCGCTCTATTCGTCGGCGGCGCTGGGTGTCCTGATGGCGTGCGCCACCGCGTGGCTGCAAGCGGCGCTGGCGCGTTCGGTGGCTGGCTCGTCAGCAGCGCCGGTCCCGGGCGGACGAGGTCGCTTCTTCCTCGTCGTCGACGAGGCGTGGGCCATCCTCTCCAACCTCGGGGTGGCGCGCTGGCTGCAGTCATCGTGGAAGCTCTCCCGGGCTTTCGGCGTGTCAAACATCGCGGTGTTGCACCGAGTCTCGGACCTCCGCTCCGTCGGCGCGTCCGACTCCGAACAGGTTGCCCTCGCCCAGGGGCTGCTGGCGGACTCAGAAACGCGGGTGGTGTACGCGCAGTCGCCCGGTGAGTTGGAAGCGGCCACTGAGCTGTTGTCGCTCTCCAACACCGAGACTGAGCTGCTCCCCCAACTCCGTCGGGGAATCGCGCTCTGGAAGATCGGCCAGCGCTCCTTCTTGGTGCAGCACCGTCTCAGCGCGACCGAACGGGTGATCGCCGACACCGATGCGGCCATGTCCGGGTCGGTGTCGGGATTCGGGTCGTCGGCCGCGCCCACGGTGCGACCAGGCTGGTGACCGGGCTCGAGGCAGTGGTCATGCCGGTCGCCCTCGGGGGCGCGCTGGTGGCCGGGATCTCGTACACCGGCAGCGCCTGGCCTCTCGGGAACGGGCACCGTTCGACAGAGACGCGACGCCGGCGTGGCGCGCGCTGGGCCCGGCGGACGCGACCTGCGCCCTCTGGTCGTGCGCGCGGACGCGACGCCGCCCGGACGGCTGGTGCTCGGGCAGTCGCCGGGCATCGTCCGTCGTGCCGCCGTGGCCGCCGAGCCGTCGCAGTCGCTCGTGGTCGTCGGGCCGACCCAGAGTGGGAAGACCACCCGCCTCGCGGTGCCCGCCATCCTCGCCTGGCGCGGTCCGGTCGTGGCGGCCAGCGTCAAGAGCGACCTGCTGCATCACACACTCGGCACCTGCAGCCGACGGGGCCACGTGTGGTGTCTCGACCCCACCGGGTCGACGGCGGCGCGCCGGAGTCGGTGGTCGCCGGTCAGCGGATGTCGCGACTGGCACCACGCCTGTCAGATCGCCGCTGACCTGTGCGAGGCCGCCAAGGCCGACGGGACGACCCCCGACGGCGAGTTCTGGTACGCGACCGCAGCCAAGCTGCTCGCCCCACTCTTCTTCGCCGCCGCCCTCGAGGGCCGGCCGATCACCGACGTCGTGCGCTGGGTGGACACCCAGGAGGTGGGAGAGGTAGCGGGCATTTTGGAGCGAGGGGATGTCGCCGAAGCGCTGCACGCGGCGCAGGCGACCTGGTGCCGCGACGAGCGCACCCGGAGCTCGGTCTACACCACGGCCGAGACGGTGCTGGCGCCGTTCGCCCACGAGGCCCCGGTGCGGGCGGGAGCGGCCTCCTTCGAACCCGGCGAGCTCCTCGGCGGCGCCAACACGCTCTACCTGTGCGCGCCGGCACACGACCAGCGCAGGTTGCGGGGCTACTTCACGACGATCACCCAGCAGGTCCTCGCGCACGCGTTCGCAACGGCCACGAGAGCCGGCCGCCCTCTCGATCCGCCGCTGCTCGTTGTCCTCGACGAGGCAGCCCACATCGCGCCGCTGCCTGAGCTCGACGGCCTGGCCGCCACGTGTGCGTCGCACGGGATCCAGCTGGTCACGGTCTGGCAGGACCTGGCCCAAGTACGTGGCCGCTTCGGCGCGCGTGCGCCCACCGTCTTGAACAACCATCGCGCCAAGCTGTTCCTCCCCGGCATCGCGGACCCCGACACGCTCGACTACGCCAGCCGTCTAGTCGGCGACGAAGAAGCCTCGCACCCGTCGGTCACCCGCGACCCGACGGGGCGTCGATCGACGACCTCGACCACGGGACCGCGCCGCCTGCTGCCACCCGAGGAGTTGCGTTGCTTGCCGCGGGGACACGCGGTGTTGGTCTACGGGACGCTGCCGCCGGCTCGCCTGCAGTTGCGAGCGTGGCCGGGTTCGGCGCGAGTAAGGATCACGCCTCGTCGCCGCTCGGCGCAGTAGGTCTGCTCGTCAGTCGGAGCTCCGCTGCTCGGCTCGATCGGGCCCGCGAGGACAAGAGCGCCCGCTCTGCATCATTGGTCGTGAGCCGAGCGGCTCGATCGAACTCTTCGGCCGCCTCGCCATGCCGACCGAGCTGGCTGAGCAGGTCACCGCGGACGCCGGACAAGAGGTGGTAGCGCTCCAGTGTCCCGGTGCCGACAAGGACGTCCACGAGGGCGAGCGCCTCGGCGGGACGACCCGCCATGGAGACGGCAACCGCTCGGTTGAGCTCCACGATCGGTGACGGGGTCGTGCGGGCCAGTTGGGTGTAGAGATCCACGAGCTCGTCCCAATCGGTCTCCTCGGAGCGAAAGGCGCGGGCATGACACGCTGCGATTGCGGCTTGCAGCTGGTAGGGCCCCGGCGGGCGCACGCCGCGCTCGGCGTCGGCGCGCTGGAGCTCAGCTTCACCGCGCCCGATGTGGAGCCTGTCCCAGGTCTGTCGGTCTTGTTCGAGCAGCAGCACCGGCTCACCGGAGGGGCCCGTCCGTGCACGAAGGCGTGAGGACTGGAATTCCATGAGTGCAACGACGCCGTGGACTTCGGGCTCGTTCGGCGCGAGCGCGGCCAGGCCGCGGCCGAGACGCAGCGCCTCATGGCAGAGCTCGGGTCGCGTCCAGTCCGCTCCCGAGGTCGCGCGAGTAGCCCTCGTTGAAGATGAGGTAGAGCACCTCGAGGACGGTGGCCAGCCTTTCGGCCCGGTCCGTACCGACGGGGACCTCGAAAGGGACGCCGGCGTTGGCGATCGTCTTCTTGGCGCGGACGATGCGCTGCGCAATGGTTGCCTCGGGCACGACGTACGCCCGCGCGATCTCGGGCACGGTGAGGCCACCGACGAGGCGCAGGGTCAACGCCACTCGAGCCGGGGCAGACAGCACCGGATGACAGGCGACGAAGATGAGACGCAGGCGGTCGTCATCGATCTCTTCGGGTGACCCAGCGCCGACATCCTCCGCACAGTCGGCGACGGGGGCCGCAACGAGCTGCGCCCCGAGCTGGTCGTACTTGGTGGCCAGGGTCCTGTCACGCCGGAAGCGGTCGATCGCCTTGCGCTTTCCTACGGCGGTCAACCAGGCGCCGGCATTCCGCGGGGTTCCATCCCGGGGCCATTGACGGAGCGCATCGACGAGCGCGTCCTGGGCCAACTCCTCGGCCAGGTCGAGATCGCCGACAAATGACGCCAAGACGGCCACGACCCGCGGGAACTCGATCCGAAAGGCGGCCTCTATCGCGGCGGTTGCATCGGTGGCCGGCACGCCACCGATTCAACCACTACGTCTGGAAGCGGGCTCTCCAAGCCCAGCACGGTCGAGGCTGCCGGCGTCAGCTGTACACGGGGCGAACGCGCACCTCCCCTTCACCCAGCACCTTCAGAAAGCGCTTCGACCACTCGACCGCCTCGGGCAGATCGCGGCACTCCATCAGCGCCCACCCGCCCACCAGCTCCTTCGCCTCTGTGAACGGGCCGTCGACGATGGTGAATTCACCGTCCTTGAGGCTGATGATGGATCCTTCCGACGTCGGCGCGATACCGCCGGTCGCCACGACGACACCGGCCTTGGTGGCCTCCTCGACGAATGTCCCCATCCTCTCGTAGACGTCGGGAGAGGGCGGCTCGGTGGGCGTGTCTGCCTCGTTGGCAAGGGTGTATCCCAGGAATCGCATGATCTGTGCTCCTTCCGCTTCGCTGCTGGCGAGGCGACTCTCGCCTCACTCTGACAGAGCGTCGAACGGGGCGACGCCGGATCGACATGACGGCGAGAATTTTGCGAGAGGTCACGCGGAGCCCAATTCTCCGACGGCAGTCGAACGCGGTCGTTGACGGTCTTGACCGGTCTGACCGGCGAAACCTAGCCTCGCCGCCGCGGGGAAATTCGCAGTGATCCTTGAAGATCCGAAAGGGGTCGACACATGTCCAGCCAGGCCGGAAGCGGTGAAGTCCGCATGCTCATTGACGGTGAGCTCGTCGAGGCGGCGTCGGGCAAGCGCTTCGACAACATCAACCCCGCCACAGAAGAGGTGCTCGGCCAGGTCGCCGACGCGTCCGCAGAGGACATGCGTCGGGCCATCGATGCGTCCCGCCGCGCCTTCGACGAGACCGACTGGTCCACCAACCGCGCCCTGCGCAAGCGCTGCCTCGAGCAGCTCCAGGCGGCACTGGAGTCCGAGCGGGAGGAGTTCCGCGAAGAGGTGATCGCCGAAGTGGGGACGCCGCGCATGATGACGTTCGCGGCGCAGGTCGACTGGCCAGTGGACGAGGCTCTCGGCTGGCCCACGAAGATGATCGACGAGTTCGAGTGGGAGCGCACGCTCCCGCCGTCAGAAATGATGGGGATGTCGAGCCGCCGCGGTGTCATCAAGGAGCCGATGGGCGTCATCGGTTCCATCATCCCGTGGAACTACCCCGTCGAGGTCACGCTCAACAAGCTGGGCCCGATCCTCGCCACCGGCAACACAACGATCATCAAGCCCGCGCCCGACACGCCCTGGAACGCAACCCGGTTGGGCCGCCTGATCGCGGAGAAGACCGACATCCCGGCCGGCGTCGTCAACGTGGTGACGTCCGCCGACCATCTCGTCGGTGAGGAGCTGACACTGTCTCCCAAGGTGGACCTGATCTCGTTCACGGGATCGACGGTCACCGGCAAGCGCATCATGGAGAAGGGCGCCGCCACGCTCAAGCGTGTCTTCCTTGAGCTCGGCGGCAAGTCAGCCATGATCGTCTGCGACGACGCCGACTTCCCCGCCACCGTGCCCATGGCCTCCATGGTGTGCGTGCACGCGGGCCAGGGCTGCGCCATGCAGACGAGACTGCTGCTCCCGCGCTCGCGCTACGACGAGGGCGTCGAGCTCATCAGCGCAGGCATGGCCGCCGTGCCCTACGGCGATCCCTCGAGCGACGCCGTCGTCATGGGACCCGTGGTGAGCGCCAAGCAGCGCGACCGCGTGCTGGGCTACATCGAGAAGGGGCAGGCGGAAGGCGCCAAGCTGGTCTTCGGTGGCGGCCGGCCAGCCCAGTTCCCCAAGGGCTACTTCGTGGAGCCGACGCTCTTCGTCGACGTCGACAACTCCATGACCATCGCCCAGGAGGAGATCTTCGGGCCGGTCCTCTGCGTGATCGCCTATGAGGACGACGACGACGCCGTGCGCATTGCCAACGAGAGCAGCTACGGCCTCTCGGGCGGCGTGGTCTCCGCGTCAGAGGAGCGCGCCACCGCGATTGCCCGCCGCATTCGCACCGGCTCCATCAGCGTGAACGGGGGCCTCTGGTACGGCGCCGACTCGCCGTATGGCGGCTACAAGGACAGCGGAATCGGTCGCCAGTGCGGTCTTGAGGGCCTCGAGCAGTATCTCGAGACCAAGGCCATCGCCTGGCCGTCGGCCTGAGCGATCAGGCCGGCTTCCATTCAGCCAGCAGCTGGTCGGTCGTGGCGAGGCGGGCCACGAAGGAGAGGCTGTGCCGGAGCATGGACTCGTGATGCCTGGCCGGCGTGCCGACTGACGCGTCCGTCGGGATGGTGACGGCAAATCCCTCGTCGGCGGCGCCCGCCGCGGTGAGGGGGATCGCCAAGTTCGTCGACACCCCGCCCACCACGAGCTCGTCCATGTCCATGTTGCGCAGGATGGCCAGCACCTCGGTGCGGTGGACCGGCGAGATGCCCTGGTGGCGCGGCAGCACGAGATCGCCGGGCTTCACCCCGATCTCCGGCACCACCTCGAGGGCGGGATCGTCACTGCGCCAGGCCGCAGTCGAAGCGGTCGCCTGCATGAGCGGTGAGCGCCGGTCGGCCGAGCGCCCCTCGGCCAACGGCAGGTAGGTCAGGTGCACCACCTGGACGCCGGCGCCACGCGCCCCGGCCGCAAGCCGGCCCATGGCGGCGAGCGCCGGTTGCGCCGCCGCGGCCAGGGCCGGGAGCACCGAACGGTCGCCGACGACCCCGCGCTGGCACTCGATGAAGAGCAGCGCCGTCCGGCGGGGCTCGGTCAGGCGACGACCCCCGCCACCTTGAGCTCCATCATCTCTTCTTCGCTCAGGTCGATGCTGGCGAGGATCTCGTCGCAGTGCTCGTTGAACTCGGGCGCCCGCTTCGGCGGGTAGGGCACGCCGGAATACTGCACCGGTGTCGTCACGAGCGTGAACGGCGTGCCGTCGGCAGTGGCCGTCTCCCCGAGCAGGCCGTTGGCCAGTACCTGGGGGTCCGTGGTCAGCTCGAGGCTGTCTTGCGCGACGGACCACTGGCCGTCGAAGGAGTCCAACCGGACCTTCCACTCGCTCAACGGCGCCGAGGCGAAGACCTCCTTGAGGATCTCGCGCGCTGCGCCCGCGTTGGCAGCCAGCTGCTCGTGCGAGTTGAAGCGCTCGTCCGCGATGAGGTCCTCGCGCCGCACCGACCGGCAGGCCGAGGGCCAGTACTTGAAGCCCTGCAGACACGAGAAGGCAAGGAAACGCCCGTCTTGGGTCCGATAGGTGCCGACAAGCGGGTTGGCCGGTCCGGCCCCGCCGCCGCGGCTCGGGCCCGGGCGCCACGGCATGTTCAGCTGGAGCGACAGCGCCACGGCCGGGCTCATGGCCCACATGCCGACGCCGAGCAGCGACACGTCGACCGGCAGCGCCTCGCCGGTGCGTTCGCGGTGGAACAGCGCGCCCAGGATCCCGCCGGCAATCGTCATCCCGCCGATGGAGTCGCCGTAGCCCGGGCCGGGCTGACCGGCCAGGTAGTCGACGTCGGTCGGCGTCGTGCCCATGGCGCTGCCGGCTCGGCACCAATAGCTCAAGAAGTCATAGCCGCCGCGATCCGCCTCCGGACCGCGCTCGCCGCCGCCGGTCCCGGCCACATAGATGATGTTCGGGTTGTGCTTCTTGATGTCCTCCACCTCGATGCGCAGCTTCTTGCGGACCGCGGGCAGCTTGTTGGTCAAGAACACGTCCGAGGTGGCGGCCAGCCGGTAGATGAGCTCGAGGCCCTGCTCGGTGCTGACGTCGATGCCGATGCTCTTCTTGCCCCGGTTCGAATGCTCGAGGAGCACGTGCACGTTGCCCATGTTGGGCATGACCCCGCTCGAGGCCAGGCCGCGCATGGCGTCGCCGCGCTCAGGATGCTCGATCTTGATGACCTCCGCCCCCCAGTCCGCCAGGATCGCCGAGGCGGCCGGGACGAAGGTGTGCTCGGCAACCTCGAGGATGCGAACACCTTCCATGATCTCGGGCAACGTGGACTCCTCCCGTTGGCGTGCGTCCCACGTGTCGTGAGCCGACGAAGCTTCGTAGCTTCAGGCGGCGCTGTCCAACTCGCCTGGCCTGCTCCTCACCGGGCCAGGCCGAGCTCGCTCATGACGTCCGCCGTGTCGGCTCCGCTCGCGGGTGCGACACGCGCCGGCTGCGCGCGCCCGGGGCTCGGCCACACGGAGCCCGGCGGGAGCCGGCAGCGTCGGACCGGCCAGCCCGGCGGCGACGCCGGCCATGGAGACGTCGAGCAACCACCGGCCGCCGCCGAGTGCGTCGAGGCACGCGCGGGCGGCCGTAAGTCCCGTCGCGGGATCGGCCACGGCGTCCGCGCAGAACAAGGGCGCGCCGCCCCACCACGTGACGAGACCACCGGCCGCCGCGGTGTCGTCGCCGAAGCCGACGCGCTGCGCCGTCTCGCTCGTGCGCCGCCCGTACCCGGTGATGGAAACCCAGACTCTGGGACCTCCGTCGCGCACCATCTCGGAGGCCACGATGCCCAACTGGTGGAGAGCACGGGGCCGGCTGGCCTCGATGACCACGTCGGCGCGCCGGATCAGCTGCGCGAGCGCGGCAACGCCGGCCACCGTTCCGAAGTCGAACGCCACCGAGCGCTTGCGACCGTTCAGCACGTCGAAGAACGCAGGCGGTCCCCGGCGTGCCCCATCGGGCCGCGTGGTCGATTCCACTTTCACCACGATGGCGCCGGCACCGGCGAGGAGGTCGCCACAGAGCGGGCCCGCCCAGAGGGCGGACAGGTCGACGACGAGCGCGCCTGCGACGTCGTGTGCCGGTGCCGAGCCGAGCGCCGTCCGCTCGAGCGCGGGTGTGGAAGCCGCCTCGCCGACGGCCGCGACGGGCAGTCCGAGCAGTGCGGCACGCGCGAGGAGTGCAGCGGGATCCCGCTCGGCAAAGGCCGCCTCCACCGCGGCCCAGACGGCCGGCGCCGTGTCCGGCGGCACCTCGAGCTCGAGCCACGCCGGCACCGCCTCCATGTCCTCGACGCGCGGGAGCGAGACGGCGACCCACAGATCCTCGGCCGGGAAGAGGTGACAGCTCCCGCCGCAGCTGACCGCCCCCCGGCGCCACAGGCCCATCAGACGCGGCGCGTTCGCCGAGCAGTGCCAGCGCGTCCAGGCCGGCGAACGCGTCACCGAGACGCTCCAGTCCCTCGATGAGCCCGTCCGGTGGGCCGAGCGGTTGGTCGCGCAGCCCGGTCAACGCCATGGCGCCACTCGACGCCCAGCGCTGCACCGCGGAGTCCGACATGCAGGGCAGGGTAACGTCTCGCGATTCCTCAGCTGATCAGCGCCGACGCGCTCCTCGACGAGTTGCGGAGCGACCTTGCCCCCGAGCGCGACGGGGCCGTGCTGGTCGCCCTGCACGACGGGCTCCCCCCACCGGGGGATGTGCCCGAGGATCGCCTGGCGAGCCTGCCTTTCGTCGTCGTCGGCGTGAGGAGCGGTTCGGTGGACGAAGGGTGGCTCGCCCTGTGCGACGTGGTCGTCGACGAGGACGACCCGGTCCTCGGTGACATCGAGAAGAATCTCGACGATCGCCCCATCACGGCGGCGACCCTGGCCCTGTTGCTGCGCGGCCAGGCGCGCCTTTCGGTGGGGGACGGGTTGGTCGCGGAATCCGCCGCCTACTCGGTGTTGCAGTCGGGTCCGGAGTTCGCCACCTGGCGCGCGGCACACCCGCCTCGGGCCGAGCGTGACCCCGGCCCGCGCGTGCGCGTCGAGCGAGACGGAGGCGCCTTGCAGGTCACGCTGACCAGGCCGCAGCGGTTGAATGCGCTGGACGCGCAGATGCGCGACGAGCTGGTCGAGGCACTCTCCCTGGCCGCAGCCGACCCGGGTATCACGAGGGTCGAGCTGCGCGGTGAGGGCAGGGCGTTCTGCGCGGGTGGCGACCTCGATGAGTTCGGTTCGCGACCGGACCCGGCGAGCGCGCACCTCATCCGGCTGGAGCGAAGCGTGGCGCGGGCGCTGGCTCGGCTCCCGAAGGCGACCGTCAGCTACGTGCACGGCGCAACGGTCGGCTCGGGGATCGAGCTGGCGGCGTTTACCGGCACCGTGGTGGCGGCAGCCGACACCACGATCGCGCTGCCCGAGATCGGCCTCGGCTTGGTACCGGGTGCCGGAGGGACGGTCAGCCTGCCCCGGCGCATCGGCCGGCTGCGCACCGCCTGGCTCGCCTTCTCGGGCCGTGCCATCGATGCCGTGACCGCACGCGACTGGGGCCTGGTCGACGAGCTCGAGCCCTAACCCGAGGCTCCGGCGCCGGGCGCGTCGGACGCGGCCGGCCAGCAGACCTCCGTCCGGGTCTCGCTCCGGTACGTCTCCCGGCTCAGCCGGCCCGGGATGCCGGCGCGGCGCCGAAGGCTCGGCCCATGGCCACGATGCCCCGGTCCATCATGGCGTCGATCGTGTCGCCCAGCGCGTCGGGCAGGAAGTCGGTCGTCCACTCGATGCGGCTCCCGTTCGGGGAGTGAGCCTCGCCGACCTCGACGCTCGACTGGTGGTGCGCGAAGCCGAGTGCGCTCTCGACGACGGCGTAGACCAGGCGCCGGTTGTCGTCGTCGAGCGAGACCATGCGCTCGCGGGCGACCGCGCCGGTGACGAAGGTGATGACGCGGTCGTGGCCCTCGAGTGTCGACCCGACCACGAACCCGGGAACGAGGCGCTCGTGGAGCGCGCCGAAGTCACGGACGGCGTCCCAGACGGAGTCACCTGCAGCGGCGACGTCCATGTACTTGGTGATTGATCCCATGAGGCCATCCTCGAGCCTCCCGTGGGGGGAGAGTCAAGGGGTTGCCAGGATGGTCCGCCCCAGGCCGCCGGCGCTCGAACGGCGCGGTCCGCCAGCACCTCGGGGACGCCGCGGCGCGGGCGCGCATCCACCACCACCTGGGGCAACGGGTGGTGGTGGATGCAGCCCGGGGAGAGATCAGCGCAGCCGATGCACCCTGGTGAAGATCTGGCGGAGCGAGCTGAACCTCGAGATGGCGGGGGCTGCGCTGGTCCCGCAGGGCAGCCGGTCGATGGTGACCGAAGGCGGCGAGCTGAGCGAGGACGATGGGCGCTGGCAGGGCATGTTCCTTTACGCTCGCGCCTACACGATCGCTGGAGGGTCGAACGAGATCATGCGCAACGTCATTGCCGAGCGGGGCCTCGGTCTCCCGCGGGAGCCGAAGGGTCAGCCGAAGGGTCAGCCAGGGGGACGGGCGTGACGTCGACGTCGCGCCACACCCACCCGGTCAACCCGCCGCACGCGCAGCGGGCGCGGGGCGCAGCAGCCGCCAACGACCCCTTCCCCGGGGTCGAAAAGGTCAGGGACGGGTTGTGGAGCATCCCCGTCCCGCTCCCGAACAACTCGTTGCGCTACGTGCTCGTCTATGTCTTCGAGACTGACCGCGGCCCGTACCTCATGGACGCCGGGTGGAACACGGACGACGCGTTCGGCGCCCTCTCGACCGGCCTGGACGAGATCGGCACCAATGTGGCCGACGTCCAAGGCGTCATGGTCACCCATATCCACCCCGATCACTACGGGCTCGCCGGCCGGATCCGCGAGGCGTCAGGTGCGTGGATCTCGCTCCATCCCGCTGACGCCGAGCTCATCCATGACCGCTATGACGAGCCCGGTGACTTGCTGGACCGCGTGGCCGCCGCCCTGCGCAGGATGGGGGCTCCGGACGACGAGCTGACGCCGCTGCAGAACGCCGCCATGCCACTCCTCCCGTTCGTCGACCCCGTTCGCCCCGACCTCCTGCTCGAGGACGGGGAAAAGCCCGAGGTGCCCGGCTGGGACCTCACGGCGATCTGGACACCGGGTCACTCGCCCGGCCACTTGTGCTTCTACGAGTCCACCCACGAGCTGATGCTGTCGGGTGACCACGTGCTGCCGCGCATCACGCCCAACATCCCGTTCCACCCGCAGGCCGGAGCGAACCCGCTCGGCGACTACCTGGCGTCGCTCGACAAGCTCGAGCCCTACGAGGTCGAAGAGGTCCTGCCTGCGCACGAGTACCGCTTCGACGACCTGCGCGCACGGCTGGAGGAGCTGCGCCAACACCACCGGGACCGCTTCGCCGAGGTGATCGCCATCTTGAAGGAGGGCCCACACGACGCGTGGGACATCGCGTCGCACATGAAGTGGTCACGGCCCTGGGACGACATCGCCGGCTTCATGCGACGGGCAGCGGTAGGCGAGGCTGCCTCGCACCTTCGTGCGCTCGAAATCGACGGCGTGGTACAGGTCGAGGATGGCGAGCCGGCCATGTGGTCCTTGACCGAGTCCTCCAAAGCCTGATCAATCCGGACCTCGGCTGCGACGTCGAGGACACCGGATCCTGAGTCAGGACGAGGCCCCGCCGGGTCGTCCGTGGTGGGCGTGATGTCCGCCCGCCCCGACGCGATCTCGCGACGCCACGCCCAGCGCCCGCTCGCAGAAGGAATGGATCTGTCTCGCCGCCTCAGTCCGCGACGGTGGGATGTCTCTGAACGGCGCGAGCCCGGCAGCCGCCCAGACCGCGGACTGGATCAACGGCGCATCGCCGGCTGGGTCGGCCAGCGGGAACGTCCCGTCGCCCGCGCCGTTGGCCAGGAGGGTCTGGAGGGGCGACATGAGGAGCTTCGAGGCGCGGCACGTCTCCGCTGCGTAGCCGTGGGCCTTCATCGCGCCGGGTGACCCGAGCACGGCGAGCCGGGCGGCCTTGGCGCGGTGGTGCCCGAAGCTGAGGATCTCCTCGATCCAGGCGTCGAGCGCTGCCCGCGGGTTGGCCGCGGCATCGACTTTGGCGTTGAGCCGGGCCGCCGCCGCGTCGGCATCACGGCGGTAGAGCGTACAGAGCAGCTGGTCCTTGGATTCGAAGTGACGGTAAAACGAGCGCGTCGAGAGGTTGGCCTCGCGCAGGATGTCCGCCACCGCGGCGTCCGTGTACCCGTTGCGCTCCATCACGACGAAGCCCGCGTCGAGCAGGATGCGCAACTCGTCCTCGGCCTCGAAGCGGCGTGGACGGCCGGCACGGGCGGCCGGTGCCGCCTTGACTGCGCTCACGCGTGTTCCGGCAACGCAGCCGCCAGCAGCGGCACCTCCGCCAGCGAGCGCAAGGCGTCGTTGAGGTGGGTGCAGCAGTCGGCGTTCTTGAGTCTTTGGAGCACCTCGGCACGCAGTGCGCGCAGGGGCGTCCCCTCCAACCAGGACGCGTTCGGCGCCGCCAGCGGACACTCCGCGTAGGGAAGCACGCGGGGGACGGCGTTGATGGCACGCAACATGCCATCCTCGTCAGCCCAGCCCAGCATCTGGTACTCATGCAGCACGCACTCGAGCCCTTCGGGGTCCCAGACGCTGTCGCGGAACATGGCGTCGATCTGGAGCTCCTCGTTCTCCCACCAGACGTCGATGCGCCGGGCTCGGCGCATAGCAATGGTGGGAGGGGGATGCAGCTCGTGCCAGCCCAGCGGGTCGGCCGGATCGACCAAGGACTGTGGGTGGGGGGTGTTGTTGCTGACGGCGAGGAGCGTGCCGTCAGGATTCAGCGCGGAGGACCCCGGACGGAATCCCGAACAGATGTTTTGCATGACCTTGTTCGGCGCGGCGCTGACACGGCTCCGGATCTCGGGGACCGCGGCGGCCCATTTGAAGAGGGCGAAACCGGAGATGAGGGATGCACCCGCCAGGTCGTCGAGAAGGAGGTACAGCGGCGTTCCGGCATCGACCTCCTCGGGCAGAGCCTCCGCGATGGCCTTGCGCAAGTTGCCGCCGGCCGCGCAGCCAACGAGCTGCTGCAAGCCAGCCGGCTCGGGGTCTGCTTCGATGCGCTGGATGTCGCGCATGCGGCCGGTACGAGCCAGCAAGTCGGCGTGGTGGAGCACCTCGGCATCGCCATCGGACGGCGTGAGCAGGTCCCGCGCGCGGCCCTCGAGCAACAGGTCCCCGGTCAGACCGTCGGGCCACGACATCAGCACGCTCGAGGTGCGGCGCACTGACTCGGGGCGGCGCGAAGGTGGCGTGGCGACCGGGTCGCCCGGCCCTTCGATCACGCCCGGCGCCACGACCGTCCCTTTTCGAAAACCATGTTTTCATGTAACCACAGAGGGGTGGTGACCGACCTTTTCGGCACACTCTTTTCCTGAACATGCAGGTCACCAGGGAGAGATATCGCATCGCGGCGGATACGCTTGGCCGATGACGCCACCGGCAACTCGCGATGTGCTGCGGCCGGGCGCCGATCTGAGTGCGAAGCGGGCGGCCAAGGTCGCCGACCGCATCGTCGAGGACGTCATGGCACTCGGATGGCCGGTGGGCCACGTGTTGGGGTCCGAGTCCGAGTTGCTCGAGCGATACAAGGTGAGCCGCGCCGTCTTCAGGGAGGCAGTCCGCCTGGTGGAGCACCAACAGGTGGCTCGCACCCGGCGCGGTCCCGGTGGCGGCCTCGTCGTCACCGAACCGACGGTGAGCGCCGTGACGGAGGCCGTCGTCCTCTATCTACACCGGGTGGACGCACGGCTGGACGAGATCTTCGAGGCTCGGATCATCCTCGAGGAGATCGCCTGCCAGCTGTCGTCCGAGCGCAGCGACGAGCACGACCTCGAGGCGTTGCGCGCCTTCGCGCTGCGCGACCCCGTCCAACCCGAGCACGATCCGCGGGAGTTGCACGCATTGCTCGCGCAGATCAGCCGGAACGCCGGCCTGGCCCTTTTCGTCGACGTGTTGAACCGAGTTGCCATGCTTTACTCGCCCGACTGGCAACGCCTCGGCACCGGCGCCGAGAAGGAATCGGTGCACGCCCACGCCAAGATCGCCGAGGCCGTCATGGCGGGCGACGGGGCGCTGGCGCGCAACCGGATGCACACACACATGGAGGCCGAGGGCGTGTTCGTCCGGAGCCGGCGCTCCACCCTTCAGCTCCTGCCCGACTCGGTCGTGCTGGCCAAGGCCGTGCAGGGCAAAGGTGCCGAGGACGTGGCGCGCCACATCACAGCGTTGATCGTGGCGGAGGGCCTGCAGCCCGGCGAGTTGGTCGGCACCGAGCCGGAGCTGATCGAGCGCGAGGGTGTCAGCCGGGCCCTGCTGCGCGAGGCGGTGCGGTTGTTGGAGTACCACCACATCGCGCGGATGCGCCGCGGCCCGGGCGGTGGTCTTTTTGTGATGCCTCCCAGTTCGGACGCGGTCACCGAAACTGCCGCCATCTATCTGGCGCGGCACGGCATGCAACTGGGCGACCTCGCGGAGATGCGCACGAGTGTCGAAGTCGCCATCGCAGACCTCGCTGCCGCGCGGATCGATGGCGAGGGGGTGGCCGCGTTGCACGATGCGCTGGCTCACGAGGAGCAGGCGACCGACGCGAAGCAGGTCAAGGCGGAGCACGATCTGCACGCCGCAGTCGCAGGCGCTGCGCACAACCGCGCGCTCGACCTCGTGGCGCTGGTACTGATCCGGCTGAGCCGCCTCTACCAGATTGAGCGGTTGGCGCCGAAGGCGCAGAAGCAGATCAGGGCCGAGATGCAGCGCGCCCACGAGGGCATCGTTAGGGCGGTGGAGTCCGGGGACCGCGAATTGGCTCGGCACCGGATGCGCCGCCACCTCGAGGCGCTGGACGCCCTGATGCGTTGAAGCGCACACACGGCACCGCGCAGCGTTGGGCAGTGGCCTCCCAAGAGCCGTCTGGATCAGGGGGGCGGCGGCCGCCGACCCGGGCGGGCTTTGAGTGCCCTCTTTCGCATTTGAGACCACAATGCGTCGCTCGGTCAGGGGTTGGTGGGGCCGGGTCTCAGCCGTCGAGCAGGTTCGAAGAACTTTCGCCCAGGCCGAGCGCATGCTGGCGCGCCCCCACGAGATCGAGGACGAGCGCGGCATTCTTCGCTGTTTCTTAGGCTGCCCTCGTCTTCTCCACATGTTCGGGCGCAAGAGTGTCCCCATGAGGACGCACGTGGGTGGTTTGGTCTCCGCCGGGATCCTGTGTGCGATCGCCGCCACGGTGACTCTGTGGAGTGGACCGCTGGCGGCGGCGTCGGGCGCGTTGCACACCAGCGCACAACAGCCAGTGCACACGGTGGTGGGCGCGCCCGACTTCCTCTCCTTCGACGGGTTCGACGGGCTCGGTGCGGCAGTAGGAGCTGGGTCGGGGTCTGTCGGCGGCGGCAGACACACCACTGTCGCGACCTCCTTGTCTCGACCCGTCACCGTCTGCTCGCAGGCAGTTGGATTCAGTGCACCGAAAATGCCCGGCGACCCCGGTTCGGATGGGCGTGGCATGCCGCCGCGACGCCATACTGACCAGGCCCGGCGACGGCTGCGGCCTCTTGGGGGCGCGCCGATCGGGCCCGGAAGCCAGACCGGAAGAGCTGACAGGAGCAAACCGGAAGAGAAAACAGGAAGGTCGTGACCCGATGACGGACGCTGGGACGAAGGACGGGGCCGGTCCGGTCTTGGTGAAGGAGCGCCGGGGTGCGGTGCAGGTGCTGCGCCTCAACCGGCCCGACGCCCGCAATTCGCTCAACCCCGAGCTGTTGACAGCCATAGGCCTGTCGATGACCGAAGCCGAGAACGACCCCGACGTACGGGCGGTCGTGCTCACGGGAACCGGCGACAAGGCGTTCTGCGCGGGCATGGACCTGCGGGCTTTCGCCGAAGGGGGTTCGGTGGGGGGCGATCCCGAGGGCATGAAGGGTTTCGGGCGCTTCACCCAGGGAGAGATCGGCGTGCCGATCGTGGGTGCGGCGAACGCCACTGCCGTCGCCGGCGGCTTCGAGCTGCTGCTCGGGTGTGACGTGGTGGTGGCCTCCGAAAACGCGCTGTTCGGTCTCCCCGAGGTCAAGCGGGGCCTCTTCGCCGCCGGTGGCGGCGTCTTCGTGAGCACGCGCATCCCACTGGCCATGGCGCTCGAACTCACGCTGACCGGTGACCTCATTGACGCAGCGCGGGCCCAGTCCCTCGGGCTGATCAATCAGGTCGTACCACCAAGTGACGTGCTGGACGCCGCTGTCGCACTGGCAGAGCGGATCGCGCGTAACGGGCCGCTCGGCCTGCAGGCCACCAAGCAGCTGGTGCGCACCGCGTCGACCGATCTGGAGCGGGCGCGCACCTTGGCCTCCGAGTGGCAGTCCAAGGTCTTCAACAGCGAGGACGCCAAAGAGGGCGCGAGGGCCTTCATTGAGAAGCGCGACCCCGTGTGGAAGGGGCGCTGAGCGTCCGGCTGTCGTGCGGTCAGGTTTCGACGTGCCCTCGTCCCCGGTGGTCGTGCCCGCCAGTGGGGAGGTGCGTGTGGTCGTCCTCCATGAAGGGCATGGTGACCCGGGCCACGACGATGTCGTCGCGTGAACGCAGCGTCCGCGAGAGGACGAGGTCGATCTGGTCGTGCAAGATGCGATAGCGCCACTTGTCGGGCCGGATCACCGGGATCAGGACCACCACCTGGTCGTCGGGATGATCGTGCCTGATGGTGTCGATGAAGGCGACGATGGGCTGCACGATGGACGCGTAATCCGTATAGAGGACCTTGAGCGGCACACCGGGTCCCCACTTGCGCCAGTGATGCTGCAGGGAATCGACATAACGGGCAGCCTCCTCGTCGGTGTGTATGACGACGGTGACGGCAATGACCTCTTGCCCCAGTGAGAGTGCTTCGGCCAAGGCGTGTTCTGCGAGCCGTGACACCCGGTTGATCGGCACGATGACGATGGTCCGCTTGGGTTCGGGCTTGGCCGGTGTCTCGTCGAGCCGGAGCTCCGTGCGAGTCCGTTCGTAGTAGGCGTGGATACGAAGGAACAACACGATGAAGGCGGGGATGGCAATGACGACCACCCAGGCACCTTCCGTGAATTTGGAGATCAGGAACACGACGGTGGCAACCGCGGTGATGACGGCGCCCAGTCCGTTGATGGCGGCGCGGCGCCGCCAGCCCCGCGGCCGGGTTCGGCGCCAGTGCACGACGAGTCCTGTCTGCGCGAGCGTGAAGCCGATGAAGACGCCAATGGCGAACAGCGGGATGAGCGTGTTCGTGTTGCCGTCCACTGCGATCAGCAGCGCACCTGAGAGCACGGCGAGGACGCCGATCCCGTTCGCGAAGACCTGACGGTCGCCTCGCATCGTGAACAGGTGGGGGAGGTAGTTGTCTCGTGCGACCAAGCTGGCCAGGACGGGAAGGCCGCCGAAGGATGTGTTGGCGGCCAGGGCCAGGACGATTGTGATGGTGATAGTGACGAGGTAGTACGCCCAGCCGCGGCCGACGGCCATCGCCATGATCTGGCTCAGAACGGTCTGGCCTGTTCGCGGACCGATCTGCCAGCGCTTGGCGAGTATCGCCAATCCGATCAGCATGGTGCCGAGGGTGATGCCGAGCAGAAGCTCCGTGCGCTTGGCCCGCACTGCCCGTGGCTCGCGGAAGAGCGGGACGCCATTGGCGATCGCCTCGACGCCGGTGAGAGCGCTGCATCCGGCGGAGAACGCTTTCAACACCAGCAACACGGTCACCGCCTTGATCCCCGTGGTCGGGAGCTGCGACGTGCCGAGTTGCTTTTGATCGAGGCCCAGTGGGTGGATGAGGCCGACGGCGATGATGGCAAGCAACCCGAAGATGAAGATCAGGGTCGGCAACAAGAACGCACGAGCCGTCTCTCCGAGGCCTCGTAGATTCAGCACCGTGATGAAGAGCAGGATGCCGAGGCAGAGCGGGATCGTTGCGCCGTCGACGCGGGGAATGCCGATTGGAGCGACGCGACGCCGGCCGCGATGGAGACGGCCACAGTCAGCGTGTAGTCGACCACCAGGGAGGCGGCTGCCACCAGGCTCGTGCCCGTGCCGAGGTTGGCCCGGGACACGGCGTACGCGCCGCCTCCGGTGGGGTACGCGTCGATCACCTGGCGGTACGAAAAGACGAGGATCGCCAACAGAGCGACGATGGCGATCGTGATCGGCAGGACGAGGTGCAGCGAGCCGGCGCCGGCGACCGCCAGGACGAGGATGATGGCCTCGGGCCCGTACGCCACGGAGGTCAGTGCATCGAGCGACAGCGCAGACAGTCCCTCTATGGGTGTGATTCGCTCCTTGCCCGAGCCGCGTGAAGAGCGGGGTGGACCAATCAGCAGGTTCCAGAACGATGAGGCCCTCTCCTGGTCCGGGTCTGCCATGCCGGGCACTTTACGGCGAGCTATGTGCGTCGCAGGAGCATTCGGACGGGGAATGCCGGGTTCCACACTGCGTCCTTCGTGGCGTGACGAAGGGCACGCGTAGGCTGCCCGTCAGTCTCGCGGGAGACGGACGCATTGGCACGGTTCGTCCTGGCGCCGGACAGCGAGCCAGACGACGATTTGGACCGGATTTGGCCGAGGAGAGGGACGGACACGATGGAACTCTGGGAGCTCGTCGGCGCGCGAATCGTGTCGGGACACACTTGCGCAATACACCCATGCGGGAGACCGATTCCTCCTCGACGAGTATGCGGCTGCTTTCTGCGAGGACGGGGTCCTCGAAATCCGCGGGGTCGAGCCGGCTCGCGGGCGCGCCGCCATCGTTGAGCGGGTCGGTGGCGCCACGGGCGCCCAGACCGCCCGGCGTGCGGCAGCCGCGGCCAAATCATCAGGGGATGGGACCCAGGCCGGGGCGCCCAAGCGCATTGTGCGACACAACGTCACCAACATTCGCTTCGAATCGGTCACTCCCGACGAGGCTGTCGTGGCGAGCTACTTCACCGTCTTCACCGAGATCGGCCTCGACCACATGGGTCGTTACCGAGACCGTCTGGTTCCCGTCGGAGATCGCTGGCTGATCGCCCACCGTTTCGTGTCGACCGACTGGCGGTCACCGGATACGACATTCGGCTCGGGAGCGGCGTCGTCGTCGACTTCGTAGTGAGGTTCGTGTCGGTCGAGAACGGCTGTCCGACCGCGCCGGTGCGGGACAAACCTTGAACAACCCTTGCTTCCACTCTCATTGCACTGCGTAGGGTTTTGGGCGGCGCGCCTGCGGCGGCCGTATGCGCGCGAGGGGGGTGGTGCTAGGTGCAGCAATTGTGGCGGCCAAGGAACCGCGGCACCTTCGGTGGGTCTCGGATGTGTTCCGCCACACGCCTGCTGTTGACAGGCCTCGGCCTTGTGGCGATCAACGGAACTGCCGTCTTCGCAATGGTGCAGCTGTCGCCGTCACCGGCCGGGGCCCAGCCATCGGTCGTCTGCACATGGACGGACGACGCTACGAACGGGCTCGTCAGCGTGGCTGACAACTGGTCGCCGACTTCGGACTGCGGGGGCACGTCGACCACAGCCGGCAGTGCCACGCTCACCGGAGCGCAACTTGTTTTTCCGGCCACTGTTCCCACGGGCACCGGCGGAGGAGCTCCGATCGTCGACGAGACGCTCTCGATCGACTCGGTCGTGCTCGACAATTCGTATGCCCTGACCACGCCGGCCACGTCCGGATCCGAGACCCTCACGCTCACGCCCACATCGACGCCGGCGCTTGGGATCGCGGAGACGGCCGGCAATGCCAGCATCGTTCCCTCCACCACGACGCTGACGATCGATCTCGGTGGCGCGCAGGAGTGGGCCGTGGCAACGGGCTCGGTGCTCGACGTGCAATCAAAAATCTCGGGCTCGTCGAACCTCCAGATTGGAGACGGGTCCAACCTTGGCGGCATCGAGTTCGGCGGCGTGAGTTCGGGTCTGACCTCATTGATCACGGTCTTCAGCGACACCATTCAGGTAGACAACAGCGTCGCGCTCGGAACCGGTGAGATCGATCTCGACACAGAAGGATTGCAGTTCGACCTTCACAATTCTGGAACGGGCTACGACCTCTTCAACCTTGTCGACGTCAATGCGAGCGCGGTCATCAATGACTCCGGGGGCGACAACCTGGACAACACAATGAGCATCAACACCGACGAATCGGTCGAACTCCATGACGACTCTGCGACCGAAACCTTTACCGACTCGGGTGATGTAACCCTCACACCGACTCTTTCCGCACTGGAGACGTCGAGCGCGGGTGGGACTGTCGTTCTCGATGACGACACAACCGCCTTTCCACAAGACGGCGGCTGTGCAATTGAGGCAGTCAGCGGCACCCTGGAGCTTGCATCGCCGCTCGGGTTTCGAGACGGGTGTTCGCTGCAGGCTGCTCTCAATGCCACGATCGATCTCCACGGCCACTCCGTTGACACCGGGTCTGCGTTGCTGGCCGGTCTCGCAGGTGCAGGAACCATCACCAACAACGGCCCCGCTGCGGCCACCCTGACCGACAGTGGCGCAACCGATTCGTTCGCCGGCGGGCTCAGTGACGGCACCCACACCGTGGCCCTCGCCGTCACCGGTGCGGGGGCGAGTCTGCAACTCAGCGGCACGGATACGTATTCGGGTGGGACCACGGTGGGCGGGGGCGCGACCCTCGGCGGCGGCGGCCTGGCTTCGGCTGATCCCTTCGGGAGTGGCGCGGTCGCTGTCGATAACGGGGGGACGCTGACCCTGAACAGCGCGTTCAGTGACGGCGTCCTCGGCAACGCACTGTCGCTCGGGACGGGAACGGCGGGGACAGCGGCGCTCGATGATGCGGAAGGCACGGGCGCGTCCTACTGGAGTGGCACGGTGACGTTGGATGGAACCAACACCGTGTCGGCCAACTCAACGGGCAACCTGGTGTTCGACGGCGGTCTCGCGGGGAGCGGTCAGGCCCTCATAGTCGGGACAACGGGCAACGCCGGCGACGTCACGCTGTCGCCGAATCCGTGTTCGGACGACAGCTACAGCGGCGGGACCACGGTCAGTGTCGGCTCGCTCGTGCTCACGTGCTCCGTGGCGGCCGGATCCGTTGCAGCGGACGCCGTCACGGTGGCGGGAGGCGCCACGCTGAAGTACCAGCTCCCTTCATCGGGCCAAAGTGTTCCCAACAACGTTGCGCTCGACGGAGTGCTCCTTGATAACACGCCCGGTACGATGTCGTCGTCGGGGACACTCACGCTCGGTGGCAGCGCGTCAGTTGTTGCGAGCGGTCTGGCCAGCGAGGTCGACTTCACCAATTCGCTGAGCGGATCCGGGTCGTTGCTCTTCGCGCAAGGGACCCCCTACCTGGCCGTCTTGTCGGGCACCAACTCGTACTCGGGCGCGGTCACCGTGCAGGGCGGGCAAACCCTCGATGTGACAGGGTCCCTTGACGCCTCGACGATCAGCGTGGATTCAGGAGCGGTCCTCGAGGGGTCCGGCTCGGTCGGTGCCATTACCGGCAACCAGGGGACGGTCGTACCCGGGACGACCACGACGCCAGGCGTTCTCGGCACGACGAGCCCGGTTGACCTCGGCCCTTCGGGTGGCGCCTTCTTCGTCAGCATCAACGGGACGAGTGCCGGATCCGGCTACTCGCAACTCTCGTCGGCCTCGACGGTGAACCTCGACAGCGCGACCCTCCAAATCGCCGACTCCACCGACGTCCCCTCCGGCACGGTGTTCACCATCGTCACGTCATCCGCAGCGGGGTCGCCCGTCAGCGGCACCTTTGCCTCCCTGCCGGCTGGGACCCTCTTCACCACCCAAGGGGGTCGCACGCTCAAGGTCGGCTATAGCAGCAACGTCGTCACGCTCACCGACGTGACCGGGGAAACGCCCGCCACCGGCCTCACCGGCGTCACCGGGGTCACCGGCTATCAGCTGGCCGGGTCGAACGGCGGCGTCTACGCGTTCGGCGGCGCACCCTACGAGGGATCGCTCCCGGGCGACGGGGTCCACGTGTCGAACATCACGGCGATGACATCCACCAGCGACGGCAGGGGCTACTGGCTCGTCGGGTCCGACGGTGGCGTCTTCGCCTTCGGCACTGCCGCCTACGAGGGTTCGCTGCCAGGCGACGGCGTGCACGTCTCGGACATCGTGAGCATCCGCGTCACCAACGACGGCAAGGGGTACTGGCTCGTCGGGACTGACGGGGGCGTGTTCTCGTTCGGCGACGCACGGTACGAGGGCTCGCTGCCCGGCGACGGCGTGCATGTCTCCGACGTCGTGGGCATGCGCAAGTCGAGCGACGACGGGGGGTACCAGCTCGTTGGCCGCGACGGCGGTGTGTTCTCCTTCGGGGACGCCCCCTTCGAGGGCTCGTTACCAGGCGAAGGCGTCCACGTCAGCGACATCGTCGGCTTGGAGAACGTGCAGGACGGGTACATCCTGGTGGGCGCGGACGGCGGCGTCTTCACGTTCGGCAACGCTGCGTACCAGGGGTCGCTCCCGGGAGTGGGTGTCCACGTCTCTGACATCGTTGGGATCGCCAGCGGCTCGTCCGGCCCCGGTTACGTCCTGGTGGGCGCGGACGGCGGCATCTTCACCTTCGGGGCCATCGCCTACAGCGGGTCATTGCCCGCCATGGGCGTCAGCGTGCACAACATCGTGGGCATCCACGACACCGTGTCCGACGTCTGAGCCTCGAACGCTCGATCTAGCGGCGAGAGGCGACGAGCCCACTCAGTTGATCAGCGGGTCCCGCGGCAGTCCGAGGATGCGCTCGCCGATCTGGTTGCGCTTGATCTCCGACGTCCCGCCCGCGATCGACATGCCGCGGTGCATGAGGACCATGGTCGAGGCGACCATGCCGGCGCCGTCCCGATAGGCGGTCTCGGGACCGCTGAGCGCGGCCATGATCGCCGCCGCCTCGTGGCCGATCTCGGACAGGACGAGCTTGGTGACGTTGCCCTCGGGTCCTGGTCCCCCGCCGGCCACCGCGCGGTGGGCGGTGCGCATGTTGAGTGCCGCCATCGCCTCGCTCTGTGCGATGAAGCGGCCGATCCGGCTGGCGCCGCCGCCCAGACGCTCGGGGTGAGCGTCGAAGGGGGCCACGACCATGGCGGCCTGCATCTGGCCGCCGCCGCTCCCGCCGCCGATCGACACGCTCTCGTTGCCGAGGGTGGCCCGGGCCACCGTCCAGCCGCCGTTCACCGGTCCGACCACGTCGTCGTCGGCGACGAAGACGTCGTTGAAGAAGACCTCGTTGAATTCGGAGTGTCCCGTGACCATGCGCAGGGGGCGCACCTCGACGCCGTCCGCGTGCATGTCGATGACCATGGTGGTGATGCCCTGGTGCTTGGGCGCCTCGGGATCCGTCCGGATGGTGGCCAGCCCGAAGGAGGCATAGTGCGCACCGCTCGTCCAGACCTTCTGGCCGTTGACCAGCCAGCCGCCCTCGACCCGGGTGCCACGCGTCGTGACACCCGCGGCGTCGCTGCCGGCGTCGGGCTCGCTGAAGAGCTGGCACCAGATGACGTCCTGGCGCAGCGCGGGCAGGACCCAGCGGGCCACCTGGTCCTCGTTCGCGTGCTGCAGCAGCGTCAGGATCACCCAGCCCGTGATCGAGTACTGCGGTCGTGTGACACCGGCCGTCGCGAACTCCTGCTCAATGACCAGCTGCTCGACCGCGCCCGCGCCGCGTCCCCAAGGCCTGGGCCAGTGGGGCATCACGTAGCCGGTCTCGATCATCGCCTCGCGCTGCGCTGCGGCATCGAGCCCGTGCACCTGCTCGGCAAAAGCCCGCACCTCGTCGCGCATGGGCTCGGCTTCGGGTGGCAGGTCGATCGTGCGGATGCGCCGCGTGCCGTGTCGCACGTGATCGGTGACGTCACGTGCCGCCGCCTCGCCACCGGTGATGGCCTCGAGGGCGGCGGCGCGCCGGAGATACAGGTGGGCGTCGTGCTCCCAGGTGAACCCGATACCGCCGTGGACCTGGATGTTCAAGTTGGCGCACTCGTCGGCCGCGACGAGTCGCTAGCGCGGCCGCCTCGGCCGCTGCGAGCGAGAACTGGTCGCCGCCCTCGCTCGCCGCCGCGTGCCGCATCCCACACCGCAGCGGTCGCGAGCTCGGTGGCCACGAGCATGTTGGCGCAGTGGTGTTTGACGGCCTGGAAGGTGGCGATGGGCCGGCCGAACTGCACGCGCACCTTGGCGTAGGCCGCCGCCTGTTCGGTGCACTCGCGGGCGACACCGGTGGCTTCGGCCGCCAGCAGCACCCGCGCCACGTCGGTCAGCGCCCGTGCGCCGCCCGCCAGCACCGCAACGACCGCGCCCTCGAGCGTGACCCGCGCCGATCGCCGCGTCGGGTCGAGGTTCGCGGGAACCTCCACACGCACCCCCGGCGCGGCGGTGTCGACCACCACCGCGTCCTCGCCCGCCGGCAGCACGAAGAATTCCGCGAGGCCGCCGCCCACCACCGCCGGCGCCGTCCCGGAAGCGGTCCCTCCCGTGACCGTGAGGTCAGACGAGAGCGCCACGCCCCCGCGCACCGATCCGTCCGCTAGCCCGGGCAAGACCCGCGCCCGCAGCGCGTCGGTCCCGGCCGCGTCGATGACCGCGCCGGCGATCATCGACGGCACGAAGGGCCCGGGCGCGACGGCCCGGCCCAGCTCCTCGACGACCACCACGAGCTCGGGCAGGCCGAAGCCGGAGCCGCCTACGTCCTCGGGCAGGTGCAGCCCGAGCCATCCGAGCTCGGCGACGTCGCCCCAGAACGCGGGCAGTGTCTCGGACTCCGCCTCGAGCAGTGCGCGCGCCGCGCCACGGGCGTCGTGCTTGGCCAGGAAGTCCGAGGCAATCTGCCCCAACGCCCTGTGGTCTTCGGTGATGGCGATCGGCATGGCTGTGCAGCTGCCCTTTCTCGTGATGACTCAGCGCCCCGCCGGGTGTTCACCCCGGGCGCGCTGAATCTCCTCCAAACCACCGCGGCTCGCGTCCCTCCCGGGCTGCGGCCTCAGCCTCGGCACGCAGGACCTCCTCGACGAGTTCGGCCATCGATCCGGGCAGGAGCAGGTGCTCTTGGTACAGCGTCGCGCCGAGCCGGCCGTCGCGGTCGCGCAGCGACCCGTCATAACAGCCGCGCGCCGAACGTGCCTTGACGGGCCGCAGGTCGACGAGCACCCAGTCGTCGGCTCGGATGTTCTCTTGGAACCACACCGCGTGGTCGATCGAAGGTCCGCCCCGGCCCACGAGCGCGGCGTCCTGCTGCCCGAACCCGGTGCCCACGTCGGAGAGGTAGGTGAGCGCGGCCCGGTGCACCAGGGGATCGTCGGGGAGCGGCGTCAGCGAGCGCACCCAGACGCAGTCGGTGAAGACGCCCTTCAAGAAGTCGGTGGGGGTGACCTCGCGCACCTCGAGCAGGGGGTTCCAGCCGCCCCGGGGCAGGCCCTCGGGATCGGGCACCTCACGGCGCGGTGCGGCGTCGAAGAGGCCACCCTCACCTTCGGCCTGGAACGAGGTGAGCATGGAGAAGATGACCTCGCCGTCCTGCAGCGCCACGACGTGGCGGGCCGAGAAGGAGCGGCCGTCGCGATCGCGGTCGACCTCGAGGACGACCGGCAGGTTGCTGCGCCCCGCCCGCAGGAAGTAGCCGTGCAGGGAGTGCGGGAGGCGGTCGCCGTCGACCGTGGCCGCCGCCGCGATCAGGCACTGTGCCGCCACTTGACCGCCGTAGAGCGTCTGGCGCGGTCCGAAGTTGGCGTTGCGGCCGCGGAACAGGTCGCGGTCGACGCGCTCGAGCGCGAGGAGCGACGTCAGGTCGTCGGCAGCTCGAGATCCGTCACGCCTGCGCCGACCGCGCCGCGCATCGCCCGTACCCACGCCGCCCACGTCTCGAGACGGGTCCAGAAGAGCTCCCGCGTCCCCGCGAAGTTGTGCATGTGTGCCATCCGCGGGCACACGAAGAAGTCGACGCTGGCCGCCGACTCGTACGCGCGGAGCTCGCCCCGCGGATCGACGAGCACGTCGCGCTCGCCCAGTGCGACGAGCACCGGGCAGCGCACCGCCGCCGCCTCGGCCAGGGTGCCGCCCGGCGACATGCACCACAGCGCGACGGTCAGGGGCACGGTGCTCGAGCCCCACGGCGGCACGGCACCGTGCCGGGCCGGGTAGTCGTCGAGATCCCGACGCACGACATCGGGGTCGACGTCGTCGTAGTGGAAGCCCCACGCCAGCGCGGAGATGTCGTCGGAGGCGAACCCGCGCCGCCCGATCTCGGCCAGCGCCGGCGCGTTGGTGACGACGCCCTCGGCCGGGTCGGTGTCGCGGGGCACCCACGGCAGCGGCAGCGGCGCCGTCCCCGGCGCGGTCGGCGGGAGCGTGCGCTGCGGGCTGTAGCCGAGCACACCGATGCCGTCGTAGCAGTGGTGCCGGCCCTGCTGCACGATCGTCAGGCTCCCGCCCATCGACTGGCCGATGCCGATCGTCGCGGCGGGTTCGATCGGTCCGAGGCCGTCCATCAGGGTGCCGGCCGCCAGCTGCTGCCGCACGTCGGACTCGGCGGCCTGACTCGCACGCCACGACCGACGAGAACGTCAAGCGCCCGGGATCGTGCTGTGAGCTCTCGCCCACACCGAGATGATCGACCGACACGAACGACCCAGCCCCGCGACGGCGTGCCAGCTCGCCTGCGCGCCGCATCCTGGTCCGGGAAGATCCTCGGTGAAGTAGCCACGGCTGTAGCCCGCACCCGGCTTGGCGAAGACAGACGATCGGGTGCGTGTCGGCGACCTCGTCGGGCGCAGTGACGGTGATCGCCAGGTGCGCCTGCTCGCCGAGGCCGGCGGCGTCGGTGACGTCGATCGTGAGATCGAGCGAACGCACCTGCCGCGCCGTCCGAGCCAGTGAGCCCGGGTGCAACCCGTTACTTCGGTGCGAAGCGCGTGCCGCCGTCGAGACGGATGCACAGGCCGTTGAGCATCGGGTTCTCCACGATGGCGACGGCGAGCTTGCCGTATTCCTCGGCCCGGCCCATGCGCTTGGGGAACGCGGCGTCCTTCGTGAGCACGGCGGCGAACTCGTCGTTGATGCCCTCGGTGAGGCCCGTGCTGAACAGGCTGGGCGCGATGGCGAGGGCCCGGATGCCGAGGCTGCCCGAGGTCGCGCGCCATGGTCAGCATCATGCCGGCGATCCCGGCTTTGGCTGCGGTGTAGGCGACCTGGCCGATCTGGCCCTCGAAGGCGGCGATGGACGCGGTGTCGATGATGACGCCGCGCTCGTCGTCCTCGGGCTCATTGGTCGACATGTGCCAGGCCTGCAGCCGGTTCAGGTTGAAGGTGCCGATCAGGTTCAGCTCGATCGTGCGGCGGAAGTCCTCAATCGGGTGCGGGCCCTCCTTGGTCAGGGTGCGCTTCGCCGATGCCACCGCCAGCGGTGTTCACCGCGATGTGCAGGCCGCCGAGCGCAGCCACGGCGTCGCAAGGGCCGACTCGACCTGGTCGTCGTTGAGCACGTCGACCTCGTGGAAGGTCCCACCGAGCTCCTTGGCCACCTCGGCGCCGGCTGTGTCCGGCAGGTCGAGGATGGCGATGTCGGCGCCCTTCTGGCGCAGCAACTCGGCCGACGCCTTGGCCATGCCCGACGCACCGCCGACGATGACGGCCTTCTTTCCCTTGATCTCCACTGCGCGATCCTCTCTTCTTGCGTCTCGTCGTCGCCGGGTCCGGACGCCGTGCCGTGCATACGACCGCCGTGCGGACGATTCGTTGTATTGACGTGTGTGGTCTCTGCGATGCTGGTGCCGATGCGGGCGTTCGCGCCAGTCCGCCTCGGCCGCAGCCGTGATCGGACGTAAAGAGTGTACCTGTTCCGCCGCTGTAGGCGGCCGGGCCCAGGGAGGGAAGCATGGAGCGCGAGACGATCCTCTTCGACGTCGCGGACAACGTGGCCACCATCACGCTCAACCGGCCCGACAGCCTGAACTCGTTCAACGAGGCCATGGCGATCGACATGACGTGGGCCTGGGAGACCATCCGCGACACCGACGACATCCATTGCGCCGTGCTGCAGGCCAACGGTGAGCGGGCTTTCTCCACCGGCATCGACGTCAAGGCGGGTGGGGAGTGGTTCACCTTGTCCAACGTCTGGAACAGCTTCGACCCCGGGATGGCGCTGGCGCCCAAGTTCAGGCACCGGGTCTGGAAACCGGTGGTCACCGCGGTGCACGGGCTCTGCGCCGGCGGGGCCCAGTATTTCTTGAATGAGTCCGACATCATCATCTGCTCTGACGACGCGGTGTTCTTCGATCCCCACGCCAACGTGGGGATCGTGAGTGCCCTCGAGCCCATCGGCATGCTGCACCGGGGGATCCCTCTGGGTGAGGTGCTGCGTTGGGCGCTGATGGGGAGCGAGGAGCGGATCACGGCGGAAACGGCGTTGCGCATCGGCCTCGTCACCGAGGTGCTGCCGCGGGACCAGCTGCCGGACAGGGCTCGAGAGATCGCACTGTCCATCGCGGAACGCGACCCCAAGGCGATTCAAGGAACGGTGCGTGCCATCTGGGAGTCCATTGAGATGCCGCGGCCGACCGCCATCCACAACGGGCTCTCCTACACCCAGATCGGCAACCCCCCGCCCGAGGATGTTCGCATGGGACGGTCGAGCAAGGAGACCCGGTACCGCTGAGCGCTCTGGGCGGTGCATGGACGAGGTGGTGGCAGCAACGGTGACCGATCCGATGCTGTCCTGCCGAAGCCTGCGGAAATGCTACGGCGAGCGCCTCGCGGTTGACGGCGTGTCCTTCGTGATCGGCGATGGCGAGTGCTACGGCCTCCTCGGCCCCAACGGGGCCGGCAAGACGACCACCATCTCCATGCTCTGCGGGCTCACCGGCCGACGACGGGGGCGAGATCACCATTGACGGACACGAGGGCGGCACGCTCGAGGCCAAGGCGGCCGTCGGCTACGTGCCCCAGGAGCTGGCGTTGTACCCGGACCTGTCGGCGATCGAGAACCTGACCTTCTTCGGCCAGCTCTACGGCCTCTCCGGTGCCGAGCTCGACGAGCGCATCCGCGAGACGCTCGAACTGGTCGGCCTGGCGAGCCGGGGGAAAGATCGCATCGGCACCTACTCGGGCGGCATGAAGCGGCGGGCCAACATGGCCGCTGGACTGCTGCACCGGCCGAAGCTGCTGGTGTTGGACGAGCCCACCGTCGGGGTCGACCCGCAGAGCCGCAATGCCATCCTCGACACCGTCGCGCGACTCGGCATCGCCGTTCTCTATACGACCCACTACATGGAAGAGGCGGCCAAGCTCTGCGATCGCATCGGCATCCTTGACGCCGGCCACCTCATCGCCGAAGGCACTGCCGCGTCGCTCATCACCGCGCACGGCGGGCGGGACAAGGTGCACCTGTCGTGCGCGAGGCCGACCTCGACGAACTGACCGAGGCCTGCCGCCAGCTCGAGGGCGTGCACGACGTGCACGAGGTCAACGGCAATCTCGAGCTGACCACCGACCACGGTCCGGCACTGCTTCCGGCGGTGGTCGCGGTCGCAACACGTGCCGGCGTGGCTCTGATCGGAGTCGAGGTGCGCTCCCCCAATCTCGAAGACGTCTTCTTGAGCCTGACGGGGAAAGAGTTGCGGGATTGACCGGAGCGGTGGGCGCGCACGGGGTATCCGCTGGCCGCGCCGGGCGCCGTTTGCCCAGTCTCCGGGCGAATTTCCCAGCACGCTTCACGCTGAGGCGGGGTGACGATTTATTGCGGAAATGTTGCGATACGTTGCCAGCGGGATGACGTCAATCCCACGCTCACACCGGGGGGACCCACTGGGGGTGAGCGACCTGGGGGGCCGAAAAAGGGGGACTCGGTTCCTCCAGATCGGCGTACGGAGCGGCGTTCCTCACGGGGAGGCCGCTCCTGCGCCGCGCCCGGACGAATCCGCCATGAGGCCGAGAACTGGCCGAGTGCACGCCCCGTTTCTCTGAGCGTGAGGGCTCTTTCGGCGGGGACTCTTCAGGGATGGGCGACCCGTCCCGCGTCGGAGAGGAAGTGCGGGCGGCGGGACGCCACAATGAGGACGTGTCGCCGATCGTCTCGAGCATCGACATCGAGCGCCCGCCGGGCGAGGTCTTCCCCTACGTCACCGATCCCGCGCGCTTCGGCGAATGGCAGGCGGGTGTCGTGGATGGACACGTCGAAGGCGACCCGGGCGTGGGCTCGCGCTGCGTGATGACGCGACAGATCGGTGGCGCGAAGCGGACGTCGACCTCGGAGATCACCGAGTACGACCCACCGGCCCGCTGGGCCATCCACGGCATCGACGGGCCCATTCGCGCCGACATCTCGGTCCGTGTCGAGCCGCTCGAGGGCGGCGGACAGTCGCGTGTGACGCTCGAGCTCGACTTTCACGGGCACGGGCTGGGCAAGCTCTTGGCGCCGCTGGTGACGAGCCAGGCCCGCAAGGAGGTTCCTGTCAGCTGCCAGCACCTTAAGGAGCGACTTGAGCGAGCCGGCTGACGCCTGGCCGCGACGTAGTCGCCCGCGGGTGCGCTGCGATACTCGACTGTGCGCCTGAGCGACGAACGGTGCTGGGCCCGGCTGCGCGCCGCCGAGCACGGCGTGCTGTGCACGGTCCACCCGGCACGTGCCGTCGATGCCGTGCCTGTCTGCTTCGTCATCGTGGGACAGGTGATCGCGACGCCGGTTGACCGCGTCAAGGCGAAGGACACGATGGAGCTGACTCGGCTCTCGAATCTCGAGCACGATCCCCGTGCGGCCCTGTTGTGTGAGCACTGGGACCGCGACGACTGGTCGCAGCTGTGGTGGGTCAGAGCACATCTGCGACACCGCGCCGAGAGCGAGGTCGACGCCCGCCTCCTCGACGAGTGCGAGAGAGCGCTGCGCGAAAAGTACCCCCCGTATCGCGAGACACGCTTCGCCCGCATCCTCGTTTTCGACGTCGACCAGATGACGGGGTGGTCCGCTGAGGCGGCTGCTGCGACTGAAGACTGAAGACGAAGACTGAAGACGAAGACTGATGATGAAGGACTCTGGACGGCGGTGCGGTTCCTACCGGCCCACGTCGGACAGCTCGTCGCGCAACACCCGGCGCAGGAGCTTCCCCGTCGGCGAGTAGGGGAGCTCGTCGCGGAAGTCGACGACACCGGGCATCTTGGTGGAGCGCAGCCGCTCGCGCACCCAGCCCTGGAGCTCGGCCCCGTCCGCGGACTGCCCGCCGTGCAGCACCACGACCGCGGCGACCGCCTCGCCCCACTCGGCGTCGGGGATCCCGATCACCGCGGCCTCCGCCACGGCGGGGTGCAGCATGCAGCACGTCTTCGATCTCGCCCGGCGAGATGTTCTCCCCTCCGCGCACGATCAGGTCGTCGAGGCGGCCGTCGACGTAGAGATAGCCGTCGGCGTCGAACCAGCCGGCGTCACGGGTGGGGAACCAGCCGTCCTCGGTCGAGCGCCGAGCGCCCGACGTACTCGCCGGCCACCTGCTCGCCGCGCACCCAGATCTCGCCCTTCTCGCCGGCCGGCACGACCGCGTCGTCCTCGCCGCGCACCTCGACCTCGAGCGATCGGCAGCGGGCGCCCGACCGAGCCCAGGCGCGCCCGCAGGGCGGGGTCGTCGGACGCGAAGGCCTCGCGGTGCTCGTCGGGCGTCAGCATGGCGATGGTCGACGACGTCTCGGTCAGGCCGTAGGCGTTGACGAGGTCGACGTGGGGCATGTCGCGCAGCGTGCGCTCGACGAGTTCAGCGGCATGCGCCCGCCGCCGTAGGAGAGGTGGCGCAGCGAGTCGAGCTTGACGCCGGCGGACTCGGCCGCGTCGAGGATGCGGCCGAGCATGGTGGGGACGACCATGGCGTGGGTGATGTGCTCGTCGACGGCCAGGCGCACCCACTCGTCGGCGTCGAACGCCGGCAGGTACATGATGCGGCGGCCGGCGTAGAGCGAGCTCAGCACGGCCGCCACGCCGGCGATGTGGTACGGCGGCACGCAGATCAGCTGCGCCTCGTCGGGCGCGCAGCCGAGGAACTCGACCGAGCTGATGATGTAGGACACGAGATGCCGGTGGCGCAGCACCGCCGCCTTCGGCTCCGACGTCGTCCCGCTGGTGAAGAGCAGCACGCCGACGTCCTCGGGGTCGACGAAGGCGAACTCGTGCGTCGCCGGCATCACCCTCGCCGTCGGAGTCCGCCGATGGCCGCCGCGAACTCCCCCTTCGTCACGATGTGCGTCGCCCCGCACGCGCCGAGCCGCTCGACTTCGTCGTCGTCGGCGATCATCACGCCGCCGGAGACGCGGCCGATGATCCCGCGCAGCTGCTCGTCCGGCGCTCGGTAGTTGATCGGCGCGAACGGCACGCCCGCCATCGCCGCCCCGAACAGCGCGACCGGCAGCACGTCGGCGTTCAGCCCGAAGTAGCCGACGACCTCAGCGCCGGTCCCGGCGAGGAAACGGCGGCCCGGCGCCGCGCCAGAGCGCGGACGCCAGGAGGCCTCCGACGGCGGCCGACGCCGACACGCATCGGGATCGCCCACGACGACATCTGGCCGGTCGGGATCGCCCTCCGGCGCGCCATCTCCGAGCAGCATGGCGATGTTCCGTCCCAGTGTTCGAGCGGTGCCGGCATCAGTCCGAGGCGGGCAGCGGCTTGGCGCCCTTGACGGAAGGATGGTCTCGCCGACCGAGATCGAGCCCTCGCCCGCCTTGGTGCACAGGACCTCGAGGCCGAGCTCCTCGTCGGCGTAGCGCTTGCCCAGCAGGGCCCCGCCGTCGAACCCCGCCTCGACGCTCTGGGGCGTCACCTCCGCGTCCGGCGGCACGAACGGGTGCCCCCCGCAGCGCAGGTCGACGGGCTCGGCCGGCGCCTTGACGACCATGACCTCGCAGGCGTCGACCGCGCTGCGCAGCTTGAGCCCTGCTTTCAATTGCAATCCCACTGCAGTCCTTCCTCGCTGGGCGCTGGTCGCCGCCCCTGACCGCCGGGGCCGGGGGAGGGCGGGGACCCATTCTGCCGCCGGGCCTGGTCCGGGCGCACACTGGGTATCGGAGCGCAACTGGGAAGACGCGGAACGACGAAGGTCGCGCGGACCAGGAAGGGAATCGCCACGTAACCGCCAGGCGATGTTGATCAGAAGTTGGCCGACTGGCTGTATGCCTGCCGTGTCGTGCCGTGGAAGACTGCCCTGCAGGGGGTTCCTGCGTCTCTGCGCGGGATGAAGAAGAGGAAGGCCGGGACTCGATGGACCAGGCCCCGGGGTGGCGGACCGACCCCGAGAACGAGGCGGTGGAGCGCGTACTGGGACGGCTCGGCCTGGACCGACCAGGTCCGTCCCGCCGGCAAGGCGATCGTCATGCGCCTGCCCGAGCACGTGCCCGAGCTGCAGCGCGCGCTGGCGGCGGCGACCTTCGACATCGATGCGGTCGAGGACCGTCTCTCGACGCTCTTCGACCGGACGGGCGAGCCGGCAGGATCGGAGCCGCCGGGACGAGTCCGAGCAGCAGGGGTGCGAGCTGTATCTCGACTTCGAGGTCGACGAGGCGAACGACGTCACGTTGAACGGTGCAGGTCAGGCGCACGCGTCGGCTGCTGCCTCGGTGCCGGCGGGGATCGATCACCTGGAGGCGGACCTGGACGAGAGCTTCGCCGACCTCGACGCGGCGCTGGCCGCCGAGGAGCCGGAGCACGACGCCCCATCCCCGTCGCCGTCCCGGAAGAAGGGCTTGTTCCGCCGCCGCTCCTGACCCGACTTGGTCGACAGGCCAGTCCTCGCTTAGCCTCTTGACCTGGGGGTTGGTGTCCGAGCGGGCGCGGGAGGGTCATTGAGGCCCTGCGGCACCATGCTTGGGGGCAGGGGCGTCTGATCCAACCGAGCGGCAGGAGCTTGACGTGAACGGGGAACCCGGCTGGTACACCGACCCCTTCTTCTTCGACCACGAGCGCTACTGGGACGGCAGCTCGTGGAGCGACCACGCACGCCCGCTCAAAACGCAGCGCCCCGGTCCCGGTGCGCCGACCTCGTCGAACTCCGGCGCCCCGCCGACTGCGTCAACGCCCGCCACAACCTCAACCTCCGCTGCAACCGGCACCGGGGCCACGGCGGCCGGCGCCGCTGCTGCGGCGGCGAGACCTCCTCGCCCGGCCGGCGCACCGGACCCGGTGACCGCGGCGTATCCGAGGACCAACCCGACGCCGCCGCCGCCGGTCCCCGACGACCCGACGATCACCGGCGTCGTGCCCGCGCAACCCGGCGACCCGACGATCACCGGCGTCGTGCCGGCGCGGCCCGAGGACCCGATGATCACCGGCGTCGTGCCCGCGCAGGCCGACGAACCGATCACCGGGGTCGTGCCGGCGCATCCCGGGGAGCCAGCGCCGACCGGCACCACGCCGGCTAAGCCCTCGGGCCCGCCCGCGGTGACCGATCTCCTCCAGGGTCAGGAGCGTCAGCGGTTCGGTCCCGCCCACGCCACCGCCCGCGGCGAGGGACGATCCGTCGCCGAACCTGAAGATCTCGTCACGCCCGGTGAGCCCGCTGGCGGACCCCCTCACCACCATGAACGTCGCGGCCGCGGCCACCATCAGCAGGGATCGCACGGCGCAGCGACGCGTGGTCCTGCTCGTCGGGGCTCTCGTCGTGGTCCTGGTCGTCGTT
This sequence comes from uncultured Acidimicrobiaceae bacterium, assembly GCA_963825965.1. Taxonomy (GTDB): domain Bacteria; phylum Actinomycetota; class Acidimicrobiia; order Acidimicrobiales; family RAAP-2; genus Bog-473. The sequence goes on from CAWGUX010000004.1 coordinate 262,384, forward strand.
GCCGTCGGCGCGTATCTCGCCTTCGGCGCCAACGCCAACGCCAAAGCGGGAGCGAGCGACCAAGTCGCAACTGCGGCGCGCCACACGCTGCACAAGAAGTCCGTCGACGTGGCCTTCACCGTGAACGTGGCGTCGGCCGGCTCGTCGTCGGAGGCGGCGTCGTCGGGCTCACCGGGACCGGCGCGTTCGACCTTGCGTCGAACTCCGGCACGATCGCGCTCACGACGGCCGGCGGCGGGACACAGGGGACCGAGCAGCTGGTCTTCGTCGGGAAGACCGTGTACATCAGCTTCCCGGGCATCAGCCTGTTCGAACCGGGCAAGTCCTGGATCTCGGCCGACCCCTCCGAGCTCGCCTCCGCATCGTCGGGGATCGGGTCGGGCGCCAGCGGCTTCGAACAGCTCCTGGGCAACCCCGCAGCCAGCGTGCACCAGCTGCAGTCCTCGGGCCTGACCGTGACGCCGCTCGGGCCGTCGACCTATCTGGGCACGCCGGTCCAGGGGTACCGCGTGGTGCTCACCCGGTCCGCCATAGCCGGCGACAACGCAGGGGTGCACGGGTCCGAGACCCTCTACGTCACTTCGAAGCACCTCGTGCGGGCCATCGTGGTCCCCATCACGGTCACCGCCTCCGGCGGCACCTTCTCCGAGACGCTGACCATGGCGTTCTCCAACTATGGCGCGCTGGTCACCGTGGCGCCACCACCCGCCACCCAGGTCGTCAGCTTCACCCAGTACGAGGCGATCCAGAACGAAGCCACGTAGCGCTGGTGCGGCCGGGACGAGTCCGGCGGAACGGCGCGGCGGTCACAACGGTGCAGACTTCGCCCGGACCGCTTGGGCCAACGAGCCCCAGCGTTCGAACGCCGCCGGATCGCGCACCACGTCGGATCCGGTGAAGTAGCTGACGACGCGGGTGGCGACGCCGCCGTACTTGGCCACGATCTCGTCGGCGATGTCGTCCCACGTGCCGCTCGTCGTGAAGTTGACGAGGATGTCGTCGTCGATGACCGCCGCCATGCCGGGAATGTCGCCGGCGCGCTGGCGTTCCCGGATGCGCTCGGTCGTGCCCTCGCGGTCGAGCTGCTCGAAGATGAAGGCGTAGTTCGGCGTGGAGCCGTAGAAGGCGACTTGTACCCGCGCCATCTCGCGCCAGCGGGCCCGCTCCTCCTCGGTGTCGCCGACGCACAGGAACGCCGGCACGATCACGTCGAGGTCGTCGACGCTGCGCCCGGCGCGCGCCGCGCCGGCGCCGAGCTCGGGCAGGACGGTCTCGGTCAGGTAGGTCGGGGTGTTGAGCGGGTGGATGTGGACGCCGTCGGCCACCTCGCCGGCCATGCGGAGCATCCAGGGGTTGACGGCCGCCACGTCGATCGGCGGGTCGTCGCAGTCGATCGCGCCGGGCGCCCACATCGGCGGCAGCAAGGACAGCGCGTAGAACTCGCCGTCGACTGCGAGGGGCTCGCCGGTGCGGAACGAGTGGAAGATGTCCTTGACAGCGAGCACGTACTCACGCAGGCGCGGTCCCGGAGGGTCGAACTCGGCGCCGTAGCGACGGAGGATGTGGGCGCGCACCTGGGCGCCCAGACCGAGCCGGAAGCGACCGTGGCTCGCCTCGGCCAGCTCCCAGGCCGTCGACGCCGTGACCATCGGGCTGCGCGGGAAGGCCACGGCGATGCCGGTGAGGATGTCGATCTCGTTGGTGGCGACGGCCAGCGCGCCGCAGGTGAGGTAGGCCGTTCGCCCGGCCTCGGTGACCACCAGCCCCGACAGACCGGCCTCGGCGGCGCGCCGACCAAGCTCGCCGGCTTGGCGCAGTGGTTGTGCCGGCAGCATGGCGTCGAAGCACAGGCCCATGTCTCTCCCTTTGTACTGCACCCCTGCATCGTAAGAGCACGCGCAGTGGTGTGCACTGAAGGGTCCTGACCTGTTTCGTCCCTGCCGCTAGGGTGCGCCTCTGTGAGCGAGCAGCGACGCCACAAGGTCGCGTTCATAGGCACCAGCTGTACGGGGAAGACCTCGTTGTGCGAGGCGTTGTCCAGTGACCATGGCGTCGTGATCGTCCCCGAGGCCGCCAGGCAGTACTTCTCAGAACACTCCGTGGACCCCATTGAACGCTTCAGCGAAGCGGTGCAATCCAAGATCCAGGACCTTGTCGTCGAAAATGAACGCCAAGCGGAGCGCTTTGCGCCAGACAATATTGTTTGCGATCGCTCGGTGCTCGACGCAGTCGTGTACACCAAATACGGCGGAAATGACGCAGGAGCCGAGCACATGTTTCGCTACGCGACGGAGTTCCTCCCGAGCTATACGAAGCTGCTTGTCCTCGACCCGCACGATGTTCCATATCGACAAGATTCGATTCGAACGGAGTCCGCCAGTACAAGGATGGCAATCCATGATTTGTTCTTGACGTTTCTCGAACACCATGCGATTTCATTCGAGCTCGTGAGCGGGTCAATTCCCGAGCGCCTTAAAAGAGTCCGCGGGTGGCTACGTGATTAGGAAGTCGGCAATGTGATCACACGAGGTCTGCCTCATCTTCTTGCGATCACATCACCGTCGTGGGTCCAGTGGGTCACGGCCGGAACAGCAGTCGTTGGCCTGTGGGCCATCTATTTCTTCTATCGGCAGGCTCGTGAAGCGACACGTGCCAGGTCGCTGCAGTCTGCTCTTGCCGTGCTCGATCTCATTGACGACCCTGACGTGAGGTTTGTGCGCGAGTGGGTATTTCGACCGGACGTTCAACGAGCGATCGACAAACGATTCGGGCGGCCTAGGGCGGACACTCCGAAGAACGAGTGGCCGAAAGCGGTCACTCCTGCGCAGCTCGATGCATTCTTCAGCGGGATCGAGCAGGCCCTGACATGGGCAAAGGTCCACCAGTACCTCGCATCAATCGAGCACATCTCGATGCTCATCATCCACGATTTTGCTCCGGATGAGATCGTCGATCTGTACTTCGGTCGATTGTTGCCCTACCAGTGGTTCGTTTTTTCACCGCTGATCCTCTCGCACCGGCTCTACTACAAGAACGAAGATTTTTTGCAACATCTGGAGATCGCGGCGCGTCTGCTCGGCGACGGCAACTGCAGAAAGATCATGCCTCGACGTTGGAACCTGATCAAACGGAACCGATTCTGGAGTGACCGACGCAACCTGGTAAAGGAACTACGGGGACGGCACGTCGGTACCACCGTCGCCCTCCGATATGCCACACCGATGCCGCGCGTGTCGAAGGATCGGACTTAGCGGCTTCGCCGGGCCGCCACCCAGTCATTGGTCGAGGGAAAGTACTCCTCGCTGAGGTCGACCGTCCCCGCGGCCGCATAGTGGTACACCATCGGCGGCGCGGATGCCGTCGGACTCGTTGTCGGTCGAACAGTGCATGAGGTGGCTGTCGAAGACGAGGAGGTCGCCCGGATCCATGAGGACCGGCTCGGCGGCCGCCATGTCGTGGTCGACGATCTCGAAGTAGCCGTAGTTCGCGTTGGGGCGCCGGTCCGGGACGTGCGTGTGCACGGGCTCGGCCTGCGAGCCCGGCAGGACGTGCAGGCAGCCGTTGACCAAGGTGGCCTCGGTCACCGCGAGCCACACGCCCACCACGGGCCGGGCCGGTTCGAAGGGGAAGTAGAAGGAGTCCTGGTGCCAGGGCTGGCCCCAGGCGCCCGGCGTCTTGAAGATGAACTGCGACAAGAAGACGTCGATGTCGGGCGCGATCAGCTCCGACACCGGGTCGACCACCGCCGGCCGGTGCGCGAGGTCGGCGAAGACCGGGTCGCGGTGCAGCTTGAAGACCTTGGACACGCCGTCCTCGGGCTGGTCCACCGCGTGGCCGGCCAGGTTGGCCTCCTGCATCACCTTGACGCCGAGGTGCGCGGCCAGTGCGGGGTCGCGCACCACCTCGGTGACGCGGGCCAGCATGGCGTCGCAGGTGGGCGGGGGCGCGAACCCGCGATGCGGAAGTAGCCGCGCTCGTCCCACGACGTGCGCTGCTCCGGCGTAAGTGTGTGGCTCATCCGAGGGGCTCCGCCGGGGCGTCGGGAAGGTCGCCCACCGGCCGCGGCCACGCGATGGGGGTGACGTCGCTGGCGATGACCTCGCCCGTGGCGATGCCGGCACGCTCGACCGAGGGGTGCGGGAAGCGGCCTCCGCCGCGCGTCGAGCCGTCGGCGAAGTAGATCACCGTGTGTACCCGGCGGACCGTACCCGTGGTGTTGGGCTTGGCCAAGTGGAAGGTCAGGCCGTGATGGAAGGCGACCGCGCCGGGCGGCACCTCGACGAAGACCGGGTCGAGGCCCTCGAGCTCGCGTCGGGACAACGGGTCGTCATCGGTCCCGGTGCCGTTGGTGGTGAAGATGTTGACGAACTCGCGCAGCCCGAGGCGGTGGCTGCCGGGGAGATAGCCCATGGCGCCGCTGGCGAGGGTGGAGCCGTCGAAAGGGACCCAGGCGGTGATCGTGTCGGTCTCGACGATGGGCCAGTAGGGGTGGTCCTGGTGCGGGTCGGTCTCGCGCCCGCCCGCCTCCTTGTAGAGCGCCTGGTCGTGCCAGAGCCGCACCGCGTCGACGCCGAGCAGACGCGCTGCCGTCTCGCCGAGGGCGGGGTGAAAGGTGAGCGGCCGCACGTCGGGCGCGTCTCCCAGAGGTTCTGGCACTGGACGAAGCTCTGCTCGTAGCGTGACTTCTCGGCCAGGCTGCGGGAGTCGTGACGGCTGCGCGCCGCCACCGCCTCGTCCACCGCGGCGCCGAAGCGGGTCAGCTCGTCGGCGTCGAGCAGGCCGGGCACCACCACGAAGCCGTCACGGCGGAAGTCCTCGACCAGCTGGGTTGTCACCGCGGCGACCTTCGTCACCGGCGCGGTCCCGGGGCACCTCCACGGCTTGTCTCTCACGGACCTCGCGGATCCGGCCCACCAGCTCGTGCGCGCTCGGCGTCTCGACCCAGGGCGTGAGGTCGAAGTCGTAGTCGGCCGAGGGCTCGGGCCCCTGGTCGAGGTAGTGCGGCTCCGACGCCATGAAGCGGCCATTCATGTGGCGCACCTCGGTCACCACCTCGGCGTACGGGAGGGTGCTCGCGGCCGCCGAGCCGAAGCCGAAGACGCGCTCGGACCCCGTGACCGCACTGGCCATCGCCCGCCCGGACAGGAAGGCGCGGTAGTCGTTGCGCTCGAGCTCGCCCGCATAGGCCTCGAGGATGTGCAGGGCGCGGTCGAGCACACGCTGGTCGAAGGCGTAGAAGACATTGGGCGCGGGGAGATCGCCCCAGACGCCCCACATCCACCAGCGCAGTGACGGCGGCAGCACCGTCAGGCGCGCTGGACGCCCCGGCCCACCGCCTCGTGACCGTGATGCACGTCGTGGGGCGAGGGCGAGACGACGATGGAGGCGCCGTACTGCTCAATGATGGCGGGGAGCTCCTCGGCCACCCGGCGCGTGGCCAGATGCAAGTCGCCGTCGAGGTCCAGGTTGAGCGGTGGGTCCACGAAGACGGGGACGAAGCCGGCCCGATCCGCCGCCGCCTCCGCCTCGGCCCGCCGGCGCTCCCACTGTCCCTCGAAGCCAAGACTGGCGACCACGCTGACGATCGTCCAGCCCCGGTCCTGCAGGTGGAGGAGCGAGGCGGGGCAGCCGACGGCCTCGTCGTCGGGGTGCGGAGCGACGTGGACGAGGGTGGGCACCACCAGGGAGGTTATGCCCCCGCGTGGACCTCGGGCGCAGGGAACCCCAACCCGCTACGCTCGCCCGCCGCCGCCGTCCCAGCCGGGCCGTGCCGACGACGACGCTGCGCAGAGCCCGGGCGAGGGCTGATCAGACAGGGGAGGGAACTTCATGTTGCAGGTCGTGGGGGCCGGTGTAGGCCGGACCGGGACGCACTCGTTGAAGATTGCGCTCGAACAGCTGCTGGGCGGGCCGTGTCACCACATGATTGAGGTGTTCGGCCATCCCGACGAGGTGCCCGTGTGGACCGACGCCATTGACGGGCGTCCCGTCGACTGGGCCAAGCTCATGAACGGCTATCGCGCGCAGGTCGACTGGCCGGGCGCGAGCTTCTGGCCCGAGCTGGCGGCGGCCAACCCGGACGCGTTGGTGATTCTCTCGGTGCGCGACCCGGACTCGTGGTACACGAGCTGTTCGAACACCATCTTCGCCGGACTCGGCGAGGCGGTGGAGAAGGGCGACGAGTGGATGGCGGCGGTGCTGAGGCTTTTCGAGACGCGCTTCGACGGCCACATTGGCGATCCCGTCGCCATGACCGACGCCTTCGAGCGGCACAACGAGGCGGTCCGCACCACCATCCCGGCGGAGCGCCTGCTCGAGTGGACGACGGCGGACGGGTGGGAGCCCATCTGCGAGCGGCTCGGCGTGGCCGTGCCCGACGAGCCGTTCCCGGTCACCAACACCACAGCCGAGTTCCGGAAAATGATCGGGATGCCCTACCTGGAGGCCTGACCGCTCCGCACGAAGCGTCGTGACGGCTCGAAGACGATCGTTCCTCTCCCTTCCAGTGCTTACGAACGCACCACGTGTGGCGTCGGCACCGGCTCGCCGTTCGCCGTGAGCGTGACCTCCACGTTTCCCCTCGTGGCGTTCGAGTAAGGGCAGACTTCGTGGGCCGCCGCAACGATCGAGATCGCCTGTTCGGCATCGCTGACGCCCGGCAGGGTCACGTCGAGCGTGACGGCCACGTTGAAGCCGCGGTTCTCCGTGGTGATGAGGCTGACTGCCGAGTCGATGGCGACGTCTCCGAGCTCGGCCTTCTCGCGACGCCCGACCACGCCGAGCGCCCCCTCGAAGCAGGCGGCGTAGCCGACGGCGAAGAGTTGCTCGGGATTCGTCCCGCCACCCTCGCCACCCATCTCGGTAGGGGTACGGAGTTGGATGTCCAGGACGCCGTCACTCGTGACGCCGTGCCCCTCCGCTCGGCCGCCTGTCACGTGGGCCCGGGCCGTATATAGCGATTTGGCCATGTCCGCTCCTCTCAACACGCCCCCACTCGCGGAGATTATGTGCCTACGACCCTCGTCAGAACACTCTTGACAGATTACTCTATATAGAGTACTTTGAACGGGATGCCGAGATGGTCCCGGTCCAATCCCCTCGCCCTGGCGGTCCTCGTCTGCCTGTACGAGAAGCCGATGCACCCCTACGAGGTGGCGCAGACGCTGCGGGCCAACGGGCCAAGCAGGAGAGCGTCCGCCTGAATTACGGGTCCCTCTACGCCGTGGTCGAGTCGCTCGAGAAGAACGGGTTCATCAAGGCCACCGGCACCGTCCAGGAGGGCAAGCGCCCCCAGCGCACCATCTACGCGATCACCGACGCCGGCGCCATCGAGATGACCGACTGGCTCACCGAGCTCATCGGCACCCCCACCAAGGAGTACCCCGCCTTCATGGCCGGCCTCTCGTTCCTCCCCGCCCTCGATCCCGACGACGCCCTCGCCGCGCTCCAGCGCCGGGCCGAGGCGCCTCATCGTGAAGCTCGTCTCCCTGCGCGGCGCGCATGCAGGCGGCGCCGCGACGCCGGCCTGCCGCGGATCTTCGAGCTCGAGACGGAGTACGAGGAGCAGCCAGCTCGCCGCCGAGCTGCAGTTCGTCACGGCCCTCGCCGCCGAGATGGCAGGCCGGCACCCTCGAGGGCCTCGACATGTGGCGGCTGTTCCAGTCCGACGACTTCGACCCCGAGGAGGTGCACTTCTCCTTCGAGCTCCCCAAGGAATGACGACCCGGAGCCGCGTGCGGGACACACGCGACCCCGGGCCCACACAACCACGAGCCCGATCCACGAGGGACCTTCGCCCGAGGCAGCAACTCGAAAGCGTAGGCGACCTCCGTCGAGCGGGCTATGCACAACCGACGAAAGGAGGCGCGCCGATGGACGCGCTCATCGAGGCCGACGGCCTCACGAAGAAGTTCGGGAAGGTCCAGGCCCTCGACGGACTGAGCCTCACCCTGCCGCCGGGCCAGCCGGTGGCCATCCTCGGGCCCAACGGCGCGGGGAAGACCACCTTCATCCGCATGGTGGCCACGCTGCATCGAGCCCGACCGCGGCACGCTGCGCGTCGACGGGCACGACGTCGTGCGCGACCCCATGGCGGTGCGCCGCATGATCGGCCTGGCCGGCCAGTCGGCTGCGGTCGAGGAGATGATGACCGGGCGCGAGAACCTCGTCATGGTGGCCCGCCTCTACGGCCAGTCCGCCAAGGCGGCCAGGCAGAGCGCGGCGCGGATCTTGGAGCAGATGGATCTGGTGGAGGCCGCCGACCGCCGCGTCCGGACCTATTCCGGCGGGATGCGCCGGCGACTCGACCTCGGGGCGAGCCTGGTCGGCTCGCCCCGCCTGCTCCTGCTCGACGAGCCGACGACCGGGCTCGACCCGGGCAGCCGCAACGAGGTGTGGGACGCCGTCCGCGCCATGGGCCGCGCCGGCACCGACATCGTGCTCACCACCCAGTACCTCGACGAGGCCGACCATCTCGCCGCGCACATCGTCATCATCGACGACGGCCGTGTCATCGCGCAGGGGACGCCGGGCGAGCTGAAGTCGCGGGTGGGGGCCGACATGATCGAGCTGCACACCGCCGACGTGGCGACCATGCAGCGCGCGGCCGACGTGCTCGGCGCGCTCGGCCTGGCCGAGCCGGCCACCGACCCGGCGACGCGCCGGTGCTCCATCGCCGCGCCGGCCGGCGCCGCGCTCCTGCCGATCGTCGTGCGCGCGCTCGACGAGGCGCGGCGTCGCGGTGGAGGACATCGCGCTGCGCCGCCCCACGCTCGACGAAGTGTTCTTGGCCCTGACCGGCCACCACGACCGACATCGCCCCGAGGAGGACGCAGCATGACCACGGACCTGACCTCGACCCGCCCGCGCCGGCGCGCGCCCACAGCCGCCGCTGACAACCGCGGGGCCTCGTACCTGGCCGCCTCGGGACAGGTGGCGACGCGGACGCTCAAGAAGTTCGTCCGCACGCCGGCGCTCATCATCGCCGGCACCGCCCAGGGCGTGCTGTTCCTGCTCATCTTCCGCTACGTCTTCGGCGGGGCCGTGGCCCACACCGGGTCGCTCGACTACGTCGACTTCCTGGTGCCGGGCTTCGTCGTCACGGGCGTGCTCTTCCAGGGCATGGGCGCGGCGAGCGGGGTGGCCGCCGACCTCGAAGGGCGGCCTGTTCGACCGGCTGCGCAGCCTGCCCATCCGGCTTGCTCTCCATCCTCACCGGGCGGGTCGGCGCCGACTCGGCGCTGGTCGCCTGGGGCGTGCTCGTCATGACCGCGGTCGGCTTCGCCGTGGGGTTCCGCCTCGGCGGCTCCACGCTCGACGCGCTGGCCGCGCTCGGGCTCACCCTCCTCTACGGCTTCGCCTTCGTCTGGATGTTCATCACGATGGGCCTCTTCGCCGGCAGCCCGCAGGCGGCGCAGGGGCTGTCGTTCCTCGTCTTCCCGCTCAGCTTCGTCTCGTCGGCCTACGTGCCGGTGTCGACCATGCCGGGCTGGATGCAGGGCTTCGCCACGAACCAGCCCATGACGCAGATGGTGAACACGGTCCGGCTGCTGACGGGCGGTCCGGCGGCACAGCAGCTGCTCGGCCACTCCGCTCTCGTACTACCTGGTGCCGTCACTGCTGTGGACGGCCGGGCTGATCGTGGTCTTCGCGCCGCTGGCGGCGTGGAAGCTGAAGCGGTCGTGATCAGCGGCGCTCGAAGCCGTTGACCGGCGGCTCGCGGCTGCGGACGACGTCGCCCAGCGCTGGCGGAGGCGCTCTTGCGCATCGACCATCCAGTCGATGTAGAAGGCGTAGTCCTCGGCCGTGGTGATGTCGCCCTCGCCGTAGTCGGCGATGCGGTAGGCGCCGCGGTCGGGCAGCCGCTCCCAGCGAGAGCGGCGCGCCGTAGCGCGACTCGATCGGGACTGCTGCGGCCTGGATCACCTCGAACTGCGCCGTGCTCGCCTCGGGCGAGCCGAGGTCGACGGTAGAAGTCCGAGCGCAGCCGTCCGCCGGCCGCGAAGGCCAGCCCGTAGTGCGTGCCCCTGATGGGCGCGGGCAGCGTGATGAAGTTCTGCGCCGGCAGCGTCGACATGCGCGTCCACTCGCGGGTGCTGCGACGCGGACGACCTCGAGCCAGCGCGACCAGTAGTCGCGGTAGAGCGCGCCGCGGCCGCCGCTGATCGGGCCGGCCAGCTCGACGAGGGTCCAGCCGGTCGGGGTCGCGCCACCACTGCGTGCCGAACACGTCCTGGCTGAGGCCGGTCGCCTGCTCGATGATGGCGCGTGCCAGGCGCGGCCGGGGTGTACGCGAGCTTGTCGACGTCCCACACGAGCGGCGCGGTGAGGTTGTTCTGCCAGTACGCCGTGCGCCGGGCCGGATCCTCGTGCAGCCACTCCTCGAGCTGGTTGCGCATGTCGAAGCCGAGGTCGCTCGGCGGGCTGAGCGTGAAGATGCGTGCCGTCGGCCACGAGCTCGGACGGTGACGAGGCGGCGCACGGTGCTGGCGTCTTGGACGCGGCGCTTGGCCTCGGCCATCTCCTTGGCCCGCTGGCGCTCGGGGCTGATGGTGAACTCCTCGACCTCGCGCAACGGGTAGATCTGGTTGACCGCGATCATCGGCACGTTGCCGCTGCTCGTCCCGGACTGGCCGTAGACGTAGGAGCGGAAGGCGCTGATCTGGACGAGTGCGAGGTCGAGGCCCATCTCGCTCAGCCACACCACGCTGGCGGTGACCACGGGCGAGAAGTCCCGGGCCAGCAGCACGATGCGGGGGCGGCGCAACGTCTCCTGCGAGAGGTCGGGCGCGTGGGCCTGCAGCTCGGCCAGCGCCTCGTCGGGCGTCATGGGGAGCTGGCGCCGGCTCTGGAAGCGGGCGTACTGGTCGGCCAGTGACTCGGGAAGGATCCGGCTGGCCATGGCGGCGTACTTGATCGCCGTCACCTCGGTGTCGGGCGTGCGGCCGCTCTTGAGCTCGGCGACGACCAGACGACCGTCGAGGGCGAGACCGAGGACGTGGATGCGGTCACGCCGGTCGCCGGCGGCGGTCGGCAGGCCGTCGATCTCGAAGGTGATGATCTTGACGGCGGGGCCGAGGATGGCGGGGTTGGACAGCACCCACTCCTGCAGATCGGCGCGCTCTTCGAACCCCGCCTCCTCGAGCGAGATCATCTGTGCCGGCATCGCGACCGAGCCGGCAACGGTGAAGAGCATCTCTTCGGCCATGGGAAGTCTCAACATACGGCAAACGATCGTGAAATCGCAGGTGTCAAAAGTCACAGACACGCGCAACGGGACCCCAAAAAACGTTGGTGCGCGACCGGGGGTTTTGTTGTTCCGTTGTGATTCGCGCCGCGTGCCGCGCGCATCGACTACGGACGGTTTGTGAACGGTTGCGAACCGGTTGCGGCTGCGCGGCGCGACCGTTCGTTCCGTCGCGTCGGGCGACGAACCGAATGTGCGATCCACGGACTGTCGGGCCGCTGGGCGAGGTCCTCATGACGGCCCGGCCGTGGCAGAGGGCAGCTGTCGGCGCCGCTCCGAGTGGCGCGGCGGACGGGCGTGGACTCGTTCAGACGGGGGCGTTCGGCGCCACGAGCGGCCAGGGGCGCTCGAGCTCGACCGTCCGGGCCAGGTCCAGCAGCAGCTGCTCGGCGTGCCGGCGCCCGATGATCTGCATGGAGACCGGGAGCCCGTCGACGAGCCCGATCGGGATCGCCACCGCCGGATGACCGGTGGTGTTGGCCGGGATGGTCAACGCCCCGTTGTTGCCCAGCGCCGCCTCGAAGCCGCGCTCGGCGACCAGGTCGACGCCGTCGACCGTCGTCGGCATCGGGCCCTGCGCGCCGAAGGCCACGTCGGGGTTGGTTGCACAGATGATGAAGTCGACCTGCTCGAAGATCTGGCCCATCTGCACGATGGCCGCCCGGCGGAACGCCTCGATGTTCTTCGCGGTGTCGACGTCGAAGTGGTTCGTCGCGATGTTGGTCGCGAGCAGTGATCTCGGGCGTGAGCTCGTTCTCGCAGCCGGGGTAGAGGTCGCCGAGCCCGACGAGCAGGCTCGCCGTCCCCGCCAGTGCCCACTCCAGCCCGCCCTGGGGCAGCGCAATCGGGACGTCGATGCGCTCGAGCCGGGCGTCCTTGATCAGGAGGTCGGCGGCGTCCTCGACCTTGTCGCGCACGGCCGCGGCGACGACCGCGGCACCCAGATCGATCGACACAGCGACGCGCCTGCCGCGCACGTCCTGGTGGCCCAGCCCGGCTTCCCAGCCGCCGACGCGGGGGAGCGAGAAGGGGTCGTACTCGTCGGCGCCGTTGCACACGTCGAACCAGCGCGCCGTGTCGCGCACCGAGCGCGAGACGCACCCGAGGACCGCGGTGAGCGGCTCGATCTCGGTGTGTGGCCCTTTGGGGATCCGCCCGAACGTCGCCTTCAGCCCGAACAGGCCGGTGAAGCCGGCCGGGATGCGGATGGAGCCGCCGCCGTCGCCGCCGGTGCAGAGCGGGAAGAGGCCGCCGGCGACTGACGCCGCCGACCCGCCCGAGGACCCGCCGGGCGTGCGCTCGAGGTCGTAGGGGTTCGACGTCGCGCCGTGCAGCCGGGTGTAGGTGCAGTTGATGCCGCCGAACTCCGACGCGGTCGTCTGGCCCGGCCAGCACGGCGCCGGCGTCGCGCAGGCGAGCCGTCATGGTGCCGTCGTAGTCGGACACGCGGTCCTTGAAGACCAGCGAGGCCTCCGTCAACGGCCAGCCCTTGACCGGGTCGAGCTCCTTGACCCCGATCGGCACGCCGCCGAAGGGGAGGTGCACGTCGGCGGACGCCGCCGCCTCCCGTGCCTGCTCCTCGTCGACGAAGCACACCGCGTTGAGCTTCGACGCCTCGATCGCCGCCAGCGATCCGTCCAGCGCTTCGGTCGGCGAGATCGTGCCCGCCCGGAACGCGTCAACCAGCGAGCACGCGTCGCCCAACCATGGTTCTGCGGTCACGAGTGAGGAGGCTACCCAACCCCTCCGGCGCCACGCCGTGCGGGCTGCTGCTACCCCTGATGCGACGCGTCGTAGGCCTGAGCGTCCTGCTCGAACTGGGTGAAGCCGATCACGTCATTGGTGGCCGGCGGCTCAATGGTCACCGGTGTCCCGAAATTGGAGAAGTTCATCCGCACCGTTTCGGCGATCTGGCTCGCAGGGCCTCCGAATGACACCGATTCCTGGCGCAGCAGGCCGCTGCTGTCGAAGTACACGTTCAGCTTCGGTGGTCCCAGTGCCTGCGCCGCGCTGCAGGGCTTGTTGCGCCTCGGTCGGCGTGAGCCCCAAGGACTGGACCTCTTGTTGCTCGCGTTGCTGCATCTCGGCCGCGCTGAACGTGACGGCGTACCCAGACACGGTGGTCCCGTCGACGGTCGAGGTGCCGAGCGGCACGACCGTCGCCCCCTTCTGCTCCAAGAGCTTCAACTGGTCGAGCGGATCGATGTTGCCCGCCCCGAGCGAGCTCGAGTCCTGATCCGGCAGCGGCACGTTGACCCACTCGGGCCCTCCCGTGATGGCGGACACGCTCGTGCCGTCAACGGTGAGACCGATGTACACGTGGTCCGCGACGACGAGCTCGTGTTCCACCAGCGAGGTCGCCCCGGACGCCAACGAGATGTCGGCCGCAAAGGAGTTGGTATCGAAGTTTGCCGTTCCGGTTCCTTGCATCGGAATGGATTTGCCCGTCGGCAGTGACGCGTCCCGCTGATGGTCGATATCGGCGGTGTGTTGGCTCAGCGTGGTCTGTGTGGACGAGACGACGAAAGTGGCGGGGGTCACCCCGGTGCCGGGAGCAGGAGGCCCGCTCCCGGTGGAGACGATGCCGCCGATGGCGCCGCCGGCCACCAAGACGAGTGCGAGCGAGATGACGGCGAGCCGCACACGTCGATACGGCCGGCGCACGGCCTGCTCGGCGGGATGCGGCGTCGCAGTCTGCTGCGGGCCCGGCAGTGCTTGGTCCGGTGGCGGCGGCCGACTGCCGCCGTTCGCACCCGACGACGCTCTCGGCTCCGCCGGGACACTCGGGACGCCCGGGGCCGGTGGGACGCTCGAAGCGTTCGGCGCCGGAGGAACGCTGGCGGCCGCAGGCTGTTGCTCAGGCCACCCGCCCGGCGGCACGGCGAAGTAGCGCTCGAGCGGATGGGCACCGCCTGGCGCCGCGTCGTCCCCTGCAGTCCCCTCGAGTCCGGACTCGTCCATCCCACCGCCTCCTTGTTGCCGCCGGAAAAGCTACCCGCGACACGCCGGTGTGGGGAATGCTCCTTGGTCCCGCTCTCCTGGTCGGGCCGAAGCCCGGCGCCGGCCTACTCCGTGGTGCGCCGCTTGAAGAAGTGCGCCGCCAGCGGTCCGGCGACCGCCAGGATCGCCACCGACCAGAGCAGGGAGGCCACGACCGGGTGCTGCATCGGCCAGGCATGGAGCGTGCCGGACGGGTTCGGGTTGTCCCAGAGCACCCGCGCTCCGGCGGTCACCGCACTGACCGGGTTCCAGTCGGCGACGGCCTGGAGCCAGCCCGGCATGTGCTGGGTCGGCACCATCGCGTTCGACACGAAGGCCAACGGGAACAGCACGATGAAGCCGAACGACGCCGCCGACTCGGGGCTCTTGGAGTTCATCCCGACGCAGGCGGCGATCCACGTCAAGGCGTAGGCGAAGAACAGCACCAGCGCGAAGCCGCCGACGATCGAGATGTAGTTGGACCCGGGCCGCCAGCCGACGGCCAGGCCCGTCAGGCCGACGATCAGCGCGCACAGGCACGAGGTCAAGAGGTCGGCCAGGGAGCGCCCGACCAAGACCGCGGAGCGCCACATGGGCAGCGCGCGGAAGCGGTCGATCATCCCTTCGTGCAGGTCGGTGCTGAGTCCGACCGCCGTTCCCATCGTCGAGGTCACGAGGTTCAGCGAGAGCAGGCCGGCCAACAGATAGTCCACGTAGTTCCCACCACCGGGGATGGGAATGGCGCCGCCGAAGATGTAGACGAAGAGCACGGTGAAGAGCACGGGCTGGATCGTGACGTCGGAGAGCTGCATGGGCTCGCGCGAAATGTGCACGAGGTTCCGCCGCGTCATCGCCCACACGTCGTTCAGCCGGCCGAGCAGCAGCCCCGACGACCGTGGGCCCCGCACCGCGACCGCGGTCGGTGTGAGTGTCGTCGCCGTCACGCCCTCGCTCCTTCCAGCTCGTGGGGTGCCGTGCCGTCGCCGTCGAGCGAGGCCTCGGACGACGGCGCCGCCGACGGGCCACCGCCGTCATCAGCACAGTCGGCACCGTCGTCCTCATCAATGTGGTCACCGGTCAGCGAGAAGAACACGTCGTCGAGCGAGGGCTGGCGCACCTCGATGTTGTCCACCAGCACGCCCGCCGCGTCCAGCGCCCGCACGATGGCCGTGGCCAGGCCGGGCGAGGCGTCCACGCCTGCGCTCAGTCGCCGGCCGTCGTCGTTGACGTGCACCTGGCCGGCCACCAGCGGCGCCAGGGCGGCGACCGCGTCGGGGTGCGGCGCCGCCAACAAGACGTCAATGTGCGCGCTCCGGCTCGCCTCCTTCAGCTCCAAAGGCGTCCCGTCTGCGATCACCTGCCCGTGGTCCACCACGACGATGCGATGCGCCAGCGCGTCGGCCTCCTCCAAGTACTGCGTCGTCAGCAACACGGTCACGCCTTCACCGAGCAGCTCCCGGATCGCCTCCCACACCCGCTGGCGCGACGTCGGGTCCAAGCCGGTCGTCGGCTCGTCGAGGAACAGCACCGGCGGCCGCGTCATCATGGAGGCGGCCAGGTCCAGCCGCCGCCGCATCCCGCCCGAGTAGCCCTTGAGCACCCGGTCGGCCGCATCGGTCAGCTCGAACTGGGCCAGCAGTTCGGCCGCCCGGGCCCGGGCCGAGGCACGCCCCATGTCGGACAGCTCGCCCACCAGCACCAGGTTCTGGCGCCCGGTCAACAGCGGGTCCAGCGTCGCGTCCTGGGCGGCCACGCCGATGTGGTGCCGCACCTCGCCGGGGTGCTTGATCACGTCGATCCCCGCCACCGTCGCCGCACCGGCGTCGGGCCGGGCCAGCGTGGTGAGGATCCGCACCGCCGTCGTCTTGCCGGCACCGTTCGGGCCCAGCAGGCCCAAGATGGTCCCGGCAGGCACGCCGAAGGAGACACCCGCCAGCGCCTGGGTCTCGCCGTAGCGCTTCGTCAGGCCCTCGGCCTGGATCATGAGCTCGTCAGCCATGGACATCCTTACCTGTCGGTCAGTAAACTCGGGACTAGACAGTCAGGGTAAGGTGTTACTAACCGGCCGTCAAGTAGATTTGTCGAAAGAAATATGACGCAGACCGACCAGTCAGAACAGAACGAGCAGGGCCTCACAGACGCCGTCGCCGGCGACGAGCCCGCCCTCAGCCTCGACGACGACCCGCCTGACCAGGCCGATCCCGCCACCACCGCCACCACGGCAATCGCCGACCCGTCACCCGCCGCAGACACATCCGCCACCCACGTCGACACCCGCCACCGCATCCTCGATGTGGCGCTCGACCTCTTCATAGAGCAGGGCTTCGACGGCACCAGCCTGCGCCAGATCGCCGAACGCCTCGGCGTCACCAAGGCGGCGCTGTATTACTACTTCGAGTCCAAGGACGACATCCTCCTGGCGCTGCACATGCGCATCCACGAGTTCGGCCAGCAGGCCTTCTTGAGCATGGGGGACGAGCCGGTCACCCTCGAGCAGTGGGGTGAGCTGGTCGACGAGATCGTCGGGCAGATGTTGTCCCAACGCAAGATCTTCCTCATGCACGAGCGGAACCAGGCCGCCCTCGAGAAGCTGCACAACGAGCAGCACGACGCCGAGCACGAGGACATCCAAAACAAGCTGCGTCAGGTGCTGGCCGACCCCCGGGTCCCGCTGGCTGACCGGATCAAGATGGCGGCGTCGGTGGGCGTGGTCTTCTCGGGGCTCGTCCTCTCCGGCGAGGCCTTCGACGGCGTGTCTGACGACGAATTGGGCGGCCAGCTCCGCGGGATCATCCACAACGTCCTCTTCGGATGACGGGACCGGTTCCGCCGGGCCCCTCCGAACCTGCGTTGGCTACGATGCGCCTGGTGACGGACACCTCGAGCGGCGCAGCAGCGAAGCGCACAAGCATCCCTACACCCTCGCCTTCGACATCGGCGGCACCGGTCTGAAGGCCAACGTGCTCGACGCCAGCGGCGAGTTGGTGGCCGACCGGGTCCGGCTCGCGACGACCTACCCGATGCCGCCCAAGCACCTCGTCGAGCGCTTGACCGAGCTGGCCAAGAAGCTGCCGGAGGCCGATCGCATCTCGGCGGGGTTCCCCGGCATGGTGCGCCGCGGCCACATCCTCAGCGCGCCGCACTTCGTCACGAAGCACGGGCCCGGCACCGACGTCGACATGAAGCTCCAGGAGGCCTGGTTCCACTTCAAGCTGGCCTCTGCGCTGAAGAACGCGATCGGCAAGCCCTGCAGGGTGGCCAACGACGCCGACGTCCAGGGCCTGGCCGTCGCGGGCCCCAAGGGCTTCGAGGCCGTGATCACCATGGGCACCGGGTTCGGCACGGCCTTCTTCATGGACGGCCGCCTGTTGCCGCACATGGAGTTCTCCCACATCGAGTTCCGCAAGGGCGAGTCGTTCAACGAGCAGCTGGGGGAGCCGACCCGCAAGAAGATCGGGGATAAGCGCTGGAACAAGCGGGTGCAGAAGATGATCGCCTACCTCGATTCGGTGACCTTCTTCGACCACCTCTACATCGGCGGCGGCAACGCGCCGCGCATCAACCGGCGCGACCTGGGCGACGTGCTCGAGCGCATCACCGTCGTCGCCGAACACCGCGGGGATCCTTGGCGGCATCAAGCTCTGGGAAGAGGACCACGTCGGCCTGCAGAGCCCCGACGAGTGAGCCACAACGCATGACGGCCATCGACACCGAGCCGCTCGCCTGGGACCCGCTCGACGAGAAGTACAAGGTCGACCCGCACGCCATCTGGAAGCGCCTGCGCGACGAGCAGCCGCTGTATTACAACGAGCAGTACGACTTCTACGCGGTGAGCCGCTTCGCCGAGGTCGACGCCTTCAGCCGCGACCCCAAGACCTTCTGCTCCTCGCACGGCACGGTCATGGAGATGATCACGGCCGAGCCGACCGACATGGAGATGATGATCTTCATGGACCCGCCGGAGCACACCCGCTACCGGCGCCTGGTGTCCAAGGCCTTCACGCCGCGGCGCATGAAGCTCCTCGAAGAGGACATCCGCACGCTGTGCGCCAGCCTGCTCGACGACCTGGTCGGGCGGAGCTCGTTCGACTACGTGCAGGACTTCGGAGCCCGCGTCCCCGCCTACGTGATCGCGGCGCTCCTCGGCGTGCCGCCCGAGGACCGCGACATGGTCCGCGGGCTGGATCGACGAGTCCTTCCACCTCGATCCCGAGAAGGGCATGTCGAACGACATGTCGACCGCGGCGATGCTCAACTTCATGGGCTACCTCCGCACGACGCTGACCGATCGCCAGCAGCACCCGCGCGACGACATGTTCACCGACCTGGTGAACGGTGAGATCGTCGAGGAGGACGGCGAGCCGCGCCGGCTGACCCTGGAGCAGGCGGTCAACTTCGCTGCGCTCATCGGGAGCGCGGGCACCGAGACGGTGGCGCGGATGCTCGGCTGGGCGGCGCTGACCCTCGACGACAATCCCGACCAGCGCGCCGAGCTCGTCGCCGACCCGTCCCTCATCCCCAACTGCGTCGAGGAGCTGCTCCGCTACGAGGCGCCGTCACCGGTGCAGAGCCGCTGGTGCACCGCCGACGTCGACGTGCACGGCGGCACGATCCCGGCCCGCTCGAAGGTCGTGATGATCACCGGCTCGGCCGGCCGCGACGAGCGCGCCTATCCCGACGCCGACCGTTTCGACATCCACCGCACGTTCGACCACCACCTCTCCTTCGGCTACGGCATCCACTTTTGCCTGGGTGCCGCGCTGGCGCGGACGGAGGGGCGCATCGCGCTCGAGGAGACGTTCACGCGCTTCCCGCGAGTGGTCGGTGGACATGGCCGGCGCGGTGCCGCTCCACACGACCACCGTGCGCGGCTACTCCAAGCTCCCGATCTCGGTCTGACCTCGTCGTCTGATACGACGTCTTCAGGACGGGCGTCGCCGTCTCGTCGTTCGCGCCGGTTCTCGCAGTACACAATGGAACGTCGAAGACTGAGAGGAGATCCGTCACGTCGACGGCGTGGCGAGCGGATGCGCGCCTCTCCCGCGTCCGTCGTTCGGCGGGGCCTAGCTCGAGCGCGTACGGCTTCGCTCGGTGCGCTCGCCCGAGGCGCATGTGAATCGAGATGAACCCGGCTGCGAGCGCCGCATAGGCGCACCAGAGCGACGCGAATCCGTCAGCGGTGAGTCGAGCCAAGATCACCACTGCGACCAGATTGGCGAAGCCGAAAATCGTGATGTCCCGGTAGCCCGAGAGGAGGAGCGGTCCACACGTCGCGACCACATAAAGACCAACGATCAGGATCCCGTTGCGAAGCCCGATGCTGTACGCGAGATGGTGCGCGCCGAGGCTGACAGTGACCGGGCCGCGCAGCATGGTGATCAGCAGGAGGGCCGCAACGACGATGCCGAGGCCGACGAAGGGAGCGATGACCCGACGGCGCTGTGGTGTCGGTTGCAGCTTCCAGATCGAGAGCGGCACGAGGATGGGGACGACGACCATGGCGATCACCAAGTAGATCCACATCGCAACGCGTCCGAGCGAATGCGGAACTGGTCCCTCGAGACTCCACCACACCAGCGATTCATCGAGTTGATGAATTCCGAGGACGAGCGGCACCGTCGCGAACAACAGGTGATTGTCCTGCCCGCGGAGGTGCCGGTAGGCGTCGATACCGATAGCCGTGACCACCAGTCCCCCGACAAGGTCGCCTTCAGGGGAGAAGCACACACACGCAAACGTATCGCCTTCTCCGCTCGTTCCCGGATCGAAGGCCTTCTCCGCGGACCGATCGAAGGATCACGACGCACCCTTACATTGGAGTTCCACGTGGGGGAGAGCACGTTCGTGACCTTCCACCAGAGATCGTGATCGGCGGACGGCCACATCGTTCCGTTCGAGCTCAGAACGAGAAGCAATGTTGGAGTCCGTCCTGAACAGAGCATCTCGGCCGATCGGCCTGGTTACAACCGACGACATCGCCTTGGCGGGCCTCCACTGGCCATCGTCGAGCAATGCTCCTGTGGCGGCCGTTGTGCTCGTACACGGATTGGCGGCGAGGAAGGATCATCCGCACGTCGAGGCACTGGCCGGACGCCTCCAGGAGAACAACTTCGAGGTTCTGTCCTTCGACACGCGCGGCCATGGAGCGTCTGCGGGAACCTACACGCTTGGACATCTGGAGCATTTGGACGTGGAGGCGGCCGCAGCGTGGGCAATGGAGCGCGGCGTGCCGACGCTCTTGGTTGGTGCCTCGCTCGGTGGCGTTGCCGTGCTCCGCTACGCCGCTGACCACCCGGAGCTGACCGGCGTTGTCATCGTCTCGAGTCCCGCCGGTTGGCGGATCCCGTTCAGAGTGAGGGCGCTCTTGACGGTGGGTCTCGTTCGCACGCGGCCAGGCCGCTGGATCGCCCGCCGGCGGATGGGTGTCAGGATCGTTTCAGGATGGAAGGCGCCCGATCCACCTCAGACGTTGGCTGATCGAGTCGCGAGCCCGCTCGCCGTGGTGCACGGGCGACGGGACGCTCTTATTCCGGTCCGTTTGGGACTCGAGTGGCAGCTTCGTCCGGATTCGCGACGTTATGTTGTCCTCGCTCACGACATGGGGCATGCGTTCGATCCGAAAGGGCACGACGCAGTCTGTGCCGCCGTGGACTGGGCTCTCGCGCAGGAGCACTAACTCCGAACGAGTGCGAGTCCTCTGTTCACACGCGATCGGGCAGGTTGCCCATTGGCCGGACCCCACTGCGCTCGTCTCGTGGCGCGAAGCGACGCTCTGCTCTTGTCGCGAGGTGGCCCCGTGTCGGGCTTCTTAGACCCCGACCGGACTGTCCGCCATCGCGTCTTCGACGGGCCCTGGTTGCAAGAGAGCGACGATCTGAGCCGGATTCGGCCAGCGCACTTTCGTCACCCATCCCACCCGCTCGAAGAACGAGATCAATCGGGCCGAGAGGTCATGCTGGTGAGGCAGCGCGCCGTGGCGGGCTGAGGATGGCGCGGCGTGGTGAAAGTTGTGCCAGCTCTCCCCGAAGGACACGAGGGAGAGGACTGCGACATTGGTGCTGTGGTCGCGGGTTGCGAACGGCCGTCGTCCCCACAAGTGGCAGACCGAGTTGACACTCCACGTGACGTGATGGAGGAGCGCCATCCTCACGAGACCGGCCCAGAGGAGCGCGGCGAGCGCACCAGCCAGGGTTCCCGAGAGGGCCCACCCTAAGAAGAACGGGAGAGCGAGGGAAGCCACGGCCAGCAGCGGAAACAGCCGATCGATCACGACGAAGTCCCGGTCCCGATGGAGGTCGGGAGCGAATCGCCTGGTGTCTGTGGGGTCCATCGCGAACAGCCAGCCGACATGTGCCCACACGAACCCCTTCAGCGTCCCGACAGGACCGGGCCCGTAGCGGTGCGGAGAGTGAGGGTCTTCTGGCTGGTCCCCGAACATGTGGTGCCGACGATGGATGGCCACCCAGCTGATCGCCGACCCCTCGAGGGCCATCGAGCCAGCCACCGCGCACACGATCTTGAGGCCTCTTTTGGCCTTGAAGCTCCGGTGTGTCAGCAACCGGTGAAAGCCGACCGAGATGCCAAATCCGGTGAAGACGTAGAGCACCGTGGCGATCACAACGTCGCTGACGTTCAGAAGGTGGCCCGAGATGAACGGCAAGAGACACGCGAATCCGAGAAGTGGACCGGCAACGAGCAATGCAGTGACGATGCGGCCAGCCGACAAGACCGGGGTCTTCGGGACCGAGTCAGTAGAACTCTGAGGGACACTGCCCAACACGGCTTCCTTCTTCGCCGAGTGGCCCCAGTTAGGAATACCCGGCTTTGCTCAGGTCACCGAGGTCTTGGGCAACTGTCGACCTGAATGGTACACCGGTCTTGGAACTTCTTTGAGTCGGCATTCCAGGCGCCCTAAGGAACCGCCGAAGGATGCACCGCGCTCGAGGAGACTTTCACGCGTTTCCCGGATTGGCCGGTGGACATGGCCGGAGGGGTGCCGCTCTACGTGACCGCCGTCCGCGGCCTGTCCAGGCCTCCGATCTCGGTCTGACCTCGTCCTTTGAACCCGACGTCCTCAGAAAGGGCAGTCGGGGCGCAGGTTCAAGCGGGTGCCCGCTCCAAGCTGTGATGTCGCGAGACATCGGGGACAGGTCTCGCGAGACATCATGGACAATTTTCAGCGCCCTTGGGGCTGGTAGTTCCGGGTGGGGTCGATCGTGAGCTGGCGGATGAGGTCTCCGTCGAGGGTGAGGACTCGAACGTCGCGGTTCTTGACCAGGAGCAGCACGGATCGGCCGTTGTGGGCCCGACCCACCCCGATGTGCAAGAGGTCGCTCCTGTAGCGCAGCGTCACGTTGCCTCCGTTGACCTTGTCCTGGCGGACCCGGCAGTGCGGTGGGAGCTTGAATGGCTTGCCCGAGGGCCGTGCTTTGCGGCGAGCCCCGAAAGCCGCTTGGGGTGTTCGGCGACCGAGCGAGCGGTGTGGACGCACCTCGTTGTAGTACTCGCCGAAATCATCGAGGCGCCCCTGAAGCACGCTGATGCCGCGGGCGCGCTTGGAGACCTCGAGGTGCTTCTTCATCGTCTGATGGAAGCGCTCGACCTTGCCGCAGGTCTGGGGATGGTTGGGCTTGGAGTGCTTGAAGGCGATGCCCAAGGAAAGGAGTTCTGACTCCATGACGCAGACCCCATGGCGCGACGCCGCGGTGAACACCGCGCCGTTGTCCGAGAGCACCGAGGCGGGATACCCCCAACGAGCTGCGGCTTCGTGGAAGGTGGTGACGACGTCGATGGCCTTGTAGATGGGCAGGACTCGTGTCGCGACGCACAGACGCGAGTGGTCGTCGATGATGTTGAGGATCTCGACCTCGCGCCCACCGGCGAGATACACGTGGGTGATATCCATTTGCCAGCATTCATTGGGCAAGTCGGCGACGAAGCGCACCCACGAGGATCTCGGGCGCTTGTGCGGCTCGGGGGTGACGAAGCCCCGGGCCTTGAGCACCCGCCAGATGGTCGACGTCGAAGGAACCTTGGCCCGCCGGTGCGCTCGGCGCAGATGGACCTGAATCGTCTCGGGCCCGGCGTCGTAGCCCGCCTCGGTGAGCTCCTTGCGCAGGCGGACGATCTCGTCTTCATAGAGATCGGCGACCTTGTTCGGCGACCGGTGCGGCCGGCGCGAGCGAGACACCAGCCCGGCCTCCCCCTCGGCCTGGTAGCGGGCGACGAGCTCGTAGAGCCAGGTCTTTGAGACCCCGTGCTCCTGGGCCACCTTGCGGACCGACTGGCCCTCCACCATGACTGCCGCCACCAGGTACGTCGCCGTCTCCATCGGGCCACCTCCTCGAAGGTGTCCACGATGTCTCGCGACATGTGTCCGCTATCTCATGAACTCACAGAGGTGCCCGCTCCAAGCAATGGACGTCGAAGTACACGGGGAGGAGGTACTTCACGTAGAAGGCGTGGACCGTGAGGTTCGGGTAAACGAGGTCGTCGTACTGGACGATGCTGACGCGGTCGTCCTTGTCGGCGTATCGCTTGCACTCCTCGAGCAGCCGATCGACTTCGTCGCGAGAGTCCTGGAGCAGCCCGAGGTGGTCGTATCCGGGGGAGGACATCGGGGTGTCGCTCTCGGCCAGAAGGATGAATTGGCCCGGGTCGGGCTGGAGGAGATGGCAGAGCTTGCCGACGACTTCGGTATCGAAGCCGGTCCAGCCGAAGACCGGGCCGTAGAACGCGTCGATCTCGTCGCGGAGCTGGCTGGTGAGCGTGCCCTTCGGAAGCGTGAGCTCCATGTGGTTGAAGCGCATCGGCCACTCCTCTCGTCCAATCGCGACAATAGGTCCAGGTCGGCTGGCGGCGAACCTCGTCCACCGTCACCACCTCGCACCGCTGCGTCTGACCAGCACTTTCCTGCAAGGGGGCGGGATACCGGGGTCCGGTAGAGTGGACCGTCTCAACCCAGCGCTCGTAGCTCAACGGACTAGAGCATCTGACTACGGATCAGAAGGTTGGGGGTTCGAATCCCTCCGAGCGCGCAAGATAAGTCCAGTTCAGAGCGGTTTTCCACAGATCGCTTGAGCTGAGAACAGCCCCGTGAGAACATCGTGAGAACCAAAATGTTCTCAACAGGTGTCGGAAGGGGTCGCCATGCCGGCCAGACCACCGGGCGTGTACCAGGACGCCAGGGGCAAGTGGTACTTCAAGGTCACCGTCGGCCAGGATCCGCTGACCGGTCGCCGCAACCAGATCACCCGGCGTGGTTTCCAGACCATGGCCGAGGCCGCCCGTGAGCGCCGGGAAGTCCTGGCCAAGGTCGACCGCGGACAGCTCGCTGCGTCTCCGGCCGGCCTGAAGGTCAACGAGCTCCTCGATCTCTACCTCGACGGGATGGACGCCGACCAGAACCTGGCGCTGAAGACCCGCTTCGATTACCGCCAGTACGCGGACGACTACATCCGGCCCTACATCGGCGATCGACGGGTCCGCGACGTCACGCCCGAGGTCATCCTGGCCTGGCAGCGCAAGCTCCTGAAGGAAGGGGGCGCCAAGCGGAAGAAGGGCAAGGACGGCAAGCCCGGGCCCGGGAAGCCGCTGTCGCCGAACACCGTCAACCGAATCCGAGCCCCGCTCTCTGCCACCTTCAAGTTGGCGGTTCAGGCCGGCATGATCCCGATCAACCCGCTCCTGCAGGCTCCTCGCCCCAAGCCGCAGCGCAAGATCCCGAAGTACTGGTCACCCGAGGAGGCCCGCAAGTTCCTGGCCCTGATGGAAGGCGACCGCACCTGGCCGATATGGGCCTTCCTCCTCGGCTCCGGTCTGCGCATCGGCGAGCTCGTCTCGTTGCGCTGGCCCAGCGTGGATCTGAAGAACCGCCGGGTGCGGATCGTGGACTTCGTCTCGACCCTCGGCTACGACATGATGCCCTCGAGCGGCAAGAGCCGGGACGCCATCCGGACCGTCGATCTCGACGACGGGCTCGCCGACGTCCTGCGCCAGCAGAAGGTGCTGCAGAAGACCGAGCGCTTGGCGGCACCCGACTGGATCGAGTCCGACTTCGTCTTCACCAGGCCCGACGGCGGTCAGTACCACCCGATGAACCTGTCCCGTCTGCTGGCCACGTACACCACCGAGTTGGACGTCCCGCGGCTGACCGCGCACGGGCTCCGTCACACCAGTGCCACCCTCATGCTCGCCAGCGGCGTCCCGCCGAAGGTGGCGGCCGAGCGCCTCGGTCATGCCGACGCGACGCTGTTCACGAACCTCTACAGCCACGTGACCCCGACGATGCAGCGTGAGGCGGCCGAGAAGATCGGTTCAATGCTCTTCGGCGATGAGACGTGACGCGGGCTCTCGTACGAGGTAGCGACTCAAGCTTCTCGCTGACGACCGCCCCGACAGCCCTCAATCCATTCACTGATTTCCTGAGGGTCGAAACGGATCAGGTGCCCAATTCGGATAAAGGGGATGCGACCCTCAGCCACGAATCGACGAACCTGTCGTATTGAGATTCCCAAGGACTTGGCCAGTAGCTCAATGTCAAGAAGGGTAGGTATGCCGTGGCACTTCGATCCCCGCTCTAGTCCGGTCCGCCGCACCGTGATGCCTTCAGGATGATCATCGGCAGTCGAGCCCCAGAGATGCCGCCGGGCAGTTGTTTGAGACACGCCCTGTCCGTCATCGCCGTCAGAATCGAGAACGGTGCCGAACTGATCGAGGATGCCGTTGGGGCGGCCCTCATGCAGGTCCGCGCAGCTCGGGATACTCGACGCCGGGACACCAGAGTCCAACATCGCCACGTCCTCTCTTGGGCCTACATGGCTCCTCAGGCTTTGCCTGAGTCGCAACCATCATCGGCCCCCTGCACAACCGTGGCTTACTGGGAGTGACGCGGACGACCTGAGATCCTTTGTAATCGGCGCGTGCTTCGCGCCATTTCCCCGTTTCGCGCTGTCAGGCGGCAGGGGTGCGGGGCCGCCGGCGTTGCCGGAGTTCATCGTTTGCGCTGGCGCTGAGGATGGCCGCGAACAGCGGGTCAGTCGGAGGGTCTTCATGACGGCGAGACCAACGGCAAGTGACGCCACCGTCTCGGCCGTTGGGTTCGAGCTGTGGGAAGCGTCGGCCGATCCGCACCCAATCAGAATGAGCCCGCATAGAAGAAGGATAAGCGTCGCCCGGAGGAAGTTGCGGCGGATATCCCGGTCGTACAGCAACAGGTGATTACGTCCCGGCCCGGGCCTGGCCGTGGTCAGGGCGAGCGGAGTGAACACGATTGCTGCCACAGCAAGTGCGCCGGCCGCGACTGCCGGCGTAGACGCTGAAACCAAATTGCTGGGTCGATGCTCGACAGGTGAATCATCGGCACAAACACGAACCGCGTCAGAGACCCGAGCGCCACGCACCCAACCCAATCGCACCAAGCGTTGTCCAGCCAGAAGGCGAGGAGCCTGGTCTGAGTCGCCCGGGAGTGTCCTCCCTCGAGCTGCCTTACGACGATGTTCCCTGCCTCCGGCCCTGGTTCAGCCGAAGTCATCTTGATAGCGAGCATATGCCCGCGCTGCGACAGCCATCGCCCCGTCCACGTCCAGTCGGCCGTCGCCAGGAACTTCCATCTGGTAGGCGATCTTGTCTTCCAGAAGATCCACGAGCGCCTCGCCCTCGACCTCGCCCCGGACATAGACCCTCAACCGTCCGACGCCCGGGATCGGCAGGGCCGAGGTGAGCTGGGGCAGCCATTGTTGGACTCGCCCCCACATGGTGTCTCGCGACTCAGCGTCCGTCCCGTCGAACACCACCGTGAGTTTGTCGGAGTCACTGGTTGTCACGAGAGAAGCGGCTGCATTCCCGAGCCCGGCGTCAACCCGCCTCAACTCCGCAACTGCTTCACCAGAGAACGAGAGCTCGACCCTCTTCACATCCGACAGCCGGACGACATAGCGGCGATCCCGAACCGCGACCAGGGGGTCGAACGTGACATCGAGCCCCACAAGGTCCTCGAGGTAGTTGCTAAGAGCCGTGGTGCGTGGCCCGTGGCCTTTGAGTAGAAAGACCGTGACCCCATCGTCAAAGAACCGATAGAAGCTGCCTTCGGCCAACGAAGTCGGGAGGTCCCAAGGTCGGATCTCTTGACCGTCGAAGATGTCGAGGCCGGCTCCCTGCCGAAGGGTCCAGATGCCCAGCCCCACCGAGCGGACATCGGGCATCGAGAAGAGGTCATGGCCCAGACTGATGCGAACAGTGCGCTCCGCTGGCTGAAGTCGATCTAGCGCGGCCAACCGGTCAGCAAAGGGGCGCGTCTTCGGGGTCGGACTGGAAGATACGCGCCGTCACCTTTGCCACAGCCCCAGAATGCTACGGGACTGGACCCGGCGGGATGCGGATGCCGGCGGCCATCGAGCCGTTCGGCAGAGCTTGCAGCAGCTCCGTCGAGGCAGTCGGGGAATGGCGATACCTGCTGAAGGTAGACCGAGGCCGAACACCCCTCTGTCAGGATCTCCGGCCATGAGTACCGATTCAGCGCAGGACTTCCGCAACGTAGAGAAGGGGCTCAAGCTCTTACGGGCATACCGGGCCAATCTGGACGTCCCAGCGCAGCGGAACCCGGCATGGCAGAAGGCACTTCGTGATCTCATTCAGGGGATGACGACACACGAGGAATTCGAGGCCGAGATGGGCCGGGTTGTCCAGGGTCTCGTGATCCTCTCAAACCTTCTCGCCGAGCTCGCCGCCGAGAAATCGGATACGACAGCGGACCGCGTTGTGGAGCTCTACGAGAGTCAGACGCAAGCGAGCATCGCTCAGCTCGAGCACGAGTAGCGACACTCCGGATGAGCCGGGCTTTCGGAGTTCGGTGCCGGGGCGATAGGAGCGGCGGGAGATCCGTCGGCCGGCGGCGTAGCGATCGCGTGGCTACCTCTCCACATCACCCTCTATAGGGCTCGGCCCGAACATGGGTGCTACAACGCTCCCGTCGGGACGTACGCACCATGTCTGGAGAGGGTGATCGACGCACGTCTGCAGCATCTCGTTGGAGTATCGGACACCGTCGGTGTCAAGAGCAGTGAAACCGATAACGGGAGACATTTCGTTTGGGCATCTTGGGCACTTCATGAATTCCAGGTAACCACGCTTAGGGCGCTCGAATGGAGGATGGTTGCGGCAACGGGCCCCTTGTAAGACGTACCGAGCCAATAGGGCCCGCACGTCCTCCCGAGTCTGCGATTCGCCGCCGGAGATCTGCGGCGGCTCTCAGCGCGGACAGGAGGCCGAATCAAGTTTCTAGCAAAACGCGGACGTCCTTCTCACGTAGATCCCCCAAGCGGCAATAACAGCCTCGGCCCGGCCGGGCCTCGGGTCTCCACGCAGTTTCGCAGTCGGTTCGGCACGCCCCGAGCACATCGCACCGATCACCGCCGAAGCGCACGCTGCCCGAACTCTGACAATCCGCAGAACACATTTCGCCCCACTTACCCGCGCTCTTCCTACCCCAGCTCCCCTCGTCCCTCCCGAGCCAGACCACTACCTTCTCGGCCGCCCATCAGCCACATCAGTTTGCTTCACACGTGTGGCATTCGAGGGGGGTCGGGCTTGCTCGAGGGGCCGATGGTGGTCGTTCGCCCTTCTGAGGGTGCGGGACGAGGGCCGTCCCGGCGAGGGGAGCAGGCCGTGATCTCGCTACGCCGGATGACCCTGGGGTCGGGCTATCGGTACCTGATGGAGTCGGTGGCGGCCGGCGACGGCGCCGCCGGGCCACGCCTCCAGCCTGACCCGCTACTACGCCGAGTCGGGCACCCCGCCCGGCGTGTTCCTCGGCGCCGGCCTGGCCGGCCTCGACGACGGCCGAGGGGTCGAGACGGGTTCGGCGGTCAGCGAGCAGCACCTGTTCAATCTGCTCGGGATGTGCGCCGACCCGATCACCGGCAAGGCGCTCGGGCCGCCAGCCCAACCGCTCGCACCTCTCCCTGGCCACGCGGGTGGCGGAGCGGGTCGCGGCCATCCCGGCGACCGCACACCGACGCCGAGCGGGCCGAGCAGAGGGCCCGGATCGAGGCCGAGGAACGGGCCAAGGGAGGGACCGTTCCGCACGCCCGGTGGCCGGGTTCGACCTCACCTTCTCGCCGTCCAAGTCGGTCTCTGTCGGCCTGGGCGCTGGCCGACCGGGAGACCAAGGCGCTGATCTACGCCTGCCACCGCCGGGCCATCGAGGTCGTGCTCACCTACGCCGAGCGCGAGGTGTTCCACTCGCGTTCGGGCACCAACGGCGTGGTCCAAGAGGACGTCGAGGGCGTGGTGGCCACCGCCTTCACCCACTGGGATTCGAGGGCCGGCGACCCCCAGCTCCACGACCACGTGGTGGTGGCCAACCGGGCCCGCTCGGTCTCCGACGGCGACGTGGCGGACGCTCGATTCGCGGGGCCTGTTCAAGTCCGTGGTCGCTGCTCTCCGAGCTGCACCAGGGCGTGCTCAGCGACCTGTTGACCGAGGAGTTGGGGTGGGGCTGGGACGGCCGGGCACGCCGCCATTCCGACCAGCTCCGCTTCGAGGTGACCGGGGTGCCCGAGGCCCTGATGGCCGAGTTCTCCCAGCGCTCGGCCGCCATCGAGGAGCGCAAGAACGCTCTGATCGCCGAGTTCGCCGCCGCCCACGGGCGCCAGCCGACCAACGTCGAGGTCCTCGAGCTGCGCCACCGGGCGACCCTCGAGACCCGGCCGGCCAAGGAGCACCACAGCCTGGCCGAGATGACCGGCGGGTGGCGCCAGCGGGCCGAGCGCTACGTCGGAGATGACCCGACGCTCCTGGGTGGCTGGCCTGGCCGACCGCAACGACCTGCCGCTGCTTGCGCGCCGGCGACCTGGCCGACGAGATCCTGGCCGACGCCGCCGGCGTGGCGGTCGCAGACGGTGGCCGAGCGCCGGGCCACCTTCTCCCGGGCCAACGTCTTGGCCGAGGTCCACCGCCAGCTCCACGGGGTCCGCTTCGCCTCTCCCGAGGACCGGATCGCGGTGGCCGAGCGCACCGCCGACCTGGCCACCGGCCAGTCGCTGCTCGATCTCGGCACCCGAGCTGCACCACACGCCAGAGCGCCTGCGCCGGGCCGACGGGACGAGCCGGTTCCGGGCCAAGGGCCACGAGATCTACACCACCGCCACCCTCTTGGAGGCCGAGGCCCGGCTGCTCGAGGCCGGACGCAGACAGGCGGGCCGGCCGTCGCGACGGGCACCGTGGCGGCCGTGACCGCAGCCAACCTGCCCGGCCGGGACCACCCGCTCGAGCATCGACCAGGCCGTGGCCGTGGAGCAGATCGCCACCTCGGGTCGTTCCTCGACGTGCTGGTCGGCCCGGCCGGGACGGGCAAGTCCACCACCATGGCCGGGCTCCGCGCCGTCTGGGAAGCCGAGCACGGAGCGGGCTCGGTGCTCGGCCTGGCCCCCTCGGCCGCCGCGGCCGAGGTGCTGGCCGACGAGCTCGGCATCGACACGGAGAACACGGCCAAGTGGCTCTACGAGCACCGCCAGGAGGCCGAGCGGCTGAGCAGAGCTGGCGGCTCTTCGTCGCGAGCTCAGGTCGGCCGGCGCCTCGGAGCGGCGCCGTTCGCCGGTGCGACGACGCATCGCCGCGGCCGAGGACGAGGTGGCCCGCTGGCGGCTCCGGAGCAGGCCAGCTGGTGATCGTGGACGAGGCCAGCCTTGGCCGGGACGTTCGCCCTCGACGAGCTGGTCACGCGCGGCCGGAGACGCCGGGGCCAAGGTGCTCCTGGTCGGGGACCAGGGCCAGCTCAGCGCGGTCGACGCCGGCGGGATGTTCGCCGCCCTGGTGCGCGACCGCGACGGTCTGGCCCCCGAGCTGAGCGACGTGCGCCGGTTCCACCACGACTGGGAGAAGGCGGCCAGCGTCGAGCTGCGGGCCGGCTCCGACGACGCCATCGACGCCTACGAGGCCCACGGCCGGATCGTGTCGGGGGACCGGGACGAGATGCTCGACGCCCTCTACGCGGCGTGGAAGCACGACACCGAGGCCGGGACGCACGAGCCTGATGATCGCCGGCGATCTGGGCACCGTCAGCGAGCTCAACGCCCGGGCCCGGGCCGACCGGGTCGCCGCCGGGCAGGTGATCGACGAGGGCGTCGACGGTCGCCGGCGGCGGGACGGCCGGGGTCGGTGACCAGGTGCGTCACCCGCCAGAACAACCGGCGTCTTGACACGGGCAGACGCTGGGTCCGCAACGGCGACCAGCTGGACCGTCACGGCCACCATCGACGACGGATCCATGACCGTGCAAGCGGGCGAATGGCGCCGGAGAGGTGGTCCTGCCGGCCGACTACGTGCGCCGAGCACGTCGAGCTGGCCTACGCCTCGACCGCGCATCGGGCCCAGGGCCGGACCGTCGACACGGCGCACGCCATGGTCTCGCCGACGACCACCCGCGAGGTGCTCTACGTCTCGGCCACCAGGGGCCGGGAGGCCAACCGGCTCTACGTGGACACCCACTACGACCCCGACCCGCAGACCTCCCACGACGAAGCGACCGAACCGGTGACGGCCAGAGAGGTGCTGGCCGGCGTCCTGCGCAACGAGGGGGCCGACGTGGCGGCCCACGAGATGATCCGCCGCGAACAGCACGAGGCCGAGGGCATGGAGCGGCTCTCGGCCGAGTACCTGACGCTGGCCACGCTGCCCAAGCAGAGCGCTGGGACGCCTTGCTCGGTCCGTTCGGGGCTCACCGAGACCGACCTCGACGCCGTCCGGGCCAGCGAGGCGCACGGTCCGCTGCTCGCCGCGTTCCGCGAGGCCGAGGCCCGCGGCCTCGACGTCGAGGCGGCCTTCCCGCAACTGGTCGCCGGCCGGTCCCTGGCCGACGCCGCCGACGTGGCCGCGGTGCTCCACGGCCGGGTGGACCGCTGGACCCAGGCGGCCGGTGGCCGGCGCCGGTGGCACCGACAACCTCATCGCCGGGCTGATCCCGAGGGCACAAGGTGTCACCGATCCCGAGATGGCCCGCGGCCCTGGCCGAGCGGGACCAGGCCATGGAACAACGGGCCCGCACGCTGGCCGACCAAGCGATCGAGGCCGGAGCCGCTGGGTGCAGCGCCTCGGGCCCGCTCCGAACGATCCGGGCCACCGGGCGCGCTGGCTGCGCGAAGTCTCGACGGTCGCGGCCTACCGGGACCGCTGGCACATCACCGGACCCGGAGACCCTCGGCGGTCGGAACGACGTGGAGAGCACCGAACAGATGATCGAGTTTCAGCGCGCACTTAGCGCCGCAGTGCACGCTCGGGCTATCACCCATGAGGTCGGGGCGAAGCAGACGAGCATGACTCACGACGTCGAGATCGACGTCGTGCGGGGAGTCGGACGATGAGCAAGCGACGCTGGGATAACCGAAAAGATATCACTCAACTACGCGACGTTCAGACCCGCAGACGGCATGGTTCTACTCGTGTTCAGGTGATCTTGCACCCTTCAATTCGGCCGGCTGAGTCCGTTGTCTTCGTTAGGACGCTTTCGACAAGGTCTGCTGCTGCCAATGGATCATCGTGCTCCCAAACCACGACCAGCTTCCAACCTGCTCTGGCAAGTCGATGCGCGGTATCCAAGTCGCGTCTGCGATTGGAGTCGATCTTGGCCTTCCACCACTCTGAGTTTGCCTTCGGAGTGGTTCCGTGGAGGGGACATCCATGCCAGAAGCATCCAAGGACTTCTACTACCACTCGAGACGAGCTGAACACAAGGTCGTGACGCCGCCGCTTATCGAACACGGGGATGTGAACGCGGTACCGATGACCTCGCCCATGGAGCTCTCTGCGTAGCTCCAATTCCGGTGCTGTATCGCGCTGCCGTTGACGCTTCATTCGCATTAGTGCCGCGGGACTCGACGCACTCGGTACAGGAGTCATGTAGCTGAGAACCGGTAGTCGTAGAGGCTCGCCGCTCGCAGAACCATCGCAGCATATGTATCGGGCTCGCCAGGCTGCGGCGCGGGCGGCCCGGTATGGACGGTCACCGGCGTTCCGTCGTTGGCCAGTGTGACCACCATGATTCCGAGAGCATCGAATCCCGCTTCTCCAGGGGCCGAGCGCCGAGGAAGCTCCCGCAATTTCGCAATGAGCGATTCGGTGGCGGCCGGCTGCTTGTGTGCATTTACGACCGGTATCGTGCCGCCTGCTTGGCGTCCCGGCGACACGAAGGTGTCCGAGATGTTCACGACCGCCAACCCGACTGCAACTGCTTGGTCGGCTGCCCCATGGATCGTCGCCTGGGACGAGTTCAGTTCGTCGAACATCCGGCTTTCTGATTTCTTGTGCTCTGTCGCAGCGGCCTTCGCTTCGAGTGCAACGAGTACCGATCCCACCAATCGTCGTTGAACAGTAGGTAATGCCATGAACTCTGCGCGCTCGGTGTGCGTGAGCTCCACTCCGATCGCTTCGCCGATGTCGAACAAGGTAATCACGTTCTTCGCAGCGGGTTGATCGGGCGCCGGCCGTGCGATGACCAGATCAAGATCCTTCTTTCTCGATGTCTTGAAGTCGACCATCGTGTGGTTGACGCCAATACAGACCTTCTCTTCGGCAACGTGCTGTCGAAGAAGTGAACTGGTCGAGAGAAGGTCGTACGCGATCGCCCAGCAGCACAGCTTGGAGTGATGGTCGCTGCGTGAGTGGTACTGGAGCATCTGCTTCGAAGGACCGAAGGGGCGTCGCACGCTCAAGGTCCTGGCGATGATGTCAGGTCCGTGCATCAGCCGAGCTCGGTGGTTACCTCGATGTGCTCCTTCAAATCCAGTCGGAAGTCCTCTGGCACTCTCAGGTGTCCTCGCTCTAACCGGGAGAGAAATCCTGCAGCAGCTCTCGTGGACAAGGGACTGTAGTCCTCACCCATTAGCGGCATCAGGTGCTTGTACGGAGCACGTTGTGGCCACATGGAAACGTCCACTCGGAATGTTCGACCGGAGTCCCCCCATGCTGCCATCGGCCATTTCGACCCGGATGCAAGGTCAGTACAGAGAGAACCGTCCCAGGTCCCTGGCTCGACGAGACGTCGGCCGATCCAAGCTGATACACCGACGCTCACCGCATTTCCCACGAGCTTCGATCGCGCTCCCTCACCTCTTGGGTGACTGGCGGCCGCCACCGTCCATCCCTTGCGGAAACCTTGGAGCCGCTCCAATGTCGCGATACCCGGTGTCACGAACCGAGATCCAGGTCGGCCGTCGGGGATCCATACGGCAGGCGCCGACGGAATACCGATCGTTGAACCGCCCTTCAACGTGGGAATGCCGTCACGGCACCACCCAAGACCCCTGAGCCCTTCGGTCCAGTAGAACCCAAACGAGTCTTCGCCGTAGCTGTCGTCCGGGCGCACGCCGGCGTCGTCACTGAAGAGCACTAAGCGGGGGTCCTCCTTGCGGCTCGCCAAAAGCAGGACTCGTTGGCGCCGCTGGGGTACTCCGGTGAAGCGGGAATCGACGACCCGATACGCCCACCGAAAGCCCATGCGCTCCAGTTCGGAGGTGATGGATCTCATCGCCTGACCGTTGTGCAACGGAAGCATGTTCCGTACGTTCTCAAGCAGCAGCCACCGCGCTTTGTGCTTCTCGACGAGCGACAGCGCCTTCCGGACAAGTCCGGACTGACGTCCCTGGATACCGGCGGTCCTCCCTGCCTGGGACAGGTCCGTACACGGAAACCCTGCGGTTACGAGTTCGGCTGCCGGCAGTGACCGCAGCTCCTCGACATCACCTGCGATCGGAACGTCTGGAAATCGGTGCTGGAGGACGGACTGCGCCGGCGTCCAGTTTCTCGCAGAGCAGGACTGGATGGAAGCCGGACCGACTCACGCCCTGCTCGATGCCTCCAAATTCCCGCGAAGAGGGCGACGACGGAACGTTCCTCGGCCACGCTCAGATGGTCCCACAGGAGTGTCTCACCCAGGTGGATTACGACGCCGAGGCCCTGCAAAGCCCATCGGTTCTGAGCGACCAACCCGATGCACCAGATTCGGCCGAACTCGTTCGGATCTGCCGAGTGATGCTCGACCCAGACGAGTACGGCAGGACCCGACGTGAGATCGTTCGGAAGATAGCGAAGGCGTCCCCCTGCGGAGCTCCACGAGAAGTGGTGATTCGCCGGGCACTCGAGTGAGGTTCCAGAAAAGATCCCGGACGAGTTGTTGGCGGGCTGCACAAGTCGCTTGAGGCGGCCTGACGCAACCTCGGGGGCCCAGGGGAGTTCTTCAAGCCCCAGAGAAAGGGCTTCCTGATGAATCCCGTCATTGCTCAGGCCTTCCTCGCCGTGCTGGCTGGGGCCGAGCCGTAGAAGCGCCGTCGTCCCGCAACGCCTACAGCGGTGTTAGGAGATAGACGCCGTCTGAACACCGCTGACACGGGTGGTCTGTGGGGAGTTCGGTCAGGAAGGCGATGAGGGTACTGGCAACGGCCCCTTTTCGGGCACCCAGTTCCACTTACCCTTCACCTTCGCGATGACCTCGCCGAGGTCCTTGTCCGTACCCACGTCCGGGTGCACGATCGTGTCGATGAGCTGACCGAGCACGCTGCCGGCGTGGTACAAGCGGACGGTGTCCCCCGTCGTCGTCTCCCCGAGGCTCGGATAGACCTGCACACCCTGGTTGAGCAGTGCCGAGGTCGATCCGCCGCCAGCACTGATTTCATCCTCGTGTTGGACTCTCCTGACTCCTTTCTGAGGAGTTCTGTGATCTCGGTGCGCTGGACAGTCAGGAAAGCCTTCCCGTTCAGCTGTTTACGCAATTCCCTGGCTACGGACACCAGGTCGGTACGAGTGGGCATCGTGTTCTCCTTTCTTTTATTACGGTTTTCCCGTTCCACCAGAATAGCGTAAAAAGATAAATGTGTCAACATGAGAATAAGAGAATTAAATAAACTGGCAGTGCACCGGCCGTTCTTTCGGAGTTGGGGTTGACAAGGCGGAAGGCCCAGTCGTAGCGTCACCGCCGCTGCACCAGTCCCGATCGGCGGGAACTGAGTCCAGCGGAGGTGAAGAATGAGTATCTATCCTGACTATGACGCCGTGGACACGCTGGTCCACGGCGTTTGCGCGTCCAAGGGGTTCGTGTACACGGACCGGAACGGCGTCGAGCAGATCGACGACGAGATGATGAAGGATGCTGTCTACCAGCAGCTCCTTAAGGATCACGTCGTCAGCGAGCCCAGTGACGTCACACCGAATGCCGTCACGAGGCATGAGCTCTACGAGGCGATCTTCCCTGACGGACCGGGTGCAAGGCGCCAGCCCTCGACGGTCGAAGAGGAAGCTCACCCACGATCAGCTGTCCCGGAAGCTCTGGGGCTACACCGGCACAGGCGTGACCGGCTACTGCAACAAGCGGGTGGAGGCGGAGGGTCTCACGTTCGTTCTCTGCGAAGCAGAGGTCGGAAGGACCTTCATTTCGGAGGAAACCGGGAGGCCAAAGCCCATCACAGAGCCGGGCCGGTTCATGACCGACAACCCGGACCTCATCAGCCAGCACAGCACGCTGCCGCGGACGTTCAAGCTGACGAAGGCCGCTGACGCGGTGGCGCGCCACATGGCGATGGCTGTGCGTCGTCATCCCGAACTGGGGCCAGTGGTGGCCCGCCAGGCGAGCGCTGCCTTGAAGCAGACCCAGACGACGATGGCTTCGGTCATCGACACGAAGAGCGCGGCAGCCCTCAGCGCCGCGGTGAAGTCCGAGGACGACGTCGCCTGACGTCAAGGTGACCATGCATCCGAATTGGGATGAATGGCTGCGGCGGGGGCACGTTCTGATGGACACGCCCCCGCTCAGCCGAGCGGACAAAGGACGACGAGGACTTGAGGACCCGAAGTGGGCTCTCGGGGATCTCCTATGCGAGATGCCCGATCACCTGGTGGACCGGTTCAGTGTCGAACTGACCGGTGAGGAACAGCCAGCCTGGCGACAATACAGAGCCGTTGCTCGCAGCTGGCCAGCGGACTCCCGGGTGAGCGCCAGCTGGACCGCCCACCGTGAGCTGAAGGACCACCCCGACCGGGTCAACCTGATCAGTCCGGGCATGACAATGCGGCAGGCTGCCGAGACGGCCGGTAAGAAGCCGTTCGACCTACGGCATCCTCGGTTCGCGACGCTCGACGAACGAGCTGCTGACGTAGTGGGTTTGCTCATGGACAAGGCGATGAACGAGCACGTCACGGCCCTGCTTGAGGAACGAAAGTCCAGTCGGCGGATGCGGCGGGCGGCAAGGTTGGCTGCCGATGAACGAAGTGCTGAGTACAAGGAGGCCCTTACTGAGCTGAGGCGGGCGCAAAACCTGAAGTCTCCCGAAACGGCCTACCTGGAGGTGGTCTTCAAGCTCCAGCAGTCCGCCGAGTACGTGCGGGCAGTACTCAGCGCCTTACAAGACACGGAGGCGACGACCCCTTTGATCGCCGACTACAGAAAACCGGACCTGATCTTCGCGCTCGAATCTCTTGCCGACATCGTCAAAGAGGCGTTGGACAATCTAAAGGCCCCCTTCACGAAGCGCGACTTCATCGATGTCACGGTGGAGACAAGATCCCGGATGCCCATACTGCTCGAGTCGGCCATAGAGCAAGACTCAGACCAGTAGGTGGATCCGGCCACGACGGAGGGCTCGTCGACTGCAGGCCGACGAGCCCTCCGCTCGCGCTCTGGCCACGGGTCTTTGTGACCCACCCACGCACGTGGAGATGGACCAGCCTCAGTGGGAGCGCTTCTCCCATAGCACGGCTATCTCACTGACCGTCTTAGCGAATAGCACAGGATGGTGGGTGGGTAGAGGGTCAGTCTGAGGATCACGGAAGTTTGTCCAGGTACTCGACGAACTTCTTGACCGAAAGCCTTTTGGCGTTTTGCTCTCGGGTACTTCCTGCGGCCCAGCGGACGGTAGCCTGCCCAATCCACAGCTTGCCCAAGTTCGTTCCGTCGTTATCCCTTATGCGCACCAGGATGCCCTTGTTGCCGATCGCTACTTCCGGAATATCTTCGACCGTGACCTGCATGATTCGACCTCCCTTGTCAAGCTCAGATCCCCATAGTCTCGTGGGGTACTCCAAAGCGGTCAAGCAAGGCGCGCCATGCAAACCAGCTCGTCGGTGCCGTCGTGGCCGAGGGTACTGACGAGAGTCCGACGAATCTCAAACACCGACTACTCAGTCGTCGCGACTTGGTCCACTGAACCCATCATGCGCTGGCCGTGCCCGCCCTTCTCAAATCCCCGACCTGTCGCTTTACCTCGCGAAGCGTGTGATAGCGGTCAGCCATGAAGGCCGCGGTCAACGCAACCGGGCTCAGAGCGTCGTCGAAGTTGGATGTGACCCACGTGCTCCCGTTCTCGAGCTGACGAAGACCCTGAACCGCTTCGATCATCTTCTGGTTGATCCACTCTCGGGTCATCGTCTCGATCCGGGCGGCCTTGTCGTCGTCGCCCTCCGGGTTGGCCCACTCGTTGATCGCCGCGAGGATCGCCTGGTAGCCACGGAACTCCGTGTTCATGATGAGGATGGCCGCCGTGCGGGCGTCCTGTCCGACGAGCGCTCCGGCGCGGTCGTGCAGACCGCTGCCGTTGCCGTTCACGATCGAGAGTCCTTCCGCTTCCCCTTCGGTCACCCAATCTGTGCTGAGGTTGAGGATCGAAGCGATCTCCGTGGCGGGCTCCCCGGCATCATCAGCCTGCGCGAGGACGGCGCCAACACCACGGCCGGTGCCGGTGCGGGGTCGGGTCGCTGCACCTGCTGGCCGCTCCGTTGTGGCGCCCGTACCCGATCCGGATCCGGTGACGGTCGGACCGGTCGCCCGCGCCGCACCGCGCTCACTTGCGCGAAAACGCCGCGGGCGCAGTAGCTGCATGACCTCCCGCAGCCGGTCACGGATGCGCCTCGCCATGTCCGGATCCTCTTCCTGGATACGTGCCTGCTCCTCGGCCATCGTCAATCGGATCCGTTCCGGGATCGCCTCCCGAAACTGCTCTGCCCAGAGGAGCCACGCGTCGCTCTGGAAGACGGGGGTACCTCCAACCAGGACGTGGGCACGGGCGAAGTCTGACGAGATCGTGTCGCCCTTCGGCTCGAGGACGAAACCGATCCGCGTCTTGCCGAACAACACGCCGAGGCGCGCAAAGAACGGGCTGGCTTGGTTGCTCACGCGCCAGTCATGGAGTTCGTTCTGGTACAGGATGGCAAGGCTCCCGCCGCTCGCCGTGCGACTGGACACGTCGGTGCCAGGTCCGCTGGGAAGTACCCACCAGTGCAGGTCGGCGGCGGGGACTCCCCGGGCATGGTCACCCGTCAGCGGCAGTACCCCATGGAAGCCTTCGCCCTGGCGGTCCGCGGCCTGGTCCCAGATCTCCCCGGTGCCGTAAATGGTGGTGAGGTTGAATGATCGGCCCCGACCGCGCATACGTTCATCGGCCTCTGCGAGGGAGTGCGGCCAGTCATCCTCATCACCGGTCGGGACCCGGACGACGACTTGGATCCCCTCGTTCGAGAGCCGGAAGAACCGAGTGTTCAGATAGCGGAGGAGCCAGCCCCGAGGGCGGTCCGTTGGAGCGAAGGTGTTATCGGCGTCGCCAGTGCCGAGGAACGTGACGACCGTTCCGGACTGGTGGTCGTTGACGTAGTCCGGGAAGGTGTCGGCGCTGACCGGGAGCACGAGCTCGTCCTCAGGACCTACGGGGATCATCCCGTACTGCTCGCCGTTCCAACCGATCTGCACCATGGTCCGCTCAGCGCTCTTGAGCGAGCGGAGGAGCACGCCGTTCTTGTGCCGGGTGGGGCCGCTGATCTTGAGGCCCATCCCCTGGTTGTCCTGCAAGGACTGAGTGCCACCGGCGCCCTGGACAGCCAGGGTCGTGGTGTAGCGCTCGAGCTCCGAGCGGGTCATGCCGTCACCATTGTCCGAGCAGGCCAGGTACCACTTGCCGGTCTCGGCGTGCAGGCTCCAGTCGACGTCGAACTCGATCCGTCCGCCGGTGGCGGTGCCTTCGGAGCGCATCCGGCGCTCAATAGCCTCGAGCGAGTTCTTCAGGACCTCGCGGAACTCCTGGTTGGGCAACAGCTCTGCCGCGAGCTTGTCCGCAATAAAGTCAGCGTTCTCGACGCGAAACATCAGTCTCTCTCCTTTGCAAGCGGCCCGGGGGCCGGTGTCATTGGTGGCACCCCCAACCGGAAATGAGGAGAACCCGAGGGTCGTGCTCATTTCCGGACAGATCGGCCGTAGCCAGATTACCTGGGCCCTGACCCCGGGAAGACGCGTCGCATCCCCCGGGGTCCTAGAGCCCTGAATGCGGCTACGTGTGTGCGGTGGCGCGGGCCAAGACGGCGAGGCCTGTGACCGAGTCGGCGAGTGGCGATTCCGCCCAGCAGAAGTTGCACACGGCGCAGGTCCGGCCATGTCCTCCCCCTCGCTTCGGGCAGGCTGCGGCAGCGCCCAGGCTTGTGGTGCCGCACGGATCCCTCTGATGGTCCACATGCGGGGCCGAGGCTATGGCTCCTGTAACCAAGGTAGCTACGCACGCTGTCCGCCCGGAACGGTACGGCGACCTCGCCCTCGCGAGCAGGTGTTAGACGCTTCGGCCTCTCCAGCAAGCGGTCGGATGGAAACGGTCGTCGGACCTGCGCGGCGTCGGGGGGGGGGTTCAGCCCGCCCCCCCAGCCGAAGCGGTCTTGGGGATTGACTTTACTGTTATACTGTGACAGTATTCTAGTTGGGAGGGCTGATGCCGATGCCAACGATCAGGGTCGACGACGAGGTGATGGACTGGCTGAGGCAGCAGGCCCAGCCCTTCTCGGATACGCCCAATTCGGTACTACGCCGAATAGCAGGCTTAGACAAAGGAGAAGCTGAGGTGAATGGAACCCATGAAGCGAGGACAAAGGGGCGGCGCACACGAACAAATTCGGGTCGTCGCTTGAACATCGAATGGCACGTCGGCGCGAAGCACGCGCTGTACCACGAAGCCGGCACGTTCTACGAACGGCTCACGCGATTCCCCGGAGCCCTCTTTGACCACAATGGATACGTCGAGTTCAAAACCGAGAAGGCGTACCTGAACACGCCCGGCCTGCGTCACGGCATCAGGCTCAACGTT
Source organism: uncultured Acidimicrobiaceae bacterium (assembly GCA_963825965.1). GTDB lineage: Bacteria > Actinomycetota > Acidimicrobiia > Acidimicrobiales > RAAP-2 > Bog-473. Next base: position 303,706 of record CAWGUX010000004.1, read on the forward strand.
CCCAACGGCATCTCGTCACTGAGGGGCTACGTCAAGATGCGGTCATAGGGCCTCCGTATAGAGCGTCAAGGTGCTGCACCGCTATGAATCCGCCAAGTGAATGAAAGTGCCGACCTTCTTGAAGAGGTGAGGGTAGTTGCCGACCCGAGCATGGATCTGCTGTGCTTCGACAGGGCGACCGTCTCGCATCCGGTACAGCCGACGGCGGGTTATCTCGCTTGCCAGATCGCCGGCCCGCATTCCGTGCGCAGCATCCCGCAGAACCACCTCCATGGCGTCGTGGAGCGTCATCGCGGGCCCCCCCGGGGAGTCCTCGAGTGCCCCAGACTGTGCGAGTACAACCAGGTGCTCAAGGCTGGCGATGTGCCGCTCGAGATCCGCCATGTCGCCTCTCCGCTTGGCCAACTCGTGGCGTGCCCAGTCGAGGTCGCCCTGAATCTCGTCGAGATGGACCGTTGCCACCCTCCTGAGCTGATCGCTGTACTCCATGTCACACCCTCCTCGCCGTTGTGCGACTGTACGATATCACATAGTCGCATATTGGGGACCCAGCCATATGGGGACCCAGCCATATTGCGCGCCGTTCGCTTCGTCAGCTAACATCGCCCTATGGCAACCCTGGGGAAGCTGATCAAGCAGGCACACGAGGACAAGGGCATGACCGTCCGCGGCTTCGCCGCTGCCATCAAGGTGGCGCCGCCGTTCGTCACCGACATGGAGGCCGATCGCCGGCGTCCCGGACCCGATGTTCTGGTTCGAATCGCCCAGGTGCTCGACCTGCCCGAGGCGCTGCTGCAGGCGCGTGACCCCCGGCTCACCCCCGAGGTGAAGGAGTGGATCGCCGAGGAGCCCCGTGTGTCGAGCCTGCTCCGGCAGCTGCGCGACGCCCCGTCCCGCGACGAGCTGCTCCGGCAGATGGAGGACATGGTTCGCGACGCCGACTCTGATGACGAGGAGGACCGCTGATGCGTGAGGCGCGGGATCCCAGCGGGCGGATGCCGTCGCGCCTGTGGTTCGAGGAGTCCGAGATCGACCAGATCATGGACGACGCATTCAAGGCTGCCGGCAGCCCCCGGCTGAACGATGCCGGCGCTGTCGACATCGACACCTTCATTGAGTCGCACCTCAAGATCACACCCGAATATGTCGCCCTGCCAGAGGGGGTCTTCGGCGCTTCGGACTTCCACTCCAACGGCAAAGTAAAAGTGCGCATCTCCGACGTGTTGAGCCAGCGGGCCGCCGACGAGGAGGCCGGCGCCGAGAACTTCATCCGCACAACGATGGCGCACGAGGCCGCGCACGTGCTGCTGCACCGGAGCATGTTCCTCACCCAGACCGAGTCTCTGTTCGGGAGCCCGGCGCCCCAGACCGAGCTGTGCCGTGACGTTGGACCGGTTCGGGGCTACTCGGGTGAGTGGTGGGAATGGCAGGCCAACCGCGGGATGGGTGCGCTCTTGATGCCCTACAGCGACATGCGCCGCCTCCTGCGCACCAATCGCAGCGAGATCGATTCAGGCGAGTCCGAGTTCGTGGCGCACATCGCGCACGCCTACTCGGTCAGCACCCAGGTCGTGAGGTACCGGTTCGAGCAGGTGTTGCAGAAGCCCCGCCTGAGCCGGCAGACCTCATGGGAGATCGGATGAGAGAGGTACCGAAGGAGGTGTAAGAAGCGGTGGGAGAGCCTCCGATTGGAGCCGAGGGCTCTCCCACCGCCAGTGTTTCGTAGCCAACCCGTGCGAGCCGACCACGGCCCCTCATCGTACGGCGACTACTCCCCTTTTCACCAGCACCGAGCCTACGGAGGCTCGGCCAAGCCCGGGCCCCTCGGCAACGGGAAGGAGTAGATCATGTCCACCATCGGCAACTTGGCCGCGGTTCCACCCCCGGAACCGAACCCACAAACCCCCAACGGCCCGGCGCTCACCCGCGGCCCCGCCCGGGCTCTCGTCGGCTGGATGAAGCCGCCCGATGCCCACGCACTCCTCGCCAACAGCGACCAGTCGCCGGCGCCCACACCCCATCACCTCGAGCCCGGCCCGCGCTCGCACCGCGGTCAGGAACCGCCCCGAGGGCGTCGATCAGGCCGACCTGGTCGCCCCGCGGCCCTCCGGGCTCGACGCTCACGTAGCGGCACTGCGGAGCACGCCGAACGGCATGCAGATGTTCAACGAGGGTTGGGACGTCGCGCTGGTCGACCTCAGCCGGGTCTGCGCGTACCAGCCCTACGTCAACAGCGACCAGGCGATCGAGCGCGTCGAGGGTATCGACGGCTCCGATGTCACCGCTTTGGCGTCGCTTACCCTTCCGCTGGGCGCACCGACCCAGCTGCCGGTGCAGTTCGACCCGACCCGTCAGGCCTTCACCGTCTCGTCGCCGAACTTGAACCTCCGGGTGCTCGGTCCCGTGCCTCCCACGATGGTTCCGGGGGGCGTGTTCGGGTTCGCCATCGGCGCCAGCGAGTCCTACCTTCAGGTCGGGCGCTACGCGGACCGCTACTTCTTGCGAGACGGCTACCACCGAGCCTACGGCCTGTTGCGCAACGGAATCTCGATCGTGCCGGCCTTCGTGCGCACCATAACGGCCTTCGAGGAACTGCTGCCCGACCCGCGCATGATGCTGCCGCAGGACGCGTACGCGGACCGCGCCCCCGGCCTTGCCGGACTACTTCGACGACACCGTCTCGGCCGAGGTCCTCTTGCCCGCGCATGAACAAGCTGGTGGTTATCCACGCCCTCGAGCTCGCCACGCCGGCGTAGCGGGCGGAGCGCCAGCCGGCTCGTACGCGGCAGCCACCGCGGATAATCCGCCGCCGTGTGGCACCACTCCATAGCCGGCAGCGAAACCGTGACATTTGTCACGAACGGGATCGAAGAAAGTTGGGACTCATCCGTCGCGCTCACGGTAGAGGAGGAGCCTTGGTCCTCGCTGCACGGTGATGATGACGCCGGGTCATAAGGCCAAAGTGCGCTTTTTTGAGAACCGTCGTGAGAACCATAGGGCTATGAAAGGCTGGAAATGGCTGTCATTCTGTGTCATATGGCGGCCACTTCAGAGCAGCCATTAGTCCAGCTCAGAGGTCATAAATGGCACCTGTAGACAACCTTTGTCACCGCTCGTCATTTGATCAAATAGGCGCTACGGATCAGAAGGTTGAACCAGATCAAATAAGCAAGCTTCTCATTGACGCCCCAGGAAATGAGAGATTTATGCGGGGTCACCGGCGAAGTGATTGCACGGCAAGTGCCTCGCCGAGCTTGTGGAGAGCATCGCGGGACTCTTGATAGGCATTTTGAGCGAGCTGAAGATACCGAGTTCGCTCCCCCTCTGAACCCACCTTGCTGACAGAGTCAAGCAAGATACCGGCCTTCCGTAGCGTGTCAGATACGTCTTGGGCGTGTGGCCGTGCGTCTTTCGGCAGCAAAACGAGGGCTTGGCCCACTTCTTGCGGCAACTCCCCAGTTAGATGGACCGCATCTCCGATGCTTGCGGTCTCTCCGCCCGCCGCTTCGTTCAACGCGTACTGGACCGCGTCACTGACACCATAGATGCGTCCAAGTAATTGTCGCACGGCATCTTGCGTTCGTTTCTTGCTTTCGTTACGGAGATTGAGCTGAACCGGCACGATCCCGCCGAGGAAGCCGACGGCGACACTGATCAGCCCGATGGCCCACTCCGGCATGGAGCGAGAAGTTACAAGCTTGAAGATCTCCGAGCCTGGTGGAGCAGTGGCGCAGGCCACGGCATCGAGAGAGGTCAGATCAATGTGCCGGCCGCCCCGCCGAGGGTCGACTTTTGGCGGCGGATCTGTTTGCTCAATTGCACGGCATAAGGAAAAACGCCGCCGAGGTGGTTCGATTGCCGTCGCCGCTTTCGGCGGCGAGGATGTCGTTCGTGACGAGAACCGGTTCGCCGGAGCACCGTTCGAGGACAACGACGAGGCTATCGTCGCCGCGCTCGAGGACGTCAGCATCCCGGCGCTCATGTGCTCGCTCGTGCACATGAGCGGCGACCCGTCGTGGGTCCGGGGCGAGATCCAGCCGAATGTGGCCATTTCGCTGGACATCCAGGGGGCGATGTCGCCGGAGGACATGGCGGAGGTGCGCCGTCGAGCACTTCCTGCGATCGCCGCCTATCGGGACAATGGGTGCGTTCCGGCCGAGCTGTCCCGGGAGATCTTGCAAGAGATGATGGGCTTCCTCGGGCGGCGTCCCGTCGAGGGTCAGCTCGCAGGCCTCCTCTTCGACGACTTGCAGTTCGAGGGCGGCGACAGCGGGGAGATCGCCTGGGGCGACGAGATCTCGGCGTCCCAGAAGGTGGCGAGCCCAGTCGTCGTCATCGGCTGCGGCATGGCTGGGATCCTCGCCGGCATCCGCCTCAAGCAAGCCGGGTTGCCCTTCACGATCGTCGACAAGAACGGGGGCCCCGGCGGAACCTGGTGGGAGAACCGATACCCCGGCGCGCGCGTCGACGTCGGGAGCCATCAGTACTGCTTCTCGTTCGAGCCGGCCGGGTTCTGGAGCGAGTACTACTGCCAGCAGCCGGAGCTCCGCGTTTACTTCGGAACGATCGTCGACAAGTTCGACCTCGAGCCGCACTGCCGCTTCGAGACCGCCGTCACCGAGGTGGTCTGGCAAGAGGACCGGGCCATGTGGCGCGTCCGTGTAGGCGACGCAGCGGCGCCGAAGAGGTGCTGGAGGCCCGGTTCGTCATTAGTGCCGTGGGTTCGTTGAATCTGCCCCGACTACCTGACCTGAAGGGTATGGATACTTTCGGCGGGCCTTCGTTCCACTCGGCGCGTTGGCCGGAGGACCTCGATATCCGAGGGACCAAGTTCGCGCTCGTCGGTGCCGGCGCCAGTGGATTCCAGATCGGTCCCGCAATCGCGGACGAGGTCGAACAGCTCACGATCTTCCAGCGCACGGCGCAGTGGATCCTGCCCAACCGGATCTACCACACGCCCGTGCCGGCGGGGGACGCGTGGGCGCTGCGGCACCTGCCTTTCTATGGACGGTGGTACCGGTTCGTCATGACCTA